>NZ_JAFMYU010000032.1 GCF_017353255.1 Fibrella aquatilis | reverse complement strand
CACTTGATACAGGTCCTTAAACTGATTCAAACTTGTTGTCGCCCTGAGCTTGTCGAAGGGCCACGCGTCAGCAATACGCTGTAGCAATTCTGAACTAGTATTACAGTGGTTTAGCAATATACGTGGCTGACATTTGTGAGTCAGTATTGCGCCAAAATCGCCACGGCATATAGGCTATACCTTTATCAGTCCGGGAACATTTCCCCGTGTAGGTACGTCATCGAAACAATGGGTTATTTCACCAACATACAGTCGGGGATACGCACCACGCTGAAGGGGCTGAGCCTTACGATGCGGCATCTGCGCCAGGCTACCCGGCGCCGCACGCCCGTGGGCATGGAAAACAACGGCTACTTCGACCTGCAAACGGGGTTGGTGACGTTGCAGTATCCCCACGAGAAACTGCCGATTCCTGACAATGGCCGCTATCGCCTGCACAACGAGATGGACGATTGCATTGTCTGTGATAAATGCGCCAAAGTCTGCCCCGTAGACTGCATCACGATTGACCCCATCAAGGCTACGGAAGAGATTGGCAAGGCCTCAGACGGGTCGCCGATTCGGTTGTACGCAGCCACGTTTGACATCGACATGGCCAAGTGCTGCTACTGCGGTCTGTGTACGGTAGTGTGCCCTACGGAGTGCCTAACGATGGAAAAAACCTTCGACTACAGCACCTACGACCTCGGCAACCTGACCTACGCCTTTGCCAACCTGACCCCCGAAGAAGCCGACGAAAAACGGGCGCTTTACGAGCAGTTTGTCCGGGAAAAAGAAGCCGCTAAAGCTGCGGCCAAGCCCGTTGTCACACCTGCTCCTACCACGGTGGCTCCTGCCCGACCCGCGTTCCGTCCGGGTATGAAACCCGCCCCAAAACCAGCGATTGCGGCAGAAACGCCCCCCGTTTCAGAAGAGAAAAAGGCCCCCAAAACGCTGGAAACGCCTGTTTCTGTTACCGAAACGCCTTTGGGTGAAGCACCTGTAGCTAATGTGCCTGCACCCATTACTACGCCAATGGCTGAGCCAGTAACGGGCGTTGCGCCGGTGGCCGAGCCCCCCGCCCCAAAGCCCCGTCCTGTGTTCCGGCCGGGTATGAAGCCTACGCCTACGCCCAAACCTGCTCCACCACCAGCTCCCGAACCCACCGAAACGGGTAACTCAACGGAAGGCCACCGCCTGCACCCACTCACCGACCCTGCGCCCGACGAAGCCGAAGCCATTGCCTCGGTGGGTGTGCCCGAACAGCCCGGCGTAACAGAACCGCTGTCAGCCGCAGAGGTAGCCGCCCCACCCGAACCTGTTGTGGTTAAACCAAAGCCTGCCTTTCGGCCCACGATGAAACCAAAGGGGTGAAAGAGTGAATGGTGAAAGAGCGAAAGAGTGCCAGACCACACACTTTCGCTCTTTCACCATTCACTCTTTCACTCTTTCACTCCATGCTCCAGATCGCCTTTTTTGCTTTTATCGCACTGACCTTAATTGGCGCATTGACTGTGCTGCTGACTCGAAACGTGCTGTATTCGGCCTATGCGCTGCTGCTAGCGTTGCTGGGCGTGGCGGCGTTGTTTGTCTTTGCCGGAGCCGATTTTTTAGCCGTTTCGCAGATTATCATCTACGTGGGGGGCGTGTTGGTACTGGTGCTTTTCGGCGTGATGCTCACCAGCAAACCCGCCACAACCGATACGTCGACTACCGTGGCGAGCGAACGACCCAACGCCGTGTTGACCGAAAGTCGCCGGTCGTGGCTGGGTGTACTGCTGGCGGGGTGCTTATTTTTGGGCCTCAGCCGGCTACTTTCCAGCGCCCATTTTACGCTCTTCGATCAGCCCATGTCTACGGCCCCCACCACCATCGACACGATTGGCAAGCAACTCATGACCGAATACCTTGTTCCTTTTGAAGTCATCAGCATCCTGCTGCTCGTGGCGCTGGTAGGGGCGGGGTATTTAGCTAAAAGGAATGTATGAACCCCTCCCTATCCACAACCTTACTTTTCGTCGCGGCGGCTTTGTTCAGCATTGGGCTGGCGGTGGTTGTTACCAAACGTCACGCCGTGGTGGTGTTGATGGGTATTGAACTGATGTTCAACGCCGTTAACCTGAATTTGGTCGCGTTTAGTCAGTATGATCCCAGCCGGTTGCAGGGACAGGTATTCAGCCTGTTTGTCATGATCGTGGCGGCTGCTGAAGCGGCGGTGGCACTGGCCCTTATTATTCAGGTATACCGCCACTTCCGCACCGTCAACCTCGACGAGTTGACTAATTTGAAGCAATGACCACAACCCTCGAAACCCAGTTTGAAACCCTCATCGACGGTATGCTGGCCAATAGCTACGGCCTGATCGACGGGTTTTTGACGGACGAAGAAACGGCCCAACTGGCGCAACGGCTGCACACGCGGCGGACGGCGGGACAGTTTCGGGAGGCGGGCATTGGCAACGGGCAGGCCGTGGTGGCAAAGGCCATCCGGGGTGACGAAATCCTCTGGCTCGATGCCGACAATGCTACTCCCGAAGAGACCTCGTTTCTAGGCCGGGTTGAGCAACTGATCGACTACCTCAACCGCACCTGCTACCTGGGCCTCCGCGACTACGAACTGCACTACGCGCTCTATCCCGCAGGTGCGTTCTACAAACGCCACCTCGACCGATTTCGGGCCGATTCGAAGCGTAAGCTCTCCCTCATCTGCTACCTCAACCGCCACTGGCAACCGACTGATGGAGGTCAACTTGCCCTGTACCTTCCCCAACCCAACGGCACGGAACAAACCCTAACCATCGAACCCCTCGGTGGCCGGTTAGTCTGTTTTGACAGTGGCCTGCTGGAACACGAAGTCTTACCCGCTATACGAGATCGGTTGAGTTTAACAGGCTGGTTGCGAACGGGGTAAGAAAGGGCATCTAAGGGCCTGCGCCGCACCGGTCAGCCCATGGGCGTCAGCAACCCTTGAGTTAAAACATAACCAATCCCCAGTCGTATGCGTCAAATTTCTACCACGTATCTATCAATGAGAGGTGTTGTCATCTGTTTGCTGTTGTTCTATCACTACCTTCCAACGCGGGCACAGGCCCCGTCTATAATGTGGAATAAAACCGTGGGAACGCCCACGTACGAGTTAGGGCAACTTGTTTTTAAGACTCCCGATGGGGGAAGCCTGCTGTGTATGAGTACCACAAGTGACAGCACAAGCGGCAAAACATCGCGCGGTAAAGGCGCGTATGACATTTGGGTTGTCAAACTCGATAGCAGTGGGCAACAGCTATGGGACCGGTCTTTTGGTGGGGCGGGAAATGAACAGCTTGAAGGCGGCATACTCACCCAGGACGGCGGGCTGGTGCTGGTGGGCCTGACAGCGTCGCCCGCTTCCGGCGATGTTGAAGAGCCAAACCGAGGCTTAGATGGTTGGGCTGACTATTGGGTGCTAAAGATCGATCTCAACGGAAACAAATTGTGGGCGCGGCGCTTCGGAGGAATCTACGGCGACAGGGCTACGTCGGTGGCAGAAACCAGCGACGGGAAGTTGATTGTCGCCGGCACGTCGAACTCGCTGTCAGGGGCAGACAAGTCGGAAAACCCCCGCCAGGTTGGTTATAGCGATTTTTGGGTTTTAAAGTTAGATGCGAATGGTAACAAGCTGTGGGATAAAGTGTTGGGCGGAGTAGAGGCTGAGGATCAACCGGTTGTAGTTGCCGCTGCCAATGGTGGCTGTTATGTTGTTGGGTTTACCTACCTCTACGAAACCTCAAGTCACTATGTCACGCCTCCTTCGGGTGACCGTTCGCAGTCTGGAAAGGGTGGGTGTGATCTGTGGCTACTGCTGCTCGCTGCCGATGGCACCAAAGTCTGGGATAAAGTGCTTGGTGGCAATGACGACGATAAATATCCCCAACTGACCAAACTTGCCAATGGCGAGTTATTGATATCCTGTTACTCTATATCTAACAGGTCTGGAGATAAATCAGAGAATATTCGGGGGGGCTTTGACGTATGGGTGCTCCGACTAAATCCGCAGGGTGCGATCATCTGGGAAAAAACGCTGGGTGGAGACGGATTTGACGGGTTTACTGACCAATTGGAGTTTCCCAATGGCAATCTGCTTCTTGCTGGAATGACGTTTTCGAATCAAACGGGCGAGAAATCTGAACCTAAACGAGCAAACTCTTATGACATCTGGCTTCTATACCTTTCGTCAAACGGTACACTGCTTTGGGAAAAAACTTTGGGCGGAATTGATGATGAATCAGAGACTACGCTCATTCGTATCGATGCCGAGCAATTCTACCTCGGCTGTCGCTCTTTTTCTGGTCAATCCTACGAAAAAACGGAGTCGGCACGTGGATTGGGCGATAGCTGGCTCTTAAAAATGAATGTAAACTGTATCTCGATGCATACTGTTGCCACAGGTCTTTGGAATTCCCCCGGCACATGGTCGTGTCGTCGGCAACCTTCCCTGCTCGATAGAGTCAAACTACGCCAGGGTCATACGGTTACAATTCCAAACTCGATAAACGCAACGGCTGGCAGTATCCGGTACGAAGGGGGGACCTTACGCGTTGACCCTAGGGGTCGTCTATTTCTGCGTACACCTCAATAGTGTATGTCAACCATGGTGGACCCTTCTACAGACTGTCAGTGCTTTTTATGCAGGGTCACGAATCAAGTGTCTTGATTTAATCACTTGTCTGTCGCCCCGTTAGACAGGATATTTGCAGGCTAGTTGAATTAATTCCACCAAACACGTGCCCGATAGTACGCAAACCCTGTTGCTGACCGCCCTTTTGGGGTTACCTTTTGTAGGGGCAATGGGCATCGGTGCGCTGCGAAACCGCATTTCGGGGTCTGTTCTAGGGGTTTTAGCCGTAGCCTCCACGGCCATTGGGCTGTTCCTGGCCCTGACGTTAGCTCGTTTAAGCCCACAAACGCTGCATTGGCAAACCGACTGGATCACGTTCCGGGGTCAGTCATTTCCGCTCTCGTTTCAACTCGACCCGCTGAGTAAACTCATGCTCGTGGTAGTGCATGGCGTGGCCTTGCTGGTGCAACTCTACTCCATCGACTACATGCGTGGCGATGCCCGGATTGGGCGGTATTTTGCGTACCTGCAACTCTTTGTAGGGGCCATGCTGGGCATTGTGCTGGCGGGTAACCTGCTGATTCTGTACGGGTTCTGGGAGTTGGTTGGGTTGGCATCGTACCTGCTCATTGGCTTCTGGTATCACCGCCCGTCGGCGGCGCGGGCGGCTACGAAAGCGTTTCTGATGAACCGCATTGGCGACGCAGCCTTTTTGCTGGGTATCCTGCTTACCTACGTCCAAACTGGATCGGTTGCTTTTGGTACCGAGCCGCTTACCACGGCGGTGGGGCTTTGTTTGTTCATGGGCTGCGTGGCCAAATCGGCGCAGTTTCCGCTGCTGACCTGGCTCCCCGACGCTATGGAAGGCCCCACGCCCGTGTCGGCGCTGCTTCATGCGGCTACGATGGTGGCGGCGGGCATTGTACTCCTGGCCCGTATCCACCCCATGCTCTCGCCCGACGCGCTGACGGTGGTGGCCGTTGTGGGTACCGTAACGGCCCTCTGGGGCGGTTTTTCGGCACTTTTCCAACTGGATATCAAGCGGGTGCTGGCCTTTTCCACGGTTTCGCAACTGGGTCTGATGGTGGCGGGCATGGGCACCGGCAACGTGTCGGGGGCCTTGTTTCACCTGCTCACCCACGCCTGTTTTAAAGCAGGTCTCTTCCTGGCGGCGGGTAGCGTGATCCATGCCGTACACACACAGGATATGCGGGCCATGGGCGGCCTGCGAAAGGCGTTGCCCTACACCTTCGCGGCCTACGTCGTCTGTGCGGCGGCGCTGGCGGGGGTTCCCCTGCTGTCGGGTTTTTTGTCGAAAGAAGTAATTCTGGCTGGGGCGTACTGGTGGGCCGGGCAGCGCGGCGGCTGGGCTATGCTGGTGCCCGTTGGTCTGCTACTCTCGTCGGTGCTTACGGCGGTCTATATGGCCCGGCAACTGCGGCTGGTCTTTTGGGGCGAACGGGCTACTACCGAAACCATCCCGCACGAATCGGGCTGGCTTATGCGCGGGCCGGTGCTACTGTTGGCGGTGCTATCGGTGGGCATCTGGTTTTCGTTGGACCCCCTTTCGGCGCACCACAGCCCCTTTTTTGCTTTCATGCAGCTACCCGTTTTGCCCGAAGGCCCAGCCTGGTTGGCTCCTGTTTCCATGGCAATAGTAGCCGCTGGCGGTTGGCTCGGCTTCCGGCTGCGCGAACCCGCCATGAACAGCAAACTGGCTTTGGCCTCATTCCATTATGGCTACCTCGACCAGCTATATCAAGCTCTCTTCATTAATCCCATTCGTAAGCTGGCCAACTTCCTGCACCGCGCTGACCACCGCGCCGTGGATGGGCTGGTGAACGGCCTGGGCATCGGCACGGTACTGCTGGCGCATATCGCGGCCTTCGTAGATCGCGTGGGTGTCGATGGGCTGGTGAATGGCGCGGGGCGGCTGGCCGTGGGCGTGGGGCAACTCACCCGCTCGGTGCAGGGTGGCCGCGTACAAACCTATATTGCCACCGCCGTTGCCGTGGTGCTGTTTTTACTCTGGTGGATTCTCTGATACTATGCCCCTACTCTCGCTACTGATTTTTCTTCCCCTGGCCGGGGCCTTGCTGGTGGCGTTGCTGCCGCGTAATCAGATTAGCCTGTACCGCTGGGTGGCGGTGGCCGTGACGGGTGCCGACGTGGTGCTCAGCGGCCTCATCTACGCCCAGTTTGACCGGGCCAAGGCGGGGTATCAGCTGCTCGAGCAGGCCGACTGGATCACCCTGCCAATGGGTAGCCTGGGCGTGGCGTCTATCGATTATTTAGTTGGAATAGATGGTATTAGCCTGCCGCTGGTATTGCTGTCGGCGGTGGTGATGCTGGTGGGCGTGGTGTCGTCATGGAACATAAATGGACGCTCACAGGCTTACTTCGCCCTTTATCTGTTGCTGACGGGTACCATCATGGGCTGTTTTGTGGCCCTCGATTTCTTTCTGTTCTTCCTGTTTTTCGAGTTCATGCTCCTGCCCATGTACTTCCTCATTGGGCTGTGGGGCGGACCCAGGCGGGAATATGCGTCGATCAAATTCTTTCTCTACACGTTGGCCGGTTCGGTGCTGATTCTGCTTGTCATGATCGGGTTGTATCTGTCTGTTATGGACCCTGTTAGCACGGCAGTAGCAGCCGGATTAATTGATACCCCCGGCGACATGACCGCCGAGGTGCTGCGGGCGGTGCAGTTCCAGCTACTCCACGGACAGCTTAACCCCGCCCAACTCGTCCACACCTTCGACTGGCGGTATATGGCCAATGGTGCCAATTACCTGCCCAACTCGTTTCTGAGCATTTTCGGCGAAGTCAGCATTGGCGGAGTATCCAGCCGGATGCTGGCGTTTTGGGCGTTGTTTATTGGGTTTGCTGTGAAGCTGCCTATCGTGCCCCTGCATACCTGGCTGCCCGATGCCCACGTCGAAGCGCCTACACCAGTGTCGGTGGTGCTGGCGGGGGTGCTGCTCAAAATTGGCGGCTATGGCTTTATCCGCGTCGTATGGGGTCTTTTCCCCGACGGTGGTGCTCAATATGCTACCGTGTTGGGCGGCCTGGCGGCCCTCACCATTGTCTACGGTGGCCTGAACGCACTGGCGCAGAACGACCTCAAAAAAATGATCGCGTACTCATCGGTGTCGCACATGGGCTTTGTACTGCTGGGCGTGGCCTCGCTCACCGCCGAGGGCGTCAACGGGGCCGTGTACCAGATGGTTAGCCACGGCGTACTATCGGCCATGTTGTTTTTACTGACGGGTGTGCTCTACGACCGTACCCACGACCGCCGCATCGACTCATATCGGGGTTTGCTCACGCCCATGCCGCGCTATGCGGCGCTCACGGCGGTGGCCTTTTTTGCCTCGCTGGGGTTGCCGGGCTTTTCTGGCTTCGTGGGCGAACTGTTTACGCTTATGGGTGGCTACCAGTCGACATACCTGCCCGGCTGGATCACCGCCGTCTCGGTGCTGGGCATCATTTTGGCCGCTGCCTATTTCCTCTGGACACTTCAGCGGATGTTTTTCGGCGAAATCTGGGTCCGCGCCCACGCTGATGATACCACGCTGACGCTGCCCGACCTTACCGCCCGCGAACGCCTCCTGCTGATTCCATTGGCCGTTTTTGCTCTGCTACTGGGCCTCTTTCCCAACCTCATCTTCAGCCTCACCAACAGCACCGTAGCGCAATGGATGGCGAAGTTTGTGGTGGAATAAGCTCAAAAGTTTAGCTCCATGTAAATATCGGCGCGGGTGTAGGGGCTGGGTTTAAGGGGTGCTTCGACAAAACCGAGGCTTAGGTACAACTGAATGGCCGCCACGGCCTTGCGGTTCGATTCGAGCCATACGCGGCTGGCACCGGCCTGCCGGGCAAAATCAATAGCTGCTTCGCAGAGTAGACGGCCAATACCTAGGCCGCGTGCTTCTTTGGCCACGGCCATCTTAGCCAATTCAAAGTCGGGCTTGGTGGCGTCGACTTCGGCGGTGTTAATCATGGCCACCGTGCCTAAAATCGTATTGTCACGCAGGGCCAGTAAAATAGCGCCGCCACGGGGTAAAATGTGATCTTCGGGGTGGTCAAGCTGCTCCAGATCGTGCGGCTCTACGGCGAACGATTCGCTGATCCACTCTAGGTTAATGCGCTTGAAATCAGGCTGATACGTTGCTGCGTAAGAAATAATCCGGGTGTCGTTCATGGTGTCTGTCATGGCAATAATTCAATAACTGAAATCGGGGCAACTTACGTTGCGACAAGAATATACGCAAATCAACCGAATGGTTATTCAGGAGGTAAATTCTTTAACGCAACAAGCCCGCCAAATGAGCGGGCTTGTTGCGTTAGTGTAGAAATCGAAGGCACGTAGCGCGAAGCTATACACCTCACCAATTTCCATAACTCAATTCCTTAAGGAGCTTCATTACACCGTTGTCCGAATCTTCAACTCATCCAGTTGCTTGTCGGAAATTACCGAAGGTGAGTCGATCATGACGTCGCGGCCGGCGTTGTTTTTGGGGAACGCAATGAAGTCGCGGATGCTGTCTACGCCGCCGAAGAGTGAGCACAGCCGGTCGAAACCGAAGGCGATGCCGCCGTGGGGTGGCGCACCAAACTCGAAGGCGTCCATCAGGAAACCGAACTGATTTTTAGCCTCTTCGTCGCTGAACCCCAGCAGGCTAAACATCCGCGCCTGTAGCTCCCGGTTGAAGATACGGATCGAGCCGCCGCCCACTTCGGTGCCGTTGATGACCAGGTCATAGGCGTTGGCCCGCACCGCGCCGGGGTCAGTGTCGAGCAGCGGAATGTCTTCGGGTTTGGGCGAGGTGAAGGGGTGGTGCATGGCAAACCAACGGGCCTCCTCTTCGCCGTATTCCAGCAGCGGGAAGTCCAGCACCCACAGCACTTTGTAGTCGTCGGGGTTGCGCAGGCCCAGACGGGAGCCCATTTCCAGCCGTAGTTCGTTTAGTTGCTTGCGGGTCTTGTTGGCCTCGCCCGCCAGCAGCAGCAGTAAATCGCCGGGTTGGGCGTTCATCGCCATGGCCCAGGCCTTGCGCTCCTCTTCGGAATAGAACTTATCGACGGATGATTTCACACTCGCGTCTTCGTTGACACGGGCGTAAATAAGGCCTTTGGCACCAATCTGAGGCCGTTTTAGCCATTCGGTCAATTCGTCTAGCTGCTTGCGCGTGTAAGTAGCGGCCCCCGTGGCGCAGATACCCACTACCAGTTCGGCACTGTCGAAAACGGGGAAGCCCCGGCCCTGAACCTGATTGGTCAACTCCACAAACTCCATCCCAAACCGGATGTCGGGCTTGTCGGAACCGTAGCGGCGCATGGCTTCGGCGTAGGTCATGCGGGGCACTTCAGCGAGGTCGATGTTTTTGACCGTTTTGAACAAGTGCCGCGTCAGGCCCTCGAACATATTGAGGATGTCTTCCTGCTCCACAAACGACATCTCGCAGTCGATCTGCGTGAACTCCGGCTGCCGGTCGGCGCGGAGGTCTTCGTCGCGGAAGCACTTCACGATCTGGTAATACCGGTCAAACCCCGACACCATCAGCAGCTGCTTGAACGTCTGCGGCGACTGCGGCAGGGCGTAAAATTCGCCGGGGTTCATGCGGCTGGGCACCACAAAATCGCGGGCACCTTCGGGCGTCGATTTAATGAGCACTGGCGTTTCCACCTCAATAAAATCCTGCCCATCCATGTATTCGCGGGTGCGGCGGGCCACCTGGTGTCGCAGCTCCAGGTTCTGCCGAACGGGGTTGCGACGCAGGTCGAGGTAGCGGTAACGAAGGCGCAGGTCGTCGCCGCCGTCGGTTTCGTCGTCAATCTTAAAAGGTGGCACTTTGGCCGCGTTCAACACCGTCAGGACCGTGGGGCGAACTTCAATGTCGCCGGTTGGGATGTTCGGATTTTTCGATTGCCGTTCGGTCACCACGCCCGTGGCCTGTACCACAAATTCGCGTCCCAGCGTCCGGGCCGTTTTGAACAAATCGGCCGACGTAACGCCCTCTTCCAGAATGACTTGCGTAATACCGTAACGGTCGCGCAGGTCGATCCAGAGTACGCCACCTTTGTCGCGGGCAATTTGCACCCAGCCACTCAGGGTTACTGTTTTATTGATATCCGACGAACGCAGTTCGCCACAGGTGTGTGTTCTGAGCATAGATAGAGGAAAGAAGCAAGACGCAAGAAACAAGATCGACTTCGCAGAATGCCCCGATGGCAAACATTGAACTGTTCTTGTTTCTTGCGTCTTACTTCTTGTTTCTTGCGTCTTACTTCTTGATTCTTAATTTGGCAAAAATAGGCAGATAGCGAGGCTCCTACAAGCCGGATTACTCGTTGGTGCTGCCCCGGCTACCAAAGCCGAAGGCAATGCCGCCATACACGTCCAGGCCACGTGGGGCAATGCCGTTGCTGCTGTTGCCAAACAGGCCGGGCACGTTATCAGACCCTAGCCAAATGGGGCCTGCCCGGAGTGATAACCCCGCCAGTACGGCTCCATTTACTAAGGAAATGGGCACCGAGACTGCCGCCCATTTATGCTCATACCGGGGCACTAGGGCCACCACAGAGGGTTGGTGCATGGCTACAGCCGAGTTGCTGCGCAGGTCCTGCCAGTAGGCCATTTGCAAGCCCAAGCCCGTTGGTAGTTCATAGTCGACAGACGTGTTGAGCGAACTGGGCAGGCCGCTGGTAAACGACCCCTGGTTTTGACTCTCCTCGACGCGGAGTTTCTGACGAATCACATTGACGATCTGCTCACTGTTGCGCACGTCGTTGAAGTCGGAGGTGAAAAAACGCAGCTTTTGCTGGTCAATAGCGTAGGCATCGGCGGTGTAGTTGATGCCGCCAAGATCAGTCAGCGCAATGCCCGCACGCAAGGTAGCGCCGTCGGGGTCGGGCTTGTATACGTAGGCACCACCCAGGTCGAACCCCACGCCACGCCCCGGTGGGTGCCCGTTGACGAGTGAGCGCAGGGTAAGGTTCTGGTTTTGCAGGAACGACGTATACCCAAAATCGGCCGACACCTGATCTACAGACAGGTAACCGCCGCTGGGCACATTGGCATCAGGCAGCACCTGGTAAGTAAGGCCACGATTGACGAAATAGCCCGACGTAAAACCCACTAAGTACTTAATCGTCAGGCCAACCATCAGTTTGGCTTCGTCGGTTTCCA
Source organism: Fibrella aquatilis (assembly GCF_017353255.1). Lineage (GTDB taxonomy): Bacteria > Bacteroidota > Bacteroidia > Cytophagales > Spirosomataceae > Fibrella > Fibrella aquatilis. Next base: position 63,120 of record NZ_JAFMYU010000032.1, on the reverse strand, counting down.
GTACGGTATGGCCCACGCTGGCGGCCAGTTCGGCGTAGGTATTGGTGCTCACGCTAAAGGCGTTGTTGCGGCTGGGAATGCTGTAAAACGCCGAACTGTTCAGGCTGGCCCGCAACGCAGACAGCAGTTGCTCCGACGCTCCCCAGACCTGCCCCGCCACCCGCAATCGCGACGATAGCCCAATGACGGTGCGGTTGCCCACGGCCAGTTGCAGCGCCGGTCCCCGGAAATCGCCCCATACAGTAGCGTTTTTGGGTTTATCGTCCAGCGTTTCCTGCGTGTAGGTCGACTCGAATTTGATGTTGCCATTGCTCCGTCGGTACTCGTCGGGTACCTGCCCGGTAATTAGGCGCAACAACGAAAAGGGTGCCTGATAGCGGACGTAGTTGTTGTTGGCATGCAGGTTACCCGCCCCCAGGCTAACAAACACCCGATGGGGCGAATCGGCCAGCCAGGCCGGGTTTTGATAGGTGCGGTGTACCCCCGAAGTAGGGCTGGTTGTCAGACCAAGCAAGTTCTGCGCCGACGCCAAAGCAGGCAGCAGGCAAAGGGTGGCCAGGGCAAACCGGCGAGGCGTTGTGGAATGGATCAAGGGTCTGTGCGAATGGTGCTACAAAGAAAAACGCCAGCGCAGCAAAAGCGTTGGCGTTTTTCTTATTTTCTGACAAAACGGAGGGATTTACAGTATGCAGTTCTACAGTATGCAGTGGGGCTGACGCGAACATCCGCTTGCGTCAGCCCCACTGCATACTGTAGAACTGCATACTGTCTACACGCCTTCTGCTTCTACGGTTTTTACGCCGGGTACCAGGCGGGTGAGCAGGTTTTCAATACCGGCCTTCAGTGTCAGGGTAGATGAAGGGCAACCACTGCACGAGCCTTGCAGGAGCACTTTCACGGTGCCGGTGCTTTCGTCGTAATCGTGGAAGTTAATGGCCCCGCCGTCCGACTCTACTGCCGGGCGAACATACTGATCCAAGGCCGCTTTGATCTGCTGCACCGTCTCGGAGTCAGACTCCAGCCGGGCGCTGTTCAGTTCTACCGTGCGCTGCACAAAAACGGGCTTGTCGGCCTCGAAATAGTCTTTCAGGAAGACTTTTACTTCAAACATAATCTCACCCCAGTCTACGTCTTCCGACTTGGTGAGCGTGATGAAATTGCCCGCAATAAACACCCGGCGCACGTCGTCGATGCCGAACAAGGCAACGGCGAGGGGGGAGTTTTTGCCTTCTTTCAACGCTTCCGACGGTTCGGCATAGTCGAACGAGAGGCCATCGGGCACCAGTTCGCGGTTGAGCACAAACTTCATCGAGTTGGGGTTGGGGCTTTGTTCCGTAAAGATCGAAACAGGCGGACGGAGGGCAGCTTGCATAAAAGAGTGATTGTCGTTTGCTGGTTAACGCAACGTGTACGTTTTCAGTTTACTGTCTTCTGTTAGACTGATGCATGATATTATTGATTCGAAGGCAAATAGGGCATGATCATTACCTTCGTTTCTGCACCGGTCTTACCAGGTGTGTATTCCTGTATGAAATGTATCTTATTTGCGTTCATAATGAGCTTACTGCATATCTCGATCACGGTAAGCGCTCAGACTGTAACTGGGTTACCACTGCGGCTGACCAGGGATAGGCTGAAACCCAACCTGGTGTCGATGTCGTTTGAGCGACTAATGGGGAAAGAGGCCCTCCGGGTCGTTAAGGATTCAAGCGTACAAAAGGTAGACGAGCCAACGTTTGTGCGGCTCGAAGGTATTGATTTCACCAATGGTACAATTCAGGTAAAGGTGTTGAGCAGGCTGTTGAAAAACGCCCCAGAACTAGCCCGTGGGTTCATCGGGGTTGCCTTTCGAATCAACGAAGCCAATTCCAGCTACGAGAGCATCTATATCCGTCCCACCAATGGCCGCGCCACCGATCAGGTACGTCGTAACCACGCCATCCAGTACTACTCGTATCCCGATTATAAGTTTGATCGCCTGCGGAAAGAAGCTCCGGAGCGATATGAAGCTTATTCGGACATGACCTTGAATGAGTGGATCACCCTGACAGTGGTTGTCAAAGACAGGCAGGCCCAACTATATCTAAACAATAACAAGCAGCCTTCACTGATTGTGAACGATCTCAAACATGGCGCAGGCACGTCGGGTGGGGTAGGCCTCTGGGTAGACATTGGCACCGAAGGCTATTTTGCAGACCTGACCATTACCAACCAGTAGCAAGTCTACTTCATCAAAAAGGGCCTGATTACGTCCCAGGCGGCCGGGGCATTTTCCAGGAAACAGCCGTGTCCGGTGTTGGCGATGATGCTGATCTGATGGTTCGGGATAAACCGGGCGGCACTCACCACCCGCTCAACGGGGTTGCCCTGATCGTGGTCGCCCGCCATGACCAGTACGGGGCATTGTATGGCGCTCAACAAGTCCTTGCTCACCGTGACGTTGTTGTAGCAGTTGGAAACCTGCGTAAAAACGTCGTCCAGCCGATTAGGTTCGGGCATGAGCTTTAGCTGCTGATCCCAGAAGGGTTTGTCCATTGCCAGGGCCTGCTTCGCCGTAAAGTTGAATTCGCGGAAGCCCGGACGCAGTTCTCCAGCACCGATCACGACCATCTTCTTCACCCGGTTGGGAAACATCGCGCCTAGTTGGTAGGCCGAGTACCCGCCATCGCTGAAGCCAAGGACAATGACGCTATCTTTCGTCACGGCATTGATCACCGCCATAGCATCCGTAGCCCGTTGTTCCAGTGTAAGGAGTTGGTGGCCGATCTCCGATCTCCCGTGCCCCCGCGTCGAGACGGCAATGACCCGGAAGTTGCCTTTCAGCTTGTCGATGAGGTCGGCCATTTCGGTGATCGTACCAAAGAGGCCGCCGTGGAGCAGCACAATGGGCTGGCCTTTGCCATAGACTTCGTAATAGATCTTGGCATCGTTGGCCTGCACATAATGTCCTGCTTTGGCATTGGCGCCATACACGGTTTTGCTTACCTCATTGGCTGGCTGGAAGGCTCTGCGCAACGGTACTTGTGCCTGTAACGTGCTGTTTGTCAGCAGAAATACCAGGACTAAAAAGAGCTTGACAGTCATCTTAATGGTAGGTTAAGTTACGGTTGGTCAACTGGTTATTGTTCGTAATCGTAAAATCCTTTTCCGACTTTTTTGCCCCATTCGCCTTTGATGAATTTTTCAACCACCGTGGGCGAAGGCCGGTCGGCGGGGTCGCCAGTTTCTCGGTATTTTTCCATGCCCACGTGGTAGGCCAGGTCGATACCGGTAAGGTCGAGGAGTTGAAACGGCCCCATGGGGTAGCCCAGCCCGTTCATCACCGCCGTGTCGATAGCCTCAGGCGAGGCCACGCCCATATCGAGGAGTTTGAGGGCTTCCTGCCGGGTAGCCTGCAACAAGCGGTTAACCAGAAAACCGTAGATTTCTTTGTGGAGCAGCACGGGCGTTTTTCCCATTTTCCGGGCGGCATTCATCACCGCATCCACCGTCTCGTCCGACACGTGCGGGCCTTTCACGACCTCGACCAGCTTCATCACCAGCGCCGGGTTAAAAAAGTGCATGTTGCACACCTTGTCGGGCCGGGCGGTGGCATCGGCGATGTTGGAACTGACAATGTAGGAACTGTTCGTTGCCAGAATCGTGTGCGCCGGACAGAGCTTATCCAGTTGGGCAAACAGCGTTCGTTTGATGTCCAGCTTCTCAATGATGGCTTCAATCACCAAGTCGGCATCGGCAACGGCGGTCTCTATTGTTGGTACAAAGGCAAGCGATGCAAGGGTCTGATCAGCAGCCTGTTGCGTTAATTTTTCTTTTCTCACCCGCTCTGCCAGGTACGTATCGGCGAATGCACTGGCTTTATCCAGCATGGCTGCGCTGGTATCGGTACACGTTACCCGGAAGCCCGCCAGCGCAGCGCAAATGGCAATCTGATGGCCCATATTGCCCGCCCCAACCACCGCAATCGTTGTTATGTCCATACTTCCTGTTCCAGTTTAGCTTCTTCTTTTATAGGCTGATTGCGCCACCAGTTGGCCAGTAACGACCCCGAAATGGTCATCCACGGCACCGAAATGGCCGAGGCCAGGCCCACCGTAGCCACCTTGCCCATTTGCAGGGCAATGCCCGACGCCAGCCCGCCATTTTGCATGCCCACTTCCAGCGAAATAGTGCGGCAGGTCTGCTCATCGAGGCCCATGAGCCGACCACTCCAGTACCCCAGCAGGTAGCCAATAGAGTGGTGAATGACCGACGCGACAAATAACAGCGGCCCAATGTTGAGCAGGGCATCGCGCCCGGAAGAAACGATCACGATCAGCATCATGAGCACTCCCACCATCGACAGTACGGGCATGACCGTTTGCAGCCACTGCACCCCGCTGCGGATCAGCCGGTTCACAACAAGCCCAAGCACGATGGGGATGATGATGATCTGGACAACGTGCAACATCATGGCCACAAAATCGATCTGGACAAATTGCCCGGCCAGCAGTTTCATCAGCAGCGGCGTCATGAGGGGGGCCATCAGGGTCGATACCGTCGCAATGGTCACCGACAAGGGCATGTTGGCTTTAGCAATAAAGGCAAGTACGTTGGAGGTTACCCCGCTGGGCACCGACCCAATCAGGATGATACCAGCGGCTATTTCGGGGTCGAAACCAAAGCCTCTGGCCAGCGCAAACCCCACCAGGGGCATGATGGTGAAGTGACTAACCAGCCCAATAACTACCGCTTTGGGCGTTTTAACGACCCCTTCAAAATCGCGCAGGCTCATTTCGGTGCCCATCGTAAACATGATTAGCTGAATCAGCGGGACGATCAACCGGGTGAGCTTGAAATCGCCGACCTGCCGGAAATAATGGGGATAGTACAGGCCAACTGCCACCGCCGCAAACACCCAGATGGTGAAAGACAATTGCCCGATAGCCGGTATGCCCCGCCCCCCAACGGCCAGACAAACCAGCGCACCAATAACGAACGGCCCTGTCGTGTTTAAGCTGTTGCCAACAATCAATATCCCTATGGCTAGTACACCTAATATAGCAGAACAGGTAAGTAAGGCTTTGTATAGGTGTTGCATAGTGATGTAAGGTTGTTGATTATCAGTGCGTTTCACCTTCCCAGCGCAATGCGGCTGCTGAGGCCTGCTGCCCGTTGCCGGAGCTTTTCTTCGACCTCGGCCAGCGTAGCCTGTGGCGTGCCGTCGATACGGGCCAGCATCGGGACGGTCAGGGCGGCCACGGCGTTTCGGTTCATGTCGAGAATGGGAAACGATATGGCGTGGAGGCCTGCATATTGATTGCTTTGGATGGATGCGAAACCGGTCAGTGTCACCTCGGTCAGCGCAGTGCGAAACCGACTGAGATCGGCGTCGGACGGGTTCGGCAGGCTCTCGTTGATCCGTAATTCTCTGATAATCGGGTCCTGAAACGCAACCAGCACCAGCCCCGACGCCGAAGGAGCCACGGCAATCTCAGACCCTACCCGCGTCATAAAGCCAAGACCGTCAGGCGGTTGGATAGATGCAATAACCGTCTGAACGCCTTTGTTGTAGACCCGTAGATCGCAGGGGAACGAGATCTCCCGCGACAGGGCTTCCATCACCGGCAGGGCTTCGGTCAGCAACCGGTACGTGGGCGGGTGAACGTGCGACAGCTGAAACAGCTTAGTCGTGATGGTGTACGTATTGCCGTAGTTGGCCACGTAATCCCGACGTACCAGGCAGGTGAGCATCCGGTAGATTTCGCCCAGATTCCGCCCCAGTTGTGCCGCGATTTCCTGCTGGGTGAGGCCGTTTTCGCTTTGGCACAAGGCCTCCAGAATATCAAGTCCCTTGTCTAAAGCCGGGGCCGAATAGCCATTGGTTTTGTCGGCTGTCTCGTCTGTTCCGTTTGCTTTCATAGGCTACATACCCGTCTGATGCACCTCGATAATGCGGCCGTCCGGGTCATGGAAAAAAATCTGATACCAGCCCGCTAGTGCCCACTTGCCGTAGTCGGCATACGGGACGCCTTTCTCCTCCAATCGTTTTTTGAAGCCTTCAATATCATCGGTGCGGAAGCAGAAATGGCCCCGTTCCAGGGGGTTGATAAACTGCTTCATCTGGAACCCAAGGTTCACGTCTTTGCGGGTGATGTGAAACTCGACGGTGCCATCGGTCAAAAAATCGACTGCACCAGTGAAGCGATCAGCCGTGTCCTCACCCGCCAATCGATGTTCTTCGTCAGTCACCCGGTCGAGGCCAAACACAGCCTGATAAAACGCCGAGGTCTTGGGTACGTCTTCCGTACACAGGTTCATGTGGTGGTAATTGAATGTCATGCGACGTAATCGTATAGGTCAGTACATTGCAAATATGAAATATTATTTTCACATATAAAAATAAAATAGTAGTTTTGGCAAAGATCGTATAACATAAATTAGTTGTTGTGACAGAACAGGCATGGACAACGGCATCTCCGGTATGCGCCACTGAACGGTGTAGCCTAACCATGGTGCGCCGGGTGGCGGCTATGCTCGACCTGAATCCGGGTACGTTCCGGGAGGGGGATGCCCTACCACGGGGCTGGCACTTTTTCATGCTGGCGGGCGAAACACTCCGATCTGCCCTGCGTCCGGATGGCTTCCCCGGCCTGGGTGTACCCATTCCCGACCTCGGCCTACCCCGACTACTGCTGGGCGGTAGAATGGTGTCTTATCGGGGGCCACTGGTGATTGGCGCGGATGTGGAACGCACAAGTTTTGTAAAAAGCGTTACCGAAAAAACCACCTCGTCAGGGCCAATGGCTATCGTGACGATTCAGCATGAGCTACGCCCGGTTTCAGCTGCATCCCAGTCTGTTGTGGAAACCCAGACGTACATGCTGCTGGGTGAAAAAACGGGCTACACAAAGGCAGACACAGCACCGGGCGTACCCATCCAGGCCGACCACCGGAAACAGGTTGTGCCCGACGAAACTCTGCTGTTTCAGTACTCGGCGCTGGGGTTCAATTCGCACAAAATTCACCTCGACCGGGACTACGCCCAGCGGGTTGAAGGTCTCCTGGACTTGGTAGTCAATGGTGGTTTATCGACCCTGCTGCTGACCGAGTTCATGCGAACCGAACTAGGGTGTGAACCAACCGAACTAACCGTGAAGCACATGGCCCCGCTGTTCTGCAACCGCCCCCTGACGCTCACGGCTAATTATGGTGAAACCGGCTGGCAATTAAGGGTTTACGACGACATTAATAGGGTTGCTGTAACTGTAGAAGCCCAAACCCAACATCCCCATGTTTGAGCCGTTGAAAGGAATCAACATACTCGACCTGACCGCCGTGGTGGTGGGGCCGGTAGCTACCTGGCGGTTAGGGCAATATGGGGCCGACATTATCAAAGTCGAACACCCGTCGGGCGACCTCATGCGGGGGCTGGGTGGCCTCTCGCCCACGGGGCATCATGCGGGAACATACCTGCACCTTAACCGGGGCAAACGAAACGCTTGCCTCGACCTGAAAACGCCCGGCGGCAAGGCCATCTGTGATCGGCTGATTGAATGGGCCGACGTGATTGTGGCCAATATGCGCCCCGATGCCCTGGCGCGGCTAGGTCTGGATGCCGATACCATCCGGGCAACATACCCCGATAAAATTTACTGCCTCATCACGGGCTACGGCACCGATGGCCCCTACGCTGGCCTGCCCACCTACGATAGTGTGTTGCAGGGAGCTTCGGGTATTGCCGGGTTGTCGATGGCCCGCGACGGCAAGCCCGCCTACGTACCCATGCTCATCTGCGACCATGTTGTGGGTGAAATTACGGCCGGGGCCATCATGGCTGCTCTCATGCAGCGTGGGCGAACGGGAGAGGGGGTAAGCCTGGAGATCCCCATGTTCGAGACCATGGCGGCTTTTGTGTTGCAGGAACATCTGGCCCAGCAGAGCTTTGATCCGCCGGTTGGTCCGGCGGGTGATATGCGTTTGTTGAGTGCTCATAATCAACCCGTTAAAACGAAAGACGGGTATATCGCTTGCACCATTAACACCGACGCACAGGTTCGTGGCTTTCTGCACGTGACAGACCGGAGTGCGTTGCTGGCCGATGTCCGTTTCGCCACGGTAGCCAGCCGGGCCAGATATGTATTGGACTGGTTTGAAGTACGGGGGGCACCGCTGGAAGCCAGAACAACGGCTGAATGGCTTGCCCTGTTTCGGGAGGCCGACCTGCCCGCCATGCCCTGCCATACGCTCCAGACCCTGGTAGAGGACCCGCACCTGAAAGCCGTTGAACTACTGGACTACGAAGACCACCCCACCGAAGGCCGAACCGCCGTGATTCGCTCTACCATCCGCGTCGATGGGCAGTATCCATCCGCTCGTTCTGCTGCCGCCCCCTGTGGCTGGGACACGGGCGAATTGCTGGGCGAACTGGGCTTTTCACCGGCTGAACTGGACCGGTTTGTCGCGCAAAAAGCAGCGTACATTTATGAAAAATAACCCGCCGAACGAGGGCCAGCCATACAATTATCGGCTGCTGGATGACCAGGTTTGTGTTATTGTTGGGGTCGCATCGCTCCGTAGTATCGGCTACGCTACGGCCGCGCTTTTTACCGCCCACGGTGCCCGGCTCGTGCTGCTCGATCTGGCCATGACCCATCAGATCGCCAGCGACCTGACTGCCTCTATCGCGGCACAGGTTGGCCATACCCCAGACGTGCTTTGCCTACCCTGCGACATCCGCTCTGCCACCGACTGCGACAGGGCCATCGAGCAGGCCGTGTTAAGATTTGGCCGCATTGACTGCCTGGTGAATTGCGCGGGCATCGTCAGGTCTGAAGGCATGCTGTCCATCACCGACGAAGCCTATGAAACGATCATGAACGTGAATTTGAAAGGCACATTTAACCTCTGCAAAAGTGCCTTGAAACGCTTCGTTGACCAGAGAAGTGGCGTTATTGTGAATCTGGCCTCTCTGGCGGCCCAACGCGGCGGCGGGCTGGTAGGTGGGGCGCACTATGCCGCCTCGAAGGGGGGCGTGATCAGCCTGACCCGCTCCATTGCCCGCGAATTTGCTCCGCTGGGCATCCGGGCCAATGTAATCTGCCCCGCCATGATCGAAACCAGTATGCTGGATGGGCTATCGGAAGACCAGCTAGCGGCTGTTATCTCGGCGATTCCCTTAAAACGGGTTGGTAAAGCCAGTGAGCTGGCCGGGGCCTGCCTCTTTCTGGCGTCTGACCTGTCGGGGTTTATGACCGGAGCCACGCTTGACGTAAACGGCGGTATGCATATCCACTGAGGCACTGCCAGCTAGAGACCTACAGCATCGTCGTGGGTACTACCTCCTCAAATTTCGGTACCGAAATGACTGACTATCAATGGCCCTCATAGTGCAAAGTATGCCGTCGAGGTGGTCATATTCGTGTTGCAACAGTTCCGACAGCGCATCGGTCATGTGCCATTGCTGGGGTTGAAATTGCTCATCCAGGTAATTGATTGTCAATGACTTATGGCGATGTATGCGGACCAGTAGGTTGGGGAAGCTCATGCAGTCGTCCCAAAGCGTAAACTGCTCATCGCTGAGGTTGGTGAGCGTGGGGTTCACAAAGACCACGGGCTTGTCGATGTGCATATAAATCAGCCGTTTCATAATGCCCAGCTGTGGCGCGGCAATAGCCCGGCCAAAGCCGTAGTGGCTCCGCACGTCCTGCATGGCGCTGTGCAGGTCGGCCACCCAACCGGCCAGTAGTGGCTGCTCGTCGAGCCGTACGGGTTCGCAGGTTTCGTAAAGGCGCGGGTCGCCGAGGAGGAGAATGTCGTGGCGCGTTTTCATGCCAGCTTCTGATGCATCACAATGGCCGAATCGGGGCAGAGGCTGCTGAACTGCCGGGTTTGGGCAATGGCCTCGGGCACGGCGGCGCGGTCGATGATTTCGTAGCCCAGCTGCTCGAAAAAAGGCGCTGCGGTGGTTGTCAGCAAATATATGTCGGTGAAATCATGGGCCAGCGCTGCTTCCTGAACGCCTTCTACCAGCGTATGGCCGAGGTACTGCCCGCGAAAATCAGGAGCCACGGCTACCGACCGCAGCAGGGCCAGATCGCCCACCAGATCAAGCCCGGCGGCACCAACCAGCGTATCGGCCTCGTGGGCCAGCAGGAACGTAGACAGCTCGTCGGGCAGGTCGTCGGTGAGGAGGCTGGCCTGGGTTAGCAGTTCAAGTAGCGCGGGTCGGTCGGTGGCGTTGGCAGCGCGGAAGGTCATGCGATTGGGGTATTTTTGGTGGCGCAAAGGTACACGTTGCCCCGCCACTATCGTTGTTAAACCCCAGGCTATGATCCTCATCCAAACGCCCGACGCGGCCCCACCCGGAGGCCACTACTCGCAGGCCGTCGTTCACGAAAAAACGGCCTATCTGGCTGGTATTCTGCCTATTCTGCCCGATGGTACCAAGCTCACCGACGGCTCTATCACCGCCCAGACCGAGGCTGTTCTGGCCAATCTCAAGGCCATTTTGGCCGCCGCCGGTTCGTCGCCCAATGAGGTAATTCACGTACGCATCTATTTGACCGACATAGCCGAGTGGGGCACCATCAACGCCCTATACGCCGACTTTTTTGGCACCTACAAACCCGCCCGCGCCGTAGTGCCCGTACCCACGCTGCACTACGGTTTCAAACTGGAACTGGAAGCCGTGGCGGGGGTTCTTTGAAGACAGTAAGCAGAAGACTTCCTCTAAAATCGGTACTGTGTTCTGATTGTCAACAGGTTATCAGGGGTGTCGGTTTGATAGCTGTTTAGCGAGGTAGCTTCGTTTACGGGTATTTCGTACCAAAGCACCGTTTTCAGGTTGCTATTAACGGCGTAGATATAACCAATGCCGAAAGTATCGTAGCGGATGTCGGCCCAGGTGAGGGGGGCAGCAAGCTGCTTACCCGCCACCTGTTTGTTGGGGTCGTACCAGTCATATTTCAGCACAAGCTGATGGTTGGTGCTGCCCAGGTGTTGCAGGAAATAGAAATAAGCTCCGTCGAAACGGCGGGTGTAAAGTGGTGCGGCGTTAGGGGTAGATAGCGGGTTGGGAATCGTGCCAGGGGTTTCGCTGCTGTTTGCATTGGCCGTTTGCCAGCCCGTGATATATTCCGCCCGAAACTCGGTAAACCCTTTTCTGTTGGGTATCCGTAGCTGCACATCGACCCCGGTATACCGACGGGGGGCAAGCTGCCCTGTGCTCACCACCGTGCTGTCGCGCACAAAACGGGGCACATCGGCAGGGCCACCCATGCGGTAGAGTTCGTTGGTGAACCGCCCAATGCCACCCCAATAGCCCGATACGCTGCCCGTGATAGTGATACCGGCGTTAGTGAGCCTCTGGGGTTTCACCGAAAAACGGGCAATCACGTCTTTGTGGCCATCATAGTCGCTGAGGCTAGTCAGGCCGGGGCCGTTGAAAAGTCCCAGATCGAGCTTCAGCCAGCGTAGGGGGTGGTTTTTGCGACGGGCTTCCAGCGTCAGCATTGCGCCCAAGTCGCGTTCGGTGCGCATGAGCAACTGTGACATTCGGCCCCGTTCGGGTGATTCACGGTCGGCAGAACTATAGTTGATTTCGAAGCCAAAAGGTCGGGCAAATAAACCGGCCGTAATGTGAAAGAGATCGTATTTTGTCTCGTAGTAGCGGCCCCAGAAATCACGCGTTTGCACACCACGCTCGGTGCCGTCGAACTGGAACACAAAGAGCAACGTCTGTTCGCCATTGGGCGAGTAGGTGGCATAGTCGAAGCGCAGACGGCCCCGCCGCACACTGAATCGGCTATCTACGCCGGGGGCAAAATCACCTCCGTTGAAGCTTTGTTGGCCGGCAGTCTGGCTTACCTGAAACTGCGGCTGTATATAACCCGAAATGTTCAGGGACTCGTATTTCCGAAGCAGCCCGGATAACCGGCGTGTCGTGTCTATCTGACTTTCCGACAAGTTGCCGGTTTGCTGAGCGAGTATAGGGTTAAGGCATAAACTGCTGACAAACAGAATGGCAACTGGCTTGATAAATGACTTCGGATTCATGTTGGTTGATAAACAAGCATCACGAATTAGGGCCACGGTAAGCGCCCGTGTTCAGCTAAGAATAAGCCGGAACAAGAGGAACAGCGATGCCGAGAGGAGCACGGCTACGGGCAACGTGAGCACCCAGGCTAAGGCAATGCTTTGTACCGTTTTGGCCTGTAGGTTCTTAATTCCTTTGCTTGCCACCATGGCCCCCGCAATGCCCGACGACAGGGCGTGGGTGGTGCTAACGGGGGCTTTAAAACCCGGAATCAGGCCCGAGGCCAGACCAATGGTAGTGGCGGCCACGAGTTCAGCCGAGGCCCCCTGCGCGTAGGTCAGGTGCGACTTGCCGATCTTTTCGCCTACGGTGACCACAATGCGTTTCCAGCCAATCATAGTGCCAAAACCCAGCGACAGCGAGATCATCAGGATCACCCAAAAAGGGGCGTGGTCGGTGTATTTGCGCAGGCCCTCTTCTTCAATGGTAGCCGCCTTACGCAAGGCCGATTTGTCGGCATCGCTTAACTTAACATCTTCACTACCAATGAGTTGTTTAGTGTTGCCACTAATTGTAAGCAGCGCCCTCCTGATATTTAACCCGCCGTCTTTTGGGTAGACGCCCGTGGTTACGGCAGGTTGCAAATTGGCAATGCTTGTGTTGATTTTCTGAATGCGCTCAATATCGGTGTTGCTGAGTTGTCGGGTGTTGATCAGGGCAATTTTTTGCTGAACGGTGGCCAGATCAGGCTGAAGGCCCTTAATGTCGAGGCGCGTATCGATGGCAAAGTAAGCGGGCAGAATACCAATTAGAATCAGCATGATAAGACCAATACCTTTTTGGCCATCATTGCGCCCGTGAAAGAAGCTAACCAGCGTACAAGTAAGGATCAGCAACCCCCGTACCCACATGGGTGGCGCCTGACCGGCATGGGGTTCGTCGAATAATTGTTTGCGAAGGTCTTTGCTGAGGCTGCGGCGCAGAATGAACATGAGCACAACGGCCAGGCCGAAACCCAGCAGGGGCGAAAGAAATAGGGCCAAAAATACTTCCTCCGCCTTTGCCCAGTTAACAGCGGCCACCCCGCTGGTGTTTTCCGGCAGCAGCGCGTAGCCTAGGCCCACGCCCAGAATAGCCCCAATCAGGGTGTGCGAACTGGAAGCAGGCAACCCAAAATACCAGGTGCCAAAATTCCAGATGATAGCCGAAAACAGTAGCGCCAGTACCATGGCAATACTGTGGTAAACATTCTGGTCGATAAGCAAATCAACCGGTAGCAGATTGATGATGCTGATGCCCACACCCACCCCGCCAGTGACTACACCAATGAAGTTAACGATGCCCGACCAGATGACGGCCTGAGTGGGCTGGAGCGAGTTGGTGTAGATAACGGTGGCCACGGCATTGGCCGTATCATGAAAGCCGTTGATGAATTCGAAGGCACATGCGGCTAACAGACAGATAGCCAGAAGAATGAAAACGCCGGTCTCTAAGCCGAACATATTGTGTATGAGTTAATTGCAAAAATGCCTCAAAAAGGCTTCCGCAAAGTTGCCCATACTTTGAGGGAGTTCGGCTGACTGTTTGTTAAGAAATTGTTACGGGGGAAGAGGGAGTTTAAAGTCTAAGGTCTAACGTCTAAGGTTGCTGCGCGTCCGGCCCCTGCGAACGCGAAGTAACCTTAGATGTCAGACCTTAGACCTTAGACTTTAAACTCCCTCTTCTTCATCACCCAGCATATCCATTTCGGCTTCGAGCTTGGCTTCGCTGACGTTGTCGAGGTCGTTGTAGAGTTCGGCGGGGAGGTCCGTGTCGTCCAGGGCGGTGTCAGAGACCATGTCTGTCATGTCGGTGGCCACGGCGTTGTCAGTGTAGAGAATAGTGTCGGAGGCTTCTTCGTCGCCGGGGTTCATTACGTCGGGTTGCCCGTCGAGGCCAAATTCGGCGTAAACGGCGTTTTCTTCGTTGACGTCGTTGCCTGGCATGTTCACACTCTGGGGCGACATGCCTTCCAGCGGCCCGCCCGAATTTTGATCAACGCGCTGCTGATCGGGGTTATTTAGATTTTCCATAACGCTTGTGTTTACCGACCTAACACCACGCGGCTGACTTTTGTTGGTTGGCCCTCGGCCACCAGGCGCAGCAGGTACATACCCCCCGGCAGGTTGCCCAGATCGAGCCGAAATTCAGTCTGTTTCGATACCAACTGCCCCGCCAGCACCCGCCGCCCGTCGAGGCTCAGTACGTCGAGCATACCGGCGTTGGGGGCCAGGATCGTCACGAACCGGTCGGAAGGATTAGGGTAAGCCCAGGGCTTGGAAACGGCCTCTGTGGCCAGAATAAGGGGTTTTTCGGAAGTGTTGCGCACAAACCGAAGGCCCCCGGCCTGTGTGCCAATCATGAGGTCGGGCAGGCCGTCGCCGGTGAGGTCGGCGGTGGCGGTGAGCACGTTGAGGCCCGGAAAACCCAGGCCCGTGAGCGAGTCGAGGCGGATGCCGGGCTGTTCGGGCTTGTCGGCTAGTCGGTAGAAGTCTACCGTGCCGGGGCGGCTGATGGTGAGCAGTTCGGGCTTACCGTCGGCGTTCATATCGGCAAAAGCCAGGGTGCGGTTGCGGTTTGTAAAATCCACACCAATGCCCGCCAGCGCCGTGGTTTGCAGCGCAAACGTAACCGTTAGGCTGCTGCTGCCGGTGAGGCCAGTATTGCGCAGGTACGTCACGTTGCCCGGGCTGTTGCCCACCAGCATGTCGGGCTTACCGTCTGCATCGACATCGCCAAACGCCAGGGCTTCGGTAGGCGACATATAGATAGGCAGGCCAAAGCGTTGGGCATTTTTCCAGCTAAACGAAGCGGCTTGCCCCGCCGCCGCGCCGTTGGGTAGCCACCGCAGCAGATTGCCCGTTTGCGAGGCCGTTGAAATGACCAGATCGGGCGAGTTGTTGCCGTCGAGGTCCACGAAATAAGGCCGCAGGTTGGTGAGCGAATCGCTCTTGCTCAGGCCCAGAAAATCGGTGTCGGTCAGCGCAAAAGCAGGTTTGGTGGCCGTGCCGGTATTGTCGAAACGCCAGAGCCGGGCGCGGTAGCCGTTGGTGCCCATCGACCCCGCCTGCCCCACCAACATATCCAGATCACCGTCGCCGTCGAGGTCGGCAAAGGCGGGCGCGGCGTTTTCACCCACGTCGATCATGTCGCCCTGCAAAAAGTCGTTTTGGACGTACGTAAAGTTGGGCTTGGTGGCTGTTCCGGCGTTCTTATAAAACAGCGTAGAAGCCTTGAAGTCAAACAGATACCCTTCGTTGGAGGCCACGTTGGGCGTAGCCAGCAAATCGGCGAGGCCGTCGCCATCGACGTCTTCAAAATAAGCGGCGGGGAAAACGGGGAATCTAACGGGATTCACCTTCGGAAAGTCGGCGTCGAACCGGGTGAAGTTGGCTTTTTCTGAATTAGGACCGGTGTTGTAGATCGCCGCCAGGTTGTTGCAACTCACGTAGCCAAACACGATGTCTTTGCTGCCGTCGCCGTTCACGTCGAAAATTGTCAGCGCATTGCCTGAATGCTCGGGCCGGGCGTTGGGAATGCCCACGCGCCCGCCCGCGTCGCAATTGATGCCGAAGGTGAAATCGTTGCAAAGCTCTTTAGAGAAATTGCCCCAGCAAATGCCCTGCCGTTTGAAATCAAGACCCGGCGCGGCCACCGTCGTTTGCCGTTGCTTGCTCAGATTCTGGTAATACACCGCCGTGTTGCCCCCCGCGTAGTCAAAGGCTATGATGTCTACGTCGCCGTCGCCGTCATAATCCAGAATCGCGGGTACGTCGGTGGGATTGAGGTAAAGATTAGCCTGCCCGTAGAAACTTTCGTGGTAAAGCGGATTCACTGCACTTTGCCAGCTTACTATACCTCCTGCTGATGTGTTGCGCCACACCTGAACGCCCGCCGATGCCCACGAGAACAAATCTTTCTTGCCATCGCCGTCATAATCGCTCAGAATGAACCAGTTGGCCAGTTTAGGAAACGCGGCTTCGTACTGTGGGGCGTACTGCCAGGCGGTCTGTCCCGCGGCGTTAGTGACCGACAGGAAGGTGCTGATTTTATTGTTAGTACGGTCGAACACCACCAGGTCGGGCCGGGCGTCGGCGTTGAGGGGCATAGTAGCAAACTGCGCCGCGTTGAGTCCCCCCGCCCAGGCATTGGTCAGCGGCCGACCATTGGCCGTTACGGCGGGCTGCGTATCATATTGCACCGTAATGCGCGGCGCAGTTTGGGCCAAAGCACCCAGCACCAAAAAGAAGAGCAGTCCCGTAAATCCGTATCGCATACTACTTTTGAAAGAAAAGAAAGTTTATTGTTTGCTGTTTACTGTCTTCTGTTGGTAATCGGCGTAACCCAGACGCGGGACCGCCGATTACCAACAGCAAACTACATTTTATGCAACTATATAACGCATTTTTGGCCTGCCAGGGTATCTCCACCGACACTCGGCAGATTACGCCGGGCTGTCTATTTGTGGCCCTGCGCGGCGACACCTTCAACGGGAACGAATTTGCCCTGAAAGCCCTGGCCGACGGTGCTCGCTATGCCCTCATCGACGACCCCGCCGTAGCCGAGCAAGCTCCCGCCGCTGACCGTGATCGCTGCCTGCTCGTGCCCGATGCCCTTGCGGCTATGCAGGACCTGGCCCGGCACCACCGGCGGCAGTTTACGTTTCCGGTGGTGGGCCTGACCGGGTCTAATGGCAAGACCACCACCAAAGAACTCATTGCGGCGGTGCTGGCCAAAAAATACCGCGTAGAAGCTACAGCGGGCAACCTCAACAACCATATCGGCGTGCCCCTCACGCTGCTGCGCATCGACCCGAACACTACAGAAATTGCTGTGATCGAGATGGGGGCCAACCATCAGCAGGAAATCGCTATGCTCAGCCGAATCTGCGAACCTACCCACGGGCTGATTACCAACATCGGAAAGGCGCACCTGGAGGGATTCGGTGGAGTAGCGGGCGTACGCAAAGGCAAGGGCGAACTGTTTGATTACCTGGCCGAAACGGACGGCACCGTGTTCGTCAATCAGCAGGACGCTACCCTCCGCGACATGGTGGCCGAACGGCAACTTCGAGAGGTGGTTCCGTATTGGACCGACGGCCAATACGCCATTGAGCAGGAAGCCCCGGTAGTCATTTTTGAAGACGCCACTACCGATTTTGCCGCTAAGCCGCGCGTGGTGACGCACCTGCCGGGCCTGTATAATTTCGCCAATATGGCCGCTGCCCTGGCCATCGGGGCCTATTTTGAGGTGCCACAGACCGAGGCTCTGCAAGCCGTAGCCGACTACAACCCTACCAACAACCGGTCGCAGCTACTTACCAAAGGGACAAACACCATCTGGCTCGATGCCTACAACGCCAACCCCTCGTCGATGGCAGCGGCGGTGCAGCAGTTTGGACAGCAGCCCGCCACCCGCAAAGCCGTGATCCTGGGCGACATGTATGAACTGGGCGACGAAAGCGAAGCCGAACATGCCGCCCTCGGCGAACTGGTGGCCGCCCAACATTTCGACCTGGTGATTCTGGCGGGCCACGACATGAAATACGCTCTTTCTGCCCTGCCCAAAGCCTACTATTTCCCCGACAAGTTTTCGCTCCACAACTGGATCGCTGACAACCCCATGCACGACACCCACATCCTTATCAAAGGCTCGCGCGGTATGAAGCTGGAGACAGTAGTGCCGTTTATTTGAATGGAGAGGCAAGAGGTAAGAAACAAGAAGCAAGAGGTAAGAAACAAGAAGCAAGAGGTAAGAAACAAGAGACAAGACCATCTGCTCATGTCTTATCTCTTGTTTCTTATCTCTTGCTTCTTGTTTCTTACCTCTTGCTTCTTGTTTCTTACCTCTTGCCTCTCCGTGTTTAAACGTTTCCTGCCCAAATAAGTCTTACATACATTATTAACCATATAGACCATGACAAGTAAAGCTATAGCACTGCTCCTGTGCACCACGTTCCTGACGCTGTCGGGCTGGGCGCAGCAAACGCCCGCCTCCACAACGGTGGCCAATTATGAGCCAGAAATCGCCGCGTTTGAGGCAACCGACAAATCGACGCCCCCGCCCGCCAACCCGATTTTGTTTGTGGGTAGTTCGTCTATTCGGTTGTGGTCGGGGCTAAGCGAGGCGTTTCCGGGAAAACCCGTGTTGCAACGTGGCTTCGGCGGCTCGGAAGTGGCCGACGTGATCAAGTTTTCGCCCCGAATCATTACGCCCTACAAGCCCCGGCAGGTGGTGGTCTACGCCGGCGACAATGACCTTGGACAAGGCAAAAAGACCGCCCGCGAGGTGTATAATAACGTGCTGACGCTCTACATGCTGGTACGGAAAAACGTACCGGGCGCTACGTTTACCTACATTTCCATTAAACCCAGCCCCGCCCGTCGGCAGCAGATGGCCGTGCAGGCAGAGGCTAATGCATTGATTAAGAATTACCTGGGCGGCCAGAAAAACACGTCCTACGTAGACGTGTACACGCCTATGCTCAACGCCGCCGGGCAACCCCGCCCCGAACTCTTCATCGCCGACAGCCTCCACATGAACGCCGCTGGCTACGACATCTGGAAACAAGCCATCGCGCCGGTGCTGAAATAAAGAAACCAGAAACAAGAGGTAAGAGTCAAGAAACAAGAACTGGCTATTAGCTTGTTGTTCTTGTTTCTTGACTCTTACCTCTTGTTTCTCTCTCATGAAAGAACCCCTCTACGCTGCCTGCATGGCTTATGTGCAACAGCGCATCCAGACCGCTACTGAGGCCATGGTGGCGGCGCAGGAGTCGGCCAACGCCGAGTCGAAAAGTTCGGCGGGCGACAAATACGAAACGGGCCGCGCTATGGCCCAACTTGAGCGTGACCGCCATGCTCAACTCCTGGCCGATGCCCAGCACATGCGGCAGGAACTGGAACACATTGACCCCGCGGCCCCGCCGGGCCCTGTGGTGCGGCCGGGTAGCCTGGTGCAAACGTCGGCGGGGAATTTCTACATTGCTATCAGCGCCGGGCGCCTGCAACTCAACGGGCAATCGTACATGGCTGTCTCGCCCGCGTCGCCCATCGGGGCGTTGCTACGGGGGAAATCAGTTGGCGATACCGTCACGTTCAATCGGCAGGTGTACATAATCGAGAGTATTCTGTAGTGCCTTGTGAGGCTACCGGGGTATTTCGCGTGTCCAGAACTGCATAGGCTTGGCTGTCTCGGTCGTTTCGCCAATGTCGGGCCAGGAGAACGTGGTCTGCAGAGCAGGGTCGGGCCGGTAGCCGCGCTGCTGCCAAAACCTGTTGAGCGGGCGGTAGTTAACCGGACGAAGTAAATGGTTGTCAGGGCGTTGTACGACACAAAAGCACGTAAGCCTATAGGTGCCAAACGACCGGGCATGGGCTTCCCGAACGTCGAAAAAGCGGTGGCCGATGCCCCAACCCCGGTAGTGGGGCAAGAGCAGGCTTTCGCCAAAATAAAACACATAATCGAGGTCAATACCCGCCGTGATAAACGGCGCTTGCACTTCATCGGTCTCATCGCGGAGGGGCAGGCAGGTGGTAGCGCCAACCAGTTTTCCGTTGTTAACAACGGTCAACAACAGCGCCCGCTCCGACTGGGCGTAGGTATTCAGGTACGCTTTTTCGTAATCAACAGAGCCTTCATACAGGTACGGAAATTCCCGAAAAACGGTAATCCGTAACTGCGCCAGCCCATCGAAAACGGTAGCGATGTCAGCACCGGTATAGGTTTGGAAAAGGAGGTCAGTCATGAGTAGTAAACCTATAAGGACGAAGGAGACCTTATAGGTTTACCAACGACTCCCACAACGGCAGGTTATAATACGTCGTTACGCGGGTGATTTGGCCGTTGGCGATAGACAGAAAAGACCCGGCGGGCAGCACGTAGGGTTGACCGTGGGCGGGGGGCAGGTCGCCGTCGGTTTTTTTGTAGGTGCCGTTTACCACAAACTCGCAGGCCACGCGGGTGCCGGTGGGTTCGGTCAGGATTACCAGCTCGGTCAGGGTTTCGTCGTAGCAGTCGTCCATGTGCTGGAGAAACTGCGTGAAGTGGTCCTTCCCCACGTGCGTGGCCCCCTGATTGCTGTCGTGGCGCACGTCGTCGCTCAGCAGCGAAAGCATCATGGCCCAGTCTTTCCGGTTAAAGGCGTCGTAATACGTTGAGGCAATGTCGTGTGGGTTCATTTTAAACTCATTTAGCCATGACATCATAAATCTTCACCTGACTCCAGAGGTGTTTGCATTCGGCCACGAATTCGAGGTGAATAGGGTGGTCCTGATACACGTCGTGGGCGGCTTTGTCGGCGAAGTGCAGGATCAGGCTCAGGTCGTAACTGTGATCAATCACGGGGCGGCGGGTTTCGGCGGGACTACCAATGTAGCTGGCCTGAATGGCCGGAACACCGCGCAACGATTCCAGACCCGCCTGCAAGGCAGCGCGGTCGTCGGTCGACTCAGGGTTGCTGAGCCAGAAATAAACAGAGTGGAGGAACATAGACTACAGGATAGTTAGATACTGGACGTTAGATTTTGGACATCACAGCGTCCAGTATTCAAGATCTAATGTCCAGCGTCCAAGTTAAAGATTCTTCTCTAGCTGCTTCACCAGCGCGGCAAAGTCTTTGGGGTAGGGTGCTTCGGTGGTTAGTTCGTCGCCGTTGAGTTTGGCGAAGGTGAGCGAGTGGGCGTGCAGGGCCACGCGCTGAATCAGGGGCTGCTCGTCGGTGTCGCTTTTCAGGTTGAAGTTGCGTTTGATCTCCGAGAGGTAGACGGGCTTGCCGCCGTAGGTCGGGTCGGAGACGATGGGGGCTTTCAGGCACTGCAAATGCACCCTGATCTGGTGCATCCGGCCCGTGATGGGCTTGCATTCCACCAGCGTGTTGATCCGGTAAGCCCGCAGCGTGTCGAAGATTGTTTCGGCCACTTTGCCCTTTTCGCGGTCGATCTTTACCGAGGTGCCGTCGCGCACGGGGGCAATGGGCAGGTAGACCGAGATGCCTTCAAAATTATGCACGCCGTTGGTCACGGCATGGTAACGTTTAGTAACCTCGCGGTGCTCAAACTGCATGGCCAAGTGCCGATACGCCTCCGGGTGCTTGGCAATGGCCAGAATCCCCGATGTCTCTTTATCCAGCCGGTGCGCCAACTGGGCATCGTCGCTATAGGCCTTAGCCATGCGCAGGATGCTCACCCCCAACCGGTCGGGGGTGCGCTCATCGAGCGAGGCTACGTAAGGGGGTTTGTTGATGAGTATATAGTCATCGTCCTCATAGACGATGAGGTCGGCAAAATTCAGTTTCATACCACAAAGGTAGCCTCTGGGGGCGCAAGCCGATAAGGCCGACATGAAAATGAATAAGGAAGCCCGCGAAGCCGACAAGATGAGCGGTGACAAAGAAGCTCTCAAAGCCGACCGCAAAGCGGGTATCAAAAAAGAAGGTAAGCTGCTGAAAGACCAGGCCAAAAAAGACGTAAAAGTCGTGAAGTCGAAGGTGTAAGCTAATAGTCTGGGAAGTCGTAGAAGAAGGGAGTGCAGGTAGTCTGGGAAGTCGTAGAAGAAGAGACTTTCCAGACTACCTGCACTCCCTTCTTCTACGACTTCCCAGACTATTATTCCTTATCCAACTTAAAACGAAACTCGGTGCCTTTGTCGAGGCGGCTAAGCACGGTGATTTTTGATTTGTGGGCGTTCAGAATGTGCTTCACAATGGCTAGGCCCAGGCCCGTGCCGCCCTGCTCTTTGGAACGGCTTTTTTCTACCCGGTAAAACCGCTCGAAAATGCGGCTCAGGTGCTCGGGCGGGATGCCGGGGCCGTCGTCTTTCACCGACACCTGAACGTGTTTTTTGCCTTCGTCTTCCAGCACCACCACCACCTTGCCGCCGTCGTTGCCATACTTCACCGCGTTCTGAATCAGGTTGGTCATTACCTGCGCAATGCGCTGTTTATCAGCACGTACCCACACCGGGCCGGGCAGCGGCGTTTTCAGCCGTAGGGTGGTTTTTCGGGCTTGCGCCAGGCTCTCCAGCTGCTCGAAAATTTCGTCGGTGATGTGCCGAATGTCTACCCGGTCGAAGTGCATGCGCAGCTCACCAGTTTCTAATTGCGAGAGGGCCACCAGGTCCTGCACCAGGGCGTCGAGACCGTCGAGGCTGCGGGCGGCTTTAGCCAGAAACTTATCGCGCACATATTCATCGTCGACAGCCCCGTCGATGAGGGTATGAATAAAGCCCTGGGCGGCAAAAATGGGCGTTTTTAATTCGTGCGAAACATCGGCCAGGAATTCGCGCCGAAACTGCTCCATTTTTTTTAATTCATCAATTTCTTTTTGCTTACGCGCCACGTAAACAAATATTTCGTCGTTGAGCTTTTTAAACGGATTTCCCGTTTTTAAAATCGATTTTCGTGAAATAGAAAAATCGCGAACTTTTAATTTTCGAATGGCCTCATACAGCTTCGTAATTTCCCGATATACCAGAATATCGATGGTGTAAAGAATCAGGAAAAAGGACAGCAAAAATGCCGACACCCCTACCACAAAAAGCATACTACCCGTGGTACCCGGCACAAACGCCAGAAACACCATAGTCAGCCCCGCAATAAGCGACGCCAGCAACAAGGCAATAAACCGGGGGGAGAGGGACATAAAAGGGGGGAGGAGGGAGAAACGGACTAAAGGAGGAAAGGGAGCTTCGCGATTATACAGTAACTATGTTGGGCTTGCGAAGCTCCCTTTCCTCCTTTAGTCCGTTTCTCCCTCCTCCCTTAATTCGTTTCAAACATATACCCAACGCCTTTGAGGGTACGAATATAGCCTTCGCCGATCTTTTCGCGGAGCTTGCGGATGTGCACGTCGACGGTGCGTTCGAGGACGTAGATATCGGCGCCCCAGATCTTCTGGAGCAACTCGTCGCGGCTGAATACTTTGTTGGGCGTTTGGGCCAGGTAAAACAGTAGTTCGAACTCTTTTTTGGGCAGAATAATGGTCTGCTCGCCCTGGTTGACCGAGTAGTTCTGGCGGCTGATGCTGAGGTCGGCAATCTGAATCACATCGCCGGTGTCGGCTTTCTGGGCTTCGCGGCGGAAAAGGGCGTTGATCCGGCTCATCAACGCCCGCGGCTTAATGGGCTTGGTGATATAGTCATCGGCACCAACTTCAAAAGCAGCCACCTCCGAATACTCTTCTGAGCGGGCCGTGAGGTAAAGAATATACGTTTGCCGGAGTTCGGGAATGGCCCGCAGTTGCCGCCCCGCTTCAATGCCGTCTACGTGGGGCATCATGATGTCGAGCAGGACTAATTCGGGGAGAAAAACACGGCCAACTTCCAAGGCTTTTCGGCCGTCGGGGGCCGTTCTGACGTCGTAGCCTTCTTTTTGGAGGTTGTATTCGAGCAGTTCGAGAATGTCGGGATCGTCATCGACCACCATTACGCGGTGGGCTTGTGGTGAGGCTTTTGCCGTACTCATGGAGGTTATCGACAGGTGTCTTGAGCGCTAAAGGTAGACGGCGTTGTGGGCAAGTTAGCCGGAGGGTTTCATTCTTAACACAAAGATAACGAACAGGATGCCTTCGTTTTGGCACTGGCTTTGCGCCACTACCGCCTCTTGCTCAGCCTGTAAATACGCCCCTGTTCGTTGGTCATCAGCAGGTCGGTGTTGTTGATATACACCAGGGCTTCGGTCTGGGCGCGGGGTACTCGCAGGCAGGCGATGGGGTGACGTAGCCGGACGGGACCGGGGCTGCTGAGGTCGAAAAACAGGATTTTACCATATGTCAGCACCGCCAGCGTTTTATAATCCGGGCTGATGGCCGCCCCTGTCACCATCGACTTGATGTACACTGAATCGAGCGGTGCCAGGGCGCGGTTGCCGGGCTGGGCGGGCATCCCATAGAGCCTCACCGTGTGCCCCGAACGGTTTTTCGACAATAGAAACAGGCTGTCACGCGCATAAAAAACAGCCTCACAGTCGAAATTGCGTCCGGGCGGTGGAAAAGCCGTTTGGTCGGAGAAGGTAAAGGAGGAAAGAAAAAAGGGAGCGGTCCGACGGTTCGGAAAGGAGGAATTACGTAACGGGCTTGTTCTTTCCCCTTCCTCCTTTCCGAACCGTCGGACCGCTCCCTTTTTCCTTTCCTCCTTCACACCATACACCCCCAGATCCCGCCGGGTATTGGCGTTGTTACCCACGTCGGCAATAAAAAGGCGGGTGGTGTCTTGCTGGGCGAGGTCTTCCCAGTCTACATTTTTGGCACCGACCAGCGGCAGCGAGTCAATCAGGGTGCCGGTGAGGGTAATACCGTAGAGCGTGGGCCGCCCGCCGCCGTCGTTATGGGTCCAAAACGTGGGCGGGCTACCGGGCGGACCGTGGCGGCGGGCCAGTCCAGAGCTTTCGTTGACCACCTTCGGCAAGGTCCCCACCCACTCAACCCGATACTGCCCCCGCACACGCGCCACCCCCAGCCGATGAACTTCGGGCGTACACGAACAAAATCCGACCTTTATGCCAATTAAAACGTTGATGAGCCAGGGAAACATGTTTAAAGATAGTCGATAGTCGTAAGTCGTGAGTCGGCTGACGCGCAAGTATTGCTCTCGCGTCAGCCGACTCACGACTTACGACTATCGACTATCGACTTACGACTAGTTTTATGATCAATCGCGCTACTGAAGTGCAACAGCCGCTGTATGTGCGGTTTGCGTCTGTACTTATATCTATCGTTATCATTGTCTACGGCCTCTACGAGCTACAGTCGCTGCTGATTCCGCTGGTGTTTGCTATTCTGTTTTCGGTGTTGCTGTTCCCGCTTTGCCGTCGGCTGGAGACGTGGCGCATTCCCCGAATTGTGGCCATTATTATGTGTCTGGTGCTGGCACTGGCTGTGATCGTATCGGTGTTGTATGCGTTTACGACCCAGATCAGCAGCTTTGCCGAAGTGCTGCCGCAGGTGGTCAAAAAAGGAAACGACCTGCTGGCCAAGCTACAAACCTACGCCGACGATCATTTCAATATTGACCGAAAGCGGCAACTGACCGAAGCCCGTAAATACGTCAACACGCTGCTGGAGTCGGGTGGTACAGTGCTGAAAAACACCTTGTTAGCTACCACGAGCACCCTCACCGATGTGCTGTTGGTGCTGCTGTTTATTTTCTTTTTTCTGCTCTACCGCGACTTTTTCCGGTCGTTTTTCTACAAAGTTTTTGGTCAGCAACACCGCACCAAGGTAGACGGCGTAATGCAGCGGATCTACGCGGTGGTGAAAGATTACCTGGTGGGGTTGGTGCTGGTGATCCTGGTGATTGGTACGCTTATGACCGCCGGGCTGATGATTCTGGGTGTCGACTATGCCGTGTTCTTTGGCTTCTTTGGGGCCTGTCTGGTACTGATCCCATACTTTGGCATCTCGCTGGGGTCGCTGCTGCCCGCCGCCTATACGCTCGTCACGCAGGATAATCCGTTGAAGGCGCTGGGTGTTATTGGGGTGTTTTTGTTTGTGCAGGCGCTGGAGGGCAACTTCATCACGCCCTACATCGTGGGGTCGAAGGTGAGTATCAACCCCCTGGCCGCCATTATTTCGCTGCTGTTATGGGATAGCCTATGGGGACTGCCTGGTCTGATTCTGGCCCTGCCGCTGACGGCCATCATCAAAGTTATTTTCGATTCGGTGGCGGCGCTTAAGCCCTACGGATTTCTGCTTGGTGAGGCCGAAAAGCCCCGTCCGCCCATTAAAAACTTACAGGAACTGGCCGATCAACTGCCTAAGCGGGTGAAAAAAATAGGCAAAGAAGAAGAGAAAGTTGGTGAAGGGAAGAACGATGCCAAATTAGTTGGTTAGCCACTCCCGAGTTGACAGTCAGCGTTTCACTGACTCAATAAGCGAACCTACTACAGGTATTATGCTCATAACCAGCAGCAGGTAAGCGCCATACATATAGGCCGGAATGGGGGGATAATAAGGCGTAAACGTACCCACGGTGGCCAGTATCCCTATCACGTACTCCAGCTGCCGGTACCGCAGCAACAGGTACAGCACCACCAGGCCCAGCAGCGCCAGCGCGTAGTTGAGCCGGTCACCCCCGCCTACCACATACCCCACCGAAAAGGCCTGTAACGTGTTGCAAACGGCATTTTTCAGAAATAGCAACGGGTCTTTTTGAGCAATGTGCAGCACCGCCCGATGTGTTATAACGGCTAACCGCGTTTCCACCGCCGGGTCGGATGTGGCGTTGACCATAGCTTTCCCGGTTTGCTGCTCATACAGGTTGACGATGGCTCTGTCAGACAGGTTATCCTGATACGGATTATGGTACGCCGCAATGCCCAGATACACCACCCGCCATACGACCGAAGTTACGGGTTGGTAGAGCCAGGCACCCAGCAGCAGAGCCAGCGTTACCGAAATACCCGCCAGCACCGGGCGGCGCTGCCGTAGCCAGATCAACGCCAGCCAGCTTTCGGCCAGCAGCATAGACGGGCGCATCACAAACAATAACCCCAGCAGTGGTCCCCAAAGTAGCCCCCAAATGGCCCTCCCTCGCCAACCCAACAAGCATATGACCAGCATAAAGCTGGGGATCACCTGCCAGAAGTAATAAAAATCATAGGTAACAAATTGGATGATCACCGGGTTGCAGGCGTAGGTCAGCCAGAAAAACCAGCCTTGCCAGCCGACCGACAACCGAGACACGATCCAGCCGCAAAGCGCCAGGTGCACCAACACTTGGAGCCAGATAACGGCCATGCCATCGGGTGCAGCCGGGAAGATAGACCGGGCCAGGGCGCAGATATAGCCGTAGCCGATCTGCATGAATACGTACTGTGTCAGCGGCGCGGTGGTCGGGCCAAACCGAAAGGCAAGCTGTTGCGAGGGCGTCAAGCTGTCAAAGGCATCGACCTGTGCGGTGTCGACCAGGAAACGGGGTGCGCTGGGTAGCAGTCCCTGACTTTGTTGCCCGGCCTGTCGTGGCAGGTTAGCGGCGAAGGAGTAGAACGTACCCCGCCAGTGCGCCGCCTGATGTTTATGGGTACTGAACAGCCATAGGCTGACCACCAGCAACGACCCCATGAGCAGGTAAGAGAAGCGGCCGTTGAATCGAGATGGCTGTACAATTCTCATTCGTTGTTGCATTATACTCAGTTATTGTACCACACCGTCTTGGAAGGTTTTAACTTTCGCCCAAATTTCAGTTGTTAATCTCGACGCCAAGTTAACCGGCACATGTTTATTCACGCAGTTAGCCACTATTTGCCTCAGCAAGTAGTTGGCAATGATCATTTTACCCAACTCAACGGACTTTCCGACGAATGGATCACCACTCGGACCGGGATTAGCGAACGCCGAAAGGCCGCCCCCGGCGAGAATACCAATACAATGTCGGTGGACGTAGTGAACCGACTCATGGCCCAAGCCGACCTCTCGACGGTCGATCTGATCGTGGGCGCTACCTACACCCCTCACGACACCATCGTTACCCTGGCCCACGCTATTCAGCATCACCTGGCCATTGCCGATATTCCAACCGTGTCGGTGTCGTCGGCCTGCTCGTCATTGCTCAACGCCATTGAGATCGTAGAGGGGTATTTCGCCCTTAACAAAGCCTCGCGGGCGCTGGTGGTCGTTACCGAACATAACACGGCCTATTACAACGAAGACGACACCGTGTCGGGCCACCTCTGGGGCGACGGTGCCGCCGCCCTGCTCATCACCAAAGAACGCCAGTCGGAGAATGATCTCACCATTATGGGGCTGCTCACGGGCGGGGCTGCCCATGCGGGTAAAGCTGTGGAGGCGGTGGTGTTACAGCCGCTGGTACGGGGGGTAATCATGCCCTATGGCCGCGACGTATTCCAGAATGCGTGCATCTACATGCCCAAGGCCAGCCTCCAGATTCTGGAGCGCCACCAACTCACCGTGGCTGACGTAGACTACGTACTGCCCCACCAGGCCAACCTGCGCATTAGCCGCAACGTGATGCAAACGCTGGGCCTCCCCGAAGAAAAACTGATTTCCAACATTCAGTACTTGGGTAATACCGGTTGCGCGGGTTGCGCCATTGCCCTCTCCGAACGCTGGGACTCGTTCCAAAAAGGCGAGCACATCGTAGTCACAGTCTTCGGCGGCGGGTATTCCTACGGGGCCATGCTGATCGAGGTCTAACCCCAGCGTGGGCGTAGCCAGTAGGTGAGGCCCCCCACGGCTACAATGGCTAGTCCGATGAGGCTTTCGCGAGGTCGGTCGGCGAGGATGAAGCCCAACACGCACAGGCTGAAGAGGATGTAGCCCCATTGCAGCCACGGACGCCAGGGGCTGTGAAAGGCATGGGGTAGGCGAGGGGTGCATAGCAGGCTTGCCACGGCCAGCGTACCCATGAGTTGCAGCACAAACGAGGTGCAGAGCAACACCTGTTCCAGTGTTCCCGAAAAAAGCAACAGCAGCGTGATACCCGTCTGCAACCAGATGGCCCGCACCGGAATTTGCCGGGTCGATTGTTTACCGAAAAAGTGCCATAGCGGGAAATCCTGGGCCATTCGTTGCGTAACCCGGCTGCCGATCCAGACGTAGGAACTCATGGTAGCAACAAGCTGAAAGGCAATGCCCGCGCTCACCCAGCGGCGGCCCGACGGCCCCAGCAGATGCCCAAACGCGATGACGGCTACCTCGGTTTGTCCCTGTAGTTGAGCCAAAGTAGCTTGGCGGAGCATGACCAGTTGCAAACAAATGTAGATGGCCGTTACCCCCAACGTGCCCAGCAGCAGAGCCTTAGGCAAACTCCGGCGCGGGTCGCGGATTTCTGAGACAATGTAAGCCGCCGCATTCCAGCCGACGTAGGCATAGGTGACGTAGAGCAGCGACACCGCAAACGGGGCCGTGAATACTTCATCTTGGTAGCTGTTGTCCCACTGCAAGGCATTACCGGGTAGGGCCGCCATCCCAAAACCCAGGGCTATGATGCCGCCAATAAACCCGATTTTAAGCAATGTGGTCCCGTTCTGAAACACGCTGCTCTGCTTCAGACTGGCCGAATGCAGCACGCCAATGGCCACGATGAGGGCCACCGTCAGCGCTCGCGGGTTGGCCAGCCCGAACGGCGACAGGTAGGCTTCCATGGTTTTACCCGCAATAGCCACCGGTGCCGCAAACCCACCCACCAGCGATACCCAGGCCGACAAATACCCCAGAAATGGGTGTAGTCCTTTGGAGATAAAGACGTAGTCGCCGCCGTTTTCGTCGGGGTAATGGGTGCCGAGTTCGGCGAAGGTAAATGCCCCGATCAGGGCCAAAATACCCCCCAGCACCCACAGCAAAATGATGGACCAGGTGTTTTGCACGGCGCTGAGCTGAAACCCAAGGCTGGTGAACACCCCCGTACCCACCATATTGGAAATCACTAAAGCACAGGCTGTTTGCCAGGAAATTTTGGGGATGTGTGTAGGCATATGGTGTGGTTTGATGGTTATTGGTCATTGGTCCGGGGCGCGTAGCCCTGCGGGCGTCATTGGGCTACGCGCCCCGGACCAATGACCAATAACTGTTTAAAACTGAATTTCCTGGGTCAGGTGAGTAGCCAGGCTATCGCCTTTGATCTGCACCGTCGCCCTGTGCGGCTTTTTAGCCCAGTTGATGGTGATGAGGCCGTAGTTCAGGTTGGCCACCATAGCGCCAACCCGGTGCTTATTGGGTTCTTCATGCGGCTTGGAATAGTGCGTCAGGCCACTGCTCGTGATATCGTATAGGTCGTAGCCCAGGCCCGGCACTACCACCTTCGACACCTCGGCCATGTGTCGGTCGCCGCTGAGTAGTATGGCACCACGGGGCTTCGTTTTGGCCAAAAGGTCTAGCAGCCGCTGCCGGGCAACGGGAAAATTGGCCCATTTTTCATACGGGTGTTCTTCGGGCAGCACCTGAATACCAGAGCCAATCAGGTGGATGTCGGCATCGGAGTTGGTCAGCTGTGCTTCCAGCCATTGCCATTGCGTCTCGCCCATTATATCGCCGGTGGGGTTGGGTACGTTGTCCTTTCCGTTTTTCATGAGCGGGTCGCGGAAATAGCGTCCATCCAGCAAGATCACTTTTACCTGCTGTCCTTTGGGGCCGTACACATGGGCCGAGTACCCACCGGCCTGCGTGCGCAACGGGCTGGTGGTGGGTACGTCCAGAAAATCGAGCATCAGTTGCTGGCTTTCCTGTCGGCGGGGGTATTCTTTACCACCATCGTTAACCCCATAGTCGTGGTCGTCCCAAACGCCAATGATAGCTGCCGACTGGCGAAGCTGCTGGTAGACGGGGTTACTTTTTTGCAGGTCGTATTTGGCTTTCAGCACGCCCATGTCCTCCGAATCGCCGTAGACATTATCGCCAAGCCAGATCCAAACTTGTGGGTTTTGGGCCAGAATGTCGTCCCAGAGCGGCTGGTCTCTTTTTTGGTCGCTACACGAGCCAAAGGCAATAGTATTTATAGGCATATTGGTTGGTGTTTCCGCTTCCAGGCCAACGGGCGGTTCGGTAGAGACCAGCTTTGTGCTGGCCCGGTGGCAACCGCTTAACAGGAGGCCACCAAGCAGGCTGATTAGGAGCAGATTCTTCATCTTTGTTTGTGCGTTTGTCTGTTGTGGCCTTCCGGCTGCTGCGTCGGCAACAAACAAACGCACAAACCGCCAAACAACCGAACGTTCATGCTTTACCGCCACACGGTTCACCACCATACCTACGTGTTCGACGACCTGAAAACGCTGCTGGCGCGGGCTACGCCCCGGCGGTCGGGCGATGAGCTGGCGGGGGTGGCGGCGCAAACGGCCGAAGAGCGCGTGGCGGCACAAATGGCCCTTGCCGACCTTCCGATGGCTGTTTTTCTGAACGAAGCCGTTATTCCCTACGAGCAGGACGAGGTGACGCGCTTGATTCTGGACAGCCACGACCGGGCGGCATTTGCGCCCATCAGCCACCTCACCGTGGGCGATTTTCGCGATTTTCTTCTGTCTGAAACGGCTACGTCGGCGGTATTGGCGCAGCTAAAATGGGGCCTCACGCCCGAAATGGTGGCGGGGGTTTCTAAGCTCATGCGCAATCAGGATCTGATCACCGTGGCAGCTAAGTGCCAGGTAGTCAGTCGATTTCGCAACACGCTGGGCGGAAGAGGGCGGCTGCACACGCGCCTGCAACCCAACCACCCCACCGACGACCCACGCGGCATTCTGGCCAGCATTATCGACGGTCTGCTCTACGGCTCCGGCGACGCGGTCATCGGCATCAACCCCGCTACCGACAGTGTGCCCGCCACGGTGCAGCTGCTGCATATGCTGGACCAACTGCGCGTTCGGCTCCGCGACATACCCACCCAAACCTGCGTGCTGAGCCATATTACCACCACGCTCCGGGCCATTGAGCAGGGTGCCCCGGTCGATCTGGCGTTTCAGAGCATTGGCGGCACGGAGGGGGTAAACCGGTCATTCGGCGTTGATTTGGCCCTGTTGCGCGAAGGCTATGAAGCCACGCTGGCCCTGAAACGGGGCACTGTGGGGCAGCAGGTGATGTATTTCGAAACGGGGCAGGGGAGTGCACTCTCGGCCAATGCGCACCACGAGCTTGACCAGCAAACCGCCGAGGTGCGGGCCTATGCCGTGGCGCGGGCGTTTGATCCGTTGCTGGTGAATTCGGTGGTGGGGTTCATTGGGCCGGAGTACCTCTACAACGGCAAGCAGATCATCCGCGCCGGTCTGGAAGACCACTGCTGCGGCAAGCTATTGGGACTGCCCATGGGCATCGACGTATGCTACACCAACCACGCCGAAGCTGATCAGGACGATATGGACACCCTGCTAACACTGCTGGCCACGGCGGGTGTAACGTTCATTATGGGCCTGCCCGGTGCCGACGACGTGATGCTACACTACCAGAGCACCAGCTTCCACGACGCGCTCTACGCCCGCAACCTGCTCGGCCTGCAACCCGCCCCCGAATTTCAGAAGTGGCTGACCGACAACGGCTTATTTGGTAATAACGGCCGTCTGCTAACCGGACAGTCCCGCCAATGGCTGCTGGATACGGCAATGGGGAGGTGAGTTGGTAGTTGGTGGTTGCTTCGCGCCAGCCTCGACGCGAAGTAACCACCAACTACCAACCACCAACTCACTTCCCCGTTTGCGCTACAAACGTGCTTTCAAAGATTTTATCAGCGTTGGCGGCTTCGAAGCCTTCGCGGCGGTGTTCGCGGGTGAGCTGGCGCGTGGGCAGGTGGGCAAACTGGGGTAACACGCGC
Organism: Fibrella aquatilis; assembly: GCF_017353255.1. Classification (GTDB taxonomy): domain Bacteria; phylum Bacteroidota; class Bacteroidia; order Cytophagales; family Spirosomataceae; genus Fibrella; species Fibrella aquatilis. The sequence goes on along the minus strand of NZ_JAFMYU010000032.1, from coordinate 30,818 downwards.
CGCTCGGCGAACTCCACGTAAGAACCCGCAATGCGATGCGTTTCGCCCCCGGCAAACTGAGCATCTACCAGCTGCGCCACGGTCGAGGCCTGCCTCAACCCACCGTCGGGGCTTACTTTAATCACCCCACCCGATGAGTTGAGCTTGAACCCCCGCGCCTGTAGAAACGCCACGAATTCGTCGATGGTGTTGTAGCCAATGGGCAGGTTATGCACACTGATGGTGAAGTGGTTGAGGTAGTAGCGGTTGTAGATCACCCAGGCGGCGTACTCGCTTTCGGCCAGCAGCGTCTGGTATTCGGTCAGCGTGGGTGTGGCCCAAAGTGGCTGGTGTAAAAACTGGTCAACGGCGTCGCCATCAGTTAAATCCAGGGCATCAACAGGATCTTTATCCACCGTGCTGGTGTACTTGTGGATAATGTCCTGTGCTTTTGTGGATAACTCATGCACCCGCAGTTCGCTGGCGAAAATCCGGGGCAGGTTATCAGCGGCGCGGTCGGCGGGCGGGGCGTACCAATAGGCACTCAGCTTCTTTTCAGCGAAGTTGTACGGCTCGCGTTTTTCGTAGCCATAGGCCAGAAAAATCTTCTCGAAAGACGCCAGCCCCAGGTTGGGTACGCCCATGGTACGGAAGGCGATGTGGTCATTTTCAATCTGGCCCGACGAATGGATCATGCCTTCGTCAATCATGGCATCAATAATGCCCTGCACGTCAGGAACGCGCTCGGTGTAGCGGCGCATCAGGCCGGAGAGAACAGTGTCGAGGGGGGACATTTTTTAAGGGAGTTTACAGTTTGCTGTTTTGAGTCTTCTGTTGCTTGGCGCAGTCGAGGGGCCGCCAGCGCGAAGCTAACTAATGCGCCAAGCAACAGAAGACTCAAAACAGCAAACAGAAGACTAATCTACAAACCGTTATTTTTACTGTATCGTTGCCCTAACGTACATGACCGAACGGACCACCTTTTTTGATACCCGACTTGACTACCTCAAGGGCCTCGGACCGCAACGGGCTGAGTTACTGAACAAAGAGCTGCACCTGTTTACGGCCGGCGACCTGATTCAGTACTACCCCTTCCGGTACGAAGACCGCACGCGCTTCTACACCATTGCCGAACTGATGGAGTCGATGCCCTCGGCGCAGGTGCGTGGCCGCCTCCGCGACTGGCATACGGAAGGTGAAGGGCCAAAAAAACGCCTCGTCGGCAGTTTCACCGATGGCACCGGCACTATGGATTTGGTCTGGTTTCAGGGACTGTCGTGGCTTGAAAAAACGCTCCGGCGCGATGGCGAATACGTGGCCTTTGGCAAGCCGCAGGAGTTTCAGGGCAAGTTCAGCATCGTTCACCCCGAACTCGACGCCATCCGCCCCGAAGCCGAACCGGAGGCCACGCTGTCGCCGGTTTATAACCTGACCGAAAAGCTCCGCCGCCGCTTTGTCGACAACAAGGTGATGGCCAAAGCGATGCGGTCATTGCTGGAACAGGCATGGCCGCACATCAGCGAAACGCTGCCCGCCAGTTTGATCGAAAAATTCCGGCTCGTGGGCAAACGCGAGGCTGTCTGGAACATTCATTTGCCCCAAAGCCCCGCGTGGTTGCGGCAGGCCGAACGGCGCCTAAAATTCGAGGAACTGTTCTACAATCAGCTGCGGCTCATTGCGAACAAGCTGATTCAGAAGGAGGAACATCCCGGACAGGTGTTTACCAAGACGGCCCTGCTGGCGCATTTCTACAAAACCATGCTGCCTTTTCCGCTCACGGGCGCGCAGCAACGGGTCTTGCGCGAGATTCACAAAGACTGCCTTACGGGTCGCCAAATGAACCGGCTCTTGCAGGGCGACGTGGGCAGCGGCAAGACCATCGTGGCGTTTATCACTATGCTCCTGGCTATCGACAACGGGGCGCAGGCCTGCCTGATGGCCCCCACCGAAATTCTGGCCGATCAGCACTACAATGGCCTGAAACCCTTCGCCGACGCGATGGGCCTGAACCTCGGCATCCTGACGGGCAGCACCAAAACCAAACGCCGCCGGGTGCTCCACGATGAACTGCTCACGGGCCGGATGCACATTCTGGTGGGCACCCACGCCCTGCTCGAAGACATCGTGCAGTTCCGCAATTTGGGCCTGTGCATTATTGACGAGCAGCACCGCTTTGGTGTGGCACAGCGGGCCAAAATGTGGGCCAAAAACCCGGTGGTGCCGCCGCATATTCTGGTGATGACCGCCACGCCCATTCCGCGTACGCTGGCCATGACCCTTTATGGTAACCTCGACATTTCGATCATCGACGAGATGCCCGCCGGACGGAAGCCCATTAAAACCGTGCATAAGTACGACAAGCACCGCGCCGAGGTCTTTGGCTTCATGCGGCAACAAATCGAACTGGGGCGGCAGGTGTACGTGGTGTATCCGCTCATTGAAGAGTCGGAAACGCTGGATTACAAGGACTTAACCGACGGGTTCGAGGGTATGCAACGGGCGTTTCCACAGCCGCAGTACCAGGTAGGCATCCTCCACGGTAAGATGGACCCCTACAGCAAAGACTATGAAATGACCCGCTTTGCCAAAGGTGAGGTGAACATTTTGGTGGCTACCACGGTGATTGAAGTGGGCGTGAACGTACCCAACGCCAGCGTGATGGTGATTGAAAGTGCCGAACGCTTTGGCCTGTCGCAACTGCATCAGCTACGCGGCCGGGTAGGCCGGGGCAGTGACCAGTCATACTGTGTGCTGATGACAGGCTACAAACTCAGCGCCGACACCAAACTACGCCTGGAAACGATGGTGCGCACCAACAATGGCTTCGAAATCGCCGACGTAGACCTGCAACTCCGCGGCCCCGGCGACCTGGCCGGCACCCAGCAGTCGGGCCTGATGGACCTGCGCCTCGCCGACCTCGCCAAAGACGGCCCGGTGCTGACCGCCGCCCGCGAATCGGCCCAGATCATCTTGGAAACCGATCCCCAGCTGATCCTCCCCGAACACGCCCCCATCCGCAACCACATCGACGCCATCGGCCGCACCCAATCCGACTGGAGCCGAATTTCGTAGAGACGCAACATCTTGCGTCTCCTTCGCGTCAGCCCACACGCGTCAGCAACCTTCTACCAACTATCTCACTGCCCACTGCTACTTCCTTTTTCTGTTTATTTGTGCTGTGAAAAAGGGCGTTAGCACCTGTTTCGGTTGTTGTCTTGACTTTAATCCAAATTTTTGTTCGTAAAGCACAATGAGTACTATTCAAAGCATCCATGCCCGCCAGATTCTTGACTCGCGCGGCAATCCGACCGTTGAGGTCGACGTTCGTACCGAAACCGGTGCCCTAGGCCGCGCCGCTGTGCCGTCAGGCGCCTCGACTGGTACGCACGAAGCCGTTGAACTCCGCGACGATGATGCCAAAGTGTACGTTGGCAAGGGCGTGTTGAAGGCTGTTGAGAATGTGAACGAGCTGATTTACCCCGAACTGGTGGGTATCGACGTGACGGATCAGGGCATGATCGACAAGATTATGCTCGAACTCGACGGTACGCCCAACAAGGGTCGCCTGGGTGCCAACGCCATTTTGGGGGTGTCACTGGCCGTGGCCAAAGCCGCCGCCATCGACTGTGGTATGCCGCTGTACCGCTACATCGGCGGGGTGAATGCCAACACGCTGCCCGTGCCGATGATGAACATCCTGAACGGAGGTTCACACGCCGATAATTCCATTGATTTTCAGGAGTTTATGGTCATGCCCGCCAACGCCCCCAGCTTCTCGGAAGCGTTGCGGATGGGTACCGAAATCTTCCATAAACTGAAGGGTGTACTGAAGGGTAAAGGCATGAGTACCAACGTGGGCGACGAAGGTGGTTTTGCGCCCAATATCAAGTCGAACGAAGAGGCGATCCAGATCGTGATCGAAGCGATTGAGAAAGCAGGCTATCGTCCCGGCGAAGACGTCTGGATTGCGATGGATGCCGCCGCGTCGGAGTTCTACAACCCCGAAACGAAGGAGTACCACTTCAAGAAATCGACCGGCGACAAGCTGACCTCGCCCCAAATGGCGCAGTACTGGGCCGACTGGGTAGCTAAATACCCCATTATGTCGATTGAAGACGGCATGTCGGAAGACGATTGGGATGGCTGGAAACAACAGACCGAACTGGTGGGTAAGAAGATTCAACTCGTTGGTGATGACCTGTTTGTGACCAACGTAACGCGCCTGCAAGAAGGTATCGACAAGGGTATTGCCAACGCTATTCTGGTAAAAGTAAACCAGATCGGCTCGCTCACCGAGACCATCGACACGGTGAATCTGGCCAAGCGCAACAGCTACAAAAACATCATGTCGCACCGCTCGGGCGAGACTGAAGATGCCACCATCGCCGACCTCGCCGTGGCCCTCAACACCGGCCAGATCAAGACCGGCTCCGCCTCCCGTTCCGACCGCATGGCGAAGTACAATCAACTCCTCCGCATCGAGGAAGAACTAGGCGAAATGGCCTATTTTCCGGGACTGAAATTTTAAAAATTTACGATGTACGATTTACGATTTATTGCTTTCGCCAGAGTATTCATGCTCTGGTGAAAGCAATAAATCGTAAATCGTAAATCGTACATCGTAAATCAGAACATGACTCTCCTCAACCACCGCCGCAAGTTCTACATCTTCACGGGCCTCGGGTTCGCGTTGTGGATGTTGTTTTTCGATGCCAATGACCTGCGTTCGCAGGCCCGTAACTGGTGGAAACTGCGCGAACTGGAGCAGGAGAAGGCCTTTTATCAGGAACAGATCGAGCTAACCAAGGCCGAACAAAAAGAGGTGCTGGGCAGCCAACGCCTCCGCATCAAATACGCCCGAGAAAAGTACCTGATGAAAAAACGCAACGAAGATGTGTTCGTGCTGGTGGATGAAAATGATGAACCCTTAGAAAAGTAATGTACAATGCACAATGAATAATGTACAATGAGCTGACGCTCGAATACGCTTGCGTGAGCCTGGAAACGTCAGCTCATTGTACATTATTCATTGTGCATTGTACATTAAAAAATATGATCTCCCTCCTCTTCGCTTGTCTCGGAAATATTTGTCGGTCGCCGGTGGCGGAGGGGGTGTTTCGACAGTTGGTGGCCGAGGCGGGGCTGAGCGACAAAATCCGGTGCGATTCGGCGGGGACGGCCTCGTACCACATTGGCCAACTACCCGATTTGCGGACCCGACAGAATGCCCTCTCGCATGGGCTTACCCTCACGCACCGCGCCCGCCGCATGACCGGCGAAGACCTGGCCCAGTTCGACTACATCATTGCCATGGACGAAAGCAATTTCGAGGCGGTGATGAAACTCAGTCAGCGGTCGGTCGGGCTAACGCACGACGACTCCATCTTCCTCCTGCGCGAATTTGACCCCGCCATCAGCGACGAACCCAGCGTACCCGACCCCTATTACGAAGGCCCCGAAGTCTTCGAAGAAGTCTACCAGATTGCCCACCGCTGCTGTGGTGAGCTGCTTAAGTACATCATTTCTAAAGAGCGAACGAGTGAACGAGTGAAAGAGTGAGAGGCCTGCGCCAACTTCTTTCACTCGTTCACTCGTTCACTCTATCACTCTTTATGAATAAGAAAGTTATCCTCGTCATTATGGACGGGTGGGGTATGACCACCCAAAACGACCGGTCGGCGCTGGCGGCGGCGAAAACACCCTTTGTTAGCGACGCCTGGAACCGCTACACGCATAGTACGCTGGCCGCATCGGGCCTGCCAGTTGGCCTGCCCGACGGGCAAATGGGCAACTCGGAAGTGGGGCATATGAACCTCGGTGCCGGGCGGATTGTGTATCAGGACCTGGTGAAAATTAACCTCGCCGTTGAGCAACATACCCTCGAACACGAACCCGTTTTAGCCGATGCCCTGGCCCGCGCCAAAGCCGGTAACAAAAAAGTCCACCTCATCGGGCTGGTGTCTGACGGGGGCGTTCACGCGCACATCGACCACCTCAAGGGCCTGCTGAGCATTGCCCACGAGCAGGGGCTGACCAACGTGTTCGTCCACGCTTTCACCGACGGCCGCGATACCGACCCCAAAAGCGGCCTGGCTTATTTAACCGACCTGTCGGCACACATGGCCAGCACCACCGGAAAGCTCGCCACCGTGGTGGGTCGGTTCTACGCCATGGACCGCGACAACCGCTGGGAGCGCGTGAAGGTAGCCTACGATGCCATGGTCAACGCCGTGGGTGACCGGGCGCAGGGCGACGGCGTGTTCCAAGCTATCCGCGACGGCTATGAAGCTGGTACTACCGACGAGTTCATTTCGCCCATTGTGATGGAAACGGCTGATCATCAGCCCGTTGCAAAAATCGAAAACGGCGACGTGGTGATCTGCTTCAACTTCCGTACCGACCGGGGCCGCGAGATTACGATGGCCCTGACGCAGAAAGATTTCCCGGAACAGCAGATGTACAAGCTCAACCTCGACTACATCACGATGACCAACTACGACTCCGATTTTGTGGGCGTGAAGGTCATTTACGAAAAAGATAACCTCGAAAAGACCCTCGGCGAAGTGGTGGCCGAAGCAGGCCGGAAGCAAATTCGCATTGCCGAAACCGAGAAATACCCCCACGTTACGTTCTTCTTTTCGGGTGGGCGCGAGGCTCCCTTCGCGGGTGAAGCACGGCTACTGGTGCCCTCGCCAAAAGAGATGACAACGGTCAACGAGCGAGGCGAAACCGTGACCATACCCGTGAAGACCTACGACCAGAAACCCGACATGTCGGCAGAAGGTATTCGTGACGCGATTGTGGCCGAACTGAAGAAAGGAGAGGTCGATTTTGTATGCCTCAACTTCGCCAATACCGATATGGTGGGCCACACGGGTGTGTTTGCTGCCGTGGTGAAAGCCGCCGAAACCGTTGATGCCACTACCCGTGACGTAGTCACGACCGGCCTGGAACACGGCTACACCTCGATCATCATTGCCGACCATGGCAACGCCGATTACATGGTCAACGACGACGGCAGCCCCAACACCGCCCACACCACAAGCCTGGTACCGTGCATCTTAGTGGATAACGACTACCAGCCTGCGCTGAAAAACGGCAAACTCGGCGACATAGCCCCCACCATTCTAGCCCTGATGGGTATTCCGCAGCCACCCGAAATGACCGGCGAAAGCCTGTTGGCGTAAACGCAATGGCAGCAAGAGATTTATACCATACTATCGTCGTGGAAGCGTTAGTGAAAGACGGCTGGACAATTACTGATGACCCGTTGTATCTGGACTACGACTCACATAATTTGTATGTCGATCTGGGAGTTGAACGAAATACAATTGGTGTTCAACGGGGTAAGGATAAGTTGGCTATAGAGGTTAAAACATTAGCTGGAGCGTCGATAGTGACGGAAGTCCAAAAGGCAATAGGCCAATATGAAATGTACGAGTCAGTTCTCACTGATATTGAACCTGACCGAATCGTATACTTGGCTGTTCCAAGAACAGAGTTCGAGATTTTCTTCACGCAGAAATTGGGACGACGACTAATTGAACACCGTACCTTACGAATTATGGTTTATGATGTCGAGGCTAAACAGATTTCGCAATGGATAAACTGGCACAGTACAGACAGGCAATAAAGTCAACGTTGCCCTGGTATATCAGTGGCTCATCGCCTGCAACAGACCAAATTGTAAGGGAGCTGGTCATTGATGAAGAGCATGATCGTTACCAGGTCATTCGTATGGGATGGCGGGGAAAGACAAGAATATTTGGCCCTTCCATTCACGTAGAAATCAGAAATAACAAAATCTGGATTGAGTACGACGGTACTGACCGGCCTATCGCCGATGAGCTGGTAGAGGCAGGTGTGCCCAAAGAAGATATCGTGCTAGCCTTTCAGCCAGAAGAACTTCGGGCACATACGGGTTTTGCTGTGCGCTGACGCCGAACGACTCACGCTTCATTGCTGTTGCCAAACCAGCGACGTGCTACTCACAACGCGCCCTGACCCACCGGGTTCGGTCTACGCAATCTGGGGCGATTTTTATTTATGAAATACGTTCTTAGCCTTCTACTTCTGGTAACTTTCTCTGCCTGCGACAATACGGCTAGGCAGCAAACCGCCCCTGTCTATTACGATGTGCTGGGGTATGTGAAAGGACAAATTGAGGCGCTGTCGAAAACAAAGCCGATGGTGAGCAAGCAGGCGCAGATGGGTGCTAAAACTCAGCAACTGACCTCCCGTACTGTCAACTGGAAACGTGAATTGGAACTGTTCACCCAGGCCGACATCAATAAGCCCGCCCTGCGCCAAAGTTACACCATTGCCCGCCCCGATTCGCTCACGTACCGATACACGCTGAAGCCGTCGGAAAAGAATTTGACTGTGCGTTCATTGACCGTGCAACTCGATTCTGCCACGCGCCAGCCCCGGCAGATTGAAGCCGTACTGGTCACCAAAAACTTCCTCTACGAATCAGAACGGCATATTTTATTGGAAAGTGGTCCGGTTAAGTCCGGCGGTTGGGGTGTTCGGCACTACCGGCTGCGGGGGTTCCAGCACCTGTCCGTTTCCGATGCTCACCCGTTTGATGTGGAAGGTACGGTGAATTAACCATCAGAGAAACAACACCATCGTTTCTTCATCAACGTAATTTCCCTGCCATTTTATGGCCCGCTTTTCCAGCGAAAATGACTGGAATCCAAAGCGTTCGTAGAGACGTTTGGCTGGGTTGGTATGTACTACCGTCAGGTTGATTTGCTCAATGTCGCCCAGGTTTCGTGCCCGGTCAATCAGGCCTTGTATCAGCAGCCCGGCAATTCCCCGGCCCCGGCACTCAGGCGCGACATACATACGAAACAACAGCCCCTTATGCCGCAGCTTGACCCGGTCCTGACCCTCGCGCTGAAACGAGACGACGCCCGCCAGTTGTTCACCCAAATACGCCCCCAGCGTGAAACTGTCAGGTTCGCCCCGCGTGGGAAATGAGGCGTTCTCTTCGTCGGGCGGGGCAATACGAAAACTGTCGGCATCAGCCACAAGGCCGGGTAGGAGGAGGGCGCGATAAGCAGGCAGGTCGGTCGTGGTCAGTAGGCGTAGGGTTGGTATCATGAAAGGAAACAGATTGACTTGATGAAATGTCGATTCATTTTACTTAACTTTTGTGTAGCAATCCTCACCCGACACCTTTATGCGCATCTTCTTGCTTCTTTTTGCGGTATTAATATCGGCCTGCTCGGCCAAATACCAGCCCCTGCGAGTGCAACCCAACCGCTTGCTTACTAGTAGCGCAGCCCTGAATGACCCCGCTACCGCCCCCGACACCACCATCAAGCGTATTCGAGCCGCCGGGTGGTTGTCCCGAAAGATTGTCATCAAGAAGCAGGATGGCAGCGTGGTGCGCATTCCTAAAAACACGGTTTGGGGCTATTCCGACAAAAATGGCAAAGTGTGGCGTCGCTATCGGGCCACTTTTTATCAGGTCATTCGCATAGCCGACGTGGTTGAATACCAAGATGTGGTTGCGCAGACCTACGCGGTAAACGGCCAACCCTACACGGTTCAACAAACCGTCACGCGCTACAGCCGAACCCTCGACAGCCCTATTTACGGCACCAAACGGCGTGCCCTGCGCGACGAAAGCAAATGAAGTCTTCTGATTAAAAAAGCCATTTCAGCCGCAGCGACACGTTGCGGCCCAGGTCGTTGGTATAATAGCGGAAGCGGTTCATGTAGTCGCGGTATTGAACGTCGAAGAGGTTGGTAGCCGAAAGGCTGATGTCAACACTCTGCTTGTCGGAAATAGCCCACAGACCACCCACAGCCACATTCCAAAGCGAATAGGCAGGTGGGGGCGGGGCGAAATCGCTGTTGGCTGGTACGCGCCGCTGCTGATCGACCAGTAGATTCCCCACGCTCACAAATGAGTTGCGCCAGTGGCCCAGGGTGGCTTCGCTGCGCAGCAGGTCATACCGGAGGGTGTTTTCCCAGCGGTTGGGCGGAATCATCACCAGCGGCTGTTGCTGCTGAGTGTCCTGCACGTAGAGGTACGACGGTTTGGTGGTCCACTGCCAGCGCATGCCCATCCGCCAGTTGAGCGTAGCGTCGAAACCGGTGTAAATGGCATCGGTCTGGGTGTATTTGAAAAACGGAAATGCCCCCCGAACCGTCAGGATGGGTGCCGCCTGGGGTTTCAGGTAAATGTAGTTCTGGATATAGTTGTAGTACAGATCAAGGTCCACCTGCCACCGGGCGCTGTGCCATTCGGTGCTCAGGCTGGTGCTAAAATTCGTTTCCGGGTGCAGGCTAACGTCGCCCTGTTCGTAGGCGGCCGCGCCGTGGTGCACCCCGTCGCTGAATAATTCGCTGATGTTGGGTGCCCGCCAGGCCGTGCCTAAGTTCAGGCGGGTGGTCCAGTGGTCGTTGTGGTACCGGGTGATACCAAATGTGCCAGAGGGGTTGGCAAACCGAAAAACGGGGTCGTCATACACCTTGCCCACATACCGGTATATCTGCATCCGCCGCCAGTCGTAGCGCAGGCCAAGCTCATATTCCCACTGCTGCTGACGGAGCTTTTCAATCACAAACACCCCCACCGTATAGGTCTGGAAATTGGGAATCAGCGGTCGGCCCGCCATAATATTGTATTGGAACAGACCGCTCAGGCCCGCCGTGTGGCTCCAATTGCCCCGCTGCCGCGACGTTCGTACCAGATCGGCTGTGTAGGTGGTGAGCTGAAAACGCAGTTCGGGTAAATCGAGCGCGGCCAGGGAGTCGTTGCGGGGGCGGTGCAGGTCATACTCCATGCGGTCGTCGGTTTGGCGAGCCAGGGTCAGGTTCCAGTCGGTGCCAGCAGCGGTTTTGTAGGCCGTCCGCCACTTCAGTAGGTCGTGCTGTATCTGCTGGTAAGGTCGACCAATATCATAGCGAAAGCCCGTTTTCACCAGCGGTTCACCCGATTGCAGCACCTGTTGCAGGTCGGCCAGGCTACCAATGTGCGATCCCGTGAAAATGCCGATTTTGCTCTGGAAACGGCTATAAAACACCTCCGTCTGCCAGCCGTTGCCCCGGTAAGCCAGCGCCGCCGAGCCATTTTCTTCGCGGATGCCCGTGTTGTCTACATAATACGTCGGCGTTTGCTGGTTGCCACCGGCTCTCAGCGTGCCCTGCAACCGCCACCCAAACCGGGTTGTGCCGCCGGGCAGGGTCGGGCCAAAAACGCCTTCTACCTGGGCCGAGGCCACGCCCTGCCGCCCATTGCTGAACCCCATCAGGTTCACCTGCCCCTGTACGGGCCCGGCCGTGGGCAGTAGCGCAGGCTCGACCAGAATCACACCGCCAATGGCGTCTGACCCATAGCGCACCCCCGCTGCGCCCTTGATCACCGACACCCGGCTAGCCACAAACGGATCAATCTCCGGCCCATGTTCCGACCCCCACTGCTGCCCCTCCTGCCTGATGCCATTGTTCAGGATCAGCACTCGGTTGCTGTGCATGCCGTGAATAACCGGCTTCACTACCGATGACCCCGTTTGCAGGGTGGTCACGCCCGTGAGTGTTTTCAAGAGATCACCCAGAGTTTGTCCACGTGCCTGATCGAGCGTTCGGCCTTGAATAGCCACAACAGCCTGACTACTCAGCGCGTCCGTTTTTTGGGCCGACACATTCACGTTTTGCAGGTGCTGTACTTCTTCACCCAACATGATATCCTGCTCAGCTTCGTCGCCCTGGTGGCGTAGAACAACTGGCTGACGTGTTTCGGCATAGCCCACAATGTGACCAATAAGGGTGTAAGTGCCTTCGCAGAGATGCTCGAACCGATAGGCCCCCTGACCGTCGGCTATTACCCCTTGCCCTGTTTCTTTAATGAGCAGGGTTGCGCCCGGAATGGGCTGGCGCGTTTCGCGGTCAAGTACTACGCCTTTTACAAAACAACGGCAAGCGCCCGACTGCGCCTGAGAGGGGAGATAGCTCCCCAATGCCAGCAACAAGACGATTAGGCTATAGGTGATTGAAAGTAAACTAGGTCTCATCAACGGGGTAAGCCAACGCTGAATACGTTCTCGCAACAAAGTTGCAACAAGAAGTTAACGCGATTCTGAGCCAATAGGACTGTTTTGTGAAAAATTTTTTGTAAATAATTTTTTTTGTTGAACTTATGCCGTAGAATTGTTCAACAAAATACACACGGCCAATTCCACAAAGTGGGGAAATATCTACCCATATGGTGCTTAAAGTGAGCATCTACCCATAGTGGCACGGAGTAGCTTGGGTATTTTAAATGACTGGTTTTGAGTGTATTAACCTAAACTTTGTTAGCCTTAGTCAGTGATCGAAAAGTCTGGTCAAGTAATTGTCTAAGGGTAAGCAAGATTGATTCAACAAAAAACTTTTCGTAATCATGACAGCGCTCGAATTCACCAACCATATTGGCAAAGTTTCAAAGTCATTGCGTCCTTTCGCGCTTCGTCTAACGAAAGACAATGAAGATGCCAACGATTTGTTGCAGGATACCCTTTTGAAAGCCTACACCAACCGTGATAAGTATACCGATGGTACAAATCTTAAAGCATGGTTGTATACAATTATGAAAAATACGTTCATTACAAACTATCAGCGTATGGTGCGTAAAAACACCTTCATTGATACAACTGATAACCTGCATTACATCAATTCGACAGATAGCAGCACAGACAACCTGGCCTATTCGTCATTTGCGCAGGAAGATATTGCTCGTGCCGTAAACAACCTTGATGACACCTACCGGACACCGTTTATGATGCACTTCCGGGGTTTTAAATACCATGAAATTGCCGCTAAACTGGATATTCCCATCGGGACGGTAAAAAACCGCATCCACATTGCGCGGAAAGAATTAAAAACGAAGTTGCACGTATATGCCCACTTCGCTTCGTAGTGTCGTAGCTACGCTTCATCACTGGGGCATAACTACCCCACTTCCATATTTTGAGTAGTTTTTGGTTAAAAAAGAGGAAGGTTCCGAAAAGTTAGATGCCCTGCGTCTAACTTTTTTTGTGCTTATATCCATGTCCAACGTTTAAAGTTTAATGTCTAAAGTTGCACTGCTAAACAGGCGGAGTGATATTGTAGCAAAACTTTAAACATTGGACCGCAGCGGCGGACCGTGTTAAACTTTGAACCAGTTTTTATGCCCCAACGCGTTGCGGTAATCGGGTCCGGCTTTTCCGGACTGTCTGTTGCCACGAGTCTGGCCCACAAAGGCTACGACGTCACGATTCTAGAAAAAAATGAGATGCCCGGTGGCCGGGCGCGGCTATTCCGGGCCGAGGGTTTCACCTATGACATGGGTCCCAGCTGGTACTGGATGCCCGACGTGTTCGAGACCTATTTTGCCCGTTTTGGTAAAACCCCCGCCGATTATTACAACCTGGTCCGGCTCAACCCATCGTATAAAGTGGTATTCAGTCCTACCGAGGCTGTTGACATGCCCGCCAACCTGGATGAACTAAAGGCCCTTTTCGACAGTATCGAACCCGGCAGCGGGGCGCGGCTAACTGAATTTCTGCGGCAGGCATTCTACAAGTACGATGTGGGCATCAACAATTTTGTGTGGAAACCCAGCCGGTCCGTCACCGAGTTTATGAGCATTAAGTTGCTCTACGACGTTACCCGGCTCGACGTGTTTCAGTCCTTCGCCAGCCACGCCCGCAAGTTTTTCACGCACCCACGGCTGCTGCAACTGATCGAGTTTCCGATTCTGTTTTTGGGTGCCACGCCCCAGAATACCCCGGCCATGTACAGTATGATGAACTATGCCGAAATGGTGGGCGGCACCTGGTATCCCATGGGCGGGATGCACAAGATCATCGAGGGTATGGTGGCCCTGGCCCAGGAGAAAGGCGTCAAAATCCTGCTCAACCAGACCGTGCAACGCATTGAAACGGTGGGCGATACGGCCAAACGCGTTCATACCACCCAAGGCGTGTTTGAGGCCGACGTAGTGGTAGCCAGTGCCGACTATAACCACGTAGAAACCAGTCTGGTAGCCCCCAGTGAACGTAACTATTCCGATGAATATTGGGCTAAGCGCGTGATGGCTCCGTCGTCGTTGCTGTTTTATTTGGGCGTAAATAAGCGCATTCCGAAGCTGGAACACCATAACCTGTTTTTCGACGAAGATTTTGGGCTGCATGCCCAGGAGATTTACGAAACGCCGAAATGGCCTAGTAAGCCCCTGTTCTATGCCTCGGCCCCCTCGAAGACCGACCCCAGCGTGGCCCCGGCAGGTATGGAAAACCTGTTTCTGCTTATACCCGTAGCGCCCGACCTTACCGACGACGAGGCCACTCGCGAACGCTACTACCACCTGATCATGCAGCGGCTGGAGGCCTACGTGGGCGAAAACATCCGCGACCATGTGATCTACAAACGCAGCTACGCCCACCGCGATTTCAAAGCCGATTATAATGCCTTCCGTGGTAATGCCTACGGCTTGGCCAACACGCTGATGCAGACCGCAATCCTGAAACCAACCCTTAAAAACAAAAAAGTGCGTAACCTGTTCTATACTGGTCAGCTTACCGTTCCGGGACCGGGTGTTCCGCCGTCGCTGATCTCTGGACTGGTCGTTGCCGACGAAGTAGCGAAAGAATTTTCTGTGTAGCCACCGTTGCGCCGATGCGTAGCCTTTTGCGTACGTACCTAACCCTTTCCTAACCGTAGCCCTGTATGTTAGCCTTATTCAACCAGACCGCGCTGGAATGTAGCAAACTCATCACTGAACGCTATAGTACGTCTTTTACGCTGGGAATCAAGACGTTAGATAAAAAATATCACCTGCCTATCTACGCCATCTATGGCTTCGTACGGTACGCCGACGAGATCGTAGATACGTTTCATGACTTCGATAAGCAGGCGTTGCTGGATCGGTTTCGGGCCGACACCTACCTGGCTATCGAAGAGGGTATCAGCCTGAACCCGGTGCTGCATTCGTTTCAACTGGTGGTGCGGCAATACAACATTGAGCGGGCACTAATCGACGCGTTTTTGCGGAGCATGGAAATGGATCTGCAACGCTCTGACTACGACGAGGCGGGTTATTCAGACTATATCTACGGCTCAGCAGAAGTGGTGGGGCTAATGTGCCTGCGGGTGTTCTGCGAAGGTGACGCCGCCGAGTATGATCGCCTGCGTGAGCCTGCCCGCAAACTGGGTTCGGCATTTCAGAAGGTAAACTTCCTCCGCGACATCAAGAGTGACTACCAGGAGCGGGGCCGCACTTATTTTCCCGGCGTAGACTTCACCGACTTCACCCGCGACGCCAAAGCGTTGATCGAAGACGACATTCAGCGCGACTTCGACGATGCGTATCAGGGTATTCTGGCCTTGCCTCGTGGAGCTAAAATGGGCGTTCACCTGGCTTATACGTATTACCTGAAGCTATTCTGCAAGATCAAAAATCTGCCTGCCTCGCGCATCCAGCAGGAGCGTGTCCGGGTACCCGACCCGCAGAAATTCGCCCTCCTGGCACAGACCATGCTACGCTATCGGCTGAACTTGTTGTAGAATAGACGGTGCCATTAGTGCAACCCAAGCGCGTTGACCAGTGTTTTTACTAAAACACCTCATGTATTATGCTGCGCACGTTGCTTCTTTCCTCCGTTCTTCCGTTCCTCCTCTCCTCCATTTTCTCGTGCAACTCCGAACGCCTGCAACAGTCTGACAAGCTGAAGCAACAGATGGCCGACATGCGCATCAAGCGCGTGACCGATGCCGATTTAAGCGAGGCGGTAAACAGTTGGGGTGAACAGATTGTGGCCATTGCCGAGAAAGAGGCTGCCACCAAACTTGCCAGTTTAAAGGACAAAAACGTAACGAAAGAAGCCGCCTGCGACATTCGGAATTTGCCGAAAACGCAGGCGGTAGCCAGACGTTATGGCATGACTATCAGTTTGTTGACTGCCGCAGATGTGCAGAACTTGACATTGGCGAAGAAAGAACGCGAGGTGCTGGACGCCTATGCGTACAATGCCGAAAATAACCAACCGCAAACCAGCAACATTCAGCGGGTTGGCGATACACTCTTTGTCTACAACAATGCCGTGCCGGCTAACAGCGCATTTTGCCAGCAGTGCTTTGGTGATCAGAAAACCCCGTTGGCGGTGTGGCGGCTGGCCTTTCCCAAGCGTGAGGTAATCCGCCATTTCAATGCAAAAAAGCTCTAAGTAAATCGTGTATTTTTGGTGAAAAGAGACCTGCTATGGAAGCAACTACGATTCAATTGCCAATGACCCTGGCCGAACGCGACGCGGCCAAGGATGAATTGCGTGTGTCGGCGACTTGGGAGGAGTACGTGGAGTTGGCTGAGGAGATTCCCTACAATATTGAATTCCTAAACGGTGAAATCATCTCCATGAGTCAGGCAACCGATTTGCACGAACAGCTTATTGCACAGTTGATTACTATCTTCACTAACCTGTTCGACGATCAACCCGATTACCGGGTGTTGGGCAGCAGCGTGAAAATTTGCATCATTGAAGGCGAAGCTGAATTCAATGCTGATTTGTCTGTTGTACGTGGGCCGTCGGAGTATGTAACGTTGCCAAGTGGGCGGGTATCTACGGCGCGGATCAAGAACCCGGAGATTGTGGTGGAGGTACTATCGAAGAGCACCAAAGCATATGACCAATCGGATAAGCTGGACCAATACAGACTTATTCCGTCGCTACAACACATTCTGTTTGTGAGTCAGGAGGCCGTTTTCGCCCGCGTTTACTCCCGTACCACCCAGCCCGATCAGTGGGTCGATACCGACTACCGGTCTATCACCGACGTTGTTCGGCTGGGGGAATGGGAACTGCCGATGCAGAAAGTCTATAAAAAAACGCCTTTTACTGTCTAGGCGTTCTCGACTTTAGTTTACATTTCATCTGCCCAGGCAATCAATTGCGTAGCCGTTTCTGCGGGGGTATCGCGTTGAATATCAATAGGATACACGTTGGTTTGATCGCGCAGGCTGAGGCCGTAGAGGTAGGCCTTGTCGTAATAATCGAGGGTGAGGTTAGCCACCGTGGCGTAATCCTGCTGTTCCAGCGCTGCCAGACAATCTTTGGTAGCCTGCCCACCCAGCCGTTTCTTGATCCGCTCGGTAGCTTCTACCAGTAGCGCGTGGTCAATGCCGGTGTACTCGCGCACAAGGCGCTCTACCCGCACGGCCTTGGGCACGTCAACGAAGGCCACCGGCGCGGCCCGCATTTGGGTCCACAGCGGCGGGGCAACAAAGCAGCTACCCACGTTACGACTTTCGTCTTCAAGCCAGATACGTTGGGTAGGGTCCAGCCGCCGCCATTTGTCATAAATCAAGTTCTCAAACATCTCGCTCGATGGCTGCGGCAACTGCCCGATGGCTCCGTACGATGAGCCTTTGTGGTGCGCAAGTCCTTCAAGATCAATGATTTGCTCGCCCTGTGCGGCTAATTCTTTCAAAATGTCGGTTTTGCCAGACCCCGTTTTTCCGCCCAGGATGATCAGATTACGCGGTTCGGCGAGGCCCGCCAGCACGGTGTTCCGGTAGGCTTTGTAGCCGCCTATCAGCGTGTCGGCCTGCACACCGGCGGTGTTGAACAGCCAGGCCATCGAGCCTGACCGCATGCCTCCGCGCCAGCAGTGCACCAGCACCTGCTTGCCCTGGGGATTCAGCTTTTTAGCCGCCCGCACAAAATGGGACATCTTTGGCCCCACCATATCCAGCCCCAGCAGCACGGCATGATCTTTTCCGGCCTGCTTGTATTTAGTACCCACCAGCGCCCGCTCTGCATCATCAAACAGGGGCATACTCACCGCCCCCGGCATGTGCGCATGTCCAAACTCCCCCGGCGACCGGACATCAATAATGGGCAAGTTTTCAGATTGGGCCAGGAAATCGGGGACGGAGAGGGGCATAGAGTAAAGGTACGGCTTTGCGCACTCATCAATCAAACAAGGTCGCCCACGGGATCACGAAGGGTAAGACCAAGACCCACACCAAAAAAAACAAGGCCATGGATTTGGGGTAAGGCTGATGCCTGAGTAGGGCGGGCAGCGCCACCACCACTAGCCAGGTCGACTTGTAGATGAGTTGAAACAACAGTACCAGGCTCATTTGTCCGGGATAAAACAGCCCCAGCGCCGACAGCACGAAAATAGCTCCCCACAACGCCCCAACCAGCCGGATGGCTTCGGAATAAGCCAGATCATTGGTAAATACGGTGGTCAGTGCCGTTCGGGGGGCAAACAAACTGGTTAGGCTGATCCAGCCAGCCACAATGACGTTAGCGAAATACAGGTAGATCATACTGCTAAAAGCGTTTGCCAACGCCCACCTTAATTACTGGATAAACACTGTTTTTGTCTGCATTGAGAGTTGGCCCCACGCCCAGACGCCCGTCAAACACCCAGTCTGAGCCAAACACGTGCGCGTAGCCGCCACCGGCATAGGGTAACCACGTACCCGCCCCGTCGCGCCGAAGCAGGGCACTGCTCACCAACGCCGACCCGACGAATGCATAAGGCCCGGCTAGGGGTGTTTGGGTATAATATTTCAGATTCAGGCCATGCGTATGCTGGAAATTTGTTTCGCTCTGTAGCGTGAAGCGACCTACCGTGCGGCATTCGATACTGACCAGTGGCGTAATCGGCACTAGCAGCACACTTAGCCGAACCGTGATGACCGGCGTTGACTGCGTCAGGCCTGCCTCTGGTGCGGCACAAAGTAGCCCTAATAGTGCCCATTTCATGACTCGGCCAGGGTTTTAATCTTGGTCATGGCGGTTGGCAAAATGGCCCGATAACGGCGACCCAGCGCACGGCCAAACAGCCCTTTGGTCAAACCCGTAAACCAGACTTCATGCGTAAACGTAGTCCTGCCCGACTGGCTTGTCAGGTATCGCTTCACAAACAAAGCGCCCAGCGGCAGCTTTGTGCGGAAGGTGTATGAGACGCCCGGAACCACCTCAGTTAGCTTGAAATGGGCTTTCGGTCCCTTATCAGGCAGGAGTATACCCGTGCTGCCAATAGCAAACGGACCGTTGAGGACGGCAGATTTCAGGCCGTCATCCCATAACTTCCAGTTGGGAACATCGGTCCACAACTGCCAGATCGTATCGGGTAGGGCCGTGGTTTCGAGCGCATGGCTGAAGTGCGTGTTGGTAGGTAACTTCTGCCCATTGGCCCACGAGACGGTTAGGAGAGCAATGGTTAGTGTGCTGATAAGGTGCTGCATAAGTACGTGGCGATTGAGCTACAAAAGTCAGCCGCCCAATTGCCCAAACACTGCACCTATGTTAACTTCGAAAGGGGCTACCAAATTTTTCTTCGAATCCGGCTTAGCGACTGCTGCGCAATGCCCAGGTAGGAGGCCAGGTGTTTCAGTGGCACCCGCCGCACCAGGGCAGGTTGGCTACTGAGCAGGTTGCGGTAACGGTTTTCTGCTGTTTCGGTCTGTAAGGCTTCCAGAATTTCTTCGGTGTACTGTTGCACTTCCTGAATCAGTAACCGGATAAACGTGCTCCATGACTCCAGGCTCAGCAGTGCAAACGCGTCGGTGTATGTCATCCGCCACAACACACTGGCTTCCAGCGTATCAATACTCTCTTTGGCGGGTTGCTGAGTCGTAAAACTCTTTTGCGACGTGAACACGTAAGGTACGTCGGTGAAATACTTCGTAACCTCCTCGCCATCTTTCAGGATAAAAAAGCGCAACAGACCGCTTTCCAGAAAATAGAGGTGTCGACAAACGGTGCCCTCACTCAAAATCAAGGTGCTTTTAGCCACTTCGTGCCGGTCAATGCACACCTCTATTCGCGCCCAGTCAGCTTCGGGGAGCGGCACGTAGGTCTCGATAAATTGGCGAAATGGGTGCATGGTCAGCTAGGTCAACTCCCGCCGGTACATCTGGATCGTGTTCTCCAGCCCAAAGTAAAGCGCATCGCAGATGAGGGCGTGACCGATGGATACTTCGAGAAGACTGGGGACTTTTTCGGCAAAAAAACGAAGGTTTTCCAGACTCAGGTCATGCCCTGCGTTAAGACCTAAACCCAGCTCCTGTGCTTTCTGAGCCGCTTTTATGAAGTCAACCACGGCGGCGGCGGGGTCGGTGGGGTAGTGGGTGGCGTAGGGTTCGGTGTAAAGCTCAATGCGGTCGGTGCCCACGGCTTTGGCGCCTTCCACCATTCGCGCATCGGCATCGACAAAAATAGACACCCGGATACCATCGGCCTTGAAAGTATCGATTAGCCTCCGCAAATGATCGGCGTGGCGAATGGTGTCCCATCCGGCGTTAGACGTAATAGCGTCGGGGGCGTCGGGCACGAGCGTAACCTGCGCGGGTTTCACACGGCGCACCAGCTCTATAAACCGGTCGTCAGGGTTGCCTTCAATGTTGAATTCGGTAGTGACCACCTCGTGTAAATCCAGCACGTCCTGGTAGCGAATATGCCGCTCGTCGGGGCGGGGGTGAACAGTAATGCCCTGAGCACCAAAACGCTCACAGTCGAGCGCCACCTGCACTAGGTTCGGGTTGTTGCCCCCCCGCGCATTCCGGATGGTGGCTATTTTATTGATGTTGACAGACAGGCGGGTCATTTTTTGAGCGATGAGTGATGAGCGGTAAGTGGTAAGTGCGGCATTCGCATAACTACCGTTGGCTTCAGCCGGTTCGTATTTACCGCTTATCACTTAACGCTCATTGCTAATGCCTGCATTTTCTGAAAGGCCGTTTTGGCCACCTGATCGGCGGGTTGGGCGTAGTAGGATTTGTTGAATACCTCAAACGAAAGCACCACGGGCCGGTCGGGGTTTTTGATCATGGTCAGTGTCTCGCGCAGAGGAGCCACGCCGTCGCCGGGGTAGATCCGGTCGGCATCGGTGATCTGGGCGGCGGGCAGGTTGGCGGGGTAGTCATTCACGTGGAATACCTCGATGGCCGGTTTGCCCACCAACGGCAGTGCCGTAATGCCCGAGCCGCCTTTGTAGAGGTGATACACGTCGAGCAGCAGCCGGGCGTTGGGAAGGTTGGCTTCGGCGGCTACAAAGAGCACGTCGGAGAGCCGGTTGAGGTTTTTGGCGAAGCCCCACAACTCCAGCAGCGGGGTAACGCCTGTTTGTGCGCCCAGTTCCAGCAGTGCCCGGTAGCGTTCGGCAATGCGGTGCAGGTCAAGCACGGGGGCGTCGGCCTGTTGCGCCCCCACGGGCGGGGCCGCCACACGTTTGCAGCCAAGCTGCGCAAGCTGCTCCATTTCGACTTTCATCTGGTCGAGGCCTTTCTGGCGGGCGGCGGCATCGTCGATGATCCAGGGAGCAAAGCCAATGGCGTTTTCGATGGTAAGGCCCAGGTCAGCGATGCGGCGGCGGGCTTCGGCGGGGGTGTTTGTTTTCAGGTAGGTCTGCATCGTGCCCACCCACACCTCTACCGACCGGAATCCGGCTTTGGCGGCCGTTTCCAGCTCACCCATGAAGCCCAGTTTCTGACCCATGATTGTGCTCATGTTCAGGCAGACGGTGAATGGCGCTGCTTTCGGAGGCTCAACAGGCTGAGCGAAGGCGACTTTCGTACCTAAAACGGCAGGTAAGGCGGTAAGCGCAGCAAGGGTTTGGCGGCGGGTAGGGCGAGGTGTTAGCATAGTGAGAAAAGAGCAGGCAGGCAGACGTATACTTTTCAATGACTTGCTATCACTGGCATTAAATCCAGCAGAGAAGCAATTGCTGGTGTGGTACATCAGTTGACAGATTTTAAACACCGAAGCCCAACCGAGTGGGGTTGGGCTTCGATAATCTATACAGAAAAAAGTAACTTTCGGAGTGTAAGGTCTGGTGGAACAGACCCTTGCTCCCGTTGTCGTGCGCGGAGCGCACGGATTGTTTGGCACTCAAAACATGTACCACCATGCAGAGAGAACCGAGACGAGGCGTGAAACAGCAAATTTCACGCTTCCTCAAACAGAACCAGCACCTGATCTCTACGATAGGGACGCTGGTTCGGACCGCTTTTTCAATGTTGATGTCTTGGCATCGGCATGACTAAGTAGTCCAACGCGTACCGAAAGCCCTCTGTTTTGCCGACAGGGGGCTTTTGCTTGGTTTTCAGGTACTTCTCTGCGAAGTGCCTAAGACAAAGCTAAACAAAGGTAAGCAAAAGGTAAGCAAACATAAACAAGGTCTAGCAAACGTAAACAACGTTTTCAGTACTGTTTAAAGCACTGGTTTTCATAGAGAATAACGTCTGTTTGAAAAAAGCTCCCTCGCTTCCAACAGTAGCATAGGCACTATTCATCATATCCTTTCAAGGCCAATTATAGTTTACCTCCTAACTAAACAACGGACTCAGCGATATGGATACTATAGCCAGATCATTTCTCAGCGGCCTTGCCGGGGCCGTGGCGCTCAACGCCCTCCACGAAACCGTTCGGCAACTGGAGCCAAAAGCCCCTCATGTGCAGAAACTGGGCGAACGTGGTGTTGTGAAAATCACGAAAGCCACCGGCCTGCCCACGCCCACCGGCAACGCGCTTTATGCCACGGCTATGGCGGGCGATCTGCTGTCTAACACCCTGTATTATAGCCTGATAGGGTTGGCGAAACCGCCGGCTATTCTGCCCCTTGGCGCTGTGCTGGGTGCGCTGGCCGGTGCGGGTGCCGTTACCCTAGCCGGGCCGCTGGGGCTGGGCGATGCCCCCGTTCGTCGCACGGCGGCTACGGCTTCCATGACGGTGGCCTGGTATGTGGTTGGCGGGCTAACGGCGGCTGGTATCTTTAGCTGGTTAAACCGGCTCAAATGAACCCACCCAACACCTTTCTGCTCTACGGAGCCAACGGCTATACCGCCCGCCTGATACTGGAAAAAGTAGCCCAGTTTGGCCTGACACCCATCTTATGTGGCCGCGACGAAACAAAGCTCCGCCCGCTGGCCGGCCAGTATGGCTTCGCTTACCGCGTGGCCGACCTTGCCGACAGCGTGGCGCTGGGTGCCGCGTTGCAGGGTGTTGCGGTGGTGTTGCACTGCGCGGGGCCATTCTCCAAAACAGCCTTGCCCATGCAACAGGCCTGCCTGCGCAACGGCGTTCATTACCTGGATATTACGGGCGAAATAGCCGTCTTCGAGCAGGGTGCGGCCCTGGACGCCGAAGCCAAACGGGCAGGCGTCATGCTTATGTCGGGTGTGGGGTTCGACGTGGTACCAACCGATTGTATAGCCCGCTACCTGAAAGACCAACTGCCCGATGCCACGCACCTGCAACTGGCCTTTGCCAATGACGGCGGCGCGGTGAGCCACGGCACCGCCCAAACCGCCGCCGACGGCCTGGGGCAGGGCGGACTCGTGCGCGAAAATGGCAAACTAAAAACTGTTGATTATGCACATAAGGTCTTGACTGTTAAGTTTCTAAATGAACAGACTTTGCCCTGTATGAGCATTCCTTGGGGCGACGTATCGACGGCTTACTATACCACGAGCATCCCCAATATTGAGACGTTTATGGCTGCCGAACCCATGGCCATCCGGTTTGCGCGGGCGGGAAATTACCTGGGTTGGTTACTGCGCCAAAAATGGGTGCAACGGTTTGTTCAACAGCAGATTACGAGGCGCATCACCGGCCCCAACGCAACCAAACGCAGCCGCGCCAGTACACAGGTGTGGGGCCGCGCCTGCAACGCCGCCGGACAATCTGTCGAAGCGCGGCTCTTTGGTCCCGACGGATATGACATGACCGTGCTGGCTTCGTTGCTGATCACCCAAAAAGTGCTTCAGGGACAAGCCCGGCCCGGTTTTCAGACCCCCGCCGGCCTATTCGGTGCCGATCTGGTGCTGGAAATAGCCGGAGTGAACAGAGTTTAAAGTCTAATGTTTAAGGTTTAAAGTTGCCGCCCCACCAGCATTCCGGTACGGCAACTTTAAACCTTAAACATCAGACCTTGAACATTATACACCCCTGGCCCGATAGCCCCGAAGCGGCGGTTACGCTGCAACAGCAACTGCGCAATCAGATACGCATTCAACCCCTGGACCGGCCTGCCGAGACCATTGCGGGCTGCGATATTTCGTTCAACAAGTTTGAAGAGACCGTCTACGCCGGTATTGTCGTGCTGCGGCTCGACACACTCGAAACCATCGCCGAAGCCACGGCCATCACCACCACGTCGTTTCCCTACGTACCTGGCCTGCTGTCGTTTCGCGAGATACCCGCCCTGCTTGAGGCTTGGGCCAAGCTGACCATCCTGCCCGACGTAGTGGTATTCGACGGCCACGGCATTGCCCACCCCCGCCGACTGGGTATTGCCTCGCACGCGGGCCTGCTGCTGGACCGACCCACATTGGGCTGTGGCAAATCGGTGCTGGTGGGGCGGTATGAAGAGCCAGCCTTAGAGCGTGGCTCGTGGTCGCCAATGATGCACCGGGGCGAGGTTATTGGCGCGGCACTTCGGACTAAAAACAAGGTCAATCCCGTTTACGTCTCACCCGGTCATCTCATTGATTTACAGACCGGTATCGACCTCATGCTGCGTTGCGATGGTGGCTACCGGATTCCCGAAACCACGCGCCGGGCGCATAATCTGGTCAATGACGTTCGACGGGCAAACCTATAAGGTTTTAAAAACCTTGTAGGTTTACGAGAAGCGGTAACTTCGCTTTCCAATCACTTATTCTACAATCCATGTCATTAAAAGCACAAATCGACGCCGATGTGAAGGAGGCCATGAAGGCCAGAGATCAGGACCGCCTGCGGGCGTTGCGGGCCGTGAAGTCTATGATCCTGCTCGAAGAAACTAAAGAAGGGGCCACCGGCGGCGACCTCAAACCCGAAGACGAGATCAAACTCCTTTCAAAAGCCGTGAAGCAGCGCAAAGATTCGGCCGATATTTACCGGCAGCAGGGCCGCGAAGACTTGCTGGCCACAGAAGAAGCTGAAATTGCCGTGATTGAAAAGTATCTGCCCAAGCAGCTTTCAGAAGACGAACTCCGCTCGGCGGTGCAGGCCGTGATCGCGCAGGTAGGCGCCACCGGCCCCGGCGATATGGGCAAGGTGATGGGTGCCGCCAATAAAGCGCTCGCCGGACAAGCCGATGGCAAATCCATCTCGGCTATGGTGAAAAGTTTATTATAATGAGAAATGTAAAATGAAGAATGGAGAATGAAGAATGTAAAATGGCTTCGCGCTTTAGAATGTAATGCGCGAAGCCATTTTACATTCTTCATTCTCCATTCAATCCTATGGTCACTCTCGATATTCTCATCTTGATACCCCTGGCGTGGGGGGCGTATAACGGCTACCGAAAGGGGTTGCTGGTGGAGATTGTGGCCATTATTGCGTTTGTCATCGCGCTCATTGTGGGCTTCAAATTTCTGCAATTCGGGATTGACCTGCTGGCTCCCTACATCAGTCGCGAACTGGCGCGGAAGTTTTTGCCGTGGCTGGGGTTCTCCATCATCTTTTTCCCCGTTGTGTTCATGATCAACCGCATGGGGTTTGCCCTGCGCCGGTCGCTGAAATATACCCTGCTGGGTACGTTTGACAGTGTGGCGGGGGCGGCGGTGGGCATATTCACCTGGGTGTTTGGAATTAGTGTGATTCTCTGGCTGTTTAGTTTTATGAACGTCAAAATGCCTGCTAATCAGGCCCGCGACAGTTTCATGTACCCCCTGCTGCGGCCCGTAGCGCCCAAAGTGATGAACGTGGCCACCGTCTGGATGCCGAAAGGCCTGGAAGCTGGCCGAAAGTTTAAACGCGAACAGATCACTACGCCATGATAACCACTGAAGAACCCGTACAAACGTCGGCCATTCCGGCCCGGCTCATACGCGAAGTGCTCAACGGCAGACCGTTATATTATAAAGGCTACCGTGACGTACTGGCGGGCCAGGTCAAATCAGAAGAAATTATGGGGAGTAGTGATTTACAGAGTGTTATTGTTGGTGCTATCTATGGCTACTTATGGAGTCAGATTAATCGAAGGCAGTATCGAATGGTTACTAGCGAAGCGGGTTTGCACATCAGCAAGGGTAATAACTTCGCCGCCGACATTGCTATTTTCGATAAAGCCACATTACCTGTTTTAAAAGGTAAATATTTCGATGTGCCACCCAAAGTGCTGGTTGAGGTAGATATCCGAATCGACTGGGACGAAGACGTGGCCAATGACGTGAACTATATCCTCGAAAAATCACAAACGTTATTCGATTTCGGTGTTGAGCGGGTGCTTTGGGTACTGACGGCTTCTCGAAAAGTAGTTGTCATGCAACCCGGAAAAGACAGTATTATCACCGACTGGAGTAACGACATAGTTGTATTAGACAATTGTGTATTGAATATCAAAAACTTACTCGACGAGGAAGAGATCGTATACTAATGGGTGAAAGAGCGAAATAGTAAATGAGCGAAAGGTGCCTACGTCGATTACTGCTCTAGGGTAAGCCCCATTCGCTCATTCACTATTTCGCTATTCACTCGTTCGCTTTCATGAAACAAGACATTAGAAAATATACGCCCGCGCAACTCACCGACTGGTTCAAGCAGAACGGCGAACCGGCGTTCCGGGCGAAGCAGGTGCAGGAGTGGATCTGGAAAAAATCGGCGCGGTCGTTTGGACAGATGAGCAACCTCAGCGTGGCCCTGCGCGATAAACTCGACACCGATTTTGCTATCAATTCATTAACAGTAGCTACCGAACAACGCAGCAATGACGGCACCATTAAATCGTCGTTCCGGCTGTTTGATGGTAATTTGGTGGAGGGCGTACTCATTCCAGCCCTTCGCCAGGACGACCAGGAGCGAGATCGCACCGGCGCACCGGTCGCACCGAGAATGACGGCTTGCGTGTCGAGTCAGGTGGGGTGTTCGCTCACGTGCAAGTTTTGCGCCACGGGTTACATGGACCGCAAACGCAACCTCGACGCCGCCGAGATCTACGATCAGGTGGTAGAGATTGACCGGCAGGCCAAAACTACGTTCGACGCTCCGCTCACCAACATCGTCTACATGGGCATGGGCGAGCCGCTGCTGAACTACAAAAACGTGCTCGAATCCGTAGACCGGATCACCTCGCCCGACGGGCTGGGCATGTCGCCGAAGCGGATTACGATCTCCACAGCGGGTATTGCCAAGATGATCCGGCAACTGGGTGACGATGGCGTAAAGACCAACCTGGCTCTGTCGCTACACGCGGCTAATGACGTGAAGCGCGATCAAATCATGCCGATCAACGAGAGCAATTCGCTGGCAAATCTGGCCGACGCGCTGGGCTATTTCTACCGCAAAACCGGTACCCGCGTCACGTTTGAGTACATCGTGTTCTACAATTTCAACGACACACTGCAAGACGCCAAAGAGCTTTGGGAGTTTACTAAAAAGGTGCCCGCAAAGATCAATATCATTGAATATAACCCCATTGCCGAGGCTAGTTTCAAGAATACCGACCCCCAGACACTCGATAAATTCGCGGGTTATCTGGAAGATCGCGGCGTGACCGTGAGCATTCGCCGGAGCCGGGGCAAGGACATCGACGCCGCCTGTGGGCAATTGGCAGGGAAGAAATAGGCATTCGGTGGTCATTGAATGACAGGGCAGCGAAATGACCAATATCTAATCATTCTATAGATTTAATAGAACATACATGACGACTGCCGGTTAGGTCTGTGATAATACACCCAAAACCACAGTTCGTTATGATCCTGAAAATGGACCGGTTGCCTATTGAGCTGCCAAAACCAACTAACCCTTCGGCTAATGATGCCGCCGCCGTCCAGGAATTGCTGGGTGGTAAATTCGGGGAAATGTCTACCCTGATGAACTACACCTACCAGTCGTTCAATTTTCGGGGACGTAAGAAACTCAGACCGTTCTATGACCTCATTTGCAGTATTGCAGGGGAAGAGTACGGCCACATCGAGGTGGTGTCGTACACGATCAACCTACTGCTGACGGGCGTGTCGAAACGGGGCATTGACCCTACCATTGCGCCACTGGCCGAGGGTGTTAACGCCCGCAACACGTATCACTTCAATGCCAGCGGCCAAACGGCGCTGCCCATGGACTCGATGGGCAAGTTCTGGGATGGCTCCAATGTCTTTAGCAGCGGCAACCTGAAGCTCGATCTGCTTCACAACTTTTTCCTGGAATGTGGTGCCCGTGCCGGTAAGATGCGCACCTACGAGATGGTAACTGATCCCACAGCCCGCACCATGGTAGGTTACCTGCTGGTACGCGGTGGTTTGCATGTGGTGGCCTACGCTAAAGCCCTGGAGTTACTCACGGGCGTGCAGGTAACCAAACTGCTGCCGATTCCTGACCTCAGCAACGATAAATTCCCCGAAGCGAAGAAGTTCATGGACGACAAGATGCACCTGAAACTCTATACCTTCAGCCAGGACGACTATAAGCAGGCGGCCCTGATCTGGCATGGTAACCACCCAGAAGATGGTCAGCCGCTGGAAGTAGTGCAGGGTGCTATTCCCGGCCATCCTATCCCCGACCTGGACGAGGAGCCACAACTAAACGCGCCAGGGTCAGACGATTACGAATATGACCCGCAAATGTTTGCCGACATGGCGAAGAAGATGGGTATTTCTTTGTAGAAAGCAAAATAACGTTGGTTTGCCCTAGCTGGTAAATGCCTACGCGGCAGTACCCAACCCGGCCCAACTCTACCGCTATGGTATTTGTTGAAGCCTAATGGCGAGGGCCTGTTATGAACGAGCGGAAGAGACCGCTCGTTCATAATAAGCGTGATTTAGAGTCGGCAAAGTTTGAGGGGCAAAGGCCTGATACGGGGACTAACCATCTTGTCAGTAGTGGCCCATAGAATAGCGCGCGAACTGGTTGTAAGAATATGGATGCTCAGTACGTATACCGCTCTAAGTTGATAGCCCCGAATATACCCAGCCCGCCGTTAACGTTGCTATAAATGGGAGTTACTTCGGCCAAGGTTAGGCCGATTGATTTTGTATAGGATTGTCGTTTTTTAACAGCAGTTGTCAGCGTATCTTATCGCAACAGCGCCACCTGCCCCAGGTACACGCCTGCCCCGGCGAGATAACCCAGCAGGGCCAGCCAGCTGATTTTGCGCAGGTACCAGCCGAATTCGAGCTTTTCCATACCCATCACGGCCACGCCCGCCGCCGATCCGATCAGCAAAATGCTGCCCCCCGTACCCGCGCAATAGGCCAGAAACTCCCATAACTGATTGTCGGTGGGGAAGGTCTGCAAATCATACATGCCCATGGCCGCCGCCACAATAGGTACGTTATCGACCACGGCCGACACCAGCCCGATAAGCAACACAATCACGTCGAGTTGCCCTACCGACTCGTTCAGTGAGTCGGCCAGCAGGCGCAGGCCCCCCACGGCCTCCAGCGCTCCCACGGCCAGCAGAATGCCCAGGAAGAAGAGAATTGAGGGCGAATCGATGTTCTGGAGGGCATAGGCGGGGGTAAGCGGTTCGCGGGCGGCCTCGTCTTTGTCTTTGTGTATCACCTCCGAGGCCACCCAGATAACCCCTAGCACCAGCATCATACCCATGTAAGGCGGTAATCCGGTGAGAGTTTTAAAAATGGGAACGAACAGCATGCCCCCCAGCCCAATGGCCAGCATCAGCCGCCGGTCGCGCCGCCGTACCCGCGTCACATACGGGCGACTGACCCCTTCTTCCTCCTCCGACGGCACAAAAGCCGTGGTGGCGGCGGGGTAGCGCATGGTAAGAATGCCCAGTGGTACCAGCATGGCCACCAGGCTGGGCAGGAGTAGTGTCTTGATGATGTTGAGCGTGGTAACCTGCCCCCCGATCCAGAGCATGGTGGTGGTCACGTCGCCAATGGGTGACCAGACGCCCCCGGCATTACAGGCCACGATGGTCATGCCCGCCATGATACGCCGCTGCTGCGGGTCGTGCACGAGCTTCCGTAACACCGACACCATCACAATGGCCGTGGTGAGGTTGTCGAGCAGGGCTGAGAGGAAAAAAGCCAGGAAACTGCTGATCCAAAGCAGGGTACGGGTGTTGCGGCTGGCAATACGGTCGGTGATGAGCGTGAAGCCGTCGTGGGCATCAATCAGCTCAACGATGGTCATAGCCCCCAGCAGAAAGAAGAGGATTTCGGCAATATCGATCAGGTGGTGCCCCAATTGTTCGCTCACCGCGTGCCCGTCTGCTACCCCCGACAGCGCGTAGATTGTCCAGCATAAAACGCCCGTAATGAGCGCCGTAGCCGTTTTATTGAGGTGAATAACGTCTTCGAGCGTGATAAGCAAATAGCCCAGCAGGAAAACGAGCAGGAGGGTAAGGAGCATGGTGGGTTAGGAAATTAAGAATTAAAAATTAAGAATTAACGGCAGGAATGATAGCAGTGGCCCCCTGCGTTATAGACACATGACACAGTCGTATAGTTTACCGGATGTGGAAAGCCGATGTATCGAACTGATTCTTAATTCTTAATTCTTAATTGATTATTGTAACCCCCTGGCTCTGGGTCAATGGCATGACCATTTGGCCGTTTGTGTTGGTGCAGCAACCGAATCCCTCGGCGCGGCTGCTCAACCATGAGCGTATTCACCTGCGGCAACAGCTGGAACTGCTGCTGTTGCCGTTTTATATCTGGTACTTCGCCGAGTACGGCTACTACCGCCTGCGGGGCCTCCGTCACTACGAAGCCTACCGATCTATCCGCTTCGAGCGCGAAGCCTTCACCCACGACCATAACCTCGACTACCTCAACAAAAGGCCATTTTGGGCGTTTCTGAATGTACAATGAACCGCAGCGGCGGACCGTAATGTATAATGTACAATGCGGTCCGACGGATTGGCTTCGCGCCCAGGCTTATTGAGCAAGAGTCATTGTA
>NZ_JAFMYU010000031.1 GCF_017353255.1 Fibrella aquatilis | reverse complement strand
TTACTTTTTTACTGCAACGCTGCTACACCCGGCAACGTCTTGCCTTCCATGTATTCGAGCAATGCGCCGCCGCCGGTGGAGACGTAGCTAACGCGGTCGCCGTAGCCGGCGTTGTTGATGGCTGAGGCCGAGTCGCCGCCGCCGATAAGCGAGAATGCGCCGTTTTCGGTGGCCTTCACCACGGCTTCGGCAATGGCGTTGGTGCCCGTGGCGAAATTGGGGAATTCAAACACGCCCATCGGGCCGTTCCAGAGAATGGTCTTCGCGCTTTCTACCACGCTGGTGAACAGCTTCACGCTGTCGGGGCCAATATCGAGGCCTTCCCAGCCGTCGGGGATGTGGCCGGTGGCTACGGTTTGGCGGTTGGCATCGTTGGCGAAGGCATCGGCGCATACGTTGTCGGTGGGCATCACGATCCGTACGCCTTTGGCGTCGGCTTTTTTCAGAATCTCCAGCGCAAGGTCCTGTTTGTCAGCCTCTAGTAGCGACTTGCCAATCTGGCCACCCTGCGCTTTGGTGAAGGTGTAGGTCATGCCCCCGCCAATAATCAGCGTATCGACGGTGTCGAGCAGGCGTTCGATGATCAGGATTTTGTCGGAGATTTTGGCCCCGCCCATGATGGCTACAAACGGCCGTTCGGCATGGTGCAGAATCTTGTCGGCGTTCTCGATTTCGGCCAGCATCACGTAGCCACACACGCGGTCCTGGAAAAACTGCCCGATCACGGCGGTGCTGGCATGGGCGCGGTGGGCGGTACCAAAAGCATCGTTTACCCAGACGTCGCCGAGTTTCGAGAGCTTTTCGGCAAAGGCCACGTCGCCTTTTTCTTCTTCCTTATAAAAACGCAGGTTTTCGAGCAGCAGAATCTCGCCGGGCTTGAGCGCAGCCGCCTGCTCCACCGCCGATTGGCCAATGCAGTCGTCGGCGAATTTCACCTCGCGGCCAAACGTCTGCGACAGCGTGGGCAGCAGGTGGCGGAGCGAATACTTATCCGTCGGGCCATCTTTCGGGCGGCCCAGGTGCGACATCAGGATAGCCGAGCCGCCGTCGTTCAGGATTTTCTGAATCGTGGGGATTGTGGCCTTAATTCGGGTGTCGTCGGTGATGGTAAAGTCCTTATCGAGGGGAACGTTGAAATCGACGCGGACGAGGGCTTTTCGGCCCGAAAAATTAAAGGTATCGACGGTCTGCATGGGGTAACTGACGGTTGTTTTCTGCGTTAAAATTCACCTCAAAAGTACATGAATCTGGGGGTGGGGGCGGTACGAAGGTGGTAGTTTGACTAAAATTCGCCTAATTCGATGGTAAATTACCAAACGAAGTTTTCCCCGCATGACTGGTATTGAAGAAGCGAACGTGCAAACGGTCGTCGCTTACGTTGAAGCGTATAATCGCAAAGACATCGACGGTATGATGGCCTGCCTAGCCGAGGATGTCAATTTTGAACACTTAGTAGACGGGCACGTCACGATGAAGCTAACGGGGAAACCCGCCTTCCGGCAACAGGCCGAGGCCGCTGCTCAGTTGTTCAGCTATCGGGAGCAGGTACTCAACGACCGCACCGTAGCCGATGACGTGGTGAGCGTGAAAATCGACTACCGGGCCACCCTCGCCGTCGACATGCCCGACGGCCCGCAGGCAGGCGAAACTCTGTCGCTGACGGGGCATTCGGTCTTCGTAATGAAAGACCGCCTCATTGCCCGCCTCACCGACATTAGTTAGTCTTGTCGACCTGAAACGGCTCAAGGGGTATTGGCTGCTGATGCTGCTCAGCAGGAGGCGTCGGGGTTGTTTTGCGGGTAATGCGGACTAGATAACCGCAGGTCGTCAGCACCAGCAAGCCAATGAGTAACGACCCAATAGGGGTGGTCTTGAACTGATTGGTCAGTGAAAACAGGAGCATGTTGCTCACCAACAGAAAGAGCAAGGTATTGCTGCCCATCATCAGCAAAACCGACGAGTGGAACCCCCGGCGAACCAGGGCATGTATGCCCAGATAAAGGCCGTACAATAGCCCCCACGACCCACATATCCAGGCCAGCGACGGTGGAAACCGCACGGGCAGCACGCTGGTAGTGACGTAGAAAAAAGCAAAATAGCCCGTACCGGCCACGGCTACCAGAGCCACCGGCCAGCGCCAGACCACGTTGAAGCGGGCAAAATAGATACCGGCTACGTAGAACAGCCCATACTGCACCAGCGGAAAAGCGGCGTAGCTCCGGCTGCCTACCAGCAACCCCAGCGGGTTGTCGATAAAGAGATTATACGGAATCAGGATTGTTGCCAGGAGCGATACTCCACCCACCACCAGCATAGCCCGGCTCGACCCGGCCATGGTAGCTAATGGCCTGAAAAGCAGCAAGGTAAGGCCCGTCAATAGAAAGTAGGCCAGCATAAATTCGGAGAAAGGGGCAATGTACTGGAACGTCAGCACCGCCCAGGCATCGGCTAGTGTTACGGTAGGTGTAGTTCGGCCGGGCATAGGCAAGATCACCACGGCGAGCAGGGCCGACAGGTAGTAACTAGCCAACTGATTCTGCGCAGTGGTGAACAGATTCTTCCTAACTCGTGCTAATGGTTTTGAGAGATAGGCGTGATAGGAGGCGTAGCCAAAACAAAATAGAAAGCCTGAAAAAACAGTCAGGTTGCCCGTAGTAGCCAGTAAGTAGCACAACTGACTGCTTCGGTTGCCGGGAATAAGGGTACCCACCAGCGTAAAGCTATGGGTGAGTACCATCAGCGTGACCAGTGCCGCCTTCAGGTATTCAATCGATACATTTCGTTGCATAGATAAGGGGCAAAGATACCCTCTATTCACTATTTAGTCTATTGACTATTAGGCATAAGTATCTAACGGGCCGTCAGTACTGTTCGCCTGAGCCGCCGCCCCCAAAATCACCACCACCAAAGCGCGGACCAGTAGGGTGCTGCTGGGCGTTTACCGTGCCCTGCAGGGTAGTCAGCGTACCGGCATGGCGCACCACCAGCAGCGGTGCCTCGCCGTCATCGGTGTCAGAAAAACCGTGGCGGGGCGCACGCAGCCACCGAATGCCCAGCACCGCCAGCCCGATAAGTACGGTGCCGTCTATAGCCAGCGCCACCGACAGGGGCCAGGTGCCGTAATAGTGCCGCACTGTCACCAGCGCCGCCGCCAGCCCCAGCACCGCCAGAATAACAAACATGCGCGACTTTCGGCGGAAACCCAGCACCGCATACGCCAGCGGAATGCCAAACGTAATACCCCAAAACAAGCCACGTAGGGATATTTCGGGCGTTACGGCGTAGTGGCCTTCCAGCAGCAGACCGTTTAGTTCGCGCACCACGTAGTAGTTGCCCGCCGCCGCCAGCACCACCAGACTGGCCCACCGCAACTGGCTCAGCACGTCGGCGTAGTAAGCGCGATTGGGGAGCCGGTCGGCCAGCAGGTATAACCCCACCGACACCGCCATGAAGATAAACGGCATCAGCTGCTTGCCCCAGCCGTAGTCGATCAGGCGGTGAAAAAGGCCCCCGTAGAGCGCAAACAGGGCGAAATAGGTCAGGATAGTGTCGCCGGTATACCAGATCATGGCCAGCAGAATGGGCAGGGCAATCAGGCAGCACGCCCAGAACGGTGGCGTAACAGGAAAGAGCAGGATCAGCCCGCCGATCAGAAACAGCGGCACCAGCAGCACCAGCGCATTGTCGATACCGTTGCGGCACAGGTTGCCACTAGCCACGGTGCTCCGGGTGAAGAAAAACAGGCCAATACCAAACACAATGGCCACCGCCCCCAGCCCGGTCTCGCCACTGCCACCACTCAGCAGCACATACACCAGCCCAAAGGCCGACATAGCCGCGATGATGGTAAACAGAAACAGCCCAATGTCGATAAACGGGTTGGTCATTTTGAACCGCCTGGGGTATGCCGCCCGCACCGCCGCCAGCTGTTCGGGCGTGACCAGACCTTGGGTCTGCCACTGCTCTACCTGCCTTACCAAGTCGCGCTCTTCGATGTGGGTTTCGTTATAAAGTTTCATAGCGGGTCAGTTTGCGGTAGTTGGCAATCAGGTACAGCACTACGCCAACGCTGGCCAGGGTGAAATAGAGCATATATACTTCGGGAGGCAGGGCCATGCCATCTACGGCGTCGCCCAGGAGGTAGGTCAGGCCAATGTCGCCGTAGACCACGCCCATGAGCATAAACAAAAACGACCGGTCGCGGCGGGCATACTGATCGAAGCCCACGCAGGCTACCAGCAACAGTAGGCCATAAAGCAGCCGCCGGTCGGCGAAGTTGAACACGCCCGCCAGCAGGGCCAGCAGGAACAGGTTGCCGCCAAACGCCAGCAGGGTGTTGGTGAAATGGGCTTTCACGCGCTGCCGATACCCCACCACGGCCATGGCAATGAGAATGCCGCCCAGGCCAATGGCGGCCCAGACGGTGGGTTCGTCGAAGAAGTTGGTGCGTAGCCGAAGCTCCAGCGGTCGCACGGTTACGCCCACCCACGAGGCCAGCGCGGTGAGGCCCATGGTAAGCACGCCCTGATGGTCGAACCTATAGGCGAGGGCCACAAACAGCACCGCAGGCAGAAACGTGGCCAGCCCGTAGCGCGTGCCGAAGAGATTAAACCGGTACTGCGCGTAGCCTTCCAGCGACAAAAACAGCAGACACCCCAGCAGCAGGGCATAATCGCCGAAGACCGAACTGCTGTTCACCTTCGCCGCCGACAGCGGTGGCCGGAACCGCCAGGCAAAAATGAAGCTGGCTGCGCAGAGGGCCGAAATGCCCCCCAGGATGGCCACGTCGCCGATGGCTTCGTAATGTTCGTAGATCACCAGCCCCAGCCCGGCCGTCAGCAGCAAGATACCCACCGACAGCATGGCCCGCAATTCGTAGTGCAGCGACAGGGGTTTGGTGCGCTCATAATCGGCCAGCGCATCGGCCTGTTCGGGCGGCAGCAGCCCCTTCTGTTTCAGGGCCGCCAGCACGTCAAATGGGGACATATTGGGGGGGATTGGTGTTATTTATAGACAGACGTTGGACATTAGATGTTGGATGTTAGACCAGAGAAACAGGCTTAGTCTAGTAGTGGTCCAATGTCTAAAATCCAGCATCCAAAATCCTTATGGTTGGACGACAAAAAGTAATTCTGCAGCCTCGCTACTACTGGCATAATTTCCGGTATGTGCTCGACTTTGTGAAGCGGCTTTATGGCGGGCTGCTCAACGAAGCGGAGACGGATTTTTTGCACCGGTTCGATGCCCTCAGCACCGACGCGCAATGCCTGTACGTGCGGGTCAGCAATCGTAAAGGTGCCTTCTTCCGGGCCAATAAACTCAACTACCGCGAAATAACTGATTTGCCGGTTTCGGTGGGAGAACTCATCAACGCGGGATTTCTGGACCGCCTCGCCACCCGCCACGAAGGCATGGGCCACGAAGCCCTCGACGTGTTTACCAAGCCCGACCTGCTCGATCTGCTGCCCCTGGAACCGGAAGAGATTCGGGCGCTGAACAAGCTCAAAAAAGAGGAAGTAGTGCGCTATGCGCTGAACGAGCTGAACTTTGGCGAAATCGTGACGAGCATCTCCACCCGCGAGACCGTGGTGAAGGTCAACTTCGAGGCCGAGGTGATGATGCTCAAGTACCTGTTCTTCGGCAACCGTGGCTCCGACATGACCGAGTTCGTCATGCGCGACATGGGTATGATGAACTTCGAGCAGTATGACGAAAGCAAGATGACGGCTCGTTTCCGCAACCGCAAGGAGGTGGAAGATAAGCTGCTGATTTCGCTCACCAACGAAGCTTTCTATGAGCAAAAAGACGCCGGCACCCCGCCCGATGCCATCTACAACTGGTTTCTGAACTGGAACGAAACCCGACCTGAGTTGTCGGAAATCGCGTTTCCGGGCTATCAGAAACTTGTTTGCCGCGTGGGGGCTTACCTGGAGCGCCAAAAAATGCCCGATCAGGCCTTGGCCGTCTACGAACTATCTGACCGGGTTCCGGCCCGCGAACGGCGCGTGCGACTTTTGTACAAAAACGGGTTGGTCGATGAAGCCCTGGCCCTGATCGACGAGATTGCCGTGACGCCGCAGAACGCCGAGGAACGGTATTTTGCGGGCGATTTCCGGGAGAAGATCCTGGGCAACGTGGCCAAAAAACGGACCCGCAAAGCCACCACCCGCTTTCTCTCCGACGCCGAAAGCTTGGATATTCCGGCGGCCTACCGGCACCACGTTGAGGCGGGCGTGATGAACCATTACCTGGAGGAAGGCAACGACGCGGCTTTCACTGAAAACTACCCCTGGCGCGGGCTGTTCGGTCTGGTGTTTTGGGACGTGATCTACGACGCCAACGTGGCTGCCATTCACCACCCGCTACAACGTGCCCCGTCGGACTTTTACCTGCCCGATTTCTACGTCCGCCGCGAAGAACTGTTGAAAAAACGCCTGGCCGAACTGACTACCAAAGACGACTGGCGGCGGCACGTGGGGCGCACCTACAACGCCAAATATGGCATCACCAACGTGCTCGTAGACTGGAACGACGAACTGCTGGGCCTGGTAAACAAGCTGATTGAACTGCTCGACCTGGAGCAGTTGGGCCTGATTTTGTTGGAAATGGCCCGCAACGTCCGCGAGCACACCCGTGGCTTCCCCGATCTGCTGGTCTGGAACGAAGCCGGTGAATACAGTTTCGTGGAAGTTAAGTCCCCCACCGACCACCTCGGCCCGCAGCAGTTGCACTGGCTGGAATACTTCGACACTATCGGCGTGAAGGGCAAAGTGGTCCGCGTGATCTGGGCCATGTGAGGTTTTCGTGCAAAGACTATCAGTCCTTGCAAAACTGAACAGATTGTGCCATATTGCGGTTGTAGTACTGACAAATTTCGCACATCATCTTATGGCATACGCAGCACTTCCCCCGCCAACAGCCGTTTACGCCCCCTACACCGTCATTGATAAGTCGCGGCAGGGGGTGTTGCGGTCCGAGGCTGATCGGGTAGCCAATATGGTTGGGCTAACCGACAAAGAGATGGCCCGGATGCTCAATATGTCGGACCGGAATCTGCACCGGCTTAAACCTGACGAACGGCTATCGCGCGATGCGTCGGAGCGGTTGCTGTTGCTGACCAACCTGCTGCAACACGGGCTGGATGTTTTCGACAACGACGCCGACACGCTGGCCGATTGGCTGCGTTCGCCTATCCGGGAACTGAACAATCAGTCGCCGCTGCAACTGCTTGATACCTCAACCGGTTTCGGGCTGGTCGATGACGTGCTGGGCCGGATCGAGCACGGCATCGTGGGGTAGAGAAGAGGCCATGCTGACCGTTTACCGTACCGTGAAGGCGAAATACGCATCAGACCCGCTGGCTACCGAGGGAGCCCGGTTGTTTGGTGGTCGCTGGAATCCGAAGGGTTTTCCGTTGTTATATTCAACCTCGTCGCCTGCGCTGGCCCTGGTTGAATCGCTGGTGCATCAGCCCCGTGTGAAGTACGAAAAGCTGCCGAACCTGCTGCTGTTTACGCTGGCTGTGCCCGTTGAGCTAACGCCGGATGCCGTGACGACGTACCTGCCGGAAGACCTGCCCGACTATTGGAACGACGAAAGCTACGTACGTACCCAGTGGATTCTGCGCGACTGGCTCACGAACCCCACCACGTTGGTGGCCGCTGTGCCGTCGGTGGCCGTGCCCATGTCGGTCAACTATCTGCTCCATCCGGGGCATTCACGTTTCGGCGAGATTCGGGTAGTGAAGCAAGAACCCTTCTCAATAGAGCGGCGGTTATGGCACGACGAAGACAAGGCGAAGGTATTGAGTCCGCAAGCGCGGCTTAACAAGTATTAACAACCCCTCCAATACGGCAATATGTATATTGGCTCTCAATAAACTTTGAGCCATGATACGTTCCTATATCAATCTCGCCATCAGGCATTTAGCTAAACGAAAGTTCCTCTCAGCGGTTAATATTCTTGGGTTGGCCGTAGGGATGACTTTCACCTGGCTCATAGCCAGTTTTGTTGTCAGTGAGTTGCTGGTTAACAACACATTGAGGCATGCCGCCAATCAATATATTATTCGGAGCAAATGGGCGCAGCCGAGTATGGGCTTCGAAGATGCGACCGTTGCCCCATTAGGTAAACTACTGAAAGACGAGTATCCGGCTTTGGTCGCCAACTACTATCGTTTCGATGTGGCGACAACGGCTGTTTCGGTGGGGGATGAGCACTTTGTCAGAGAGGTCGTCGAGGTGGGCGATCCAACTATGCTGACGATGTATGGCTTTCCCTTGCTATACGGCGACGAGAAAACAGCCTTAAAAGGGCCTAACTCGGTTGTCATCACGGAAGAGAATGCCGTCAAGTATTTTGGCAAAACGGATGTACTCGGACGAGTTCTCAGGTTGAGCAACTACGCAGGTGGCGAACAGGATTTCACCGTGACTGGCGTATTGAAAAGCCTGCCACAAAACTCAGTGACCTATTTGTGGGATCAGCCTGTTCACATTTTTGTTCCGCTCAATAGCTTACAGGGCCGCACCGATATGGACGGATGGGAGACGCATAATATGGTCACCTGTGTAGAATTACAGGACGGTGTTACAGAAAGCGACTTAGCAAAGCCAATACAGCAACTGCTCGCTACGCATGCGCCAACCGATATCAAAGGGCAGCTACAGCCTTACCTGACTCCATTGCCAGACTATTACAGGCAATTCAACAAAGGGATCGTCCAGAAAACAATTTATACGCTGTCTGGCATTGCGCTGTTTGTCCTGTTTATGGCGGTTGTCAACTTCGTAAACATCACCATCGTCAGTTCATCGGCACGGATTCGGGAAATCGGTGTCCGAAAGGCGTTGGGAAGCCAGCAGGCGCAAGTTGTGGTTCAATTATTAGTTGAGTCTACAGTCTTGACAGCGCTAGCTACAATCACGTCGTTGTTGCTTTACGAAGCGTTCCGGGCTTCATTTGCCGATGTAGTTGGTAAGAAAATTGACCCGTTGTGGGCTACATCGCCCTACTTTCTGATTGTGGTCACGCTAATTTCGTTGTTTATTGGACTGGTGGCTGGTACGTACCCGGCAGTCAAACTGTCTGCTTTACCGTATGTCGACTCACTGCGGGGTAAACTAAAATCTGTCAAAGAAGGGGTGTTATTCAGGCGACTGTTGGTCACGGCTCAATTCAGTGTTGCGTTACTGGTTTTTTGTGGAGCCGTGGTGATTGCCCAGCAAGTGGCTTACTTTTTCAGCAAAGACATGGGCTACCGTAAAGAATCGGTGCTACTGGTGTCGATCCCGCGTGACTGGTCACCTCAAGGTGTGGTTAAAATGGAACGGGTTCGGGACGAACTGGCCCGCCTGCCTGAAGTAGGAGCCGTAAGCATAACTTCGTCAACCCTCAAGGGGGGTACCGGCTACGATATCAATCTGTACTCGGTTGGTAGAGATTCGACAGAATCAATAACGGCTTCGGTATTGCAAACCGACGAATATTTCGCTCAAACCTATCAGATCCCACTGGTTGCCGGACGTTTTTTTCAGTCCTCTTCGAAAGCCGATCAGGAGGATAAACTTGTACTGAACGAAACCGCTATTCGGTCGTTAGGCTATAAGACTGCTGAAGCTGCTATCGGGAAGCAACTGTACACCTACGGCTACGACAAACCCATTACCATTCTTGGGGTTACAAAAGATTTCAGCTTCCGTTCACTAAAAGAGAAGACACCGCCCACCGCCATCAGTCATGTTAAAGGAGCCGGTAATCTTTTCTCCTATATGTCGATCAAACTCAATGTGAATGATGTGACGCAGGCAACCGCTGCCATTGAGCGGCGATTTCATCAATTACTACCCGACGCCCCTTTCGAGTATTATTTCGCTGACCAAGCTCTACAGCAACTCTATCTGGCTGAATTGCAATTGAAGGAAGCGGCTCAAACTGCTACGTTTCTATCGTTGTTTATCGTACTAATTGGCATCGTAGGCTTGGTCTCGCTGAGTGTAGCTCGTCGAACAAAAGAATTGGCCATCCGTAAAGTACTGGGTGCAAGCGTAAGCCGAATCATTGGCCTGTTCATCGGTGAGTTTTTCCTTGCTTTTGTCGTGGCAGCCCTGTTCGCATTTCCGATTGCGTTTTTATTGATGCGCACCTGGCTACAAACCTTCGCTTATCATGTAGATATCAGTTGGGTTTCTTTTGTGTCAATCGGTTTGCTCTTTCTCTTATTTGTGTGCTTCGTTGTAAGCTTACAAACAGTCAGGGCGGCTCTGATGAACCCGGTTAAAAGCTTACGGACAGACTAGCTAGTAGTATCTAGCCTTAGAATTGAACTGACAAAACAGCTTGAGGCGGTAGCTGAGCAGTTGCAGACTAATATTGTATTGACAAAAGCCGTTGGCTTAACCGATATTGTGCCATCGATTCAAATCGGTGGAAATTAGAGATACCAATGGACATTCCTGAAGGCTTTGAGCCTATTTTTCGTACCAGCCCTTTTCTGGAAACAGCCGGGCCA
The DNA here is from genome assembly GCF_017353255.1 of Fibrella aquatilis. Taxonomy (GTDB): domain Bacteria; phylum Bacteroidota; class Bacteroidia; order Cytophagales; family Spirosomataceae; genus Fibrella; species Fibrella aquatilis. The sequence goes on along the minus strand of NZ_JAFMYU010000031.1, from coordinate 69,094 downwards.
ATATATAGTCAACAAGTTGGCGATGAATTGATTATCGGCCTGCTGGTACTCGATAAACACGTAAACGGACGCGGCTTCGTACACACGGGCGTCTACACTACCCTGGTCGACGTGGCGATGGGTTATGCCGCTGCGTTCTCGCAAAAACCCCCCGTGCCCCTCGTCACCGTCAGCCTCTCCACCGATTTTGTGGGCAACGCCAAAGTGGGCGACTGGCTCGAAGTACATACCGATATTCAGCGCATCGGCACCGCAGTGGCCTTCGTCAACGCCTTTGTCATGAAAGACGATGAGCGCGTTGTCCGCGCCAGCGCGGTGTTTAACGTGCTACCGAAGAAAGGGTAGAGATTTACGAATTACGATGTACGAATTACGATTTATTGCTGACGCCAGCGTACTCATGCGTCAGCAATAAATCGTAATTGGTACATCGTAATTCGTAAATCTCTACCCTTTCACTCCCATTCTCAAAAATATGGGAAACCGCACGTCACGCGGGTTGGGACCCCAGAGGCGGCGGAGGTCGTCGGCGAACTGGTCGATGGGGTCGTAGCCGTGCTTTTTGCGAAATGCTTGCACCGCCGACCAGGTGCGGAGGTAGTTCATGTACCACTCTACCAGCCACTCGCGCCGGGCAATGAACCGCGCCCGACGGGGCTGGGCAAAATCGAAAGGCAGGTCGCGGTATTCATTTTCCACGTGCCGCCGCATGGGGTCCCAGAAGGGGCCAACAATGTCCGTATAAATAAACCGGACCAGGGCGTCGATGGGAGCGTTCACCTGGTTGAGGCCGTAGCCCCACTCGGCAATCACGCCGCCCGGTTTCAGCACCCGACGCACTTCTGCATGAAACACCGGCACGTCGAACCAGTGTAGCGCCTGCCCCACCGTAACCAGGTCAAAGGTATCATCGGCAAAGGGCGGTGTTTCGGCCTGCGCCGTCTGGTAGTCAATGTTAGGTCGGCGCGGGGCGTTAGCTAACTGATTGCCGCTCAAATCAGTAGCGTCTACTTCTTCGAAATAATTGGCCAGGGCTACGGCCGCCTGTCCGTTGCCGGTGGCGCAGTCCCACACGCGCTGCCGGGTGGGTACCTGCGCCAAAATGTAGTCGTACAACTCGCCGGGGTAGTCGATCCGGTAGCGGGCGTAGTCGGCAGCATGGCCGGAAAAACGATCAAGTGGAATCATGGGGGAGGCAATTTTCCGTTTACTGTTTTCAGTTTTTAGTTGGGCATCCGCGCAGGTGTGGCATACCGATAGCACAAAACTGAAGACAGTAAACGGAAAACAGAAAACTTTTTTCTCCACTTAATTTGGTCTTACGAAATCTTTCGTACATGTTTGCTACGAAATAATTCGTAGATGAATGATGCGACCAACAGATTCTGAACTGGAGATCCTGCACGTGCTCTGGCAGCACGGCCCGCGCACGGTGCGGCAGGTGAATGACGAACTAAGTCAGCAGCGTGACATTGGCTACACCACCACGCTGAAACTGATGCAGATTATGCACGAGAAAGGGCTGCTGACCCGCTCGGAAGAGGCCAAATCGCACGTGTACACAGCGGCGCTGGGTGAGCAGGAAGCGCAACACACGCTGATCGACCGGTTTCTGGAAACCACCTTCCGGGGGTCGGCCTCGCAACTGGTGATGCAGGTGCTGGGGCGACATAAAGCCAGCGCCGATGAGTTGGATGAAATCAAACGCCTGTTAAACAACCTTGACCATGATGCTCACTAACTGGCTCAACAACCCCACGGCTGAAGCCCTGGGCTGGACCCTGATTCATGCCGGCTGGCAGGGCTTTGCCGTGGTGCTTACTGTGGCCGTTTTGTTTCACCTGCTACGTCGTGGCCCGGCGGCGTTGCGTTATCGGCTGGGAATGAGTGGGTTATTTGTACAGGTGCTGGCTTCGGTGGGTACGTTTGCCAGCTACTACAAACCGCAGTCGCTCATTGGCACGGCTACCGAAGTGGGGCTGGCTGGCAACAGACCGGTAGCCTTACTGACTAGCTCCAATGACTCATGGCAGTATGACGTGCAGGTGTTTTTGGCTACCCACCTGACCGAAGTGGTCTGGCTGTGGCTCATTGGCGTGGCCCTTTTCGGCATTCGGCTGGTGGGCGGCTGGGCCTATGTGCAGCGCCTGCGCACCACCGCCATCCTGCCCGTGGCTACTACGCTGCTGGACGCTACCGCCCGTATGGCCCAAAAACTGAACGTGTCGGCGCGGGTGCGGGTAACGGCGCGGGTAACAAGCCCGTTGGTGGTGGGCGTGTTGAAACCGGTGGTGCTATGGCCGGTGGGCCTGCTGGCGGGCCTGAGCATGGCCGACGTGGAGGCGGTGCTGGCGCATGAACTGGCCCACGTGCGGCGGCACGATTATTTATTTAACCTGGTGCAGTCGGTGGTGGAGGTGCTGTACTTCTTTCATCCGGCGCTGTGGTGGCTGTCGGCGCGGGTGCGGGAAGAGCGTGAACACTGCTGCGACGACCTGGCTGTGGCCGCTATCGGCGATGCCCGCACCCTGGCCCGCGCCCTAGCCCTGGTCGAAGCCTGGCAGCGCGATTCGGCACCGGCACCAGCCCTAACGATGGCTTTTGCGGGCAAACGGCAACTGCTGCTGCAACGCGTACGGCGGATGCTGGGTGTACCCACGCGGCCCCTGGTTTCGAACGGCAGTTTGGCCGGACTAACGCTGGCGACGCTATTGCTGCTGAGCCTGTCGGTCTATGCCGTACAACAAACCGAAGGACCAAAACCCGCTCGTGGGGCGGCGAACGCTGCGCCACCTAAAGCCAACCGTCGGTATAAGGTTGATGGTAACAGCGAGTACGGGTTAACCAACAGTGGCCGACTGAGTTATGTGGTCTGGAAGGGGCAGAAATTACCGGCCTCCCGCGTGGGTCAGTTGCAACGACAACTCGACCTGGTTATGGGCGGAAAACTGAATCTCGACACCGTGAAGCAGCCTGACCGGGACATCTTGCTGACAATCATTGAAAAAAACGCGGCCTTCGATGCGGGTATGAAAGCCCTAAGCGACGGCATGGCGCACATCGATTATACTACTATTGACGCTGCTGCCAGCGCCAATATCCCCAACGTACCAGATGCATCAGAAGAGCAACTGGCCATCATATCCGACTCTACGCCAGTTGCACCTGCCGATACGGCTCAACTTCGGGCGGTGAAGCTAAAGATGGAAGCGCTCACTAAAGAGATGCAGAAGATCATGGCCGAACGGCAGCCGTTGGCTGACAAGTTGAGTAAGAAGATGGTTGAACTGGCTCAGGAAAATAGGGGGCTTCAACAGCAGGCGGGTCAGTTTTCAAAACAGCAAGCTGTTTTGGCGAAACAAGAGGCGGAGTTAGCCAGACAGCAGGTTTTACTGGCCCAGAAACTACGCCCGCTGGCCGTCGACATCGAACGATTATCGCGTCAGAATACAACACAGGCTAACCGACTCAGACAGCAAAAGGAGCGGCAACGCACCCAGTTGGAAGAGCAAATGGGCAATTTGGGTACACGTATGGGAAAATTAGGTAGTAAAATGGGTGTTTTGGGTGGTCAATTACAGCCTCTGGAGTCTGTTAAAACGCGCATAGAGCTACTAGCCGACTCGATCAGTAAACTCTACGAACCCACCTACGCGCTGTCTGATGAACTGGCTAAGCTATCGCAGCAGTTGGCCCAGCAGGTTGAAGAACAGACGGAAGCGGCCACGCGCATAGCCGAAGAAACCCTGGAACGCATAGAAGTAGTAGAAGGCGATGTTGTTCATATGCGTCCGGCCCGTGCCCCGCGCGCGCCTCGTCGGCCACCGGTAGCCCCACACCCACCCCGTCCGGCCGTTGCTGCTCCCGCGCCACATCCTGCCGTTGCCGCGCCGCCTGCATCACATCCCGCTATAGCTACTCCGCCTGCCCCAGCTGTGGCCCCCACGCCTGCCCCTGCCCCTGCTTCACCGTCGAAACCCCCAAAGCACCTCAAAAGCACTAGCGTGTAAATTGACACGGCTCACAAATAGTTAAGAAGACGGATACGCACAGGCTGTGTATCCGTCTTTGTTTTTAAACAAGGCGCACTAGCCGGCTAAGCGATCTTACTTAAGCAAAAAAAAAGCTCGAAATAATTATACCCTGTATAGTTTATCAAGAATAGGGTGTTAGTTTGCCGTGACGTATATGTAACTGCGTTTTTATATGAAATTTATACTCATGACTGTTCGGCCTCTTGCCGTTGGCCTTATCCTGCTGCTGGCAACCCTTACCAGCTACGCACAACGTATTTCTGGTGTTGTCCGCGATGAGCGCGGGCAACCACTCCCTGCCGCTACGGTGCAGCTCAAAGGCACGTCGAAAGGGGTTATTTCCGATGCTAAAGGTCAATATACTTTTCAGGACGTTGGTCCGGGCACGTATACCCTACAGGCCTCGTTTGTTGGCTTCACCACGCAACGCCGCGACGTTACGGTGGCGGCTGACCCTGTCACCAGCGATTTTACCCTGGCCGAAGATGCGCTGTCTATGGAAACCGTGGTGATCACTGGCACGTTCGACCCCCGCACCAAGCTGGAATCGAGTGTGGCCATTACCACCCTCAACAGCCGCACCATCGATCAGCGGGCACCCCGCGGCACGGGCGATTTGCTCCAGTCGGTGCCGGGTGTGTGGGCCGATAACTCGTCGGGCGAGGTAGGCTCGAAAGTGGTGGCGCGGGGCCTGGCTCCGGTGGGTAACGATCAGGTGGGTTTCCAGTACGTAAGCCTACAGGAAGAAGGCCTGCCCGTAATGGGCGCACAGATGGGCTTTGCGCTAGTGGACATGTTCCAGCGGGCCGACCTCAGCACTGCCCGGATGGAGGCCATTCGAGGTGGGTCGGCGGCCATCACGTCGGCCAACTCGCCGGGTGGTATTTTCAATTTTATTTCGAAAACGGGCGGCCCTAAATTCAGCGGGTCGGTGCGGACTACGGGTGGTTTCTACGGCAACAACAAAGGCCTGGGCCGTGTAGATGCCGAATTTGGCGGCCCACTCGCCAAAGGCTGGACGTACCACCTGGGTGGTTTCTACCGTGTAGACGGGGGTGCGCGCAATACGCCCTTCAACGCCAACCAGGGTGGGCAGGTGCGGGCCAACCTCAACAAGCTGTTTGCTAACGGTCGGGGTAGCCTGAAAGTGTACGGCAAATACCTCGACGACCGCAACACGTTTTTCAAAGAAATTGCCCTCGATAACACCCTCACCACGGGCTATGCTGGTGGCACCGACCCCGTCGACATTAATTATTCGACCACCTTCATCGACGTGAATGCGCTGGTGCCGCAGGCTGATCTGGTGCGGAAAGAAAACACCGTTGCGCAACCCACGCGCACATTCAACGCCCGCGACGCCATTCAGAACAAGACGTATTCGGGCGGTTTCGATTTGAGTTACGACCTGGGTAAAGGCTGGAACCTGGGTGCCCGCGCCAAAGTGTCGAGTTTCGATCAATCGTATTTGCAGTATCAGGGCAACACCGTATTACCGGTTATTCCGGGCCTGGCTCCTACGGCCACGCTGGCGGCGCAACAGGGGTACCTTCAGTTTGGTGCGGGTGCCCTGGCATCGGCGGGTACCTATACGGCGGCGGGCGTTCCGGCTACGCTGGCGGCCGCGCTGGTGGGGTCGTTTGTGCCGAGCCTGCTCTCGCCAACTTATTATGATGCCCAAACCGGCGAGGTGCTGGCCAAACTCAGAGTAGGCGGTGTATCCAACGGCGTTCCCTTTGCCATCCTCGACCCGTCGGTGCCCAATAAACTGGGTAACTACCTGCTGGCCACAGCCCCGCTGAACATGTTTAACAAGGTGGATGACCTGATCTGGTCGCTGAACCTGAACAAAGAAATTGGACGGCACCAGTTCACCTTTGGCTCGTACCAGTCGCAGACTACTATCGACACCCGCTGGTTTGTAGACGGTGTATTGAGTACACTGGGGGCCAACCCCCGTGCGGTGCGGGTAGAGTTTCCGGCCCCGGCCACTATTCCGGCTTCGGTAGGGGCTGTTCCGGCGCTCAACGCGGCCTTCGGCGGGTTATACAGCCCTACGGGTGTGTATAAGGCCACCGACGCCAACGGGATTGTGTTGCAAAGCGGCCTGGCCTACACGATCACCAACAACGTCTCGAAGCTAGGAGCCTATTATATCAACGACATCTGGAAAGCCACCGACCGCCTCTCTATCGACCTCGGCCTGCGCTACGAGCGCGTGCGGCACACGGGCAACAAGCAGGGCTGGCAACCTGGTACGGGCATTGGGGGACTGGGCGGCGTAGATCGTAACCCATTTACTACCTACGACTTAGGTACGCGGGTGTACAACGGCGATTTGTTTACCTACGGTACCAGCTACAGCACCGTAACCGGCACAACCACGCTGGTTCGTGATCCTACCACTAAGCAAATTATCCAGACAAATGCAGACCCGGATGGTGACGGCGACGGGTTCCTCTATGATTACGTGTCGTGGTCGGCGGGCGCAAACTACAGACTGTCGGCCACTACGGCGGGGTATCTGCGGGTGTCGCGGGGCAACAAAGCGCCCGAACTGGACTACTACGCTAACAATTTCGTGAATGTTCCCCTCGACAAAAAAGGAGCAATTGAGAGCGTCACGCAGGCCGAACTGGGTTTCAAGAGCAATGGCCGCAAGGCGTCGATTTCGGCCACAGCCTTCTACAGCTACCTCGACAATGCGCTGTTGCAGTTGTTTATCTCCAACGGATCGGCCAGCTTTTTTACCGATGCTACCTTCAACGCCACCCGTACCATGGGCCTGGAATTGGAAACGGTGCTCAACCTAACCAACCGCTTTAGCATTCGGGGTCATGCCACCCTACAGGACGCCAAGTATGACCGCCTGAGCTACCAGAACACGGCGGGGTCAGTAAACAAAGCCGATTTTTTCCTCGAAGATTTTTCGGGCAATAGGGTTAAAGACGTAGCTCCCGTTATGATTGACCTCACGCCCGCCTATCGCATCGGCAAGTTTAGTCCGTATGTGAACTACCGCTGGTTTAGCGAACGGCAGGGCAACCGCCGCAACAGCATTCAGCTACCGGCCTACGGCGTACTGGCGGCGGGCGTCACTGGCGATTTGACCTCGAAACTGACCATTGCCGTGCAGGCTACTAATTTGCTCAATAGCAACGGTATTCTACTCTTCGGTGGCTATGGCTTGCAGGGCACGACCCTCGAAGATGTAGCCGTGGGGGGTATCAAACGCCCCGACGGTACCATTTTGCGCGGTTCCGACATCAACGTCCTCAACGCCCTGAACTCGCCCGTATTCGCCCGCCCTGTGCTGCCCCGTCAGGTCTCGGCCAGCATTACGTATCGGTTTTGACAGTACGCAGTTCTACAGTATGCAGTATGCAGTGGGGCTGACGCCAGCGTACTCATGCGTCAGCCCCACTGCATACTGCATACTGTAGAACTGCATACTGACATTAGTCAATTTCCAGCGTGGCGTGGGTGATGCCCTGGTGTTCCAGTTCGTGGCGGACTTTCTTGCGGATGGCCGTAACCTGGTCGGGGGTAAGGCCGGGCTGCAGCACGAGGTGGGCGGTGAGGGCGTTTTCGGTGGTGCTCATGGCCCAAATATGTACGTGATGTACCTTTTCTACCCCGGCAACCCCCGCGATCTCGGCCTGCACGTCGGCCAGGTTTATGTTGACCGGTACGCCGTCGAGGCTGAGGCGGAGGCTGTCGGTAAGTAGCCGCCAGGTGCCTACCAGGATCACCAAGGCCACAATAAGCCCCATGGCGGGGTCGAGCCAGAACCAGCCGGTATACCCAATTACCACGCCCGACACCACCACCGCTACCGACACCAGCGCGTCGGACAGTAGGTGCAAATAGGCCCCGCGCATGTTGAGGTCGTGGTCTTTCTGGCGGAAAAACAGCAGCGCCGATGCCGCGTTGACCACAATGCCCAGCGCCGCCACCCAGGCCACAATGCCCCCCGCCACGGGTTCGGGATGCCGGAACCGCTGCACACTTTCGAGCAAAATGCCGCCCACGGCCACCAGCAGCAGCACCGCGTTGGCCAGCGACGCCAGCACTGTGCTTTTACGGAGCCCATATGTAAACGTCCGGCTCGACTTTACCTTCGCCAGCCGAAATGCCAGTAACGACAGCAGCAGCCCCGCCACGTCGGAGAGGTTATGCCCGGCGTCGGCCATGAGGGCCAGCGACTGGGTGTAGAAGCCCATACCAAACTCAACAACGACGTAGACAATGTTCAGCACGGCGCCGATAATGAGGGTACGGCTGACGCTGGTGATAACGGGCGTGTGGCTGTGCGCGTGTTCGTGGTTATGGTCGTGCGGCATTGCTGGAACCGCAGCGGCAGATCGTGCGGATAATACAGGTTGCCCCAAAGACTACTGCTATGAAGGCTAACCAACAAAAAAGGCGACTTGCGCGTTTGTACTGCCTGTTCGTTAAGATGAATACCTAACTCCAAAAGTTACCTTCTGATATGTGATAAGTTGCGCACATACCCTAAAACGGAAACAGGCTACACTGGTAATCTCTGTTCCAGAACCCGTTGCTTAACGGCCTCAATATCAACTCCGGCAGCCTGCATCTTTGTCTCGGCCCCCGCTTCTATTTGCCTTTTGAGTTCTGTTAACGTCTCATCAAATTGTACGTGCTTATCCATCATGTAGCTCATGTCATATTCAATTTCTTCCCAAGTGGAGAAGTCTGCGTGATTGTGCTGAAGCTGAACTTCCAGCTTATCCAGAGCATTAGCAACTTTTGATTCGTAAGTCTCCTTATTTTCAAATTCATAAAATAACTCATAGATCTCCTGACCGTTTGTTTCTTTCAGGTTTGATCGCAAGTTTTCAATTGCTTTACGCTCATTCTCTATTTTCTGCGCCTTGATAGTGGGGTCCCTCAACACATCTAATGCTGAAATATCTCTGGCCTCGGCTTCCACTAGATCATGAATAATGACCATTTTAAGAAGCCGGGCAATATCTATTTTTTGCCTGAGTAATGGTTCAATGAGTACAGCCATTAATGACATTCGCCATGTGTGCTCGGCCACGCTTTCTTGCCGGCCACTAGACGTATAGCTGTGCCGAAGTTCAAATTTCAGGCGTTCTGCGAGCGTTAAAACCTTAAGGATTGAGTTGATTTGCGTTTCCATACCGTTGAAACTACGTTTATTTCTGAAAAGTTGTTACGCCTTATCTAGACAGTTGACCTGTTGCTGGAGGGGGCTTTTGTAAACCTGAGATCTGCCTGGCCGGTTCATTCAACTCAGTAGATAGAATTCGCTGAATAAGCAAAATCGTGATTTCTTCAACGCACTCATTTCAGTAAAGATGGGTAAATTGGCGTTGTAGAAAGGGGAAGGCTTAACCACGAAAGATGAAGCAGGTCATGGAGCACATAGAGATTTAATTTTCTGGTGTCAACAAAAAGAATCTCTATGTGCTCCGTGACCTGCTCCATGCTTTCGTGGTTAAGCCTTACTTCACATCAATTCGGATTCCACTTTATGGAAAAGAAAGCTAATACGTACGTGTCGCCCGATGGCCGGGTGGTGGGCTGGCGCTGGTTTCGGGTGCCTGCCGTCTTGTGGCTTATCGTAGTAGGGTCGGCCCTCACCGCCATTGCCCTGATGATTCGGGTGGGCTATCTGCTGGCCCGCCGGGGTTCCATTCAACCCGGCGACGATTTTAACCTGACGGTCTTCGTGTTGCTCCTCAGCGGTGCTGGTGCGCTGGTGTTTAGCTTCGTTGTTTTCATGCTAGCCCGCCCCGAAGAGCCTGACAACCAGTAAAAAAACAACTAGCTGTCAGTTGGTTGGGCTGGCTATTAACTGCGTCACGATCACCGCCTTTTGGTCGCCGGTTTTTTGTTCAAAAGCCACCAGTAAACCTTGTTTGGCGGCCAAAGCAACGGGGTATGTGGCGCTTACCGTTTCGGGGGTCAGGTAGGTGGTGGGGGCGGTGGGACCGGCGCGCAGGGCAATGCGTTGGGTGTATTTGGGCAGCGGCTCGTCGGCGGGTTGGCCGGGTAATTTCATCGACTCGTCCCAGAGCCAGATGAGCCGGTTATTTTGCGCCACTACCTGCGGATGTTTGGCCCGGTTGGACAGCACTTCGCCAACGAGGGTGGGGTTGCCCACCTGCGCCAGCCGCAGGCCAATGGCATTTTCTTTACCCGAAAACCAGGTTACAAACACACCTTCGCCTGTTTCGGCTACTGACGGCCCCGCGTGGGGGCAGGCATTCACGCACCAGTTGTCGGCCACGAGTACAGCCGGTGGCCCGAAGGTTTTGCCACCGTCGGTCGAGATGGCGTGGCTGATATCACGGGCGGCTATTTCGCCGTTGGGATCGGGCAGCATGTCGCGGTAAGCGAGGTGAATCTGCTGTTTGCTATCCACAAATACGTTGGTACGGCAACACTGGCAGACGTTACTGTCGACCACGATTTCGGGCGAAAAACCACCCTGCGGTAACGTCTGCACAAACTTTACGGGCCTTCCCTCGTAGCCGGGCATCTTGTCGTCGAGCCAGACTACGCCAATTTGGCCGTTGGGAAGCCGCGTCAGATCGGCAAACGAGTGGCTCTTGCCGGGAGCCGTGTTCTGGTGAAGAGGTTTAGGGCCGGTCCAGGTTTTGCCGCCATCGGAAGAGGTTGTAAACAGTAGATCTCCCGCAAACCGCGACGATTCTACCGGGCGTGGTACCTCAAACAGAGCCATAACGGTGCCGTCGGTTTTTACGGCTACTTTGGGCATTCCTTCGGCGTGTACCGACAAGTTGGCCGGGGCCGGAATTCGTATCTTTTGGCCAAACGTTTGGCCGCCATCGGCCGAGACGGCCATGTAAAACGCGGCCTGTTTGTCGGTTTCTTTTTCAGCCCACGTCAGCACTGGGTGGCCCTGCTGGTTGGTAGTAAATCGGGGCGTAGTGCTGTTAAACCGCGGGTTCGACACGGTTATTTCGCGAATTGGCTTTTCGGCCAGCGCTGCCGCCAACAGCAGCAGCATAGACAGGATCGTATTCATGAAGAAGTTGATTGTTAATTAGTTATCTGTGAGGGGATTGTTCATTTGGCGACGCAGCTTGTTATCGGCAACCAAACGTCAAACTTCCCCAGAAACTTTGCCAGTCGGCTTCGGCACTAGCCGTTGTTGGTATCATGTGTACCAGGCTAATCATGTTTTGGCCTTTTTTCAGCTGAAAGTGAACCCGGCCGTTGGCGTCTGTTCGTAATTGCTCCTCCGACAACCCGGCAGGTTTAGCGTCTGGAGCAATTTTGGGGCCGTCGGCGGGGCGGTTCCAGTAGCGAACCAGCGCATTGGCCAGCGGTTTATGATTGAACAAGACCCGGAAGTCAATCGGTTTGCCTGCTTTTACGGTATATGGATTTTGTACAGGGATTATCTCCAGAGGCATACCGGTGTCCAGTCCATACGTCTGGTCAGACGTGATAACGGCTCCGGACTGGATCAGCGTTTTTACGCATCGCCGGTATAACTCCCGGCTGCGGGTTTGTGCCTGACCACGGTCCTGACGAAGGCGGATGATGTGGTCCAGCCCATCTTCCTGCAAGTACAAGAGGAAACTATCGGCTCGCATAGATAATTGTTTGTTAGTGTTGGCAAACGCTACCAGATGGGTTCCCGAACTGGCAATTTTCAGGGGTACCACGCCATAATGACCTTCGGTAAGGTCTGGAGACAGGTCCGTTTTTTGGCCGTTAGACCAATGTGCATATTGAACCAAGCGGTTTTTCTTTCCTTCTGACCGCTCCCCGTTGAAGTGTTCACCAACCAATACTTCGATGGCTACAACCTGCCCTGGCTCCACAAAAAAGGTGCCCGGCTGAAGCCAGAACTCGTGTGCCTGAGCCAATATGGCAACCAATACACAAAGGCCCGTGATCAAATATGTCTTTCTCATGTTTGCCACATAATTTATCGTTTGGCTATTTTCCGTTGAAACTGTATTGAATGCCTACGACAAACGTGCGGGGTGCGGCGGGGGTGTAGGTAGTACGGTCGGTGGGGTTGTTGCCACGGGTGGCGTTGGTGGCGAAGAGTGCGTTGGTAGCATTCAACACGTTGGTATACAACTCAATACCGTGCCATTGGTACCCCACCCGGACGTTGGCAAAGTCATAGCCGCCGTAGCCAACGGTATTGGTTTGATTCTGGTACCAGTTTGCCACATGTTGCCACTCCACCGACGTGCGGAAGTTCTTGAGCCAGCCCGGATAGTAGCTGATCTCGGTGTTCCAGAGCGAACGCGGGGCCGACGGCATGTCCTTGCCGTTGACGTTCTGGATGGCATCGGTAGCTCGCTGACTGAGGGTAAATTCCACGAACTGATGTACCGCATAGGTGCCCCCAAACCGGAAGAACAGTTGCTTCGAGGGCCGGTAGGTCAGGCCCAGCTCTACCCCCCGGTGCAGCGTTTTTCCCGCCGACTGGTAGTCCGTCGAGTTGTCGGGCTGGCGGATGTTGAGCAACTCGTTGGTGCCGTTCATCTGATAAACTGCCGCGTCGATATAGACTTTGTTGTGCAGCAGCGACGTCCAGCCGCCAATCTCTACGTTGTCGAATTTGGCGGGCTGGAGGTTGTAATAGAACAGGTCGCCGGAAAGGGTTGGGGTGGTGCGCTTCAGAAAAATGGCCGTGAGAGCCGGGGGCGCAAATCCCCTGGCATAGTTGGCATATAATCCTTTGCCGCCCCCCAGGTCATACGTAGCCCCGATCTTGGGCGTCACCTGACTGTACTCTTTGCCACCCGACGTTTTGTCCAGCGCATTGGTGTAGTCAAACGCCATGCGGTCGTAACGTATTCCCGCCGACATGCGCAGGTTGGTGATCGGCTCGAAATCATACTGCACGTAGGCCGCCGTGTTGTGAATATCGGCCTGATAATTAGCCAGTTGTATATCGGGGCGTTCTTTCACCAGAGTGTACTTGACTACCGATTTTTTGTCGGCCCGGAGCGTGGTGGCCAGGTCGGTCTGGTAGGCATAGTAGCTGTTTGGCGACAGGTCGATGGTGGCCCCGACGATGAGTTTGCTGTTCAGGAAACGCAGCCGCTGGGTATGTTGGGCAATGGCGCCGTAGCTTTTGAAATCGCTACTGTTGATCTGCCCCGTGGCCGTAGCCGACCCCGTTGTCCACCGGATGTAATAGGCTGGATTCTGCCCCACGCTGTTGTTGCGCACAAACGCCGTGATGAACGACTGCGACCCGTCGGCCCAGTCGTGTTCCAGCGTCAGGCGGCTGCGGAGGGAGAACGTTTTGCGGTAGGTGAAATCGGTGGTGCTCACATACTGCCGGGCAAAAAAGGCCGTGCTGTCTACGCTGCCGCTGGTTTGGGAATTATAATCATTGTACGACAGAGTGCCGGTAAGGCGCGTCTTGGGCGTAAACGCGTATTCGAGCCGGGCGAAATACGACGACTTATCGTAGTCGGACCGGGCCATCCACGAGTCGCGCTGCCGCGACACGAGGCCACCCACATAAAGGCCGAATTTACCCTGCCGCGCCCCCGCCCCAAATTGAAGTCGCTTGTAGCCCCACTGATCCACCTGAATACCCACGCGGGCGGTGGGTATGGCCGTGGGGCGTTGGGTGATGAAATTGACGGCCCCGCCCACGGCCTCAGGCCCATAGATAGACGACACCGGGCCTTTCACCACTTCGATAGAACTAACCGTAAACTGGTTCATTTCGAGCAGGGCGTTGTGGTTGAACACCCCCATGGGCCGAATGGGCACGCCATCTTCCATGTACAGAAAATAGGCGTTGGTGGTCATGGGCTGCCGAATGGCCATCATGTGCTGCTCGTTGTTGAGGTTCACCATCAGCACGCCCGGCGTTTTGTTGATAACCTCATAAATACTGGTCGGCTTGGTTTCTTCGATCAGCCGGGGTGACAGTTTCGAGATGGCAATGGGCGTCTGGGTACGTAGCGCGGCCTCGCGGTTGCCCGTCACAACTACCGTTTGCAGGTCTTCAATGGCCGGTTCGAGCGCAATACGCAGGGGCTGGCCAAGCGTAACAGGTATGTCTTGCTGCCGGTAGCCCACGGCCGACACCGTGATGATGGTGATGTTGGTCGGGCTGGAAAAGCGGCCGTTGGCATCGGTAGTAACGCCTGCCGTACCGTTCGACCAGGATAGCGTCACGCCGGGGAGGGGTTCTTTGGTTTGGGCATCATAGACCTGACCTGTCAGGGCCGACTGCGCCATAGCTCCTATACAGGCCAACAGCCCGAGGAGCATTGAAAAAAACTTAGTCATGAATAACTGTCGAGCCTGTATGACCCGGATTGGGTAAGCTGAAAAATCAAGACCAGCAGAATACCTGTAAAAACCTGGTTTAGGCGTTACCGGAATTACCAGGCGAATTCAATCGCCAACTGCCAATAAGCGAGATACTTACCTGATACGGGGAGGCTGAAAGATGCCGTGCAGGGGCGCGGCATAGGACCACTGCTGACAGTACGACACTGGGAGGCAGGAGGTTGCGTCTCCAACAGGGTTAGCAAATGCAAACGAGAACAAATCGGTGCAAAACAGGGCGATCACGGGCAGATTCTGCACGCGCTCGGTGGTTTCCTGATCTTCGTGCGCCTGCCGGGCCTTCAGCCGTTTGGCCAGGTAGCACTTACCGTTGCAGCGCAGTGCCGGGCGGCTGCGGTTTTCGCAGAGGGTTTTGGCAATGTAGTCGCGGTTGAGCTGAAACGACATCACGATCACCTCACGGCTGAAGAGTTGCAGCAGCAGCGAAACGATGAGGGTGTATGTCAGCAATTGCCGGACCATGCCTGACGGATTGTTCGACTGCAAAAGTAGAGCATTAGCGCTGTCACAGATTAAACGAATAAAAAAATAGGGGCACGCGGACCGGTCGGGATGACAAAAAGAGCCGCCCAACCCGCGTGCCCCTATTCTGCCCTTATCAAGTGAAATCGACATAATCTCAAGGAATACAGCGGGTGCCCGCTCACATGGGTCCGTACCTTTGCGGTCATGAATCGCCTGAAACGCATTATGCTTATCGTTCTTGCTGTGTTGGTTTTGTTAGCCCTTGGGGTCTGGTTGTTTATGCAATCGGCCGTGTTTGGCTCGGCTCCCGCCGCCGGCCGCCTGCAACGGGTACAGGCTTCCAAAAACTTCCGCGACGGCTCGTTTGTCAACGTCGAACCAACCGACGTTATGCGCCGCGAGGCGTCTTACTGGGCCATGCTGGGCGACAACTTCAACAAACCCGCCGACGTGGAGCCGAAACAGCCACTGCCTGCGGTGAAAACGGATTTGGCACAACTGCCTGATGGTAAGACTAGTATTGTCTGGTTTGGCCATTCGTCGTACCTCATCAAGTCGGGCAAAACTACGGTGCTGGTCGATCCGGTGTTTTCGGGGCATGCCTCGCCAGTGTCGTTTTTTGGGAAAGCGTTTCCCGGCACTAACGTTTACAGCGCCGCCGACATGCCGCCCATCGACCTGCTCATCATCACCCACGATCACTACGACCACCTCGACTATGAAACCGTGTTGGCCCTGCGCGATAAGGTCAAACGCGTGGTAACCTCGCTGGGCGTGGGGGCGCACCTGGAGCGCTGGGGCTACGACCCTACCCGCATTACCGAACTCGACTGGGACGAATCGGTGGACTTGTCGGAGGGATTTTCGGCCACGGCGGTGCCGGCAAGGCACTTTTCAGGGCGGGGCATCAAACGCGGGCAAACCCTCTGGAGTGCCTTTGTGCTGGACCTCAATGGGCAGCGCCTGTTCCTCGGCGGCGATTCGGGCTATGGGCCGCACTTCGCCCAAATTGGTCAGGAGCATGGCCCGTTTGATCTTGCCCTCCTAGAATGCGGACAGTACGGCCGCGACTGGCCCAGTATCCATATGTTTCCCGAAGAGGTGCCACAGGCCGCCCGCGACCTGCGTACCCGTGTGCTGATGCCGGTACACTGGGCCAAATTTGCCCTGGCATTTCACCCCTGGCACGAACCCATTCAACGCCTGACAAAAGCCATGATCCCCGCCGACTCCATCCTGCTCACCACCCCAAAAATTGGTGAACCCGTGGTGCTGAGTAAAACGTTGCCAACGGGTAAGTGGTGGGAGTGAGGGGAAATGAATGAACAATGTATAATGTACAATGGCTTCGCGCTTAGACGTTCTGAGGCGAAGTCATTGTACATTATACATTGTTCATTGTACATTCATTTCCCCCTTTCAGCGTTAACGTAGTGGTATAAAACTCAACTCAGTATGCGTCGTTTTTTTCTGTTCCTGACCTCGCTTGGCCTGTTGGCTGCCTGCAAATCGAACACCATCGATCAGCGGGGGGGCGCGCTGGCTGTGACGTTTGCTAATCAGGTCAATGGCAGTCCGCTAGTGCTCAATACTGCAACTTATACCAACAAAGCAGGGGAGGCGTTTACAGTCTCGAAATTCGATTATTTCATCAGCAACATCCGGCTTATCCGCGCCGATGGGTCAGCCTATGTCGTGCCGCAGGACAACAGTTATTTTCTGCTCCGTGCCGCCGATCCCACCTCGCAGTCGTTTACGCTGACGGGCGTGCCGGCGGGCGATTATGCCCAGATTGAGTATATGGTGGGCATAGACAGCCTTCGCAACACCGCCGACATCAGTCAGCGCAAAGGTGTGCTCGACCCCGGCAGCAGCCATACCAGCGGCATGTACTGGGACTGGAACACGGGCTATATCCACCTGAAACTGGAAGGTACCTCGCCCGCTGCCCCCACCGACGTCGCCGGGGCGAGGACGTTCCGCTACCACATTGGCCTGTATGGCGGCTACCAGACGCGGACGATCAACAACCTCCGCACCGTACGTATTCCGCTGGGGTTGGATGCCGCCTCCAGCCGCCTCTCTGTGGGACCCAACCTGCAAACGTCGCTGCAACTCCTTGTCGACGCGGGCAAACTGTTCGACGGACCCAAACCGTTTAAAATTGCCCAGTATCCCGACGTGATGGTGTCGCCCTTTTCGGCAACCATTGCCAACAACTACGCCACCATGTTCTCGTTTGGGTTTTCGCTGGCTGTGTCGCAATGAAACAGGCTGCTTCTTTTTGGTCGAAACAAACCCCCTGGCGCAGGCCCCTGCTGGGACTATTACTAGGTGCTAGCCTGTGCATATGGGCGGTGGTTTCTTGCAAAAATTCGGGTAATAATGAACTCGTTACGCCCACGCCAACGGCCTTTACTACCACGCCCTACCCGTGGACAAAGCCCGCCAATTTTCCCGAACCAGTCTATGACCTGACCAAAAATCCGCTCACCGTGGAAGGCGTTGCGCTGGGGAAAGCCCTGTTCTACGACGCCAGCCTCTCGAAAGACGGCACTATCACCTGCGCTTTTTGCCACTCGCCCTTCACGGCCTTCGCCCACACCGACCACCCCGTGAGCCACGGCATCCGCGATCAGCGGGGCACCCGAAACGTGCCGGGCATTTTCAACGTGGCCTGGGGTAAATCCTTTTTCTGGGACGGCGGCGTCACCAGCCTCGATCTGCTGCCCATTGCGCCCATTCAGAACCCCGTCGAGATGGATGAGGCCATGCCCAGCGTGCTGGCTAAAGTGCAGAAAAGCAGCCGCTACCGGCCACTGTTTCAGGCTGCCTATGGCTCCGATACGGTGACGACAGAGCGCTTTCTGAAGTCGATCTCGCAGTTTTTGCTTACAATGGTCTCGGCCAATTCGCCCTACGACAAGTATGTTCGGAAGGAAGTGGGGGCCAGCCTCTCAGACGCCGCACAACGGGGGCTGGTGTTGTTCCAGGCCAACTGCGCCGGTTGCCATGCCGAGCCGCTCTTCACCGATGGGCAGTTCCGCAACAACGGCCTGCCGCGCCTGACCAACGCCAAAACCGACGACCGTGGCCGGGCCATCATTACGGCCCAGGATGCCGACGCCTATAAGTTTAAGGTGCCCAGCCTGCGCAACATTGAGCGCACATTTCCCTACATGCACGACGGTCGTTTCCAGACCCTGGAGCAGGTGGTGAACCACTACGCCACCGGTGTGCAGGACAACCCGCAGTTAGACCCGCTGCTGAAGAAAAACGGGCAGGTGGGCATACCGCTCACCCCCGCCCAACAGGCCGACCTGGTGCAGTTTCTGAAGTCGCTGACTGATATCCAGTTCATCACCAACGCCGAGTTTCAACCGCAGTAATTCTGCAGGCAGAAGGGGGCAACTTAACGTAATTTAACGGCACTACTGCACTATTTTTGGCTCATAGCCTGTTCTGGTGTAAACGCCTTACTGTTGTGACTGACCGCCTCGTCATCATCCCCACATTCAACGAAATCGAGAACATAGAAGCCATCATCCGGCGCGTGTTTTCGTTGACCACACCGTTCGACCTGCTCATCGTAGATGATGGCTCGCCAGATGGTACGGCCTTGGTGGTGAAGACGTTACAGGCCGAATTTCCCGATCAGCTGCACCTGCTCGAACGGCGTGGCAAGCTGGGGCTGGGCACGGCCTACATTGCCGGGTTCAACTGGGCGCTGGCGCGGGGCTACGAGTACCTGTTCGAGATGGACGCCGACTTTTCGCACAACCCCGACGACCTTATCCGCCTGTACCGGGCCTGCGCCGAGGGTACGCCCGACGCCCCCCGCGCCGACGTGGCCGTGGGGTCGCGCTACATCAAGGGCGTGAACGTGGTCAACTGGCCCATTGGCCGGGTGCTGATGTCGTATGGGGCGGGGGTGTACGTGCGGTTCATCACGGGTATGCCCATCATGGACCCTACGGCGGGCTTTGTCTGCTACCGCGCCCACGTGCTGCGGGTGCTGCTGCAAAACCCCATCAAGTTTGTGGGCTACGCCTTCCAGATCGAGATGAAGTTCACCTGCTGGAAATACGGTTTCCACCTGACCGAAGTGCCCATCATCTTCACCGACCGCACCCGTGGCGAGTCGAAAATGTCGTCGAAGATTTTCAAGGAAGCCATCCTGGGTGTGCTCCAGATGAAGCTGGGCAGCTTTTTTCGGCACTACATTCCCCTTCCCCAAAACGCTGCCCCGGTCACTGCTCCCGTTGGTGCTGCTGCCGCCGAGGCTGTGTAGGCTAGAATTGACAGTTGGTTTTACCGTTCAGTATGTTGGCGGGGGCAACGAACCCCCGACAGGCGGGTTGTAAGTGCGTTGTCTGGTGTTGACGCGGTGAGTTGTTTTATCGAACAGGACCGCTTTGAGCAGATACAACGAAGGAAACCACATCAACGAACCAGGAATGGCCAGCCAATAACCAGCGGCTAAGCCAAGCGTGATGGCCAACGCTGCCCAGCGCAGCAGATGCTGGTTGCCAATCCAGTACTGAGCCGCCACCAGGGCTATGCAAAGCAGATGTAGTTCAGCCAGTACCGATTGCCCACCTCCGAATGCACTCATAAACAGTAGCGGCTGCCAGAGGTACGAGGCTATCCAGACTACCAGCCAAACAGGCTGTAAGGATCGCCAAAACAAGCGATTAGCGGGTAACAGATGCGCCACCCCGCCTCCTACCAAATCACAGCTCAACACGACAACGACCGTCTGTTGCCATAGGGTAAGACCGCTTACCGAATGGCTAAACGTTAGAGTCAAGGCGCTGGATATCAGTGCGCTACCATGAATCAGTAGTTGATCGCGTCGGCTTGTTTGTTCACCGTAGATGAATTGTAGGGCTAAAGGCACCTGCTGTTTCGACATTGGGTTACGCTGATTAACAGTCGTCAAATAGTGGGCCGCGAAGGTAATGATTTGGCGACACTTAGGTCATACCCACGTAACAGTGCCGCCCGACTTTTGCTCTCAGAAATGAACGCCTAACCTGCGGGTTAGCCTGCCTGATCCGCCGTGGGCGTTCACCACTCGACGTATGAACGGTTTTGTTATTGCGGTGCTCCTTGGCTTGGGGCTGATTGCCCGGCTACCGGGCGTTATCTCGCTTGCCGTTACCCGCACCACTACCCTCGATTCGCTGGGGGCCTGTCAGGGTGTTAGTTATCAGAACGGTACGGCTTATCTCTACGGTGACCGTGAGGTGGGAGTCATTCGGGCTTATACCGTCAGCGCCGATTCGCTGGTATATAAGGGGCCAGAAATCAGGCTGACCGTGGCCGGGAAAGACGTCATCAATCACCCCACGGGCCTGGCCAGGCAGGGTACGCTACCCACCTTCATCGGCAACAGTATTCGCATTGGTGAGCCGGGAAAACCCTCTACCGCCGCCGACTGGCGGGCGGTGATTTACGCCATCGACTGGGCCGGTTTGCTACGCACCCACACGCTGGACGGCAACCTCCTCCGCACCATCGACGATGATGCCGCCGTGCAGGGCACCCGACCCGAATACGTTCAATACCAGAACAACTGGTACGTGGCTACCGCCGACTACGGCAACCACGCCAACGCGGTGCGCCTCTATGACCCCGCCCGGCTGGCCACCGCCCAAAAAACCAGTGAGCCGGGGGTGCTGGTCAAGCAGTTTGCCTGTTCGCCTTGGGTGCAAAACCTGCACTGGATACCCGAAAAAGGCATGTTGGTCCTGATTCAGAACCAGATCGAAGGGCGGCGGTGGCGGTTCACGTTTATGGACCTGGCCAAATCCATCGAGGCGGGCCGTGAGCAGGTGATCAACACCATCGACCTCGACAAGACCGACGAACTGGAAGGCTTTGCCTTGCTCAGTGCCACCAAAGGCGTGGCGGTGACGTCGGCCAGAACGGCGAATGTGCATACCGTTACCCTGGGCTGGTAGTCGGTTTTGCGGCGTGTTTTTTCATGTACAGATACAACCTATACAACGTGCTCCTATGAAAAACTACTCCATTTTCGGCCAGCGATTCTGGCCAATACCGCTTGCTATTTTGCTGTGTATCAGTATGGTATGCTCAGGTGTAAGCTACGCGACCAACGGGCCGTCCACCCGGCTATATACCCAGGCCGTGCCCATAACCGGCACCGTCACTGATGAGCAGGGGCAACCCATTCCGGGCGTGACCATCGTGGAAAAAGCCTCGAAAAAAGGGTCCGTCACCGACGCCAACGGTCGCTACACCATCGACGCTACCGTGGGGGCCACGCTCGTGTTTTCGTCGGTAGGGTTTGTGGCGCAGGAGGTCGTTGTAGGTTCTGCACCGACCTTGAACGTGACGCTGAGAGAAGACGTAAACCAACTGGCCGAAGTGGTGGCGGTGGGCTACCAGACCCTGCGCAAAAGCGACGTGACGGGGGCCGTGGCCAACGTGAAAGCCCGCGAACTGAACCTATCGGCCCCCACCATTGGGCAGGCGCTGGTGGGCAAACTGGCTGGCGTGCAGGTGGCGCAGGTAAGTGGTGCCCCCTACAGCAGCACCAAAATCAGGGTGCGGGGCATCGGCTCGGTCAATGCCAGTTCCGACCCGCTCTACGTGATCGACGGTTACCCGGCGGCCAACGACGTGTACGTGAATCCCAACGATATCGAGAGCATCGACGTGCTGAAGGATGCGGCGTCGGCGGCCATTTACGGCTCGCGGGCGTCGGGTGGGGTGGTGCTCATTACCACCAAGCGCGGCAAGGAGGGCAAGGGCAAGCTCGAATATGAATACCAGTTTGGGGTGAATCAGCTCGCCAATAAGATCAAACTGCTCAACGCGAGTCAGTTTGCCCAACTCGTCATCGACGGGCGCAACAACACCTACCGCGACCTGACCATTAACGCGGGTAAACCCTGGACCGACGCCCTATTCTCCGACGACAACGCCACGCGCATTGCCAAAGTGGGCAACGCCGGGTCGGTGAGCATTCCGACGGACATCTACGATTTCGCCAACCAGAAGCTGATTGCTCCCAAATACAACACCGACTGGCAGGACGAGCTGTACCGGTCGGCACCCATGCAGCGGCACACGCTCCAGTTTTCGGGGGGCAGCAACGGCGTGCGGTACCTACTCAGCGGGGGGTACCAGAATCAGCAGGGCATCATCACGGCCACCAACCAGCAGCGCATCAACCTCCGCGCCAACATCGACGCCGACATGTCGAAGAAGCTGCACGTGGGGGCCAATTTCTTTGTCACCTCCACCAATAGCCGCGAGGTGCAGGAGGGCCGCTTCAACCAGGGACCCATTTTGGGCGCGCTCATCTACCCGCCCTACTTCCGGGCCTACGACGATAAGGGCAACCTGATCAAAAACGAAGCCGCCTCACAGCAGCCTACGTTTGGCTACCAGACCGTAGAAAACCCGGTGGCCCTGGCGCGCGAAACCAATATCCGGCGGCAGGGGCTGCGCGGCACCTACAACGCCACCGCTACTTACGACATCATGCAGGGGCTGTCGGTGAAGGCCAACCTGGGGGCGCAGACGTACAACGAAAAGTACGATTTCTACCTGCCCACCAGCCTCAGCAGCGGCAACAACCCGCCCTATTCGCCCGCCGCTATTGCCGCTGCCCGGTCTGTAGCGCAAACGCTCACGCAACTGGATCTGCTGGGCGAATTTACCCTCAACTACAGCCGTCAGTTTGGCAAAAGCGGCCTGAACGCACTGGCGGGCTACACCACCCAGCGCACCACCAACGACGTCATCAGCGTCTCGGCGCAGGGGTTTCAGAATGATCGGGTGGAAGAGATCACCGCCAAAGGAGCCGACCCCAGTCTGTTCACGCTCAACACAGCCTCTAACGGCCTGGCGGGCATTTATGGCACGGGCAAATCGGCCTGGACGCTACTGTCCTACCTGGCGCGGGTGGCCTATAATTACGACAGCCGCTATTTCCTGACGGCTTCTATTCGTAGCGATGGGTCGTCGCGATTTGGGCCGCTGAATCGCTACGGCACCTTCCCGTCGGTGTCGGCGGGGTGGACGGTGTCGGAAGAGCCGTTTTACCGGAATGCGCTGGGGCAGGCGTCGTCGTTGAAACTGCGGGCAAGCTGGGGCCTCACGGGCAACAACAACATTGGTAATTACAACTACCAGCAGGTGTTCAACAGCCCTGGCGGGGCCGTTTTTGGTAACAACACCATCAGCACGGCCTTCTCGGCGGGCGACATCCGCGATCAGCGGCTGGGTTGGGAATCGACGGCGCAATACAACGTCGGCGTGGATGCCGGGCTGTTCAACAACCGCCTGTTTGTCATTGCCAACTACTACGTCAGCCAGTCGTACAACCTGCTGTTCCGCCAACCCATTTCGGCCATATCGGGCACCTCGTCCATCCTGACCAACCTCCGCGACTCGAAGGTGCAGAACAGCGGGTTTGAGCTGCAACTCGATGGCCGGGTCATTGCCCGGCGCGATCTGAAAGTAAACCTGAGCGGCAATCTGTCGGTCAACCGCAATAAGGTGCTGAACCTGGGCGGGGCCAGCACGATCATCACCAACGGGGCCGAACGGTCGTATTTAACACACATCACCCAGGAGGGGCAGCCCATCGGCATGTTCTACGGTTTTCAGGTGGTGGGGTTAGTGCGGCAGTCGGACGTAGACAATATTGCTGCCGATAATGCCAACTTCAACGCCGCCACGCAGTCGTACCCCAAAGGCTACGTGATCAAAGGCCCGCCGCGCTCCACGGCCTCCAGCAACCCCCTGAAACCCGGCGACCTGATTTTTGCCGACACCAACGGCGACGGCGTCATCACCGACGCCGACAAGGGCATCATTGGCAACCCGTACCCCAAGTTCACCTACGGCTTTTCGGCCTCGGCCAGCTACAAAGGGTTCGACCTGAACGCGGCCTTCAACGGCAGCTACGGCAATCAGGTGCTCGACGGGCAGGATTATTACCTCTACAACATGGAAGGGTCGGGTAACCAGTATGCTGTGGTGGCCGACCGCTACCGTTCCGAAACTGAGCCGGGCAACGGGGCGGTGTACCGGGCGTCGCGCGGGGGTACGCAGAGCAACAGCACCCGCTTGTCTACTTTCTATTTGCAGGACGGCTCGTTTCTGCGCCTGGCCAACGTCACGGTAGGCTATTCGTTCCCTGGTAACGATTTGTTCAATCGGTTGAAAGTGAGTGGGTTGCGGGTATACGCGTCGGCCAATAACGTGTTTACGATCACCAAATACCTGGGCTACAACCCGGAGGTCGATTACAACTATAACATCAATGGCAACACGGGCACCAACATCAACGGCGCCACCAACCTCACCCCCGGCGTAGACTACGGCGTGTATCCCCTGGCGAAGTCATACAACGTGGGGGTGCGGGTTAGCTTTTAAAACTAAAGTTGGCGTAGCCCCCCGCCCTAAAGGGAGCCTGCTTGCGCTAGCGTACCTCCAGCGTCAGCAATAGGCTAGCGCAAGCAGGCTCCCTTTAGGGCGGGGGGCTACGCCAATTTCCAACAGATAACATCATGAAACACCTACTTTCCTTTCTTCTGCTGTCCACCCTCTTCATATTGAGCGGTTGTTCGCAGGATTTTCTGATCGAAACCGACCCCAATGCCGTATCGGTGAACGACTATTACCAGTCTGAAAATGACGTGCTGCTGGCTGTAAATGGGGTGTACCAGTCACTACGCAACAACAACGCCCTGGCCGAAAACAGCGGGTTGTTTTCCGAAGAACGGTCGGACAATACGGGCCGGAATGACAACCAGTCGAACGCGGGCGAGCCGTTTCAGTTCAACGATTTTTCGGTATTGCCCAGCAACACGTACCTGAAGGCGCACTGGCTGGCCCTGTACCAGATCGTGACCCGCGCCAACCAGGTGCTGGCGGGCATAGAGGCTGTCACGTTTGCCAAACCAGAAACAAAAACGCAGTATCAGGCCGAGGTAAAATTCATCCGGGCGCTGGCTTGTTTCCACCTCGTGCGCAAGTGGGGCGACGTGCCGCTGGTGACCAAACCGCTGCTGAGCAATGAGGTGTCGGCCAGCACGTTTCGGGAAAAGAAAGAGGCCGTCTACGCCCAGATCGTGGCCGACCTGACCGACGTAGTGGCCAGCCCCCTGCCCGACATACAACCCTTGGCGCAGAAAGGACGGGTGTCGAAAGTGGCGGGTAATGCCCTGCTGGGGCAGGTTTACCTCACGATGGCCACCACCCTCGATGCCGCCAACCGGACCACCAACCTGAACCAGGCCAAGACGTACCTGACCGCCGCCTACACCAAGCGCACGTTCGGCTTGCTGAAAGAGATTCCCTACGCCGACGTGTTTGACGTGACCAAAAAATCGACCAACGCCGAGATCATTTTCCAGATCGTGTACCGGCAGGGCGACCCGGTGTATTCGTCGAGCATTGCGGTAAATAATCAGGCGCAGGGCGAAACCATTAACTCACTTAAGGTAACCACGGGGGCGGGTGGCAACGTGAAACCCGACTTGGTAAAAGACTACGAGGACGGTGATCTGCGGAAAGATTTTTCGATCAAATACGCCAACGCGGCCAACGTGAAAGATTACTTCATTACCAAGTTCCGCGATGCCAGCGCCGGGGCTACCACCAACGGCTATGGTGGCAACGACTGGATTCTGATCCGCTACGCCGACGTGATGCTCATGTTGGCCGAAACCAACCTGTACCTCGGCGACGAACCGTCGGCCATTGCCCTGCTCGATCAGGTGCGCGACCGGGCCAAACTGCCGCTCTATGCCGTGGCCAAAACCAACGCTACCTACGCCGCCAAATACCCTACGCTGAAGCTGGCGATCCTGCACGAACGGCGCGTGGAACTGGCCTTTGAAAACCACCGCTGGTTCGACCTCCTCCGCTTTTTCACCCCCGCCGACCTCGTTGCTTATTTCCAGGCCAAACCCCAGGCCGACTACGGCACGGCAAAAGTGACGAACTTTGGTACGAAAGATTATTACTTTCCCATCCCCGCCGACGAGGTGAAATTGAACCCCACCAAGATGTACCAGAATCCGGGGTATTGAGCCATGAAAAACGCGCTGTTGCTAGGCCTTTGGCTGGTTTGTTACACAGGTTACGCCCAAACGCCGACGGGTTATCAGCGTACCTACCGACCTCTCAGTTCGGGCGATATAGTGGCCGACAAGCAATTTTATCTGCTTACGGTTATTGGTCAATCTGCTGATATACAGCGATTTGTTGCGAAAGATACGGAGCTGCTGGCTATCTGGCGCGAACGGGTCGGGCTGATCAACGCCCACGTGGCCGACACCTGCCGGTCGCCGGTATCGCTGGTGACGGGCTTCCGCTGGGCACCGGCCGATTCGGTTCGGTTGCAGGTGGCCATGGGTCGGCTCTATGACCAGCACCGGCCCGCGTTTGACAAACTCGTGGATGGTCATCTGCGGCCATCGGGTGCGTATCAGCGGTTTGTGGGCCTGCCCAATCGGGAACTGCTGGCGCGGGCGTGGGGGCAGTATGTGGTGGGCATTAACTACATCATCGACCAGTATGGGCTGGGTAAAAAACTTCGCTATCCCCGTATCGATTCGGCCAATTACCCCGTCAACGGACGCACCTACCGGACAGTATTGAAAGATATGTTTGCCGTGCTGGCCGAACGCGCCGACAGCCTCACGCTTGCCTACCAGCCGTCGCTGGCCGTGGCGCGGCAACTCATGGACGCCAACGACCGCGACGAACCCGCCCGCCATGAACCCATGGCCCAGCGCGACAACCGGGCGGCGGCAAATAGCGTGGGCAAAACGGTTTGGAAAAACTACCGCTACGCCGCTATTATGGTGCCGGGCAGCGGCCCCGAACTGACCACTACGCCGCTGAGTCCGCTCAACAAAATGCGGCTCGATCTGGTGGCGGCACGGTACCGGGCGGGCTGGGCACCGTTTATTGTGGTCAGCGGTGGGTATTGCTATCCGTTCCGTGGGCCGTATGCCGAAGCCGTGGAGATGAAACGCTACCTGATGCAGCAGGGGCAACTGCCCGAAGCCGCCATCATCATCGACCCCCACGCCCGCCACACTACCACCAACTTCCGCAATGCCAACCGCCTGCTCATCCGCTACGGCGTGCCCATGGACAAAAAGTGCGTAATGGTGTCGACCAAAAGCCAGACCGATTACGTGGACAACGCGGCTTTCGATATGCGTAATCAGCGCGAACTGGGCTATTTACCCTACCGCGACAAGCACCGCATCTCACCCCACGACGTGGAATTTTACCCGACCCTGGAAAGCCTGCACCTGGACCCCTACGACCCGCTGGACCCCTAGCATGACTCCCGTTATTTTCCCATCCAGAAGCAGAAGCGGCTTTTACTGCCATAACGTTATCCGTAGCAGGCAGATATGAGCTAGGTCGAACCTTATCATTAACGACTCAGCATCCGTTTCAGGAAATCGTCTTTCCGGCGGGTCGATACGTCCAGTTCCGTATTGTCAATCATGGTGACAGAGCCGCCCGCGCCTTTCTGGTAGCTTTTCAGGTAGGCCAGGTTGATGAGGTGCGATTGGTGAATTCGGAAAAAATGGGCGTCGCTCAGCAATTTGTCGAACTCTTTAAGGGTTTTGGCCGCCACCAGTTTCTGGTTGTTTTTCAGAAAGATCGTGGTGTAGTTACCATCGCTCTGGCAGCGGATAATGTCGTTTACGGCCAGAAAGACAAACCCGCTGGATACGGGTACACAAATACGCCGGTGGGTTTCCTGTTGCTGCTGTAGGTTATGGAGCAGGGCATCGAGCTGGCCCGACAAATCGGGCGGGGGTTTGCTGGTCAGTTTAGCCACGGCCTGTTGCAGGTCGTCGGGGTCAATGGGCTTCAGCAGGTAATCCAGGGCACTAAATTTAAAAGCCTGCACGGCGTATCGATCAAAGGCCGTGGTGAAAATAACAGAAAACCGAACAGGTTCGATTTGCCGGAGCAGGTCGAATCCGGTCTGTTCGTGCAACTGCACATCTAGAAAAATCAGGCTGGGCCGCACCGTGTTAATGAGTTGAATACCTTCTTCTACAGACTGCGCCCTGCCCACCACCTGCACCGTTGCGGCACAATATTCGGCCAGCAACTGGCTCAACCGCTCAAGGCAATGCGGTTCATCGTCGATGAGAATGGCCCGGGTCATGGCGTGGGGCTAAAAACTGAGTTCAAGGGGCAGTTTCACGGCCACCCGCGTTCCTGCGGGCAGGTCAGACAGCACTACGGCGGCGTTGGCCTGTTTGCGCTGGTTCAGCATGGCAATGCGGGCGTTGGTGATGGTCATGCCCAGCGATTTTGTGTCTGGTTGACCCGCCGCGTTTTCCGCCGTCCGGTGGCGACCAACGCCGTTGTCTTCCACGATGCACGTCAGCATGTCGCCCTCTTTGCAGATATGTACCAGGATATGACCCTGCTCCGGTTTATGCGCCAGCCCATGCCAGATGCTGTTTTCAACGAAGGGCTGAAGCAGTAGCGGCGGCACCAGCGTGTCGGCGGGGTCGATGTCGTCATCAACCAGAATCTGATAGGTAAACCCGTCGCGCAGTCGCATGGCTTCCAGTTGCATATAGAGGTTAAGCGCCAGAAGATCGTCGGCCAGGGGTATCTCTCTTTTCTCCGAGTTTTCAAGAATCAGCCGCATCAGTTTGGCGAATTTAGCCAGGTAATAGTCGGCGGTTTTGGTGTCGTTTCTACCGATAAAATCGCTGATCGAATTGAGCGAATTAAAGATGAAATGTGGGTTCATCTGCGCCCGGAGTGCCTTCATCTCCGTGCTGGCAATCTCGGCTTTTAGTTCGGCTTCGTTGCGCTGTTGCTCCGCCTCACGCCGGCGTTTGAACGACAAAAACCCACCGGCCCCGGCCAATAACACTAACGCACCACCACCCAAAGCGGCATTGCGCTGCGTCTGCTGCTGTTTGATCTCGGCAGTGTGTTGGGCGTTGAGAACGGCTTGCTTTTTCTCGAAGGTATGGCGGACTTCCTGCCGGGTGATTTCTGCCCGTTTTTCGTCATTCATCACGCTGTCGCGAAGCGTAACGCTGCGTTGGTAAGCCATTAAAGCGCGGGCATACTGTTTGTTCATCTTATAGGTCTGGCTGATCCGCTCCCAGGCATCAGCCTGTAAGTCGAGCGCACCGATTTCTCGCGCCAGTTGTAACTCGCGCCGTTGGTAAGCAACCACCTGTTCGTACCGTTGGGCGGGCGAAATACCCTGCTGTCGCAACAAGTTGTCAGGGGCCTTAGCATACCAGTCGCCCAGGTAATCCAGTACAATTGATTCATTAGTCCTATCACCTAATTGCCTGAATAACGGTAACCCCTGCTGCAAATAAGGCAGTGCCTGGGCATATCGACCCTGGTCGTGATGCACGATACCGATATTGACGAGGTTGGAGGCAATACCCCGTTTGTTACCAATAGATTGGTTGATAGCCAGTGCCCGCGCATAATACGTAAGCGCTTTGTCCGGTTTTTCCTGAAAATCATACACAGTGGCTATGTTACCCAGCACGTTGGCAAGATGAGATCGGTTGTCTCCCTGTTCCAGCAGCTTCAGGGCCTTTGTGTGGTAGTCCAGTGCCTTGGCATAGTTTGCCATCCGCTTGTAGAGTAGCCCGATATTACCCAACGCCGTTGCCGTGCCCTCCCGGTCGCCGATCTGTTCTCTGATCGTCAGTACGGCCAAATAGCTTTCCAGTGCTTTCGGGTACTGGGTCGTATACATATAGTTAACTGCCAGGCTATTAAGCGCGCTACTCAAACGGTTCTGGTCGTTTACCTGCCGAAATATGTCCGCAGCCTGTTGGTGATAGTTTATTGCTTCGAGGTAGTTGGACTTATTGAAATAGAGTATCCCTATGTTGTGCAGGGATGCGGCAATATTCTGTCGGGATCCCATCTGTCGGTAGATGGTTAACGCCTCCTTATCCAGGATCAGGGCCAAACTGTCTTCGCCCTTTGACGAGTAATTAAGTCCTTTCTGAAGGTATGCCGTTGCCAGTTTAGTTTTATCGTTCAGTTTTTTGGCCAGCAGAATGGCCCGGTCTGCCATCGTTACTCCTTTACCAGGATCAATACCGCTATAGTCGAATGCGATGTCGATAAGCAGCGCAAGTTTGACCGTGTCATCCTGCGGGTGCTTCCCCAAAGCAATCAGCAGCGAATCTAATTCCCATTGTTGGGCATAGGCCGTTCCACAACAAAGCAAAATGGCCACCAAAAAGCTATATATATGTTTCATGGTGCATAGGATAAGAAGCTAATTCTATCAAAACTATAGGAAAACGGACTGACAATCAACGGATTATGCGTCAATCTCTTTAGCGGTTATCACCCGGTTTCTGGCAGATAATAAGTGATGTCCAGCGGTTAATCAATTGGGATTGACGGTGCCTAGCGCATCCGCTACGTTTAGGGCATGAAAACGCAACTGCTGCCTCTGCTACTGGCTGTGATGCTAACCGCAACGGCCTGCCAAAAGGCCGAACCCGCGCCCCTCGCCGACCGGATAAAGAAGGTCTGGACGGTGCAGAGTGCCACCGAAAACGGTACGCTGGTCTTCTTGAAAGGGGCTACCAGCAACGTCAGGAATTATGGCAGCTACCGACTCGACCTGAGCAAGCCGCCCACCGTAACGCTGACCGAAGTTGACGGCAACACCTTCACCGGACAATATACCCTGCAAAACGATAATCGGCTGATTTTAAGCGGCCTGACGCCGCAACCTACAGGATCGGGCGGGCGGTTGGAATATGTGCTCGGTGCCGTCTCCGACAATTCGATGGATCTATCACAGGCATCTGCGAACCTAAAAACGGGCAATACCCTGAACACTTACAAGCTGGCTACGCCGTAGCTGATGACCACACCATTAACCAACTTTTACTATGAAAACGATCTACTTTTTCCTGCTGACCGCGCTGGTGGGTACGTTTGCCACCCAACAAGCCGAAGCCAAAATTTGGCGGGTCAATAACAGGGGATTCTCGGCCACGTTCACTACCCTGCAAGCCGCCAACAACTCAAACCTAGTGGTGCCCGGCGACACGATTCATCTGGAAGGTTCGCCAGATTTATACGCGGGTGCTGTACTGAATAAACGACTGATTGTTATTGGACCGGGTTATTTTTTAGATGAAAATCCGGCTACGTCCACTACTGTGTTAGCGGCCATTATCGCTGGCTTTGATCTGAATAAAGGGTCGGAAGGATCACAATTAATTGGTTTGCACGTAGGGAAAAATTCGGCGGGCATCAGCATAAACACGAGCAACATTTTGATCAAACGATGCCGGATTGATTATGAGATTGGCGTGACGTATGGTATCTCGGACATCCGTATTGTCCAGAATTTTTTTGCTGGCTCAAACACCAGCAGTTTATTGCAAGCCAACAGTGCCAGCTTTCCAGCCAATGTGATTTTCAATAATAATATCTGCCAAAAAACACTCATCCTTCAGGATGGCTACACGATGCTGGAGTGCCGCAACAACGTATTCGACTGTCCTGCTATCGCTGGTAAGCCTTCTATCAAAATGAACGTGGGGTCGTTTCAGAACAACATTCTGAAGAACCCCAATGCCAACGTCAGCATCAACGGCGGCTCTAACCTCAACGTGTCCTACAACATTGGGGGTTCGCCCAACCAATTCGGCACAGCTAATAATAACATTGTCGTCACTGATTTTACTACGCTGTTTGTTGACCCCGCCACCAATACTACCGACGGCGATTATCAGCTTAAACCCAACTCGCCCGGCAGCAACAACGGCTCGGACGGGGCCGACCGGGGGGCGTTTGGGGGTTTATCCGTAACCAGCCGATATACGCTGTCGGGGGTGGCACCCATTCCGGTCATTTACGAAATAAGCTCGTCGGGGGTGGCTGGGCCAAACGGGATGAACGTCAGCATCAAAGCAAGAACCATCAAATAGCCCGTCTATGAAAACGGTTCTCGCAACAGCCTGTATGCTGTGTTTATCCCTGTTTGCTGCCGCGCAGACGGTGGTGCAGCTTGAGTACTTTTTAGACACCGACGCCGGTTTCGGGAAAAACACGCTCGTGGCCGTGACACCTTCGCCCGACGGTCCTTTTTCGTTTACGCTCGACGTGTCGGCGGCCTCAGCCGGGTATCACATCCTGTATATGCGCACCAGAGACAGCAACGGGTCGTGGAGCCACACAACCATGCGGAATGTGGAGGTGGTCAAAAACAACGGTGCAGCCAGCCTAACTTCGGCAGACTATTTCTTTGACACGGACCCCGGCGTTGGTAAGGCAACATCGACCACGCTGACCACGCGGGCCGACGGGTCGCTGGCGTTTGTTATTCCGAAAGACAAAACAACGCCCGGCAGTCACACGCTCTACCTGCGGGCGCAGGACAACAACCGCAACTGGTCGCTGACGCAACTGAAGGTCACGACGATCATCAACTGCACCCCACCCGATCAACCGACGACACTGGCCAGTCAGACTATTTGCAGTGGTAACACCCTGACATACAGTGTATCAGCTGTGCCGCTGGCAACGGGTTACCGCTGGACTGTACCTACTGACTGGACCGTTGTGAGCGGGCAGGGAACAGCCATCATTGCGTTGCGCCCCCCGTCGGTAACGACGGTGTCGGCCTTCAGCACGCTGGCTGTTGCCGCCTACAATGCCTGCGATACGGGGCAGGCAAGGCTGTTTTCGGCCACCATAAATCCGCTGCCCGTTCGTCCCGTCATCACTGTCAGTGGCGACGCCACTAGCCTGCTGTCGAACGTGGCTACCGGCAATCAATGGCTGCTAAATGGCGTACTGTTGCCGGGAGCAACGGGACAGGCGCAGCCGCTGGTAGCCGCAGGAACATACACTGTGCAGGTGGTTCAGAGCGGGTGTACCAGCCCCCCGTCTGCCGGATATCAGTACGTCATCACGGCCACGGAAGAGTCGCCTGGTTCAGAAGTGACGGTGTTTCCCAATCCGGCAACAACATTCATTACTGTGGTCAGTCCTGGCAACTACCCAACCCAGATTCATGTGTATTCCATAACGGGGCAACTGATGATGGTTAGCGAGCTGGCTTCTGGGAGGCAACAGATTGACGTACAGCGCTTTCCAGCTGGCATCTACTTGCTTCAGATTAGCCAAGACACAAAAGTGACGCGCAAACTGGTGCTGAAACAGTAAGGTGCCTAATTGGTTGTAGCACAGGCTGCTCGCCCCGGATTGAAGCCTGCGCTACAACCAATTAGGCGCGTTTCTTTTTGCTTTTCGTACCACCTGCCACGGCGGCACTCTGCCCTTTTTTGGTCATCGTGACGGGGTCCCACTCCACTACTTTCTGGTCGAAATAGCTTTCGTTGCAGGCTAGTACGGGCGCGGCGGCGCGGAAGCCGAACACGGGGTCTTCGATGGTGCCCTGACTGCCCAGCCGCACGTTTTTGAAGAAGTCGGTGAAGTGGGCCGTGTGGGCGTCTTCGTTCTTGGGGGCGTCGAAACGGACTTCTTTGACGGGTTCGGCGGTGCGGGTTTCCTGCGGATACTGCGCATCGTACTGCTCCTTAAACTGCTGCTTTACGGGTTCGGTAAAGGTGAAATAGCTGTCGTAGCCGCCGTAGCCGGGGGCGGCGGGGAGCTTCTTTTTGGTCAGGATGAGGTTGTCTTCCGAAAACTCGATCTGCCCTTCGTTGCCAATGATGCGCGTCACGTTGCTGATCTTGCCCGCGTTGGCGAAGTTCACCCGCAGCACCATCTGAAACGCCTCATGTTCAGGTGTTTTGGGGTAGTCCATCACGCTCGTCATTACGTCGGGCACGTCGCGGCCATCTTTCCAATAGGCCAGATTCCCCGATGAGAAAATGCGCGTTGGCCCCAGCGAATTGGTCACGAAATGCACGCCCGTGATGAGGTGCACGAACAGATCGCCCGCCACGCCGGTGCCGTAGTCTTTATAGTTGCGCCACCGGAAAAACCGCTTGGCGTCAAACGGCCGTTTGGGCGCATCGCCCAGGAACCTGTCCCAGTCCAGCGTGGTGAGCGAGGCATCAGGGGGCACCGAGTAGTTCCAGGCTCCGATGGCGTTGAACCGGTCGTTGTTCGACTCGATGTAGTTGATCTGCCCGATGTCGCCCGCCTGCACCATGCGCTTGGCCTCCTGAAACGAGGCGCTGCTGATGCGCTGACTGCCTACCTGCATGGTCTTGCCCGATTTCTTCCAGGCCTCAATCACGGGTTTGCCTTCGTTGATGTGCTGCACCATCGGCTTTTCGCAGTAGACGTGCTTACCGGCTTTCAGGGCTTCGATGGTGATGTGGTCGTGCCAGTGGTCGGGCACCACCACCAGCACCGCATCAACGTCGGGGCGGGTCAGGATTTCGCGGAAATCGCGGGTGGCGAACAGTTCCTTGTCTTTGCCGAATGCCGTTTTGGCGTGTTCCAGCCGACCGTCGTAGAGGTCTGCCACGGCCACCAGCTCTACGTCGGGGCTGCGGAGGGCGGCCATGGTGTCGTAGTTGCCCTGAATGCCCATGCCGATGGTGGCAATCCGGATTTTGTCGTTGGGGCTGTTGCCCACCAGATTGGGTATGTAGGCGGGTGCCCCCACCAGGCTGGGCGTGTTGCCCAAAACGGTGTGAATGCCCCCCGTTGTGGCCAGGGCCGTGGCGGTGGAGAGGGTCTTGATAAATGCCCTGCGAGAAGGTGTCATGGCGGTTTGTGGTTTCGGGAAAAAGCGGAACGTATGGGTGAATTACCCGCTGCTAAACATTGGGTTGCGCATGTGCATGAAATAGTCATCTTTGCTTTGTTGCTACCCCTCCTCTCACCACCATGGAAAGTCTCTACATCCTCATTCTGATTGGGCTGTTCCTGTTTATTCATCAGAAATTTGCCGCGCTGAAAATTCTTATCGAGCAGCAGCACCACGACCTATGGCAGTTGCGGAATGACTTGATTATTACTAGAAAGACACCTGACAAAGCCCCGCCCGCCGTGCAGACACCACCTTCGGCAGTGCCCTACGTCAGCGAATACACGCCGCCCAAGCCAGTGCCCCTGCCCGCCGCCGTGCCACCGCCCGTGAGGCCCGCACCGCCCATACCTGTATCTGAACCGGAGCCGGTGATGGCCATTTCCACGCCAGAAACGCCCCTTTTGCCTAAGGCCGACTTGCCTACCAACGTACCGCCCGGGCCGCCGCCGGTGGCCCCGCCGCCCGTAGCCGTGGAAGAAGGACCGGGCTGGTTTGCGCGGTTTCTGGCCGAAAACCCCGACATGGAGAAGTTCATCGGCGAGAACCTCATCAACAAAATCGGCATTGCCATTCTGGTGGCGGGCATCGGTTATTTCGTGCGCTACGCCATTGCCCAGGAATGGATCGGCGAAATAGGCCGGGTGCTCATTGGTGTGTTGGCGGGTGGTGGTCTGCTGGCCGTGGCGCACCGCCTCCGCAACCGGTTTGCCGCCTTTAGTTCGGTGCTGGTGGCGGGTGGTTTGTCGGTACTCTATTTCACCATCGCCATTGCCTTCTCCGACTACAAGATCTTGAGTCAGACGGCGGCCTTTGCCCTTATGGTGGTCATCACGGGCTTTGCCGTGGCCTTGTCTATAGCCTACAACCGCGTAGAACTGGCCGTGATGTCGCTTATCGGGGGTTTTGCTACGCCGTTTATGGTCAGCAGCGGGCAGGGCAATTACGTGGTACTGCTCACGTATATCCTCATCCTCGACGGGGGCATGCTGGTGCTGTCGGCATTCAAAAAATGGCCCCTGGTGCACTGGGTGGCCTATGGCTTCACGATTTTGCTCTTTGGTGCGTGGCTTGCCGCCGAGGTGCTGGGCAGTGCCACCAACCCGCCCTATGTGGGGGCATTGGTGTTCGCCAGCCTGTTCTACGCCGTGTTCGTCA
Organism: Fibrella aquatilis; assembly: GCF_017353255.1. Lineage (GTDB taxonomy): Bacteria > Bacteroidota > Bacteroidia > Cytophagales > Spirosomataceae > Fibrella > Fibrella aquatilis. The sequence continues at coordinate 33,289 of NZ_JAFMYU010000031.1, read as the reverse complement.
TTCGCAACCTCTTCGACCGTCTCCGTTCCGAATCGACGTTTACGGCAGTAGATATCGCCCTGTTTCTGAGTAATACGGCCCTGTTCTACGCGGCGGGCATGGCCATTCTGGCCCACATCGACAAGGGGGCGTATCAGGGGTTGTTTACGCTGGTGCTGGGGGTAATCAATTTCGGGTATGCCGCCCTGCTGTTCCGCCGCTCGGCCGATACTACGCTGCTGTATTTGCTCATCGGGCTGGTCATTACGTTCGTCAGCCTGACCATTCCGGTGCAGCTGGAGGGCAACTATATCACCATGTTCTGGGCGCTGGAGGCCGTGCTGCTGCTCTGGCTCAGTCAGCGGTCGGGCCTGCGGGTGCCCGCCACGGGGTCGGTTGTAGTGCTGGTGCTCATGGCCATTAGCTTGCTGATGGATTGGGGCAAGCTATACGGCGATTCGGCCACGGTACTACCCATTTTGCTTAACAAAGCATTTGTCACGGGCCTGCTGGCGGTGGCGGGGCTGGCGGGTACGTATGCGCTACTACGAAAGCAGGACAAACCCATTTCGTTTTGGGTGGGCGAACTGGCCGTGGCACCCTACCGCATGTTTATTGGCTACGCCACGGTGGCTACGGCCTACCTCGTTGGCCTGCTCGAACTGCGTTACCAGCTGGTGGCGGCTTATGGACTAGGGCCAAACACCATGCTGATTTTGGCGACGTACAATCTGCTGGTAGCCCTACTGGTGCTGGCCGCGGTGCAGCGGTATGCCTCCCTGCCGCGCCTGTGGGCTGCCGCCGTGCTGGGGGTGCTGACGTTGTGCTACTATATGCTTGGCGTTGCCCCCGTTGTGCCCAACCTGGTGTATGACTATTATGTCGGCACCGAGCCAACCCGCGTGGGCTTTGTCTTCCAGTACGTCAATTTGCTGGCGGTGGCGGGCATCCTGTATTGCCTCTTCCGAACCAAGCCGCAGCTAACGCCCACCGCCCCCATGCTCGAAACCGTCTGGCCCTGGTTTCTGGTATTCACTGTCGTTTTTAGCCTCAGTTGGGTGCTGTGTGCCAACGTGTTAGCGGTTCATTTTGCCGGAACTCCAGTGGCACATACCCCCGCGCAACAGGGGGTATTTATGGCCAACTACAACGCGCTGATCCGTCAGATCATTAAGGTAGGTTTGCCCATTTTGTGGGGTGTTTGTGCTTTTGCGTTCATGTACGTAGGCCTGGTTCGGCACAATCGCAACTACCGCGTTCTCTCTCTCGGCCTGTTTGCCTTAACCCTGCTAAAGCTGTTTTTCTACGACATCCGGGGCATCTCGGAAGGGGGCCGTATCCTGGCGTTTATCTCGCTAGGGGCCATTCTGCTCATCATCTCATTTATGTACCAACGAATCAAGAAACTAGTATTATGACCCCACCCCACCGCTGCGGCGGTCCGCCGCAGCGGTGGGGTACTCCCCTATGAAAACGATCTTCTTTCTCCTCCTGCTTTCCACCCCCGTTTTTGCGCAGTCGTTTACTTATAAAGTGGACGTGAAACCGGGGGTTTCATCTGGCTATCAGCGTATTATGTTATCGCCGGATGTGCTTGGGCGGCTCAACGATCAGTTGGGCGACATGAGGTTGTATGACCGTCGGCAGCGTGAGGTGCCTTACCTGCTGGTGCAACAAACGGGCGGCGAGGGTATGTCGTTTGCGCCGTTTACGGTGGTGAACAAAACAAGTCGGGGTGGGGTGGGGACGTTGCTGCTGAAACGACCTGATGGGCGGCCCATTCGGAGCATGAGCGTGGTGCTGAAAAATGCCGCCGTGCAGAAATCGGCCGCGCTGAGCGGTAGTCCCGATGGTGTCGCCTGGTATGCGCTTACCAACAACCTGACGCTAGGCGGCCACAGCAGCGACACCAGCATAGAGCATACCGAAACGATCTCGTTTCCGCTCACCGACTACCCCTACCTCCGGCTTCAACTGGCCGACTCCACCTCGGCACCACTCAACATCATTCGGGTGGGTAGCTACGCGCAAAGGCCTTCTGTATCAGCGCAGTACACGCCAGTTGACGGCCTGCGGTTCATCCAGCGCGACAGTAGTGATCACCACACGTACCTGTTCATCGACCGGCCCACACCCGCCCGCATTGATAGGCTCCGTATTCGGGTAAGCAGCCCCGCGCTCTTCCGGCGACGGGCCGAATTTGGGCAGGTGTTCACGCAGACCATTACCCGCAAACGGGGGCAGAAACGGGTGGAGCATTCCTTTGAGTCAGCCGTGGGTTTCACGCTCAGCTCAACCGGCGATACTACGCTGCAACTGCCGGGCGTATTGACCGAAAAACTCTGTATCCGCATCGCCAACGCCAATGATCCACCCCTGCAAATCGGCACCATCCGGGCCGATTTGCTTAGTACCTATATTGTAGCTAACCTCTTGGCCGACAGTATATATACGCTTCAGTTTGGCAGTAAAACTGCCGCCCCGCCGACGTATGATCTGGCCTATTTCAAGGATAAACTTCCTGCCAATTTGCCTGTAGCTGCGGTTGGTCCAGTCACAGACAGCAGTACACCTAACCCCGCCAAGAAGCCGAAACTATCTGCCTACGCACTCTGGGCGGGCATTACGGTTGTGCTCCTGTTGCTGGTCTACATGAGCTACCAGATGCTGGGGAATATTGGGCGGCGCAATGAGGGGCAGGCAGGGTAATCCGGGTTCAGCCTGCCAAAACCCCAGCCTCACCTACATGGCCCTCACCGCCCTCACCGCCCGCGCCGCCGACTATGCGGTTAAGGCGATGCGAAGAAGAGAAATATAATATAGTGGTGAGTGCTGAACGGTAAGTGGTGAGTTCACTGCCGCTAGAGCAAATACGTGGGCGGCAGCAAACTCACCACTTACCGTTCAGCACTCACCACTATAGTTTCACCCCCGTATAAAAAAAGTCCAGACTCCCCGCCGGGTCTTGGCTGACGAAGTAGTCCGTAACGTCGATTTGGGCGGCGAGGCTGTCCTGGTTGAGGAGGCGGTTACGGTTCATGCGGTTCATGAGGTCGTAGGGCAGTTGCAGCAGGCGGCGGGGCAGGCGGTGTTGCAGATCCAGAAAGTCCCAGCGGGTGAATTTGGCCACCGACGCTTTGTTCTGGGCGTAGTAGGTCATCACCTTTTCGTTGCCGTGCACGCCCTGCGTCTCCACCGTCGGGAAATACTTACCCATCAGGTTTTTGAGTTCGTCGGCCACGTATTCGCGCACGTGCCAGGGGTTGCGACTGAGCGAAAACGTCTTGTTGACGGTGGTCAGCAGCAGCTTACCGCCCGGTTTCAGCACCCGGTAGCACTCCTTCACAAACAGGTCATCGTCTTCGATGTGCTCGATTACCTGAAACGTCACGATATAGTCGAACGTATTGTCGGGCAGGGTGCTCAGGGGCGGAATATTAGCCTGGATGAATTTGGCGGTGGGGTAGGCTTTGCCGAGGGCGCTGATGAGGTCGGCGTTTTTGTCGATACCCGTGTAATGGTCGGCGGCTTCGGTGAGTAGGTGCAGCCCCCGACCCCAGCCGCAGCCAATTTCGAGCACATTGCCCCCCACCCGTTTGGCCGCTTCGGTATACGGAAACAGCAGCCGCTGATGAACGGGATTGTCCGACGCAATGTCGGCGGAGGTGATCTCGGTGGTCTTATACATACCACAAAATTACGACGATTTGGGTTTTGTATGGATTAACCGACGGGTAAACGACCGGTTGAACTACGTTTCATGCTCGTTTCCCTGTCACGCCATTTCCATGCGCACCCCGCCCAGAGACCGAAGCAACTACCGCTACTTCCTGCCCATCACCACCCGCTGGATGGACAACGACGTGTATGGCCATGTAAATAATGTGGTCTATTACAGCTGGTTCGACACTGTGGTCAACCAGTTTCTGGTCGAAAACGGCGCGCTCGATCCGCAAACGAGTGATGTAATCGGCTTGGTCATCGACACCCAATGCACGTACCTGGCGTCGGTCAGCTTTCCCGACAAGGTGGTGGCGGCGCTGGCGGTCCGCAAACTGGGTACGTCGAGTGTGCACTATGAGGTGGGTATTTTCAAAAACGACGAGATTACAGCCTCCGCGCAGGGTCAGTTTGTCCACGTCTACGTAAACCGCCAAACCCGCCGACCCGTCCCTATCCCGGATTCGTTCAGAATGCTGCTGGGACGTATTTTGATAGAGGAGTGATTTATTTATGCCTCTTGCTCGACTGATGGTAAAGGCTTGAAGGGATTTGCTTCGGCTGCTTTTGCTTTGGCTGATGGTGAAGGATTGATAGGATTTAAGGGATTTCTTGCCGTGGCGTACAGGTGGATTTGAACACTGATTTATGGCCCGCTAAAGCGGTCTTTACAGACGCGGTACGCGGCTAAAAGATCCTACTAATCCTCTTTATGCCGCAGCAAGAAATCCCTTAAATCCTATCAATCCTTCACCATCAGCCAAAGCAAAAGCAGCCGAAGCAAATCCCTTCAAGCCTTTACCATCAGCCGAGCAAGAGGTAATGTATGTATTTGTTAATCAGCCTATTACTACGTTCACTTATCCATGAAAACAAAAGCAGCGGTGCTCCGCCAGATGGGCCTCTCGCGACCCTACACTCAAAGCCAACCTCTGCACATCGAAACGCTCGACCTGCAACCACCGGGCCGCGACGAGATCCTGGTGAAAGTCCACGCAGCGGGCCTGTGCCACTCTGACCTGTCGGTGATTGAGGGCAACCGACCCCGGCCCTTACCCATGGCGCTGGGGCACGAGGCGGCGGGCGAAATCGTGGAATGCGGCCCCGGCGTGCAGGGCCTGGCCGTGGGCGACCACGTCGTTTTTTCGTTTGTACCCACCTGCGGGTATTGCCCTCCCTGCATCGCGGGTCGCCCGGCGCTGTGCGAACCGGGGGCTGCTGCCAATACGCTGGGTACGTTGCTGGGTGGCCATAAGCGGCTGACAGACAAGAATGTACAGTCTGTTTTTCATCATCTGGGCGTGTCGGGTTTTGCCGAATATGTGGTGGCGTCGCGGCATTCGGTGGTGAAAATAGACCAGAGTCTGCCCTTTACAGTGGCGGCCCTGTTTGGCTGCGCCGTGGTCACGGGCGTGGGGGCGGTGGTCAACACGGCGCAGGTGCGGCTGGGGCAGTCGGTGCTGGTGACGGGGCTGGGTGGGGTCGGTTTCGCGGCGTTGCTGGGGGCGCTGGCTAGTGGAGCAGGTCAGGTAATTGTGGCCGACATCAGCCCCGATAAACGGCAACGCGCGCTGGCTCTGGGTGCCCACGCCGTCATCGATCCCGCCGACCCGACAGCTGTGGAGCAGGTAAAGGAACTCACACGGGGTGGCGTAGACGTGGGGCTGGAGTTTGCAGGTGTGGTGGAAGCGCTGGAGTTCACCTTCAACGCCACGGCGCGGGGTGGCAAAACCGTGACGGGCGGCTTGCCCCACCCCGACAAACGCATGGCCCTGTCGCCGCTGAAACTCGTGGCCGAAGAGCGCACCTTGCAGGGGTCCTACCTGGGCAGCTGCATCCCCGCCCGCGACATTCCGGCTTACATTGCCCTCTACCAGTCTGGTCGCCTGCCCGTCGATGCCCTCCTGACCCACACCCTCCCCCTCGACCAAATCAACACCGGCTTCGACCGCCTGGCCACCGCCGAGGCCATCCGGCAGGTTATTACGTTGTAGTCAAGTTGGCGGGTTAGTGTACAATACAACCATTCGAAATCACTTTCGCGGGTGGCCAATGGTGAGCACTTTACTGGTGCTACCCTACTTCTAAGCCATATTTAACCTGTGTGGGCAAACCTTTCTGGCTTAAATCGTATTTTTGCTGGATAACGTACACTGATTTACGATGTACGATTGACGAGCGGTCCGCCGCCGCGGTTACGATTCATTGCTGATGCTAGGGTTTTCTCTGTCCGCACCGGCGGACCGCTCGTCAATCGTACGTCGTAAATTCCTTCTACATGGAATCACCGACCCAAACCCGTCCCTGGACCAAGTTCTACCCTAAGGGAGTACCTACCGAAATAAATCCGGATGCCTTTCCGTCGCTGGCAGCACTGATCGAAGACGGCTGCCGTCGGTTTGCTAACCGTCCGGCTTATGCCTGTCTGGGTAAAACCATCACCTTCGCCGAAGTTGACGAGCAGTCGAAGCGGTTTGCGTCGTTTCTACAGAACGACCTCGGTATGCAACCCGGCGACCGGATTGTGCTTCAGATGCCCAACTTGCTGCAATACCCCATTGCCATGTTTGGGGCCTTGCGGGCGGGTATGGTGGTGGTAAACACCAACCCGCTTTATACGCCGCGCGAGATGCAGCATCAGTTTAAGGATTCGGGGGCCACGGCCATCGTGATCCTGGCCAACTTCGCGCACAACCTCGAAAAGATCATCGCCCAAACCGACATTAAGCACGTAATCGTGACCGAACTCGGCGACCGGCTGGGGTTCCCCAAAAAGCAGATCGTAAATGCGGTGGTGAAGTATGTGAAGAAGCTGATTCCTGCTTACAGCCTGTTTGGCACGGTTTCGTTCAACGACGCCCTGAGCCGGGGAGGCCGCCAGCCGATGAAGCCCGTGACGATCAAAAACACCGACCTGGCCTTTGTGCAATATACGGGTGGCACTACGGGGGTCTCGAAGGGAGCCGCGCTCACGCACCGCAATATTCTGGCCAACGTAGAAGGGCAGGACGTCTGGATGGCCCCGTCGGGGGTGCCGGCTGGTGAGGGTATCATTGTGGCTGCGCTGCCGCTGTATCACGTCTATGCCCTGACAACCAACGCCATGGCGGCACTGAAGAGCGGGGCGATGAACCTGCTTATCACCAACCCCCGCGACCTCGACGCGTTTATCAATGATCTGAAGAAATTTAAGATTACGGCCTTCACGGGCCTCAACACGCTCTATAATGGCTTGCTGAACCACCCGCGCATCAACGAAGTGGACTGGAGCCACCTGAAAGTGACCTCGGCGGGGGGTATGGCGCTGCAAACGAGCGTAGCCGACCGCTGGCAAAAAATGACCGGCAACATCCCCGCCGAAGGCTACGGCCTCTCGGAAACATCGCCCGTACTGTGTTCAAACCCCGTTGATGGCACCTCCCGCGTGGGAACCATCGGCGTTCCCTGGCCCAGCACCGACATGAAATGTGTGCTCGACGACGGTACCGAAGCGCCGCTGGGACAACCCGGCGAAATCTGGGCGCGTGGTCCGCAGGTGTTTGGCGGTTACTACAACCGCCCCGACGAAACCGCCAAAGTGATGGAAGGCGACTGGTTCAAAACCGGCGATATCGGTGTGGAAGATGCCGATGGCTTTTTCAAGATCGTGGACCGCAAGAAAGACATGATCCTGGTGTCGGGCTTCAACGTGTATCCCAACGAGATCGAAGAGGTAGTGTCGCAATGCCCTGGTGTGTTGGAAGTAGCCTGCGTTGGCATCCCCAACGAAAAATCGGGTGAGACGGTAAAGGTGTTTGTGGTGAAAAAAGACCCCGCCCTTACCGAAGATCAGGTACGTGATTTCTGCAAAGAAAACCTGACGGCCTATAAAGTGCCCAAGCTGGTCGAGTTCCGCGCCGAACTCCCCAAATCAAACGTCGGCAAAATCCTTCGCAAACCCCTACGGGATGAAGCAATGACGAAGAAATAAATTAACGGTAAGTGCTGAGTGCTAAACGGTGAGTTTGCTGCCGCGTTCTCTTGCGGCAGCAAACTCACCGTTTAGCACTCAGCACTTACCGTTAATTTGCCAGTTCCTGCACCTTCTGCTGGAAGCCTTCAACCTGGCGGAAGAAGACGCTGGCTTTGCGCCGCGACACGTCGATACGGTCGCCATTGGCTAGTTGAACCGACAGTTGGTGGCGGCTGGGGTGCAGGTCTTCCAGGTAAAGCATGTTGACGATGTTTTTCTTGTGGGGCCGCGCAAACACCGCCGCCGACAGGCGACTTTGCATGGTCTTCAGCGTGAGCGACACCACCAGGCGCGTCCCGTCGGCAAAGTGGAAAATGGTGTAGTTTCCTTCTCCTTCCAGCCGCACAATTTTGTGCATGGGCATGGCCTTCCGGTAGCCCCAGAAAGGCAGCGTCAGGTCCGACATATCGAAGAAGCGGGTGAGGTCTTCCGGTGCTAGTCCAGCACAGGGAAGCGCAAAGGCATTTGTAGCCATGATAAATGGAGAAGTATGGATGTGGATGGATAGATTACTGCCCGCAAGTTGCCGCATAATCAGATGGCAGTCAATACCATGATTGCGGTATATTGTCAATTATAAAAATTTAATAACACACTGACATACAAGTGATTACTATATCATATGAGTACTTTTGGCAGCGTGTGACACGCGCTATTGACTGCTCATTTTACTATGTTGACAAGCACCGATGGCGAGACGCTTGAGCGGGATGGTTGGCAACTGATAACAGAGTAGCTACCAGACGGGTGAGAGCCAATCTAGCGTAGACCCGTCAGTTGTGCCTGGTAAGCCTTCCGCTAATTGCTCTCTAGCAACGCCCGGATGTCTACGATGAGGTGGTCGATTTCCTGGGGTTGGGTGCCGTTGTAGATGCCGCGAATACGGCGGGTGGGGTCGACCAGCACCAGGTGTTCGGTGTGCAGAAACTCGGTCGAATCGCGGGTGAAGCCGATGGCCTCTTCGGCAAAATAAGACTGCCGCGCCAACGTATATATAGCCCCCCGGTTGCCCGTGAGCAAGTGCCACTGCGCGTCATTCACCCCCTTTGCGTGGGCGTACTGACGCAGGCGGGGCACCGAATCGAGCCAGGGCGTAACGCTAAATGACAGCAATACCACCCGTGGTTCATGCCGAAACGTATCCTGCACCATGCGCAACAGGCTGGTCATTTTGGGGCATACGGTGGGGCAGCTTGTAAAGAAGAAATTGGCCACGTGCACCTTGCCCGCCAGGGTCTGCCGCGTTACCACGGCATTGGTCTGGTCGCGGAAACTGAATTCATTAATTCGGTGGGTAATAACCTGATCTACAGTAGATTCTGTGGGCCACAGGGGCGTAAAATCAGGAGTATTGTAGTAGGGTACGAGCGTGGCTTTTTGCTCTGTTTTCTGTTGCTGTTGGCAGGCCAGCAGACCCGCCAGCAGCAGTACCGCCAGGCTAGTAAAGCGCCGCGATAGAATCCCTGACATTGACGCAGTGTTTAACCCCCGTGAATCCATAGTTTCGACCCTGTCGGGCTTCGTAGTTGGCTTTTAAGCGACCGTTGGCAAACCACGCCCGTTGCGCACCCTGCTCATGACCGGCCTCGTAGTGACCCTCCCGCGCCAGCTGCCCATTGGCATACCATTCCAGCAGCGGCCCGTCATACACATCCTGTCGGAAGCTATACCGATAAGCCCGCCGGCCTGACTCATACCAGCCGAGTTGCTCGCCCTCCTGCCACCCGTTTTGGTACTGCCTGCTTTCGCGGAGGCGACCGTTGGCATACCAGTGGCGGTGGATGCCTTCGGCGCGGCCCGCCACGTAGCCTCCCACAAAGGCGGAGTCGCCAGTGGGGTGGAGGGTGTACTGCCAGCCACTAAAGAGGGTATCGGTCAGCCAGAGCCGCCCGTCGAACCGGTGCCAGCCGGGTTGTGTGGAGGACACCCATCGCGCCGAAACGGACAAGGACGGCCCCGACTGCTGGCAACCCAGCCCAACTACCAGCAGCCCCCCGCTCAGGAGCCACTTACTGCGTAACCGTGCCCACTTTGCCATAAAATCCGGTGCCGCTGATGTATGGGTCTTCGGCCGTAATGTGGTAATGGTAGATGCCGCCGGGGTAGTCGGTGGTAGCGGTCGTGTGGCCGTGGTACTTGTCTAAGTCGCTGTTGGTGATGGTCTTACCGTTTTCCTGGGGGCCATAAACCGGAAAGCCGTCGAGCAGAAAACCGAGTAGCGCTTCTTTGCCTTTGGTCTTGGTCAGGTAGGTTGGTTCAACGTGGTAATGGTACTGCCCCTGCTGCTGCGGGTGGCCACCGTACTGATCGAAACCGTTGGCCTCGTTGGCCAGCGGCGCGCCCATGGCCGCGTACTGATTGAAAAACGGCACCCCGTTGATGGCCACGCCCGTAGCTCCGCCCGGTGTGGCCGTATGGGCCGGGTCGACCACCGGATTTAGCGGAATCTTGAACGTCAAGCTCCGTTCGCTGATGGTGTTCGGATTAACCCCAAACTTGGGGTTGGTGCCATTATATGCTTCGTAAAGCCCTGATTCCCAGGCAGTGCCTTTGTAGTAGGGACTTTTGTGGTCGGGTAGTCCTTTGGCCTTAATCACCACATTACTGCCCTCCAGATAGACTTCGGTGGCTCCGTAGATGCGTTTATACACGTCGGGCACACCCGTGCCCACGGTGACAGTGGTGCTGCCGCCACCGGTTGGGGTAACGGGATCGGTGGTTTTCTGGCAGGCCACAAAAGAAAGCAGGGCAACTGCCATGGTCAGGGCGGTCAGGGTAATAAGCAACAGGGTCTTTTTCATTATCGTATGCTGGTTGATCTGTCACCTTAGACGTTGCCTGGACATGACTCCTACGGGCGGGGTGCAAAATTTTCGTCCGGCTGTTGGCCGGGGCGCTCATGGCCAGGCGGATTACCGCGCGACGTGTGGTTGAACAACTGGGCGAGGTCGGCCACGAGGCGGGTAAAATCGGCCTGCTGATCGGGACGGCAGAGGGCTTTGATCTGCCGGAAATGGGCGAAGTTGACCCCGGCAATAAGGCGCTGATTTTGGGCTATCTGCTGGCTGAATGCCGCCGCCCGGGCGGTGTCGGGTGGAGTCTGGGCCAGAAGGCCATAGTAAGCGCCGTAGAGCCGGGCGGCCTCGCGGTTTAGGGGTCGCAGTGCCTGTTGGTGCTGGTCGATGAGCAGGCGGTATTGCTGGCGCTGCGACTCGCTGAAATGCAGGCGCTGGTTAATCAGCTCGGCGGGGCCATTCGGGCGGCCCACGCCACTACCAGGAGGTGGACCAGCTGGTTGCAGTAGCCAACGTCCAACCGTTAAGAAGTTGATAATCAGCAGAAAAACAACGGCTACGGTGAGTAATTTAGTGCGCTCCATAGCTAATAGGGCTGGTTGCTGGGGAAGAGTTGCAGGGAGGTGACCACGGCGTCGAGGCTGGCGGGGTCAGCCTGATCAGCGCCCGACGGCTGGCCCATAGCACGCCAGTTGAGCAGCACCAGCGCCGAAAACGCCGCTGCTACCAGCCAGACCATCGGCCGTGACACTACCACCGGCGTGGCCGTAGCCACCAGGCGATGCCGAATTTTTGCGTACAGAAATGGACCCGGTTCGGCCCGTTGCATACCGGTCAGGCTGCCCAGTATGTGGTTGATCCGTTGCTCTTTTTCTGGTTCCATGAGGTCCATGAGGTTGGTTGGTCTGGTTGTTAGACGTTAGCTATGAGGCATTCCTACGGCTGAATGTTAAGATCCAATGTCCGAGATCCAACGTCCGGCTACTTTCTTCAGGTTCTCGGTGGCTCGCGTGAGCAGCGATTCCACAGCCCCGACGCTCACGCCCAGCACGTTGGCGGTGTCGATGTTGCTGAGTCCTTCTACCCGCGCCAGAATGTAGGCCGTTTTTTGCTTGTCCGACAGTTTGTCGATAGCCCGGAACAGGAGGGCGGCGTTTTCCTGCTGGTCGAGGGCGATGCCGGGGTGAAAAAAATCGGGAGGGTCGTGCAGCAGCGCCCCGCTGTTGGGGTCGAAGAGGCTGGTGAGAAAGGCAAACCGTTTTTGGCGTTTCCGATGCCTGAGCCAGTCCAACGATTTGCGCACCGTGATCTGATACAGCCAGGTAGTCACGCCCGCCTCGCCCCGAAACGCCCCCGCCGACCGAAACACCTCGACGTACACATCCTGCGTGATCTCTTCGGCATCTTCACGACTGCGCACGTAGCTCAGCGCGGTGTTGAACACGCGGCTTTTGGTATGCTCATACAACGCCCGAAACGCGGCCTCTTCACCCCGCCCAATGGCAGTGAGCAGCAACAGCAGGTTGGCGGGGTCATCGGCGCGGGACATAGTGGTAGGCAGCAGCCTAGAATCTGCTTTGCATAAAGTGCTAACCTTTTTTAAGTAATGATTTTAGTTGACAACATGGCGGGAATTTCTGTCATTTTATATCTTTTCTACGCCTTCGTAGCGGTAGTGGTGGCTATCTGTATTGCTTGCTTCGTCGCTTTCCGACGGTCTGATTACTACAAGCATCAATTCCAAGATGAGCATCCATTGGTAAAGATGTTCGTCATCCTGTTTGGTGGTGCATTGGCAATCGGTGTTCCCTGTTTGCTGGTATATGGCTGTTCATCTCTTTGATTATGATTATAAATGGGCTTTTCGGTTTTGTGGATGACATCAGTCCGGCGACAATGCAGTACACAATTATTGTTTATAGAATACTAATTATATAGTTTAAATTGGATAATAAATAAAACAAATAATACACAGAAGATTGCATGTTCATATACGATATAGTATACTTGACACAGTTTCAAACATAACCATTTACTAAACTTAAGTCATCTATATGAAATCAGCATTACTTGGTATTGCGTTGTTTTTCAAACGGCCAAACATAATTAACAGGCTTATTCTAGGTGGTGGTGCTGCTATGTTAGCTTGGTTATGGTTCATTCCTGATTTAACCTACAACCTTACGCTAAAAAATCCGCCTAAGATGACCATCGATCAGGTTGTTAAAACGCCTACCGATCAGCTACCCAGATACATTGTGCTAACCGACGCTATGATGTCGCGTAGTGAGCAATCAAGCGATGCCCTGTTTGCTCAGAGCGCTATACAGGCGTTAAGCCCGCAGGCAAAAGAAGCCTTACGTGGTAAATTGAAGGTGTTGAGTTATGGCTACGTGATGGAGCAGTCGGTGAAGAAAAACGACACGACCATGTCGGCTATATATTACCCAGTTTATCCGAAAACAGACAGTAAGGAAAATACAATACATTCGGCTAGTGGGCTTACGGCCAACATTGTTATTAAGGATAGCAAGGCTACTGAAGCGCAACTGAAAGATGATGTATATTTTAAAGATTCAACATTCACTTTTTCGGGCGAATTCGATGGGCAACTGGTGACTGGTGAACTGAAGCGATTACTTGATGAAAGTGGGTATCAAGTTAGTAACAAGGCGGTTGTGCTACAGAAGGGTAATACGCCTATTGCTTTGGGGGCATCTATTTTTCTAACCGTTGCAGCTTTGTTCGTCGCGTTTTTCGTTTTGTTGAGCTTTGTGCCAACGAATATGCTGTACAGGTGGCTTGGGTTCGAACCAGAAATTGTCCGGGTTGAAGTATGATACTTGTCTGGCGTGGTTACGGTTTTTGGGTGCCCCTGCTGTTCGTTGTCGGCTTTGTTGGTATGGGGCTACTTGAATTGAGCGATGACATAGGTATTGGCCTGATTGCTGCCGGGTATGTATGCTTAGCCTACGTGGGTTACAAGCTAAATAAACAACCGCCTGTGCGTTACCGAAACGTAAAAACAGGCGAGGAATGGGAGGAGAAAGAAAAGCACGATTTTTTCTGGATACCCATGCAGTATTGGTCGGCGTTAATAGCGGGTATGCTGCTCTACGCCAAATTATTAGGACACTGACTAAATAGCTCAACGGCCTTCTGGAACGGCTCCGAACGGCTTAACTAGGAACCGTTTTAGAAGGACGTTGAGTTGAACCTGTTACTCATTTCACGTTGCCAGGGCTGATCAGATGTATTACATGACCGAAGCAGAAATTATGAAATACCACATTTGAAAAGAATAGAGGCAGTTAACCTTGTCGGTCAGAAACTAACCCGCTACCGTCCGCCTTTGGTGTCGTCGTTTTTGATTTTGCGGCTTTCCTTGCTGTCGCTGCTTTTGCCGAACCGGTAGGTGAAGGTGAGCTGAACGTTACGCTGCCTCATTACCGACCAAGTTTGGGTGCTGAACGTGGGGGCAAACTGCTGGCTGCTTTGGTAAAAATTGGCCATAAACGGGTTGTTCAGGGCCAGGGTAAGGTCGGCTTTTTTGGCCATCAGCTCTTTTTTCGTGGCAAACGAATACCAGGTGTAGCTGCCGTAGTTGCCCTGCAAGCCAATCCAGGCCGAGGTGTAGGTAGCATAGGCCTGAAGCGTCCAGTCGTGGGGGAGTTTGTAAGAGGCGTTGCCATTCAGCGACCAGGTCAGGCCCGCATTGCGCTGGTTCAGGGCCGTGCTCACCAGGTTTACGTAGGTAAGGTCGAGGCCACTGCTGATGCTGAACGCCTTGCTGGGTTGCAGGTTCAGGCTGGTATTCAGGCCATAACTCGCGTTGCGGCCAATGTTTTCGGGGCGGGTGAGGGCCACGCCGTTGGGGTCAACGGTTTGCAGAAATTCAATGCTGTTGTTGGTTTGCCGCCAGTAGGCCGCTGCGTTAAGCGACATGCCTTTGTCGTTGTAGGTGCTGTAGGCTAGTTCGGTGGCGTGGGTGAGTTCGGGAGCCAGGTAGGGGTTGCCCGTTTGCAGGTTTTGGGCGTCGCTGGCGTTTAGGTAGGGGTTCAGGTACCAGATCTGCGGCCGCGAAATGCGCTGGGTATAGCTCAGTTTGTAGGTGTGTTTGCCCCTCGTTTTGGCTACTGTCAGGCTGGGTATAAGGTTACCATACTGGTTGGTGAACGTGGCCCGGTCGGTTACGAAATCGCCCGTGATGCCCGTGTGTTCGTAGCGCAGGCCGCCCGTCAGGCTCCATTTTCGTTTCGACTCCATCCGCAGCGACGCATAGGCCCCCGCTACCTGTTGTGCATACGTAAACACGCTCGACCGGGCGGGGTCGAACTGGTAATCAATGGTGTTGCCAGTGGGTGACTGATCGACGGTGAATTCACTGCCAATGTTGCGCAGGATGGCTTTTGCGCCTAGTTCCAGCTTGTAGGTCAGGGTGTCGCGGTGGCCTTTGTGGGTAAACGGGTAGGCGTAATCGGTCTGGATGGTGTACTCATTGTTGCGGCTCAGGTTGGTACTGCGCTCCAGGTAGCTGGGCTGTTCGCCGCCGCTGTTGGTCTGGATGGCGGTGTAATAATAATTGTCGGGCATGTGGCTGTACTGGGTCAGGACCGAAAACTCCTGTCCGGGTTTCTTGCCGGTTCTGGTCCAACCCAGATTGAATTCGCCGTTGCCGTAGGGGTTTTTGAACTGCACGTTGCGGGTGTAGTCCTGCACCACGGCTTTGCCTACGGTAAGCTGATTGAGCAAGGTGACATTCTGCGGATACACCCCACCCCAGACGTTGGCCGACAAAGTAATGCGGTTGCTCGAATCGGGGTCGTAGTCGAGGGCCAGGTCGCCGTAGCCGCCCCGGCCCGTGTTGTCGCTCTGGTTGCGCTGGAAGAGCACGCTCAGTGGTTGTCCGGTGGCGGGATCAAGGGCGGTGCGGGTGGTTTCGTTGGTGTAGATCATGCGGTGCTCATTCCCGTTGCCCGACACCGACAAACTCAGTTTCTGCCCTTTCACCGCCAGATTACCCCCCACCGACGAATTTAGATTTCCCGCCGACACGTTGACCGAACCGTTGACGCCCTTCACATTTTTCTTGGTGATAATGTTAATCACCCCCGCCGACCCTTCGGCGTCGTATTTGGCGCCGGGGCTGGTGATCACTTCCACGGCTTTGATGGTGTTGGCGGGCATCTGCTTCAGGGCATCGGCCAGGTTGCGGGCCATAATGCTCGACGGCTTGCCATTTACCAGCACTTTGATGTTGCTGCTGCCGCGCATTGTCAGGTTGCCCGTCAGGTCTACCGTCAGCATGGGTACTTTGCGCATCAAGTCTACGGCGGTACCACCCGCATTGCTGATGTCCTGTTCGGCGTTGTACACCAGCCTGTCGCCCTTGTCTTCCACCATCGGTTTCACGGCCGTCACGGTCACTTCGGCCAGCGTACTCGTACCGGGCGTGAGGGTCAGCGTACCCAGATCGAGGGTGGGTTTGTCGGCCGAGAGCACCAGCGCGGCCACGGTTTTGGTCTTGTAGCCCACAAACGAGACGGTTAGTTTGTAGGTGCCAAACGCCAGTTTTTCCAGGTTAAACTGCCCCTGATCGGTGGTGGCCGCACCTGTGATTAGCTGGCCATCGGCGCCGAAAAGAGCCACTGTAGCGTAGGGAATGGTTTTTTTGCTTGTCGAATCGGCCAAGGTACCGACAATGCGCCCCGTTTGGCTAAAGGCCGGGAGAGCAAGAAATAGAAGCAGCGTTGCGTAAAGTACATGCATAACCAGTGTGCGTATCGGGCGATTGCTGCACAAAGGTGGCGGCACGTTGCATACACCGGTTATTAAAAGAGGTTAAGGGATGTTAAGGCTTGTTAAACTCACTTCCCTTTCCGCAAATAGATATTGTTGCTGATGGATTCGAGGCGCACGGTGGGGCCACCGCCGTTGGCGGCACCTTCCAGTAGGTAGCCCACGATGGGGTGCTGCTGCTTTTTGCCTTTAAACGCAATGTCGAGGTCGGAGTACACTTCGCCAGTGATGGTTTTCATAGCCAGATTCACGCCTTTACTGGTGGGCCAGTTCATATCCACATACCCACTGATGGTCTTGGCCGACACCGCTTCCTGCGCTCCTTTGATGTCGATATTGCCGTTGATGGTCTCCACTTTGAGGCGGGCTTTTCGGGGCAGAAACACCTGATAATCAATGTCGCTGCATACCGAATAGTGGTCGCCGTTATACCTGTTATGCGACGTGCCTCGCTGGTCGGGGCAATCTTCGGCCTTGCCCTCGCGGAGCATTTTTTGGTCGAAATCGGTGCTGATCTTCAGTTCCTGTTCCGACGTGCTGGTATCAACCAGTAGGGCGTCGTTCAATTTGCCGCCGTTGATGGTCACTGCAATACGCACCGACACGTCAGGCTTGTCCCAATAGCGTACCTGAATGCTGTCGCCGAAGCGCAGGTTGAGGTTTACGAGTTGCCCGTCTGAATAGGGCAGGGTTTTCTGAATGATCTTCTGGCCAAAAACCGGGGCCACAAACAGAAGCAGTAGCGGGAGTAGAATTGTTTTCATGGCAGTAGCGAAGAGGCTGATTATTTCTGTTTGCGGATGTAAATGTTGCTGCTGATGGTCTTGAGTTGAAGCTCCACACCGCCCCCGTTGGTGGTCCCGTCGACGTTGCTGCTGCCACCTACTTTGGCCATGCCATCTTTGCGCTGCTTCACACCCAGGTCGAAATCGGTGTAGACCTCGCCGGTAATGGTGCGCAGTTTCATGTTCGACCGGGCCGTGGCGGGCAGGGTGATGTCAATCTCGCCGCTGATGGTGGAAATGGCCGTGGGTTTTTCCTGGCTCAATCCCGAATACACCACGTTGATTTCACCGCTGATGGTGTTGGCCACCACCGGACCAGTCACCTTGTTGAGGTCGATATCGGCGTTGTTGGTGCGTACTTCCAGGTCGCCGTCCATGTTGTTGATAGCCACTTTGGCCCCCTGCCAGTTGAGTTGCTGGTAGAGTACGGCCACGTTGCGGGGCAGCCGGATGGTGTAGCTGATGGCTTTACGAGTGGCTTTTTCAATGGTCAGTCCGCCGTTGGCCTGTGTCACGCTCAGACCAATGCCCGTGTTGTCGACGGCCGAATTATAGAGCGGCTTCAAGCCTTTGGCGCGTTCGGGCGGTGCCTCGTAACCCGACGACGCCAGGATGACCACGCCGTCGCCATTATGGCCTTCTACTTTCACCTCGCCACCGTCCATTTCGATGGTCACTTTGTGGTCTTTGCTGTTGGGTAAGTTGACTTTGTACTCCTGGGCAAACGCGCTGGGTAGGCCGATGGCCAGGCAAACGCAAAGAATGAGTTGCTTTTTCATTGGTATTGAGAAGGAGATATTGGTATGAGAGTTGGTTAAGATGGCCGCGCCAGGTTACTGATGCCCTCCTGGGCTTTTTGGCGCACTACGTCGAGCACCTGCGGGCGGCGGGCCAGACGCTGCATTTCCTGCACGGCGCGCTTTTCTTTGATGCTCACCAGCATTTCGATCAGCGTAATCTGTACGTTGGGGTCGGTCTGGATCGAAAGCGATTGAATCAGGGCTTCGCGTACGCCGGGTTCCTGCTCAAAATGGGTAAGTGCCTGACAGGCAGCTTGTCGCACGTTGACGTTGGCGTCGAAATTCAGCGTGTTGATGAGCAGTTGGGTTACGTCACGGTCGGCCTGGGGCAGGTCATAGCTCTGGTTTACGGCCTGAATTCGTTCGCTCGCCGACGTTTCGGGCAGTTGCGAGTAGGCCAGGATCTTCTTCATCTCAGTAGCCACGTCGCCAGCCGCACCCGTAACGGTGGGGTCGATGCTGGTTCGATGCCGGTCGTAGAGCAGGCCCCCGGCAAAGCCCAGGATCACGAGCGCTACACTCGCCGCCAGTCGCACCGCCCACGACGACAGGCTGATTATCCGACCTGGTTCGGGCAGGGCCAGTTTCGCCGCCAGCCGACTGGTGAATTCCGCCGAGGGTTCCTGCTGCCGGGCGGCTACAAAATGGCGGAAGTGGGCGGCGTGGGTTTGCAGGTGGGGCGGGATGGGATCCTGCTCGAAAAACTGCCGCAGCTGTTTTTCTTCGGCCAGGGTGGTTTCGCCCTCGTAATACCGTTCCAGCAGTTCGTCAATAGTCAGTTTCATGGTTGTTTACGTTTAAATAGTCGGCGCGTAATCGTTGTCGAGTGCGGGAAAGAATAACCCGTATATTATTGATAGTCAGTCCAGTAAGTTGCTCCATTTCTTCATACGAACACTCATCGACTTCGCGCAGGTGGATCAACAGTTTCTGTTGTTCGGGCAGGGCGTCGATGAGCCGTTGCATCAGGCTGGCACTGTCGGCGATCTCCAGTTGCCGGTGGGGCGAGGCCTCGGTGGCCGACACGTTGACATATTCGACGCTGTCGGTCACGGGCTGTCGGCGGAGGGCTTTGAGGCGGTCAAGGCACAGGTTTTTGGTCATCTGCACCGCCAGCGCTTCTACGCTATGGTAGGCGTCGAGTTGCTGCCGGTTGGACCACAGCCGCAACAGCACATCCTGCAAGGCATCTTCGGCCTCTTCGCGGTTGCGTAGAAACAGCTGAGCCAGCCTGAAGAGCCGTCCCTGCACGGGCAAAATGCGTTGTTTGAAAGCGTGTAGATCCATTTCACAAGCAAAGACGACAGCGGCGGAGAAACATTACAGGGGAAGGGGAATTAATGTAAAATGAAGAATGGATATTGGCTATTGGATGTTGGACATTGGACACAGACCACAAAAACAGCAAAAGCGATCTGTAACCTTTTGTCCAACATCCAAGATCTGACATCCAATATCCCCTAAACATGGCCACTCTCCTCGAACTCGTTGGCAACACGCCGCTGGTTGAACTCAACCGCCTCAATACTGATACCCGGTACAAATTATATGGTAAACTGGAGGGCAATAACCCCGGTGGGAGCGTGAAAGACCGCGCCGCCTACAGCATGATCCGGGGTTATATTGACCGGGGCGACTGGCAGCCGGGCATGAAGCTGATTGAGGCCACGAGCGGCAACACAGGCATTGCTTTGGCCATGATTGCCAGCCTCTTCGGCATCGAGATCGAACTGGCACTGCCCGCCAATTCAACTAAAGAACGGGTGCAGACCATGGAAGCCTTTGGGGCCAAAGTGACCCTGACCGAGACCATCGAAGCCGGGCGCGACTACGCAGAAGCGAAGGCCGCCACGGGCGAGTACCTGCTGGTGAACCAGTTTGCCAACGAGGACAATTACCTGGCCCACTACCGCACCACCGGTCCCGAAATCTGGCGCGACACCGCCGGGCAGGTTACGCATTTTGTCTCATCTATGGGCACCACGGGCACGATCATGGGTACGTCGCGCTACCTGAAAGAGCAGAATTCCGACGTGCAAATCATTGGTTGTCAGCCTACCGACGGGTCGTCTATTCCCGGTATTCGCAAATGGCCGGTGGAGTACCTGCCCAAGATTTTCGACCCCAGCCGGGTAGACCGCGTCATGGAGGTGTCGCAGGAAGAGGCCACGCACATGACCCGCGAACTGGCCCGAGTAGAGGGCGTTTTTGCCGGCATGAGCAGCGGCGGGGGTGTTCACGCCGCCCTCCGCCTCATCAACGAACTTGCCGAACAGGGTGTAGAAAGTGCCACCATCGTCTGCATCATCTGCGACCGCGGCGACCGATATCTGTCGTCGGGGTTGTTTGAGAAGTAGCATAGAGGGTAATGATACAATATAAAGGGCGCAAAGGCTATACTGCGTCTACTTCTTAACTTCTTGTCTCTTGGCTAACAAAGGGTAGGTATTTTTGAGTAGTTTCCGTTCGGTAATACGCGTGCTTATGCTCAAGTATACGCATCAGAAAATCATATACACTACCGGACACGACCATGCCACAACTGTCGGTTATCATACCCACCTGTCACCGTAATGATTTTTTGGTTGCCTGCCTGGATCGGTTGCAGCCGGGTGTACAGCAGTTAGACAGTGCCGCCTATGAAGTTATTGTAGCTGATGACGGGCAAACCTCAACGGCTCAGCAACTTATTGCGGAGCGGTACCCGTGGGTGCGGTGGGTGAAAGGGCCGCAGAAGGGGCCGGCCGCTAACCGCAACGCGGGTGCTAGAGCGGCCTTGGGGCCGTGGCTGGTGTTTACCGACGATGATTGCCTGCCCGATGCCGGTTGGTTGTCGGCCTACGCCAACGCGATGGCTGCCAACGAAACCATCACCGTTTTTGAAGGAAAAACCACGGCCGATCGCCAACGACGGCGCTATGATGAGGGTGCACCCATCAACGAAACCGGGGGTTTTTTATGGTCATGTAATTTCGCGATCAGCGCCCTGGCGTTTAGTAAACTGGGTGGATTCGATGAGCGCTTCCCCTATGCCGCCATGGAAGACGTTGATTTTGCTATGCGGGTTAAGGCCCAGCATATCAGCATGTTATTTCTGCCCGAAGCGTTGGTTGTGCACCCTGTTCGCCAGATGGGGCCCAATAAATACGTCGATTTTTATAAGAGTTACGTTTGTTTCACCCACAAATATGAGCAGGTCGGGTTAGGCTTCCGGGCGGAGCGTTTCAGGCAATTGTTCGTGTCCTTCTTCAGACAGAGCAGTCAACTGATCCATTTCCAATTCCGGGGATGGCGGTCTTTTCTATCCGAACACGCCTTCATTATCAAAACCATTTTTATGCCATCAAAACCGGTCTAGTCAGTCACTACTTATCAGTCAAGCTACTTCAGTATAGCAGCAATCTGCTCCCTCGCCGCCAGGATAAGGACGATGGGCAAAAACGAGTCTGATCAAAGCAAGATAAAATGGCATTGCCCGACCACTTCTTTTTTTACCTGGCTTTGGCGTTCATCATCACGCACGAAATGGATGCTGTGCGTTGTAACGAACACCGAATTTTTCCGCTCACATCTATGCTCACCGACAGAGTAGGGTATGTGGTGTTTACGGCTGTTCACATCCCCCTCTTTGTCTGGCTTTTCTGGGTATTGTCGCAACCAGCAAAGGCAACGGGTCTAATGCTTAGTCTAGACACATTCTTTCTGGTGCATATCGGTTTGCATCTGCTCCTTTATCGGCATCCACGCAATGAGTTTACGTCCTTGTTTTCGTGGATGGTCATCATCGGTGCGGGCTTATTCGGGCTGCTCGACCTGATCCGTATTGTGTAAGCATAACAACTGCAAGGCTGCTTTGACGCTACGGTAGCAGGCTCCGTTTTGTACCTTTGTACCCATGTACAAGCGGATTCTGCTGCCTATTCTCTTCCGGTTCGACGCCGAAAAAGTCCATTATTTCGCCACCAGCGCCCTGCAAATTGCCCATAAGATTCCGGGTATGGCGGCCCTGCTCCGGTGGCTGTTTACCTACCGGCACCCCAGCCTTGAACGCACCGTTTTCGGCCTTCGTTTTCCCAACCCAGTGGGCCTGGCGGCGGGGTTCGACAAAAACGGCGAATGGGTTTCGGAACTCAGCAACCTGGGCTTTGGCTTCATCGAAATCGGTACCGTTACGCCCCGCCCGCAGCCCGGCAACGACAAACCCCGCTTATTCCGCCTTAAGGCCGACGGCGGGCTGATTAACCGGATGGGTTTTAATAACAAGGGGGCGGGTCCGGCGGCGGGGCGGCTGCGGTTTTTTAAGACTAACCATCGTGGCCCGGCCGTGCTCATTGGCGGCAACATCGGCAAGAACAAAGACACTCCTAACGAAGCCGCCACGGATGACTACCTGCGCTGCTTCCGTGACCTCTACGATGCCGTTGATTACTTCGTGGTCAACGTGTCGTCGCCCAATACGCCCGGTCTGCGCGACTTGCAGGAACGCGCCCCACTCACCGCCCTCTTGGGCCGGTTGCAGGGTGAAAACAGCCTCAAGAGACAGCCAAAGCCGATTTTACTAAAAATTGCCCCCGACCTCACCGACTCTCAACTCGACGATATTATTGCTATTGTGGCCGAAACGGGTATTGCCGGGGTCATTGCCACCAACACCACTATCAGCCGCGACGGCCTGCAAACACCTCCCGAAACAGTAGCTCAGATGGGTGCGGGCGGTGTGAGTGGCAAGCCCGTCGCGTCGCGCTCTACGGAGGTAATCCGCTACCTGCACACCCGCTCAAGCGGGGCGTTCCCCATCATCGGCGTGGGGGGTATCCAGACCGCCGCCGATGCGCGGGAGAAGCTCGACGCCGGTGCCAGCCTCGTGCAGATCTATACCGGCTTCATCTACGAAGGCCCCGGCCTGGCAAGTGCTATTTGCAGAGGACTGGTTAATGATTGAAGGCCACGGGCAGTGTGTGGTGTCCGTGCCGTTTTCTACGCTAGTCAGTTAGTCGGCAACCCTGAATGTCATGATGAGCCGATTGCCGGTTTGCTGCATTGTAAGCTGAGTCATGCCACCGTCGCTGTTGATGGTCAGAAATTTTTTCTGCGCTACATAATGCCCCGTTGTCTGGCTGGTGCCAAACCACACAGGCCGGAATAGCACAAATGCTTCCTGCATACTGAACTTACCGGCGGGAATAGTTAGAATTTGCGTAGCTCCGCCCTCAAAGACCTGTAGCTCAAACTGTGCCCCATCGGCGTAATCCTGTTGGTAATGCGTATTGGAGCCATTGATGGGGGGTAGTTTTTTGTGCTTACCGGCCAACGGCGAAAGCGTTTGGTAGAACCATTCCGTCGGCTCAATGCCTTCTTCTGGTTCTTCTATAGCCGGTGGGTGAGTTGATAAATAGCCACTGAACAGGTAGCCCTCCTGCCCATCACGTGTTCGCACGTTCATCCATCCACCCTCAATGGCAAACGTGCCAATCGACTCCGCCGCAAACCGGGTGGTTGGGTCGGGGAGGGTCAACACCAGTAGTGGTGCGGCATTGTATGGGATCAGGGCCACTTTTAAGCCATCTTTGGCCGGTGTCTTCCGCAGTGTCAGGCCGTTGGGTGCGTGGCTATATACCTTGTCACCTACTTTCAGGGGCTGTGCGCTGGTCGGTATATGTCCAGGTATTCCCCCGATCAAAAGGAGCAGTATCAGGTGTTTCATAGAGGAAAGATAAACAACTCCAGAAATACGTGGAAGCGATAAAGCCGTAGCCCATAACGGCTAACGCTTACTTGGTAAACCCAAACGGGTCATTCCTAAAATGCCCTGTTGGCGGGGGTAGGTGGTGGGTAGGTTTGCTGTTCTATCGGACAACCAAGCCACCGTATCAATGATTGCCAATCGGTTACGTTGCTTACTTTTGGTTAGGGCACTCTGCCTGTTCGTCAAGCTGTATTTCACCGGCCCCGGCATGGGACCCTTCCTGTCTCTGCTTCTATGCCCTTGCTCGTCCTGCTTTTGCTGCTGAACGTTCCCGGCCTGGCGCAGGATGTGAGCTATCAGGCGTTTGGCAAGGCGCAGGGGATGCCTTCCAACACAGTCTACGACCTCTTGCAAGATCAGCGCGGATTTATCTGGCTGGCTACCGATAAGGGGCTTTTTCGGTACGATGGGGTCCATTTCAGGCCCTACAACAACAGTCAGCAAAATGACAAAGCCCTGAGTAACCTCATGGAAGACGCCGGTGGCCGGGTATGGTGTCAGAACTTCACAGGCCAGTTTTTTTACTGGCAAGCCGACAGCCTACACCTTTGTGAGCAACTGAAGCCAACCGGTATGTACTGCCCGGCGGCCATTGTGGGCGGCACAACGCTGATGAGCCTGGGTAGTAATGCCATTCGGCGGTTCAATATCACCCACTTTCGCACTACCGACACCCCGCAGCCAACCGGGCACCTTAGGCCTTCGTCGCAGGTAAACGGCGGTTATTACTACGTCATGGATGCGCAGGCAAACCGCATCGTGGGTGTTAGCGCCACCGGGGCGAAGGTGTCTATTGCGGCCACACCCGACAAGCAAACGTTTTACCACGCGGTGGTGAACGAAACGCTGTTTCTGATTCCCAAAAACGACGCGACGCTCATAACGGCCCGCCCCGCCAACGGCCGCACCTACACGATCAGACTGGCCCGAAAATCGCTGATTCAACATGTGAAAGCCATTGACGATCAATACTTATGCCTCTTCACGTCGGCGGGTTTTTACCTCATCGACGTCCGGCAAAAGCCCCGGCTAGTGGCACCTCGGCTGGTGGATAAAAATTGCACCTCACTCATCCGCGACCGAGAGGGTAATTTCTGGCTTTCGACAACCAATGATGGCCTGCTGCTGATTCCGTCCCTTTCCGTCGACGTGGTGTCTGCCGGTAAACCCTTCTCCCGTCTTCAGGCCCAACCCGACGAACGTACCCTTGTCTACGGCACGTCAGACGGAGAGGTAGGGATGATAGCTACAAACAGCCTGACGAGCCGCATACTCTACAAAGGGGCAACCAATGCCGAGGTGCTGTCGCTGTTTTACGACAAGCCCAGAAGCCAACTGCTATTCTGCTCCGATCAGTTTTACCGGCTCAATAACGGACAGGTGCAGAAGGTAGACATCATGTCGGTGAAGGACATGAAAGCCATTGATGGTCAGTCGATTGCCCTGGCTGCTACGGGCACGTCGGGGCGCTATCGGCTCGATGCGCATGACCCCGTTGTTCAGATTGGCAACTACGGCGAACGGGTGCGGGCTGTGGCCGTGCTGCCCGGTTCGCCAACGATTTATACCGCCACACCCACCGGTTTGTGGCGGCACGTACCCGGGCAGCCGGGTACGTTGGTGAACGCTCAATCACTCCCGCTGACAGACCTGACCGTTACCCAGACACCCACGCCGATGTTGTTTGCCGCCAGCCCTACGCAGGGCCTTTTTGCGTTTCAAAACGACCGGCAAATCCTGCACCTGACAAAGGATAATGGTCTGGCTGACAATAGCTTATACCGGGTAAAAGCCTATAAAAACCAGGTCTGGTGGCTAACCGAAAAGGCCGTGCAGTGCTATGACCTTACCACTAAACAGATACGCACCTACGATAAAACCGACGGCCTGCCCGATGCTGATTTGAAAGACCTAGCCTTCGCCCGCGACACAGCCTACATAGCCACGCGGGCGGGTCTGGTGCGGTTTCCGGTTCAGTTGCCTGCTACCAACCCGCACCGGCCGCAGGTGTTGCTCACGGGCCTTTTTCAGGACCATGCGGCTGTGCCAATGACCAGCCCCCACACCTTCCGCTATGACCAGAACACCATCGACATCCGGTATTCGGTGCTGTCATTTCGTAGTCAGGGGGCCGTGCAGGTGTATTACCGCATCAACCGGCAGGCGTGGCTCCGCGCCGACCAGACGCAACGCCTACTGAGCCTGCCCTCGCTAGCCCCCGACGACTACACGGTGCAGATTAAAGCAATCAATGAAGACGGCCTTGTCAGCGCGGTGTCGGTGGTGGTACGCTTCACCATTGAGCGCCCTTTCTGGCTGCAATATTGGTTTCTGATACCCCTGGGGCTGTTTTCGCTACTGGGTACCTACCTCCTGTACCGAAATCGGCTGAGGCGACAGCAGCGCGAAACGACGCTGCTCACCGAGAAAAATAGGCTGGAACAGGAGCTTCAGCAGTCGCGGCTAACGGCCATCAAGTCGCAGATGAACCCGCACTTTCTCTTCAACGCCCTCAACACCATCCAGTCGTACATCTACCTCAACGAGAAAAAGCAGGCCTCCAGCTACCTGGTCAAATTCAGTGAGTTAACGCGCCTGATTCTCGACATGAGCAGCGACGATACCGTGGCCCTTGCCCAGGAACTGAAGGCCATTGGGCTGTATCTGGAACTAGAGCAGATGCGCTTTGAAGATACCCTGACGTACCAACTGGTGGTCGATACATCGCTGGACCCCGATCAGGTCCACATACCGTCGATGCTAATTCAGCCCTACGTGGAAAACGCCATCAAGCACGGGCTGATGCATAAGAAAACAGATCGCCACCTGCTGGTCAACTTTGAGCGCGGGCCGGGCTATTTGCAGGTCGTGATTGACGATAATGGCATTGGGCGAATACGGTCGACCGAGATCAATCAACACCGGGCAGGTGGTGGGGGTCGGCGGCATGAATCGTTTGCGTCGGCGGCCAATCAAAAACGCCTGGCTTTGCTCAATAACGGGCACAATGCCCAGATTGGTCTCGAAATTATCGACAAAACAGATGCTACAGGCTATTCCTCTGGCACACAAGTAGTTATTCGAATTCCTCTCCTATGAAGAACGTACTCATCATT
Source organism: Fibrella aquatilis (assembly GCF_017353255.1). Classification (GTDB taxonomy): domain Bacteria; phylum Bacteroidota; class Bacteroidia; order Cytophagales; family Spirosomataceae; genus Fibrella; species Fibrella aquatilis. The sequence goes on along the minus strand of NZ_JAFMYU010000031.1, from coordinate 6,537 downwards.
GACGACGAACCCAAGGCCCGGCAGTTATTGCGGGCCATGCTCACCGACTGCGCCCCCGACCTGACCGTAGTGGCCGACTGCGACGACCTGCCCAGCGGTGTGAAGGCCATCCGCAAGCTCAAACCCGACCTGGTTTTCCTCGACATTGAAATGCCCGGCTACAGCGGCCTGGAGCTGATGGATTTTTTCGAGGAAAGCGAGGTCGATTTCTTCGTCATCTTCACCACCGCCTACAGTCAGTATGCGCTTCAGGCGTTTCGGTTCTCGGCTATCGATTATTTATTAAAGCCGCTAAATATCAATGCTTTGACTGATGCCGTGGAGCGGTTCAGGCAGAAAAAAGACCGCGAAGCTCAGCACCTATCGGCTTTGCGGTTCAATACCGAGAGCCGACAGACCAAACGCATTGCCCTGCCTCAGGCCAACGGGATTCGGTTCATAGACAGTAACGATGTGCTGTATGCTAAAGGCGAAGGGGCCTACACCGATATATTTCTCAGCAGCGGCGAGAAACTGCTCATCAGCCGCAACCTGAAATACCTGGAATCGCTGGTAGAAGGGATCGACAACCTGCTCCGGTGCCACAAATCGTACCTCATCAATACGCAGTACATCTCGGCTTATATTCGGCAGGATGGTGGCTACCTAAAGCTCACCAACGGCCACGACGTCAGCGTATCGCCCGACAAAGTCGCCTCAGTGCTAGCTGCCTGCGGGGGGCGGTAGGGAAGAGAAGAATGAACAATGGATAATCGGTCCGCCGATGCGGTACAATGAACAATGGCTTCGCGCTCTGGGTGTTTTGAGCCGCACCGATTCGGCGAGCGGCGGAACGGCGAAGCCATTGTTCATTGTACCGCATCGGCGGACCGATTATCCATTGTTCATTCTTCATTACTTAATATTCTTCCTTCTGTTCCGCTGGAAATCTTCAAACATCATGTTGCCAAGGCCTTGTAAGCCACTGTAATAGGCCCGGCCGTTGTTGACTTTAGTAAACTCCTGCACAAACTGCTTCAGGTACGAGTCCGTGGCAATCATGAACGTCGTGATCGGAATGTCGAGGCGGCGGGCTTGGGCGGCGAGGGTGAGTGTTTTGCTAACGACCTTGCGATCCAGGCCAAACGAGTTTTTATAGTACCGAATGCCCTCCTTCAAACAGGTCGGCTTGCCGTCGGTGATCATGAAAATCTGCTTGTTCTTATTCTTCCGGCGGCGCAGTAAGTCCATCGCCAGTTCCAGGCCCGCCACGGTATTGGTGTGGTAGGGGCCAACTTCCAGGTAGGGAAGGTCTTTGGCCTGAATCTGCCAGGCATCGTTGCCAAACACCACAATGTCGAGCGTGTCTTTGGGGTACTTCTGCTTGATTAGCTCCACTAGGGCCAGAGCCACTTTCTTGGCGGGCGTGATCCGGTCTTCGCCATACAGAATCATCGAGTGGCTGATGTCGATCATCAGCACCGTTGAGGTCTGCGTTTTCTGCTCTTTTTCGGTCACCTCCAGGTCGCGCTCCATCAAGGTGAATTCCTCCACGCCGCTGTTGATCTGCGCATTCTTGATCGACTCGGTCATCGAGATCTGCTCCAGCGTGTCGCCAAACTGATACGTCCGCAGGTCGCTGCTCAACTCATCGCCCGACCCGGTGAAGGGCGTGGCGTGATTACCGCCTGATTTCGAGCGTTTTAGCTTACCAAAGATCTCTTCCAGCGCCGACTTGCGGATGGTTTGCTCAGTTTTGGGCGTAATTGAAATCTTGCCTTCCCCATTTTCTTCCGTCAGGTAGCCGCGCTCCTTCAGTTCGTCGAAGAAATTGCCCATGCCGTACTTGTCGTCGGTGAGGCCGTGCTGCCGGTCGAGCTGATTCATCCAGGCCATCGCCTGTTCAACATCGCCGGAGGTAATGAGTAGCAGTTGCTGAAAAATGTTGAGCAACTGATCGAATTTGCTGCCCCCGTTTTGTTCAGGTGGCACGAATTCGGCGAAGTTGAAGCCTTTCATGGAATAGGTTTAACGTTCAATGTCTAAAGTCTAATGTTGCTCCGCCTCCCAACATCGTGCGGAGCAACATTAGACTTTAGACATTGAACGTTAAACCTATTCCTATTTGTTCGCCTCGGTATGTTTGCTATTTTCTTTGTAATTTCGCCGTTCGTTTTTGACCGTTTAGCGGGGGTAGCACCCTGTTTTCTCCAGTAACGGCGCGTTGCGCCGTTGGGTATATGCAAGATATTGAGGCCATCGGCGAACTGCTGCGGCACCCCCACCGAATCATTATTACCACCCATCAGAACCCCGATGCCGACGCCATGGGGTCGTCGCTGGGGCTGGCGGGGTACCTCCGGCAAAAAGGCCACTCGGTGCAGGTAATCACGCCCACGGCCTATCCGCAAAACCTGTACTGGATGCCCGGCAACGACGGTGTGATTGCCTTTGAGGAAAAAAACCGGACGCAGGTAGAGCAGCTTATCAACGAGGCCGATACCATTTTTTGTCTTGATTTTTCAGACCTCGACCGCATCCGCGACATGGCGCCCATAGTGCGGCAGGCAGCGGCCCGGAAGGTGATGATCGACCACCACCTGGAACCTGAAGCCTTCGCCGACCTAGCCTACTGGGACCCCACCGCCGCCTCGACCACGCAACTGATTTACCAACTCATTACGGCCCTGCATGAAGGCGACCTCGTCAACACCGACGTGGCGGCCTGCCTCTACGCGGGCCTGATGACCGATACCGGCTCGTTTCGGCACTCGAACACCACCCCGGCGGTACACCGCATGGCGGCCGAACTGCTGGAACGGGGCATCGACGTGAGCAGCATCCACCGCGCCATTTTCGACGGGGTGTCCATTGACAAATTGCGTTTGCTGGGCTACGTGCTCAACGAAAAGCTGCGCGTGTTGCCCGAATACCAGTTTGCCTACATCACGCTCAGCGCCGACGAACTTCGGCAGTACCGCTCCAAAACGGGCGATACCGAAGGCCTTGTCAACTATGCACTCTCAGTAGAGGGTGTGCGGGCGGCGGCGATCCTGATTGACCGGGGCGACGAAATCCGGCTGTCATTCCGGTCGGTGGGGTCGTTTTCGGTGCGCGATCTGGTCAGTACCCACTTCAACGGCGGGGGGCACAAGAACGCGGCCGGTGGCCGGTCGAAGCTGCCGCTGGCCGAAGTTGAAGCCAAATTGTTAAGTCTATTGCCTGATTATCAGGAGGAATTAATTGATAGTTCAATGTTTAAAGTCTAATGTTCAACGTTTATGTTGGACCCATTTTTTTCATAATCGAATACTCGCAAAAAATGTACATTAAAACGCTTGGCGTCGTTGCTCTCACCGTAGCCGGACTGGCTGCCTGCAACCAAAATCGCGTTCAGGTTTCCGCTAGTGGCCTGCGCTACCAGATGCACCAACAAAACGAAGGTGCCCGCAAACCCAAAGTGGGTGAAATGGTGACTGTTCAACTGATCCTGAAAGCCAAAGTCAACGGAAAGGATTCTACCCTGCGCGACACCCACAAGGAGCCAACCGCCCCGCAGTTTATGTTGCAGGTGCCTACTTTCAAAGGCTCGTTTGAAGAAGGCCTGGCTATGATGGGCAAAGGCGACAGCGCCACCTTCTTCGTGAAGTCCGATTCGCTCTTCACGCGGGCAGGGCAGCCGGCCCCTCCGGGCTTTGCCAAGGGCGGCGACATTGAGTTTATTGTGAAGTTGCTGAACGTGCAAAACGAGCAGGAATTCCAGAAAGCCCAGATCGAGTTCCGCGACAAGCAGAAGGCTATCGACGAGAAAGTGATCAAAGACTACATGGCCAAAAACAACATGGTCGGTGCCCAACGCACGACCAATGGAGTGTACTATGTCATCAAACAGGCCGGCGTTGGCCCCACGCCCAAGAAAGGTGACGAGGTGCAGGTGCATTACACGGGCAAGTTGCTCGATGGCAAAGTGTTCGACAGTTCGCTCAACAACCCACGGGGTGGCGGGCAGCCGCTGAAGTTCCAGATCGGAACCGGGTCGATCATTCCTGGCTGGGACGAGTCGATCATTTTATTTCCTAAAGGTACCAAAGCTACGATCCTGATTCCGTCTAGCCTGGCCTACGGGCAGCAGGGTGGCCCGCCAACCATTCCCCCCAATGCCGTGCTTTTATTCGACGTTGACGTGGTTGGCTTTGGCCCTGCCCCCAAGCAGGCACCCATGATGCCAGGCGCACCGGGTCAGGCCGTGCCGGGCAGTGAAGCACCAGGTGGCGCAGGCCGTTAAGATTAGTTAAACACGAAGCCGGGCGGCATTTTTTGTCGCCCGGCTTCGTTGTATACCAGATGAACCGACAACACCTTGTCATGCGTACCCTATTGATTCGGGCTTTTTTGCCCCTTCTCACCTTGCTCAGCGGCTTTTGGCTGACGGGTTGCCAGCAGGATGGCGAGGCCCTCACCGACCGCAAACGGCGGGAAAACGAGCAGGAAATTCAACAGTACCTCACCGCCAACAAGTTGCAGGCTACCCAATTGGGTACCACGGGGTTATACTACGTTAAGAACATATCGGCCCCTAATAACCAAACGGCGGGTGTGGGTGATGAGATCCAGTTTTTTGCCAAATCGAGCCGCCTCGACGGTACCGTGCTGGATAGCACCGATGGCAAGAATCCTATCTTCTATACGTACGGTACATCGCCGCAGCGATTTAACACGCTGATTAACAACTCGTACCTGTACAAGAACATTACCAACGGCATGTTTCTGGGCCTGACGGTGGCCCGCACGGGCGAAAACCTGACGTTGCTGGTACCGTCGTACCTCGACGATGGCCGGGTAGGGTCGCTGGTGCTGCCTCAGTATTCGCCTATTCGGTACGACCTGCGCGTGAAGTCAATCCGTACGGAAGATCAGCAGATCGAAGATTACATTGCCGCCAATAAAATTAACGTGACCAAGAAGCTGGACAACGGCATTCGGATTGCCACTACCTTGGCCAGGCCTGACTCCGCCCTGATCACACCCGGTCAGTCGGTGACGGTGGCCTACACTGGTCGCCTGACCGACGGCACCGTATTCGACAATAGCAGAGCCAAGGCCGACACGACGTTCGCTTTCGAGGTGGGTCGGGCGCAGGTTGTGCAAGGTTGGGAACTGGGCATTCAGCAGGTACGTCGCGGCGAAAAGTTCTTCCTCATCTTCCCGTCGGCACTGGGCTATGGCACAACCGGTAGCGGAACAGTAGTTACGCCATTTAAGCCTCTGGCTTTTGAAATGGCCGTTCTCCGCGTGAAATAATCAGAAATCTTACTTTTGTGAAGCCGTTCGTCCATATCACGAACGGCTTTTTTGTGTTATGGAACTTTGCTTTGCCTCTAACAACCCTCACAAGCTGACCGAAGTAGCCGACGTACTTGGCCCGTCGTTCACGATCCGCACCCTCGCCGACATTGGCTGCACCGACGAACTGCCCGAAACCACCGGCACCATTCCCGGCAACTCGGCCCAGAAAGCGCACTACGTCTTCGACCATTTTAACGTAGCCTGCTTCGCCGACGATTCGGGCCTGGAAGTAGACGCCCTCAACGGCGAACCCGGCGTCGATTCGGCCTTTTACGCCGGTGGCGACAAGCCCGGCGAGACCCGCAGCCACGAGCGCAACATTGCCAAACTATTAAAGAATCTGGACGGGCAAACCAACCGCCGCGCTCAGTTCCGCACGGTGATTACCTTAGTTGCTCCCGACGCCACCGGCTCCCCCACCGAACACCAATTCGAGGGCATCGTGCCCGGCACCATCCTGACCGAGCCACGCGGTACCGAAGGCTTCGGTTATGACCCCGTCTTTCTGCCCGACGGCTACACCCAAACCTTCGCTGAAATGCCCCTCTCCGAAAAAAGCAAAATCAGCCACCGCGCCAGGGCTTTAGCGGGGTTGGTGGGGTTTTTAAGTCGGAAGGAGTCGTAAGTCTGCAAGTCGTAAGTCTGGAAAGGCGTAGTAGGGTGGCTTCGCGCTCTAGGCCCCTCGACTGCGCTCAGGGTGACAACCACCTTGAGTCAACTCAAGAACTTGTTGTAATGCCCTGTCACCCCGAGCGCAGTCGAGGGGCCTAGAGCGCGAAGCCACCCTACTACGCCTTTCCAGACTTACGACTTCTTCCGACTATTTTAACAGAACGCATCCTCGATGTGCTTGATCTTGACTTCGCCTTTGGGGGTGATCGTCACGGCTACTACGTCGAAGCGGATGTCGTGTTGCCAGTCGCGGGCGTAGATGTAGTGGTCGGCAGCGCGCATGATGAGGTTGGCTTTGGTGTATGTCACAAACGTTTCGGGTTCGCCATAGCTGAGGTTGGTGCGCGTTTTCACCTCGATGAAGATAATCATCTTGCCCTTCTGCGCAATCAGGTCAATTTCAGCGTGTTGGTGGCGGTAGTTGGCTTCCAGAATCTGGTAGCCCTGCGTCTGTAAATACTGCATGGCGGCCGCTTCGCCCTGTTTGCCGGTGTCGTTGTGTTGGGCCATAAAAGTTGGTTTAAGGTTCAATGTCTAAGG
>NZ_JAFMYU010000030.1 GCF_017353255.1 Fibrella aquatilis | reverse complement strand
GACCGATTGTTCATTATTCATTGTACATTCGTCAACACGCGTTCATAATGCGCCTCATATAAGGGCAGAATCCGGGAAAGCTCAAATTGTTTGGCCCGTTCCAGCGCGTTGGCCTTGAAGAGGGGCAAATGGTCGTCTTCCAGCACGTAGCGGGCGTTTTTAACCATGTCGGCTACGTCGCCTACGTTGCTCAGGAAACCCGTTACACCGTTGATGTTCAGTTCGGGCAGGCCCCCGGCGTTAGACGAGATCACGGGCACTTCGCAGGCCATTGCCTCCAGCGCCGCCAGGCCGAAGCTCTCATTTTCGGAGGGCATCAGAAACAGGTCGGCTACCGAAAGAACCTCTTCTACGGCGTCGAGCTTACCCAGAAAACGCACGTCGTCCATAATGCCCAATTCGCGGCAAAGTGCCTGAATACGGGCACGTTCGGGGCCGTCGCCCACCAAAAGTAGCTTCACGGGAGTGGTTTCGCGGAGGTGGTAAAACGTCATTACGGCATCGTCAATGCGCTTCACCCGGCGGAAGTTCGAGGTGTGCACCACCAGCTTTTCGCCGTTGGGGCAGATGGCCGTTTTAAAATGATCTTTCTGCTGCCGTTGAAACCGCGACAGGTCGATGAAGTTGGGAATGACCTCGATCTCGCGGTTGATCTTGAAGTGTTCGTAGGTCTCGGTCCGCAGGTTTTCCGACACCGCCGTTACCCCGTCTGATTCGTTGATGCTGAACGTGACGACGGGTTCGTAGGAGGCATCTTTGCCCACCAGCGTCACGTCGGTGCCGTGCAGGGTGGTCACCACGGGCGTGTAGCGGCCCCGCGTTTTCAGCACCATCTTGGCCATATAGGCTGCCGAGGCGTGGGGAATGGCGTAGTGTACGTGTAGCAGATCGACGTTTTCGTTCAGCACCACGTTGACCATCGCGCTCGTCAGCGCCGACTCGTAGGGGGCGTACTGAAAAAGCGGGTAGGATGGAATGTTGACCTCGTGGTAGAAGACGTTTTCGTTGAAAAAGTCGAGGCGGGGGGGTTGCTGGTAGGTGATAAAATGGACCTGATGCCCATTTTTGGCGAGTGCCTTACCCAGCTCAGTAGCAACCACGCCACTGCCTCCGAAGGTGGGGTAACAAACGATACCAATTTTCATGTCGTGGACCACGGTTGTAAGGCAGTCTGAACCACAACACCAGAAATGACCGAAAAGGTTGGGCCATTCATCATGTGTGTGTTACCCCCGCAGCCTATCGCGCACTACCATCAGCGCAAAACCGAGCAGGTTGGTGCCTTGCCAGCGCGTGGGATCCAGCGCGGCGGGGTCGTCCTGCGCCAGACCAATGCCCCAAATCGGGTCGACGGGGCTGGCTTCAACCAGCACACGGTCGCCGGTTTGGAGCAGGTACGTGTGCAGGTCGGGGTGTTGGCTGAACTTGTGGTAGTTGCCTTCTATCACCAGGTTGAAACACGCCGCCTGCCAGGTTTCGGGCACAAAACCGCGCACCATGCGACCTAGCTTTTTGGCTTCGGCAGGGGTTTTGGCCACCAGTATTTGGGGCAGCACATCGTCATCGCCAAAGAGGCGGGCTTTTCCGGCCATCATCCAGTGCTCAGCAGAGGCGTAGGTAGTGCCGTCCACCACAAACGGCGATGGCCACCACTGACTGAAACAGCCCTTGCCCACGCTGCCATCTTTCTCAGGCCGGTGCCCCCAGAACAACAGGTACTTCATCGGCTCAGCCGCCGTGTGCCTGGCCAGTAGCCAGTCGAGGTTATAAGTCATAATTGGTTGAGGGTTTGTGTTGGTTCAGGCGGGTTTGACCCCATCTTTTAATCTAACTACCTTACAATGAGTGCGTTTGAATCGTGTGGAGCTACTTGTCCCAGCGGGACATCACAGCGTAGCGTCGGTAGAAAAATGGCCCCGAATCGTGCCTACGGCACGCAGACACGATTCGGGGCCATTTTTCTACCGACGCTACGCTATTAAATCCCTACGGGATAAGCAACTCCACATGATTCAACTGCGCCCCTTACATATCATCAACCGTTCGGGCTAATCGATTCGCCAGGTCGTCAATGTCGGAGTGCCGGGCCAGGACCTGAAGCCAGTCGGCGGGTATGGATTCGACACCGTAATATAAGCCCGCCAGCCCACCCGTTACGCAGCCGGTGGTGTCGGTATCGCTGCCCAGGTTGACCGCTTTCAGCACTGCTTCGGCATACGAATTGGTAGTCAGGAAGCACCATAAGCTGGCTTCAAGCGTGTGCAGGACGTAGCCAGACGAGCGGATTTCGTCGTCGGCGCGTAGGAGAAGCGGCGTTGCCCGCGATGGCAAAGCTGGATTTTCCAGAATGGGCGAATACATCCGCAACTCATCGGGGTCGTAAGGGGGAGAATCAGTAAAATACTGATTTACAGTCTGCTGCATGACGTTGAAAGCTTCATCTTTAGTAAGCCCCAGCAGGATTTGCCGGGCCATTTCCAGATAAATAAAGCAAGCCAGGGTTGACCGTAGATGTCCGTGCGTGAGCGACGACACCTCGGCTGTTATTCGATAACGGTCGGCAATGGGTTTGTCGTGAATGAAAGTGAGCAGCGGCAATATGCGCATCAACGATCCGTTACCGTTGTCTTCGTCTTCGATGCCGCCAGCCAATGTGGGCGTCTTCACCTTAGACAATCGCCGGATAGCCCGCGACGTGGCAATGCCAATATCGAACACAGTACCGTGGGGTGTCCAGTAGCCGTGTTCACGCCAGTTTATAAAGCGCTGGGCAAGGTCGTTGAGGTCGTAACCCGTGCAGAGGCTTTCGGCCAGGCAAAACGCCAGCGAACTATCATCCGACCAGGTGCCCGGCGGCTGATTATGCGTACCGTAGCCCTGCATGGTGGTTACGGGCTGTATCTGCAACGCCGCCCGGCTCTGAAACTCAACCGGCACCCCCAGCGCATCACCAACAGCCAGCCCTAACAATGCACCGGTGATTTTAGATTTCATAGCCATGACTCGTTTCGCTGGGTGTAACTAAATTATCTAGAAGATGACTAAGGTTATAAGTCATGAAAATAATTGATTATCGATACGCTGTAAGTAGTCCCGACCATATGGCCCGTTCTCAAGCTGGTTGACAAGGAAAGCAGGCAAATCATCTTGTACGGTCGTACATCGAGAGGCACACCCCAACGTGATAGCGGCTACGGTGTCTACATCACCACCAAAATTTATAGCCTGACGAAGCATCTGAGATAAACTGGTTTCCTGTTTAATTAATGTCACCGCAGCCTGAACAGCCTCATTCGCTGTCATGCCCACCTCACCTTGCCAAGGCGTATTCCAACTACCTCCGAGGCGTGATTCCAGATAAGTGCCAACTTGCTGTTGGCCTCCCTTCTGATAGATAAAATAATGAGCCATCAAAGCCACGGCCTGTGCTGCTTCTACAGCTAATTGGGTATTATGCGTAACTCGTGCTTGCAAGGCTGCTATTACCAATACATCGACCTCATCTTTGAGTACGCCAATCACGTAGGCACGCATGGCAGCGCCATTTCTCGTGCTGTTGAGCTTGATGAGTTCAAGCAGTTGTTCCCCATCGTCAACGCTCATTAATAGGTCGTAGAATCCCACGGCATAACCACGCCTGATGTCTCATTTAAAAACTGAGACAAACTTATTCGCGACGACTAACGGAGACCATTCTACGCCGCTGATGATGAGTTCTGCCAGCGCTAAAGCCATTTGGGTATCGTCTGTGTAGCGACCGCAGATTTCGGGGTACAGCAGGTGAGGATGATAGGCTGTCAGGTCATTTTTAGCATTAATGAGCGAACGCGGAGCAAACTCAAAACCGGCCCCGTAAGCGTCGCCCATAGCAGATTGAAGCAGCATAATAGTTTGTTATCTGGTAAGTGACAGGCTTATTAAATCCTATGTACCAGCAGATTACGTTTGAAGATTAGCTACATAAGTTACTAGTGCCAGTAGTCGGTGGTACGATTCAGCCAAGCCTGCCCGGTCGTCGAGTAATTCGTTATAATAGATCTTCGGGCTGGACGAGGTGAAGAATGGCGGGTTGGTGTTGATGCTGTCGATGGGGATGTTGTGTTCCTGACAATACGTTTTTATGAACGCGGTGCTTTCCGAGGCGGTCCAGACAACGATGGTGCAGTTGATGCGTTTTAGCTGATGCAACAGTTCAATAATCTCGCTGCAATCCAGCCCTTGCTGGTGATAATCGTAGAGCGTATTGTCGAAATCGACGGCAATAACCAACGAGCCATAACGAGCGTATTCCTGCTTTAGCCGGTTAAGAGCAAAATCGGAATTCAGAAATAAGTGCTTCATAATGAATGGTTTATGCGCTCACGAATCTCGGCCAGGGTTTGGTTGCGGAGGCGTTTGCCGTCGCGGAAGACGGGCTGGAGCAGGCCGGTGGCTTCTTCGGCCCAGGTGCACTGGTCGTGCATGACGAGATGGCCGTTTTCTTCCACCACGCGCAGCAATCCCTTGGCCGATTTCTTCATGCCGTTGTCGGTTTTGGGGTCTTTGAAAATGTCGCGGCCCTCGCCGTTCACCTGCCCGTAGGTAGCCTTCACGGCAAAGCCAAACGTGTCGCGGGTGACGTACTCGTAGGTGTAGGAGCCAATGCCCAGCACCACGTTGAACGAGGCAAAGCCCTGCTGCTTCAGCCGTTCCAAAATCTGCAACTGCCGGTCGGTGGTAATGCTGTCGCCGTAGATGAGGCCAATGTGGCTGTCGAGGAGTTTGTAGCCCTGCGCCGTGGTGGTGCCGCCAAAAGTGTCCCACATACACGCCACCGCCCCCCGAAACGCCGGACTGCCGGGTTCGGCATCAGGGTCGCCGCAGATGATCTTGACCGGGTCGCCGGAGTCGGGGCGGATGACCACCTTGCCGTCGCGGGCCAGAATGTCGGCCTTGAGCTGCGGCAAAAACTCGGTAATGACCCGCCAGAAATCCCAGGTATCTGACACAATCGAGACTACACCCGCCGGGTAAACTTCATTGATAAGTCGCTGAAATGTAGCGATCTCAGCATCTTTCAGCCCCATAGCCATGACTGAATGTTCTGTTGCTGGCACAGACCCCGCTACCAGTTCCGTATCGGCGTTGGCACCGTAGTAGGTTTCGAGGAAATCAATGGCGGGTACGCAGTCGGTGCCGGTGAAGCTGAGCAGGTGCCCCGCCGCACTCATGACGGCATCTTCCACGCCCGACATCCCCCGCATGGAAAAGTCGTGCCCCTGCCAGCCCACAAAGTCGCGGTTGCCCACGGTCTCGTCGGCGTAGCGGTCGAACACGCGGCGGTAGGTGCGGGCGGTGGTGGCCGATGTGCAGGGCTTCCAGAGTACGCACGAAATAAGCGTTTCGAGGTAGTTGGTGAGCCAGAAAAACTCGGGTTTGGTGTTCTTCATCGTCAGCATTGCCACCTTCAGCGGCACGGCAGCTCCCTCGGCTATGGCCTTGATTTCCAGGGGCAAATACCCAAGATCGTGCAGGGCCGCAATGTGCGCCACGTCGATAGCGTCCGGCCCCAGGGCGGTGTCCATCCGGCGTTTGTAGCGGGCCACTACCAGGTCTTTGGGCTGGTTGAAAAAGCCTTCGTTCCACTGCCGAATCAGGTACTCGTCGATAAAGTATTGCAGCCCAAAAAAAACAACTTCATCTGTGCCCGGCACGCGGCTGTTTCGGGGAGTTAAGTTACTGTATACCAGCTCAGTACCGTCGGGATACTGGCGGCGGTGATCGGCCTTGTAGAAGTCAATCAGCGTAAGCGGATTCAGTGTCATGGCGTGGAAGAATTAAAGCTGGAGAAGCGTGTTCAGTTCAGTTTGCGTGAAGGCATGGGCGGGGGTGAGCGTGGCGAAACTATCGGTCGTATACACATGGTCGAGCATGTCCGTGAGCGGAGCCAGCCCTTTGCTAAAAATGCCGTGCGACACCGCCAGCGATACCGACGCCGGATTGAGCTTGCGGAGTTCGGCGGCGAGGCCAATGAAGGTGCCACCCCCGTCGCAGATGTCGTCTACGATGAGGCAGTGCCGCCCGCCTAGGTCGTCTGCGAAAACCTGGAAGCCCGTCAGCGCCCCGGTGCGCACGTCGCGGACTTTTTCGCCCAGCACCACCGGCAGCCCACCCAGCTCCTGCGCCAGCTTGTGAATTTTCTTGGCCGCCCCAGCATCGGGTGCAATCAGCGTGACGGTCTCGCGGTCGAAGCCAGTGAGTACCTGCGTTATAAAAGCCTGATTGGTAACGACCTGCACGTGGTTGAGCAGGGCTGGCGTCACGTCTGAATGCGGGTCGAATACCGTCACCCGGTCGTAGTGTTGGGCGTTGATCAGGTCGGCGTAGACGCGCACGCTCAACGGTTCACCTTCCACCATGGGCCGGTCTTGCCGGGCGGCGGGGAAGTAGGGCATCAGGAGGCTAACGCGTTGAAAATCGGCCCGCCGCAGGGCATCCGTAGCCAGTAGCACCAGCATAAAATCGGCGGAGTTGGCTACCCGTTGCGTAATTAGTACCGGATCAGCGGGGTCAACATCGGCGGTTAATTTCAGCTTGATGTGGGGTTCACCGCCCTTAAAAATGAACGATTCGTGGGTGATAGTTTTAAAAGGGCCGGGGCTGAAACCAGGCGAGAGATGCAACGCGATCATTGGCTATGCGTTTTATTTACGCAAATGTAGGTTGATAGAAAGTTACGCTCCAAACTATTTACGTAAAATTTACGCAAACCACTTTTTCGGACGTTACCGAATCTCGAAGATGAAGCCCTCTCGTTGCAGGGTTTCGTAGCGGTCGCGGTCGAAGGTGTAGAGCGCGCCGGGGCGACCTTTTTCGGTGGCAGCTTTCTCGGGAAGCTCAGTTAAGATATTGAAGCTCAGAAACTTCTTGCGAAAGTTGCGCCTATCGAACGGCTTGTCGAGAATGGCGGCATAGAGACGTTCGACCTCCCCAAACGGAAATTTTTCGTCAAGTAGGTTCAGGCCAATCGGCTCGTAGGTGAGCTTGGCCCGCAGCCGGTTTATGGCTAAATTCAAAATGTCGGCATGGTCGAAGGCGAGTTCGGGGAGGGCGTCGAGGGCAAACCAGGCCACGTCCTGAGCGTCGGTGCTGGCCATGATTGTGAAATCTGACGGGCGCACCAGGCCCATGTACGCCACACTCACCACCCGCTGCCGGGGGTCGCGGTCGGGGTTGCCGAAGGTGAACAGCTGCTCCAGAAACTGGATCTGGATGCCCGTTTCTTCCCGTAGTTCGCGCTGCACGGCCGTTTCAAGTGATTCGTCGGGCAGCACAAATCCGCCCGGCAGTGCCCATTGGCCCTGAAACGGGGCATACTTGCGGTTGATGAGCGCCACAAACAGCCGCCCGTCGCGATAGCCAAACACCACGGCATCGACCGTTAACAAAATCGTATTCATAGCGCAAACTACGCGTATTCGCGCAGCATTGGCTGATAGTAGCTGATAGTACGCGGATAGATGGGCTTGTTTTTGCTCGGCTGATGGTACACGGATTGATAGGATTTAAGGGATTGCTTTGCCTCGGTGTAGAAAGGGATGGTTAGGATTTCTTAGCCGCCTACGGCGACTGGTAAGACCGCTTTAGCGGGCCAAGATTCTATCAATCTTTCTTTACGCCGAGGCCAACAACCCCTTAAATCCTACCAATCCGTGTACCATCAGCCGAGCAAAAGCAATCCTTTAAATCCGATCCAGCCGAGTAATTCACTGCTGCGACTCTATTCCTCAAATAGCCCCGGTGTTTCGCGGAGGATGCGCTGAAGGAGGGGTTGAAACTGGAAATAACCCGCCATGGCAAAGCCCACTTGCCCACGGGTGAGTAGCGCCGTCTCGTGGTCGATAGCAATGACCGGGCGGCCCGTGGCCTCGGCAATGAGTTGCGCCTGACAACTACGATCCATCGTGATAAACCACCACGCGGCTTCTTCCACAGTACCACCCACGGTGAGCAGGCCGTGATTTTGCAGAATACAGGCCTTGCTCTGCCCAAGGGCCATCGCAATACGTTGTCCTTCTTCCAGTTCACCCACTACGCCGCCATAGTCGGTAAAGAGGCCGTGGTCTTCGTAGAAAGCGCAGGCATCCTGGGTGCTGGGGGGCAGCTTTTGGCCTAGCGTAGCGTACGCTTTGCCGTACATAGAATGCGCATGGGCGGCGGCTACCACGTCGGGGCGGGCGGCGTGAATCTGGGAGTGGATAGCAAACGCGGCGCGATTCACCGAATAGTTGCCTTCTACCACTTCGCCCCGATGATTCACGCAAATGAGGTCGCCGATACGCACCGAGCCGAAGTCGACGCCGAAAGGGTTCACCCAAAAATGGTCGGTATGCTCCGGGTCGCGGACGGTGATATGGCCCGCCACGCCTTCGTCGTACCCAAATTTCGAGAACAGGCGGAAGGCGGCGGTGAGCATCTGCTTACGGTGCAGCCGGGCGGCTTCGGGCGTGTCGAACTGGAGTTTGATGGGAATACCTTTGGGCAGACCCAGCACAGGCGGGGGTGAGGTAACGGTTTCCATTTGGCTAGTGGTCAAGAAGTTAGGATGTGACCGGCACGCACAGTACTGGACACCGCCCAAGTTAGCGAAAATGGGTTGACCTGAAAAGAATCACCGCACTACCGGGTTCCTGCGCAAATAACCACCGCCCGAAAAGCGAATCACATACGTAGAGGGGAAGAACGTGCTCGTGGCGTAATAATCGGTCGTGATGATCTGCGCACCTGACTGCTGGGCGGCCTCAAAATCGCGGTAATCATTCGTGCGGGCCTGCTTGGTGTCGGCGTCGGCGCGGGTGCGGACAAAGTAGCCCTGCTGAACCAGCCGACGAATTTTCGGCCCGTCGGCGACGGCGTTATTCAGGATCATAAACGCAGCATCGGGCAAACCGGCCGCTGAATTGGTAAACAGCATCCGCCCTTCCAGCGAGGGATGGCCCGCCCGGTAGGTGGCGCGTTTGGGGCCGGTTTCGTCCAGCACAAACAGGAATTTACCCCGCGCGGCCTTCATAGTGGGCCAGTTGTTGGCCAGTACGGCGGCTTCGAGCGTCTTGTAGTTGCCCCGCACATCGTCGGGAATGAGCAGGTGATCGCGCCCCATACTTTCCAGGATTACCTTGTCCAGCTCATCAAAAACGGCGGTGGTGAAGGCTTCGGGTAGGGCGAAACCGGGCCGGCGGATGGTGTCTGATTTAGCGTTCATCGTGATAAACACCGGGTAATGCGCTGGGTGGCTTTCCGACCAGCGTTTCAATTCGGCCAGGCATTGTTTAAAGGTGAGGCAGTTGCTCCGAAAGTCGATATCCTGCACATGCAATACCTTGAAGCCCGGCTCCTTCATCACGCTGTCGGGGTCATAGGGGGCCTGCCCTTTGGCCAGTTGCAACCCAAGCGGGTGCGCGTAGCGGCCACCTTTGGTGTCGGCGTAAATATCTATCTCCAGGTTCTGCAAGCCCAGATTCAATTGCTCTGTCAGCGACGCGTGGCTGTATTCGAGCGGCTTAAACCGCGTGGAATCTGTCCGTTTCAGCATGATAAACAAGGCCGGATCAATAGCCTGCTTATAGCTATTGTGCGACCCAATGCACTGTATCTGATTGATTTTCAGATTATCCAGCTTCGGGTCAGGCGCAACAAACGCGGCGAGAAGGAGGATGGAGAGAAAGAGGACGTGTTTCATAGCATGAAAAGAGTTTATAGTCTTCAGTTTAGAGTTGGCGTAGCCCGGACGTGGGACCGCCCCCTTTAGGGCGGGGCCTCCAACCTGCCGGGCTACGCTAACTCTAAACTGAAGACTATAAACTCTTTTTAGTATCCCGGATTTTGCGTTAGGTAGCCCGGCAGGTTAGAGGCTCCGTCGATGGCGGTTTGGGGAATTGGAAAAATGCGTTTCTGCTTGTCGGTGTTGGTTTTTTCGGTCCAGCTGTCCTCATACTTCCCGAAGCGAATCAGGTCGGTACGACGCACCATCTCCCAGTACAACTCAAACCCCCGTTCGCGCAGGAGCAGGTCGAGAGTCATGGTCGAGAGGGCGGGTGCGGGCGAGGTGCGGGCGGCGCGGACCGTGTTCACGTCGGCGAGGGCGGCGGCGGCATCACCTTTGCGAAGCTTGGCTTCGGCCCGCATCAGGTACACGTCGGCAAGGCGCACAATGGAAATGTCGGCATCGCCGAGGTTACGACCCGACGCCGATTTTTTGCTGAACTCGTATTTCAGCACCCGGAAGCCCGTGCTGTAATCGCTGCCCGCCACGGTATAGTTGACCTGCTCGGTGAAGTTGACGGGCAGGGTTGATTTGTTGCGCGTTACGTTAAACAGCTTGCCAACCCGGTAGTTGGTGCCGCAGCGCAAAAACGCCCCGTTCACCCGTAACAGGCCATATTGCTGCCCGCGCAGAATACCCCGGTTCATGTTGAAATTGGCCTCGGCCACGCACGAATCGGCGGGGACGGTCCAGTTTTGTTTGAAGAAACGAGGGTCAATACCGGCGGGGTCCTGCGGGGCGTAGGCGTTGACCCAGGTGCGGTAAAACTCCGGCGTAATGGCCGGGCCGTCGGTGCCGTTGGCGGCGGGGAAGGCAGGCAACGGAAACTGATCGCCCGACAGCGAGAAGTAAGCCAGGCGGTTATGCCCGTTCAGTTCGGCCCGCTGGTCGACCGTGAAAATCAGCTCTTTGTTGGTGTTGTTGTCGGAATTGAAAATGGCGAAATAGTCCTTCGACAACTGGTACTGGCCCGTGCCAATGATCTTGTCGCAGTATTCCGTCACCTTATCCATGTCGTCGGGTTTGAACGTAAACTGGGCGGCGTAGCGGTCGCGGTACACGGCGGCGTTCAGATACAGCCGGGCCAGCAACCCCCACGCCCCTGCTTTCGACAGCCGACCTGCCCCCACAGTGGTGAGCAAATCGGGTTCAACAGCCAGCAGTTCGCTTTTCACGTATTCGTAGGCCGCTTCGCCCCGCCGCACCTCCGAAAAGCCCTGCGGGTCGTCTTTCACAAACACCACCCCAAACAGGTCGAGCAGCAGCATGTTGTAGTAGGCCCGCATGCCCCGCGCTTCGGCTATGTACGTCTTCACGTTCGAATCCTTGTTGGCCGGTAGGGTGCTGAGGGCCGTCACCGCCCGCGAAATGCCCTGTGTCAGCACCAGCCAGTTACTGCGGAGGTTAGGGTCGGTGCTGCCGTGGGTGTGTTGGTGCATAGCCACGTAAATGCCATTGTCGCCCCAGTCGGTGCCGCCCCGGTAAGGCAGGATGGCCTCGTCGGTCGAGATTTCCTGGATGGCGAAATAGACCGTGTGGGTAAACAGGGTGGGCAGCAGGGCATACACGGGTGCCAAGTTGCCGTCGGCGGCCTGCTTGTCGGTCAGGCCCGATGCCGAGGCTTCGTCAAGCACGTTCTCGGTCAGGTCGGTGCAGCTATTGAGCAGCAACAGGCCGAGGATAGAGAGGGTGGAGATGAGTATCTTTTTCATATTAAAATGTCAGGTTGAGGCCAAATACGAAGGAGCGGGCTTTGGGGTAGCTCAGGTAGTCGATGCCGTACGACGAAATGCCGTTGACGGTGCGGTCGGTGTTTACTTCGGGGTCGAAGCCGTTGTAGTTGGTGATTACCAGCAGATTTTGCCCCGTTACGGCCAGCCTGATGTTCTGAATCCAGCGGTTCATGCCAATCAGGCGGGGGTTCAGGTTGTAGCCCAGCGTGAGGTTGTTGAGCCGGAAAAAGCTTCCGTCTTTCAGAAAACGGGTCGATACCGGGGCCGCGTTATTGATCGACTCGGTGGGCTCACCAATGCCCTCGGTGGTCGTATTCAGCCCTTTCACGAGCCGCGCTTTGTAGAAAAACGCGTTGGCCGTGTTGTCATACAGTTTGTTGCCCGACACTCCGTTGAAGTTGGCCGTGAGGTCGAAGCCCTTGTAGGCCGCACTCGCGTTGAGGTTGAACTGCCGCGTAGGCAAGGCACTTCCGGCAGCAATCCGGTCTTTGTCTGACCCGCCAATGCCGTCGCCGTCTACGTCGCGGTATTTGCTCACCCCTTTTTCGTCAATACCAATGTACTCGCGGAGAAAAAACGTACCAATGGGTTGCCCATTCACGTAGCCATTGACAGTGGCCGACGTTAGCCCCGCCCCCGTAGCCGACCCCGACGTGATGACCGAGTAAGGCGAGTTGTTGACCACGTTGTTGATGAAGGTGATGTTGCCGCCCAGGTCGAACCGGAACCCGCGCTGACTCACGTAGCGGTAGTTCAGGTCCAGCTCAACGCCTTGGTTGGTGATCGTCATGTCAGGCACGTTGGTCCAGTAGGTCGAAGCGGGCTGAATGGGGTCGGAGGGGATCACTTCCAGCAAAATCTTGTTCGACACCTTGCGGAAATAATCGACGGTACCCGTCAGCGCACCGTTGAACAGGCCAAAATCAAGTCCCAGGTCAGTTTGGGTCGATACCTCCCACTGAATGTCGGGGTTGGCCAGGCGGGTGTAGGTTGTGCCGGCCGGGTAGTTCGTCGACCCATCTAGTGGGTAGCTCGTGGTGGGGCCAACGGTAGAGGTAAACAGGGCCTGGGTGATCTTCGACGGGATCTCCTGGTTGCCCGTCCGACCCCAGCCCGCCCGCAGTTTCAGGTCTGAAAAGGGACCACCTTGCAGGAACGGTTCGTCATGAATGCGCCAGCCCGCCGAGAATGACGGAAACACCCCATACTTGTTGTTGGCTCCGAACTTGCTCGAGCCGTCGGCGCGTACTGTGGCCGTGAGCAGGTAGCGGTTTTTATATTGGTAGTTGGCCCGCCCAAAAAACGATTGCAGGTCATTTTGCGTGGCAAACCCACCGGGGCGGTTGTTGGCCAGCGTAAGGTCCTGCCCCAGGCCGGGGTTGTTGGCCGGCTCGATGGGCGACAGTGGGAATTTGTTGATGCTCCAGTTGCGGCCCGTCAGCGAAAACGTCTGGTACGAATGCCCTAGCAACGCCGTCAGTGCATGGTTGCCAACCGCTTTTGTGTAGGTAAAGTAATTCTCGATCAACACGTTGCGGTTGGTGCCGTAGGCGGCGTCGAGCCGTCCATCCTGCTGCGGCACCGCGCTGGCAAACGCCTGCTGGTCGCGGGTCGAGCTGGCGTAATCGACCCCCAGGTTGAGCTTGTAGACCAGGCTGGGCGTGATCTTAAACGAGGGCGACACGTTGGCCACCACCCGGTTGATGGTGGTGAGGTCTTTGAGCAGGTTCAGGGCCAGAACCGGGTTTGTAAACGCCTGGTATTTAGCTGGTTGACCGGTGGCGTCGTAGGCGGGGTAGGTTGGGTTGGCCGAGAGCGCCGCCCCAAGAATGCTTTCGATGGGTGGGCGTTCGTTCACGGTCTGCGAGGCGGTCAGGTTCACGTCGAGCGTGAGGCGGTCTTCCAGAAACCGCTGCGAGGCGTTGAACCGGCCCGTATAGCGTTTCAGGCTACTGTTTTTCAGCACACCCTCCTGATTTTGCACCCCCACCGAGCCGTAGTAGGTGAGCCGTTCGGCCCCGCCACTAAACGACAGGTTATAGTCCTGCGTGGTGGCCTGCCGACTGATTTCTTTCTGCCAGTCAGTAGTGGCTTTCTGGTCATCTACGGTGCCCCCCACGGCAACTACCTGCCGTTTGTAGTCGTCGGCGCTGAACACGGCAATGGGCCGCGCCACGTTCGAGATACCCACGTTGGCTGAGAGCGTGATATTGCCCGCGCCCGCCTTACCTTTTTTGGTCGTAATCAGGATCACGCCGTTAGCACCCCGCGCCCCGTAAATGGCGGTGGCCGAGGCATCTTTCAGCACGTCGATGGCCTCGATGTCCTGCGGATTAAGGAAGTTCAGCGGGTTGGTGGCCCCGCCCGTGCTGGAGTTGTCGAGCGGAATGCCATCGAGCACAAACAGGGGCGTACTACCCGTACGAACACCGCCCGGCCCCCGGATGGTGATACTTTGCCGACCGCCGGGTTCGCCACTGGCCGACGTCACGTTGACGCCCGCTACTTTGCCCTGCAACAACTGCTCCGGCGAGTTGATAATGCCCCGGTTGAAGTCGGTGCTTTTCAGGGACTTAAGCGCGCCGGTGGCGTCTTTTTTGGTAGCCGTGCCGTAGCCAATCACCACCACCTGCGCCAAATCAGCCGCCGACGGCGTAAGGGCTACGTTGAGGGTGGTCTGTGTGCCCACCACAATCTCCTGCGACACAAACCCGATAAACCCAATCACGAGCGTAGTCGATTTGTCGTCGGGAATAGCTAGGCGGAAGTCGCCGTTGGCATCGGTGGTGGTGCCCTTGCTTGTTCCTTTCAGTAGCACGGTACAACCCGCGAGGGCTTCTTTGGTGGTGGCATCAGTAACCCGCCCGCCGACGGTCCGGTCGGTGGGTTGAGTTAATGACGCATAGGGCCGGATTTCACTCTGAGCTGGCAAACCAGACAGGGCCAAAGTGCCAAGCAATGCCCAGCAGGCCACTGCTCGCAATGAGCGGGAGACGTAAAATGGATTCATAACTGGGTGGTTGGTTATGCCTACAAAGGTCTGCTTACACACCACCCGGAAAACGGCTATAGTAACATGTAAATCAATGGTAATATGGGGCACGGCAGAATGCTTAAAAAAGGCGGCCTATCCGCTGCTAATATCCTGATAGACAATGACTAAAGAGGTACGGATAAGAGAAGTACTATTCTTTCATGGTAAAATTAAATAGAAGTGTTATGCCATTGTTAAGCATATCGGCACCACGAAACTTACCTGTATGTTAGTATTGTACTCGTTAGTATGCAATTGGGCCACCAAATAGTTATATAATAAAAATTCAATTTTTTGCTCGAATTAAAAATCCAAAATCGTGACAGGCGCGTATACTCTCTGCTTCGCCCGAACAAACGGGTCTGGCTAACCTGCAAACAGTTTCCTACGATTATGGAAAAACTCAACTTAGTATCTGAATCGCCAAGCCGGGCAGATGGGCTTGGTCGTCGGTCATTCCTGCGCTATGCAGGTGGTGTGGCCGTAATTGGCAGCGTGCTGGCCTCTTGTTCAGCCCCCGACGAGATCGTGTCGAAGACGCCCACCAACGACCTCTCGAAGTATGCCGGTGGTCGGATTAGCAACGGCATCACGGTAAACCTGGGTTCGGGCGAACTGGGCATACTGAACTATGCTTATGCCCTGGAGCAACTGGAAGCTGCTTATTACGAAATGGTGATGCGGTTTCCGTATGAGGGCATGAGTGCTATGGAGCGTCAGATCTTCAGCGATCTGCGTGCGCATGAGCAGATTCACCGCGACTTTTTCAAAGCGGCCCTTGGTTCGGCGGCCATCCCAGGCCTGACGCCCGACTTCAGCGGCATCAACTTCAGGCAGCGGTCGGTAGTAATCGACGTGGCCCGTCAGTTTGAAGACACGGGCGTATCGGCCTATAACGGTGCGGGCAAGTTTCTGCAAACGGAGGCATACCTGATCACGGCGGGCAAGATTGTCTCGGTTGAGGCCCGTCACGCGGCGGTACTGAGCGAACTGCAATTCCCCAACGGCAACGCCTTTGCGGGCGATACCCCCATTGATGGCAACGGTCTGGAGCGGTCACGCAACCCAGGTGCGGTGCTGGCTATTGTGGCTCCGTTCATCCAGGAAACCCTCACATCGGGCTTAATGGCCTAATTGCTCAACCTTTTAAAAGAAACAGTCAGATGAATCTGCAAAATATCCTTAATGAGCTCGAAGTCGTCGACGGTGAGCTGGCTGGTCGCATGGCACACGTGTCGCGCCGGGGTTTGTTTAGTTCGTTAACCCGCAAAACCATTGCGGCGGCGGCTCCTATGGTGATGGCTTCGGCCCTGACCAGCGCCTATGGCCAGGGTTCAGGCCTGCCCAGCAACGTGGTAGACGTGCTGAATTTCGCCCTGTTGCTGGAATACGCCGAGTCAGATTTTTACAACCGGGGTGCTACCAGCGGCCTGATGGTGCCCATGGAGAACCGCGAGATGTTTGCCCAGATCCGCAAGCACGAAAACGCCCACGTGCGGCTGCTACGGTCGGTGTTGGGTAGCCAGGCTATTGCCATGCCGCGGTTTGACTTCACGGCGGGCGGTGCTTTCCCCGACGTATTCTCGAATTTCCAGACCTACGCGGCAGTATCACAGGCGTTTGAAGATACGGGCGTTCGGGCCTACAAAGGGCAGGCGGCTAACCTCCGCAATGCACCCGCTATTTTGGAGGTAGCCCTGAACATTCACTCGGTAGAAGCCCGTCACGCTGCCCGGATTCGGCAGCTGCGTGGCCAGAAAGGCTGGATTACCGACAACATGGCTTCAGGCTTGCCACAGGCTATCTATGACGGCGAAAACATCACCCACCAATTGGGTATTGAAGTAATTGGCCTTACGGGTAAGTCACGCGCCGAAGTAACCGAAGCCTTCGACGAAATCCTGAGCAAAGACCAAACACTGGCCATTGCCGGAGCATTCCTGGCGAAATAGCAAAGAGCTTGGAGCCAAGAGGTAAGAATAGAGAGGGTAGGGGATTCGTTCTCCTGCCCTTTTTGCACTTTCCAGCTTACTGTGGTTTGTAGTTTGTGGTTGCTTCGCTAGCTAGGCCCCTCGACTGCGCTCGGGGTGACAGGCTATTATAACAGGTTCCCTATGTTGATTCAAGGTCATTGTCACCCCGAGCGCAGTCGAGGGGCCTAGCTAGCGAAGCAACCACAAACTACAAACCACAATTACCTTTAGCGCCCATGCTCTTAAGCATTATCATCCCCACCCGAAACGAAGCCGCCACTATTGCCAACGTCATTGCCGACGTTCGCCTGTATGGGGGTAAGGCGGTGGCGCAGGTTCTCGTGGTCGATGGTGGCAGCACCGACCAGACGGTGGCCGTAGCGCAGCAGGCCGGGGCCACGGTGCTCAGCTCACCCCGGTTGGGTAGGGCAGCGCAAATGAACCTGGGCGCCCGCCACGCCACTGGCGATGTGCTGTATTTCGTCCATGCCGACGTGCGCTTGCACCCCGATTTTGTGGGCGACATCCACAACGCGCTAAACAGTGGCTATGCCGCGGGTCGGTACCGGTTTCGGTTCGATGCCGATCTGCCGTGGCTACTGCGGCTCAACAGCTACGCCACCCGGTTTGGGGGCGCGGCCAGCCGGGGTGGCGACCAGACCCTGTTCATTACCCGCCCCCTGTTCGAGCAGTTGGGTGGCTTCGATGAAGGGTATGTGATTATGGAAGACTTCGACATGATTCGGCGGATTGAGGCAGCGGCGGTTCCGTTTGCCATTATTCCGAAAAACGTGATCGTGTCGGCGCGGAAATACCAGCAAAACGGCTGGCTACGTGTGCAGTTGGCCAACCTGCTGGCGGTAATACTATTTAGTTGCCGCGTGTCGCCGATGCGTATTGCCAAAACTTATAAAACGTTGCTTCGCTGATACAACTGAACTGGTTGTTTATACCTAAAATTGGAATATAATACTGTATTTATACTTGACTATTTACAACGATTCATAAGAAAAATTTAATATTCTAGCCCAAATGCTTTCAATCAGCGGGGCTTCTAGGCAAATTTGCCTTTCAAGCGAAATCAACTTATCAACTAATCTTCATCAATTATGGAGCAATTGCTACGTCGTTGTCTCTTGGTCTTGGTGTTGTTCAGCGGCTCATTGGGAGCGGTGCTGGCACAAAACCGTGAGATCAGGGGCAGAATAACATCAGCCGACAACAACGCCCCCGTGCCCGGTGCCAGCGTGGTGGTGTTGGGTAGTTCGCGCGGCACTACCGCCGACGCCGAGGGCAACTACCGGATTCAGGCCAATGCCGGGCAGACACTCCGGTTCAGTTTCATTGGCAGCAAATTGCAGGACAAACTCGTGGGCAACGCCGACGTGATCAACGTGGTTATGGTACCCGATGAGGGCAACCTGAACGAAGTGGTGGTGACAGCCCTGGGTATCAAACGCGAAAGTCGGCAGTTGGGTTATGCCGTAGCGCAGGTAAAGGGCGAAGACCTCGCCGCTTCGCAACGCGACAATTACATCAACGCGCTGCAAGGCCGGGTAGCGGGTTTGCAGGTGGCCACCTCCAGCGGTATGCCCGGCTCATCGTCGTCGGTGCTGATCCGGGGCGTGAACTCCATCAGCAGCAACAACCAGCCGCTGTACGTGATTGACGGTATGCCCATCAGCAATAACACCGCCGCCAGCAACAGCTTTGTAGCCTCGAAGAACTCAGGTACCTCGTTTGAGAACCGGACCGTGGATTTCTCGAACCGGGCGCAGGATATTAACCCCAATGATATTGAGACGATTACAGTGCTGAAAGGCCCCGAAGCCGCCGCGCTCTATGGCGTCGACGCAGCCAACGGTGCCATCATAATCACCACCAAAAAAGGCAAGGCCGGGCAGGGGCGCATTACCTACAATACTGCCTTTACGTTTCAGGTACCAGGTCCACTGCCCCAGACACAGCGCGTGTACGGGCAGGGTAATAATGGCGTAACCCAAAATGGTAGCTTCAATGCTTTTGGCCCGCGTTATCCCGAAAATGATACGCTCTACAACAACGCAGAAGGCTTTCTGCGCACGGGCCTTGGGCAGCGGCATAATCTGGCGTTCGACGGCGGCAGCGACCGTTATACCTACCGGTTCTCGGCGGGCTATCTGAGTAGTCAGGGGGTTATACCGACCACCAGCCTCAAACGC
Source organism: Fibrella aquatilis (assembly GCF_017353255.1). Lineage (GTDB taxonomy): Bacteria > Bacteroidota > Bacteroidia > Cytophagales > Spirosomataceae > Fibrella > Fibrella aquatilis. The sequence continues at coordinate 61,613 of NZ_JAFMYU010000030.1, read as the reverse complement.
CTGAACCTTACCTTAGGGGGGACTGCCAAGATTACTGACAAATTTTCTATCGAGTCGACGATTCAGTACATCAACACCGACAACGTGAAGGTGTCGAAAGGTGTCAATAGCTTTTTGCTGGGGCTGTTGTCGTGGCCTGCCGACAATGACATTCGGACATATATTGACCCTATAACGGGCCTGCGCCGGTTGGCAACCACGGCATCGTCGGAGATTGAAAACCCCTATTTCGACGTTAACAAAAACCAGTTGCGTGACCGTATCAACCGCGTAATCACCAACGTGGGCATCAATTACAACTTTACTGACTGGCTCACGTTCACGGGCCGCGTGGGTCTAGATGTATATTCGGCTAACTACCTCATCAAATACCACCCCCAGTCGAACCGGGCTGGTGGCGTTATTGGCGGGTCGCTGGACCAGGCCACTGACAATGGGCGCGTGTTTACGGGGCAGTATTTCCTAACCGCCAAAAAGCAGTTTGGTCAGTTTAGCACGTCGTTGCGCGTGGGGCAGGCTATTTATGACAACGAAGGAAATGTGTTGGCCACGCGGGGCGAAAAATTCCTCAACCCAGAGTTTACGTCCATTAACAACACCGACCCACTCACGCAGAAATCGCTCTCCACGCTATCGCAGCGCCGGTTAGTGGGTACGTTCGGCGATGCCACCATTGGCTTCAAAGACTTGCTGTTTCTGACCGTAACAGGCCGCAATGACTTATCGAGCACGTTTCCGGCAGCTTATCGTTCGTTCTTCTACCCGTCGGCATCGCTCAGTTTTGTCTTCACGGAGTTAGTACCGCAGGGTGGTTTCCGCAACGCGCTGAGCTATGGTAAGTTCCGCGTTTCGCTGGCGCAGGTGGGTAAAGAAGCCCCTCCCTATGCCACCACACAGGCCTACGAAAGCCAGACCACTACAGGCGGGGGGTTCAGCTACGGCTTCACAGCGCCAAACCCGTACCTGAAACCCGAAAAAGTCAACTCGTTTGAAACGGGCTTCGAGACGAAGTTTTTCAATGGCCGACTGGGTGTCGACGCGGCTTACTACCGCACTACCAGCCGCGACCAGATCATCCAGAACCTGCGCATCAGCTACGGCACGGGCTTTATTCTGAAGACCATCAACGGCGGCAGCTTATTTAATGAAGGGGTAGAGATTTCGTTGACTGGTGAACCCATTCGGCGCCCCAACTTCTCATGGTTCAGCACGGTCAATTTCACTAAAACCAATAGCCAGCTTTCTACACTGCCCAACGACCTGACCGAGTATTACAACTCCGACACCTGGATTTTCAACAACGTGCGCAATGGTGCTCGTCCTGGTGGCCCGCTGACTACGCTGACGGGGAACACCTACCTGCGAAATACCCGTGGCGACATCCTGATTAGCCCACAAACGGGTCTGCCCATTACAGAGACTGTTTGGCGCGTGGTGGGCGACCGTAACCCGGCATTTACCGTCGGTTTCCTGAACTCGATACGGTACAAAAACTTATCGCTGAGCCTGTTGCTTGACATTCGTAAGGGCGGTGATGTGTACAATGCTACCGAAAACTACCTCTATCGCACGGGCCTGAGCCTGAAAACGCTGGACCGCGAAACGCCACGTGTGGTGCGGGGTGTGCTGAAAGATGGTCTGGAAAACACGGATAACCCCACGCCCAATACCATTCAGGTGGTACCCTATTACAACAGTGCCTTCTACGGCTCGTCGGTGTCAACGGCAACCCTATCTGACGAAACGTTCATCGAACGCAACGTAAACTGGATGCGGGTGAAAGAAGCGACTCTGCGCTACAGCCTGCCCGCTTCTATGCTGGGTAATGGACGTACGTTTAAAACAGCAGCCGTATTTGTTACTGGTACCGACCTGCTCCTGCTGACCAACTATACTGGGGGTGATCCCGGCGTAAACGGCAGCAACAGCGCCACGGGTGGTTCAGGCGGTTATGGCATCGACTTCGGCAACATTCCCCTGCCCCGCGCCTTCAACGTAGGTATCAACGTAGGATTTTAAAGGAGTTTAAAGACAACATGATTCTTAGAAAATACATTGCCCTCTTTTTTGTAGGAATGGGCTTGCTGCTAAGCAGTTGCGAGGACTACCTCGACATTAACAAAAACCCCAACAACCCCGATGCCGTAGAAGCAGCGTTATTACTGGCTCCCATCCAGAACCAGTATGCGCTGGGAGTACAGTTCGATGCTCGGTTTATTGGCCGTTACGTACAAAACTGGCAGAATGCGGCCACGTCGAATGATCTCTGGGATCTGCACGGTTACGTTCCTGCATCAGATGCGGGCGGCGAACTGTGGCGGAATGTATACTGGCGTGGTGGCCGTAACCTGCTCAACCTCATCGATGATGCTCAGGCGGGCGAAAAGTGGGATTATGCGGGTGTAGGTTATGTAATGCAAGCCTGGGGCTGGCAAATGCTGACCGATGTACACGGCGAAATCATTCTGGACGAAGCCTACGACCAGGACCCGAACAAAAACGTGTTTAATTATAACACGCAGCCAGAGGTATATACCAAGGTACAGCAACTGCTAACTGAGGGAATCAAGAACCTCAACCGGGCCGATGGTAAAGTGTCGCAGGTACAACTAGCCCGCGGCGACATTATTTACAAGGGTGACCGCTTGAAGTGGAAACGGTTTGCCTACGGTATGTTAGCTATTAACGCGCATCACCTCTCAAATAAAACGGGGACCTATAGCCCCGACAAGGTGATCCAGTATGTAGACAGCGCCTTTGTCAACAACGCCGACGACGCCCTATTTACGTTCAATGGCCTTAGCACGGCCGATGCCAGCTTCTTCGGGCCGGTGCGGCAGAATATGAACTCGCTGGTACAATCGAACTACATCCTGCGGTTGTTGGACGGGACTGTATTTGGCGGAGTGAAAGATCCACGGCTTGCGATCATGCTGGCTCCCAGCGGTGATGGCATCTACCGGGGTTTGAATCCGGGGCAGGGGCAGTCGACCGCCGCCAGTGTGCCAGCAGCTACTCGTACCGTCAACGTATGGGGCACACCCGTGGTAGCTAATCCGCCACTGGGCACGCTGGGTCGGTTTATTTTTACTGATAAAGGGCCATTACCCCTGATGACTTATGCACAGCTACAGTTTATCAAAGCTGAGGCTGCCTTCATCAAAGGTGATAAAGCAACTGCACTGGCTGCTTACAAGAAGGGTATAGAAGCCCACCTGACGGCCCCTTATGTAAACGCCCCCGCCACAGACCGTACTGCTTACCTGAACAGCCCATTGGTGGTTCCCACAGTGGCTGCTAACCTGACGCTGAGCCAGATTATGGCGCAGAAATATATTGCCCAGTGGGGCTGGGGGTTTCTGGAGCAGTGGGCCGATCTACGGCGCTATAACTACAGCCCCGATGTGTTTACGACGTTTGCACTGCCCACCACGTTATACGGGGACAACGGTGGAAAGTCAGTGCAACGGCTGCGCCCACGATACAATTCGGAGTACGTCTGGAACATTCCAGCACTAACCAAGATTGGCGGCCTCGAACTCGATTTTCACACTAAGCCTGTCTGGTTTACACAACCCTAAACGAGTTCAAGGTTTAACGTCTAAGGTTTAAGGTTGCTTCGCGTATTACACGCTAAGCGCGAAGCAACCTTAAACCTTAGACGTTAAACCTTGAACTTTCCCTCCATGAAGCATCTCATCTACGTTTTCATCGCCGCCAGTCTGATGCTGGCTTCCTGCGAAAAAAATGCGCTGACCATACCTGTTGATCCCGTTACGTCGGGTGCGCGGCTAAAACTAATCAATGTTGCCCCTGACCTACCAGGAGGCATTGAACTGGCAGTCAACGGTAAAAAATTTAGTGCCTTTACGCCCAGTGGCGTCACAGCCAGCAGTTCCGGTTTTGCGGTAGGTTTGCCATACAATAACTCTTTTCCCAGCTCAGGTAGTAACTACGCTATCGTCTCGCCTGGCGCTGTGTCACTGAGCCTTACATCACCCGCCACTACCACCACGGCCAGTGCAACGGCCGTAGGAAGTTCATCTGCCACACTCGACGACAACGTCTATTATTCCCTGTTTGTATCGGGTACGGGTGTTCAACCTGAAACGACGTTGCTGAAAGATGATTTCACGCAGCTCAACTCCTCAAGCAAGGTCTACGTACGATTTGTCAACATGATACCCAACGGCCCAGCTACTGGCTATGATCTGTTTATCCTGTCAGCCGATGGTAAGACGGCTACGCCTGTAGCTCAAGCAATTGCGTATAAGGGAGCTTCGTCGTTTGTTACGCTCGATGCCTTTACCAACCCTACATTGGCCCTACGGTTACCTGGAGCAACGACCAATGTTGGTACAGTTGTCTTTTCAAATATTGCCAATGGTCGGGTGCTGACGGTTTTTGCTCGGGGCTTAGTTGGACGGACGGGTGCTACTGCGGCAAGTCTGAATTTGTATGTGAATCGGTAATTGCTTACCCGAAGGCAGCGCCTTGAGAGCCTTTGGCTCACAAGGCTTAAACAATACCATTTGCTTGTTGCTTACGAGAGCAGCTTGTCAGTCTATGGATAGGCTGGTGAGCTGCTTTTTTTAATCAACGCAATCAATGGAAGCTACCAAGACAAAAGCCTACGGGGCTAGTCGCTCGCTGATTAATTCGTTCAATATGGTGTCGCGCATGAACATCGAGCGCGAGAAACCTAAAGCCGACGAAGTAGAAATCGACATTCTCTACTGCGGCGTGTGCCACTCCGATCTGCACCAGATCAAAAACGACTGGGGTAACACACTTTATCCCTGCGTACCCGGCCACGAGATTGTGGGTAAGGTGAGCGCCGTGGGGCTGGGCGTGACCAAGTACAACGTGGGCGATACCGTAGGCGTGGGCTGCATGATCGATTCGTGCGGCAAGTGCGCGTCGTGTCAGGAAGGCGTTGAGCAATATTGCGAAGGACCGTCGAGCTTTTTGGCTACGTACAACGGCTATCAGCACCCTAACCCGCTGGAATTCAACAAGAAAAATACATTTGGCGGTTTCTCCACATCCATTGTGGTGAAAGAGTCGTTTGTGTTGCGCATCCCCGATAAGCTCGACATTAAAGCTGCTGCCCCCATCCTCTGCGCGGGCGTCACGACCTATTCGCCCATGAAGCACTGGGGCGTGAAAGCGGGCGATAAGGTAGGCGTGGTGGGCCTGGGCGGGCTGGGCCACATGGCCGTGCAACTCGCCAAAGCCATGGGGGCCGAGGTGACGGTGATCACCAGCACCGAAGCCAAAACGGGTGCTGCCGAGGCGTTGGGTGCCCACCAAGTGATCCTGTCGAGCGATATCAAAGCGATGAACGCCGCCGAGCTTTCCCTCGATTTTATCCTGAGCACCATCCCCGACCCCTACGATATCAACGAGTATATCAAGCTCCTCAAGCGCGACGGCTCGCTGGTGGTGGTGGGCGTGCTGGCACCGTTCTCAAAAGCCACCAACAACATGGAGGTAGCGCTGCACCGTCGGTCGGTGGCGGGGTCGTTGATTGGCAGTATCCAGGAAACGCAGGAGGTGCTCGATTTCTGCGCCGAACATAACCTGGCTCCAGAGATCGAGTTGATTCCCATTCAGGCTGTCAATCAGGCCTTTGAACGGATGGAGAAAGAAGACGTCCGCTTCCGGTTTGTGATCGACATGCAAACGCTAAAAAGCGAAGCTTAAAGGAAGTTTAGAGCGCTATGCTCAACACACTACTGTTCACTACTTTACTGGCTGTCCCTGCTGATTCGGTGCTGCCGAAGCGGTTTAGCTTGTTGCCCCTGCCGGTGGTGTATTATACGCCCGAAACACGCTTTGGCTATGGGTTTGCGCCCACGGCTACGTTCCGGTTTCGGGGCGACACAGGCCAGCAGGTGAGGCCCTCACAGGTGACGCTGGGAGCGGTCTATACTCAGAATAAGCAGTTGCTGCTGTACCTGCCGTTCCAGATTTTCTATAAGAACAACGGGTATTTTGCCAACGGTGAGCTGGGCTATTACAAGTACAACTACTTCTTTTTTGGCCTTGGTGAGCGCGAGGTGCCAAACGAACTCTACGGCGTAAACTTCCCCAGAATTCGGGTTAATGTGTTTCGGCGGATTGGTCAGCCTGGAGGAAGCCGGACGGTTTCGGCGGGGCAAACACCCTCAGCGCGGGGGCTGTATGTAGGCCTGCGCTACCAGTATGAACACTACGTCATCACCAGCACCGTACCCGACGGCCTGCTGGCTTCGGGCACCGTGCCGGGTGGTTCGGGAAGTGTGCTTTCGGGCGTAGGGACGGGCGTGTTCTACGATTCGCGCAACAACGTGTTTTACCCCAGTCGCGGCATGGTGGCCGATTTTTCGTTGCTGAGCCAGGGTAGCGCGGTGGGCAGCCAGGTACGGTACGACCGCTGGGTGGCCGATGTGGCTACGTATCACCCGCTCACCCGCCGCCTCACCTTGGCCCTGAACTATGTGCTCAGCGTGACCACCGGCGGGCAGGCTCCGTTCAACGCGCTCTCGCTGCTGGGCGGCACCAAACGCGGCCGGGGCTATTACGAAGGCCGTTACCGCGACGACAACCTGGCCCTGTTACAGGCCGAACTGCGCCTGAACGTGTGGGGTCGGCTGGGCGTGGTAGGCTTCGGTTCCGTAGGCGCGTTGGGCAGCCGGGCCGATTTCCTGCGCCTGAACCAACCCAAAGCAGCCTACGGCGCAGGCCTGCGCATCCGGGTCAACCGCGACCTCGTTAACCTGCGCCTCGACTACGGTCGCGGCCTTCCCTACACCGGCGTTGGTTCCAGCGGTGTGTACCTGACTATTGGGGAAGCGTTTTGACAGGTACGCGCCCCGGACCAATGACCAATGACAGCGCAGCGAATGACCACGTAGTCTGGCAACCAATAACACACTGCAAATGACCACCCAACACCGTTGCACACAGAAAATTGATAACTGTTGTTAGCTTTGAGGCGTTTACTGAACCACAAACCAGTTTCGATCAAATCGTAAAAATCATGTCAAGAGGACTAATCATTTTCATTGTAATAGCCGTCATCTTAGGCGTGGCAGGCTGTAGTTCATACAATGGGCTTGTGCAAAAAGACACTGCCGTTGAGCAATCGTGGGCCGGCGTACAAACGCAGTATCAACGCCGTGCCGACCTGATTCCAAACCTGGTGAAAACCGTGCAGGGAGCAGCCAATTTCGAGAAAAGTACCCTCCAGGGTGTGATCGAAGCCCGGGCCAATGCCACAAGCATAAAGTTGGACGCTAAGGACTTAACACCCGAAAATCTTCAGAAATATCAGGCCGCCCAAGATCAGTTAGGAGGCTCACTGTCTCGGTTACTGGCCGTGTCGGAGAACTATCCGCAGCTACGCGCCACCGAAGGCTTCAAAGAATTGCAAGCCCAATTGGAAGGTACTGAAAACCGCATTGCTGTGTCGCGCAATGACTTCAACGGCGTAGTAGGCAACTATAACGTGGCCGTGCGAACCTTCCCGGCCAGCATTTTCGCGGGTATCTTCGGCTTCCAGCGCAAAGGCTTCTTCCAGGCCAGTGCCGCCGCACAGAATGCGCCGAGTGTGAATTTCGATACGAAGTAGGGCTAATTAAGAATGAGGAATTAAGAATTAAGAATGGATTCGCAGCTATCAGTTTGTGTTGACCCATTCTTAATTCTTAATTCTTAATTTCCTCCAAGATGCTCCTCACCCCCGAACAGCAACAGCAATTGATTGCCGCCATCCGGCAGGCCGAACAGGAAACGTCGGGCGAGATCCGGGTGCATCTGGAGGCCAACTGCCCCGACGGCGACCCTATGAGGCGGGCCATCGAGGTGTTCAAGCACCTGGGCATGCACCAGACGCGGCAGCAGAATGGCGTACTCTTTTACCTCGCCCACGACGACCGGAAGTTTGCCGTGCTGGGCGATTCGGGCATCGATGCTAAGGTGCCCGCCGGTTTTTGGGATAGCACCAAAGACCTCATGCGGCAGCATTTCGCCAAAAATGAGTACGTGGAAGGTCTCAGCCAAGGTATCGAACAGGCGGGCCATCAATTGAAGCAGTATTTCCCCAGCGTGGATGATGACCAGAACGAGCTTTCGGACGACATCTCGCTTGGCTGACCCATCGGCGTTTGATATGCCTACATCCTCCGTTCCCGTGATCTACGTCCCTTCTTTTTCTCGTTTGTTGCGGCTGGCTATCCTTGGTGGCTGGGTTATTGGGTGGTTGCTGTCGGCACCTTTGCTGGCCCAAACCGTGCCCGACGATAGCCTGCCCAACCGCCCTAACCCGCCCCGGCTGGTGAACGACCTGGTGGGGATGCTGTCGCCGAGCGAAGTACAGCAACTGGAACGCAAACTCGACACATACAACGACTCTACCTCTACTCAGATCACCATTGTGGTGGTAAAATCGACGGGGCAATATGAGGCGGCTGACTATGCGTTTTCTATTGGCCGGAAGTGGGGCGTGGGGCAGAAGGGAAAGAACAACGGCTTGGTACTGCTGTGGGCCACGGGCAATCGTAAGCTCTATATCGCCACAGGCTATGGCCTGGAAGGAGCCATTCCCGATGCCATTGCCAAGCGCATTATCGGTCAGATTCTGGCTCCCAATTTCAAGCAACAGCAGTATTATCAGGGCCTGGATGAGGCCACTACCGAGATGATTCGCCGCCTTAGCGGCGAATACAAAGCTGATCCGCGCGACAGCGGCGACGACACCTCGATGGGCGAAATTTTGTTCTGGCTGTTCATCATTGCCATGGTCATCTTCTTTATCTCGCGCCGGTCGGGTGGGGGCAGAGGAGGTAGTGGCTACCGGGGTGGCGGTATGTTTCTACCCTATACCACCTTCTCAGGTTGGGGTAGCTCGTCGGGCAGTTGGGGCGGTGGCGGCGACAGCGGCGGCGGTGGTTTTGGCGGTTTCGGCGGCGGCAGCTTCGGCGGTGGCGGTGCCGGGGGCGACTACTAAACGGGTTAATGGACCCGGCGACTCAACTGGTTGGCAATAGCCTAAGTTGAGCACTACGGAACCAGCATTGTCTGGAGACGCACTGTCTGTCCGTACAATAGAAGAGTAATTATATAGATTAAAATAGTATAAAAACCACAGCCACGTTGCGCAGGAGTGGGTTAAAGGGTCAATTATGTCATAGTATAACCCGCTTTCTCCTAACGTTATGGAATTTGATCACCAATTTTTACCCCTTGCCGGCCAGGTTGGTATGTTGCCTGTAGTGGCCTGGTTTTTTATGTTTGTTGCCTTCTATGCCTTCGTAGGCCACTTTATTTTCGCACTGGCTACCCGCAACGGCGTGGCCTCTATTCACCGCGACTCGAACACTATAACGGCTATTATTGCTGCCGTGGCGGGCATTTCGTACTATTTCATTCAGGACATTTACCGGCATATGTTGGCGCAGGTGGCGGCTACCGACAACCCCGTGGCGGCGGCACTGTTGCAGGAAGGGTCTTTTGCCGCTATCAACCAGCTCCGCTACATCGATTGGGCCGTAACTACGCCGTTGCTGCTGCTGAAAACGGGTCAGATGCTGCGAATCCGGTTTACGCAGGCACCCGGAACAATCGCCATTCTGCTACTGGCCGACCTGCTGATGGTGATTACGGGCTACATTGGTGAACAGCAAGTACTGGCCGACGGTGCTGTTTTGGTAGATAAGAAGCTCTTCTGGGGTGCTATTTCAACCGTTTTTTACTTCGTCATTCCCATTATACTGTACCGGTTCTGGCAACGGTACCGGCAGCAGGCCACGCCCGAAGAGCAGCGGGCTTTCCGGCTTATGGCCCTTACGTCGGTCACTACCTGGGGCATCTACCCTGTTGGCTATGTCCTTTCGGTGCTGCCCAATGTCGACAACAACTGGATTCACCTCAGCTTCTCTGTGTTCGACGTCATCAATAAAGTAGGCGTAGGCATCATCGCCTTCATGGCCTCAGCGAACAACGAACAACCAACGTGACCAACCAACAGTAAGATCAGCCTCGAAGCTACTGTTGGCTGTAAAGTGTTGGTTGCTCACTGATAACTGAATAAAAGTGGGTCGGGGTAGATGAATTGATACTGTGTGGCGGCGGTGAGTTTGTCGCCGTTGATTTGTTTGAAGGAGACGGGCTGAGTGGGTGTAACAAAGGTGGGTAGTGCATACCCGAAGTCGGCGCAGCTTTTGCGGTAAATGGCCTCACGGGTAGGGTGCTGCGGAGCCACGGCGTTGAACGTACCCACGATATTTTGCCGAATAATTGCTAAAAGCAGGCCCACAGCGTCGGTTTGATGAATATAGTTGACTAGCACCGCGCCACTATCGACCACTCGCCCGGCCACGTATTTGCCCGGAATCCGGGTGTCGCCCATTAACCCACCACACCGCAGAATCGTAATTTGTTTTTGCCCGGAAAGCGCCAACCAATGCTGCTCGGCTTCAACTAGTCGGGACGCTGCCGACTGCTCGGGCGTAACCACGTCGGCCTCGACCATTTCCCGGTTCAGTTCGGGATAGACTGATGTGGAACTGACATAAATCACATGCCCCACCCGCGACTGGGCCACGGCCTGCGCCAGCAACCGCATTTGTTCGGGGTGAAATGCATCACCTTGTTGTCCAGCCTTAGGGGGTACGTTTACCACCAGTACGTCGGCAGCCAATAGCGGTGCTAGTTCACCCACGGGTTGCGGGTTCAGGGAAAGCTGCTGGGCGTCGATGCCTTTCAGTCGTAACAGAGCCACTTTGTCGGGCGTAGTGGTGCTGCCTAGCACGCGATGTCCTGCGGTCAGGAGCGCTTCGGCCAGGGGCATACCCAGCCAGCCCAGGCCAATAATGCTAATTGTCGGCTGACTCATCGGTACGCACCCACACATCCATGCGGGTAAGGGTCATGGGGCCAAACTGGGTCATAAACGCCACGTCGGCGGCATCGCGACCATAAGCCACGGTAATGCGGTTGCCCTTTGGTTGGGTCTGGGTGGCATCAAAAGCATACCAGCGGTCATCTACGTAAGCCTCAAACCAGGCATGGAGGTCCATGGGTTTCAGGTCGTACAGATAGCCCACCACCATCCGGGCCGGAATGCTCAGACTACGACAAAACGAAATACCCAGGTGGGTGAAGTCGCGGCAAACACCCTTGCCATGTTGCAGCGTATCCAGCGCCGACGTGGTGGCATCGCTCACGCCATATTGATACTGAATGTTGATGTTGATCCACCGCCGAATGGCTTCAGCCTGATCGTAACCGGGAAGAGCATTGGCCACAATATCCAGGGCTTTTTTGCTGATAGCGGGCTGATCGGAAGGGCAATACCGGCTGGGTATGACAAACAAGAGCGCTTCGTCGGGCAGGTCCTGCACCAGGGTGAGCGGCGCGCCTGGCGACACGTCGATGGTCTCGGCGGTTTGCACGATGGCTTCGGTGTGAATCTCGAAAGGACCAGGCAGGGCAGTCATGCGCTGGCAAAGGTTGCCATATAGATCAGTGTATTCTACCACTGGTACAGGCGGCACCAGATCATATGTTTCAGAAATGATCCACTGTCCGGCACCTGACCGGGGCCGCAACATGAGCACCAGTGGTGATTCATCCTGTACCTCAAAATGCAGTGAGCAACCGGCCAGTAATTTCATAACGTATTGTTATACGAGAGTTTAGGTGTTAGTAGGAAATAAAAAACCACTGTCGATTGGGCAGTGGCTTCTTCTGCGTTAGCAGCTAGCTTGACTTACTCGCCTTTGATTTCGCAAATGATAGCGTGCAGTTGACGGGTTGTAAGGCCAAACGCTCTAGCAATCAATTCGGTGTCCAGGCCCATTTCCAGAAGGCCTTTCACATGTTGCACAGTGGCTTTGTGGTCGCCTTGCTCGACGCCCTGTTTCAAGCCCTGCTCAACGCCCTGTTTCAAGCCCTGCTCAACGCCTTGTTTCATGCCCTCTTCAACGCCAATCTGAAAGCCTTTTTTAAGGCCATTCTCTAATCCTTCCTGGAGTAAGAGTTCTGCGGCTGATATCACGACTTGTGCTGATTTTGGTGAAATACGATTAAAGATAGCAACCATTTCCGCTGAGGTCAACTTCGACGACCAGTGGACATACAGGAAGGCTGTTTTAACGAACTGTTCGCCTTCTGAACTGCCAACCAGGCTGTCGAACGTAGCCGCTAGTTCTTCAAACATTCGGGTTAACTGACGCCGTTCCCGGATAGTTCGAAGCAGACCTGCCGTGATCTTGGCGTAATCATCGGTCAACAACGAAAATTGACTGTCCGGTGCCTTGCGAAGGTTGATCAGCAGATACTGAAAATCAGGTACAAACGAATTGAGGACCGAATTAGCGGGACCAAAATAATCGGTCATGGACTGCTGTTTCCACCTACCCAGTCCATGATAGAGTAGTATTGGCACTACCCGCGTTAGTGGTTCTTTATTGGTCAGTTGCTCCTGCCATAGGTTGAGCATGTAGCGAGCAAGCTGAAAATGCGGATACTCTTCGGTATAGCTCTTGTGCTCAAACAACAGCGCAATGGTAATAGGTGTATCGCCGAAGTTGACCGAATACAGCAAATCCGCATAATGTTGAGCTAATTGTTCATCCACGAATGAATCTCCCAATCTAGCAAGTGTCTCTAGATCAAGCTGTTGGGAAAAATCTGGGGGCAAAAAGGCCTGTATAAAGTCGGCGACGACATTGGTACGGGAAAAGGCAATTTTGAAGAAGTGATCGTGGGTATGATTCTGCGCCATTCAATACGGTGGTAGGGCACAAAACTAAACGATAATAGATGCTGGACACTAGATACTGGACAAAGCCAATTTCCAAAATCCAATGTCCAGCATCTATTACTACCACACCCGAATCCGCTGATCTGGGGCTTTGTAGAGCTTATTACCGGGCTGCACGTTAAACGCCTGATACCACGCATCGAGGTTGGTGATCGGGCCGTTACACCGGTATTGGCCGGGCGCGTGAGGGTCGGTGAGGATCAACTGCGCCTGCGTTTCGGGACGTACTTTGATGCGCCAGATTTGTGCCCACGACAGGAAAAACCGCTGATCGGGCGTGAACCCGTCGATGGCGGTGTTGCCTTTACCCTGGGTTGTTTTCTTGAACGCATCATAGGCAATGGCCAGTCCGCCGAGGTCGGCGAGGTTTTCGCCCAGGGTCAGTTTGCCGTTTACGGCCAGGGTGTCGAGCACTTTATAGCCAAAAAACTGCGCCTCGACCTGCCCGGCGCGTTGCTTGAACTTCGTGGCGTCGTCGGCCGTCCACCAGTCGCGGAGGGTGCCGTCGGCGTCGTATTGGCGACCAGAATCATCAAACCCGTGGGTCATCTCATGGCCGATTACTGCGCCAATGCCGCCGTAGTTGATCGCATCGTCGGCGTCGGCGTCGAAGAACGGAAACTGCAAAATGGCCGCCGGAAACGCGATTTCGTTGTTGACAGGGTTGTAGTAAGCATTCACCGTGGGCGGTGTCATGCCCCATTCAGTGCGGTCAATGGGCTTGCCCAGCCGGTTAACCATGTACTGATAGGACCACTGCCCGGCCGCTTCTACATTACCATAGAAATCACCGCGCCGAATCGTGACGCCGTCGTAGGTTTTCCACTTGTCGGGGTAGCCGATCTTGCGCTTGAACGACACGAGTTTGTTCAGGGCCTTCTTTTTGGTGTCGGCACTCATCCACTCCAGGCCGGAGATATGGTCTTTAAACGACGCTTCGAGGTTATCGACCAGCGTCAGCATCCGCTTCTTGGCTTCGGGCTTGAAATTATTCTGCACGTAGAGTTGCCCCAGCAAATCGCCCAGTGTGCCGTCGATCAGGCTGCTCATTCGCTGCCAGCGGGGTGTCTGTTCTTTTTGCCCGGTCAGCTCTTTGGTAAACACAAAATTCTGCTTCACAAACGCCGAACTCAAATATGGTGCAGCCCCCTTCAGCAGGTTCCAGCGCATGTACGTTTTGATGTCGTTCAGGGGCGTGGCCACCAGCAGGCTGTCTACGGCCTTGAAGAAGTTCAGGTTGCTCACCAGCACCGTGTCCTGCCCCGTGGCACCCAGCTTGGCCATGTGGTCGGTCCAGTTGATGTGTGGCGTAAGCGCATTGAATCCACTGATGGTCAGTTTATTATACGTTTTGTACGGGTCGCGCATGTCTACGCGGGCCATCTGGGCGCGGGCGAGCGCCGTTTCGAGCTGAATGATCTTGTCGGCGCTTTGTGCAGCCTGTGCATCATCGACAAGGCCAAACATCTTGGTCAAATGATCACGGTAGGCGGCGCGGATTTTGGTACTCCGGGCATCGTTTTTCAGGTAATAATCGCGGTCGGGGAGGGTAGTGCCGCCCTGCCCGAATTGGGGCAAATACTTGTTGACGTTCTTGCGGTCTTGTGCCACAAAAAAGCCAAATAACATGCCGTTGCTCTGCCGCCGTTGCAGGGCCAGTTCATCGAGCACGGCGGGTAGCGAGTTGAGCTTGTCGACGCGGGCAAAGTCACCTTTGAGGGGTTCCCAGCCGCGCTTTTCAATCGTAACGCTGTCCATGCCGCTGGCGTAGAAATCACCCACCATTTGCTGCAAACGGCCTTTTTGCGGGTTCTTTGCCGCCTCGTCCAGCAAGGTGCGCATGGCTTCTACGCTGCGTTCGCGGAGTTCGGTGAAGCTGCCCCACGACGTTTTTGAGTCGGGAATTTTGCTGGTTTTGAGCCAGTTGCCGTTAGCGTATTCATAGAAATCGTCGCCCGGCTTCACCTGCCTGTCCATGTTGGCCGGGTCGATGTATTTGCGGACGGGGGCAACTGAAGCAGCGGCGCGTTGCGGCTTGCGCACCGGCGATTTAGGCGGCGTGGCAAGGCTGGTGGCTACTGAAAAGAGTCCGGCAGCCAGGAGAAACTGTTTTTTCATAAACGGGATGTAAGTAATTCGGTTTACTTACCAAATTTACAAACAAATCCGGCCTTTCGCCGAACTTACCCACACGTTATGCGCTACCTTATCCTTTGCCTCCTGTTCATTGCAGGCACGGCCCATGCCCAGTCGTCATTTCCGAAAAGCCACCTAGGCGTGTGGCAGGGTACGCTTCAGATCACGCCCGTGGGTAGTCCAAACACGCAGCAGGTGCCCATGCGCATTATTCTCGACTCGCTGCGAGGGGTACAAAACCGATTTACGTTTACGATTCAATATGGCCAACAGGCTGCCCGGCTCTATGAACTGGTAGCCGTCGATGCCGCTGCCGGGAAATACCAGATCGACGAAAAGGATGGTATTGTACTGGAAGCCAGCAAGATAGGTGACCAGCTGACGACCCAGTTTTCGGTAGAAAACAACCTGATCACCACCATCTACACCTTCCTGACCAACCCCGACCGCATTGGCTTCGCGCTGTATTTCTCCGATGTGCGCCCCGGCAAAACCGGCGGGCAGGGCATGACTCCCGTGCTAACCTACGCCATCAAAAGCCGTCAACTCGCCACCCTCACCCGCGTTCAGGAAGCCAAACCCACCCCGGCAAAACCAGAAAAGAAAAAGCGGAAAGGGTTGTTTGGCAAGCGAGTGTGAGGCAACGGAGGCAACATCAAAGAGATGTGTGTCAAATTTGTGAAATAAGCTCCCCTCGCTATCCCGTAGGGATTTAACAGCGTAGCGTCGGTAGACAGAAAGGGCCGCTAGCTATCACCTGCGTGCCGTAGGTACGCCACAACGCTGCAATGCGGTAGCGTACCTACGGCACGCAGGTGATAGCTAGCGGCCCTTTCTGTCTACCGACGCTACGCTATTATGTCCCTACGGGACGACGCTGACTAGCGGGAAAATGCTGTCAGACAGCAGTTCAAGAACGTACTGTTGTTTCATAGACTTTACAGGTGTGATAGAGGCGGAAAGCTAAGCGAACTGATTTGTTGTGGCGGTTGATAACCATGGGCATCCTGGCAAATCTATTTGCCCGATTACCGACAGGTATGTATAGCTTATTCCTATTTTGTTCTCTCGTTTATTCCTTCTTTGTTCTCTACACCCGGAGCTGAATTTACATGACTGATAATGAGATGCTTACCCTGAAAGAGGGTGTTCGAAAAAAGTATGAGGCCTATCGGTTAGCAAAGCCAGGAAAGTACCCGGTGCTCAAATTCAACAGCTATCCAGCCCCTTATGAACACCTGCGCAACTCGTTTAAAGAAGAGCTAACTGGCTATGGGCAAGCCGATATGCAGGAAGCCCTGGCGGCTATTCCAAGCACAAAAACATTTGCCAAGATCTTCCATGAAGGATACATCATTAAAGATGAAAACGTCCTGAACGCCTGCTACCTGTATGCATGGGGCAAGCCGAGACCTGTAGCCAGTGAAGAAGCCTCTTCGGCTGTTCTGCCAGACGTATCCAAACCGGTAGTAACATCCCTTAAGACACCGCTCATTGGCCAGGCCAACAGGCGTGTTTTACTTTTTGCAGCATTGCTAATTGGTGCAGGCCTCGTTGCCTATGTAGCGATTGGTTATTACCGCTCAACGCTGCCTCCGAGTGGCTTAGTTATCATTAGCCCGACCAAGGACATGACCGTTCCCCGGATCATGATTGCCCAAGGGAAAGTAGCCCACGCCAAAACTGTCTGGATGGTTATTCACAACCCTGAATTTCCTGACTATTATGTTCAAGTGCCCATTAAAGTCGGTGCTGACGGTGCGTGGGAAGGGTTAATCTATACGGGAAGTCGTGAAAAGGGCAACATCGGTGTCCGGTTTCAGGTACGTGCTTTTGTTAACCCTACCAAGCCACTAATAGAAGAGCAGGTGCTCCATGCCTGGCCCGAAGCCGAACTCTCGTCTGGCATCATCGAAGTTATCAGAGGTCCCCAGGATGTACAGCCCCCTACCCCGTAATGCGCAGCCGTACCCCCGGCGCGTAGGTGATTTTGCCGTAGAGCTTCACCGAGCGGACGGTGGTGTTTTGCGCGAGGGTGACTACGTGGCCCGCGTTGACGCGGATGTTCTCGGCAGCGGTGGGTACACGGCCCACGGTCCAGGTGGCCGGGTTGGTCCAGGCGCCAGACGAAACTGTCTCGCAGACATCGGAGAAAATAGAGAGGGTGGGGAAATTGTGGAGTAGCAGCGAATCGGTTTTGGGTTGCCCCGCGCCGAACCAGTCCTTCAGAATGTCGGCGTAGATGCGGCGGAAATCAATCTGCATCTTGATGTCTTTGTTGTTACCGTAGCTTACAATCAGGTCCGAGAGGTTGGCATTCTGGCCCAGGGTGCGGTGTTTCATGGCCGTGCCAAACATAAACTGCGGGGCCGCCACGCCGTGGTCCGTACCTTGCGAGGCGTTGGAGTTGGCCCGCCGCCCAAAGTCGGAGAAGGTCATGCCTACTACGCGGTCTTGTGTGCCCTGCAACCGTAGATCCTCCTGGAACGACCACAGTGCTGCCGATAGCTTGCCCAGCAAATCGGCGTGGGGGCCAATGCGGGGGTCGTTGTACAGAATCTGTCCCGAATGGGTATCGAACCCGCCCAGCGACACGAAGTAGATCTTGGTTTTCAGGCCGCCGTGAATCAGCCGCGCCACAATCTTAAGCTGGTCAGACAGGTCGTTGTGCACCGACTCGGCGGGGTAGGTGCTCAGGTTCTGCCCCGCATCAAAAGCCGTTTTGATCTCGCCGGCATAGCCTACGGCCAGGGCCTGTTGCCGCCGGATGAACGTGATGAGGTTGCCCGCCTCGCCCCCCGGCACGTCGGCGGGCGATACGTTGCCACCCGCACCCACCAGTTCATAAAAGTTCTGCGGGTCGTTGATGGCAATACCCATCGACTGCTGACTGCCCAGCAAGGCCGTAGAGACGTTATAGCCAATCTGAATGGCCAGGGGGTCTTCCATCTGCGCGTTGGGATAGCCCACCGGGTAGCCCGGAAACCGGTCTTCGAGGTACCGTCCCGACCAGCCCGTGGTTAGGTTCACGTTGGCGTCGGCGGCAGTCATCCAGATATCCGTCGACCGGAAGTGCGACTGATCAGGGTTGGGGTAGGAGACCGAGTTGAGCACCGTGAGCCGCCCGGAATTATAGAGGTCGCGCATACCGGTCATGGCTGGGTGAAACCCCATGGTGGTTGTGCCATCCAGCGTCAGCAGCGTATTCTGCGGCAGGGCAATGTTGCTTCTAAGTGACTGATAGGTAGCATATTGGTCTACGGGAATGACGGTATTCAGCCCGTCGTTGCCCCCGTTGAGGTACACGATCACCAGCACCCGGTCAGACACCAGACTGTCCTGCATGGCACCGCTTGCCATCAGCGATTGCACCAGCGCCGACTGACTGGTCATGGCCTTCAGCTCAAACCCATTGAGCATCACCGGCAAGGTATAGGCCGACGCAGCGGCCAGGAAGTTTCTGCGATTCACAGTATTTACGATTTACGAATTACGATGTACGATTTACGCTGACGCTTACTGATCTACGATCTGGGTTGACGCGTCATCAATACGCTGGCATCAGTTCAAATCGTAATTCGTAACCGCGGCGGCGGACCGCTCGTACATCGCAAATCAGAACACATGATACTCCGCCATGCGGAGGAGGTAGCGCATTAGGTTTTGGAGCCGCCAGGTAGGTACGTTGCGGCGGTATGAGTTGGTGGGGTCAGAGCGGTAGGCGTTCCACTCGAAATTCCACGACGTGCGGGGTATTTCTTCCATCATGATTTTGTCAATGAGGAAGTCTTTTTGCGACTGGAACAGGCTGGTAGCGAACAGGTTAAGCAGGAAAGCGTCCAGCACCTGCACGCACGAAATAGGGTCGGTGCCAGTGGGGTTAGTGGCCGATTTCACGTTGGCGAAATCGGGTTGCAGCGACGTGGCCCAGGCCAGTACGTCGATGCCCAGGTTATAGCCGGGCTTTACCTCATACCACCGCCAGATAAGCGCGTCGGTGAAGTCGTTGCGCATAGCTACGGTGGTGGTGTTCATCCAGTTTTTGGTGTAGCCCGTCTGGAAATACGGCTCGTAGCCAAAGACCGTTGGCTGGTCGAGGATGTTCATTTGCAGGTTCTGCATCCGCCACAGCAAAAACTCGAACAACCGCCGAAACGCCACATAGTCGGTGGTCATGTTGGGCACGGGCTGATTGAAAAAGCGGACCGACCCCAGCAGCAGTTCGGCAGGCGACTTTACAATGGCCCCCCGGTTGGCTTCGTCGAAAAACGCCTGGCTGTTGAGCAGCTTCACCACTACCGGCTGAATGGCCCAGTTGTTACCCGGCGAGGCAAAGAACACGGCCAGTGGTTCAATGATGTTGGTCTCGATGGTAGGCGTCACGTTGGGATTCACATACCAGCGGTAGAGCTTCCGGCAGATGAATTTGGCGGTCTGGGGGTGGTTCAGTAGCATGGTCACCAAGTCGGCCAGTTCCAGGTCGCCCGCCGTGGCACCCGTGCGGCCCGCAATGACAGTGTTGTTGTATTTGGCCGAAAACGTCTTGGCGGTGCTGTCGTGGTTGGCCGGTACGAAGATGGTCTGAAATGAAGTAGACCCCACGGTCCAGTAGTTGGTATACTGCCAGCCGGTGAGCACGCGGGCGGCGGTTTTCACGTCGTCTTCGGTGTAGTTTTTGTTGCCCGCCGGGTCGAACGCGCCGCAGGTAAATAGCTCCTGGAGTTCGCGGGCATAGTTTTCATTGGGTTTGGTGGCTTCATTTTCGTTGCCGTTGAGGTACCGGAGCATGGCCGGGTCTTTGGTAACGGCCGTCACCAGCGTGCGGAAATTGCCCAGTGCATTGGCCCGCAGCAGCCGCAGGTAGCGGTCCACAAACCGGTAGTCGTCCACCACTTCGCGGGCCGTAACGAAATGATTCTGCCAGAAGAGCGTGAGCTTATCAAGCAGCGCAGGGGGGGCGGTTTGTGCGGTCATGATGCCCATCCACCAGTATTTGACGAACTGGCCAAACTGAAAGTTACGGTCGCCATTGAAAGGCTTGTCCAGAAACGTTTGCCCGGGGTTGGGGGCTGTTTCATCCAGCTCTACGGGCGGTGGGGGCGTGGCAACGGCGTTGTTGAGCAGGTTTTGGACGGCCTGGGCGGCGGTCAGCCCCGTAAACGATGTGATCTCGGCCTTGGTTGGCCCAATGGTGGCCCGACGCAGTAAATGGGCCGCCGCGCGGGTGTCGAGCACCGGCGTATATGGATCTAAAAAAGGCATAGCGCAAGCGCAGAGCCGCAGCTCAGTCTAGTGGACAAAGAAAGGCTGCATAACAAAGGTAAGGACCAGACGGCTAGCTCCATAGGTAGTTACCGCTATTCTGTTGCCGTTCCCTAAATGCTTCCCTTGCGTCAGTTGCAGCAAATAGGCGTCCAAACTGGTTTGTTAGCCATAATTTAGACGCACGTTGCTAACCACGGCTGGTTTTAACGTGTTAGGCAGTAAGTGGCATTACCACACCCCGCTGTTTTTTCGATATCAGTATCCAGACTACTATGGCCAACGTAACCGATCTAAAGGCTTTTCCTGGTTTTGAGCTTGTCCCCGACGAGCAATTGCGGTGGCTATTGGACCATGCCGACGAGCAACAGTACGCCGCTGGGTATGTGCTGCACAGACCAGGCGATTCCATTGATCACCTGCGGCTGTTGCTGGCGGGTGAGATGACCATTGGCGCGGAGCCAGACGAACTGCTACATTACACCGCCCCGGCCATTACGGGAGTGCTGCCTTTTTCACGGCTTACCGAAGGCGTACAGGTAGTCACGGTTGACACCGACGCACGGATGCTGGAGTTGCACCGCGACCACCTCCGCGAAATGGCCACTACCTGCTATGAACTCACTGCAACCCTGGTGCAGCAAATGACCGACCGCGTACGCAACTTCACCCAACAGGCGCAGCAGGAAGAAAAACTGGCGTCGTTGGGGCGGCTGTCGGCGGGGTTGGCGCATGAACTGAACAACCCCGTTTCGGCCATTGTGCGTAATGCCGATGCCCTGCGTACCCACATGCGGGCCACGCCCGAACGGTTCAAGGCTATCATGCACATGAACCTGACCGACGAACAAACCGACGTGGTGAACGAATGGCTGTTTGAAAAACTCGACAACAAGACCGCGCCCCTCACTATGCTGGAACGCAGCGGCCTGGAAGACGATCTGACCGACTGGCTCGATGACCAACGTGTGCCAGATGGCCCTGATTTGGCCAATTCGCTGGCCGAGTTTCGCTTTACGGATGCCGATCTGGACTTTATTCTTGAACAGGTAGGCCCCGAAAACATAGCGGGGGTGCTGGGTTGGGTAAACAACAACCTGGTGACCGAAAAGTTGGTTGTCGACATTGGCGAGGCCTCTGGCCGGATGGCCACGCTGGTGTCGTCTATCAAATCATACACCCATATGGACCGGGGTGGTGGTCGCGAAGCGGTAGCCCTAGCCGACGGCATACGCAGCACGGTTACGTTACTGGGGCACAAGATTCGGTCGAAAAACGTGACTGTTACCGTAGACATCCCAGACGATTTACCCACCATCCAGGGCTGGCCGGGTGAGTTGAATCAGGTTTGGACCAACCTCATCGACAACGCCATCGACGCAGCTCCCGACTCGGGGGGTACCCTCACCATTCGTAGTTACGTAGAGCGCGATCAGTTCGTCTATACCACCTTCACCGACAACGGTGCGGGCATTCCCGACGACATTCAGAAAAAGATTTTCGAGCCGTTTTTCACCACCAAAGGCATCGGCAAGGGTTCTGGCCTGGGCCTCGATATTGTGCAGGGTGTTGTCCGCCATCACAACGGCAGCATCAAACTAGCCTCCAAACCCGGCGAAACCACGTTCACGATCTGCGTACCAATTAGTGAATGAGTGATTGAGCGTACCTAATTCGTTCAATCACTCATTCACTAATTAGGTAAGCTCATTCACAATTCAATCATGAAGCTACCCATCATTTTAGCCATTGACGACGACGAGCAGGTGCTGGAGGCGCTGCGTCGTGATCTGCGGTCGCAGTACCGTAAAGACTACCGAATCCTGACCACGTCGTCGGCCAACGAGGCGCTGGGGTCGCTAACTGATTTGAAGAAAAAGGGGGAGACTGTCGCCCTGTTTTTGTCCGATCAGCGGATGCCCGATATGCTGGGTGTCGAGTTTCTGAAAGAAGCCCGCAAGGTGTTTCCGGGTGCTAAAAAAGCCCTGCTCACGGCCTACTCAGATACCGATGCGGCGGTACGGGCCATCAACGAAGTGCAACTCGACTACTATATCAGCAAGCCCTGGGACCCACCTGCCGAAAAATTATTCCCCGCCCTAGACGGCCTGCTTGAGGACTGGAAACAACACTACGAGCCTGATTACGAAGGTTTAACACTCATTGGCTACCAGTTCTCCCGCGATTCGCACGAATTGAAAGACTTCCTGGCGGGCAATCTGTTTCCTTACCGATGGCTCAACGTTGAGACCGACGACCGCGCCAAATCACTGCTTGATACCCACGGCCTCACCACCACCGACCTGCCCGTTGCGCTGCTGGCCGATGGCACCGCTCTGGCGCACCCCAGCATTCAGGAACTGGGTGAAAAACTGGGCCTCAGTTCCAGAGCCGAAGGTGCTCTGTATGATCTGGCCATCATTGGGGCGGGCCCTGCCGGTCTGGCGGCGGCGGTCTATGGCGGGTCGGAGGGGTTGCGTACTATTTTGATCGATAAGCGGGGGCCGGGTGGGCAGGCGGGTACGAGTTCGCGGATCGAAAACTACCTTGGTTTTCCCAACGGCCTCAGCGGTGCTGAACTGACGCAACGGGCTATTTCGCAGGCGAAACGATTTAACGTGGAGTTTCTGGTGCCGCAGGAAGTGGCCGAAATAAGGTCGGAGGGACAGTATAAGCGCATTAAAATGGCCGACGGTAGCGAGGTGTTAACGCGGGCCATTCTGCTCAGTACGGGGGTGTCGTACCGGCAACTGGAGAACGAAAGCCTCGACAAGTTTACCGGCGCGGGCGTTTACTATGGCGCGGCCACTACTGAGGCCTACGCCTTCAAAGGGCAGCCGGTCTACATTGTGGGTGGGGGCAATTCGGCGGGGCAGGGGGCCATGTACCTCTCGCGCACCGCCTCCGACGTCTTCATCTGCATCCGCCGTCAGAGCCTGTCCGACACCATGTCGCAATACCTGATCGACCAGATCGACAAGACCCCCAACATTCACCTGCTGCCCTGCACCGAAATTGTGGAAGGCAAAGGCGACGATAAGCTGACCGCCGTTGTGCTCGAAGACCTGAACACCCACGAGCGCCGCGAGGCCGAAGCCGGGGGCGTATTTATCTTCATCGGAGCCAAACCCCTCACCGACTGGATCGAGATGGACATCATCCGCGACGGCAAGGGATTCATCCAAACCGGCCGCGACCTCATTAACAACGCGCACTACCGCGACATCTGGAAGCAGTCGCGTGAGCCGTTTTCGCTCGAAACGTGCAGTCCTGGCATCTTCGCAGCGGGCGATGTCCGCTCCGGTGCCATGGCCCGCGTCGCCTCGGCTGTGGGCGAAGGTGCCATGGCCGTTAGCTTTGTCCATAAGTATCTGGCGGAGAATTAAACCTACAAGGCTTTCAGAACCTTATAGGTTTAAAAAAAAGGCCCTGCTGATCTCAGCAGGGCCTTTTTGTGTAATCAGTTAAGCAAAGACAACTAGTAAAACTTGGCGCGGTTGTCTTCAATCTTGGCTGCGTCGCGGATGGCTTCGTTGGCGTAGAACTGTGAGCGCTGGAAGCTATTCTGCTCAATCATGTTGCGGTACATGGCGTAGTCGGCCACGTTTGGCGCGGGCGTAATGCGGGTAGGCTCTACCATCAGCACACCGCTTTCACCAGCAAATGGTTTTGAGCGTTTGCCGGGCTTCAAGCCAAACGTTTTGCCCAGGGCCACTGGGTCAACCCCGGCGCTACGCAGGAAGCCCGTTGACAGATTGATGTCGTCGGCGGTTTCAACAATGGCACCGGCACCGTATTTCTGGGCAATGGCTTCCAGCGTACCGCTTGCGTTGCCCAGTTTAGCCAGAATCTGATCGGCCTTTTTCTGGTTGCGCACTTTGGCGGTTAGTTCGGGGCGGTAGTCTTCAACGCTTACCTTGTCTTTATTCGTTTTACCCGTTAGCACAGCCACTACATATTGTTCACCCACCTGATACGGTTCCGATACGGCGTTCAGGTCCGTCTTGCTATCGAACGCCCAACGCACAATCTGGCGGGCATCGGTGAGAGCGTTAACGCTACTGGCCGTTTCCGGAATCCGCTCGGCGTTGGCTACTACAAGGCGGTCTTTCTTGGCGTTATCGTCAAACGCTTCTTTGCTGCGACTGTTGGCGGCAAACTGACTTGCCTTCTGGTAGGCTTCGTTAGTGGTGGCTTCGCTGGGGGTAATGGTTTTGCCAATGCCCGCCACGCGGTAGAGCAAGTTCGTCTTTGGTTCGGTCACCTTGATAATGTGATAACCATAGTCTGTTTCAATCAACCGTGGAATCAGCCCGGCGTTGCTTTGACCAAACACAGCTTCTTCAAACGGCTTCACCATGCGGTGGTCATTCCTGAAGTAACCCAAATCACCACCCAAATCGCGCGAACCGTCGTCGCTGTTGGTCTGTGCCAGTGCCTCAAATGACGCGCCACCCTGAATTTGCTTCAAGATACCTTCGGCGCGGCGGCGGGCCTGTGCTTTCACCGAATCAGATGCCGTTTTGGGCGCGTTGATCAGGATGTGGCTGGCGCGGGCCGTGAAGCTCGTGTCGCGCTTGGTACCGCCGTATTTGTAGATGAAGTAGGTGTTCTTTTCGCGGAAAGGGCCATACACACCACCCGGCGAGAACGTGGGGATGGCCGCGCGGAGTTGCTCCGGCATCTGACCGGCCGTTTGGTAGAGGGGCACCTGCTCGTCGGAGTTCTGCCGGGCAAACGTCGAATCGTTCTTTGCGGCACCTAGCCCACGGGCCAGCGTCTTGATCTCGTTATATAACGACGCGCTGTCTTCTTTCGAGGGGTTCACGGCAAACGTCACGTACTGAATAGTGCGGCTGTCGGCACCGGGGTATTCGTCTTTGTGGCTGCTGAGGTAGCTCTCCAGTTCCGAATCCGTCACTTTCACGGTCGTGTCGTTCACCGACTGGAACGGCACGTACAGGAACTTCACGTCGGCCTTGGTGTTCTGCGCCGTGTACTCGCGCTGGGCTTCGGCGGTGGTCACGAATGACGACAGCCGGATCAAGTTGGCGTATTTCTCGCGGAGGCGGCTGGTGCTCAGGCCCTGCTCGAAATTGGCCCACTGCACTTTTTCTTCCACGGGGCGGCTGTTGAGGCCCTTCAAAAACGTCAGAATCTGCGCTTTATCGAACACACCGGCGGCGTTGGTAAAGCTGCGGCGCACCTCCGGGCTGATATTTTCGCCCTGCACCATGTCGACCAGTTCGTCGTTCGAAACGGTCAGGCCGAGTTTGTCGAATTCTTTCTGGTAAGCGATTTCGTAGATGAATTCATTCCAGGCCTGATCGCGAATCTGACCCATCTCCTGCTCGCTGGGAGCGCGGCCAGCCTGCTGCTGATACTGCTGCCGGGCCTGGTCTACTTTGGCCTGAAAATCCTGATTATCAATGGTTTTCCCATCAATCTCTCCCACCTCCTGACTGTTGCCGCCGAAGAGTGCTCTCCGACCTCCCAACAAGTCGCTACCTACGATAAACAGGATCAAACTGACGGCAATTACGCCGACGGCTAACCCCGAGCGTTCACGGATTTTGTTAATTAATGACATCTCGGTTCTACACGAATTTAGCCCGCAAAATAACAATCTTTCCCGTTGGGATACAAGAATGGGGCCAAAAATGGAGGGGTTTAACGGCTAATGTCCAACGTTCAAAGTTGCTTCGCGCTATGTCGAAATAAGGCAACTTTAAACATTGAACAGTATACACCAAACCCAGCTAAGTTCCACCTATCTCTGCTTCGGCCCCCGAACCACAATGATCGGCTCAGTTGCCGCTTCGGCTGTTTCAGGCCATGAATCGTAAACATACCGCTGCTTTTCATTGTACAATTCTTTGTAAGACCCGCCGGGCCGCACAAAGGCACGAATTTCAAAAGCGGCACCATCGCTGCGGTGATCAGCTACCCCCACGTAAGCAGTTGTTTGCCAAGTTCCGTTAGTCTGTACGGCAGCAGGGTCTTGGACATAAAACAATTCACCTTCGCCAACGCGGTGTACAACAACAAAAACAACATTGGTATTGGTTGCCCTGCCTTCAATAAGAGGAAGCCGGGGTACTACTTGTCCACTAATAGGGCTAAGTACTACAAGATCACTTGCGTATGCAATTGACTTTAACAGCCAGTAAGCAATCAGCAGGCAGATAAAAGTTATAATACCGACCGTAATCGGTTTGAGTTGAGCCTGTTTATGACATAGCCTCTTTGCCGTTGGTGCGGCCCCGTTTATAATTAATTCTGGGGCTGTTTGAAAATATAAGCGGCACGTATTGGAGATTTTTCTACTGGGTATATACTTATCATTAGAGAAGAGTTGGGCGAAGGTGTTTACACTGGGGATATGCAAGTAATTGTTTCTCCGGTCTATTTGTCGCTTCTCAAAGAACTCTTCTTCAAATGAGACTCTGAGTGGCCCGTAGTTCGCTCGATTGGAATTGAAAACAAAAGCTGGGTATTTATCCCGGTTGAGTGCGTGATAACAGGCATACTGGCTTTTGATACCCTCCCGCAGCACATTTATGTCAACTTTGGTAATAGGTTTATCTGTCGGTTGCATAGAATGGCAACGATAAATCAATACTGCCTAACGGCAGGTCCCCTTACTATATCAATCACATTGGATGCCAGTTCAGCTTCGGGCCATGTCCCGGACCATGAGGGATATACTTCACCTGGCGGAAATTCTTCTTTGAGATTTACAAAAGCACGAAGTTGATAAGTCTGACCAATATCTGTTTTGAGATGACTGCCAATAATCTCTTCTATTTGCCACACCCCGTTGTCGTTAACTTGAATTGGTTCAGTGATCCAGTACCTATCAAAAGAGACCGAAAGTAGTACGATTCGAACTGTTTTTGCATTGAAAACTCGTCCTTCAATGACATTTTCTCGTGGGATGATACTCCGATGAATTGGGCGGGTTATAACTAACCCGCTTGGCTTGGGGTATACTGCGCGCCACCCCATGATGCACAGCGAAACGAGGGCAACCGTACCTATTGCAGCCAAAAGCCATTGGTTGATCGCAGGCTTTGGATTCGATGGTAGCGGTCCGGCCTGATGAACTGCTTCAACGATATTGTCAGCTTGTACAGGCCCCTCGGCATACGACTCGCAGGTATTTAGGATTTTCCGGCTGGGTACATAGCTATCGTCGGTGAACAGTTGGGCCAGTGTACTGGTGCTGGGAATGGCGATGGTGGGTGTTTTAGCGTCGTAGCCCCTGACGCGGTAAAACTCTTCCTCGAACGATTCGCGCAGGGGTTCGTAGTTGGCCCGGTTGGTATTAAACTCGAAATTAGGGTAGCGATCAGGATCGCGTTGCTGGTACGTGCGGTACCGGGCGCGGATACCCTCGCGTAGATTTTTCATGATGTTTCAGAAGATGTGTGGACAAACGTAGACATCCGGAAAGAAAGCCGGAAGTGTTCAGAATGGACCGAAAAATAAACGAAACGAAACCGAAAAACAACGGGAAAGCGCGTCCGTTGTCGGCCCATAGTTTTGTCTCGTTGCCCACCACAGGGCGCACGGCTTTCCGGCTTATTTCCTCATCGTCTCATGAATACACAGGTACGTTCCACTCTTTGGCTTTTCTTCTGGTCTGTTTGTATCAGTGCCTTTCTGGTTCAATGCAAAAAAGCAGACGATACGCCAGTCACACCAACTCCGGTGCCTACGCCCACGCAAGTGGAACCGCTCACCGACGTAGCAAAGGAGAAAACGGGTAATCAGCTTGTTGCACAGGCAGAGTATGATAAAATTCCTCTGTATATCCCCGTAACAAAGAAAGGGGGACGAGCTGCCAGGATAACCAATGTCGATCTCAGTACAGATATGCCAACTGTTGGTGATCAAGGATCGCAAGGTTCATGCACTGCGTGGGCAACAGCTTATGCGTTGCGTAGTTATCTCAATTTTTCCGAAAAAAAGCAAACATATAGCGAGGAGACACTATTTAGTCCGTCATTTATTTATAATCAAATAAATGGGGGGAAAGATGAAGGATCAAAGATTACAGATGCGTTAAACACGATTGTTGCTCAAGGGGTCTGTACAATAAAAGATATGCCTTACAAAGCGGGTAACAGAGACTATTTGATCCAGCCAACCACCGAGCAAAAACAAAAAGCAACTAATTATAAATTAGCAAGCTGGGGTAGAACAGTTATTAAAACAGATTATTTTCAAGAAGCTCTTTCGCTGAAACTTCCAATTATAGTTGGCGTAAAAGCGACCAGTGAATTGTTAGTGCCTGTTCAGAAGAGTAGTGGTGAGTTTATTATAAATAAAACTGATAATCCAGTATTCAGAAATTACCATGCAATGGTTGTTGTTGGCTTTGACGAAACCCGGCAAGCCTTCAAGTTGATGAATTCATGGGGAAAAGGATGGGGTAATAACGGGTATATCTGGATGAGTTATGCAGCCGTACCTGATTTAATAACACAAGCTTATGTAGGACTGTCAAGCAATGTATTAAGCAATTTTATCGTAGTTGATCCTTCTGCAATCGTCAATACGTCCGGTCAGTGGACTGAACGAGCCACTTTTCCTGATACAAAAAGAAGCCGAGCCGCTTCGTTTGTCATTAATGATAAGGTGTACGTGGTAGGAGGCGAAGCGATCACGCCAACTGCATCAACTGCCTTCATGTCTATGTGGATGTATGACCCAGTCACTAATGGCTGGGCGAAACGGGCAGATCTTCCAAAAGGCTATGTATGCTACAATGACAGAGGTATTTTCACGATTGGGCAGAAAGCCTACGCCAGTTTGTACAACCAGTCAACTGTGAATGCTTCTGATCAATATGCTTTGTTTGAATATGATGCTGTTAAGGACACGTGGCAACGTAAAAACAATTTTCCAGCCAATAATGACTTTGCCTATGCAGTCGGGTTCAGCTACAATGGGAAGGGATATATGGGTTTCAATTCGTATGCTGGTACTACGTGGTTACAGGGAAGAATCCTGTACGAGTATGATAATCAGACTGATAGCTGGACTAAAAAAACGGAATTGCCTTTTGATATTCAGGCTATCATTAACGCGTATGGTGTTATTGGTGATAATTTGTACATCTTGATTAACGGTGGAGGCGTGCCACAGAAAAATGGCGAAAAGATTATTTATGCATTCAATCTTAAGACAAATACGTGGACGAAAAAGGCTTCGTTTGTCGATGCTCTAAAGACAGGTTTTTACGTGAGTTTTGTCTTAAATAGCAAATTATATTGTGGGTTGGGAGCTACATTGGATTACGTCAAAATTAACGGTTCAGACACGTCCTATCCCAATACATTCTATGTGTACGATCCCATAAAAGACACGTGGGAAATCGGTAAACCGTTTACTGGACCAGGGCCAGGACGTTTGTACGGAGTTGGCGTTGCCACATCAGACAGAGCGTTCGTTGGTTTAGGCCTCTCAAGACCGCCTTACACATCAGAATTGAAAGATGAAATCTTGTACAATGATTGGTGGGAATTCAAGCCTTGACTGATTGACTTCAACTTTGCCTGATCTTGACCAGTATACTTGACTTGAAATTTTATTAAAAATGAAAACAGTAATCGGCTGGATCGTCCTGTTAATGCTTGGCTTATTGTCCGGAAATGCCTCCCCACTTGATCGAAAGGTCATTCAGGGTAGTAGGACAGGCGTAGGCGCAGGGGGTACCACCGCCTTTGAAAACTCACCTCGTAACGACCATTTTACATTCGAGGTAACGCAGGACAACGCAGCGTTTACGGTTTCAATAAAAGCATCAATGGACGCTGTTGTCAGGATGTATTCTGAGACAGGGCAGTTGGTTGCTGGAGCCAACAATACCTGCTCTATGGGTGGACGCATCAACCGTGCAGGTACGTACTCAATGGTTGTTTTTACGCCGCGTTACGTCACAGGCACGTATGAAGCAGTGCCTAAAATTTCGGAGGTTACGCAAAGCGTAAACGATCCGTCAAATAGCCTGTCGTAGAGCCAATGGGTCGATAGATCTCGGCGATATGCACGCAAGCAATAGGTTTGTGTCCAGAACAACTTTCATTCGGCAGAACCTGATGTTGTGTGTTTATAGGGTGTGCGGAGGTGCGCCTTGCGCCACGCTGTAACGGTTTCTTTAGAAAACCCCTCCGACTCCCAAACTTCATCAGCCACAGCCGCCGCCTTCTGCGCGAAATACTGCGTTAGCATCTTCCGAATGGCTAGCAGGTCTTCATCGGGCACGTTCCGGCTAAACGTTTTCAGTAACTCAAGTTGGAGGTTGCTTAGAGGGTGTTGAGACTTCGTTGTCATAATTAAACCGCTGTCGTTTTTTGTTACGAACCAGCATTAATTACGAAAAAACCGGACGAGTGCAGGTTAAGTTTCTGAATAATTTTCCGCTCCCCTCATGCCACCGCGTACCCCGTGTAGGGCCGGTACTGCGGGGGCTGGAAGCCAATGACGATATCGGATTTGGGTACACCCATCTGTTCCAGTTCCTCGGCCACGTCGCGGTCGGTGTTATTAGCCTGTATCCAGATTTTGCCGTCGGGCTTGATATCAAAGTGGTAAATAACAGCGTAACTGAATGCTGTCTTATCCCAGCCGATACTGACAAATTGATAATGATTCCGTTCGGTATCCATTATCAATTGATTTTCCACATCTTGTAGATTGGCTGGCTTTACGTGTACATAGTCATTGAACATACTCTGAATGCACTGCCGGTAGAATGTTAACTTTTCCATGATTCGATTAAGTGTTCTGTTTCGTTAAACACAACGATTTGCACATTCACGGATTGGCAAACAAATTCGATGCCCTGAACCTGAAAATGAGTTTCATAAACGCCTGCCGGAACAGCCAGATAAAGGGTTCTGTCTGCCTCTTTGCGTTCCAGCCAGACCCGGTAGTTCGTGTATTGCCCAATAGCAACATGGAAATCGTACATGAAGGACGGGCTGAGAAAACTCTTGACCTCAACGGCTATTTTCTGAACACTGCCGGATGCAGTGTCTTTTTCGGCAGCCAGAATGCGTTCCGCGCCGAGGTCAATTTCACCGCCGATGCCCATTAGGCGCAACGGATAGGGGTCATGCGTAATTGTCCAGCCGTCTTTTTCGAGTGCGGTTCGTACAGCTTGATGAAAAAAGTCTTTTGCCATAGGTTCTACCAAAGATAACAGGATGGGCAACAAACCCATAAGGTCTCTTTTCAGACCTTATAAGTTTAGTCAAAACCCCTCCATCCGCAGCACCGCGAACCGGGCGAATAGCTCTTCGGAGTACCATTGGCGGTCGCGGGTTTTCTTCACGATCTCGCGGTGGCCGCTTTGCCGGTAGGCGAATTGGTCCACCAGGGCGGCGTTCTTCCAGATGCTAATCGTGCATTGTTGCACCAGTGGTTTTTCGCCTACGCCCATGGCCAACAAGAGGTTATCGCCCTGCTCGGCAATGCGTTGGCGGGCCTGCGGGATGTTGCGGTAGAAATCAAGCAGGGCACCGGGGCGGATGTTGGCGCGGGTAAGCACGGCCACGGGCGCGGCGGGGTCGGGTGGGGGGAGGGCCTTGTCGGGCGTGAAGGGATTGACGCCGTCCCAAAGCCCGTGCGATTTGAACGGGCGGAGGTATACGGTGCTGATACCGAGCGGATTTTTCGGCAAAAACGGTTGCCAGGCTGCCGACGAAAAGAACGCATTTGCTGCCGCTTCGCCGGTCCAGACACCCAGGAAAACGTACTGCGAAAAGTCGGGGATGAAGCCAAAATTTTTGCCCGTACCCATCATTTTCTGGAAGCCCAGCCCCGCCACATCGAACGGCTTCATCAGCCACCGGCCCATGTTGGCAAAAGCCCGGTAGCGGTCGCCGGGAGCAAATTTCAGGATAGTAAGCGTTACGAGCATCGTACTTCGTAAATCGTAAATCGGTGCATCTTGTTTCAACGCCGCGCCGAATGCTACTTTTGACCTATGCATTCACTCTACCTACCCACGCGCTGCTGGCGGCTACTACTTTTGCTGATTTTCACGGCTTCTGCTGCCCACGCCCAAACGCCGCCGCGCACACTGACGTGGCAATTTCCGCTGCCCCGACCCCATACGGGTGTGTTGCTGGGCAATGGTACCCAGGGCATCATGGTGTGGGGCGGGGGCCATACGCTGCACATCACCATCAGCCGGTCGGGGTTTTGGGACCACCGGGGGGGCAACGAGTTTTCGGCAAAAACCACCTATGCCGACCTGAAAACCAAGCTTCAGGCGGGCGATAAAGCGGGCATCACTGCCGCCTTTGCCGTGCCGCGCTCCGGGGCGCAGTCGCTGGGGCACCCGCAGCAACTTGGCGGCGGTCGGCTCGACGTGAACCTACCCGATGGGTGGTTGATTTTATACGGTAACCTGTTTACCGACAGGGGGTTATTACAAATTGTGGTGCGTGATCCGCAGCAGGTAAGCCACGTTTTGAACATCAAACAGGCGGCTAGTCTGGAGGTGACGGAACTGGAAATTCCGAAAGACCTGCGTGGCAAACTAACCTACAAACTCATCCCGCACTACAGTTTCGTGACCGAACAATTGCGGTCGGCAGGAATTGAAGAGCCGCAGTGGGTGGTGAAAGATTACGGCGGAAAAGGCGCGTTTATCCAGCCCCTGCCCGATGACGACCCGCTGCTGGTGGGCTACGATCAGGTAAACGACCAGCACCTGTATATCCAGACCAGCAACCTCTATTACAACCGCAAGACCCGCCGGTTCGACTACCCCGCCATGCAGGCCCTGCTCGACCGGGCACCCTCGGCCATTGCCACCGCCGACACCTTCTGGACCAGCTACTACAAAGTGGTGCCGCGCATTGCCCTGCCCGACCCGCTCTTGCAGGAAATCATTGACTACGGCCTCTACAAACAAGCCATCTCGACCTCGCCAAACGGACTGGCCTGTACCCTTCAGGGGCCGTTTATGGAAGATTACCAACTGCCACCCTGGAGCAACGACTACCATTTCAACATCAACGTCCAGATGATCTATACGCCCGCCCTGGCTACCAACCGACTGGCGAATTTTAAGCCCCTCTGGCGGATGATCAACGGCTGGATGCCGCAACTGAAGAGAAACGGCGAAGCCTTTTTCGGTCGGCCTGGTGCGCTCATGCTGCCCCACGCCGTAGATGACCGCTGCCGGGTGGTGGGCACGTTCTGGACCGGCACCATAGACCATGCCTGCACCGCCTGGATGGCCATGATGGCCTGGCAGAACTACCGCTACGGCCTCGATCAGCCCGACGCGCCGCAGGTACTGAGCCAAACGGCCTGGCCGTTGCTGACGGGCGCGTTTGAAGGCTATTTCGCCATGCTGGAAGAAGTCTCGACCGGCGACGGGGGCAAACGGTTTAGCCTGCCGGTGTCGGTTAGCCCCGAATACCGGGGGGCGGAGATGAATGCGTGGGGTCGCGATGCGTCGTTTCAACTAGCGGCGCTGCACCGAATCTGCCGGATTTTGCCGCAAGCCGCCGCTGCCCTGGGTAAACCTGTTGACCCCCGTTGGGCCGACGTCGACAAGCGGCTGCCTGCGTATTCAACCTTCGAAGGAAAATACATGGACGAATGGAGCCTGAGCAACAAGCGGATTGCGCTTTGGGAAGGGATGGACCTGATCGAAAGCCACCGCCACCATTCGCACCTGGGCGGGGTATACCCGTTTGCCACCATTGACCTGAACAACCCTGCCGAGCGCAAAATCGTGGATAACACTTTGCAGGCCTGGCGATTCAAGGGGGCAGGTGGCTGGTCGGGCTGGTCATTGCCCTGGGCGGCTACGCTGCTGATGCGGACCGGCCAAACCGACGCGGCTATTAAGTGGCTGCACTATTGGAAAGAGAACTACGTGAATGAGGGCCGGGGCACGCTTCATAACGCCAACACCAATGGTACTAGCCTACTGGGGTCGCCGGATTGGGAAACGGAAAAGCAAAACCGCGAGATTATGCAGCTCGACGCTGGTTTTGGGGCGCTCAATGCGGTACTGGAACTGCTGGTACAAAGCCGCGACGAGGCCATCTACGTACTGCCCAACCGCCCCCGTACCTGGCAAAACCTGAAGTTCGACGACGTGCGCGCCGAGGGGGCGTTTCAATTGGGGGCCACCGTGAAAGAAGGGGCCGTGACGGAGGTGCGGGTGAAAAGTCTGGCGGGTGGTAAGCTAACGCTGATGCTGCCCTTCATTGGAAAATACAACATTAATGGTCAGCCTCAAGAGGGCACCAAATTAGTTCGCGACTGCAAAGCAGGCGAGGTGTTAACCATCGTGCCGATGTAGGAATTTTTCTACGAAAAGGGGAAAAGAGTTCAAGGTTTAAAGTCTAAAGCTTAAAGTTGCTCCGTGAGCAGTGAGTAAGAGCGCGAAGCAACTTTAAGCCTTAGACTTTAAACCTTGAACCTTAGGCTATCTAGTCGTCTTTGCCGTCTGGGTCAACTTTGTCTTCAGCTTTGTCGAACGCGTTGCCGATAGACCGGCCTGCTTGTTTGAAACCGGCTTTAATATCCTTCCAGGCAGCTTCAGTGGCGTTTTGGGCCTTATCTATATCGTTGCCAAGGTCTTTGCGTTTCTGCTCTAACTCAGCCAGTTGATCTTTCGATTCGGCTTTTGCCTTGGCACCCTGCCGTTTGATATCGGCTTTCAACTCGTCAATATCATTATCCAGCTTGGCTTGCTGACGTTTCATACCCGCCACGGCTTCATCGCGCTCTCGTTTAAAATCGCTAGCAGCCTCATTACCAGATGCTTTAGCTTTGTCGCCCGCCTCGTCCATGTCAGCGCGGGCTTCTGCGGTGGCGTCTTTGGTATCGGCAGCAACGGCATCGCCAGTACGCTCCATGGCGTCTTCGGTGCGTGATTCTTTCTTCCCGTCTGATCCGCAGCCTTGCAGAATCGTCATGGAAGTGGCCAACAGGCCAATGCATAGTAGTGAGGCGAATGAGCGTGTATGCTTTTTCATAATCGTTGTGAATTTTGGTTTAACGCCAATTTAACGGACAACGACCGTGCCACTCTCCTCACTTCATCTTAATCGCGCAGCCGATGGCTTTGGTTAGGGGCGTTACCACGGGTTTACCAGCCAGCAGGCTGGTGGCGGCTTCATCAACATAGGCGCGTTGGACACCGGCGGCACTTTGTGGGCTGTCGTCAATACCACCGATGTATTCCACGGTGAAGCGGTCGCCGGTTCGTTTCAGCACGTATACCTGCGGGCTACGGGTAGCACCGAAGGCTTTCGCCACTGTCTGAGTGTCGTCGGTGAGGTAAGGAAAGGTGTAGTTTTTGGTCTTGGCACGCGTTTGCATTTGCTCGAATGAGTCTTCCTCATACACACTGGCATCGCTCGACATAATGGCCAGGACTGGATACCCCTGCGGGCCAAACTTGCGGTCGAGCGCCAGAATACGGTCTTCGTAAGCCTTAGAAAACGGACAGTGGTTGCTGGTAAAGACTACGATAATGCCTTTCTGAGTCTTGTACTCAGTGAGCGGGATAATACGTTCGTCTACGTTTTTGAGGGAGAACGGCGCCACGACGTCGCCGAGGGTGTAGCCCGTGGCCGAACGTTGGGCCAGGGCGGGGAGGGTAACGATTCCCAGCAGGGCAGCCAGCAGGAATTGTTTCATGATGTTGTTATTCACGACAGTTAGACAGCGAATAACGGGAAAAGATTAATCTGTAGGGGCGGCCACGATGGGCCGGCCCGCCCCTACATGACCGTTTACTCAATACTTTTGCTCTTACTGAACGCTGTTCAGTAAGTTTGATACGTTAAGCAATAGCTATGGGAATCGTAGAACGGAAAGAGCGGGAGAAGGAAGACATGCGGCGGCGCATTGTTGATGCAGCGAGGCATTTGTACGTGTTGAATGGGTTCGAGAAGCTGAGCATCCGAGCCATCGCCGAAGAAATTGAATACAGCGCGGCCACAATCTACCTGTATTTCAAGGATAAAAACGAGGTTATGTACGCCATTCATCAGCAGGCATTTGGCAAGATGATGCAGGAATTCCAACCCATCGTGAGCTTGAACGACCCGTTCGAAAAGCTCATTGCCATGGGCCGCAAATACACGCAGTTTGCCGTGGAAAACCCTGAGTTGTTTGATGTTATGTTTATTATTACGGCCCCTATGGAGACGCTTGAATGCCGTGAAGAGATCTGGTCTGAGGGGCGTATTGCTTTCACCATGTTGGTACAGGTGGTGCGGGAATGTATAGACGCGGGTATCTTTCAGCCGCAAGACCCGGAGGTGGCGGCCATGATGATCTGGAGTACCATTCACGGCTACACGGCTCTATTCATCCGTAAACGCATGAATATGTTTTCCGATCAGCACCGCGCCGACCTTATGCACCAAGCTTTTGATCTTTTCTGTAATACCCTAAAAAAGGGACTCTAACTTTTTTTGACCATTCACTAAACGTTGTTCAGTAAATAAGACTTGATTATGAAACAGCGATTATATGTTTTATTACTCATCTCTCTCAGCCCTTTTCTGGGCCGGGCGCAACCGCCGCCAAAGGGTACGCTGCTGGAAGGCTACGTACAGGAAGGGCTGCAAAACAACCTGGCGCTGAAGCAGGAGGGCTACGAGATCAGGCGCGTGGCTGAATCACTAACGCAGGCGAAGGCGCTGTTCTACCCCCGCGTGGCGTTCAATCCGACGTATTCGCTGGCAGCGGGTGGCCGTCGGCTGGAGTTTCCGGTGGGTGATCTCCTCAACCCGGCCTATGCCACGCTCAACAAACTGACGGGGCAGGAGCGATTTCCGACCAACATCCAGAACGTAAATCAGCTATTGGCACCAAACGATTTTCACGATACGAAAATCACAGTGCAGTATGCGATCTATAATACTGACATTCAATACAACTACTTGATTCAGAAGCAATTGCTGTCGGGGCAGGAAGCACGCAAGCGAGTGGTCGAGAATGAGATTCGGTACGGGATACAGACGGCCTATTACCAGTACCTGCAAACGCTGGAGGGCCTGCGCATCTACGACAACGCCCGCAGCACCCTGCGCGAATTGACCCGGCTGAACGAAAAACTGGTAGCCAACAATGTGGCTACGAAAGAGATCGTGTCGCAGGCACGGTATGAACTGAGTAAGCTGGATCAGCAGGTGGCTATAGCCGAAAAAAACCGTGAAACCGCCCGTGCTTACTTCAATTTCCTGCTCAACCGTGACCTTACCGCCGCTATTCAGATCGACTCGACGCTGGCGGCGGTGAAAGCGCCCGTTGCTGAGAACGGCTTGCCCGATTTGCAACAGGCGGCGGTGCGTAACCGGCAGGAGGTGAGTCAGCTAGGCCATTCGCTGGCGGCAACGCAAACGGCGGTAAAGCTCAACGAGGCCAACGCCATGATCCCGAATCTATATGTGGGGGGCAACGCGGGCTTTCAGGGGTTCGGCTACACGTTTCGGAATCAGGCCTACGCCGTAGCGCAGTTGGGTTTACAATGGGATCTGTTTCGGGGTTACGAAAAACGCTCGAAAATTCAGCAGGCAAAAATTCAGACGGGCCTGCTTCAAACCCGCCTCACCGAGTTGGAACGGCAGATTCAGCTACAGGTGCTGCAAGCTTATTACGACCTCGACGCGGCCAACGAAAGCCTGGTGGCCACGCAGTCGGGCGTGGCCAACGCCGAGCAAACGTTTCGGATTGTGGATAGTAAGTACCGCAACGGGCAAGCCCTGCTGATTGAGTTTTTGCGCGTGCAAAACGACCGCCTCACCGCTCAGCTTCAGCAGTCACTCGCCCGCGAAGACGTCCTCGTTAAACGCGCCGCCCTTGACCGGGTTGTGGCTGCTCCTTGACATTATGCTCGCTACAACGGCACTTATCAATACAGTCATTCTTCTCGCTATCAGCGGATTACATGTCTACTGGGCAGTTGGTGGGAAATGGGGGATGGCAGTAGCCACGCCCGAACTGCCACAGAAGTCCGGTGAGAAAGCCTTCACACCAGGACCATTGATCACGCTGGTGGTGGCGGCTGGGCTGGCTCTTTTCGCCGTGCTACACCTCGCCAAACTCGGTTGGTTGCCCTTGCCATTATCAGAAAAATGGTTGCGCTACGGTCTGCTGGCGGTGGGCGGCATCTTTTTTCTCCGCGTCATCGGCGACTTCCGGTACGTTGGCTTTTTCAAGCACGTCACTGACACCGCTTTCGCCAAAATGGACACCGCCTATTATGTACCCCTCTGTTTAGTGATCAGCATCAACGCGTTTTGGACAGCGGTGGGATAAACCAACCAACACACATGAACTACACTCAATTAACTCTTGCGTTCCTGCTGACCGCCACACTCTGGGGGTGTGGAAATAAGTCGGAAAAATCTGAAACAGCGGGTGCCGATAGCACAGCTACGGGCCAAACTGATGCCTCGGTAGTGCCGGTACGGCTGGCCGCGGTCGAATCCGTGGAGCGAGCCGAACCCATTGTGGCATCGGGGCTGGTGTCGTCGGCGGAAGAGGCGCGGCTGTCGTTCAAGATCGGCGGCATCATCAACAAACTGTATATTGATGAAGGACAGTCGGTGCGGAAGGGGCAGTTGCTCGCCACGCTGAACCTGACCGAAATCGACGCGCAGGTGGCTTCGGCGCAGCTGGCGCAGGAGAAATCGGAGCGCGACCTGGGTCGGGTGAAGAAGCTCTTTGCCGACACTGCCGCCACGCTCGAACAGCTCCAGAACGCCACTACAGGCAGCAATGTGGCCAAACAGAACCTGACCATCGCGCAGTTCAACCGGGGGTACGCCCAAATCAGGGCCTCGGTAGACGGTACCGTGACGAGGAAGCTGACCAACGAGGGTGAGTTTGTTGGCCCCGGTTCTCCTGTCTACCTCCTGTCGGGTAATCGCCGGTCCGATTGGGTAGTGCGGGTGGGCATTTCCGACAAAGACTGGGCAAGGCTAAAACTCGGTGACCGCGCTAGTATTCGCCTCGACGCCTACCCCGACCGTGCTTTCTCCGGCATGGTGCAGGAACTCGCGCAGGCCGCAGATCCGGTGAATAAGCTCTATGAAATCGAGATCAAACTAGACCCCAACGGTGTGAAACTGGCCCCCGGTCTGTTTGCCAAAGCCACGCTCACCCCCGCCCAACGGCGTTCGTATGTGATGGTGCCCATCGAGGCCATTGTGGAAGGCAACGGCAAAGACGGCTTCGTCTACGTGCTGGAAGCCGACCGTAAGCACGTACGCAAGCAGCCGGTCCAGATCGGCTACATTAGCGGGGCCAACGTGTTGCTAACGGGTGGATTAACGGCTGTTAATCAGGTGATTACGTCAGGATCGGCTTACTTAACGGAAGCGTCGGTGGTGGCTGTCAACTAATCAATGTCAACAATTTGTTGATGATAGTTTGCCGGAATCCAGGCTGAATAGCACTAAACCGCCGATCAATCAGCGACTCGTTCAACAGGAAAACTTTATGAACACGAATGTAGCTGGTAAGTGGGAGGGCAGGTCCTGCAAAATCAGCAGCAGTGATGGGTAATGACAAACCGTCCGAATGAAATTGGCTGGTAATCTGCACCATTAAGTAGTCGCCGGTTTGATTGACAACGGCGTTTGACAAAATCAAGGCAGGCCGTTTTTTAGTCTGCGAAATGTCGGTAAACGGAAAATGGACGCTGACAATATCGCCTTGCTGGTAGGTAGATGTCATAGCAGGCTATCCCAACGTTGGTCGGCCTCACTGTTCCATTCAATAGCTAATGAAGGCTCAGCCAGTTTAGTCACCTCATCAATGACACGTATGCCCGTAACACCTTCAACGTCACGCAAAATTTCTTCAACTCGGTGGCGATCTGCTTCGTTGCGAACTGTAATCAGTACTGCTTCCATCGTTTATTTTTTGTATTTATAAGATGAATTTAGCACAATTTTCCGTCAAAAACTGGCAATTCATGTTGGTGCTGTTCATCGCCGTGGTGGCGCTGGGTATCAACGCGTTGCTGAACATGCCCCGGGGCGAAGACCCCGAATTTACGGCCCCCAACTTCGTCGTCATCTTCGTCTATCCCGGTGCCGACGCCGAGGATATGGAGCAGCTCGTGGCCGACCCCGTAGAGGCCCGGTTCAACGCCCTCGACAACATCGACCACGTCATCACCACCATTGAAGATGGCCTAGTGGTGGCGCGGGTGGAGTACCAGTACAGCGAAGACCCCGACGAAAAATACCAGGAGATCGTACGCGAGGTAAACGCCCTGCGCTCGGAACTACCGGCCGATATTTTTCGCATCGACATCCGCAAATTTTCACCTACCGACGTCAGCATTGTGCAGGTGGCGTTGCAGTCGGAGGTGGCGTCGGATAAGGAACTGGGCGAACAGGCCGAGCGGCTGAAGGAGCAACTGGAAAAGGTGAAAAGCCTGAAAGAAGTGGCCGACTGGGGTTTTCCCAAAACAACCGTCCGGGTGTCGCTCAACGTAGAGAAGATGGCGCAGCTGGGCATTGCTGTCAACCGCGTAATTGGAGCCATGCAGGCCGAAAACCTGATTATTCCGGCGGGGAGTTTGCAGGCCGGTGCGCGGAAATTCAACGTCAAAACCACCGGCGACTACCAATCCCTTGATGACATTCGGAACACCATCGTATCGACTAACGGCCAAAAGATCATCTATCTCCGCGACGTAGCCGACGTAAACCTGAGCTACGAGGATCAGACCTACCTCACGCGCCTCAACGGCCACCGGGCGGTGCTGGTGACGGCGGCGCAAAAGGCGGGCGAAAACATTGAAAAAGTGGGGAGCAAACTACGTCCCGTCATTGACGATTTTGCGAAAACGCTGCCACCGCATATTGTGCTGACCAAGAACTTCGATCAGGCCACGAGCGTGAGCAAACGCCTGTCGCGCTTCGCCAAAGATTTTGGCATTGCCATCCTGCTGGTATCGCTCACGCTGTTGCCGCTGGGGTTCCGGGCGGCGTCGGTGGTGATGATCTCCATTCCGCTGTCGCTGGCTATCGGGTTGGCTCTGTTAGGCGTGTTTGGCTTCAGTATCAACCAGTTAAGTATCGTGGGTTTTATTGTGGCGCTGGGTATTCTGGTAGACGATAGCATTGTGGTGGTCGAAAACATTGAGCGGTATTTGCGCGAAGGCTACTCCAAAAAAGAGGCGGCCATCAAAGCCACTAATCAGATCACGTTGGCCGTTATTGGCTGTACCACTACGCTCGTTTTGGCGTTTTTGCCCCTGCTGTTTTTGCCCGAAGGCTCCGGCGATTTCATTCGGTCGCTGCCCACAGCGGTGGTAACTACGGTGGTAGCCTCATTGGCGGTGTCGCTTACGATTGTGCCGTTTTTGAGCAGCCGCATACTGAAGCCGGGTCACAACCCCGAAGGCAACTGGTTTCTGCGGGGTTTGAAACGGGGTATCAGCGTATCGTACCGGCCGTTGCTCAATGCGGGGCTGCGGTATCCGGTCATCACATTGCTGCTGGCAGGGGCCTTATTTGGCGGATCGTTGATGCTGTTTAAACGCGTGGGCTTTGCCCTGTTTCCCCCGTCGGAAAAGCCCCAGTTTTTTATCAACATCGAAACCGGCGATGGCAGCAGCCTAACCGAAACCAACGCCGTGGCGCGCTACGTAGAGGGCGTGCTGAAGGGCGAAAAGTCGGTGCAATACTTCACCAGCAACGTGGGCAAAGGCAATCCGCGCATTTACTACAACATTGCCCAACGCAGCGAAGCGGCCAATTTTGCGCAGGTGTTTGTGCAGTTGCACCCCGAAAATGGCCCCGCCAGCAAACGAGTGGTAATAGACCGTCTCCGCGACAAACTGGCGCAGTACCCCAATGCTAAAATCGAGGTCAAAGACTTTGAACAGGGGCCATCGCAGGAAGCCCCCGTAGCCATTCGGATGTTTGGTGATAACCTCGACACGCTCCGGGCGCAGGCGGCGAGGGTGGAAGCCGTTTTCCGCCAGACGCCGGGCCTGATTTATGTCAGCAACCCCCTGGCTACCCGTAAAACTGACCTCCGCGTACGGATTAACAAAGAGAAAGCCGGACTGCTGGGCCTTTCCATCGCCGACGTGAACCGCACGATCCGGCTGGCTGTGGCGGGTCTCAACATTGGCACTTTCAAAGATCCCGAAACATCCGACGATTACACAATTAACGTCACCGCCAACGGCACCCGGCTGCCTAACGGCGCGGTATCGCAGGCGGCGCTCAGCAATTTGTATATCAATACGTTAACTGGTGGTACGGTGCCCCTACGCCAGATTGCCGATCTGCAATTTGAGACGGGTACGACCCAGATTAGGCATTACGATAAAGACCGCTACGTGAGCATTACGGCCTTTGTAAAAACTGGCTATCTGGTTGATAACCTGTTTACCAGCGTACTCAATAAACTCGGCAGCATGACCTTTCCAAAAGGGTTTACCTATAAAGCTGCGGGCGAACTGGAAAGCCGCGAGAAGTCATTCGGTGGGCTGGGGACCATCATTCTCATCACTGCCTTTGGGTTTCTGGCGGTGCTCGTACTGGAGTTTGGCACCTTTAAAAGCTCGCTCATTGTGCTATCGGTGATTCCGCTGGGCGTGGTGGGGGCTATTGCCGCGCTGCTTGTCACGGGTAATCCGTTCTCGTTTGTGGCCATCATCGGTTTGATCGCGCTGATTGGTATTGAAGTCAAAAACTCAATCCTGTTAGTTGATTTCACCAACCAACTCCGCGCTGAGGGGATGCCGCTGGATGCCGCAATCCGCGAGGCGGGCGAGGTACGGTTTGTGCCCATCGTGCTCACCTCCCTCACCGCCATCGGGGGCCTCATTCCGCTGGCCATCGAGAACAACCCGCTCTACAGTCCGCTGGCGTGGGTCCTCATCGGGGGCCTGATTTCCAGCACCTTACTCTCTCGCATTGTCACGCCGGTACTCTACAAGCTGCTACCCCCACAAGTGGAAATGAAGGCCGTGGCAGAACTGGAAATGGCATAAGATTGCGCTATCTTGCCACCCACCTCTGATGGATCTACACAAAGTGTTTCTTTACCGGATGATGCACATCGAGAACATTGCTCATGTTTTCGTGCATGGCCTTACACACCGAAATTCCACACACCGAAACCCCGTCTTTATACCAATTGGTGATGGTCAATTGATTGGTAAACGAGCCGATTATCTTCTGTCTGATCAGACACGTTTGGGCGATTATACCCCGTTTTATTTTGGCCCGCGGATGCCTATGCTTTATGTGATTCAGCACGGTTTCAGTGGCGTAACTGCTGTTTCTCCAGAAAAAATCGTATATTGTATTAGCAGTGTAGGCGATGTAACAGCTTGTGAATCAGTGTCATTTCTATTTACAGATGGGCATGCGTTTAACGGGTTAAGCAGTTGCTTTACGGCTGACCGAATCAATGAGGTTAATCAACTGATTGACTGGAAAGCCATTCGTAGCAAATATTGGCAAGATGAAAATGATCTTGATCTGAAACGCCGAATGGAAGCTGAATTTTTGCTGATGGGTGATCTGCCCGCATCAGCTATTAGAGGGTATGTTGTTTACAATCTTGCGGCGGCTACGACACTTGTTGAATTAGGCATTGCTCCGGAAAAAGTGATTGTAAAGCCTGAATACTATTTTTGAGCCATGATTGAATATCGTGAAGGAAACCTCCTCGAAAGCCCCGCACAGGCGCTCATCAATACGGTCAATACTGTAGGTGTGATGGGTAAGGGAATCGCGTTGCAATTCAAGAATCAGTTTCCTGAAAATTACAAAGCCTATCGGAACGCTTGTAAAGCAGGTGAGATCGGTATTGGTAAACTGTTTGTGTGGGAAGAACTGGCGGTCAACGGACCGAAACTAATTATCAACTTCCCCACGAAGACAGATTGGCGAAAACCGGCTGAGTACACGTATATCGAGGCAGGGCTGGTAGCCTTAGCTCAACTTATTCAAGAGCAGGCACTTACCTCGATAGCATTACCACCTCTTGGGGCTGGCAATGGTGGCTTGGTGTGGAGTCGTGTCAAAACGCTGATCGAAACTCACCTATCTGATCTTAACTGCTCTATTTATGTGTACGAGCCTAATTTTGTGGTTCAGGAGGTACTGAAAGCTGAGCGTATTAAACTCACACCGGCTCGTGCTATGCTGCTTGCTGTGCTGTTTGAAGTAGTAAATAATGGTGAATTTGTGTCTGAGTTTGCAGCCGAAAAGATCGTGTATTTTCTGAAACGTTTTGGTGCAACAGAATTTAACAAACTTGATTTTCAGCCTAATTTCTACGGACCTTATTCTGGGCAAGTACGCCATGTATTGTATCAACTCAACGGGAGCTATTTATCG
Organism: Fibrella aquatilis; assembly: GCF_017353255.1. Taxonomy (GTDB): domain Bacteria; phylum Bacteroidota; class Bacteroidia; order Cytophagales; family Spirosomataceae; genus Fibrella; species Fibrella aquatilis. The sequence goes on along the minus strand of NZ_JAFMYU010000030.1, from coordinate 17,021 downwards.
GGCTATAGTGCCAAAGACAAGAAGCCATTTGATGAGTTGAGTATTGTGCGTGATGCTAAAGATGACATTGATATCTTTTTGAATAAAGCTGAAAACGAACTGAACAGAGTTATTGTAGAAGATACTAAAGCATTTTTGTCGGGTTTTTATTCACCTTTCGCATTGGAATTACTCTCGTCGGTAGATTATTTAATGAATATGTATAAGATTCGGACGGCTGATGAAGTAACTAAACATCTGGAGGCATGGAGTGATCGTAAAAAGACACTTTTTGCTAACCCCCGGTTTATCTCACTAGCGGTTCAGAAGATGAGTCAGCTTTCGGCATAATATAGAACTACCGTGGCGGTCCCGCCGGTGCTCTGTGGCGCTTTTTACCATATGATAAGTACTGGTCGTCAGCGCGTTAAGACCTTTGTGCTAACAAGGTGTTCATCGAAAGCATCATGAGCAGAACAGCAGACGCCCGTACCATTATCATTACCGGCGGCCATACCGGTCTGGGTTTGGCCACTAGCCGCCATATCCTTACCAATACCACCAATGTACAGCTTGTCTGGGCTAGCCGGTCGGTAGACGTGGCCAGGCAAACGGCGTTGGATCTGGCCCCCGACCGCATCACGGTATTACCCCTCGACCTGGCAAAACTCGCTGACGTCCAGCCATTTGTTGCCTCAGTCACTACGCTGATTGAGGCCGGAACGCTGCCGCCGCTGGGTGCTGTGGTTTGTAATGCGGGCGTTCAGTTTGCGGGTGGGCAGCACCAAACCACCGAGGGTATCGAAGAAACGTTTAGCGTGAATCACCTCGCCCATTTTCTGCTGGTCAACCTGTTACTTCCCCATCTGTTACCTACCGGCCGGGTAGTGGTAGTCAGCAGCGGTACCCATTTCGACGCCCCCCGTATCTGGCAAAGTACCCTGTTTGGCATGCCTGCTCCCCAATATTTAGGCGCAGCAGCACTGGCGCGGGGGGCAGTGCCAGCCGGTATGGACCCGGCCAGCAATAAAGCCAATCGGTTTCGGTACACTACGTCCAAACTTTGTAACGTGCTGTTTGTGTACGAGTTAAACCGTTGGCTGCGGGCTGCCGGTTCGTCCATCACCGTCACGGCGTTCGACCCTGGCCTCATGCCCGGCACTGGGCTGGCCCGTTCTAATTCGCCTGTTGAGCGCTGGGCCTGGAACTACGTGCTGCCCATTTTACGGCTTTTCGATGGCGTAAATGCCGTCGACACGTCGGGGCGTAACCTGGCCCGGTTGGCAACAAACCCGGCCGTGTCGGGGGTGAGCGGACAGTATGTAGAAGGAACAACCGTGGTACCCTCGTCGGTGTTGTCGCGACGCCCCGAACTGTGGGCCGATTTATGGGCGGAAAGTCAGAAGCTGATAGAACTGAACACGATGCCGCACGTACCCACGGCCAAGCCAACGCTGCAATGAGCCATACACCCCTGGAAAATTTCTTGTTGCAGGTCAGCCATTTTACGCCACAACAGTTGCAACTGATTAATAGTAAGGCTGTTGAACGAACCTATCCGGCAGGGGCTTACTTCTCCGAAGCGGGGCGGATAGCGCGTGAAATTGGTTTTATCATCAGCGGTGTCTTCCGCGTCTGTTACTTCGACAATGCGGGCAATGAGATCACGAAATACTTCATCGACGATAACCACTTTGTAGTCGACCTTCAAAGCTACCAGTATAAACTCCCCTCTACGGAATATGTGCAGGCCGTAACGGAGGTGCAGGCGCTAGTTTTCTCTGAACAGGACTGGCAAATGCTGAGCCACACCATTGTAGGTTGGGCCGAAACAGAGCGGAACATCATTACGCAGGCGTTGCTGGAGAAAATAGACCGGCTTAGCCCGCTCGTCAATCAGGATGCCGACACTAAATACCGGGCATTTCTGACCAAATACCCCAAGTTGGCCAACCGGATTCCGCTGTCATACCTGGCCTCGTACATTGGTGTTACGCCGCAATCGTTAAGCCGGATACGGAAAAATATGGCTGGTCATTAAACGTATTTCTGAATAAGATATGAACACTACACTGGTTATTTTCTATTTGGCATTGCTGGTCATCAGTTTTGTTTATCTAGCTGCTGGTTTTCAGAAAATCAGCGGCCGGGAACCCATGAAATCACGCATGGCCGAAATGAATCAGGGCGGCGTGGTTAGGCTGCTGATTGGTATTGCCGAAATAGTGGGCGTCATTGGCATTTGGCTACCAGCCACTCGCCCATTAGCCCTGCTTTGCCTGATGCCCTTCTCCATTGGCGGCCTTGCTGCGCATATCGTTCTCCGGCACAACTTCAGAGAGCGCGATATACCGGCGGTGCTCATGATTGTGTTGATCTGCGTGGCTCTTTGGCTGGATCCAAGCTTTTCTATTATTTTCAACTAAAACCAATTGACTAAACCAAGCCTGACCATGACACGCTTCCATTTTCTACTAGTTATTCTGCTTTGTGTAAGCAGCCAACTAGCTGTAGCACAGGCTGCGGCTGATAAAATTTTGGGTCAGTATCTAAGTCCTAAAAAAGATGGTAAGATTGAGGTATATAAAGTGGGCGAAACGTATTTTGGAAAAGTTGTTTCAGGAAATAATCCTCGAAAAGATGTGAACAACCCGAATCCTGCCTTACGAACAAGAGATCTGCTGGGTATGGTTTTCTTGACAAACTTTACCTACAAAGACGGCGAATACAGTAACGGCGAAATTTATGATCCCGAAAATGGAAAAACCTACAGCTGCAAAATGTGGCTCGACAAGGGTAACCTGAAAGTCAGGGGATACATTGGCCTTTCTATACTTGGCCGCACCGAAACATTTACAAAGATTAATTAGTCATTACGGCACTTCCATTTTTTTAATACATTGAAAATTAAACCTATAGTTTAAAAAAACCTATAAGGTTTTTTTAAACTATAGTCTATTTGTTGGTTATTCACGAATAAAAATTTGTTGATGAAAATACACATATTAAAATTGCGAATAGTAACGTCAATACATTCTGCTCCGAAACCGCTTTATATTAAATTCTATCGGTGACGTACTCTATTACCTGAATCTTTTCCACTGTAACCCGCCCGATGATGAACATGTACCTGCTAATCTATGCGTTTGCCTCCATAATCTTACTGTTCCAAGCCGATCTACTAGCGCAGCACAAACCTGCCAACCGGCTGATTGTTCTGACCGACATAGAGGCCGACCCCGACGATGCGCAGTCGCTGATTCGGCTGCTGACCTATGCCAACGAGGTGGATATTGAGGGGCTGATTGCTACTACATCGATGTTCCAGAAAAGGCGCGTGGCTCCTGAAACTATTCACCGGCTAGTCAACATCTACGGGAAAGTGCAGCCCAATTTGTTGCTTCACGCCAAAGGCTACCCCACGGCGGTGGTGCTGAACGCACGAGTTAAACAGGGTGTGGCCTTGTATGGCATGGAGGGCGTGGGCGCGGGCAACGATTCGGAAGGGTCAGCCTGGATTATTGCGGCGCTGGAGAAACCGGATGCCCGCCCGCTGTGGGTATCGGTATGGGGTGGGCCGAACTGCCTGGGGCAGGCACTCTGGACTATTCAGCACACCCGCAGCCCGGAGCAGGCCGCCCGGCTCTACAAAAAGCTGCGGGTCTACGCTATCTCCGATCAGGACGATTCGGGCGTCTGGATTCGGAAAACGTTTCCCGACGTGTTCTATATCGTTAGTCCCAGTTTCACGGGGGCTACCTGGGGCGGCATCACGCGCAACAACGCCGGGGCCGACAATGAGGCGAACAGCAACGACTGGATTGCCCGCCACATTCAGCAGGGGCACGGGCCGCTGGGTGCTGCTTACCCCGACGTGGCCTATGGCATGGAGGGCGACACGCCTGCGTATTTAAACCTGATTCCCAACGGGTTGCACAATGCCGAACACCCGAACTACGGCGGTTGGGGTGGTCGCTACGAACTGGCCACGCCCGCCCCCGAAACCCGCCCCATCTGGACCAACGCCGACGACATCTATGCACCCCTGTTGCCCCGCGCCTGGGGACGGCCCCTCGTGCCCGACACCGTGATCTACACCTCGGCGCAGGCCACGGTCTGGCGCTGGCGGACCGAATGCCAGAACGACTTCGCCGCGCGCATCGACTGGACTACCAAACCCTACAAAGGGGCCAACCATCCGCCCGTTCCCAAACTGAATCACCCTGACCGGCTGACCGTCAAATCAGGTGCGCTCTTCAAACTCGACGCCGACGGCACCTACGACCCCGACGGCGATTCGATGAGTTATTACTGGTTCCAGTATCCCGAAGCGGGCACGTACCGGGGCAAGGTGCCGTTCACTCCGTTTTCGCCGAATCTGTACAATATGCACACGCTGGTAGCCCCAAAAGTAGACAGCCCCCAAACGGCCCATTTTATCCTGAAAGTGACCGACAAAGGCAGCCCGGCCCTAACCCGCTACAAACGCGTCATCGTGGAGTTTGTACCTTAAGAGTGTTCAAGGTCCAAGGTCTAACGTCCAAAGTTGCTTCGCGTTTTGCACCCTGGCCCATGTCTCCACGGGCCTAAGCTGGCCGCACCGGCGGACCGGTCAGCAAAGGCGTACCTCCGGCGGAGTAGGCCCGTGGAGACACGGGCCAAGGTGCAGAAGAGCAGAGCCACACCGGCGGACCGGCGAAGCAACGTTAGACCTTAAACTTTAGACGTTGAACATCCCTTACTCATTCGCCATAAGCCAGGCGGTTTGGAAGACCAGGGTGGCGCGTTGTTGAAGGACTTCGTAGTTGATGCGGTCGGCGGTGTCGGTGGGGCGGTGGTAGTCGGGGTGGAGGCCGTCCATGAAGAAGAGAATGGGGATGCCGTATTTGGCGAAATTGTAGTGGTCAGATCGGTAATAAAACTGGTTTGGGTCGGTGGGGGTGTCGTAGTCGAAGTTCAGTTCCAGGTTCACCGACTGTTTATTGGCTCTGTCTACCACCTTCCGAAGCCCGCCGTCTCGTTCACCTGAAATAAGGTAGCAGTAGGCGGGCTTTTTACGATGCGCGTCATCTACCCTACCCACCATGTCTACGTTTAGGTCGCAGACAATCTGGTCGGTCAGCAGGGGGCAATGAGTGGTGAAATAGGCTGAGCCGATCAGACCACCCTCTTCGCCCGAAAACAGGAGAAACAGCACACTGCGCCGGGGCCTGATACCCTGCTGGGCCAGGCTGTCGAAGGTGGCGGCAATGCTCAATACCGAGGCTGTTCCCGATCCGTTGTCGTCGGCGCCAGGGAAAATCTGCCCACCTTTTCGACCCAAATGGTCGTAATGCGCCGAGATGATGACCACCTGCTGTTTCAGGTCAGTACCCAGGAGGAGGCCACCTACGTTTTGCCCATACAACACCCGCATACTATCGCGGTGGTTGCGGGGCGGGTCTGTGAGTTCAAAGCGGGTGATGGTGGTGGGCAATGCCGACCGGCTCCCGGCCTGCCCCGGCATACGTTGCCCAAACATGGCTACGTCGGTGCTGACAAATGGGTAGGTGCTGCGAAAGGAGGCACTGCCTGAATCGACCATGAAAAAGGGCGATAACCGATTTTGCCTGAAGGTCCGTGAACAATAAATAGCGGCGTCGCGCTGCCCCTGCGTACCCGTTTCGCGCCCCTTCAGGCTGTCGGAAGCCAGGAAGTACACATGCTTTTTCAGCAGTTCAACAGGCACCGTAACGGGCGAAACCGATGGCTGGCCGTAGGCAAGCGGGGTAGCCAGCAGACAGGCAGTACCTAGCATCTGTAACATCATAACGTATGGAGTAGGAGGGGTATCAGTGTGCTATCTGGTAGGGCAATGATACCCTCAAGAACGGCACTGCCACACGTAAAAGCAACCCCACGGGCGGGGCCATACAGGCGTTTTCTGGCTAAAGAGGCCAACGCCGAGCTACTTTTTTCTACCTTCGGACCTGTTATCAGGTGCCCCTCTGTTACACAACGTTCATGAAAAATAGATGCTGTTTAGGCCTGCTGCTGAGCGGATTGGTCTTGCTGGGTCTGGTGCCGGGTCTGGCGCAGAAAGCCCCCACCATACCTGAAGCCATCCGGTTTATTAAGCTCGGTAACACCCTTCGCGAGGTCGACAAGCCACAGCAGGCCATCGAGATGCTGTTACGTGCGTTGCCCGCCGTGGGGCGAAAAGACCTTTACTGGGAAGCCGTTGCCTACGAAAATCTGGGGTTGGCCTACCGAGACCAGGAAAACACCACCGATGCCGTGCGCTATTTTCAGAAGGCGCAGTTGCTCTACAAACTCCTGAAATACAAGGCCAGCGAAACGGCTATGAATGAGCTGATCGACGAGGCCACGGACAAAAAGCTGTATGCGGGCATCGACATCGGCTCGTCGGGAATTAAGCTGGCCATTTTCAGCACCAAACTCGAAGACGGGTTCTACACCAAGACTATCCGGGCCAAACCGCTGCCGCCCAACGTGACGCTTATTTCGGGTACCGACCAGGCCTTTGAAAACGGCCGCGACGTGCTCCGGGCCTACGTCGACTCCATCCGGCGGTATGGTATTCCCAACGACCGGGTTTACGTGGCTTTCAGCAGTGGTATCAACGAAGGCTTTGGCAAAACGCCGGGCCGTCGCAAACAACTCTATGATCTCCTGGCGGCTGAACTGCCCAAGGGCGCACTCTGCGACACCAGCCTGACCGCCGCCCGTGAGGCAGAACTCTTTACGGTGGGGGCCATTCCGCGCAAACTGTGGCCTACCACCTCGTGCATGGACATTGGCAGCGGCAACACCAAAGGGGGCTATTACGATGCTGACCGGACTTTTCACGCGCTGAGCTTTCCCTACGGCACTAAATCGTTGGTGAGCCTGATCGACAAAGGCAACACGCTGGACATACCTGCCTACCGCGAGGCGGCGCAACGCGTGGTGAAATCCATCGCCGACAGTTCGCTGAACGTATCCTTTGCCACTGGGCGCGTGGGTCTGCAACAACGCCGCACGGTGGGCTTTGGCGGGGGTATCGCCTGGGCAATGGTAGCTTACCTCCACCCCGAAAAGGCGGGTCTCACGGCTGTGCCGCTAACCATGTCGGATGTGGAACGGTTTAAGCGGCTGGCCCTTACCAACTACCAGGCGCTGACTCACCCCGACCTGACCGACCTGACGGATTCGGCCATTCGGCAGAAAGCCGAAAAAGACCTTGCCAGCGTACAAACGCAATTCAACGAGAAACAAATCATTGCCGGTGCACTCTGGCTCGACGCCGTAGTGCGGGCCTACGACAACACAACCGTGCCCAAACGCTTCGTTTTCATCCGCGATTCGGACATTGGCTGGGTGACGGGCAAATTCCTGGAAGACGCCAACCGTACCTACGAACGCACCTTGGCCACGGAGGCGAAATGATGGTTGGTTGGTGATAACCCCCTGCTCTAACTCCCCAAAAAAACAAAGCCTGCCTCCGATTATGAAGGCAGGCTTTTTCATGGAGTGAATGAACTGGAAACGGAAAGCTACCGACTACGTTTTTACCACCGACGACCCCAGGCTTTGCCGTTGCCACGGCCATAGTTGCTGCCGTATCCGTTGCCATAGCCATTACCACCATAGCCGTTGCCGTTATAAGCCCGGTATTGCTCGAAGGCAAGCAGGCGGTCGCGCTGGATGGGCGTCAGGATAGATAGCACGTCCTGGCTTTTTTGCCACATCAACTGCTGATAAGCACCGGGAGCTGGTGGGGCCGTTGAAAACTGGCGGTCGTAGTATTGTTCCAGGCGAAAGAGGTCGCGCTTCTGGTAGCCGTTCAGGTCAACGATCCGGTCCAGGCGTTCAATGCGGAAGATATCGCTACGGCGGTCATAGCCGCCATTGGCACCGTAGTTGCGCGGATAGGCAGGCTGGTTGTAGGCTCCCTGGTTAACAGGCTGGGCCAGGCTCATGTGGCTCAGCAGCAAGTAGGCGGCAGAAAGCAACTGAATGCGGTTCATGGTCGTTGCGTTTGGGGTTAAAACTGCCGGTTAGAGACCTTGCCCGACCAAAGGTTTAACCCCAAACGCAACAAAGCCTATCGGCTGGCTACCAGTTTAGCTTTTGGCGTAAAGCGCTCCACCTTGTTCGTCACGGGTTTCACCGTGCGCAGGTAGTCATAGATTGCGCCCAGATCCTGCTCGGTCATGCCCGAATACATAGCCCAGGGCATGACCGAATTAAAGCCATCTTCGCCCACGGCGGGCGCGGCCACGTCGGTGTTGGCATAGGCCTTAAACTTAGCAATGAATGCCTCGCGGGTGTAGGCGCCAATACCGGTTTCGCCAGGGGTGATATTGGCCGAACGCACCGTGCCCGTGGGTAGCGGAAAAACTCGTCCGCCAGCCATGGTCATACCCGGCAGGGGTTGCCCCTGCCCGTCGACGGGCGTATGGCAGTCGCCGCACGAGGCCATCGTGATCAGGTAACGGCCATACGCCACGGTGTTGGCCGGGTTGGGGAGGTGGCCGGGTGTGGCTTTGGCAGGCATGGTGTTCAGGATAAAATTCATCGGGAAATCGGGTTCTGCCGCCGGAATACTCTTGTTCTCAATCGGTTTCAGCGACCGTACGTAGGCTACAATAGCCTGAATATCAGCAGGGTCGGCCTGGGCGAAGCTCTTGTAGGGCATTACCGGAAACAGGGCATGGCCGTCGCGGCTAACGCCGGTGGTAATGGCGCGGTAGATCTCGCCGTCGCTCCAGCTACTGAGGCTGGCCGGGGTGATATTGGCGGAATAAAAGTTGCCGGGGAAGCCCATCTCGCGGGCAAACGTTTCGCCGCCTTTGCCTTCGGTACCCGCTATAATTGGCCCGTTGAGCTTGGTCCAGTCGCGGGTAGAGTGGCAGTCTACGCACACGGCCACGTGGTTGGCCAGGTAATGCCCCCGCGCCAGTTGCGCCGAGTCGGTACGGATGGTGAGCGTGGGTGGCGGACCCACGTTGGGCAGGGCTAATTTTACGTAAGTCAGTCCGGCAATGGCCAATACAATCAGCAGGGCTAACAAGCCGCCCAGTACACGCAATAATCGTTTCATGGTCTTACATACCTGCCGGGAAGGAAAGCAGATACGCGAGATTAGTAGTTGCAATGAGTTGATTAACTGACTATTGCGTAAACGTGTCGAATAGTTAGTGAGTGGTTTTGAACCGGTCTATGTGACAGTCATTAGACTAGCATTAGAAGCAACTATTTTATGGCAGATACATACACTACACCAAAACACTAGTGGTAACGTGTCGTTTACAAAAAACAGGCCCCAGCCCGTCTGAGCGGCCTATCCACCACTGTTATGAACCGTCATCGCTTTTTGCTCTCGTTCACTCTCCTGCCGTGGTTGGCACACGCTCAACAAAAGCCTTTTTCAATTGCATTAGGTCTTGTGGCCAAGCAGGACTTATATACTGTCAATGACCCAACCCAACGCCTGATGACCAGCATTGATGGTAGTCATATACGTCGGTCAATAGTTGCCCGCTGGTCGCCTTCTGCCCGTTGGAGCAGTGAGGTGGGCATTGATTTTATCCAAACACCTCAGCCAACCATTAATTACAGTTTTCCTGTAGCAGGAAGTAGAATACTTTTTCTCGACCGACCCGGACGGCGGCCTCAATATACAGTCAGGCAGTACTACACACCTATCAATTTCCGAATTAATCGGTCTCTTGGCGTGGCCGCTGGCCTGTATGCTGGTGGGGCTTTTAGCACGCACAAAACAAATTCGAGTGGTGGGTCTATTCGTGATTTTAGTGCATTTGCGCCTGATTTAGTGCGTGGCCAAACCGAGACAATTAGCAGTGTAGCTACCTCTACATACCCCAACCGCACCACATTTTCCACCGAAATAGGCTTTCACCTAAATGGTATGCTGGGCGAGCGTTGGCAAATTCGGTATCAGGGCGGGTGGCATCAGGGCTTTGGCACGACCATACGTACCAATGTCGAGTATGTTTCGTCATTTGCGCCGGGCGTCACCAACCGGGCCGTTATAACGTCCAACGGCTCCGGCTGGTCGGGCGGCATTTCTGTGGCTTATTTATTTGGTCGCCGTGCGCTCGACAACGTATCTGGCGGTTCATTTTCGGATAGGGTTGCTTCGCCGCCAAAGAATCATCGGTTCTCTATTGGCCTCGACGGGGGGAGCCGGGCGTATCAATTCACCTATGCCGATCCGGGCGGGCGGTTGCTCAACGAACCAACTCAGCTACGGGAGTCTATCGGTATTAGTGCCCGTTGGTACGCTTCTGAGCGGTGGACAACCGAGGTGGGTTTTCAGCGGTCTATCTTCAATGCGAAGGACGTTAACTTCACCTTTCCCAATCCCGAACGCATTTCGGCGAGTGTTGATCTGGAACAGACAGAGAGGCATTGGTACGTTCGCCAGTATTACAACGCGCTCATTGCCAGGCCATTCAAAGGGGTCAGCGTTGCCGTTGGTCCGCATGTGGGTATCGGCCTTTCCCAGTTCAGACCTGAGGTCTATGAGTTTTCGCCAACAACTACACCGGGCGGTGGCCCCAACAACGAGCCTGAAGTCATTACGTCTCAGTTTACCCTTACATTTCCCCAAGCCGAAGCGTGGATAGCCGAAGCGGGCCTAAACGCCCATTTTATGCTGGGTAACCGCGTTCACCTGCGCTATCAGTTGGGGCGCATGATGGGCTTTACCCCCACTACCGTTGTTGGGGTCAATTACCAGTCGTCGCTCAATCCGGCGATGAATGCCGCTACCATTATCACACAGGGAACGGGCTGGTTAAATAGCGGAATGATTGCCTACCGGTTTGGCCGGGCAAATCCACCCAGTCAGCGACGGGTTCGGGAGAAGTAGCGGACCCTAAACTGAAACAACGGCAACCGTCAGTCGGCTGATGCACACGAGGCGGTCCTGCTCGTCGGTGATGCGGATGTCCCAGACGTGGGTGGTGCGACCTACGTGAATGGGTGTGCAGCGGCCAGTTACCCAGCCCGAACGCACCGACCGAATGTGGTTGGCGTTGATCTCCAGCCCCACAGCCCGTTGCCTGGCGGGATCAGGCAGGCGAATGGTAGAGGCCAGACTCCCCAGCGACTCGGCCAGCACCACCGATGCCCCGCCGTGCAGAATGCCGAAGGGTTGTTGTGTGCGGGCATCAACCGGCATCCGCGCCACCAGCAGGTCATCGGCAATAGACACCATCTCGATGCCCAGCAGGCCTGCAATGGAGTTCTTGTTCATCTCATTCAAACTCTCTACCGTGGCGTTCATGGGTAATGGCTTTAGAAGATAGTAAACCGAAGACTCCAAAAATGATGTTTGATTTTTCCGTAATTTTGCGGCCAAATTAGGTTACGCTCTACGTAACACAACGGCTTTTGGCACGAAAAGATCTATATATTATTCGCCACGGCGAAACCGACTACAACCGCCGGGGCATTGTGCAGGGTAGTGGGGTCGATGCACCACTCAACGAAATGGGCCGGGCACAGGCCGAAGCTTTCTTTCAGGCCTATCAGCATGTGCCCTTTGCCAAAATATACACCTCCACGCTCATTCGTACGTTTCAAACCGTCGAGCCGTTTGTTGAACTGGATATTCCATACGAAAAGCTGGCGGGCCTGAATGAGATTAGCTGGGGCGTTATGGAAGGCAAAATTCCCAACACCCTCGATGACGAATACTACCGTACGCTAATTGAGAACTGGTCGGCGGGCAATACGGCTATGCCCCCCGAACAGGGCGAAAGTCCTGAGCAGGTGGTAGCGCGTCAGCGACCTGCCATGGCTCATATCCTGGCCCAAACGGGCGAATCGCCGGTGCTGATTGCCATGCACGGCCGGGCCATGCGCATTTTGCTGTCGTGGCTGCTGGGCAAACCCCTGGCCCGGATGGATACCTTCGAGCACAGTAACCTCTGCCTCTACAAGCTCACCTACGACGAAGACACCACGCAGTTCACGCTCGACGTAGTCAACGATACGTCGCATTTGCTGGCCGTGAGCAGCTACCACTAGCCGCCCCTACCACTTATCACGGTTATAAACCCCCTCATCAGCCCGGAAAAGGGGGTTGGTATAAACACGCAGGCATTGCCGCGTCGGTTTGTGTAGCTTCGTCATTGGGCTTTGGCCCACTGTGTCTGTTGCCTGCATGTCGAAACAACGTATATATTGGTTCTGCCAAATTGTGGGCTGGACGCTCCTCATCCTGACGGAGTTTGTGATCTATTGGATCGACGAGGGCTTTGAGGTAAACATGTTTTACCTCTCCATTGCCAACATCGTGCTGGGCATTAGCCTCACCAACGTATACCGGATCATGATTCAGCGGTGGAACTGGGTGCGGCTGCCGTTCTTCCAACTGGCCCCCCGCGTGCTGGTGTCGGTGCTGGTGCTGGCCCTCATCATGACGCTCATCAATTTCCCCTTCGATCAGGAGTTAATCGTGAACCCGCAACTGCACGATCTGTCGGCGTTTATGGCCAACATGGCGAGCTGGGTAAAGACCATGCTGGCCTGGATTCTGAGCTACACGGCCTACCATTACGTAGAGCGCACCCGCGACGCCGAGATCGAGAAAATTCTGCTCAAAACCTCTATCCGCGAAACGGAAGCTAAGGTGCTTCGGTCGCAGTTGAACCCGCATTTTATGTTCAACGCCCTCAACAGCATCCGGGCGCTGGTGTACGAAAATCCTCTAAAGGCGCAGCAGGGCATCACCCAGCTCTCAAATATCCTCCGCAACTCGCTCCTGGCCGACCGCCGCAAAACTGTTGACCTGCGCGAAGAGATCAAAACCGTAGACGACTACCTGGCGCTGGAAAAAGTGCGCTATGAAGACCGCCTGCAAAGCCTGATCGACGTCGATGCGCGGGCTATGTACTGGCAGGTGCCCCCCATGATGCTGCAAACGCTGGTCGAGAATGCCATTAAGCACGGGGTGTCTAAAGAAGTAAGCGGGGGTTTTGTAGAACTACACGCCCACGTAGAAACCACCGCCCAGGGCCGCGACGAACTGCGCATCCTGATTCGGAACACCGGCACGCTGGGCGACAAAGAAGCGTCGGGTGGGTTTGGGCTGAAAAACACCAATCAGCGCCTCGACTTGCTCTACGGCCCCGATGCCCACTTTTCCATTCATCAGGAGTCCCCCGGCGTGGTCCTCGCCGACGTCCATATTCCCCAACAATCGGATACTGTTTTTAAACTAAAGGGCGCGGAGGTGAGGGCGTAGAACTGAGAGACAGGCTCTAAACTCTCGGCTCTATGCTCTCAGCCCTGTGCTTACCCCCATGCGAACCATCATCATTGACGACGAGCGGCTGGCCCGCAACGAACTCCGGCGGTTGCTGGAGAACATGCCCAAGGTGCAGATCGTTGGCGAAGCCGCCAATGCCGACGAGGCCCTGCCCATGATCGAAAACCTCCAGCCCGACCTGCTATTTCTGGATATTCAGATGCCTGGCAAAAATGGCTTCGAGCTGCTCCAGGCTATTGAAGGCAAGGCACCGGAAGTGGTCTTCACCACCGCCTACGACGAATATGCTATTAAGGCATTCGAGTTCAATGCCCTCGACTACCTCCTCAAGCCCGTTGACTTAGCGCGGCTTACGGAGGCCATTCATCGGGTAGAGGAAGAACTCAACCACGGTCAGGCTCCGGAAGGCCCCCACGTGCCTAAAGACGGCTCGAAACTGCTGGGCGAAAATGACCAGGTGTTTGTGAAAGACGGCGAAAAATGCTGGTTTGTGAAGCTGGGCAAAGTGCGCCTGTTCGAGTCGATGGGTAACTACGTCCGGCTCTATTTCGACGACCAGAAGCCCCTGGTACTCAAATCGTTGAATGCATTGGAAGACCGCCTCGACCCGGCCACGTATTTCCGCGCCAACCGCAAGCATATCATCAATTTGCAGTGGATCGAGAAGATCGAACCCTGGTTTAGCGGTGGCCTGCTGGTCACGCTGCGCGGCAGTAATGACAAAGTAGAAATCAGCCGCCGCCAAGCGATCCGGTTCAAAGAGATGTTGTCTTTATAGTCATTGGTCATTCGCTTCGCTGTCATTCGTCATTCTTAGCTGAATACGACGAATGACAGCGAAGCGAATGACCAATGACTACAAATAAAAATCCCTGCGCTCAAATTGGCGCAGGGATTCCGTACCCACCGTAACTTGTACTTAACCTAAAATGAAACCACCTAAACCTAAACGTACCACTTCGTGAAGTGACTATGTTTTGCAGGCTTTGGGCAATAAAATTGGCTCATCTGCCTGGTCGGCTATTCGACTAGCGAACTACGTGATTGGCTTTTGCCTCAAACGCCACGTCCGCTAATCAGCCTGAACACGACCGCTATGATTGCTATAACGAGTAGTGCGTGAATCAAACTTCCCATTCCAAAGCTGTTGAATCCTAAGAAGCCCAGCGCCCAGATGATCACCAAGATCACAGCAATAGTGTATAGCAAATTTCCCATAACGTTATTTTGTGTTGAGTAAATCAGAACATCAGTGTCTCGTGTTCTGATATCCCTTTAGAAAATTCTGTGCCAGATGCATGACCTGTATCACCTGACTATAGGGCGAATGTGCCATTTGGGGTGTAAATGAGGCCTTTAGGCCCTTTTTTTTGCTCGTGCCAAAAAAAGCGGAGGTACATTAGCTGAAGGCGGTTGGGGAAAATTTTCCCCAAATTGGGAAATCAGGACTGTAAATAGCTCTACATAATTCCCCACACTCTACAAAGGCTATATGAAATGTGCTGGCTCAGCATTCGTCAGGATTGGGTATAACTGCTTCTTAATGGGGCATTTAGGCGTTATAAGTGCTTAAGTTAGACCTAATCAAGAAGTTAGGCATTATATTTTATAGAGATAATATGACAGCGTGAATGAAAAACGTAACGAACGCATAATATGACTGGAGTAATTGTACCTAGTTCGGCAATCGGACACGCGTTTGTGCCGAACACTAAGAAGAATATGACTACGAAGCACGTACTCATCGTAGATGACGAAGCTGATATTTGCCTATTATTATCTGGGTTACTGCGCCGGTTAGGTTATCAGCCTACCTGTGCTCATTTTTTGGAAGATGGTCGCCAGTGCCTGAGTCGGCAACATTTCGATGCCGTATTTCTGGATCTTAACCTGCCCGATGGCCTAGGCTTCGATTTGCTACCGTTGATTAAGCGCGAAGACAGTTCGCCGGAAAAGGCTAAAGTGGTCATGATCAGTGCTTTTGATGGGGCTGCCGAACGCAAACGGGCTACAGATCAGGGTGCCGACTACTTTATGGGCAAGCCATTTACCCGCAAAACGGTAGAGCAGGCGCTGGAATCAATTCAGATTTAGCCGGGCAACGCCCGCAGGGCTGGTTTGCCGCCGTTTGCCGGTACATACGAAACCAGACTCGGGCTGGTTGTTGTTGCTAGTTAGGGTTGCCAACTACAGGCTGTTATACCAACGGCTTGTTCCCACCATTCATCAACTGACCGCCTTAACGAGTGTCCCTGAGATGGGCATTCTGCTTATGGAAAAAATATTGATTATTGACGATAATAACGACATCTGTGTGTTGTTAGAGCGTTTTTTGGGTAAGCAAAAGTATAAGACAGCCTCGGCCCAGCGGGGCGAAGACGGCCTTACATTGTTACGCCGCGAAACGTACGATCTGGTTATCTGTGATTTCAAATTACCCGACACTGATGGTCTGGATATGTTGCGCCGCATTAAGGTGCTCAGTCCCGCCACTGCCGTTATTATCATTACGGGCTATTCGGATGTGCGCATTGCCGTGCAGGCCCTGAAATATGGTGCCTTCGACTATGTCACCAAGCCCCTGCTGCCCGACGAGATCCTGTACACAATTAGGGGGGCACTCGACAAAAAAAATGCTACTGTCCTGCCTGCGGTCACCGCAACGGACTCGTCGGCGGGCCATACCAAAGTAGGCAAAGCCGCCCGGCCTTCATTGGCACCCGATGGCAAACGATTTATTTTTGGGAAAAGCCGCGCCGCCGAACAGCTCCAAAAGCATGTTGAGTTAATTGCCCCCACCAACATGTCGGTGATTATTACGGGCGAAACCGGCACCGGCAAAGAGTTTGTGGCCAACGCCATCCACCTCAGCAGCAAACGCGCCGAAAAGCCATTCGTGGCCATCGACTGTGGAGCACTGTCGAAGGAGTTGGCAGGCAGCGAACTTTTTGGTCACGTGAAAGGAGCTTTCACCGGAGCTATGTCCGACAAGATGGGTAGCTTCGAATATGCCAACGGGGGTACGTTATTTCTGGATGAGATCGGAAACCTGTCTTACGAAAATCAGATCAAGCTGCTGCGGGTATTGCAGGAACGTAAGATCAAACGGGTAGGTGGCAACACAGACATCAGCGTTGACGTTCGTATTCTCTGTGCTACCAACGAAGACCTGCGCGAGGCTGTGCGGCAGGGCCGCTTCCGGGAAGACATTTTTCACCGCCTCAACGAGTTTACTGTTGACCTGCCTCCCCTGCGCGAGCGCAAAGCTGATATCATGCTTTTCGCCGACCACTTTCTAGAACTGGCCAACCGGCAACTAGAGAAAGACGTGCTGGGTTTTGATGAGGAGGTACGCGACAAGTTTAAAGAATACTACTGGTACGGTAACCTCCGCGAACTGCAAAACGTGGTGAAACGGGCTGTACTACTTACTCAAGGCGATTACGTGCAGGTTGATGTACTACCCCACGAAATCACCTCACCTACTTACATCACGTCTGACGACACCGCCGGGTTTGTGATGGATTCAGTGCGACCAGGGTCTATGCCCGTCATGCAGCAGCCTACGCAGGGTGGTAATCTGAAATCTGTATCGGAAAGCGCCGAGCGGGCTGCTATTCTGAAGGTGCTGGAGAAAACCGGCTATAACAAAACCAAAGCAGCGGAGGTACTAAATATTGACCGCAAGACGCTGTACAATAAACTAAAGGCGTACGACATTCATCTGTAAGTTTCAGGTTCAATGTCTAAAGTCTAA
>NZ_JAFMYU010000003.1 GCF_017353255.1 Fibrella aquatilis | reverse complement strand
CGGTCCAGCGTTCCGGCACGTAGTGCGAAGCCTAAAGCGCGAAGCCACACAGCACGAAGCCGCCTCAGCCATTTTCAGAAGACAACCCCATATCCCCGAAACTCTGGATAATTTTGCACCCGGCGCCGTATGCGCTCTTTCACTCTTTCACTCTTTCACTCTTTGACACGTCTCTGGCAAAAAGAAGGCACCGTGGTGTCTGACGAAATAGATCGCTTTACCGTGGGCCGCGACCGCGAGCTGGACCTTTACCTCGCTCCGTTCGACGTGCTCGGCAACCTGGCCCACGCCCAGATGCTTAGCACCATTGGGCTGCTCACGCCTGCTGAATACGAATTACTTGCCTCTGAACTTCGGAAACTGTACCCGCAGACGCTGTCGGGGCAGTTTGTGATCGAAGACGGCGTGGAAGATGTGCATTCGCAGGTGGAGATGCTGCTGACGAGGGCTTTGGGCGACGTGGGTAAGAAAATCCATTCGGGCCGGTCGCGGAACGATCAGGTGCTGGTGGACCTGAAACTGTTTACCCGGTCGCGGCTGTGGGAAGTAGCCGGGGCCACGCGGCGCGTGTTCGATAGGCTCATTGCCCGTTCCGAAGAGCATAAAGACGACCTGCTGCCGGGTTACACGCACCTGCAAATTGCCATGCCGTCGTCGTTTGGCCTGTGGTTTGGTGCCTACGCCGAGGCGCTGTCCGACGATATGCTGGCCCTACAAACAGCCTACCGCTTTGCCAACCGCAACCCGCTGGGGTCGGGCGCGGGCTACGGCTCGTCGTTCCCGCTAGACCGGACATTGACCACCGAACTGCTTGGTTTTGAGGGACTTCACGTCAATGTGGTCTACGCCCAGATGAGCCGGGGCAAGACGGAGCAGACCGCCCTCAACGCCCTGGCCGCCGTGGCTACCACAATGGCCCGGCTGGCAATGGATATCTGTTTGTATAACAGCCAGAACTTCGGGTTTCTGACCCTGCCCGACGGACTCACCACGGGCAGCAGCATCATGCCGCACAAAAAAAACCCCGACGTGGCCGAGCTGCTCCGGGGTAAGTGCAACCGCCTGAAAGCCCTGCCCATGGAGGTGACGCTGGTGATGAGTAACCTGCCCTCCGGCTACCACCGCGACATGCAACTCTTGAAAGAAGTGCTCATGCCCGCCTTCGACGATATCCTCGACTGCTTGGACATTGCCGATTTCATGCTCGAACACATTCAGGTAAAACCCAACCTACTCGACGACCAGAAATACGACCTGCTCTTCAGCGTGGAACGCGTGAACGAACTGGTCCTGAGCGGCGTACCCTTCCGCGAAGCGTATGGGCGCGTGGGCAAAGAAATCGCCGAACATACCTACGTCCCCCCGCGCACGCTCCACCACACCCACGAAGGCAGCATCGGCAACCTAATGAATGACGTTATTGTGGCTGCCATGAACAGCGCCATGGCCGGCTTCGGTGCCGAAAAAGCCATTGCCGCCGAAAAGGCACTGGTGGGGTAAATCGGAACAGGGAGGGGTAGAATGGGGTTTGTTTCCATAGCGTAAAGACCCCCGCCCTGAAGGCGGTCCGACAGGTCGGGGGTCTTTACGCCAGCTACTACACATTAAACACATCCATGTCTAAAAAAGTAAAAATCGGTCTGGTTCAAATGGCATGCGAAGCGGACGTGGCCGCAAATGTCGACAAGGCCGAGGGCCGCATCCGGGAGGCCGCCGCGCAGGGCGCGCAGATCGTTTGCTTGCAGGAACTCTTCACCTCGCTGTATTTCTGCGACGTAGAAGACCACCATAACTTCAGCCTGGCCGAGGCCATCCCCGGCCCCACCACCGACCGCATGGCCGCGCTGGCGGGCGAACTAGGCGTCGTGATCGTGGCCTCCCTCTTCGAGAAACGAGCGCAGGGACTTTACCATAACACCACCGCTGTACTCGACGCTGACGGCACCTACCTGGGCAAGTACCGGAAAATGCACATCCCCGACGACCCCGGCTACTACGAGAAATTCTATTTCACCCCCGGCGACCTCGGCTATAAGGTGTTCGACACCAAGTTTGCCCGCGTGGGGGTACTCATCTGCTGGGACCAATGGTACCCCGAAGCGGCCCGAATTACGGCGCTAATGGGGGCCGAACTGCTGGTATACCCTACCGCCATTGGTTGGGATACTAACGAAATTGACCCTGCGCAGAACACCGAACAGTACAATGCCTGGCAAACAATTCAGCGAAGCCATGCGATTGCCAACGGTGTACACGTTGTATCGGTGAACCGCGTAGGTCGCGAGGCCGATCAGCAGTTCTGGGGCGGCTCGTTTGTGGCCAATCCATTTGGGTCATTACTGTACCTGGCCCCTCACGATCAGGAGGTTGTGCACGTGCAGGAAATTGATCTGGCCCAAACCGACCGCTACCGCACCACCTGGCCCTACCTCCGCGACCGCCGCATCGACTCCTACCAGCCCATTACAAGACGGTATATTGATGAGTGATAAGTGGTGAGTGGTAAACGGTGAGTTTGCTTCCGCCAGCGTGCCTGCTCTGGCGGAAGCAAACTCACCGTTTACCACTCACCACTTATCACTACCTTGTCATGTCCAAAACCACCATGCGTCTACTATTAATCTTGCTCACGGCTGTTTCGGGCAGCGTGTTTTTTACCAGTTCCGACCGGATGGTGCACTCGGCGGGGGCTACCGTGGTGGGGAAACTGCCTGACGAGACGCCGCTGACGGCCACGCCCCGTAGTAAATTCACGCCCACCACTCGCAAAGGATACTGGAGCCTCGACGTGGTCGATGACTTCACCCTGCCCAAGACCCGCTCCATCACGTTCTGCGCGGCGGGGCGTAACCTGCACCTGGGCAACGAATGGGACAAGCTCTTCCGGCGGGGGTTTTCGTCGATTGACCGTACGCGGATGGTGTGGGACGAAGAAGTGGCCCGCGACCCCAACAATATCAAGCCCGGCTGGAAAAGTCGCCTCACCTTCGATCAGCGCACCGACGGCGTGGGGCAGCACCATTTTCGGCTGAACCCCTACAACATTCCCTGGGCGGGCGACGGCAAGCTGGCCCCCGAAACGTACTTCCGGCCCATGCCAGGCAATCCCAACAAGCTCCAGAACATCTATTCGGCCATTCAGGGGCTGGCGGGGTCGTGCCAGACCTACAACGACTGCCCCAACGGGCGGGATAAAAGCGGATATAGCAAAATCTTTTTCGACATTGAAAATGAAGGCGTTCCCGACAATGTCTTGCAGGAACAAGCCAACCTCTACACCTATTTTGTGAAGGCCACCCGCGACCTGGCCGACCCTCGCACCCAGATAGGCTCCATCGGTCCCACGCCCCTCAATGGCTTCGGCTATTCGCGGGCCATGGACTACGACGCAAAGGCGCCTTTTCCGCTTTGGGACATGAAAGCCCGGCACACGTCTACTTCTAGGCAGCGCGGTATGCCCGACGACATTGTGGGCAAATCATTCTCCGACTACGTTGATTTTCAGATGGTTGGCTGTTATTACGTCTACCCCGACTTCGACTACACGATACCACATACCGGCGACGCCGACCGGCATTGGCTGGCGAGTGTGCTGGCAGAGCAGGAAAACAACATCCGCCTGTCGAACAAGCCCCGGCTTGGGTACGTCTGGATGTTCAATACGCAGGGGCCGTTCAACAACAGCCATAAGGCCTCGAACCCGGCTCCCCCCGCCGTGGCCGAAGGAACGGCCGTTTTCTACTTTATGACGGGGGCTTACGGCTGCATTTTCTGGGACGACCTGGTAGAGATTCACCCCGATCAGCCCACGCCTAAAGACCCCGAACGGCAGGGCCTCGACAGCGACCGGGTCTATGCCTGCTACGAGCATTTCATCCACGGCCTGTGGCGCCTCTTCAAGCACCACGGCGACATGTTCACCAACGATGCTACGTTTCTGAATCAGAACACGGAGTGTTCGTATGACGGGGGGCAGAACTGGTATAAATACAACTCTAACCAGATCAAAACCAGGGGCTTACCCTATGCCAGGGCTATTGTGAAAGGCAACCAGATTCTGATTGCGGCCAGTATGCCCTACGCCAAGCCCGCCCAGAAAACGAGCCTTATGGTCCGCTACGTCGACAATGGGTACCGGTTCTACACCACCGTACGCCTGAATGGAGACGAGATCTACCTCGGCCGCGCCACGATGGAGAAATGAACGAGTCAGTGCCTACTTAAAAGTGGTCTGTTTGCGTGTTTCTCATCCGAATGGCCTCTTCGGTTCTGGGAACAAGCATGTTTAGTCCAAAATTTACAGCATTTGCCTGCACCTCCTCAATAAAGGGACGCAAAGCAGTATTGTAATCCTGAAAGGCCAATGCATAATTGCCATCATGTTTTAGCATCGCGTCGGCTAATGCGGCAGCGCCATGTATCGCCAATGAACCACCCATGCCGGCAGCGGGCGAAGCACAATAACCGGCATCACCAACCAACGCCACCCGACCTTTTGTCCAAGAAGGCATTTTTATTTGACATAATTTATCGAAGTAAAACGCTTCAGCACTTTTTACTTCGTCTAGTAAGTGTGGAATTCGCCAGCTTTTTTGGCTGCAAAACTGTTCCACAATAATTTTCCGCTGCTGTTCTTCATTGCGGTAATCGTAAGGGATTTCTTTTTCTGAAAAGAAACACAGCACAATATCCGTCTTATTGTTGTAGGCATTGAGTATCACTGCCTTACCGGGCACATTATACAACTGCGATGTATTTTGCCTGATTAGCAATTTATTTACGATAGTGATAGAAAAATATTGTTCTAGAAAATGAGAATAATCGGTTTCGGGACCAAACCAAATTTTTCTCACCGTTGAGTGTAGTCCATCACAACCGAACACTAGATCGAAGGATTGTTGAGCACCATCTTTAAATGTGACCTGAACAGTCTCATCTGTTTCTGTCAACACTGTGATGCTGTTATTGAAGATAAAATCGACATCGCTTTTTACAGTATCGAACAAGATGCTGAGCAGCATGTCTCTTTCAATTTCGCAGTCATCATCCGTACTGTCTTCAGCGTTATTCTGTAATTTCATTGACCCCTCCGTCACATCATCGGCATTTTTAAATTCCATCAATTCCATGCGGAGGCTATTTGCTTTGATCTGCTCAAGTAGCCCCATCCGCCTGACAATATCAACGGTCTGTTCGCGGATGTCAACAGGCGTACCGCCCTTTTTTAGTCCATTTGCCAGTTCAACAACGGTTACTTTATAACCTAATTTGTTCATCCAGTAAGCCGTTGACAGTCCAGCAAAACTTGCCCCTGAAACGAGGACTTTTTTTTCTTTCAGCGTTTCCATTTTTTACACGAGTTTTTGTTTGTGCAAAGGAATGGTGCGTGTTAGGGGCAGCCAATGACAATAGAGGGTACGTGTTGGACTAATCGCAGTTTTTGTTCCGGAAGGTCAACGGCGCTATCCCTGTAACCTTGCCGAATAGCCTGGAGAAGTAAGGGTAGTCTTCATAACCCAGCTCCAGAGCGATCTCTTTTACCGATTTATCAGTATGAGAAAGCAAACGTTTTGCCTCCAGCATAATTCGCTGCTGAATGTGGTATGAAACCGAGTGACCCGTTGTGCTTTTGACGCATTCGTTCAGGTAAGGAGTGGATATATTGAGCCGTTGCGCATAGTCTGCTGGTTTTTTGCTAGTAGCAAAATGACGGTCTAAGGTTGCCCGGAATAGTTTGGTAATAGTATCTGACCTCGACAGTTTGTCTATTGCGCCGGCATGTGCCACATAGTTCGAAATAACAAGCCCCACCAGGGCGTTGCAACTATCTTTTATCAGCGAATGATATAACCTATCATTTTTTAGTTTAAACAATTTTATAGAGAGTGATACCGCTTCAGAAATAAGCGAAAATGTTTCTTTGTTTAAAGGCAATGGCTTTACCGGTGTAATTGCTTCCAGCCACGTCAGATACGCAGGATTTAACTGTTCATTATCGATTGCCCAACTGCTTACTAGTACCTGTTCAAAGGATAGAATTCGATGCACCTGATTTGGGTGAATGTAAACGACGGCGGGCGATCTGATCAACTGCTTTTGACAATCAATTTCAATAGCAACTACTCCCTTTTCAAGCAAAAAAAATGTATGCCGATCTTCACGGTGCGATCTTTTTGCGTCTAGTATATGCTCTTCCGGTAAATCGGTAATGGCTATTTTTTCAATGGCAATGCCAGTGTTAACCTCGTCGGCAATCGTATTTATAGGAATGGATTTAGGCTTCTTTTGCATAATCCTTATTGGAGCCTCGACGTGGTTGCCTAACTGAACAGCGAATTTGTCCGTCTTGAGTCGAGTTTAAGGAATATAAAGAGCAGGATGGTGAAGGACCAGAGCGAGGAACCACCGTAGCTGAAAAAGGGCAGGGGGATGCCAATGACGGGCATCAGGCCAATGGTCATGCCGATATTGACCATCACGTGGAAAAAGATGATCCCCGCCACGCAGTAGCCATAGACGCGGGCAAACTTGCTGCGTTGCTTTTCGGCCAGAATCACAATGCGGCTCAGCAGGGCCATAAACAGCATAATCACCACCATACTGCCGATAAAGCCGTGCTCTTCGCCGATGGTGCAGAAGATGAAATCGGTGCTTTGCTCGGGCACAAAATCAAACTTGGTTTGGGTACCCTCCAGGAATCCTTTACCGTCGAGGCGGCCCGATCCGATGGCAATTTTAGCTTGTGTCACGTTCCAACCTACACCCAGCGGGTCTACGTTAGGGTCGATAAGCACTTTGATGCGGTTGCGCTGATGCGGTTGCAGCACCTTGTTCACGAAGAAATCGACGCCGGTGGCCGTCACCATCATGGCCACGCCGATGAGGCCGATACCAACCATGTTGCGGACGTTGCGGTTGTAGCGCGGCAGCAGCAGGATCACCACAATGCACAGCACGGCAATACCCGCAAAGAGGAATTTAAACGGCACAATCAGGGCCAGAATGAGCAGCACGGCTAGGGTAATGCCCGTGAGCGGAATCCAGCCGGGCAGCCCCTCACGATAGAGCATGATCACAAACGACGAAAACACCAGCGTGGAACCGGTTTCGTTTGAGAGGATAATGAGCAGGGCAGGCAGCCCAATGATGCCGCCTACCCAGAGCAGGTCTTTCTGTTTGGTCAGGTTTATACCCGGCTGATCGAGGTACTTGGCCAGGGCAAGGCTCGTAGCCACTTTGGCAAACTCAGCTGGCTGGAGGGAAAATCCCCCAAACTTGAACCACGACCGCGACCCGTTGATGTTGGAGCCAAATACCATCACCAGCAGCAACATACCGATCATGAACAGGTAAAACACAAACGCAAAAGTGTCGTAGAACTTATGGTCGATCACCAGTACGCAGATGATCAGCAGCACCGACGTGCCGATCCAGAGCAGTTGCTTGCCTGCGTTGGTACTCATGTCGAAAAGGTGCGTTTGCTCTTCGGGGCTATACACGGCGGCATACACATTGAGCCAGCCCATGAGCACACAGCCCAGGTACAGCACCACCGTCAGAGTATCGATATTACGAGTTACTTCAGCGTTACGGGCCATTATGGAATTAAGAATGCAGAATTAAGAATTAAGAATGGGCAAGCCTTCATACAAACCCATCATTCTTCATTCTTAATTCTCAATTTTTCATTACCTCTTGCCAGTGTCAGCATAGGCTTCGGGCGGCGGAGGGAGTCTTTGGGTAGTACTTTTTTGGTGGCCGTATCGGCAGGTTTCTTGGGCGTGGAGGCAGACGTGCGCGGTTGGGGCAGCATTGACAGCGGTGGCATGTAGTTCTGCTTCAGAAGCCAGTCGTTCAGTTTGGTGGCCTCTGTTTTCCGCTTCAGGTACCGCTCGGCGACCAGGGCAGCCACCGATGCGGCAGCCACCCCACCCCAGCCGGCGTTTTCTACAAACACGGCGATAGCGATCTTCGGGTTGTTCATGGGCGCAAAGCCGATGAAGATCGAGTGGTCATGGGCGTGGCCAAACTTGGCGTTTTGCGACGTGCCCGTTTTGCCACACAGGTCGATGCCGTTGATATCGGCATCTTTTTTCACTGTACCCGCCGCCACGGCCATACGCATACCCTCAATTACAGGCAGATAGTACTGCGGGTCGATGTCGGTGTAATGTTTCTCTTTGTATTTCTCTGGAATGCCCTCGCCCATGTTGCCAATACCCTTTACGTAATGGGGCGTGATATACCACCCCCGGTTGGCAATGGTGGCCGCCAGGTTAGCCAGTTTAAGGGGGCTGATGAGCAATTCGCCCTCGCCAATACTGAGCGAATAGATATTGGAGAATTTCCACCGAAACTCGCCGCGGTAGGCTTTATCGTAAAAACCCACAGTGGGCAGGTTACCCCGCAGTTCGCTGGGTAGATCGACGCCAAGCTTTTCGCCGATGCCGAACTTGATCACATGGTCGTGCCACTCCTGCAACCCCAACGCCGACGCCTTGAACGTGTTCGGATTACCATTGTGGTAGATGTATTTCCGAAACACCTGGTAGAAATACGGGTTGCATGAGTTCTGCACAGCCCCGCGCAGGTTGTTGCCCCCCCGGCAGTGACACCGCATCGGCGACCCGGCATGGCTATAATAGGTGCTGGTAAACAGCGACCCCTGCTGCTGGGCAATGAGCGCCTGAATCAGTTTAAAGGTAGAGCCGGGCCGATAGCTGGCCATAACCGGCCTGTTAATCAAGGGCTTATACGGATTCGAGATCAGTTTCCGGTAATTTTTCGAGAAGAACCGCGACGAGAGCAGGTTGGGGTCGTAGGTAGGGGCCGATACCGATGTGATGATCTCGCCCGTGCTGGGGTCGAGGGCAATAACGGCGCCCACCTTGTTTAGCATCAGGCTGTCGGCATAGCGCTGCACGTCGATGTCGATGCCGGTGTAAAGGTTTTTGCCAGCCACGGCGGCCGTGTCGAACTCACCGTTTTTAAACGAGCCTTTGTCTACGCCCCGCACGTTTTGCATTACGTACTTAATACCCCGCCGGCCGCGCAGATCCACCTCATAGGCCTCTTCCAGGCCATTATGACCCACATAATCGCCCTGCCGGTAGTAGGGTGTCTCCTGGGTTTCGAGCCTCTTTTTGCTGATTTCCGACACGTAGCCCAGGGCGTTGGCCATGGTGTGGGCGGGGTAGGTGCGCATGGAACTCATCACCGGCTCGAAGCCCCGGTAGTCGACCAGGGCATCCTGAATGCGGGCGTAATCTTCTTTGGAAAGCTGCCGCAAAAAAACCGATGGCTTCACGGCTGAATACCCTTTGGCTAAGTTCATGATGCTGTCGAACTCCGGCAGGGTAATATCCATCATCCGGCAGAAGGCCAGGGTATCGGGAATCTTCACCCGCTTGGGCGTGACATACAGATCGTAAACGGGTGTGTTATAGACCATTAGCTTCCCGCTTCGGTCGTAGATCTGCCCACGATAAGGTACTTCAATTACCCGCTTGATCGAGTTGCTCGACGATTCCAGCGCGTAGCTGTCATCCAGAATTTGCAGGTAAAACAGGCGGGCGGCGTAGAGCAAACCCACTAAACAAAACACGCCAATAATGATAAACTTCCTGTTCTCTAACATGGAACAACCCTCCTGATGTCAAGCTACGTTGGCCGCCAGTTCGCAAACCGACCAACCTTTACAAATTTACAGGGAAGTGAGGAAGTTGCGACCGGTTTTTTCGATGTATTTCTGGTGTTTTACGGAGAAAAAACACCTGTTACCAGCCTGCACCTTTGGCTGTTGTTTTGATACGCAACAAATACGCATCGGCGGTGATATAGAGGGTGCTGCCGTCGTCGCCCCAGCCGCAGTTGGCGGTGGCCTCGCCCGTTTCGATCCGCCCCAGCAGTGTGCCCGCGCTTGTTTTCGGGTCAACGGCCAGCACAATAATGCCCCCCGGACCGCTCGACCAGATGTTGCCCTGCTGATCGACTTTCAGGCCATCGGGAGCGCCCCTAAGGCCCTGTTTCCAGAGCGGCGAGACGTCATACACCAGCCGCCCCGCTCCTACCGAACCGTCTTTGAGCACTGGATACGCCATAATGACGGGCCGCTGGTCATACGACTGCCCGATGTACATGGTCTTCTGGTCGGGCGAAAAAGCAATGCCGTTAGGCCGGGACAGGTCCTTCACCAGCAGCGACACCGCGCCTGTCGGCTCTACGCGATACACCCCGAACAAAGGCGTTTCGCGGCTGGGGTCGTTTTCCTTTTTGGCCAGGCCGTAGGGCGGGTCGGTGAAGTAGTAGCTACCGTTGGCATGGGCCACCACGTCGTTGGGGCTGTTGAACCGCTTGCCCTGATACCGGTCGGCCAGGGTGATCTTGCCGCCTACGCCATTGAGCGGCATGGCCGATACCCGCCGGTCGCCGTGTTCGCAGCTGATGAGCCGCCCCTGCGCGTCTATGGTGAGGCCGTTGCTGCCCGGCTCGTCGCTGTAGGTGCCCCGCCCGGTGTAGCCAGAGGGCATCAGGAAAGGTTTGCAACCGTCGGCGTCGGTATAGCGGTAGACGGTGTTTTTGGGCACGTCGGAAAACAGCAGGTAGCCAGGTTCGCTGGCGGTGGCTTTCACCCAGACAGGCCCCTCAGCCCACTCAAACCCAGTACCCAGCACCTCGGGCACGGCATCCTTTGGCACGAGCTTGTCAAACCGTGGGTCGAGCCGCACCACCTGCCCTTTGGTTTTTGGTTGAGCCAGCAGGGGCAGCGAGAGGAAGAAGAGGAAGAGCGTTTTCATGGGTATAACGGCTAATATTGCACCCGAATTAAACTCGCCGACTGCCTGTGTCTACTGTTGCCCAAACCATTGCCCGCCACCTGCTTACTGTGCAAGCTGTTCGCCTCCGCCCCAACGACCCCTTCACGTGGAGTTCGGGCTGGAAATCGCCCATCTACTGCGACAACCGCGTCACGCTGGCTTATCCCGACGTGCGCACCTACATCAAAGACGCATTGTCAGAGCTGGTACGGGATCAATTCCCTGACGTACAAGTCATTGCGGGCGTAGCTACGGCCGGCATTCCGCAGGGGGCGCTTATGGCCGATAAACTTGGCCTCCCCTACTGCTACGTGCGCCCGGAGCCTAAAAAGCACGGTATGGGCAACCAGATCGAAGGTCGGCTGGAGGCGGGTGAAGCAGGCTCACTCCCTAAAGTCGTTGTCGTCGAAGACCTGATTTCAACGGGCGGCAGTTCGCTGAAAGTGGTCGAAGCCCTGCGGCAGGCGGGTGCCGAGGTGGTGGGCATGGTGGCCATTTTCACCTACGGATTTGCCCTCGCCGACGATAATTTTGCCCAGGCCGGAGTCAAACTGGCTTGCCTCAGCGACTACAACACCCTCATACAGGAGGCCCAAACCCTCAACTACATCCCCACCGAAGCCCTCGACTCACTTGCCGCCTGGCGGCAAAACCCCGGCGAGTGGGGGAAATGATTTACGATGTACGACTTACGACTTACGATTTATTGCTGACGCCAATGGGCTAGAGCAAACGTACTCTTGCGCCAGCAATAAATCGTAAATCGTAAGTCGTACATCGTAAATTTCTACATGTTTAATCAAAAAGTAGCTTGGATAACGGGGGCTTCGTCGGGAATTGGCGAGGCGCTGGCGGTGGCATTGGCCCGGCAGGGTGCCCGTTTGGTGTTATCGGCGCGGCGTGAGGACGAACTTCAGCGCGTGGCTCTGGCCACCGGCCTGCCCGCTGAAGCCGTACTTGTGCTACCCCTTGACGTGACCGATGCGGACGACCTGGCCGAAAAAGTCCAGACCGTATTGGCCCGATTTGGACGCATCGATTACGTGTTCCAGAATGCGGGCATCACCCAGCGGAGTCTTGTGCAGAACACCGACCCGAGCGTGTATCAGCGCCTGATGGCGGTAAATTTCTTTGGTCCGGTGGCCCTCACGCAAGCCATATTGCCCCACATGCTGGCACAGAAAAGCGGCCATTTTGTGGTCACCAGCAGCGTGGCAGGCAAGATAGGCGTAAAACAGCGGTCGGGCTATTGTGCGTCTAAACATGCCCTGCATGGCTTTTTCGACGCCCTCCGCGCCGAAGTAGCCAACAGTGGCCTGCGCGTCACGATGGTCTGCCCCGGTTATATCCGCACACCCATTTCCAGTAGCGCACTTAGCGCGAGTGGTGAGGTTTACGGCAAATCGGATAAGGCGCAGGAACAGGGAATGCCCGCCGACGAATGTGCCCGCCGTATACTGAAGGCAGTGGCATCGGGTCGGGAAGAAGTGTACATCGGTGGTGTTGAAACCTGGGGGATTTACCTCAAACGCTTCTTTCCTGCCGTTCTTTCCAGGATGCTTCGGAACCGGGCCGTTGAGCAATAACTACGTTTGTTATGATAAAACCCTACCTCCAACTCATGCGCCCGGCCAACCTGCTGACCGCCGCCGCCGATATTCTGGCAGGAGCCTCGCTGGCTCCGCTGGCGGGTCTGCTGTCGCCGTTCAGTTCAGGGCAACCCGTGTGGTTATTAGTGCTATCGACCATAGGGTTATATGGTGGGGGCGTGGTGCTCAATGATGTCTTCGATGCTCAACTGGACGCCGTTGAACGGCCCGAACGCCCCATTCCCAGCGGGCGGGTGCCGGTTGAGCAGGCCTCGGCACTGGGCGTGGGTTTGTTGGCTCTGGGCATTACATTGGCTTTTTTCTATGGTCAAACCAGCGGCTGGCTGGCTTTGCTAGTGGCGGGGCTGGCTGTTTTCTACGACCGGTTTGGCAAGCACCAATCCCTGTTCGGCCCCATCAACATGGGCCTTTGCCGGGGCGTAAACTTGCTCTTGGGTGTTAGCGCAACGGGGGCGGGGGCGGTGCACCAACTGTGGTGGCTGGGCATTGTGCCGATGATCTACATCGCGGCCATCACCATGATCAGCCGCGACGAAGTACACGGTGGCAAACAGCGCACGCTCTATTTCGCCGGGTGTTTATATCTGCTGGTGAGCGCCTGTCAACTCTGGATGGCGTCCCGTGCGCTGACCCTGCCCATCACTATCGGCTTCGTGCTGCTACACCTGATCCTGATTGGTCGCCCGCTGCTGACGGCCATTCAGAATCCCGTTGGCCCCAACATTGGTAAGGCCGTGAAGGCGGGGGTACTGTCGCTGATTGTTATGGATGCCGCCTGGGTGAGCGTGTCGGGCAATTGGCCGCTGGCCCTGGGGGTACTGCTACTGCTGCCCTTATCCATTCCCGTAGCGAAATATTTCGCCGTCACGTAACGAGCGAGGCTTATTGCAACCAGCCGCCCGTGAACCCGGCCCTGGTCAACCCACGGCGGATGTGTGGACTTTTTTTCATCAGGTTCCAGACAAAACCCGTCCGCAGGTTTTCGGCCATGAGCATAATGGGCCCCTGGTCGATGCCCAGATAATCGACATCAAACCAGCCCTGCGTGGTCGGGCCATTGGCAAAGCGAGACGGGTAGCGGTAGGTAGGATTAAACGCATCGCGAAAGCCGTAGAGACCATAGAGTTTTGCTCCGTAGCGAGCTTTCATGGCTCGTAGTGCAGGCACGCAGATTTCCGGGGCAAACGGCAACGACCCACCCGCCGCCGTGGGGGCAATCGTACCATCGTCAACTATGCCAGTTGAGGCTGCGCCCCGCGCCCGATAGGAGAAAAATTGCCGTCCACCCGCCAGTGTATCGGCGGGGCCATCGCAGGCGGTGAGGCCCCAGATGGTGGGACCGTAGTCGGTCCAGCCTGCTTTGTTGGCCACACAATAGGCCCGGTTGGCGTAGGTAGCCAGGCGGGAGTTTTCGTGGTAGTCGAGCCGCTTGTCGCGCATGTAGGCATCTTGAATACCCCGGAAGTCGATCCAGCAGTGCGAATACTGATGCCCAAACAGCGGGTCGAAGTTGATGTGCTGAAGGCCGTTGTAGGTGGTAAATTGGTAGGTCTTTGTCCAGGCGGTCCAGGCTTCCGGCGCCACCGGGTGCGTGGGCGAACCCAGCGCTAACACATAGAGCAGCATGGCTTCGTTATAGCCTGTCCAGTCGCTCTTGATAAAGCCCGTTTCAGGATGCCAGCCCATAGCTACGAGCGGGGTTCTTTGTTGAAAAAACGTCCAGTCGGCGCGGCCGTAGATCGTCTCGGCCAGGGTACGAATCTCGGTTTCGGCAGGCGTATTTTGGTCGAAATAGGCCTGCACGCTCAGGATACCACCCAGCAGCAAAGCCGTGTCGATGGTCGACAGTTCGACCTGCTTAAAACGTTCGCCCGTTTTCATATCCAGGAAATGGTAGAAAAACCCTTTGTAGCCCGCTATGCCCGTGGCCTGCGCTGACTGTGGCGCATTGGCGAAAAAACGGAGTGTGGCCAGGGTGCGGTCTGACGCCTGCGTACGGCTGATGTAGCCCCGTTCTACACCCACAAGGTAGGTGGTAAGGCCAAACCCCACGGCGGCAATGCTGCTGAACGAAGGCGACGGCGCACGGTCGGGTACAAGGCCATTTTGGGGGTTAGTGGTTTCCCAGAAGTACCGAAACGTGTCGCGCTGAAGACTGTCGAGAAACGTATTATCGGCAGCAGTTGCCGAGTAAGTAGCTGGCACTGTGGTCGTTACCACAGGTTGTGGTTGCGTATTGGGCTGGCAGCTTACGGCCATACACAGGGCAGTGCCCATGCCCAGCGCGGCGATAATGAGTTGATTCATAGGGCAATATAGCGCCCTGATTTGTTTGTCACCTGCCTGGTGTTCTTGTCTGTAAAGAGCTTGTTGTCAAGCGTGAGGTAGCCTCTCGCCCGACAACAAGCTCTTTACCCAGCACGATTAACAATTCACCGCCTTACCCCTGCTGCCGTTTTTCGCGCTTTAGCTGGCGACGGGCCAGGACACGCTGCCGCTTTTCGGGCGACATGGCGGCTAGTTTAGCCTGCCTGTGTTCGCGGTGAGCCTGCCGGAATGCTTTCCGTTCCTGCGGCGACATGGCATCGAGCTTTGCTTTCATTTCGGCTTTGCGAGCCATTTTTTGTTCCGGTGTCAGGCGTGGGTGGCCAGAATAAACCGGCTGGGTTTGGGCGAAGGTAGCGGCGGTGGCCGTAGCCAGCAGGACCATGCCCGTGAGCATCAGTTTGCGAAGTGTCATTTGTTCTATTGGTTTAATTGGCTGTTGGACGAATAAAGGGCGACAAGGTTTAGCCAGGCCGTTTTTATAGCGTAGACATGGGTAAGCAACCGTAAATTTGACTTTTGTTTTCAGCAACAACCGATGAAATGAACGCAGTCCAACCACCTTTAGAACAGTCTTTCAGCGTACCGTTTACCTACGCTGTCCACTTTACCGAACACCTGTTTGCCCCTCAGAATCCACTCTTTCGTGACTACCTGAGCCAGCCCTCGCCGACGGGTCAGCCTAAGAGATTACTGTTTGTCATCGACGCGGGTGTACTCAGCGCCCACCCTACCCTGACTGCCGAGGTTGCCGCGTACGTAGCGGGCATTCCCACGGCTACCCTTGTTACCCAACCTATGGGCGTACCCGGTGGCGAGGCGGCCAAGAATGATCCCGCACTGGTCGATCAGCTCATCGACGCCATAGACCAATACGGCATCGACCGGCACTCATATGTCATTGGCATTGGGGGCGGGGCCGTGCTCGACCTCGTGGGCTACGCCGCCGCCATTGCCCACCGGGGCGTTCGGCACATCCGCATCCCGACCACGGTGCTGTCGCAAAACGATTCGGGGGTGGGCGTCAAAAACGGGGTCAACTACCGGGGCAAGAAGAATTTCATTGGCACGTTTGCGCCGCCCGTGGCCGTGTTCAACGACGCCCATTTCCTGACCACCCTCGACGAGCGCGATTGGCGGGCGGGCATTGCCGAGGCCGTAAAAGTGGCCCTAATCAAAGATTTGGCCTTTTTTGAATGGATCGAAGCCCAAGCCGAGGCCCTCGCCCACCGCGACGCTGAAGCCATGAGCGGGCTTATCTACCGCTGCGCCGCCATGCACATGCAACATATTTCGGGCGGCGACCCCTTTGAGCAGGGTTCGGCCCGGCCCCTCGATTTTGGGCACTGGGCAGCGCACAAACTGGAGTACCTGACCCATTTCAGCGTCCGCCACGGCGAGGCGGTAGCCATTGGCATTGCCCTCGATACGGTCTATTCGCAGCTGGTCGGGCGCATTTCGGCCCACGACGCCGAGCGCGTTCTGCATGTATTTGGGCAGCTTGGCTTCGACCTGTTCCACCCCGCCCTAGCCGAGAACAACTCGGAAAACCTGCGCCGCGGCCTCACCGAATTCCAGGAACACCTCGGCGGCCAACTCACCATCACCCTCCTCGACGCACTGGGCACCGGCATCGAAGTCCACGAGATGGATTTTGAGCTTATTCAGCAAGCAGTGGAGAGGTTGGAGAGTAAACTAATGTACAATGAATAATGTACATTGTACATTGTTCATTGTACATTAACTTCCCCAAATGATACTCGGCTACTGCACCAACATCCACCCCGGCGAGGCGTGGGACGATCATTTTAAGCATCTCCGCGAGCAGGTACCCGCCGTGAAGGCCGCCGTTAGTCCCGACAAGCCCCTGGCGCTGGGCCTGCGACTGGCCAATCTGGCGAGTGTTGATCTGATGCAGCCTAAAAGGATGTCTGAGTTTAAGGCGTGGCTGGCCGAAACGGGCTGCTACATCTTCACCATGAACGGCTTTCCCTACGGCGGCTTCCACCACGAACGCGTGAAAGACGACGTACACAGCCCCGACTGGACCACCGCCGACCGCGTTGACTACACGATTCGGCTGTTTCGACTACTGACTGAACTGCTCCCCACCGACGAAACCGAAGGCGGCATTTCCACTTCGCCCCTCTCCTACCGCCTCTGGTGGCCAACCCCTGCCGCCCGCCAGGAGGCCATGCAAACCGCCACCGAGGCCATGCTGACGGTGGTGGATGAGCTGATCCGGCTGCGGCAAACGACGGGCAAAATCATGCACCTCGACGTGGAACCCGAACCCGACGGCCTACTCGACAATTGCGCCGATTTTGTGGCCTGGTACACCACCGTGCTCCGCCCCGCCGCACAAACCTATCTGGCCGAAAAACATGGTTTTACTAAACAAGAGGTTGATGGAGCGCTGTATGACCACGTGCAACTTTGCTACGACGTCTGCCACGTAGCGGTGGCTTATGAAGAAATCGACACGGTGCTGGCCTCCCTCGCAACCGCCAACATCCGGGTAGGAAAAGTGCAGATCAGCTCGGCGTTGCAGATTGATTTTACGGATGATGCAGCCGAAAAGCTCGCTGCCATCGGGGCCTTCAACGAACCCACCTACCTGCACCAAGTAGTAGCCCGCCTCACCGACGGCACCCTCACCCACTTCGCCGACCTACCCGACGCCCTCGCCGCCTACGACGCCGCCACCCACCGCGAATGGCGCATCCATTTCCACGTCCCGCTGTTCATGGAACGCTACGGCCTGCTCGGCTCCACCCAAGCCAGCGTAGTAGAAGCCCTACACCGCCAGCACACTACGCCCTTCACCAACCACCTCGAAATTGAAACCTACACCTGGGGCGTCCTCCCCCCCGACCTCCAAGCCCCTATCAGCAAATCGATTAGTAGGGAGATTGCGTGGGTAGGAGGAATTTTGAAGCATAACTAGAATTAGATTTACAGTGCATTAGCATTTTAGTTATTTTTCAGCTATATTAATTGCTGTATATCGCCTCTTTAAACTAAAGCTTAATGACTTCTTACGATTTCAATGAACACAGGCACAATTTCGCCACTTGGACAGCAGCGAGGGCTAGTCAGAGAGGCTTCGCCAAAACACCTATTATAAAAACAGCAATTGAATCGTCTGGCCTAAGAAGATTTGCAGAAATGGAACTTGATGACTCTTCAACTGATTTCGAATCCTTCCACAAATCTTGCGCTTTTGATCTAATTGATTCTTTTAGAAATCAAGATTTTTCCGACGTATCCTATGGTAGAGCGGCTAAAATAATCTCTATTTATCTCAAAACATCTGTAATACTAACCAGTAAGGGAGATTGTAGGAAGAGCCGTATAATTCATCCTCCAATTGACAATATTTTATTAACTAAAATTGCCTCAATATATCCAAGTTTACGACACTTGAAGTCCGTAAAATGGACCACTCTCAGTGAGAATGCATATTGGTCATTAGTAAAAGAGCTTAAATCAGAATTCACTCCCTTCGATTGGACTCTTGAAAGGTTTTGGCAACTGGAAGTATCATAATAGGTTAGCCTTTCTAAAATTTAAAATTTATCAGAGCCTCTCTATCTCGTCAACATCCAACCCCGTCGCCTTAGCAATATCTGAAATCGAAATACCTATTCCTTTCAACCTAGTGGCAATTTCCATTTTCTCTTCTTCTCGTTCTAAGACAATTACTTGGCGCTTACCAACTTCAATCTTGGCCTGCTCCCACTCTTCAGGGCTGATGTTTTCCTGCTGAATAATTTCAGAGGCTCTTTTTACGCCTACGTTGTCGATATTGATCTGTGGATTTTGGGGACTGTGAATGCTTTCGTAAATCAAATCCAGCCAGTCACGGTAATTGAGTGGAGTGTCCTGATCTTTGTAGTTAGGGTTAAGATAAATCAGCTCGTGATTGAAGATTTTGCGCTCGTCACCTTTCAAATTTTTCGGGTTTAAGGAAGATATCAAAACCTCATCTTTAATGAATTCACCCGTTTTTTTATTGATTTTATATGGGGCCGTCATGACCACAATAGTATATACCGTTTTCTCGACGGTATAGTCATCAGCCGTGCGTTGTTGCTCAGTAATGGCTTGCAAATGATAATGCAAAAAACGATCAAAATTATGATCGTACTCTACTTTTTGAATCTCAATTATAATCCGCTTTTTGATATCTTCTGCGAAGATATCATACTTGAAGTTGATGCTTCCCAACTTGGGTGAAAATGCTTTTTCGGTTTCAATAGTATCGGGATCAACGTCGATGCCGACAATGTCTTTCACGAACGCTTTGAACACGATTTTATCCGTGAATGCTTTCTTGAAGAATACTTCATTATCAAGTCGGGCAATAGTCATGTTTCGCTGGCGAATGGGTAGGTTGTAAATTTACGTGTTATTTTTGATTTGTCCTCGTTGTGAACTACTTGATTTACACCTACTTACCCTATGAACAAGACCGTTGTTATTGATATTGTTGGCCTGAGTGCCAGTGTGCTAGGCGAACATACGCCGTTTTTGCAGCAGTACATCGCCAAGCGGCGGCTGACGTATGTGAGGCCGGTGCTGCCCGCCGTGACCACCACGGCGCAGAGTTGTTACGTGACAGGCAAATGGCCTTCCGAGCACGGCATTGTGGGCAATGGCTGGTATGACCGGCAGGACGCCGAAGTGAAATTCTGGAAACAATCCAACCGGCTGGTGGCCGCGGAAAAAATCTGGGAACGCGCCAAACGTGACGATCCTAGCTTTACCTGTTCCAAGATGTTCTGGTGGTATAACATGTACGCGGCGGTCGATTATTCGGTCACGCCCCGGCCCCAATACCACGCCGACGGCCTGAAAATGCCCGACTGCTACAGCCACCCCGCCACCCTCCGTGACGAACTGCACGCCAAATTCGGCACCTTCCCCTTGTTTAGTTTCTGGGGGCCGCAAACGAGCATCAAATGCTCGCGCTGGATTGCCGACGCGTCGATGTACGTAGATGATAAACATGACCCCACGCTCACGCTGATTTACCTCCCCCACCTGGATTACGGCCTGCAAAAATTCGGTGTCGATTTCACCAAAATCGGCGCTGATCTGCGGGAAATAGATGAGCTGGTGGCTGAACTGGTCAAGTTCTACGAGCAAAAAGGGGCCGAGGTGATTCTGTTGTCGGAGTACGGCATCAACACGGTGTCGCGGCCTGTGTACATCAACCGTGCCCTGCGTGAGGCGGGTATGATTGCGGTGCGGACCGAAGTAGGCCGCGAACTGCTCGATGCGGGGGCTTCCGCCGCCTTTGCCGCCCCCGACCATCAGATTGCCCACGTCTACGTGAGCGACCCGGCCAACGTTCCGCGGGTGAAGGCCCTGATCGAAGCCCTCCCCGGCGTGGCCGAGGTGCTGGACGAGGCAGGAAAACAGGCACATCACCTCGACCATGAGCGGTCGGGCGACCTCGTAGCCGTGGCCAAACCCGACAGTTGGTTTGCTTATTATTATTGGCTCGACGACGCCAAAAAACCCGATTACGCCCAACTCGTAGACATTCACCGCAAGCCCGGCTACGACCCGGTAGAACTGTTTATGGACCAGACGAACCCCTTGATTAAGGCCAAAGCGGGGTATAAACTGGCCCGTAAGTTGCTGGGTTTCCGGTATTTGATGAACGTCATCTCGCTGGACGCCACGCTCGTGAAAGGTTCGCACGGCGGAGTGGACATCGGCAGGGAATATTACCCTGTGCTCATCACCGACCAACCCACACCCCAACCCGAAATCGAGGCCATCGACGTGTACGACGTAATCTGGCAGGCCCTAACCAAGCCGGTTTTGGCCCCGAATGCTTAATTTTGGGGGAAAAGACGTTGGATAATGGACGTTGGCTATTGGATAGTAGAACCCTTGCAGCATCTAGTGTCCAATATCCAACGTCCAATAGTCAGCTACACAGTTCATGCGCCAATCAGAGATCAACTTCACTGTCGAATTAGACAATCAGAATGTACCCGATAAAATCTATTGGGACGCTACCGAGAACCCCAACGAAGGCCTCAACGACACCAAAGGCGTGTCTATTGCCGTGTGGGACCATTACCACCGCAACACCCTCAAGATCGACCTGTGGACGAAAGACATGGAAGTGGGCGACATGAAACGCTTTATGATCGAGATTATGGGCGGCATTGCCAGCACCGTCCGCACCGCCACCGGCGATGCCTCTATGGCCGACGATATTGACAACCTGTGCCGTAATTTAAGCAAGCGCGTGGAAGAAGAATTCCGCGCCGAGAATCAGAAGAAATAGTCATCAGATTCTGGATATTGGACGTTGAAAAGTAGACGTTTGAATATCTAACGTCCAACGTCTAGTCATCCCCCATGCGTAACTCCATCTTACTCCTGCTAACCTGCCTCATTACCCTGTCTGCCGTGGCGCAGAAGGGTATTGCGTTTGTGCAGGCACCTATCAATTCGGTGTTTAAAACGGCGCAGGCGGCCCGCAAACCCGTTTTTGTGGAAATTTATTCGCCCTCGTGCCACGTCTGCCAGAGCTTTATGCCCACCCTGGCCGACAACCGCGTGGGCAAGTCATACAACGGCAAGTTTATCAGCACCCGCCTCGACGTCGATCAGCCCGCCACCCGCGCGTTTCTCCAGTCGAAGAAATTCTATATCCCGTCGCTGCCCCTGTTTTTGTATTTCAGCCCGGAGGGTGAGCTGATTCACTTCGCTATGAGCCAAAATTCGACCGACGAGGTGATCCGCCACGGCAATAACGCCACCACCCCCGCCGCCCGGTCGGCAGGCTGGAAACAACGCTACGCCGGAGGTGACAAGTCGCCTAATTTCCTCATCGACCTCGGCATGTTCAGCCGCGTCACCGGCGATACGGTTACGAACATGTCCGCGATGGAGGATTACGCCAAACAGCAACCCGCCAACACCCACAGCAACAATACCAACTGGCTGGTGCTCCAAAAGATCATCCTCGACATGGACAACCCGCTGGCCAAGAGCCTGGTGAGCAACATCGGCATCTTCAAACAGCAGTATGGCAAAGCGGCCGTCGACGTAGCTGAAAATATCCTGATGTCGTCGTTGTACAGCAGCCGCGGCGCCCGGTTTGCTCCTGCCCAGATCAAGCAGGTGTATGAAGGCCTCGTTCGCATTGGCATCGACCCAAATCTGGCGGGATCACGCACGCTGCTGCCCGAAGTGAATGCCTATTTCAAACTGAAACAGGGCCAACGTGCCGCCGAACGCATGGACAGCCACGTGGCCACCCATTCGCTGGTGGCTGCCGAATACCTCTACGTGGCCAAGCTCTTTAACCGCAGCAGCCCCGACACGGCCGACGTACCGTACCTGACAAAGTGGATCAACAAGGCGCTTTCCCTAAAGACAACCGCTGGCGAGCAGGCCGACCTCTACTACGAACAGGCCGACGCCCTCCGCCGCGCCGGCCGCACCGCCGACGCCCGCAAAGCCGCCAACCGCGCCCTTGAACTAGCCCAGGCTAACCACATCGACACGAAACGTAACGTCAAGCAAATCAGCGAACTGAAATAAAGCCCCCTAGCCCATGCGCACCAATTGGACCCGCGACGAGGTAGCGGCTATTTACAACAGCCCCGTTCTCGACCTTATTTATCAGGCCGCTACCATCCACCGGCAGCACCACGACCCGCAGGAAGTGCAGGTCTGTACGCTGCTGTCGGTCAAGACGGGCGGTTGTCCTGAAGACTGTGCGTATTGCCCGCAGGCGGCGCGGTACCATACGGCTGTGCAGACGCATAGGCTACTAGAGGTAGACGAGGTGCTGGAAGCGGCTAGTCGGGCGAAGGCAACGGGCAGCAGCCGGTTTTGCATGGGTGCCGCCTGGCGCGAGGTGCGCGACAACCGCGACTTCGACAAGGTACTCGACATGGTTCGGGGGGTCAATGCCCTGGGACTGGAGGTGTGCTGTACGCTGGGGATGCTCACCGAAAGTCAGGCCGAGAAGCTCAAAAGCGCGGGGCTTTATGCCTACAACCATAACCTCGACACCAGCGAAGATTTTTATAACGACATCATCACCACCCGCACCTATGGCGACCGCCTCGACACGCTCGGCCACGTTCGTGAGGCAGGTATTTCGGTTTGTTCGGGGGGCATCATCGGCATGGGCGAGTCGCACCACGACCGGATCGGGATGCTGCTAACACTGGCCACGCTGCCGCAACACCCTGAATCGGTGCCGGTTAACGCCTTGGTGCCGGTAGAAGGCACGCCGCTGGAAGATCAAGAACGGGTATCGGTCTGGGAAATGGTACGGATGATTGCCACCGCCCGCATGCTCATGCCCGCCGCCATGGTTCGGCTCTCGGCGGGACGGGTGCGGATGACCGTGGAAGAGCAGGCGCTGTGTTTTCTGGCCGGGGCCAATTCCATCTTCGCCGGCGACAAGCTCCTCACCACCCCCAACCCCGATACGGATGCTGATTTGCAACTGTTTCAAACGCTGAACATCAGGCCGAGGAAAGCGTATCAAGGGGTTTGATTTACGATGTACGACTTACGATTTTTGCTTACGCCAGAGCAAACCCTGGCGTAAGCAAAAATCGTAAGTCGTACATCGTACATCGTAAATCAAACCCCTTCCTTCTTAAACCTTCCCTTCAACCGGTTCCACGCGATCAGGTAGGCGTCTTTGTCGAAGACGCGGGAGTCGAGGCGGGCCTGGCGGAGCAGGTAGAGGCCCACGGGCAAGAGTACGGCATTGGCCAGCCAGGCACCCATCGGCACGGGCCACGCGCCGTCTTTGGCAAACTTATCGCCCAGGAGGGTGAGTACGTAGAGGACGATAAAGAAAAGGATGGATACCAGCACGGGCAGGCCGAATCCACCCTTACGGATGATGGCCCCCAACGGCGCACCAATCAAAAACATGATGAATACCGAGATGGCCTGCGTGAACTTGTGGTGGCTTTCCAGGTCATACTGGTACGAACTCTTCTGTTTCTCAGCCAGGTACGTAATGTTCGACTGGGCGTAGGAGAGCATGTTTTGCGAGTGCATAAGAGCCTGTTGATCGATCTCTACCGGGTTCGACGTGCGCAAAGGCCGGGCCAGCAGACTATCAACCCAGGGGCCATCTTTCACCCGTTTCGCCTTCACCACCTCGTCGGCCCGAAACTGGTAGGTGTAATAGTTACGCGACGAACTGGCCACGCTCAGGCTGGCCCGTTTAGCCTCCCGTTGCAACGAGTCGGTGATGGTGGTCAGTTCCGACAGCGTCTTCATATAGGGGTGATACTCAAACTGTTGCTCATCGGTGCGGTGCAGTCCGAACGACTCCATGCTGATCACCAGTTTATAGTGCTTGAAGGCGTTGCGCATAAACTGCGACGCCTTGCCCCCCCCGGCACCATACGACACCGACCGGCTGTCGCTGTATTCCTGATAATCGTTGCCGTCGTTCAGTTCAAACACGAGATATGACCGGCTGGGGTCGACGTACATCTTGCCCGACTTAGCCAGGATAATCTCGCGGTTGCCCGTTTCCACGCCCGACGTGTTGTGTTTATAAATTACCAGCCCGTTCAGGCCAACGCCGTCGTTGTCTTTCGTGTCAACTTTAATGCTGTAGCCGGGCAGGTCATTATAAAAAATTCCTTCTTTGAGGTTGAGGGTTGCTTTCGCATTTTTAACATCATACAACAAACTGAATGCCTTCAGGTTGGCCCAAGGCGACACGCGGTTGTTGAACCAAAACGAGAAGAAAGCGAAGCCTACGGCCAGCAGAATCAGGGGGCGCAATACCCGCGTAAGCGAAATACCGGCGCTTTTCATGGCCGTCAGCTCAAAATACTCGCCCAGGTTGCCAAACGTCATCAGCGACGAGAGCAGTACGGCCAAAGGCAGGGCGGTAGGAACAGTGAGCACGGCAAAGAAATACAGCAGCCGCGCAATGGTCATGAAGCCAATATCTTTGGAAACGAATTCCTCGATATAGAGCATTAGCAGGCGCATCATGAAAATAAAGATGACGATGGCCAGCGTGAGAAAGAAGGGGCCGAAGAATGACTTCAGCACCAGTTTATCAATTTTTTTCACCTACTATACCTGAATAAACCGAATGGACGAACCGGCGTGTGCCCGCTCACGTACCTAACGCCGGGCGGGGTGATCCTTGTTCAGCCTTCATGCGTCGTTACACATTTTTAACGGTTTCACGACCCCACAATCTCTTTTAGCTTGTGAATCATCCCGTCCCACATGTCCTGAAGATCATCTTCGTCGGTATTAGTTGAATAGTCGGTGATTTTCAGGTAGGTAGCCTGGGTTAGCTCGCTCACGTCGAGCCTGAAATCGACATAGTTGGTGTCGTGGCCATTATCGCCGGTGTTTAGAAACTCGAAGCGGACACTCTTGTTCTGGCGCAGTGACGTTTGGCGGGCGGGGTGGCTTTCATCGTCCCAGATAAAATCATACTTGTGTTCAGGCATGGTATTGACCTTAGCGGCAAACCACTGCGATAGCCCCGACGCCGAACTGATGTAGGGAAAAAGCACTTTGGGCGATGCCCGCAGTTCATATTCGGTAGTAAACTTAAATTTCTCCATGATGGGGAGCGGCAAAAACTCGTGGACACTAAGCTGTTTAACTTCCATTATCCTCAGGCAATTACGGTTGATCGGTCCTGAAACTGGACTTACCAAGGGGGAAGGTTTTGGCAAGGTAACAGAAAAAAGGTACCAAAAACAAGGTGGCTTCCTTGACCAAACAAATTAAAGCCGTACTTTTGCAGAACGATACGGCGGGGTAGCTCAGATGGTTAGAGCGTAGGATTCATAACCCTAAGGTCGGCAGTTCGATCCTGCTCCCCGCTACTGAATAAAAATACTAAAAACCGCTTCTGGAGGCGGTTTTTGGCGTTTATAGGCTACCCGCATAGCAGCTATTCGATGGGACAGTCGGGCGGCTTTAATCTTGTTTTAATATCTTTGCCCACCCTAGCCTCCAGTTGTTTGCTGACAGGCCAACAGTAGGTAAGATGTTATGAACTCTACAGGCCCGTTTAATACGCTCAGGCAGTACCAACCAGCTCAGTTCCGGCACGACATACCGGCGGGCATTTCCGTATTTCTGGTGGCCCTCCCCCTCTGCCTCGGCGTGGCGCTGGCCTCAGGGGCACCCCTCTTCTCTGGCCTGGTGGCAGGCATTATTGGTGGCCTGGTGGTGGGCAGCCTATCGGGTTCCGAGCTCAGCGTGAGTGGACCAGCGGCCGGCCTTGCCGTCATCGTGGCCGAGTCGATCACCAGCCTGGGCTCATTCGAGGCGTTTTTGGTCGCGGTGATCCTGGCGGGCGTGCTTCAGCTTGGTCTGGGGCTGATCAAGGCCGGGCGGTTTAGCAGCCTATTTCCCGACAGCGTAATCAAGGGTATGCTCGTGGGCATTGGCATCGTGATCATGCTCAAGCAGATACCCCACGCTCTGGGCCGCGACAACGATTACGAAGGCGAATATGAGTTTAGCCAGTTGGCCGATGGCGAAAATACGGTATCTGAAATCTACCGGGCAGTCGTAACGGCTAGTCCAGGAGCAATACTCATCAGCGTTATCTCGCTGATGCTGCTGATCTTTTGGGAACGGGCGGCCGGGCGGGGCCTCAATTTCTTTAAGAATCTGCCTGCGGCCCTGCTGGTTGTGGTACTGGGGGTGGGCATCAACCAGCTTTTTCGGCTCTATTACCCCGACTGGTACCTGGGCGACAACAATGAGCATATGGTGCGTATTCCGGTGTTTAAGGCCGGGCAGAACGTCTCGGCCATCTTCGATTTTCCTGATTTCAGTATCCTAAAAAAGCCTGCTGTCTACACCGTGGCGGCCACCATTGCGCTGGTAGCCAGCCTCGAAACGTTGCTAAACCTGGAGGCATCTGACCGCCTCGACCCTCTGAAGCGGCAGTCGTCGCCCGACCAGGAACTGATCGCCCAGGGTATTGGCAATATCACCTCAGGGCTGCTGGGTGGGTTACCTATCACGTCGGTAGTGGTGCGCACGTCGGCCAATATTTTTGGGGGTGGCAAAACGCGGATTTCCACCATGCTGCACGGCCTGCTGCTGCTGGTGGCGGTGGCCCTGCTGGGGTCGGTACTGAACCATGTTCCGCTGGCCTGCCTGGCAGCCTTGTTGCTGGTGGTAGGCTACAAACTGGCCAAACCGAGCCTCTTCGTGAGCATCTACCGCGACGGCCTCAACCAGTTTGTTCCCTTCATTCTGACCGTCGTTGGCATTGTTTTCACCGATCTGCTGGTGGGCATTTTGCTGGGCACCGTCATTGGTATCCTCTACGTGCTCTACACCAATTCGCAGGCCACGTTTCGGGTAATTCGTGATGGTAACAGGGTGCTGATTAAGCTTCAGAAAGATATGTATTTTCTGAGCAAACCCCGCCTGAAAGAAGCCCTCCGTAACCTTAAACGGGGCGATTCGGTTTACGTTGACGGTCGGCACGCCAACTTCATCGACCACGACATTGTGAATATGCTGACGGATTTTGAAGCCATAGCCCGTACGCAAGGCATTGACTACGAGTTAAATGAGATTTTTCTTAAACAACGCTTAACCCAAAACCATGCAAACCTACGAGAAGCTATTACTGGGAAATAAGGCCTGGGCGCAGGATCAACTAGAGCTAGACGAAACCTATTTCAACACGCTGGCATCAGGACAGAAACCCAAGTTTTTATGGATTGGCTGCGCCGACAGCCGGGTACCTGCCGAAAGCATTACGGGTGCCCAACCTGGTGAGATCTTCGTGCACCGCAACGTGGCCAACCTGGTCATCCACACCGACATGAATCTGCTGAGCGTGTTGCAGTATGCCGTGGAGGTACTTAAGGTGGAACACGTCATCGTATGCGGCCATTACGGCTGTGGCGGCGTGAAAGCGTCGATGACTCACAACGACCTGGGCCTGATTAACAAGTGGTTGCGCAACATTAAAGATGTCTACGCCCAACACGAAGCCGAAGTGGCGGCTATGCAGGATGAGGAGGCCCAGGTAGATCGACTGGTAGAGCTGAACGTGATGGCGCAGGTACAAAACCTGGTAAAAACGTCGATCATTCAGTCGGCCTGGCATTTCGAGCAGCGGCCCACGATTCATGGCTGGGTATTTGGCCTGAA
Organism: Fibrella aquatilis; assembly: GCF_017353255.1. Classification (GTDB taxonomy): domain Bacteria; phylum Bacteroidota; class Bacteroidia; order Cytophagales; family Spirosomataceae; genus Fibrella; species Fibrella aquatilis. The sequence continues at coordinate 395,729 of NZ_JAFMYU010000003.1, read as the reverse complement.
CACCGGCCTGCTCACCGAACTGGTCAAGTACGACTACACGCACGAGGTGGAATCTATCTTCCGCTACGATTTCTCACAGGGCACTGTGCGACATCGGTAGGCCGCGTGTGGCTCAGTGCAAAATCGCAAACAGCAATTCTTTCAGAATATCGCCTTCCGATAGGGTAGCCGTGTCGATGCCTTTGGCCTGGGCGTCGGCGCGGCGGATGGCGTGGATGATGTCGGCCACTTTCACGAGCGGAAACGTGCGGGCGGCGGAGAGGTAATCTTTCACGAAAAACGGGTTTACACCCAGCACCGGAGCTAGTCCGCGTTCGCTCTGGTCTTTGCTGGCCTGCACCAGCAGCACCTTGCTGAAATACTGAAACAACTGCGCCAGGATCACCACCAGCGGGTTGTCTTTGGCGTTTTGCCCGAAATAATCGACAATGCGGTTGGCCTTCAGCACGTCGCGCTGGGTGATGGCTTTTTGCAGTTCGAAGACGTTATACTCCTTGCTGATACCCACAAACCGCTCGACGGTGGTAGCCGATATTTCTTCGTCTACGCGCAGGTTGAGGAGCATCTTGTCTACTTCGCCCGCCATGCGTTTCAGGTCGTTGCCAATGGCATCGACCAGCATCTGGCAGGCCTTGGGGCTGATTTTGGTGCCCCGCCCCCGGCAATACTCCCCTACCCAGTCGACAAGCTTGTTGTCGTACATTTTCTTGGCGTTGACCAGTACGCCCTTACTGCCGAACGCTTTCACCCAGGCTTTGCGCTCGTCGAGCGGTTCGTTGTGGAAGATGGCCAGCACCGTGCTGGCCAGCGGCTCCATGGCGTAGCCTTCCAGCAGTTGCTGCCCCGACTTGTCTTTGATGCCACCAATCTGCTGCGCCTCTTTTACCAGCACCAGCTGCCGTTCGGCCATGAACGGGTAGCGCCGGGCGTAGTTGAGCACTGCCCCCACGTCGGCGTCTTTTCCGAAGAGCACAAACTGATTGAACCCCCGCTCGGCCACGGGCACGACCACTTTTTCCAGCTCGTCGGCAATGCGGTCGAGGTAATAGGGCTCATCACCGTGGATGAGGTAAACGGGCGCAATTCGCTTGTTGCGAATATCTTTCAGGACGGAATCGACGGAGGACAACTGATTTACGATTTACGAGGTACGAATTACGATTTTTGCTGACGCGAAAGTTCGTGCGTCAGCAAAAATCGTAATTCGTACCTCGTAAATCGTAAATCTTATCTCCTAAATCATTTGTCCTTTTTTTTGGGACAAACTTCCGTAGTTTCATGTTGTCAGGGCAACACTCAGTCAATCAGCACGATGCGTAACTCAGTTTTCGGGCGGTACGAACCGCTCATCCGCGATAAAATATCCATCGTTCTATCATCTCGTCGGGGAGTTGATGCCGTGCTGTTTTTCGACCTAGCCGAACTATCTGGCTACAAGCGGGAAGAAATAGCGCCACTGTTCGACACGTCGCTGAAGACGTTGCTGCGCTACAAAGAGACCAAACGCAAACTCAGCCCCACCACGGGCGAACTGGCCCTGAAGATGCTGGCCCTTTTTCAGCATGGCGAAGCCATTTTCGGCAGCATCGCCGAATTCAGAAGCTGGCTCGACGCCCCCGCCTATGGTCTTGGTAATCAGCGCCCGTTCGACCTCATGCAAACATCCGGCGGCATTGACCTGATCGACGACGAACTTACCCGCATTGAATTTGGGGCACTGGCGTAAAACAGTTTTCAGTTTACCGTTTTGGAGGTATATCGCATTACGCTGGCTAAATGGGCCGATAGCCTGGTGGCATCGGGGCGGGCGGCACGCTGGAATTCGGCCGACCGGTTTGTGATCTACACGGCGGCTTCGCGGGCGCTGGCCTGCCTCGAAAACGTGGTTCACCGCACCGGGCGCGGTCTGCAAGCTGATTTTAGAACCATTTGCATCGACATTCCCGAGATGCTGCCCATCGAGACCATTGCCTTGAAGACCCTTCCCCCCGACTGGAGCGAGTTCGAGCAATATGCCTACTGCCAACGCCTGGGCGATGCCTGGCTAGTGGGTCGCAAAACGGCTATTTTGCAGGTGCCCTCAGCCATTGTCCCTGCTGAACACAACTTCCTGCTGAACCCCCAACACCCCGATTTTGCGTATATTCAGATTAGTCAGGTAGAGCCGTTCGTATTCGACAGCCGGATTAAATAAGGGCTTCCTAATGGTCTGTTCACACTAGTTTTATCCTAAACGTTTCCGTGAAAAAAACGCTCATCAATCCAGTCGCTGGCGTATTTCGTTTGCTTTTTGGTGCGCTTTATTGCGTGTTTATGGCGGCAGCCTGTCAATCTAGTAACAAGGCACAAACGCTTATCGATCAGGCCATTACGGCTCATGGCGGTGAGGCCTGGCAGGACAAACGCATTGAGTTCGACTTCCGGAAATTTCACCTGACACTGGAACATCAGGGAGGTAAATTCCGCTACGAACGGGCGCAGCGCGACTCGCTGGGAGCCGAGATTCGCGACATCCTGACCAACGAATCGTTTGTGCGGACGATCAACGGGCAAAAGCAGGTGTTGGACTCTGTTCAGGTGGGCAAATACAGTCGGGCGGTAAACTCGGTGGCCTATTTTGTGCTGCTCCCGTTTAAGCTCCGCGACCCCGCCGTGCTGGCCGATTACGTGGGCGAAGGCACCGTAGACGGGCAGCGATACGACAAAGTCCGGGTGCGTTTCAGAGCCGACGGCGGCGGCAAAGACCACGGCGACACGTTTTGCTACTGGTTCAACCAGCAGACCCACACCATGGATTACCTCTCGTATAGCGACGAAGGCCCGCGCTTTCGCAAGGCCATACACCCGCAGGTGGTGGGCGGCATCCGTTTCCAGGACTACATCAACTACAAAAGCAACGACACCGACACCACCGCCTCCATTCGGTATGACCAGCAATATATGGCCGGGCAATTCACGGAACTGTCGCGTATTGAGAACAAAAATATTCGGGTAGTACCGCTCCGGTGAGGGTCATTCCAGGCCTGCCGTTACCTCCTGAATATGGGCGGTCAGTTGCGGCCAGAAGCGGAGGAAATGCAGGTTGATGTCGTCGTAATAGCGCACCAGATCATCAACGGCGGTGTCGAGGCCAGAGGCGAACTGCGTCCGTCGGGCAAGGCCTTTGAGGGCGCGGTCGATGCCGCCGGTGGTCTGGTAATGCCGCAGCCAGTCCTGCTCCATCATGTAGTGGGCCATACGGGCCGCGCGGGGGGGCAATCGGTCGGCGCGGGTTTGCAGGGTGTGGTAGGCAAAACGGACAAACTCGTCCAGTTCATCGCCCGTCACTTCGCGGAACTGGGTAGCCAGAAAATGGTCGAAAAACACGTCTACGGCCACGCCAGCGTACTTATGGCAGCGCGGGTGCAAGAGCGTACGCACGGCCTGCACTTCTGCGTGGGCATCCGTAAAGGCGTCGATGGTGCGGTGAATCCGTACGCCGGTTAGCTCGTCGGGGAGCAGATTATGGCGCGGATTGGCCGGGTCGCCCTTAATAAAATCACCGATGAAGTTGCCGATAAGATACCCCTCGTTGCGATCAGACAGCCACGCGTGTGCCAGCAAATTCATACTGGCCGCGCAGACGTAAGGGGCGCTTCAGATGCCAGCGTAAAGCCCGCCGTGGGCACGTAGCGCTCCACGTTGACGCCAAATTTCTGGAGAAAATCGACGCCTTCATCAGAGCCAATGCCCTTGTATTGGGCGTAGGAATGCAGGTACACCACCCGCTGAATTTTCATGCTGTAGATGATCCGGGCGCAGGCAATGCAGGGCGACAGCGTGACGTAAATAGTGGCCCCGTCGATAGCCGAACCGTTTTTGGCGGCGTACAAAATCGCGTTCTGCTCGGCGTGGAGGGCTAGTGAACACGACCCCTTCGAGTCGCGGGGGCAGCCCACGTTGGGAAATTCCTCGTCGCAGTTGTGGGTCTCGGCGGGGGGGCCGTTGTAGCCGATAGAAATAATCCGGGTGTCTTTGGTAAGCACCGCCCCCACCTGCGCCTTAATACAGTGCGACCGTTTGGCCAGGTTCACGGCCAATTCCATAAAAATATCGTCGAAACGGGGCTTCACGGGTTTGGGTGCTACGGTGGTTGGGGACATGCGTAAAGATACGGTCTCAGGCCAATTCGGAAATAAGAAAAACAAACACTTCGGCCGGGGCGGTTTGGCAAAAAAGCAGACCTATGGGGCATCCATTGCACCCATTATACCCTACCAAAATCTGTTCAATACATTGATTGTCAACTGTTTAGATAAAAAAATTATTTTCGTTATCCATCATTTTGATGACTATTAATGCAACGATGGGCATAATTTTTGCTACATATTTAGCTATTCACACTGCCAACCCAGGGCTTCCATGCCAACTTTTCCACAACTGCTTTTTTGCCTGTTTCTGTCGTTGTCTGCCCTGTCGCAACCTATCATCCGCGTCACCACATCTGGCGCGGGAGATCGCACGGGCAGTTCGTGGGCCAACGCTTTATCTGGCACCGCCCTGGCCGGCAGTGTGGCCTCCGCCACCCCCGGCACCCAATTCTGGGTAGCAGCAGGCACGTATAAACCCACGACAACCGGCGACCGGATGGCCTCGTTCAGCATTGCATCAGGTGTACAGGTATATGGGGGTTTTGTCGGGAGTGAATCAGCATTAAATGAGCGGATAGCTGGCACAAATGAAACGACATTTTCGGGTGATATATACAATACACCCTATACAAGTACGGACAACAGTGTTCATGTGATGTCGGTACAAAACGCTAGTCAGTTGATCATTCTCAATAGTATAACTGTATTTGGCGGTCACATCAGCGGATTTGATTATGGCAGTTCTGGTGCAGGCCTTTATATAAATCAATCAGCACCTCTTTCGTTAAGTTTATCCGTAATAAATTGTAATTTCATCGGCAATCAAATAGAGAATTGGATGTCTGGTGGAGGAGCAATTATTGCGAAAGTTGACAATTATGCAAGCGTCAATTTATCAATAACAGGTAGTTATTTTTCAGGCAATAAGGCTGGCTTTGGCGGTGCATACGCTCCATATCAAGACAACGGTGGATCTGTTAGCACACTCATTGATAATTGTCTGTTTATCAACAACGAGGGTTTATATGCTGGCGGAGCAATCGATCAAAGTTACTCGTCAGCCGATCCCCTCAACACATTGACGATCAAACGATGTAAGTTTATTAGTAACAATGGAACATATAAAGGAGGCGCGATTTCGCTTGGATATAATCAAACTAGAGTTAGCGAATGCATATTTTCTTCTAATGGGGTTTCTAATTATGGTTATGGTGGCGGTGCTATAAGCGGCTCTGGCGCAGCAAATTCTATATTCACCAATTGCATCTTCTCTAAAAATATTGCTAACTATGGTGGGGCACTATATAGTACATCTGATAACAGCGTGACAAAGCTCATTTTTCGAAATTGTACATTTTTCAACAATCAAGCTTATATAGCTGGTGGTGCATTTTATGCTATATTTTTCACCGGTACTCAGCCTTCGCCTTTCCTATTCAACCGTAATGACACAATTTTAGAGAATTGTATAGTCTGGCAAAATACGGCACCAGATTCACCAGTTTATAAAGATCAGTATTGGATAAGCTTTGAAAGTGATAGAATCAAAAACAGTTTTTTGCCAACCTACTCTGATTTGCAAGAGAGTTATCCGGGTATTGGCAACATAAGTGTTGAACCAGCTTTTATCGACCCTTACAGTAATAATTATCGACTTCTCGCCAATAGCCCCGCCATCAATACAGGCGATCCAATTATAACTGCCTTACCAACATCCGATTATGCAGGTCAACCGCGGGTTCAGAATGGGCGGGTGGATATGGGGGCCTATGAGTCGGCTTGTTTGCCTGCGCCTTGTATCCCGATTACGGCGGTGCGGAAATAACCCCATCGGGGTTCTACAGCGCAGCGTCGGTAGCATATGTATTTGCATCGGTCTTCGCCTGCTTGCGTGCCGTAGGTACGCCACAACACAGATGGGTGGTAGCGTACCTACGGCACGCAAGCAGGCGAAGACCGATGCAAATACATATGCTACCGACGCTGCGCTGTAGAACCCCAATGGGGTTGTGAGTGTCCTGAACCAACGCCAAAAAGCCCACCGAACGTCGATTCGGTGGGCTTTTTGGTGCCAATTAATTACGGCGGAGTGCCACTCCGCCAAACAGGTAGCCTCAATCGGGCAGGATGCGGATCATGATGTCTTTGTAGAGGACTTTGCTTTTGGGGTCGTGGCCTTGCAGGGCTACCGTGCCCCGGCTCAGGCGGCGTTTGATAGTACTGTTAGCGAGGCTATCGGGTTCGGTATAGGTGTTGATGACCTTGTCGTTGATCTTCACCGTCACCTGTTTGCCCTGCACCGTGATGGCTTCGGTATACCATTCGTCGTCTTTTACGAACGTCTCTTTTACGTCCTGCATACTGTATACACTGCCCGTTTTACGCCAGTCGGTGTGGGTTTGGTTTACCTGAATCTCGTAACCCTGCGCGGGCCAGCCGGTTTCCTGGTAAGCGGTATGAATAAACATGCCCGAATTGGACCCTGGCATTGTTTTCACCTGCGCTTTCCACTCGAAATTCTTGAACGAATGGTTGCCCACCGGTCCTTCGTAGAACAGGTGCGCCCTGGGACCAGCCACCATAATGGCCCCGTCCTCTACGCTGAACGTAGCGGGGTTTTCGGCGGCTTTCCAGCCGGTTAACGTCTTTCCGTCAAACAGGCTAACCCAGCCGCCGGGAGCCTGACTGTAGAGAATGCCCGAAGCAGTCAGTAAGCAGCCCATCGTGAAGATTATTATCGTTTTCATAAAGTTTGGTTTGGGCGTTGTGCCATTTACGTACATAAAGACAAATGAATAACCACCTACCCTAGCTGCCAAGCCATTCTCGTTACACAAAAACGCCCCCCAGAATAAGTTCTGGGGGGCGTCATTCTATGCAGCTACTGAGCCGGATCCAACTCCGGGTTGCGTTAGGCCACCGCTGCCAGTTTTGGCTTTAGCCATTCGGGCTTGTGCGTTATCACTTTGGCTTTCAATTCGTTGAGCAGGGCGTACAGGCCGTAGTAGGTTCGGTTTACGTACAGGCCATCCTGCGAACCGCGCACCACTTTCGATGAACGAAGCTCATCCAGTTTCGAGAGCTGATCGGCAAAAGCGTAGACGTTGTTGAAGTACTCGTCGTCGCCGAAATCGAACTCATCAACGGCAAACGGAGCGCCTAGCAGGTCGATCATTTGCATGAACAGGCCGGAGAAAAACTTGCGGTCTTTGGCTGAATCCTGCGGCACCAAAAACTCCAGGTTCGTGAAAATCTGCTGCGTCAGGGCTTCGTCTTTAACCGTGTCGGGGTTGATAAGCTGGAAGTAATTGTCGTAGTAAAAATCAGGAATAACCTTCACGCAGCCGAAGTCGATGACGCCCATCGTACCGTCGGGCCGCATCAGAAAATTGCCGGGGTGCGGGTCGGCGTGGACCTGCCGGAGGGTGTGGATCTGGAAATCGTAGAAGTCCCACAGCGCCTGCCCGATCTTGTTGCGCACGTCCTGCGAGGGGTTCGTGGCCAGGAATTCTTTCAGGTGTTGCCCTTCCAGCCAATCCATCGTCAGCACACGCTTGCTCGACAGTTCTGGGTAATATTTGGGGAACACCAGGCCCGGAATGTGGGCACAGGCTTCCGAAATCTCGACCGACCGTTTCAGTTCCAGGTCATAGTCGGTCTCTTCCAGCAGCTTGCTTTCTACCTCGCCCATGTAGCGATCAATCTGGCGCTCGTCCAGGTTCAACAGCCTCACAGCCAATGGTTTGGCAATGCGTAGATCAGACGTAACGGAGTCGGCCACGCCGGGGTATTGCACCTTTACAGCCAGCTTTTTGCCGTACTTGTAAGCCACGTGTACCTGCCCGATACTAGCGGCGTTGACCGAGTTGATATCGAACGAATCGTACATGTCGCCCGGCGATTTACCAAACAGCGTACGAAATGTTTTCACCACCAGCGGCCCCGACAACGGCGGCGCGGAGTATTGCGACATGGCGAATTTGTCGCTGTAGGCCGTAGGCAGCAGGCCCCGGTCCATGCTCAGCATCTGCGCCATTTTCAAGGCCGAGCCTTTCAGCTCGCTGAGGGCATCGTAGATATCGGCGGCATTATCGTTATGCAAGTCCTCTTTGGTCAATGACGGATCGACGAGTTTTTTGCTGTAATGCTTGATATAGTTGCCCCCTACTTTCACGCCGGCCTTCACAAACTGGCTGGCACGGGCAACCTTACTAGTTGGAACAGAGCTTTGGGTTTTCATAAGCGAAAGAGTGAAAAGGCGAAAGAATGAAAGAGCGATTATTCATGCAGAAATAGGTAGGGCTACTGCCCACTCTTTCGCTCTTTCAGGCTTTCACTCTTTATCTATTTTGGTACGCAAACTTGGCGAAGTCGAAGAGGGTGTCCAGGGGGGAACGGCCGATGAGGTCGAAAGTGGTATTGACCGCTTTTTCAATGGCGGTGTCGGTTTTTTCGAAACCTTTGCTCACGTCTTTCACCCAGAAATCGAGCACAAAAAGCGCCTGTGTCCAGAGGGCGGCGGGGTAGCGGTCGGTGAGAAACGGGCGGGGTTCCACTTCGCGGCTTTCGCGACCTTCGGCCAGTAAATCGCGGGCAAAGTCGTTGAAGGCATCTTTGAACGGCATCAGCACCTGCGAGTTAACGGTGCGGCTACGTACACCAGCGCGGGCAATGGGCGAGGCCACGGACATGGTACCGTCGGCATTCATTCCCCTCAACCGTCCATAGCTATAAACCACAAAGCTGCGCTGCGCTTTCAGCAGTTCGATCCAGGTGTAGTAGAAGGCCAGCAGTTTCTCCCGAACGGAGTAAGTCTGGTAAGTATCGTCGGCCTCAACAGTCCGTTTCGACTCCAGAAAGAAGGTAAGCCAAACATCGGCTTCGATGGCATCGAAGGAGGCGTAGTAGTTGTAGAACTCAGCTTCGGCGAGTTTCAGTTTTTTGGCAAACTGGAAAACGGAGGTGGGCTGCTTGCCGTTTTCAAGGACGTATTCAGTGTACGCCTTACGGATTTTTTCGAGCGTTTCCATATACTAAGGAAACTGACCGAACGGGGTAAAAGTTTGAGTATTTGGCCCTATTGGAATAATAAACGCAGGTCGAACGAAAAGCCGGGCAGGACGTTTTCGCCGTTCAGTGGTTGGGTTAAATCGACGTGTTTACTGATGGTGCCATCGGCACGATAGATAAGAACAGCCTGCTCTTTGGTGTTGATCAGCCAACCCAGCGAAACGCCATTATTGATATATTCCAGCATCTTGTCTTTAGCCGAGGTCAATGCATCAGTCGGCGACATCAGCTCAATAACGAAGTCAGGCGCGATGGGTGGAAATTTTTCCTGCTGCTGTTCGGTTAGCGTATTCCAGCGTGGGTCGCTAATCCAGGCAGCATCGGGTGAGCGGGTCGCACCATTCTTGAATCTAAAGGCGGTTGATGAGTCGAACCCGAAGCCGCCGTTTTCTTCCGTCCACAAATAGAGTTTTGCAGCGATCAATGCGGTTCTATGGCCTGATCTTCCGCCTGAGTTTGGCATGGCTACAATTGTTCCATCTGGCCTTCGTTCGAATTTGAGGTGTTCATTGATTTGACAAAACTCATAGAAGGCATCATCGTCCATCTGAAACTGACCAAAGTTTATTGGCGTGTTCCGCTGCTCTCTAGATATATTGGCAAAATTCAGCGTCATTATCCTGGACGTTTTTGTGAATATACAACCAATGCCAACACAACCTGAAATCTGGCTTCGGGGGCCTTTACCGGGTATTCCAGCCCTGTTGCAACCCGCCGCCCATGCCCTCTTGCAGGCCCGCGAAGACCTGAAAACAGCCCTCGCCCAGTTCCCCGATGAACACCTCTGGGACCGCCCAGCGGGAGTAGCGTCGGTGGGGTTCCATTTGCAGCACATTGCGGGTGTACAGGACCGGATGCTGACCTACGCCCGCGGCGAAAGCCTGTCGGAAGCCCAGTTTGCCGACCTGAAAGGGGAAGGCCAACCTACCACCGGGCAGGCCACCGTAGCCGAACTCATGACCCGCCTGAGCACCCAAACCGACCGCACCGTAGCCCAGCTAGCCCAAACCGACCCCGCCAACCTCCCCGACTTCCGCACCGTGGGGCGGGCGGCGCTACCCTCTACCGTGGGTGGCCTGCTCTTCCACGCCGCCGAACACACCATGCGCCACGTGGGACAGTGTTTGGTAACGGCGAAAGCAGTGATGAGTGCTGAGTGGCAAGAAAAGTAGTGATGAGTGCTGAGTGGTAAGCGATGAGTTTGCTGCCACCAGCGTATTTACTTACGCGGAAGCAAACTCACCGCTTACCACTCAGCACTCACCACTACTTTTCTTACCACTCAGCACTCATCACTACTTTTGCCCCATGAACACCTCTATCGCTACACCCGCCATTGCCCTATTAAAACAATTGATTGCTACGCCGTCGATGAGCCGGGAAGAGGGGGCGACGGGGGATTTGATCGCAACGTACTTGGATCAAAATGGCGTCGTCTATGACCGGCTGGGGCATAACGTATGGGCCAAAAACCGTCATTTCGACCCCACCAAGCCCACCCTGCTGCTCAATTCGCACCACGACACGGTGAAGCCCAACCCGTCGTGGACGCGTGACCCATTTGCTCCGGTGGTCGAAGGCGACGTGCTCTATGGTCTCGGCAGCAACGACGCGGGCGGCTGTCTGGTAAGTCTGCTGGCTACGTTTGTAGCGCTCTATGACCGCACCGATCTGAGTCATAACCTGGTGATGGCCGCCACCGCCGAAGAAGAAATTTCGGGGCGGGGTGGCATAGAGTCTCTCCTGCCCCACCTGCCGCCGCTGGCCGTAGCCATCGTGGGCGAACCCACCCAAATGCAGCTTGCCATTGCCGAGAAGGGCTTGCTGGTGCTCGATTGCACCGTCACGGGCCGGGCCGGTCACGCCGCCCGCGACGAAGGTGACAATGCCATTTATAAAGCCCTGCCCGACATGCAGTGGTTTCAGACCTATGCCTACCCAAAAGTGTCGCCCCTGCTGGGACCGGTGAAACAGTCCGTCACGATGGTAGAGGCAGGCACGCAGCATAACGTGGTGCCCGACGTCTGCACGTTTACCGTAGACGTACGCGTGACGGAGCAGTACACGCTGGAAGAAATTCTGGCCATTGTGCGCGACCATGTGTCGGCTACGGTGACACCCCGGTCGGTGCGGCTACGTCCGTCGGGTATTGCGCCAGGCCACCCGCTGGTGCAGGCGGGGCTGGCGCTGGGACGCACCACTTACGGCTCGCCAACGCTGTCGGATCAGGCGTTGCTGACGCAGAATGGGCGGGTCATTCCATCCTTGAAGTGCGGCCCCGGCCGTTCAGAACGGTCGCACACCGCCGACGAGTTTGTGTTGCTGAGCGAGATCGAGGCGGGCATTGCAGGGTATCGGGCTTTGCTGGCAGGAATCGGCATTGGCTGACCAAGACGTATTTCGGGCCTGGTGCGCTACAATTAGCAGCGGCGTTGCCTGGTGCCCTTCCGCGTGGTAGAACCAGTTTCGATAGTATCTTAGCAACAACCCCAGGGCTGGTACGTCGTTGCCCGAATCCCCTCGTTATGCGCGTTTTATTATTCTCTGTGCTACTGCTGACCGCCGCCACGGCCATAGGTCAGGGCTTACCTATTCTGGACCAAAACCCAGCCTCGCTACGCTGGTACCGGATCAACACCCCCCACTTTCGGGTTATTTATCCCGCTGGTTTTGATGAATCCGCCCGCCGCACAGCGCAACGGCTGGAGCAGGTTTATGAGCCGGATGCCGCCGGGCTGGAACGCCGCCCCCGGCCGCTATCGGTAGTGCTGCAAAACCAGACCACGGTGAGCAACGGTTTTGCCACGCTCTATCCGCGCCACGCTGAGTTTTTTACCACGCCCCCGCAAGACCCCGCCCTGCTGGGCACCAACACCTGGACCGACCTGCTGGCCGTGCATGAATACCGGCATATTGTGCAGTATGAAAAAGCGTTGCAGGGCTACGGGCGGGTGCTCTACACGCTGCTGGGAGCGCAGGGGCTGAGTTTTGCGGCGCAGCTGGTTACGCCAGGCTGGTTTCTGGAGGGCGACGCCGTGGGTACCGAAACCATCCTGACGCGCTCTGGCCGGGGGCGCATTCCTGAATTTGAACTGGGTATGCGCACCAACCTGCTCACCCGGCCGCTGTTTAGTTTTGCCAAAGCCACGGGCGGGTCGTTTCGCGATAATGTGCCCAACCACTACGAACTGGGCTATTTTCTGACCACCAAACTCAAACGCACCTACGGTCCCAACGCCTGGAGCAAGGCGCTCAACAAAATCTACACACAGTTTCCGTTCTACCCCTTTTCGTTTTCCAATGGCCTGAAACAGAGCACAAAGTCAGCCGAAAACCCCGGCGGCACCAGCGTGGATGCCCTCTACCGCGAGTCGATGGCCGATTTAGGCGAGACCTGGAAAAAGAAACGCGAAAACCTGACCATCACCCCCGCCACGCTCTATCCCGTTCTGGCCGAAAAAGCGCAATCAGCACGTCCCGTTTTTACCAACTACCGCTTTCCGCAGTACCTCACCGACAGCACTATCCTGTGCATCAAAAACGGCCTTGGCGACATCGCACAGTTGGTTTTGTTGAGTCGGCATGGCGTTGAAAAACGGGTGTACAAGCAGGGATTGATCCTCAATAACCCAGCCTATTTTTCGGCCACGCCGCAACAGGCCTGCTGGATCGAAAACCGCGTTGATCCCCGCTGGCGCTCACGGGTTTATGGGGAAATAAAAGTACTCGACCTGGCCACCGGTACCCTCCGCCGCCTCACCACCCGAACCCGCTACACCGCTGTAGCCCTGTCGCCCGACAACCAGCAGCTAATTGCCCTCCGCAACGATACCGACAACCAGAACCGGCTGGTGGTGCTCGACGCGCAAACGGGCCTCGAAATCAGCGTGTTACCCAACCCCGCCAACGATTTGTATGTGCACCCCCGTTGGCATAACAACCGGCAGGTGGTGACCATAACGCTCTCGAAATCAGGCAAAACCATTGCCTACATCGACACGCAAACGGGCGACAAGCGGGACCTGCTACCCCCTGCCAACGTCAACATCAGCCATCCGCAATCGTATGGCAATACGCATATTCTGTTCAACTCGCCGCAGTCGGGTATCGACAATATCTACGCCGTGGAGATGACGTCGGGGCAGGTGTCGCAAGTAACGTCGCGGCCGTTTGGGGCTTACCACGCCACGGTGTCGCCCACCATCCGGACGCTGGCCGTGCAGGATTACGACACCCACGGCTTCCGCATTGCCGAACTGCCGCTCGACCCCGCCACCTGGACACCAGTAGCCAATTTCGGTCAAACCGACCAGGCCACGCGCTACTTTGGCCCACTGTTAACCGCTGGCAGTCAAACACTTGCCCCCATCGCGACCGATTCGATACCAACCCTGCCTACCAGCCCGCCGCAACGCTACAGCCGCCTGGCCCACGCCCTGAACGTGTATGGCTGGGGACCGGCCTTTACGTCCGACGGGCAGGGGCTGACCCTGGGTATCCAGTCGCAGGATATGCTGAACACCACCCAGGTTTCGGCAGCCTACGTCTATAACCAAAGCGAGCAAATCGGCGCATTTTCGGCCAACGTGAGCTACCAGGGGCTATATCCGGTCATCGACGTAGGCTTCCAGACCGGCAATCGGCGCACGAGTGTGTACCTGGATCGTGCGTTGCCACTCGACAGCCTGCGCTCCGACCTCTGGCACTACAACCAGTTTACGGCGGGGGTGCGGTTGCCGCTGGTGCTGACACAATCGCGGTTTAACCAGAGCGCCAGCCTGTCGGCCTACTATGGCCTGCTGAACGTAACGGACTACGACCTGCCGGGCCGACTGCTGACCGAAACCGGCAACGGCAACCTGCACACGCTAACCTACGGGGCCGCCTACAGCTACACCCTGCGCCAGAGCTACCGCGACGTAGGTCCCCGGCTGGGCTTTGGCATCAGCACGTCGCTACGCCACACCCCACTGGCTAACACCGATGCCGATTTAAGTGGGCTACAATGGGGAACGTCGGTGAGCGTGTACGTGCCGGGACTGGGCAAGCACCATAGTCTGCGGCTACGCGGGGCCTATCAATACCAGCGGGGCACGGCCAACGTAAGCAGGCCCTACCGGTTTCAGGCGGGCGTCCTCTACCCGCGCGGGGCGCCCTACGTGGCTTTCGACAACCTCACCATTTCGGGTGCCGACTACCGCCTCCCCCTCGCCGACGTACACTGGTCGCTCACGAGGTTGCTCTACGTGCAGCGCATCAAAGCCAACCTCTTCACCGACTACGCCCAGGGCAGCAGCAACGTGCTCCTGGCATCGACCCGCCAGATCGCGCCCGTCACCGGCTATGACTGGACCATCGGCGGCGACCTCTCCTTCGTCTTCAACCCCCTCCGGCTCCGCTCACCCCTGGAGGTTGGCATCCGCACCATCTACGACGTCCGCCGCCAACAATGGCTTGTGCAACCGCTGGTCGTCGATATTGGCTTTTAACCCACCCGGCCATGATCCCCTTTCAACCTTCCTTCACCCCGACTGAGGTCGATTTACTGGCGCGGAGCCGAGCGTTCTTCGAGCAGGTGAACAGTCGCCGGACGGTGCGTGACTTTTCGGATAAACCCGTACCACGAGACGTGATCGAGCAGCTGATTATGAGCGCTTCTACGGCACCGTCGGGAGCGCACAAGCAGCCCTGGACGTTTTGCGTTATAGGCGATCCGGTGCTGAAAACACAGATCAGGGCTGCTGCTGAGGCCGAAGAGCACCGTAGCTATACCAGTCGGATGTCGGCAGAATGGCTAGACGATCTGGCTCCGCTGGGTACCGACTGGCAGAAGCCATTTCTGGAAATCGCGCCTTACCTGATCATCGTTTTTCGGCGCATTTTCGAGTTTCAGGCCGAGGCAAAACGACCCAACTACTACGTTATGGAGTCGGTGGGAATTGCCTGTGGTTTTTTGCTCACCGCTATCCACGACGCGGGGTTGGTGGCCCTCACGCATACACCCAGCCCCATGGATTTCCTGACCAAACTCCTTGACCGTCCCACTAACGAAAAGCCATTTCTACTCATTCCCGTTGGCTACCCCGCCCCCACCGCCACCGTCCCCAACATCCACCGCAAACCCGCCGAGGAGGTGATTGTATGGTATGAGTGAACAAAAAGTTCATTGAAAATTAATCGAACGCACTGCAACAGCCTTAGCCTATAGGCCGTAATCCTGTACAAAACCAACGAATCACAACGATGAAAAAGTTACAGGTAGTAAGCTTCATAGCTTTGTTTGGCATGGCGCTTTGGGGATGTAATCAGGGATCAAACGTAGCGCCCGACGCGACACTATCGACCGCACGCCTCACCAGCGACTCCACCGGTTTCCACTGTCGCGACAGCCTGACCAAAGTGGCTGTGACGGCCCTCCCGGCCACCATCACGGCCTATATCGCCAAAACGTACGCCGGATCGACGGCTGATTATGCCGCCAAAGATGACAAAGGGAATTTCCTGGTAGCCATTAGTACCACCACGACGCGGAACCTGCTGCTTTTCAACGCCGACGGTACGTTTAACAAAGAACTGACGCTTCGGGGTGGTCCCGGCGGGCACGGTCCGGGTGGCTTTGGCAAGAAGCGTGATAGCCTGACTGTGGTGGCTATAAGTGCACTTCCAGCGGCCATTACCACCTACATCACCGCCAACTACGCCGGAGCTACCGTCGACGTAGCGGCGAAGGATGCCAACCGGGGGTATGTGGTTATGATTACGCAGAACGGTCAGCGCAAAGCGCTGTTGTTCAACCTCGACGGCACGTTCAGCCAGGAAGTAGTGCGGGGTGTGAAGGGTAACTACAGCGTGGTAGCGGCCAGTACCTTACCGGCCAACGTAACGACCTACATCACTACCAACTACGCGGGGTCGAGCATTAAACTGGTGGGCAAAAGCACCACCGGCCAGTATAAAGTATTTATTCAAACAGCTACTGGTCAGCTGGTTGAACTCTCTTTCGCCGCCGACGGCACCTTCGTCCAGGCGCGCGCGGGGCGCAAGTGGTGAGCTTATAGTGATGAGTGCTAAACGGTGAGTGATGAGTTTGCTGCCGCGAGAGCAGTTACACGGGCGGCAGCAAACTCATCACTTACCACTCACCACTATTTAAAAGATGTTCGTATCCAGGAAGGCGTTGCGGAACTTGCCTTTGGGGTCGTTCTGGGCCAGCATCTGTTTGAACTCGGCGTATTTTTCGTAGCGGGCCTGTAGCTGGGCGGGGGGAATGGTAAAGAGTTTACCCCAGTGTGGCCGAGCACTAAACGGGGCCAGTTCCTTCTCAATGACCGGCAACACGTTCTTCACCGATGTCCAGTCGGGTTTCCAGGT
Organism: Fibrella aquatilis; assembly: GCF_017353255.1. GTDB lineage: Bacteria > Bacteroidota > Bacteroidia > Cytophagales > Spirosomataceae > Fibrella > Fibrella aquatilis. The sequence continues at coordinate 379,158 of NZ_JAFMYU010000003.1, read as the reverse complement.
GAAATGGATGGCCACCGATGGCCGTTTGTAGGCCGTACTCATCCACAGATTGTCGGCGGCGATGGTCCGAATTTCGGAGATCATCAGGTGCGGCGTAATCTGGTCGCGGAGGCGTTCAACAGCCAACAGTGCCTCTACGGCGTTGCTGGCGGGCACGAAATACTCCGATTGCAATTCTTTGCCGCTGCTGGGCGTAAAGCCCATTCGGAAGTGTGGCAGCCGCTCATACCAGGGTCCGGGTACACCCATCTGCGCCGTGCAGTTCACGGCGTCGAGTGCCGCAATGGGGTGCAAGTTGCGGGTGGCGGGTTTGGCCCCGTAGAAATCCTGTGTCGCGGCTTGCTCACCCGGCTCCACCCGCGATTTCACCCATACCTCGCTCACCGTGCCTTTCTGCCAGTCGGTAAACAAACTCACGCTATACCCCGCCGACATGATGGCGGCGAAATGATCTTTAAGCTGGCTCATGGGCAGGTTTTCGTAGACGAGCTGCCGCACCTGAAACGTAGGCTGGATTCTGAGCGTCACGTGCGTCACCACACCCAGTCCGCCCAGATGCACCACCGCCGCCCGGAAGGCGTCGCCGTCGGCGGCTTCGGTCAGCGTACGTTTTTCGCCCGCGGCCGTGATGAAGTCCATGCCTACCACCGCCGTAGCCAGATTGCCGTTGCCCACCCCCGACCCGTGGGTAGCCGTGGCGCAGGCCCCCGCCACCGAAATGTGGGGCAGCGAGGCCAGATTATGCAGCGCGAAGCCCTGCTGATCCAGGCAGATAGCCAGGTCGCCGTATTTCATCGTTGCATCTACGGTGACGGTGCGGGCGTTGGCATCCAGCGAGATTACCTGATTCATGTTGCCCAGGTGAATGAACTGCTGGGTGCTGTCGGCAATGCCGTTGAAGCAATGGCGCGTACCTAACACTTTCATTTTGGGGTACTTACGGATCAGTTCCTGTACCTGCTCTACCGATTTGGCCTGCGCCAGGCGGGCGGTGCTGTATTGATAATTACCCGCCCAGTTGGTCATCGGCGCGGGGGCCAGCCAGTCGAACGAGGGTGAGAGCATAGGGGTCGCCAATGCCGTAGACGATAGTTTGAGGAAAGTGCGTTTGTTCATGGTTACGGGGGTTTGGGTAGGAGCCATAACAAACTCCTTCACTGTCAGCAAGAAACAAACTGGCTCATCTTACTTATACACCTCGCGCCGGGCGGCTTTGACGGTGTTTTGCATGAGCGAGCAGATCGTCATCAGGCCTACGCCGCCGGGTACGGGCGTGATGTAGTTTGTTTTGGGCGCTACCTCGTCAAATTTCACGTCGCCTTTAAGGGAGAAGCCGCTTTTTTTGGTGGCATCTTCCACGCGCTCCAGCCCCACGTCGATCACCACGGCACCATCTTTCACCATATTGGCGGTGATGAATTCGGGGCGACCCAGCGCGGCAATGAGGATGTCGGCAGTGCGGCAGATCTCGGCGAGGTTAGTGGTTTTCGAGTGGGTCAGCGTAACGGTGCAGTTGCCGGGGTAGTCATTTCGCTGCATCAGAATGCTCATGGGCAATCCCACAATCTGGCTGCGGCCCACCACTACGCAGTGCTTGCCGCTGGTGGGTATATCGTACCGTTTCAGCATCTCCAGAATCCCCTGCGGCGTGGCCGACACGTAGGCAGGCAACCCCTTGGCCATGCGCCCAATGTTGACGGGGTGAAAGCCGTCAACGTCCTTTTCGGGCGCTATCGTTTCCATCACCTTGTCGGGGTTAATATGCTTGGGCAGCGGCAGTTGCACAATCAGTCCGTCCATATCGGGGTTAGCATTCACCTCGGCCACGGCCGCCAGCAGATCAGCCTCGGTCACGTCGTCGTCGAAGCGGATGAGGGTAGAGTGCATGCCCACTTCTTCGCAGCTTTTCATCTTACTGGCCACGTACGTCTCAGACCGCCCCGCCGTGCCGACAAGGATAGCCACGAGGTGCGGAATCTTACCACCTTCGGTCTTGATTTGGGCAACATCGGCCGCGATTTCCTGCTTTATCTGGGCAGAAAGAAGTTTTCCGTCTAAAAGGATCATGATCTACTGAGTCTCTGGCAAGGTCTCCCGGCGACCTGTTAGTATGCCGTCGGGATGACGCGCAAAGGTCGCAAAGAAATGATGATGGCCGGGTACACCGCCAAAAACTAGCGCCTCTAGCATTGGCTGCCTACGCTGGAAAACAAAAACCCGGAGTAGCTGTTGAACAGGTAACTCAACGCATAAATATTATATGAATTCATCACCACTTAGCGCCTTTCTCATTGGGGTGGTCTCAGGCATGCGGGCCATGGCTGGACCGGCATTGATTAGTCAAAAACTGTCGACACAAACTCCCAACCCACTGTTCGACAGCAGTTTATCGTTCATTGCGTCGCCTAAAACGGCTAATGTGCTGAAAGTGCTGGCGGGTGGCGAACTTATCGGCGACAAGGTACCGCATGGTCCCGACCGCATTTCGCCACCGCAGCTTATTGCCCGGCTGGCGTCGGGTGCCACCTGCGGCGCGGCCCTGAGCGAAGCGCGGGGGGCCTCCGTACGGGTAGGAGCACTGCTGGGAGCTACAGGGGCATTGGCTGGTGCGTTTACTTTTTTTCACCTTCGCCGCTACCTGAATCACGAGCAGGACATCCCCGACCCACTGCTGGCCGTGATCGAGGATGCCATCACCTACGGTGCCGGTTGGCAGGCGGTGAAATAGCATAGCGGCCAGCTACTTCAGCGAAAAGGCTTTGACGGTGTTGTGGTAAAACGTGGGGACAAACAGCGTCTGGGTGGCCGGATTGTAGCCAATGTCGGCTGAGTTAATCTTCCCGGCTGAGGTATCCGACAGCAGTTCATTGGTGCCATCAGCGCGGATGTGCCAGACCTTTCCGCCCCACTCGGTCACCATGTATTGCTTACCGCCCAGGCTCACAATGCCATCGATACCGCCCGTTACCTTGCTCAGGATGTCAACTTTTTTGGTGGTCGGGTTCATGCTCAGCAGTGCGCCATCGCCGTTGCCGATCAGCAGCTGCCCGTCGTCAAACAGGAGTCCGTTTGGGCCTTTCAGGGGTGTGCTGGCCATAACGAGCGTGGCGTTACCCTGCGTCAATGACCACAGTTTGCTATCGCCCGAATCGGTGACGTAGATGATGCCGTTTTTAGTATCGATGGCAATGTCGTTGAGGAATTTAGCCCCGTCAATGGGGTATCGGTTAACGATTTTGCCCGTTGTGAGCGCGATTTCCGCCACCTGATTCATCTCCGTTACGTAGAGCTTGTCGCCCAGAATGCCCATTCCTTTGGTGGAGTTGAGGTTGTCGGTGAATTTCATCTGCATCACCTTGCCATCAAGGCCCACTTTGGCAATGTAGCTGCTTTTGTTCTCCAGTTTTGGGCTACCGTTGATGCAGGAGACAAACAACACCTTCGAGGCGGGGTCGAACAAAACGCATTCAGGCGTGCGCAGGGTGGTGTCGGTTTCCCAACTGGGTTTTAGAGTCAACTTTTGCGCCAGGAGTTGGGTAGTGCTAAGGAGCAGGCCGGTCAGTGCGGCATAAGTCAGGGGTTTCATGCGTTGGTCTGGGTGAACGGGTAAACGTATTGTTTGTAAGCGCGTTTAGGCGGTCAAACAAGAGTAGATTCAGAGGTTTCTACTAATCCGAACAATGCACTGGAATCTTACCTATATTACTTCTGCCGCTACCACAAAACTCCGTTAAGCGAAGCGTTTTTCGTTACCGTGATAAAGGGCAGCGCCAGTTTCCTCTTCAAACTGATAGCGTTCATTCAAATCTTTAGCCAACCGGGCAGGACGCGGCGTTGTAGCCCCTACGCATATATAGGCCTCTATGCGTCTGGTTGTGAAATCAAGCTGTTCTCTGAAATAAAGAATGGTAGTCCTGAGTTGAGATTTGGCCTTACGATTTGAAACGCCAACTTGTGTGTCAGCAACTACTTTGATTTCAATAAAGCAAAATGTTTTATGATCGAATACCGCGCAGTCACAACGTTCCATATCGACAGAACCAGAAATAACTCCTCTATCAATAGCAAGAAAATGGATAGCGCGACCCGTTGAATTATGTACTGTGAAGTGGACTATGCCCTCTGGATCGTGTTGAATAAAACAGCGCTTAGGTTCTGTATCCTGATCATAGATACAAAATACCAAATCAGTTAATGTCTGTAAATAAGTATTAGCTTCGATTTGCGGAAAAACCGCTTTCAACATATCAACCACGAGCCACGCTACGGTTAAGTTCCAGTAATTGATCTTGTTCAGCAGCAAACTGTTCAGACACATCGTCTAATTCATTATCCATAATCAATCCCGTTTTCGAATCAATAATACTGCGAACGGTGCCATTATCGACATAATAAGCCGCAAAATCAGCCGGGTTAATCCAACACCGTGCTGGTATAATTTTCTCAACTTCCGACCGAAGCTCATGGCTCTTACTAGCTACTTTGTAGGCGAGCATCAGCGTGTTGTAGGAGCTGAGTACATACGGACTATGTGTAGTGATAACCCATTCAACCTCGCGGTATTGAATGTTTTGGTCTAACCCACTTACCAGTGCATAGATAAGGTCTTTTTGAGCTATAGGGTATAGATTCAATTCTGGTTCTTCAACAATAAACCTATGCGAAGTCAGTCGTCGTTGCTGTTCAATAACGACCAACAGCGGAATAATCGTTTGATAGCCACTTGCGCTCTGCGATAACTCTACTTTCGTACCATCATTTAAGAAAACATGATCATTTGAATCGCTAGACTGAAATTTTACATTCAAAAAATTTATAGATAGATTGTTTATTTGTGTTCTTGATTGAGAATACAATCTTGCAAAAGAAATTATAGATCTTGGAAAGTCTACATTTGCAGATACTAGACTCCATATAGATTCATTGAGCAACGACAACAAATTTCTCTCCGATGGTACGTAAGTAGACGTGATTTGTAATATTTTATTTTTTAATACAAAATTGGACAATAGATTTTCAAAATATTTTTTATCTCTAACTAAATCAAGAAAAGATTCAATTCCTTTATAAGTAATAGTTTCATTAAGAAATTCTTCCAAAGTTTCATTACTACGAATAGGTTTGTCTTTTTCTTCTGTATAAGAAATGTTTATTTTTTTCGACTCTAGTCTGATGGAATAATTTTCAGTGTTAAAAATAAATGATGAGCTATCATTCGCATAATCATGAATAAAATATTTTTTGAGTATATTATGATTAATATCCGCCCCGTAGGTAAGTTCCTCGTCCGCTCCAATAGCAATCAACTTTGCCAGCGTGCTTTTGCCTGAGCCTTGCGGACCGATGAAGATGGTATGCTTCTTTACGTCCAGTTCGGCATCCCGGATGGGGCCTACGTTTTTTACTTTCAGCGTTGCCATTGATAACAGAGTGTGATAGGCAAAAATAGGTCTTTTTAGCCCTCTAGCTGCTTATCACCAGCGCAATGAAAACGGCAGTAGTGGACCGGTCTTCACAAAACCCGTACTTTCGGGGGAAAACAGATCCCTTCGCTATGCGTCACTTCTTCATCACATCACTAGCCCTGACGGCTTTATTGGCTGGGCCGGACCAACCTACTGCTCAGGCCCAATCGCGGCGGGGGCGGGCTGCTGCTGGCTCGGCAATGACCGCGGCCTCCCCTACCGCTACCGTAGATGCCAAACTGTTTAGCGGCCTCAAATGGCGTAACATCGGGCCGTTCCGGGCGGGGCGGTCGCTGGCCGTGGCGGGGCATCCCGATCAGCCGCTGACCTACTACTTCGGGGCCGTGGGCGGGGGGGTCTGGAAAACCACCGACGGCGGCCAAAACTGGACCTGCGTGTCAGACAGTGTGTTTCAGTCGTCATCTGTGGGGGCCATCACCGTGGCACCGTCCGACCCCAACGTCGTGTATGTGGGCATGGGCGAACCCGAAATCAGGAGCAATATCAGCTACGGCGACGGGGTTTATAAAAGCACCAACGGCGGCAAGTCGTGGCGGCACGTGGGACTAACCAACGCCGACGCCATTGGCAACATTGAGGTGCACCCGCAGAACCCAAACCTGCTTTATGCCGCCGCCCTGGGCAATCCGTTTGCGCCCAACCCCGACCGGGGCGTGTTCCGTTCTACCGACGGTGGTGCTTCGTGGAAAAAGATTTTGTTTAAAAACGACAGCACGGGCGCGGCTACCGTGCGGCTTGACCCCACCAACCCCAGCATTGTCTACGCCACGCTCTGGCAGGCCTACCGCAACGGCCATTCCATGAGCAGCGGCGGGGCGGGCTGTGGCCTCTACAAAAGCACCGACGGCGGCGATACCTGGCAGTCGCTGAACGAAAAACCAGGTATGCCGCGTGGCCTGCTGGGCAAGATCGGCATTGCCGTGGCCCCCAGCAACGCCAGCCGACTCTACGCCCTGATCGAAAACGCGAAAGGTGGCCTCTACCGGTCCGACGACGCGGGCGAACACTGGACGCTGCTCAACGACGACAAAAACCTCTGGCAGCGGCCCTGGTATTACATGATGCTGGGCGTGTCGCCGCAAAACGAGAACGACCTTATTGTACTGAACGTCAACGCGATGCGGTCGAAAGACGGCGGCAAAACATTTGCCCGCATACCGGTGCACCACGGCGATACGCACGATGTGTGGTTCAACACCAAAAACCCGCTCAACTTCGCCATCGCCGACGACGGGGGTGCCGAAATCACCGTTGACGGAGGGCGGTCGTTTTCGGAGGTCGATATGCCCACGGCGCAGTTTTACCACGTCTCGCTCGATACCGATTTTCCGTATAACGTCTACGGCGCGCAGCAGGACAACACCTCGGTACGCATTGCCTCCCGCACCGACGACTACAGCATCGACAAGAGTGCCTGGTATCCGGTGGCGGGCGGCGAAGCGGGCTACATTGCCTCCGACCCGAAGAATCCAAAGATCACGTATGGTGGTGAATATGACGGCTTTATGTCGAAACACGATGCCCGCACCAACCGCAACTACGCCATTTCGGTGTATCCCGAAGGAGCCATTGGTGCCCCTGCTTCCGTGAAAAAATACCGGTTTCAGTGGACCTACCCCATCCTATTTTCGCCGCATGACCCCAGTGTCTTATACGCCACGTCCAACCACGTCCACCGATCTACGGATGCGGGGCATTCGTGGGAAGACCTCAGCCCCGACCTGACGCGCCACGAACCCCGCACCATTGCCGAAACCGGCGGGCCGATTACCAAAGACATGACCGGGGCCGAGATTTACGCCACCATTTTCACCTTCGCCGAAGCCCCTACCGAGAAAGGCGTTTTCTGGGCGGGGTCAGACGACGGCCTGCTACACATGAGCCGCGACGGGGGCAAAAACTGGCAGAACGTGAGCTTGCCCGCCACCCAACTGGGCGAGTTTGCCTTGATGAGCCTCATCCACCCCTCGGAACACACGCCCGGCAAAGCCTATCTGGCTGCGAACCGCTACATGAGCGGCGACCGTAAGCCATATTTGTTCAAGACCACCGATTACGGCAAAACCTGGACGAGCATAGCCGCGGGCATCCCCGCCGACGAGTATTGCCGTGTGGTACGCGACGACCCCGATCAGCCCGGCCTGCTCTACGCGGGCACCGAGCGGGGTATCTACGTGTCGTTTAACGACGGGGCCAACTGGCAGAAAATAAACCTGAACCTGCCCATTACGTCGGTGCGGGATTTGCAGGTGCACAAGCGCGAGAAAGACCTGGTCATTGCCACCCACGGCCGGTCGTTCTGGATCATGGACGACGTGACGCCCCTGCGCGAACTGGCCCGGCTGGCAGCCACCGGCCCCGTGCCCACGCGCAAGCCTATGCTGTTTGCGCCGCGCCACGCCTACCGCATGGAAGGGGGCAACGCCATGCGTCCCGGCACGATCCCCGACGAAGGCGAAAACGCCGAAAACGGGGTGCTGGTGCGGTATTTTCTGCCCGCCACGCCCGCCAAAGAGCTGCGGCTACAGTTTATGACCGCCACCGGCGACACCATCATCAGCTACTCGGACCGGAAGGATAAGAAGGGCAAACCGCTCACGATCTCGAAGGATTTCCATGAAGACCTGAAGCTCACCCGCCCCGGCACCATCCCCGCGCAACCCGGCCTGAACCAGTTTGTCTGGGACATGCGCTACCCCGATGCCGTGGCTGTGGAAGGCACCAACGTGATGTGGAGCGGCGACGGCATAGGCGTGAAAGCCGTACCGGGCCGCTATAAAGTCCGGCTACTGCTGGGCGACTCGCTAGTGGCCGAACAACCTATCGACATTCGCAAAGACCCCCGCCTAACCGTATCCGACGCCGACTATGCCGAGCAGTTTGCGTTTGTGAAACAGTGCAACGACAAGCTGTCGGAGGCGCATCGGGGCATCAATCAGCTGCGGGCCATCCGGACGGCGGTAAGCGGGTATATGGGTGCGGTGAAAGATAGCACGCAGGCCAAGAAATTTGCCCTCGTGACTAAGCCCATGCTGGCGCAACTCGACTCGCTGGAGGCCACGCTGATGCAGCCCAAAGCTAAAGCACCGCAGGACGTATTGGCCCACCCGATCCGCCTCAACGACAAGCTCGCGGGCCTCGCCAGCATGATGGCCAACGCCGATGGCAAACCCACCAAAGCCGCCCACGTTGTCTACGCTGATCTGGCCCGCCAAATTGATCTGGCGCTGGCGAAGTTGAAAGACGTTACAGGCAAACAGGTGCCAGCCTTTAATCAACTCGTAACCGAACAAAAAATCCCCGCTATTGTGGTAGATAGTAAAGGATTCTAGCGCTATTTGGCGGGGTAGTTTTTTATACAAAAAGGCAGTCATGCAAGAGAAATTAATTTCTCTTGCATGACTGCCTTTTTTATTTGATGTGAATTAGTTAGTGTGTATTGCTGCGGTCCGACGTCTCGGCGCATAGCCCTTCGACAAGGCGTCCCCGACAAGCTCAGGGTGGCAGGGAAGTGGATTTAAGTAATTGACTTGATTCAAGGTGTCGTGTCACCCTGAGCTTGTCGGGGACGCCTAGTCGAAGGGCCCGCGGCGCGTAGCCTATAGCGCGAAGCAATACAAGTAAACTCACACAACCAAATCAATAAAAATAAAATTTCACACAAATACTAATTACCGTAAACCCGTTTATTTACGGGTAAAAAATACGGGTAAATCACCCTCCCAAGATACCACGTTTGGGGGAGGTTTGGCAGCTGACGCTGGGGGACATTTGAGCCGTAAATCAACCACACACAGCACATGAAAACGGTATACCACACCTTCATCTCCCGCCTGCTTGTCTTTGCCCTCGTGATGGGGCTTAGCTTCTGCACCAAGTCGAAAACCGATCCGCAACCAGCGCTCATTAGTCCATCAGACGCCAAAAAAGTAGGCGACGCGCTGATTATGCCCAATGGTACGCAGACCAAAACGGGCACCCCGCCAGCGCCCAGCAGCAGCACACAGGCTCCCAAAGTAACCCCTACCACCACCGACCAACCCACCAGCAATGGCAGCACAGAACGCGTGGGGGTGAACTATTCCAACCTCAACGGCGGCATTGGCGGGGCCTACGCGCAGGTGCAGGGGTCATTAAGCTACTATGATATCCCGCTCAGCGGCAACGCGCCCAAATCGGGGGTGGTCACACTGCCCATTGGCATACCCGACAACATCGACAACGGCTCGTTTACGCTGGTTGTCTGTATCTACGACGCATCGGGGCGGGTGAGTAATATCATTTCTATCCGATTTACCATCACCCGCTTCACGCCTCCTGCGCCCGGCAAAGGCAGTGTGGTGCTAAACGGGAAAACGTACTCGGCCACCGCCGTATGCGACATTGATATGGGCTTTGGCTATGGCAAAGCATACGGTATCATGATTACCAGTAATCAGGCTATTCTGCTCTATAATCTTCGGCCGGGCAACAATCAACTGGTCGATATTATTAATGGCAATTTCGACGCAACGAAAGATCCATGGGGGGCATACATAGATAGCAACGGTAGTTTTTATGCATCCACATCGGGTAGTGCTACATACAATGGAAAAGTAGTATCTGTTTCCATGCGGGGAGAAGATTTCAATGGTAATAAAACCAGCTTCACCGCAGCAGGCAATTGTCAATAAGTAGGTTATTGGCTTACTTTCTTCAATGCCATAACTTAATCTTTTCTCCAATCCACATCATGAAAATACAGCTAACTTCCTGGCTATTTTTGAGCCTTTTTTGTACTATAATTCACTTACGAGCGCAGGACCTGATTATCAAAAATGACAAAACAGAATTGAGCGTTCAGGTACAGGAAATCACCGACGATATGGTGAAATACAAGCCGTTCAACCGGCAGGGCGGGCCACTATACAGCCTCCGTAAAACCGAGATTTTCGTGATTATCTACCAGGATGGCTCCCGCGAAACGTTTAGGCAAGCACAGCCGGTGGTTGGCACGACTGCTTATCGTGAGCAGCCGCGCAACAGCCCGCCGTTGGCCTTGCCAGTAGCAGAGCGGGAAACAGCCTCCATAACGGCCAATCTGCCCACCATAAAAAGCAACGGTGGCTATTGGGGGCTAAGCTATATGACGCCCGCAGAGGCATTTGGCGAGTTACACGGCTACACTACTGAATACGGACATTATTGGCTATTTGGACAACGCAAAACCGTTGGCCTCCTGCTCGATGGGGCTTTTATGGACTTTTTCTCAAGGGATTCGCCCACCTACGCGTCGATTATGCTGAATGCCTTTTTCCGGCCATCTGCGTCGTCGAAGATTTATCTGGGAAGTGGCACGGGCTATGCGCAAGTGGGCGTTCCGGTTTTCGACAAGTATGGCAACAGCAAGAAGACCTATTTCAGCGACGTGGGTGCCAAGGCGTTCATTGGTATCGGCTCGTTCCGCGCTACCATGATGTGGCCAACCCTTGAGCCTGAGGGCGGCGGCCTGCTCACGTTCGGCTTCTACACCAATCCGTTCAAATAACACCGAGGCCCCTACAGGCTCTTCCGTATCCACGTCACCACCTCGTCCGGCACTTCCAGGGGCAGCAGATGCCCCACGCCGGGGAGGGTGTAGAGGGTGGCCTGCGGCAGATAGGGCATCACCATGTCGGGCTGAACAGACGGGTCGAGTGCTGCGTCCTCCTCGCCTGCCAGCAGTGTAACGGGCACCGTGATGCGGGCCATGCGGTCGGTAATGTCGGCGCGGCTGCCCACGGCGGGCCAGGCAATCCAGCCTTCGGGGCTGGCGCGGAGGTTGTCGGCAATGATTTGTGCCCTTGCGGCGTCAGCAAGCGGTTTTCGGGTAATCTTGGCCATCGTTTTTTCGGCGGCTTCGCGCTGCTTTTCGGGCGAAAGGCCGGGCTTGTCCAGCATTTCCTGCCGCGAGTCGTCGGGAATGGGTTCGGGGCCGGGGGGCGAGGTGGCCAACAGCACCAGCCCTCGCAGGCCCGCCGGTGGCGCGTGTCCGGGTAGCCCGGCGGCAATGGCCAGCGCGATTTTGCCGCCCATGGAATGCCCCACCAGCACAAACGGATTGTTGCCCAGTTGCGCCGCGAGGGCGTCGGCCACCACGGCCGCTACTTCATCAACAGTCTGGTGATCAGACAGAGGCGGTGATTCGCCAAAGCCGGGAAGATCAACAGCAACACACTGATAATCAGCTAATAGCGAATCAAGTACGGCAGTCCAAGACAGAGCCGAACCACCGAAATAATGGAGAAAAACCAGCGCAGGGCGGTTTTTTTCTGCCAACTCAGAATTCGCTCGAGACGGATTTCGCGTATGTGTATTGACCATAACCAGGCTTAAATCTCAACCTTTATGCGGGCGGGTTGATCGGTAACAGCCAGCAGTTGACCATAGGGCACAATCGTGATCTGCCCAAACTCGTTGAGCAACTGTTTATAGGCTTCGGCCACGGGGCGGGGCTTGCGGTCGAGGTCGAAAAGTCCGCATTCGTTGACATTATTATTCTGCTCAGCCAGGCCCGAATCCCAGTCTATCTGATCGGTGAGGCTGTACCAGGTGAAGCCCAGTACGGGGGTGCCGTCGCGGCGCATCCGCATGAGGTTGATCCACTGTTTCCAGAGCCACATAGGCGCGTCAGCCGACTCAAACACGTTCGTTTCGGTATGCATCACGGGCTTGTGGTAGCGGTTGTAGTATTCCTTGGTAGTCTCATACCAACCCAACACATCCATCGAGCTAAACATCTTACCATCAGGCAGTTTAACCTGTTCATTTCGCCCATAGTAGTCGTTGCCCATTACCTGGTATCCCGGCGGCTGACCAGCCATAAACCACTTGTATTCCTCACGGGTCATGCCATTGTCAAGTAAGTATAGCGTTACGTCGGCAATGGGCGCGTGGGCATAGAGCAGGTCGAGCGATAGAAAGCGCAGTTCGTTGTGCAGGATGATTTCCTGCGTAGGAGTGGCGCACACTTCGTGGATGTACTCGGCGCTTTCGCTTTGAATGATAATCAAGTCGTTGCGGCGTTTAGCCAGTTGTTGCGTGCCCATAATACTCGCCGCTACGGTATGCTTCAACGCCGTAACAAAGGCTTTGTCGGTCTTCAGTTGTTCGTTCCAGAGACCGTCTTTGGCACTGTGGCGGGCGGTCACGTAGATTTCGTTGACGGGCGTGTAGTACCGCACCCAAGGATACCGTTCTGCCACGGCAGCGCAATAGTCGGCGAAGTGGATGGGTAGTTCGGGGTTTTGGAAATTGCCCAGCCAATCTGGTACACCAAAATGCATGAGGTCCAGAATGGGCGTGATGCCCTGCCGTTTGATCTCAGCCATAGCCATATCAGCAAACTCCCAGTCGAATTTACCCGGCCCCTGATGGATGCTGTAATAGGGCAGCCCGTAGCGTAACACCTTCAGACCCATCTCCTTAACCAAACCTATATCTTCTTTGTAGCGGTCGTAGTGCCCGCATTCGCGAAGCTGATCGCGCCGAATTTTGCCATGCCCAATAGTCGGGTACGAGCATTCGATACCGGTGGCGAACATGAAGTTAGATGGCGAACCATCGGGCAGGCCGCTACCATTATGACCGGCAGCGCCCCCAAATTCGTCGCCCGCATAGTTGCCGCCGCCGAAGTGTTTTTTGATGTGTGATAGGAAGTTCATGGGGAAATGAGTGGTGAGTGATGAGTGGTAAGTGATGAGTTTGCTTACGCACGAGTAATTGCGCTGGCGGAAGCAAACTCGTCACTTACCACTCATCACTCACCACTCTTTAAAAAGCGATCCGCTGTCCTTAACGCCAGGGCCATGATGGTCAGGGCGGGGTTGACGCTGAGGGAGGACGGAAATGTGGAGTTATCGGAGATGTAAAGATTCGGGATATCAAACGACTGGCCGTTGGCGTTCACCACGGCTTCGTCGGGCGAGTGACCCATGCGGCAGGTGCCGATGATGTGGGCCGCACGCGGAAATGCCCAGACGTTTTTGGCCCCCGCCGCCGACCAGATGTTACGCATAATGACCTCGGCGTGGGCATTCATCTTTTTCTCGTTGTCGCCGTCGGTGTGGTACACACGCGGTTTGGGCAGGCCACGGGCATCCAGTTCGTCCGACAGCTCGAGGTAGTTGTGGTCGTAGGGCAGGCCGTCGCCAAGAATGTTGATGCCCGCCACGTGGTTGTAGCGGCTCATGGCCTCCATCAGTGCCGGTCCCCACAGCCCCCGCCCGCGGGCCAGTTGCTTCATGTAGGTTACGGGCATCACGCCGATAGACTGCAGCAGGTACCCCCCCGCAAAATCGGCCGAGCCACCGGCAAAGGGGCGGTGGGTGTCTTCGGAAATAAGCCCGCCCGGAATACCCTTATATGGCCGCACGTCTTCGTCGAACTCACCCCAGATTTGCAGGCCGGGATGCGCCATTACGTTGCGCCCCACCTGCCCACTGCTGTTTGCTAATTCGTTGATTAACAATAGCCTGGGCGTTTCAACAGCTCCAGCGCAAAGGAATACATTACGGCATTTTTGCCGGTACGTTTGTCCATCCTGCACATACACCACCGCCGTAATACGCCCCTGCGTGTCGCGGTCGAAGGTGGTGACGAAGGCGTTGGCCCGCACCTCGGCACCGTGGGCGCGGGCCAGCGGAATAAAGGTCACGTCCATACTGGCTTTGGCCCCAATGCTGCACCCCGCCTGGCAGAAACCCCGGTTGGTGCACGCCTCGCGCCAGCCAACGCCTTCCTGATAATATCGCCCTGACAACGCCGCGTTGGCCGCCGGCGAGGTGCGAATACCCAGTTCGGCGCAACCCCGCTGCATCAGCTGAGCGGCACCGTTCAGCGGCAAGGGCGGCAAGGGATAATTGCGTTTCCGCTTTGGTCCCCAGGGGTAGTCACTTGGACCGGAGATACCCAAAAAGTGCTCCAGTTCGTCGTAATACGGCTCAATGTCGGTGTGGTAGTCCATGGGCCAGTCGGCGGCGACGCCAAATTCGGTGCGCATCTGCATGTCGTCGGGCTGGGCGCGGGGGGTGTAGGCGGTGTAGTGAAGGGTAGAGCCGCCCACGCCGGTGCCGGAATTGTTCGACCCAAACGCCAGTGGGTTTTCGCCCGCGCTCAGGCGTTCGTCATTCCAGAACAGAAACTCCTGCGCCCGTTCGTCGGTGGCGTATTCGGTCTTGGGGTCTTTTTCGGCTCCCGCCTCCAGCGCCACCACGCGCAGCCCCGCCATAGCCAGCCGCGCCAGCAAAGGTGCCCCCCCCGCCCCCGTGCCAATCACCACGGCATCGACCGTATCGTTTGTTGAGTACGTTGTCATAAATGGTTTTTTTGGGTGGGTAGTGGTTCGTAGTTTGTGGTTTTGCTGACGCAGGAGTAGCTGACGCACGGCCGGAACGCCGGACCGCCCTCAACTGCGCTCGGGGTGACAGGCTACTAGACTAATTCTCAAAGAGTTGATTCAAGGTGGTTGTCACCCCGAGCGCAGTTGAGGGCGGTCCGGCGTTCCGGCCGTGCGTCAGCTACTCCTGCGTCAGTAAGACCACCAACTACAAACCACCAACCACTAACCCCTATTTCTCTCTTTCTTCCAGTTCATTTAGCCCTATGCGGTCCCAGCGGGGTTTGTCGGCCATGCCTACGTAGCCCATTTCTTCCTGCGCCAGCGGGTGGCTGACGTACAGGCTCACCAGTTCGGCCAGCATGTCTTCAAAGAAGTGTTTCGATTGCAGTGCGGTGAGCGAAGCACCCGTGGCCGTACCCTGCTGCATCTGGCCAATTAGCTGGTCCTGTTGCGGGGAATCGAGTTGGGTAAACGGCTTGCCAAATTGCGCTTGTGCAGCCTCCTGAAAGGCCGTTAGCCCCATTCGCCAGGCGTCGGGGTCAGCAGGGAGGACGTCATAGCGCCAGCCGTCGCTTTCATTGTGCGCCAGCCGATGATCAACAGGATTTATCACGTCAATTTGCTCACGGTCAGCTGGTTGTGGCAGTAGCCGGGCTGTCAGCTGCTTTAGCAGTTCGGCTTCGTCGGGCGTAAAGAAACGGAGCGTCAGGCCCTGCCAGTCGGGCTGTTTATCCAGCCGCTCTTGCAGCGCCTGCCGGGTGGCGGGTGTCACGTGATCCGTGTCAAGCAACGTCCGCACGGTACCTAAAGGGTAAGCCATGATTTATGATTTACGATTTACGAATTACGATTTACGATTTGGGCTTACGCAGGAGCAATACATTTGCGTAAGCCCAAATCGTAAATCGTAATTCGTAAATCAGATTATCCCAGCTTTCCGCCGGTTACTTCTACCAGGGCACCGGTCATGAAGCTACCGTCCGACGAGCCGAGGAGGACATAGGCGGGGGCTAGTTCTTCGGGTTGGCCGGGTCGGGCCAGGGCTACTTCGTGGCCAAAATGCTCGACTTCATCCTGCGGCATGGTGGCCGGAATGTTTGGCGTCCAGACAGGGCCGGGCACCACCGCGTTGACCCGGATGCCACGCTCGCCGAGTTGAATGGCCAATGATTTGGTGAACGCGTGGATGGCCCCTTTCGTAGCGGTATAGTCAATCAGCAGCGGGTTGCCCACGATGCCCACAATGCTGCCCGTATTTACAATGGCGTCACCTTTCTGAAGGTGGGGCAGGGCCGCCTGTGCCATGAAAAAGTAGCCAAAAATATTGGTCTCGAACGTGCGGCGTAGTTGCTCTTCGGTGATGTCTTCAAACGACTCCTGCGCCATCTGGTAGGCAGCATTGTTCACTAGTATGTTCAGCTTTCCGTACTGATCGACAGTTTGTTGCACCGCGTTTTTGCAGGCCACCGACTGCCGGACGTCGGCCTGAATGACCAGGCATTGACCGCCTTTTTCTTCTACCAGGCGTTTGGTTTCGGCGGCATCGTCGGTGTTTTCATTGAAGAGAATAGCCACCTTGGCACCCTCCATGGCATAGGCAATGGCCACGGCCCGGCCAATGCCCGAATCGGCACCGGTGATGAGGGCTACTTTGTCGGCCAACTTGCCGGCCGGTTTATAGTTGGAAAGGTCCGAGTCGGGCTGCTGTTGCATATCCGACTGACGGGCGGGGTAGGGTAATTTCTGGCCCTGTATGTCCCCAGAGGTGGGGCGCGATTCCTGGGTGGTCATGCTGTTGTTGAGTAAAGCACAGGTATTGACTCACCAACTTCACAACAACCCGAAAGGTTAAAAATAGGCTGTAACGGGCCAACGCACAGCTTAACGCACTTTTAACGCCCCTTTGTCCATGTTTTAATACCCCGTCGCCACGTTTACATACCAGAAACACGTATCTGTCTGGAGCAAACGCCTCTTCAAGGACTGATAAACTGGTAGTGCACAGGATAAGTTGAACGGGTTAACCCATTAAAATCGTCGGAATAGTATGTATGTTGCAGATATGAAAGTACTGGTAGTCGAAGATGAGCCAAAGCTGGCCTCGTTTGTCAAAAAAGGGCTTGAAGAGCAGAAATGCGAGGTCGATCTGGCCTATGATGGGCAGATTGGCCGGACCATGGCGCTCAGCAACAGCTATGACATCATTGTGCTGGACGTAAACCTGCCCAAAATGAATGGCCTCGATCTGGCGCAGACCATCCGGCACGAGCAGGTGCGTACGCCTATTCTGATGCTCACGGCTATGGGTTCGGTTGACGATAAATTATCTGGTTTTGAGGCCGGTGCCGACGATTACCTCGTGAAACCGTTTGAGTTCCGGGAATTAATGGCCCGCATTCGTGCCCTCCATAAACGCAGCGCCGACGGCGGTACCACTGCCAATATTTTGCGGGTGGCCGATTTGGAGCTTGACCTGAATGAGAAAGTAGCCCGACGTGGTGGTAAGCGTATTGAACTGACAGCCAAGGAGTTTGGCCTGCTGGAATACCTTATGCGCAACCGGGGCCGGGTGGTGTCGCGGGTAGACATTGCCGAAAAGGTCTGGGATATTCACTTCGACACCGGCACCAACGTGATCGACGTGTACGTGAATTTCCTGCGTAAGAAAGTGGACAAGGAGTTTCCCACGAAGCTTATCCACACGGTCATTGGCATGGGCTATATTATGAAAGAAGAGTGAACATCCGCACCCGATTGACCCTCTTGTTTTTGTTGTTGGTGGGGTCTATCCTGCTGTTGTTTTCCCTAGGCATCTACCTGCTCTATAATCAGTTTCGGGAAGTCGATTTCTACGAACGCCTCCATGAACAGGCTAAAGCCACCGTTCGGGTACGCGAAGATGCCGGCGACGTGGCCCGTACTGACTTACCCCTGATGGTAGACGAACGCATCTCCATCTATACACCTGATGATAAAATAGCATTTACGGTGGGGTCGGGGCCGCTGGTGAGCATTGGCCCCGATCTGCTGAAGAAAATTCGGGCGGGGTTTGAGTTCAGATCTCGCCAGGATATCCACGAAACGCTGGCCATAAATTACCACAGCAAATCGGGGCCAATGCTGGTGGTGGTGGCCACCGCCTATGACCGCTATGGCTTCAACCACCTCAACCGACTCCGGCAAATCCTGATTTTCGGCTGGCTGGCCAGTCTACTGGCCGTGGGGGTGGCAGGCTGGCTGTTTGCTTCCGACGCCCTGCGACCCGTGTCGGAGATCATTGAGCAGGTCAACACCATTTCGGGCACCAATATTCACCGGCGGCTACAGGTAAGCCGGCAGCGCGACGAACTCGCCGAACTGGCCCACACCTTCAACGCCATGCTCAACCGGCTGGAGGAAGCATTCGTGACGCAGCGCAGTTTTGTTTCGCACGCCTCGCACGAACTGCGCACCCCCCTGGCCATCATGCGCGGCAACATCGACGTGGCTCTGATGCAGCCCCGCGACATGCCCTATTACCGCCAAACCCTTGACGAAGTACTCTATCAGGTGCAGCGCATGATCGACCTCGCCAACGGCCTGCTCGACCTGGCCCGCGCCAGCACCGACGCCGCTAACCTCTCCTTCCGCCCTACGCGTATCGACGAACTGCTCTGGCAGGCCCGTAGCAGCATTTTGTCGAAAAAACCGGACTATTCCATCGACATCCTGTTCGATTTTGATGACGATGCGCTGGTGGAGCAGGACGACGACCTCACCCTGCTTGCCGAAGAAGCCCTGTTGCGCACGGCCCTGCAAAATCTAATGGAAAACGGCTGTAAATATTCTGTCAATCATAGCGTTACGGTACGTATTTCATTTATACCCAACGCCGTGCAGGTAGCTTTTAGCGACAATGGCTACGGTATTCCTCCCGACGACCTCCCCCACTTGTTCGAGCCATTCTACCGGTCGTCGCATACCACCAACGTAGCTCCCGGTCATGGCATCGGTCTGGCCCTGACCAACCGCATTGTGAAGCTCCACAACGGGCAACTCAAAATAGACTCGGTTGTGGGCATGGGTACTACCGTCACGGTGCGGCTACCGCTTCAGGTAACGATGCCGGTCGTAACGGCTTAGAGGGTTGGCACGAAATAATCCGCCAACGTCTGCGCGCCCAATCCACGTTTTTTTCTGAACCAAGACCCAAAAAGTACAGCATTCATCCTTTGGGTAATAGTCTGACCATTTACCTTTCTGTCACATGCGTAGATCACTTGCCCTGTTGGGCCTACTACTTCTTACAACCTTCTCTTGCTGGGCGCAATCGTCGCAACTCCCCTCGGCACCAGGCCGCTGGACCGCCGCCAAAGCCAACGCCTGGTACGCCAGCGAGCCGTTTCTGGTGGGTGCCAACTACAACCCGGCCAATACCATCAACGAACTTGAGTTCTGGCAGGCCGAAACCTTCGACCCCGCCACCATTGACAAAGAACTGGGCTGGGCCGAAAGCATGGGCCTCAACACCATGCGCGTCTTTCTGCACGACCTCCCCTACCAGCAAGACGCCAAAGGGTTTATTAAGCGCATCGACACGTTTTTGAGCCTTTGCCAGAAACACAAGATCCGCCCCATGCTCGTGCTGTTCGACTCGTGCTGGGACCCCAACCCCAAGTTGGGCAAACAGCGCGACCCGCAACCGGGCATCCACAATTCGGGCTGGGTGCAGTCGCCGGGGGCCGATGCCCTCACCGACGTGTCGCAGTACCCACGGCTGGAAGCCTACGTGAAAGGCATTGTGGGGGCATTTAAGAACGACAAGCGAGTGCTGATGTGGGACATCTGGAACGAACCCGACAACACCAACGACAACAGCTACGGCGATAACCATACTATAAAAACCGAACTGCCCAAGGCCAAAAAGATAGCCGTCATCCAGGCGCTGCTGCCGCAGGCATTCGGCTGGGCGAGGGCAGCGGGGCCTACCCAACCACTTACGTCGGGCGTGTGGCAATTCTGGCGCAACGACTGGAGTACCGACGCCACTATCCCTGCCTTCGACAAAATGATGCTGGAAAACTCGGACGTGATCACGTTTCACCAGTATGCTGATGCCGCCGCCCTGGAAAAGATCATTCCAAACCTGAAGCGTATGGGTAGGCCGGTAATATGCACCGAGTTTATGGCGCGGGGTGTGAACAGCAAGTTTCAGACGCACCTGCCCATTGCCAGGCGCGAAAAAGTAGGCATGATCTGCTGGGGTTTCGTGGCGGGTAAAAGTCAGACCTACCTGCCCTGGGACAGCTGGCAGAAACCGTACGTCAATGGCAACGAACCGAAGGTCTGGTTCCACGAAATCCTGAAAAACGACGGTACTCCCTACGACCCCGCCGAGGTAGTCGCTATCAAGGCCGCTATGGGGAAGAAGTAGCCCCTTCGCGACTATCAATAGATGCCGCCTCTTGCCGGGGCGGCATTTTTTTGTTAACAAAAAGTTAAGCCTGAAAACAAGCGATACACCTCCTGTAGTAGTGAGCAAACGCGCTGATTACGAGGAAGTTTACTTTAAAATACTTAGTCTATTTATTTTATAGAATATAAATATCTCATAATCAATCTGTTAAACTTTTTTCAGACCTAGCCGTTCAACTCGCAGAATGTTTGCCAGGTAGGCAGGCACCCAATCACTAATCACTCTACGAAGATGAAAAATGGAATCATGCTGACCGTTGGACTCTTATTATCTCTCTCGCAGGTTGCTTTCTCACAAGCGGCTCAGGAAGGCAAAGCCGCGAAAAAAGAAATGAAGGCCGAGAAGAAAATGGCCAAGGCCCACGAGAAGCGCATGGAAGCCAAGACACACAAAGGCATTGAAATTGCCGGTGTCTCAGACCCTAAAACGCGCATGAAAGACGCAAACCGCAAAGAGGAAAAAGCGCAAAAGAAAGAGATAAAGGCCGAAGCAGCCATGATGAAGGCCAGCGCCAAAGAGGCCAAGAAAAAGGCCGCCAAAGTAGACTAACACCCCCTCACTACACTACCTGAATCTGAGTCCCGGCTTCCCCACCAACGAAGCCGGGATTTTTTATTACTGCGGTCTATTCGTTTTTTCTTTCATGAACGCACACCGTGTTTTCCTGGAAAACATTAACCGGGAAAACAGAATAGTATTCATAATCTGTGGATTAAAATGTATACTTGCTTAACGATAGCGAACGACCGGTTTAGGCATGGAATACCGATTTGTTCAGGATGCCCCCCACAGCAAAGAAGCGTTGGTTCACGCGGTAAACCTGTGGCTGCGGAACGTAGCGCCTACGAAAGCCAAGACCGGTTCTGTCAGCCGGTTTACCTATGCGAAACCAGCCCTCAAGGCCCGGCCACAGCCAAAGGCCGTGGGTAGCACCACCCAACTGTATAAAGTACTAGCGCCCAGCTACGATATTTTTAGCAGCCATCAGATGCGGGCCGTGGGGCGTGTTACGCTCCAGCCTGGCCTGCACCTGGAGCAGTTGGGCGAACTGGGCAAACGAAGCGCTCATTATTTTCTGCTGGGTCGGCATGACTTGTTGGTGGTGCAAGACCCCAGCCTGTTCTTTAGCTGGAAACGGCTTCCCTTTCACTGGGACCGTCCCCTGCCCAGCACCATGGGTAAGCTCATCCCGCCCATGGCGGCTCCGCGCATCAGTTCACCCATTAGCGGTATCAACGTAGCAGCCAGTACGCTACCACTGGTAATGCCCGTTGGCGATGTTGCCAGCATGAGCCTCACCGAAAAGCTGCTCATGGCCGCCGTCATCGGGTTTGAACGTCTGCCGGGCAAAGTTGGTGATGAATTACTGGCCGTCTGGCATAAACTGAACACGCCCCTCGGCTGGTCTACCATGATTGCTATTGTGGTGGCGCTGGCTCTGTTTGGCGAAATCATTGCCGTTCTGCTGGCCGCCACAGGAGCCGCCCTGGCCATTTATGACCTTATGACGCAGGTGCTCGACCTGTTTCGTCAATACTACGAAGCCGCCGACAACGCCCGCACGCCCGCCGACATCAGGGCGGCGGGGGAGCTATTCGGCAAAGCCGTAGCCAAAGGCCTGCTTGACATCATCGACCTGTTCTTTTCCACCCGCCAGACGATCAAGTCCGTCGGGCGGCTCTCGGAGATGGTGGCGCAACGGGCCTATACGCCGGGGTTCCTGCTGATCTGGATTGAAGAAGTGCTGCAAGCCTGGCGGCGGCGCATGGGCGGGGGCAACCAGCTTATACCCGTCCCCATAGCTGGTGAGTTACCCCGCCCCAGACGGCCCAACCCCGGCAGCGGCCATCCCGGCGAGGCCCTGCCCGGCCCCAAGCCCCGCAACCTGCCCACCGAAGGAACAGGAACGGGAGGCAAACAGGGCAGACGACCAACGGATGATAATTTAAAGGGGGGTAAGAAGAAACAACGCGATAAGGATTATGGCGTTAAAGACCCTAACTTTTGGAGTTGGTGGCACCGTGATGGCAAGCGAGAATATGGTGGTCAGGATATGACTAAAGAAATGATGGATGAAGTGTATGAAGATTGGTTGTCGAGAGGGAAACCAACAGGCAGAGGTGACAAATTGAACAAACCAAATCGCTGAAATATGTCAGATTCAATAAACAATGTCTTTTATGGGCTAAGTAATCCAGAACAGATCATCGATAAGATTGATGAACTGGACTCTGCAAATGATATGTCCTTTGCGGATGATGTAAAAACTCTTTTAGCAACGACTTCTGATGATAATGTCAGAAATGCAGCTGTGTTACTATTAGCTGACTGGAAAATAGATACCGCCGTACCTATCATCATAAAATTACTGAATGACGAAGCTACCAAGCATAGTCGGGGTACACTCATTTATGCGCTACAATTTTTTGATGCTACTGATATACTTCCAACAATTGCAACACAAATCGGTATCGGCAATTTTGAAGTCAAAGAAAATGCGCTTCAGTTTTTTATTGATTTGCCTGATCAATTAGATCAATCGATCATAAACAAATCCCTATCAATTTTAGAAAACTTTGCCAACAAAGATAAGTACATATATGATGCAATTGATATATTGAACGAAATCACCGAAAACAATAATAGTTAATCAGTGTTGTGTATGACACTATTTCACAACCAACAGAATAATGAATAATGAATGTATCAGGCAAACTAATTACAGTAGCTCGCGACGTAGCAGCAATGGAAGCTGTAGATTACGACATTGCTCAACCAGAGCAGGTCTGGGATTATTTGGTTCCCTAGGCTGAGTTCGATACGTTGATCACCTCAGATATCATTGACAGTATTAACGCCATTTGTGGTTCAATGATTGATGATTTTGAGGACGACATGATTAGTGAACCTGACAAGTTAAGAGCCTCATTGACGTATTTAGAACAAGTACAACGAACGCCTGAGAATAATCATATTATAGAAGTATTGATTGATATGTTCTCAAAAGCGATTGATAGCCAGACGGCTATCAATCGCTTTTTCTGAAAGGTAAATAGTTAGCTTTAATTAAGCCTCCTTTCCACCCGCCAGACGCTCAAATCTGTCGGGCGGCTCTCGGAGATGGTGGCCCAGCGGGCCTATACGCCGGGGTTCCTGCTGATCTGAATTGATGAAGTGCTGCAAGCCTGGCGGCGGCGCATGGGTGGGGGCAGCCAGCTTGTGCCCGTACCCGTAGCCGGCGACCTCCCCCGCCCCGGACGGCCCAACCCCGCCAGCGGCCACCCCGGCAAGGCCCTGCCTGGCCCCAAGCCCCGCAACCTGCCCAGCACCGGAACTGGAGGAACTGGGTCGTCACGTACCCAGCCATCGGGTAAGCCAGATACCGATGCTAAGCCACGAGGGCCACGGGCGAGAGACAAAACAACTCCTAAAGATGACGCATCTACCCGACGTTCCGCAGAGGGAGAAGATCGTACGGCTGAAGTGATGGCTGAGCATGGCTATGATGTGGAACAGGTGCCGCCTTCGAAGGAAAAAGGCGTGAAAAAAGCCGACTACATTATTGAGGGTAAACCAATAGATTGTATCACTCCGGCTGAGACCACGTCGCCTCGAAGTATTTGGAATAGAGTTGAGGAAAAGGTGGTTGTCAACGAACAAACCAAGCGAGTAGTACTGAACTTAGAGGATTGGAAAGGTGACGTAAATGCCTTAAAAAAGCAATTTGCTGATTGGCCTATGGAAGGTTTAGAAGAGGTAATCATAATCACGAAAGACGGCTCAGTTCAACATATTTTTCCTTAATCATGGCTAAAGAATATACTCTTAGATTCAACAGACCCTGCTTGGACAAGCAGATACTGGATGACTTGCTGAGTAAACTGGGATTTACTTATAGTGAATACGAGGACCTACCCACTGGTTACAGAATAGATGAGTTCTCAAACGTCACTGGGTTTTCAATGATCTACTCCAGAAGAGTATTAAGTCAGTTCCCTTTTGAGAATGAGGTGCTACCAACACCTTTCGAATCTGTTGATTGCGTGATGATGAGACTAAGTGATGTGTTAGACTGGCCTGCTGAGATTGATAATGTCTTACAGTTCTGTCTATCGTTATTACAGTTCGTAACTAGTAATGCATTATTAGACTTTAATTATGATTACGTATATCTACTACGACAAATCGGCGAGTATAGTATTGATCCTAGAGCTGGGATATGGCAAACGCCCACGGGTCAGGCCTTCTTAGCCCAAACGCCCCATACCTACCTTCCCGACAGAGTGTAACTATTTGGCTTAACGATAGGCCGCTCCGGTCTGCCCCTGTTGCTTAACGTTTATTTCGCCAATACTACGAAGCCGCCGACAGCGCCCGCACGCCCGCCGACATCAGGGCGGCGGGGGAGCTATTCGGCAAAGCCGTAGCCAAGGGCCTGCTTGACATCATCGACCTGTTCTTTTCCACCCGCCAGACGCTCAAATCTGTCGGGCGGCTCTCGGAGATGGTGGCCCAGCGGGCCTATACGCCGGGGTTCCTGCTGATCTGAATTGATGAAGTGCTGCAAGCCTGGCGGCGGCGCATGGGTGGGGGCAACCAACTCGTGCCCGTACCCGTAGCCGGCGACCTCCCCCGCCCCGGACGGCCCAACCCCGGCAGCGGCCATCCCGGCGAGGCCCTGCCCGGCCCCAAGCCCCGCAACCTGCCCAGCACCGGAACCAGGACAGGTGGGGAATCATCTAGAAAAGAAATTGACCCTAAGCGAATAGGGCATATTTTTAGGAAGAAAGAGGGCCATCTTGACGATACGCCTGCCAATAGACGTAAGCTAGAGGATGTAGCCAACGACCCTGAAACCAAGCTTGGAACGGACAATAACGGAAACGAATGGTATGCTAAGACTCAATCAGACGGCAGTCAAGTCTGGGTCCAGACTAGAGATGGAAAAATCACAAACGGTGGTGTAAATAACCCACCTAAACCTTACAACTCTGAAACTGGATTATCTGCCCCTTCCGCCCCAAATCGGCCAAAACCATAACACGGACACCAAATGGAGAACCAACTCACTATTAAAGAAGGCTACATGGCCATGATTGCTTATTTAGAGAATCTGAACAGTTTGGTTGAATCTGACGAACTGCCTAGTTTTTTAGGATCGATGGCACTGATGAAAGATGGAAGCACGATGGACCCTGCCGCTTGGGAAGACTGGATAGATGCCGTTAACCAGGTCATTGCCGCACGAGATACGAAGACGAGCTAGTACAGAAAACGCCTGAACTGAACTAAATACTTTTCAAATATACTGAGTTGGAATTAGCATAGACTGGATCTTCTGGTAGTCTTTGATACGAGGCACTGCAAATTAATTTCTCCTATCTCCGACACTACTTCGGTGCTGCTGTTGCGATTTCTTTTTTGATGAGCACGAGCTGGGTTTTGTCGGCTTTGGCTATTTTTTTGCGGAACTCGGCATATTCGGTATACGCTTCGGCCGGGTAGCGACCTCTGTGCATCCGCAGGCGGCGGGTGTAAACCAGTTGGTTACCCTGCACGTCGGCGCGAGCCTGGTAGGTGCCAAACTTAGCTTCCAGCGTCATTGGGGCCAAAGTGTATTCGGGGGCGTAGCCATCGGGCAGCGTGTAGCGTACGGTGTCGGTATCCTCGAAATCGTAGGTGTATTTCAGCACAACCGGCGTTTGGCGGGGCCGGGTCAGCACCGGAGCCGGCCCTACTGCCGATAGCATATTGAGGGGCAAAAACAGCCGTGTGCCGCTTGGCGAGGCCCACCGGCGGGTGGCGAGCGTCATGGTTTCGGCCACCGCCGGGATAACGGCTTTTGTTTCGACAAACCCAAAATCGGTCAGCTCAAAGGAGGGCATGTTGGTGGTTTTAATGAGCCAGTCGCGCTGCTGATCGTGGGTCATGCTGTGGAGTACTTCGGCATAGGGTTCCTGTTGCAGGCCCGTATAGTATGTACGAACGCGGGCCGTGGCGGCACCGTCGGGTGTGAGCGTCACGGTTACGAGCCGCTGCTGCCGATTTTGGTCGGGGGTGTAGGTTGGCGTAGTGACCAGCTTGCCGCCGTCAGGTGTGACCAGCAGCACGTGCCGGTTGCCGGTGAAATCGCCCACGTAGCCAACGGGGCTATGCTGACTGGTGCATTCCAGCCACAGGGTGTCGCGGTTATTGGGCACGCATAGAAAGACGTGGTTGAACTGAAAACCCGGCAGATCGGTGCGGATGTCGGGGGCCGTATCGCCGGCTTTTACGAGGGCCTCGTAGGCCGGAATGCCCGCTACACCAAGCAGGGCTTTGGCGTAGTTGGTCAGGGCTTTGCAGTCGCCGTAATGGGTTTGCGCCACGCGGCTGGCTTCTATAGTCTGCCAACCGCCAATGCCCAGCTGAATACTGATGTAGCGAGCCTGTTTTTGCAGATATTCATAAATCGTTTTCACTTTGCCCGGTACCGTTTTCTGACCTGCCACCAAGGTCTGCACCTGCTGCCGAACGGCCTCGGGCAGGGCGTCACGGCCCTTGTTGAGGGCGTAATAAAATGCGCCCACGTCTTTCCACGACGCAAACGTGCCGGTGTAGTCCTGCACCTCAAACTGCCCCGGAGCAGTGTAGACAGTGGGTACCCGTTCGGCCAGTGATGGGGCCATTGGCTCTACCTCTACGGCCGCCAGGGTGTCAAGTTGCCAGGTGTACAACTGCCCCGCTTTCACCTCACTGCTGGGCTGTTTGGCCAAAGGCCGGGTCAGGTTGGCCTCCTTGTAGCGTAGGGGCATATGAGCGGGCACGTCGACAGTAAACCGGCTGCGGATGACCGAGAAACGCTCGTCGTCCTGGGGTTGCCAGGTGGGGTAAAACATCAGGTTGCGCGAGCTTACTTCATACCGAAATTCAACCGTGTAGGGGTAGGCCAGTTGGCGCGAAAACTCGGCCACCTTATAGCGCGAATCGTCGGCGTAGTTGTCCTGCGAGTAGGCGTAATCATTGATTTCAGCCCGTTTTAGGCGTTTTACCTGCTTACCCGTAGCATCGAAAATGGCTCCTTCAATGTCGGTCACCTTCGAAAACTTGTCGTAGGGCACCACCAGCCGCGCTTTACTGTCGGCTTTTTCGTTCAAAATCGTGATCACCTGCCGCACCCGGTGGACCGCCTCCGTTGGCGAGGTCACGACGTAACTTAGTTCATCCATACGCAGCACCGCGTCGGCATTGCGCAACATATTGGCAGGGATGGCGCTGACCGCCCAATTGTCAGACTGCGCCTGTAGCGACAGCGCCGACAGCCATGCGAGAAGAAAGACGAGTTGTTTCATGGTGAGGCTATTTTTTGGTGGCAATGGGGGCACCCTTCTTCAGTACAATCTGCTCACCGTGCTTGAGCAAAATCTTCTCGTAAAATTCTTTCAGCAACACATAATCCTCGGCGGGGAAAACGGCCTTGCGAACAGCAATCCGGCTGACCACCTGTAGCTTATTATCCTGTTGGCTTACCTGGTAGGTAAACCGACCACCATTATCGGGCAGGGCCAGGGCCGTAGATTTAGGCAGTTCGTCGACAATGTAGCCATCGGGCAGGGTATACGTGGCGGTGAAGGTCTCGTCGAAAGCAGACCCGAAATCGACGGGAAACTGCCTTTCTGGCTATTTGAAAGGGTTTTCGGTGGACCCTTCGGTCAGGAGTGGATTCAGGTAGATACGGTCGCCAGCTACCTGAGCCGCTTCTGGTATCTTCAGTGCATACTTCACACTCAAGGGAAGGTTTACGTTGGTGGCGTTGGTAAACTCGGCTTTCTCTATTTGCCAGGAAGGTTTCTTGCGTTTCACGTCTTCCACAAAGAGTGTTTCGCCCCGCAGCACATACGACGACCGGGCATCGACGGCCGCATAGCCCGCGTAGGAATGGGTTAACTCGCCCGTCAGCTCACCCTCGTCAGACAGGGTGAACGAGGCCGACTTAGCCTCGACGTCGCGCTCGGTGGGCGTAAGCGACACAAATCGGCTTTGGTCGTTGGGCATAATCAGGCGACCGGTGCTGTTGAGTGCCCGTTCCGGTAGCATACCCGGCTTCACAAACCGGTCGGTAGCGTCGAGCATCATGTCTTTTCCCCCCACCACCAGGTGAGCCACCACGTAGTTGAACTTACGTAGCAGGCCATAAGTCTCGTTGATACGTCCGTGGTCTCGAGTACTCAAAATCAGTGGGTTAGCGTCAATATCCAGGTCGCGCAGTAGCCCGATCAGCATAAAGTTCAGGTCGGCCACATCACCCTTTTTCAATTCCAATACCTTTTTCAGGCGGTCGCTGTCCATGCTCGTTTTCTCATTCCAGGTCATGGTGCTGCGCACGTGTTCATAGGCAGCCACGGCCCGGCCCAGCGTGTCGGTAGCCGGGTATTTAGCCTTGATGGCGGTGGCTACGTCGCGGAAATAGGGCGCTTTTTTGTACTGTCCGCCAAATGACTCACGCCGCAACAGGGTCTGGTCAATGTCGGGCCAATTGAGCGAATAGTTTTCCGTAAGCTGGCCGGGCACGTCGACGCGGGCCAGTTCAAACTCAATCTTCGACACGTAATCACCCGCCGTGGTGATGTAGGGTTCGTTCCGAAACGCGGGCGCGTTGGCCATAGCGTAGTGGCTCTCGGTGGCGTTCACGTCGGGAATACCCGGAATAGACATCTGCGACGATACGGTCCGCGACTGATACACCGTGAGGGGCAGGTAGCCAGTCAGGATCACCTTGTGGTAGAAGAAGTTGGGGATCGTGACCTTGTAGTCGCTCCAGACCACGGGGATTGACTGCTGAAAACGCCAGCTTGGTGGCGTATACACGTTTGGCATGTTCAGCACGTAGCGGTACTCGATGATGCAGCCTTCCTGCACACCCGGCAGCGTGAACTTCTGGATTCTATACCCGTCGGCCACGTTTTCGATGCGGATGGCGGCTTTGTCCATTTTCTGTTTGGTAACCTGCCCATTCTGAAGCGTGTAGGTCACCCCCTCCAGGCTCATCGCATAGTCGGCATCGGTACTTTTCCCCCGAAGCGGTATATCGACCGTGGCCTGGTCATATCCCGATTTCTTATTGATCCGTATCCGGCTGAAAAAGCTTGTTATCAGCTGGATACGGTTATTCCGAAATTCAAATCGGCTATCGGCCGATTCGTAGAGGACCACGGCCTCGGCGGTGGTGTCGTTGGGTACGGGCTTCAGCGCAAAATCGGCTTCCGTAACCTGGCCAAACTTCACGTTTGGCGTTGGGGTGGTGGTTTGCGCCCAGCAAAAAAGGGGTAACAGGCTGATAACGCAGCCCAGGTATAAGGACGGTAAAGTGGTCATTTAGGCAAGGATATAGTAGGTACGAATAGACAGGACATCTACTTACGGGGAAATATATCACTAATACCGATAAACAAAAAAAGCCTGACCAATTGGCCAGGCTTTTCGTGAAAAGTTGCTCTTGAATAGCGGCATTAACTATAGTATGCCACTACCGAATGGCCTCATAGCCATACGCGTTCAGCCCCGTGGTGGCCACCACCCGTCCCTTCTGCCCGCCTTGCCCCGGCACGGCTACGCAGGTACCGTAGAAAAACGCCCCTGAGTTCTTGTCCACGTCTGGCGAGCGCAGCCGCCAGAGGTGCTTGCCAGACGTGGCGTCGATGGCGTGAAGCCGCCCATCACCCCCACCCATGAAATACAGCACCCCGTTGAGGTAACTGATGGGCGAAGCCGAACCGGAGCTTTCTTCCTTCCAGATCTGACGACCTGTTTGAGGGTCAAGACAATAGGTGTACCGATTGTCGTTATTGCCAAAGATTTTGCCGTCATGAATGATAAAGCCCGACGAGCCAAACCCCTGATCGAAATTCACCTTCCAAATCTCCTCACCTGTCATAACGTCGTTACACTGCATACTGCGCGTTGAGGTGTGGTAGACTTTCCCGTTATAGAGCTTGGCCCAGGACACATTTGAATCTGGATAGGAGCCGTTGAGGGCTACCCGTTCGTAGACCCACTTTCGCTGGGTATAATTATACAAGCCCATTGCGGTGGGGTAGCGTCTGTTAGTTTTAGCCGGGTCTCCAAATAAGATAGCTAGCAATACATCTTCATTCTGCTTAAAAGGCAATATCTTCCAAATACTTCCCTTAATAACACTACTCTTGTCCACATCAAGCGAGTCATAATGAGGGGTCACAACTTTCTCTTCCATAGTATTTCCGATAATCTGAGCAGAAAACAGAGATTCGTCATCCTGGCTAGAATAAGGTCTTCCTGCATTAAAAAAAAGGTTGTCGATTCCGCTACAATTATCGAAGCGACTTAAGTTTGTTTTATGCTTCCAAAAAGTAGTGCCTTTGTCCAAATCAATGCAATATGTGCTTGAGCCCAATAGAAAAAGCCATTTGTTTTGGTAAAGGTGATATTTGCCTTCATCTACAGAAATGGGGTCTGGATAAGTTGGGTTTGACAGAAGTCCTAACAGGTCACTCCAAACCCAGACAATTTTTCCAGATTCACTATTTACCCCTAACAATTGGCGATTATTATCCTTATTCCCACCAACAACAACAGTTTGATTGTTGATAACAAAATTTGCCTCCGTTACAATTTCGGCTAATTCTCCATTGTTGGAAATGGACGTACCCCACAAATGGGGTAGCTGAATAGCTACCCCATTTGCGTCTTTCACGATGTCCTCTTCTTTGTGACAAGCACACAGCCATAGTGGCAGAAGAAAAATAGCTATTACCCTCCTCATCTGGCTACTCTAAAACTAAAACCGTAAGTTCCGTCAAAAGCCTGATTGTAGATGTCGCGCATTCTGGGATGCTTCTTCATCTGCAAGTGGTTGACTCCCTGAGCTTCCACCCGAATAGCGTTGCTGGCCCAAGCCGAGTTGAAACCCGATTGAGACGGGGCCTTGATGAAACCATCGCTTTGACCATTAGTCGAGGCATAGTAGGTATAACACGACTGGTAGGAGTTCTGCTGCTGACATCGGATATAGTCATCGTACGTTGCTCCTTGCCCCACCGCATTCATACACTGCCCAAAAGAACCCCAATTGATGTTCTGTTGGCAGACCGTAAAGGTAGCCGGAATACCCGCCCCAATAAGGTAATTCCAGACTCGCTCTGAATCGTACCGTACCCAGTTCATGCCCCGGCTCCAGCGAATGGCGCTGGCCACAAACGGTATGGCCCCCAACCCAAACGTAACAGCACCCACCGCTGCCGCCAACCCGTAGTTGGTCCACATGGCCGCCGAATAGATGTCGAAGGCGGTGTTTGCCCAGTCAGCCATCCGTTCGTCGTTGAAAGCGGCTTCCGAGGCAATGCGCCAGTGAACGGGGCTTTCCTCATTGCCATAGATCAGGAGCTTCGGCGTGTTGGTTTGGGTGGTTCGCGGCCCGCCGTTCAGATAACCACTGCCTTCCGATAAATCCTGGGCGGTTTGATTCAGAAAATTGTTGTTCAGATAAACCTGGGCTGGCTGCTTCAGATAATTCGCAGCCACTGAAACCACAATACCGGCTACGTTAAATAAACCACCGGTCAACAGGTTCAGCGTAGGGTCCCCCCCTGGCCCAGAGGCTAGCGCATCGATACCGTCAGAAACAGCGTTGACCAGTTCCCCGTTGCCGGCGGCGTTGGCAATGCGTGCTCCGTCGTGCGCACTTCCTGCCGTGATGATAGCCCCGAATGTATTGCCATCGGTAGCGTCGATCTGTCGCCCCACTACGCCACCCAGGCTGTGGCCAAAATAAATGCTCTGCTCGTTGGCGGTATAGCTCCCACGTACCTGACCAGCCATATTGGCTACACCATTTTCGCTGGTAAATGAACCCCGGCTCAGGGTGTTCAATTGCCGTTCAGCGGTGAACAGATTGGCCCACTGCGCCCATTCATTGGCATCAGACCCCAAACCGTGTACCCACACAGCACCCCGGCTCTGAGCCTGTGCTACTGTCGCCATTACCCAACAGGCTAAAGCGATCAAAATTTGCTTCGTTTTCATGCTGGCTATGCTTTCTTAGTCTTAACAACAATGTTTTCGAACTCGGTATTGGTGATGGTTTCCACCCGCTGATTCGTGCGTGGGTTTACGTGCCACGACTTTGAATAGATGACCTCAGGAGTCAGCTTGTTCTTGTTGTTCTCCTTTTTGTACTTGTAGAAGGTCTGGCAAACCAGTTGGTCTTTTTCGTCATACAGGCTCGACCCTACTACAATACCAAGTTGCTCATTCACAATATCGACTTGCTTCTGGTCGGCAATGCCACCCCGCGCATTACGATTCATGGTGTGAACCGAGTTACGAATACTGATATTACCGTTCCTCAGTCGCTGCCAAGGGGCTGATACGTCAGCATTTCTGCCTCGTAGCTCATACTCAATACGCCCTCGTCGGGGGTATTTTTTCCGGGATCACTTTGCAAAAAATCCGGGTTACACGCCTGACTAGTAAAGCCTAGTGCTACTAGACTCACCACACGCCAGATTCGTTGGGATACGAACATGTTTTTCATTGGCTAATCTATTTATGTTGACTAGCCAAATGTGGAGGTTCATACAGTATATACCTATAACCAGAAGTTATTGAACAATAAATCTAAGACAACTAATAGTTACTTGATGCTATTTTCTCAATATGGTAATCTTTTTTTGTAAGTATGATACGAATTTATGCTCAACTTTACTACTGTTACAACTACTTAAACGCTCAACCTGCTATGCATACGTTACCTGATAAGCTTTTTCGCCTACGAAGTCTTCAGGGGCTTTCGCAGGATCAGATGTCGTTTTTTTCAATATAAGCCAAGCAGCCTATTGTAAATGGGAAAATGGGAAAGACCAGCCTTCCTAGACACACTTGGCAGTGATTGCCAGTTATTATAAGGTATCGGTGACCACACTGCTTGACGTTGAAGCGGATGAGTTGTTGGTGCAGGTAATCCGTAACGGCCTGCTTAAGTCAACAGTTAAGGGGGGGGGGTATAACTATTATTTCTCCAAAAGAATGAGCAACGTTCCGCTGAGCATGAAAAAGGCTCAACCGTTGCTGGTTGAGCCTTTTTCACTAAAAGCAGTCGAATCTAAATCGACTCCTGCGGCAGGGTCTCAACGGGTTTAGCTTCCTTGCCAATCTCCTCTTTCACTTCTTCCGCTACGCCGCGTTTTTTGTTGGCGGCGTAGGCCGTGTCCCGCTCAAAAGGCCGCTCGCCCAATAGACGCACTAGGTCTTTCTGGAACAGAATCTCTTTTTCGAGCAACTCCTTCGCAATGATCTCCAGACCGGCGCGGTGTTCCTGCAACATGTCTTTCGTGCGCTGATAGGCGATGTCAACAATCTTACGCACCTCTTCATCAATCTGACGGGCGGTCTCTTCCGAATACGGCTTGTTGAAGTTGTAGTCTGACTGTTTCGAATCGTAGAACGAAATGTTGCCGATCTTGTCGTTCATGCCATACATCGTCACCATGCTGTAGGCCAGCTTCGTGATCCGCTCCAGATCGCTCAGCGCCCCGGTCGATACTTTGTCGAACACTAGGTCTTCGGCGGCGCGGCCACCCAGGGCCATGCACATCTCGTCCATGAGTTGTTCGGTGCGGTAGAGATACTGTTCTCGGGGCAGGTATTGGGCATAACCCAACGCCGCCACACCACGCGGCACAATAGACACCTTCACGAGCGGGTCGGCGTGCTCCAGGTACCAGCCCGCCACGGCGTGACCGGCTTCGTGGTAGGCCACGATCTCTTTCTCTTCGGGTGAAATGAGCTTGTTTTTCTTCTCCAGACCACCAATCACGCGGTCCATAGCATCTTGAAAATCAATCATTTCCACCGACTCCTTATCGTGACGGGCGGCAATCAGGGCCGCTTCGTTGCAAACGTTGGCAATCTCGGCACCGGCAAAACCAGGTGTTTGTGCCGCCAGTTCGCGGGGGTCCACGTCAGGGGCCAGCTTGATGGGCTTCAGGTGGACTTTGAAGATTGCCTCCCGGCCAATGATGTCCGGCTTATCGATGCTGATCTGCCGGTCGAAACGGCCAGGGCGTTGCAGGGCTGAATCGAGTACGTCGGGGCGGTTGGTAGCGGCCAGGATAATGATACCCGAATCGGTAGCGAAACCGTCCATTTCTACCAGCAGCGAATTCAGCGTGTTTTCGCGTTCGTCGTTGGCACCGGGCATAGAACCCCGGCCCCGCGTACGACCCACGGCGTCGATCTCATCAATGAAGATAATACAGGGCGCTTTTTCTTTGGCTTGTTTGAACAGGTCACGTACCCGCGCGGCACCCACCCCCACAAACATTTCCACAAAATCGGACCCCGACAGCGAGAAGAACGGTACACCCGCCTCACCGGCTACGGCCTTGGCCAACAGCGTTTTACCCGTGCCCGGAGGGCCAATCAGCAGAGCACCTTTAGGAATTTTGGCTCCCAGCTTCGTAAACTTGGCGGGGTTCTTCAGGTAGTCGACAATCTCTTTGATCTCTTCTTTGGCTTCGTCCAGCCCAGCCACATCGTTGAACGTGATCTTCACCCGGTTTTCGGGGTCGAACAGGGCGGCGCGTGACTTGCCAATGTTGAAGATCTGACCACCCGGCCCGCCCGTACCCGACATGCGGCCCAGGATAAAGTACATGGCCAGGATCATCACGATCACCACGCCGTAGGTAGCCAGAGAGCTAACCCAGTCGGGGCGGGTTTCGTAGCGGTCGTCAATCTGTTGGGCGTCGGGAACGTCTTTCTCCAGCCGTTGCAGGTCGCTTTTGAACGACTCAGCAGAGGGCACCTCGAAGGAATAATGAGGGCCTCCGTTCGAGTTGCTGTTGAAGAGTTGCTTTTGTCCCCCAACGGCCCGGTAGTCGGGTTTGTTGAGTGCCTCTGGTTTGAGGGTGATCTCGGCGATCTTGTCGTTAACGATGACCACCGATTTAACATCGTTGTTTTTCACCATCCGCTCAAACTGTTTGGGCGTAGTGGGGCGAACCGACGATGTTTTGCTGAGCAGGGTGATGCCTAAAATTGCGGCAATAAGCAGCACCACAATCCACCCCTGGAAGTTCGGCTTACGCGGCACTCGGCTGAGGGGATTTTTATTGTTGTTATCAGACATTTCGACAGGTTGTACAAAAGATAGGATTATGAAAGTAACACCAGACGGGAAATGAATGTTTCGCCGCTAGTAGTGGCCCTCAAAGGCAAATGATGGGCGGTTTTAGAGGTAATCAGGCGGCTACGTTGACCGAAATAATCGGTGCATCGTCGGGTATCTCATGGATCTCGGCATCGCCCCAAAGTTGCTCGAGATCATAGAACGCGCGGCGGTCTTTTTTGAACACGTGAACCACCACGTCGAGGTAATCGAGCAGGATCCATTCGCGGTTCATTTTGCCTTCGCGGTTCATGGGGAACGTCCGGCTTACTTTCAATATTTCTTCTTCAACAGATCCCGAAATGGCGTCAATTTGCGTGTCGGAGCTACCAGAGCAGATAATGAAGTAATCGGTAATGGCATTTTTCACTTTGCGAAGGTCCATCACAACGATGTCCTGCGCTTTTTTCTCCTGCATTCCTTTCACTACCAGATCACGGAGCTGTTCGGTAGATAACTGAGTTTGTTTGGCTGAAACGGGGTGTTGAATCATGCTTTGCGAGTAAACTTGTGGTAGCAAGCGGGAAGCGGGTGCGTTGCCAGATCGGGTTAACGAATCACCCAACCGCACCATTCACCAGTTGCTTTCTATTAAACGTAACAATCTTTGCACAAAATCTATCCCAAAACCCTCTTTGTTGGTCAAAATATCGTATTTCTGCCAACCTGTCAGTCCACTAACGACGAAGCCTTACGTATCCTGTCTGATGGGGTTGCCTATGAGGGCGACATTGTGGCTACCGCCCAGCAAACGCAGGGGCGCGGGCAGCGGGGCAATCAGTGGGAAGCGCAGCCCGGCCAGAACCTGACGTTTTCGCTCATACTGCTTCCCTCGTTCCTCCAGGCCTCGGACCAGTTCTGGCTCAACATGGCCGTTTCACTGGCCGTGTATGACTCCCTGGTACCGTTTATTCCAACGGGACTGACCGTGAAATGGCCCAACGATATCTACGTGAATGATCGGAAGATGGGGGGTATTCTGATCGAAAATACCTTACAGGGCTACAATTTGGCCCATTCAATAGTTGGTATTGGACTGAATATCAATCAGATGCAGTTTAGCTACCCGTCTGCCACCTCCCTCCTGCTCGAAGCGCCCTACCAGGAAGGCTATCACCTGCCCGCCCTGCTCATCACCCTCTGCGAACAACTTGAAAAACGGTACCTCCAACTCCGCAATAATCAGCGCGACACCCTGCGGGCCTCCTACCTGCAACACCTCTACCGCTACCAGCAGGAACACACCTACGAAGCCGACGGCCACCGCTTCCGGGGCACCATCGTCTCCATAGATCCTACCGGTCGCCTAGGCATCCTCACCAACGGTGCGGTTCGTTACTTTGCGTTTAAAGAAGTAGGTTTTATAGTGGTGAGTGATGAGCGGTAAGTGGTGAGTTTGCTGACGCGAGAGTAGACGCGGCAGCAAACTCACCACTTACCGCTCAGCACTTACCACTCATTTATTCTATCGCTTCCCCAACCGGGTTTCCGATGCAGCCGCTGGGTTCGAGGATACCGAGGAGGGCGCAGATGGTGGGCGCAATGTCGGCGATGGCGGTGCGGTGGAACGTTTGGCCTGGCTTGATGCCCCAACCGTAGAGCAAAAACGGCACGTGGGTGTCGTAGGCGTAGGTGGTGCCGTGGGTAGTGCCCTTGCTCCGACCCTCGAACCAGCCCGCCTGCAACATCACGTAGAAGTCACCGCTACGGTTGGGCTGGTACACGTTTTTCAGCATAGTCAGCTGATTATCAGGCAAGGCCGTAGCCGACAGGTCGTGCAGGTTCACCACGTTGATGACCCCACGCTGCGGCAAAATAGTAGCCCGCACCAGTGCATATACCTCGGCCATCGGAATTTTCTTTTCGGCCAGTAGCGCCGTGTTCATGTAGATCTGCTGGTTGTAATAGCCAATCATCCACTGACCGGGGCCGTAGGCTTTGGTCAGCGCCGCCTTTACCGACTCGCCTACTTCGCCAAACGATTTCACCGCCGCCGGAATCCGATACGTTTGCGAGAAACCCGGAATGTCGGCGGCACCGTGGTCGGCAGAGAGGAACGCCAGCCAGTTGCCTTTACCCACCCGCTTGTCGAGTTCGGTGAGTAGTTCGGCAAGCTGTAGGTCGAGCCGCAGGTATTCGTCTTCCACCTCTACCGAGTGGGTCCCGAAGGCATGACCCACGTAATCGGGCGAGGAGAAGCTGACGGCCAGCAGGTCGGTGATGTTGTCTTTGCCCAGCTGTTCGCCGTCAATGGCCGCCAGGGCGCATTGCAGAGTCAGTTGGTCGCCGTAGGGGGTGGCCCGCAGCACTTCGTAGCGATTTTGCCCACTCACAGTAATAAACTCATGTGGAAAAGTCGATTTGGTTTCGCCGGGTAGGTTCGCCTCAAACGGCTGATCGTCGGTGGTGCTTTCGGTGTACTTGTCGGCGGGCAAGAGGAGGTCCCACTTCCTCTGCATGAACTCGTCGGGCAGGCGGCGGGCGTTGAAGGCCTTCATCCAGGCGGGCAGCTCGTTCCGGTAAAACGAACTGGTGATCCAGTTACCATCTTTCGAGTCGAACCAGTAGGCAGCGTCGGCGGCGTGGCCGGCGGGCAAAATAGACCCCCGATCTTTCAGGGCCACGCCTACCACTTTGGCCCGCCCGTCGGTGGCCAGCTTCAGTTGGTCGCCAATGGTGGTGACCATCATGTTGCGCGGCGACATTTGGCCCGCCCCGCCGTTGTTGCCCACGGTGCGCACGGTGGTGTCTTCGGTGCAGTAGAGGATGCGTCCCAGCTTGCGGTCGTAAAAATCATTACCTACAATGCCGTTGAGCGCGGGTGCCGAGCCGGTGTAGATGGCCGCGTGGCCGGGGCCGGTGTAGGTGGCGGCGTAGTGATAATGGTTGTTACGGGCGTTAAACCCCTGCGTTATGAGCAGTTTGAAGCCGTTTTCGCCGAATTTGTCGTAATACCGGTACAGGTAATCGTAGCGCATCTGATCGACAACAATGCCTACTACAAGTTTAGGCCGGTCGGGGAAATAAGGCGTTGTGGAGGTCGAGGTGGTGCGTTTTACCTGGGCAATAACGGAAAAAGCAGAGAGGAGAAAGGCAAACAGAGCAGCAGTGAGGCGCGTCATGGGTGATTAACAAGACAAATGAGAGTAGCGCGGCAAAGGTAGCGAACATTTTGGGGGCAGGGGCCGTTGAACGGATTAGCAAACCATTAAGCTACAGGCACGGTCGTCGGCATCGACTGACCCGTTGCCACCGGCCTTTTTCATGCCAAAAACACGTTCGTTTAGTCCTGCCCAGATTGGGAACCGGGGCGTTTGGTTCGCCGCCGTCATCCTCACGGCCTGGCTGCTGCTGCTGTCGTTTCTGCTCACTTATCACAGTCCCGGCACCACCCCGTCTGGCCTGAGCTTGAGCTGGAAAGACCCGCTTGTGTACGTGTTTGTGCTGCTCCAGATGCACCTCTACACGGGCGTGTTCATCACCGCCCATGACGCCATCCACGGCGTGGTGGCCCCCAACAACAAACGCCTGAACAACGCCATTGGCACCCTGGCTACGGCGTTATTTGCCTTCAACAACTACAAAAAGCTGTCGGCGGGACACCACCTGCACCACAAGCACGCCGCCACCGAACATGACCCCGACTACCACCGGGGCAACCCCAACATCGTTTTGTGGTTCGTCGACTTTGCCCGGAGCTATGTTTCCATCTGGCAGATTGTGGCCATGGCCGTGACTTACAACATCCTGAAACTGTGGCTACCCATGGAGAACCTGATCGTGTTCTGGATGGTCCCGGCCTTCCTCAGCACGTTCCAGCTGTTCTATTTCGGCACCTACCTCCCCCACCGGGGCGAACACCATAACCCGCCCCATAACGCTCGTAGTCAGGCACTTAACCACACTTGGGCATTTGTCTCCTGCTACTTCTTCGGCTACCACGAAGAGCACCACACTCAGCCGTATCTCCCCTGGTGGAAACTGGCGGAAGCGAGAGAAGGGAATGTACAATGAATAATGTACATTCCCTTCCTCACTTCTCCCTCGCAATCGTATACTCCACCAGCCCCTGCAACGAGGTGCGGTAGACCGATTCGGGGAGGGTTTTCAGGAGGGTTTGGGCCTGGCGGACGTAGTCTTCCATGGCCCGTGCGGCATATTCAATCCCGCCCGACGATTTCACGAAGTCGATCACTTCATTGACGCGCTTGGGTTCGTCACTGTGGTTTTTGATCGTGTTGATCACCCGCCGTTTATCGCCCGAAGCGGCTTTGTTGAGGGCATAGATTAGGGGCAGGGTCATCTTCTTTTCTTTAATGTCGATGCCCAGCGGTTTGCCCACCTCGGCGGTGCCGTAGTCGAAGAGGTCGTCTTTGATCTGGAAAGCGATGCCCACTTTTTCGCCGAAGAGGCGGGCCGTCTCGATCATGTCGGCGGGGGCATTAGCCGACCGGGCACCCATAGCGCAGCAGGCCGAAATCAGCGAGGCCGTTTTCTGCCGAATGATCTCATAATAAACCGCCTCCGAAATATCGAGCCGACGGGCCTTTTCCATCTGGAGGAGTTCGCCTTCCGAGAGATCGCGCACGGCCTTGTTGCCAATGCTCAGCAGGTCGAAATCACCATTTTCGAGCGAGAGCGACAGCCCCCGCGCCAGCAGGTAGTCGCCCACGAGCACGGCGATCTTGTTTTTCCAGAGTGCATTGACCGAAAAGAAACCGCGCCGGTAGTCCGAATCGTCGACCACGTCGTCGTGCACGAGCGAGGCCGTGTGGAGCAGTTCGATCAGGGCCGCGCCCCGGTAGGTAGACTCGTTGATGGTGCCACAAACGCCCGCCGTGAGAAACACAAACATGGGCCGAAGTTGCTTACCTTTTCGCCGCACGATGTAGGTCATGATCTGGTCGAGGAGCATGACGTCGCTTTTCATAGAGTCCCGAAATTTCTGCTCGAACAGCTTCATTTCAGTAGCAATCGGGGCTTGTATGTCGGCGATGGTAAGCATTAAGCGTATACTGTAGGGGCACCCCTCGTGGTCACCCGCGATACGTTTCCCTGTGAATTTGTGGTGGGGCAAAAGTAGCCACGAAACCGCAGTAGCGACGTAAAATCTTGCGTGGTGCTCGAAAATTGCCAATCTTGCCCACATGCCCGATCAACCACCCCTACCCGCTTCCGACGTCACCTCTTCGCCCCTGCCCACGTCCTGTGGCCGTGCCCTGGTGCTGGGTGGTGGCTCGTTGAAAGGGGCGTTTCAGTGCGGGGCCATTATGGCTATCCTGGAGAGTGGCTACCAGCCCGAAGCCCTCTACGGCATCTCGGTAGGTAGCCTCAACGCCACGTTTCTCACCCACGAAGCCAACCGCCAACACGCCGAAACTGGCCACATCGACTGGCCAAAAGCGGGTCGTGCCCTGCTCGAATTCTGGATCAGGAGCATCACCCGCCCCGAAGACGTCGCCGTCATTCGCCCACGGCTGCTCACGGGGTACAATACGCTCATGAGCCGGTTCGATGGTTTTCTGGACAACACGCCCCTGCGTACCCTCATCAGCAGCCGTGTGGATGTAGCCGTGCTCAAGCAGGGACCGATCAAACTGAAAGTAGGCGCCGTCAACGTGATCGAGGGCGACATGGTCTATGTTGACCCCACCGATGATCATTTTCTGGACTATGTATTTGCCAGCAGTTCGCTGCCGTTTCTGATGCCCGCCGTACCCATTGGCGGCGATCACCGCAAGGCGTTTCTGGATGGTGGTCTGCGCGAGGTGGCCCCCCTGCGCGAAGCCATCGGCGACGGGGCCACGGCCATCATGTGCGTGGCCTGCCACGCCAAACACATCTTCAACGAGGCGTTTAATTACCGCAACCTGCTGAACCTGGTTGAGCGCGTCAAAGACATCACCGTCAACCAGATTGTGAACAACGACATCGCCTGGGCCGAGCGGTTTGTAGAGCGCGAAACAAGCCGGGGCCATTCCTTCCAGATGACCGTGATCCGCCCCACAGAACCCCTCTACCTGAACCTCCAGAAGTTCACCTCCGACGACATCAGTAAACTCATCGTGCAGGGCTACAAAGCCGGAACCGACATGCTGCGGAAAGGCTGAGCATATGCCGTCTTTTCGTAGTTTTACTACTAACCAACAACTGAACTATGAGCACGCTTGAACTCCGCTCGACCCTACACAGGCTGATTGACCAGATCAGTGATGACGTAGTGTTGCAGGCTCACCTGACGTTACTGAGCCGGGAAGTGACCCAGCAGTCAGCCGATTTCTGGGACGATTTATCGCCTGAGCAACAAACATCTATTGACCGGGGACTGGCCGATTTGGCGGCTGGCCGTCGGAAACCTTTCTCTTCTATTCTGAAAAAATACGCCGAATGACCATCTACTTCTCTGCCGAAGCTGAGGAGCAGTTAGAAGCGATTGTTAGCTACCTGGGCGAAAACTGGTCACAGCGTGTTAAAACAGATTTTCTGGCAAAACTTTCCGACACGCTGGAGCGCATTAGCCAAATGCCCGACTTATATCGTCACTCCGAAAAACGTCCTGGTCTCCGTGAATGTGTTCTAACTAAGCATACCACTTTGTATTACAGGCTACTATCGAATGAGATCGAAGTGGTGGCTCTACTCCCAACTCGTCGAGGTTCAGTATAATAAGCTATTCAAGTTCACCTCCGACGACATCAGCAAACTCATCGTGCAGGGCTACAAAGCCGGCACCGACGTATTGCGGAAAGCATAACCTACCTCATTTCAATTGGCTATTTTGATTGGTATGGTCCATAGACTGCCTTTATCCTGTTTTGCTCATCAGTATCTTCCAGCACAAAAACTCGATATGAGCCGCCACCAGGCTTCACTCGAACAACAACATGTCCTGCCGTACTTTTCATCTTTGCAGCTATGGCGGATGGTGTTTTCTTGAGCAACTGAGTTGCAAATACGTCGCGTTCGCCTGTCTCTGATGAATCGGAAAATACCCGTTCAAGCACCTCATCATTGGCATGTGATTCGTGCCAGACGGGGATTACCAGTACTTGTGGACGCAGTTTTTTCAACAAGGTTCCGTTTTGAGCGTCTTCGTAGCCATGATGGTCCATTAATTGCACATCTATTTGCCCTGCGACGTTGGCAACCGGCGTTTCAACGTCATGCCACGCTGGTGACCCAAACCGAAGCACACCGGGAATATCGCCTCCTGTGAAATAATCGAAGCGGCCATACTGAATATGCATAACGGCACTGCACATATTCTCGGTGGGGTACTGCGCGGGTTGCAATGAACCCAAAGGGGGGAAGATTGCCCGGGAAGATTGCTTTCTCCCAGTCCAGATTTCGCCGTTAGCAGCAATATTTCTGATATGAAAATTTGCCTTATAGGCCCTTGGTTGCTTAACCAGCCTAATCTGGTCAATCAGGCCAGCCCTGAACCGATCAACTTTTAGATTGTTCTGCTCGATCTGTTTTGTCAGGAACCGTTGGTAATTCATCATCATAGAGTCTCCTGACATTGGGCGTGGATAGCGATAATCAGGCCATCCACGATCTATTATTCTACTAATTGTTATGTATTCAGCTACTTCGGTAATACCGGTCAACGCATAATCGCCAGATTGATTCAGAGGTGCCAGCACTGGAGACCCCATGTGATCATCATGGAAATGAGTTAGGACGGCGTAGTCTAGGGAAGGTTTTTCTCGAATTGGCATGTAGCGACTGATGTAGCGGGCAATCCACTGCCCTGCCCGTCGACTTGCATTGGGTTTTGTAGGTAAGTTTCGCGGTGCATTGGTTCGCCAGTCAACAGAACTAATCGCACCAGCATCTATTAATAACGTGGTACCATCGGGCAAAACGGCAA
The DNA here is from genome assembly GCF_017353255.1 of Fibrella aquatilis. GTDB lineage: Bacteria > Bacteroidota > Bacteroidia > Cytophagales > Spirosomataceae > Fibrella > Fibrella aquatilis. Next base: position 335,802 of record NZ_JAFMYU010000003.1, on the reverse strand, counting down.
AGGTCGCATTGCCCTGCCCGGTACTTATTTGATGAATGATTAGTTCTTCCTTTTGCCACGCTGTCAATTGTTGGCCAACTCCTTGAGACATGAGTTTTTCCTGACAGTTAATTACGCTGAACAGCACTAAAAAGCACTTGTACGGAACATACTTCGTTAAATACATAGCCAATTGTTAAGGTGTTCTTTGAGTTACAAACTGTTCTATATAAAAAATGCCCCGACTAAGAAGCCGGGGCATTTTTACACGATTGGTGTGCTGTATTTCTCAATTGAAAATGTAACGCAAGCCAAACTGAGCCTGCCAAACAGCATTGAGAGATACGTTAGGCGTGTAAGAGTCACGTAGCAGAACAGTTCTAGAAACGTTGTTCTCCGTAATCTGTTGGGTAGCCAACCGGTATGAGAGCGCGCCGTTTGTTCCTACTGTGGCAGCAAGTGGGTTGAATGTAGTTGATACGTTACCAACACCCCATGTATCATTCAGTAGATTACCTACGTTCAAGATGTCAGCCCGAAGTTGAATCGTATTTTTCTTGTTCTTCTGCCCAACAGACAGGTAGAATTCCTGAATGAATGTGAAGTCAACACGAGTCAGCCAAGGGAAAGCCCCGCCATTGCGCTCTGCAAACTGGCCACGACGCGTTTTCAGGTAATCATTACCGTCGATGTAAGCATCAAAGGCCTCCTGTTGCTGTGCTGGTGTGTACGTTACCGACGAAGCAGGTGTAGTCAATGTGGCTGCTGTATTCACTACCAGTGGCAAAAACGTCAGCTCAGATGCTTTGTTCGGAACAGCAATCAGGTCATTCGACGTCTGTCCGTCACCATTTACGTCCTGAGCATAAGTGTACGATACTTTGGATCCACTATTAGAAACGAAGCCAAGCGTAAACGTTGACGAACCGCCTATTTTGCCACCGTAGTTCAGGCGATAGTTCAACAACCCAACAATACGATGACGCAGATCAGTATCCGAGTACGTCAGAGGCAGGTAGTTTTGGCCGACACTCGTTGCAATGTTGGCCTGGACTGTACTAGCAACAAAAGCGATGTCGCGTGCTTGGCCATAAGTGTAGGAAACAAAGCCACCGAAGCCCTTGTAAGCAGGCTTCTCCAACTTAATCGTTGCGATGTATGAATCACCCTGATCCGTATTTTTCAGTACGAAGGCATTACCAATAGTTGGGTTGATAAAACGCGCATTGGTAGCGGCTGTACCTGTCAATCCCAACGCCGGAAAACGCGGACGACCATCGGGCGTTGTACCCGTAGGGGCTGCTAAGTTTGCATCAATGTAACGCAGCCCGTTCAGGGTCTTGTTGTAGATAAACTCAACTGTACCGATCAACCCAAACGGTAAACGCTGATCAATAGCGATGTTTGTCTTCCAGATCTGGGGATATTTCAGATCTTGGTCTGACGCGTTGATGGCATAACCTGTTAAGCTAGCAGGAGACGTAGCAGCAGGCAAAATGCCAGCGGGTAATTTGCTAGGATCTGTTACAAACGGAACACGCGAGTTGGTCAGGTTAAAAACTGCCGTGTTGATACCGTTATTACCCAACTGGTTTGAGATCAACACCTCCGGGATGCGCGAAACGAAGAAGCCGGTACCGCCACGAATCTGCGTTTTCTTATCACCCTTCACATCCAGGTTAAAACCAATACGGGGCGAGAACAACAACCGCGCTTTGGGAAAGGCAGCCGTGGTTATGTTGTACGGACTTGCGTTCTCATCACGGAAGGTTAGTTTTCTAACACGCTCATTATCGAAACTGGCGGCGTTTGAATCATCATAAGCAAACACGTCACCACGCAGGCCCAGCGTCAATTTCAAATTTGGCGTTGCCTGATACTCATCCTGAACGTAGACACTGTACAGATCACGATCCAGACGTTGCAGCGGCTCGGCACCATCCTTGAGCAATGAATACCGCAGGTTGTAACGGTTTACCGTTACAGGAGAGGTCGTACTGGTAGGGTTGCTAATTGACGCCAACGCAGCAGCCTTAAAATCAGCAATCGAATTATAGACGTACACCCCATTCGATGATGGGAAAAACACGTTGTTCGAGGTAAAGTGTTCATACACAGCACCCGCCGTGAGCGTATGCTTGCCAGCAAAGTAGCTCACGTTGTTCGTAATGTTGAAAGTTGAATAGTTCAACTTGTTGTTGGGCGTGAACGGATCGAAACCAAGTGACGTCAACGTAGTGCCGCCCGCCGCATTCAGGATATCAATTGTTGGAAACAGATCAGTTTTATACGCCCGGTCTTCAATCTGCTTGTTGTAAGTGACAATCAAATCGTTAGATAGTCTGCTTCCAAACGTCGATGTCAATTCAGCCGCAAGGGAACGTGTGTTATCGAAGATAACATAACCTGTGTTTTCTGGAGAAAGAGCATCCCGTGAGTTTGTCCGGTTTCCATTTCCCGCCGTGTTGCTGCTGTTGCTCTGGCTAATGGGCACATCAGAGTTTGAATCGTGGTGTGAATACCGGATTGATAACTTGTGGTTATCGTTGATGTTATAATCAAGGCGAATCAATCCTTTTATGCTCTTAACCTGGTTATTGAAGCCATCGAATGGTCCAAGCGTCCGCTTGAAGTTAGTTTGCATGAACTGAGTCAGGTCGTCGGCTTCACCTTGTGTCAGGCGTGAAATATTTCCTCCCGTTTGTCCCCTGTTGAGCGACCACGTCAGCGCTGGTGTGCTGCTGTCGAACTGTTCGCCATTCATAAAAAAGAACAGCTTGTTTTTGATGATTGGTCCACCCAACCGAAAACCGTAGGTGGTCTCACTTAGGTTTGGCGCAGGCGTGATTGTTACCCCGCCCACCGTTTTACCAACAATTTTATCTGAACGAAACAGCGTGTAAGCAGAACCCGAAAATTCGTTAGTACCTGACCGCGTTACGGCGTTGATACCAGCACCCGTGAAGCCCGACTGACGAACGTCGAACGGAGCTACGTTTACCTGAACCTGATCAATAGCATCCAGTGATACGGCAGTAGTACCTGTCCGGCCACCGGCCTGCGCTGATCCACCAAGGCCAAATCCATTATTAAATACCGCCCCGTCGATGGTGATGTTATTAAAGCGGCTATCCTGACCAGCAAATGACTGACCATTACCGTATGGGTTGTATTTAGTAATGTCGTTGATAGTACGGCCAATAGTTGGCGTCGTATTTATCGCCTCACGACCAAATGACGAAGCAGCACCCGTACGGTCTGAGCTAAAAATATCAGAACGGTTTGTAGTAATAACTACTTCATTCAGGTTTGTGCCTTGATCCTGGAGCTTAAAGCTTACATCTGTAGATGTACCCAAGTTTGTATACACATCATTAGTCACCTCATCCTTAAAACCAACGTAAGTTGCGGTGATGGTGAAAGGACCGCCAACACGAACACTTGGCAGTGTGTAAACACCCTTACCATTAGTCACGGCGCCGTACCGGGTACCTGATGGCGTATGAATAGCGACCACGGTAGCGCCTGGTAGCCCTTCCCCTTTCGCATCAGTAATAAAACCGTTGATAGCGGCTGATGTTACCTGTGCTTTGGCATTATACCCGCCGAGCAAGGCCAGTAACATGCTGCCAAGCAGCATGAAAGCCGCCCGGAAGCGCAGTAGCTTTTTAAACATAGAAGTGTTTGGTTTGATTGTTAATGCTGTCATGTCCGCGCAATGCGTACGAAGTGAAATTTTCAGCCGCAAAGGTCTGACAAGTTTCTGTGACCACCAAGTGACCTATCACTGAAAAATGCTATGATTGACTTAGCAAACGGCTCATTTCTTACAAATCGTCCTATTTAACCCCCATTAAATACACTTCCTTTTGTTATCTATTTGTTAAGCCAACCGAATCCCCTCCCGGCGCGTTATCCCTACCTAAACAGGCTACTTTTGTGCCATGACAATTCAGGATTCAATCAAGCTCACGCAATACAGCCACGGGGCGGGTTGCGGCTGTAAAATTTCGCCCAAGGTGCTCGACCAAATCCTGCACGGACAAGCCGCCGGTCCAGCCTCACCAGCTCAGTCGTTTTCGACCCTGCTGGTGGGCAACGACAGCCGCGACGATGCCGCCGTGATGGACATTGGCAACGGCGAAGCCATCATCAGCACCACCGATTTCTTTATGCCCATAGTCGATGATGCTTTCGATTTCGGGCGCATCGCCTCGGCCAACGCCATCAGCGATGTCTATGCCATGGGTGGGCAGCCCATCATGGCCATCGCCATTCTCGGCTGGCCTATTGATAAGCTCCCGCCCGAAATTGCCGGGCAGGTTATTGCTGGGAGCCGGTCTATCTGCGCCGAGGCGGGCATTCCGCTGGCAGGAGGCCACAGTATAGACTGCCCCGAACCGGTGTTTGGCCTGGCCGTGACGGGCCGCGTGCGCATCAGCGACCTGAAACAAAACAACACCGCCACCGAAGGGTGCCGCCTCTACCTCACCAAACCCATTGGCGTGGGCATCCTGACCACAGCGCAGAAAAAAGGTGTCCTCCTGCCCGAACATGCCGACCTGGCCCCGCGCCAAATGGCCCAACTGAACTCGTTTGGGGCTGTTTTGGGCCGTTTGCCCTACGTGAAAGCGCTCACCGACGTCACGGGATTCGGCCTGCTGGGGCACTTGGTCGAGATGGCCGAAGGCAGCGGCCTCAGCGCCGAAATCAGCTTTGACGACGTACCCAAGCTGGATGCTATTGCCCAATACCTGGCCCAGAAGAGCGTGCCGGGCGGCACCATCCGTAACCTCGACAGTTACGGCCACAAAATTGCCAACCTCCCCGACGAGCAGCGGTTTATCCTAGCCGATCCCCAAACGTCAGGTGGCCTATTGATTGCCATTGACCCCGGCAGCAGCGACGAATTTGAGCGCGTAGCCACCGAAAACGGATTCACCCTGCACGCCTTCGGCGAACTGACAGCGAAACGGGAGAAAGTGGTGTATGTGAATTAAAAGGAGGAGGGGGAAGAAGGGGACGAGAGGGAGAAAAGGGATTGCTTACGCCAAAGCAATAAACTGGCGTAAGCAATCCCTTTTCTCCCTCTCGTCCCCTTCTTCCCCCTCCTCCCCTTCTTTATGAAATTATACTTCCGCGAGGTGGGTGATCCTGCCAATCAACCACTTATTATTCTGCATGGGCTGTTTGGCTCGTCGGATAACTGGCTGACAATCAGTAAGTCAATTGCCGCGCTGGGCTACCGCGTCATCATGGTCGATCAGCGCAACCACGGGCAGTCGCCCCGCAGTGACGATCATTCGTACCCCGCCATGGCCGCCGATCTGCACGAACTGATTCTGAATCTGGGCTTGCAGCAACCTGTTTTGGTAGGCCATTCTATGGGCGGCAAAACCGTGATGCAGTACGCCATGACCTACCCTACTACGTTCTCGAAGCTGGTGGTGGTCGATATTGCGCCGAAGTTTTATCCCGTTCACCATGCCGACATTCTGCGCGGTCTCTCGGCCATCGACCTGTCGGGCTTGAAAACCCGCAATGAAGCCGACGACGTGCTAAAGGACTATGAACCCATACCGACGGTACGGCAGTTTTTGCTCAAAAACCTTTACCGTGACACCAATGCCGATGGCAGCGTGGCCTTCAACTGGCGGCTGAACCTGCCCGTCATTACCCGCGAGATCCACGGCATCGGCGACGAGCTAACCGACATGCAGCCCGTGCCGCAACCTACCTTATTTATCAGGGGAGAGCGTTCGCCCTACATTCTCGACTCCGACTGGCCGGGTATCCTGCGCCTGTTCCCCCACGCTAAACTCGTTACCATAGCCGAAGCCGGCCACTGGGTACAAGCCGAAAAACCCGCCGAGTTTGTAGCAGCGCTGGGGGAGTTTTTAGTCTAGTGGTGAGTGCTAAACGGTAAGAGGTGAGTTTGCTTCCGCCAGCGTATTTGCTCTGGCGGAAGCAAACTCACCTCTTACCGTTTAGCACTCACCACTAGACTAAATAACCGTTCCTCCGTCGGCGTAGAAGAAGCTGCCGGTGGTGTAGGATGAGGCATCGGAGGCCAGCATCAGGGCCAGAGGGCTAATTTCGTCGGTGGTGCCCATGCGGGCAATGGGCAGGCGCTTGGTGAAGTGGGCCAGCGTTTTGTCGTCCTGCCAGAGGGCCTGACTGAACTTGGTCTTAATCAGGCCGGGGCAAATGGCATTAACCCGGATACCGTCGGTACCCCATTCTTTGGCCAGCACTTTGGTCAGCATATTCATGGCGGCTTTACTCACGCTATAGAGGCCAAGGCCAGGGTCGGGGGTGTGGCCGGCAATGCTGCTGATCATGATGATGCTACCGCCGCCCCGCGCTTTCATGCTGGGGTATACCAGCTTGCTCAACTCAAATGGAGCTTTCACGTTGGCCTGCATAATCTTGTCGAAGGCCCCGCCGTCGGCATCCAGTGAGGGACCAAAGACCGGGTTCGAGGCGGCGTTGTTCACCAGAATATCGACTCCACCGTAGGTAGCCATCGTTTTTTCTACTAGTTGGGCCAGTTGGTCCATGTCGCCCACGTGGGCAGCAATACCGGTGGCTTCGCCTCCCTCGGCTCTAATTTCGGCGGCCAGGGCATCGCAGGCTTCCTGCTTGCGGCTGCTGATGATGACCTTAGCCCCGAAGCGGGCGTACAGGCGGGCAATGTCCTCACCAATGCCTTTACTGGCTCCGGTGATGATGGCTACTTTATTCGTTAAATCGAAAACGGCTTTCTCAGCCTGAACAACAGACATAGGAGATGAAGTATTAATTTGTTGGTATACGCGAAATTAGTTTAAAGCGGCCGCGCCTTTCTGCCAGAGGCAAAAGGCCGACGTACCCGTTGGCAGCGAAACACGCGGCATGAGTTTGACTTCGGCGGCCAGTACTTTGTAGAAAAGCTTATTCAGCAAACTATCATCGGCCAGGATTGTAAAGTCGGAACCGGCTTTACTACGAACCCAGTTTTTGGGCACCAGGCGCGTCATCCAGCGGAGCATGAGTACCGGGCCTGCCAGCAGCGCGTTGAAATATGACGAATAAACGATCTTCCCAATTTGCTCGGAGAAAAGGCCCGTCAGTTCAGAGCGGGTGTAGCGCCGAAAGTGCTGGTTCACTATGTCGTGGTGGCTCCAGAGCAGCATGTGGGCAGGCACCGTCACAAATACTAATCCGTTTGGGTTGCACACCCGCTGAAGTTCGGCAACGGCTGTCTGATGGTCTTCTACATGCTCGATAACGTCAAAGGCGCACACCACATCATAGGAGCCATCCTGATAAGGCAGGTCGGTAACCGATCCTTCTGTCACCTCCATGGCCAGTTCTTCGCGCAGAAACGTACAACAGGATGATTCATATTCTACCGAGGTCACCTCGCCCAGGGCACTCAGCAGTTCTGTGGTTCGGCCAGTGGCAACGCCCACGTTAAGAATACGCAACGGCTGATTTTTAGCAGCGTATTGTTTCGTTAGCCGCTGGATGAGTTGCCCCCGAATGACAAACCACCAATGCGTACGCTCTAGCTTATAGTAGTCCTGGTAATAGGCTAAATCCATGTGGGCGATTGAATTAAGAAGTTACGTGGTTTCACAAAAGTAAGTTTAAAGCGCAGCTTTGTCCTATAGCGACTTCGTATTCGGCCATTCACTTCTCGTGTTCATGCGTACATTTACCGCCCATGATTCCCATGAACCCACCCACCGAAACACCCTTGTTTGGCTCCTGGCCGCTAGCCTATGCCGTTGTGATCGGGGCGCTCGCTGTTGAGATTGCCTTGTTTTATGGTTTAATGCGCTGGTTTGCATGAGCAGCCTCGACTGGTGGATTCTGGGCGGCACCATTGCCCTGCTTGTACTTTATGGCCTGTATAAGAGCCGCGGCACCCAATCATTCGACGACTACACGCTGGCCGGGAAATCGCTGCCGTGGTATCACGTAGGGCTATCCGTAATGGCTACACAGGCGAGTGCCATCACGTTTTTGTCGGCACCAGGGCAAGGCTTCGCCGACGGGATGCGGTTTGTGCAATTTTATTTTGGCCTCCCCCTGGCCATGGTGGTGCTCTCGATCACGTTTGTACCCATTTTCCACAAACTACGGGTCTACACGGCCTATGAATTCCTTGAAAATAGGTTCGACGGGCGGGTGCGCTCCCTCACGGCGGGGCTTTTTTTGTTGCAACGGGGCCTATCTACGGGCGTGTCTATTTATGCCCCGTCCATTATTCTCTCCACTATTCTGGGCTGGAATATCTACTGGACCAACCTGCTCATGGGCGGGCTGGTGCTGCTCTATGCGGTATGGGGTGGCACCAAAGCCATCTCCTACACGCACCTGACCCAGATGCTGATCGTGACGGTGGCCATGTTCATTGCCGGATTCCTGACGGTCCACAAGCTACCCGCCAATATGGGCTTTACCGATGCCCTACGCGTGGCCGGAAAAGCCGGACGGCTCAATTTAATTGATACCACGTTCGACGTAAAAAGCCGGTATAACCTCTGGTCAGGACTCATTGGCGGCTTTTTTCTGCAACTATCCTATTTCGGCACCGACCAGTCGCAGGTGGGGCGCTACCTCACGGGCGAGACTATCAAGCAGAGCCGTATGGGACTGTTGATGAATGGGTTGTTAAAAGTGCCCATGCAGTTTTTGATTCTGCTGGTGGGGGTGCTGGTATTCGTTTTTTACCAGTTTCACGAGTCGCCGGTGTTTTTCAACCAGCAGGAGGTGGTCCGGCTGCAGGCGGGTCCGCTGGCAGGCGACTTTCGGCAGCTTAATCAGCAGCACCTGACGTTGTCGGCGCAACGCCGCGAGGCCGTACTGGCGTTGCAACGGGCCACTACGCAGCACGACGATGCTGCCACTACCCTGGCGGGTCGACGATTGGAAAAAGCCGACGCGGCTCTGGCCAAAACCCACACGGCGGTGGCCGACCTGGTGAAGCGCAACAACCCGGCAGCCGACAAAAACGACCTGAACTACGTGTTCCTGCGGTTCATTCTCGATTACCTCCCCCACGGCCTCATTGGTCTGCTGATCGCCATGATTTTTATCTCGTCGATGGGGTCTATTGCGGCGGCCTACAGTTCGCTGGCATCTACCACGGTGGTCGATATGTACCGGCGCGTGTGGCCCAACAGCACGTATGACGAGGTAGTCGTATCGCGCTGGTCGACTATTGGGTGGGGGGTGTTTTGTGTAGTAGTGGCTCAGTTTACCAACCGCATCGGCAGCAGCCTCATCGAGACGGTTAATATTCTGGGGTCGTTGTTCTATGGAGTCATTCTGGGCATCTTCTGCGTGGCGTTCTACGTGAAATCCATTGGGGGACGGGCCACGTTCTGGGCAGCGGTCATTGCCGAAGCCGTGGTCTTTATCTGTTACTACCTCGACCTGATGGCCTTCCTTTGGTTCAACGTGGTGGGGTGCCTGCTGGTGGTGGTTTTGGCCTGGCTCTTTACCCGCCTGTGGTCGCAGGAATCTTCCGTTCGGGTGTCCAGCTAACCCGGCGGGAAGGCAAAGCAGGGTGTTAAATTTTGCTAAATACCAGCACCACTTGGCCCACACCGCCGTTATTGCCCAATCAACCTACCTCCTATTGCTGTGATTCGTAGCGGCTTGTTTGCACTCCTATTGCTTATTGGTATCCAGTTTGGGGCCACTGCCCAGACGCCGCGCTTTATTATTGGCAAGGTGCTGGACCAGGAAACCGGCAAGGGCGTCAACAACGCCTCGGTCATCAATCCGCGCACGCAGGCCATGGGCCGCACCAACACGCTGGGGGCTTTCTACATCGACGTGAAACCCGGCGACTCAGTAATTGTGATCAGCCCCAGCCACGGGCGGGTGGCCATGAAGTGGGACGGCATGACTAAAGAGCCACAGCTGGTGATGAAACGACAACTCACCGACGACGTAATAAACCTGCCCACGCTGACCGTTCGGGGAAAGCGCGAAGCCGAAATACGGAAAGAACTGGCCCAGATCCTGAGCGAACCCGAAGCCCGCAAAGGCCTGTCGGGCGAAGAGATATTTTCGCTGGCGCAGTCGCCCGTGACGCTACTATATGAGTTGTTCAGCAAGCAGGCCCGGTCGCACCGCAAGGCCGTTATGATTAGTCAGCAACACCGCAAACGGATGCTGGCCAATTACCGCGTTGAACTCATTACGCAACGCGCCACCGACCTCCAGGGCGAGGCTATTGAGACCTTCCGCGACTACTGCAATTTCAACGACGATTTTGTCTTGCAGGCCGCCGAATATGACTTAACGTTTGCCGTCCTGCAACGATATAAACAGTACGCCCGGCGCTAGTTAACCCTGTTTGTCAAGTAAACTAATGGGCAATTCAGCAGCGTTTTTTGGAGTCAACTGCTGTTTTTTAGACCCATTCTGTTGCTAATAAGTCGGCAAGCGCTGGCTCTCGCTAATAAACATAAGTTATTGATATACAGTTATTTATATAACAGACAGAGTTATCTCATGCCGAACGAATTGCCGCCTAACGGTGTTAAGTAAGTAAACCTGTCAGCTACGTCGCACTTGGTTATCCGGGTGGCAATGCTTGCGCTATATCTTGCGTTTGCGTCTATATTTGGCGGTCTTCATTTGATGCTCCGCTTACCGTTCGGCACAGTTTTTGGCCAATCGCTGGTCAGTCTGTCGTACGTATATGCAGTAACAACATCATCAACACGATAGACACTTTATGTCGAAGAACTTAGTCATTGTGGAGTCGCCGGCGAAGGCGAAAACAATTGAAGGTTATCTGGGCCGCGACTTCACGGTTCGGTCTAGTTTTGGCCATGTCCGCGACCTGCCCAAAGATGGTTTGGCCGTTGATGTGACCAACGGCTTTCTGCCATCGTACGAAATTTCGCCCGACAAGAAGAAGTTGGTGAGTGAACTGAAATCGCTGGCCAAAGCCGCCGAGGTCGTGTGGCTGGCCACGGATGATGACCGCGAAGGCGAAGCCATTTCGTGGCACCTGAAAGAAGCCCTCGGCCTGCGTGACAATACCAATCGCATTGTTTTCCGCGAGATCACGAAGTCGGCCATCCTGAATGCCATTCAGTCGCCGCGCACCATAGACGTTGACCTGGTTAACGCCCAGCAGGCCCGGCGTGTGCTTGACCGGCTGGTAGGGTATGAACTCTCGCCGGTGCTGTGGCGCAAAATCAAAGGCGGCCAAAGCCTGTCGGCGGGGCGCGTACAATCGGTAGCGTTACGGCTGGTGGTAGAGCGCGAGCGGGAAATAGACAAGCACAGCAGCAAGTCGAGCTTTAAGGTAACAGCCCAGTTTCTGGTCGACGGCGGCAAGATGCTGAATGCCGAATTGGCCAAAAATTTTGCTACGCCCGCCGAAGCCCGCGCCTTTTTGGAGCACTGCATTGGTGCCACGTTTACTATTAAAAACCTGGAGGTGAAGCCCGCCAAGAAATCACCGGCACCACCGTTTACCACCTCCACGCTGCAACAGGAGGCATCGCGCAAGTTGGGCTACTCGGTAGACCGCACCATGCGCATTGCTCAGAACCTGTACGAGGCCGGTAAGATTTCGTACATGCGGACCGACTCGCTGAACCTCTCGCAGGAAGCCGTCGACAAGGCCGTGGCCGAAATCTCGACCGAGTTTGGTAAGAACTACGTGCAGACGCGGCATTTCAAGAACAAGAACGAGTCGGCGCAGGAGGCCCACGAAGCCATCCGCCCCACCAACTTCAACGACCGCGCCGCCGGTGGTGACCGCGACCAGAAACGCTTGTATGAACTGATCTGGAAACGTGCCATTGCCTCGCAAATGGCCGATGCTCAGCTGGAACGTACCACGGTTACGATTGATGTTCAAAGCCCCGGTGGCCGCAACAGTCAGTTCCCTTCTGAACTGATTGCGCAAGGCGAGGTGATCAAATTCGACGGTTTTTTGACCGTTTATCTTGAATCGAAAGACGACGAGGACGACGAAGACACCAAGGGCATGTTGCCCCCGCTGACGGTTGGGCAGGAGCTTGATCTGAGCGTGATGAAAGCGTCGGAGAAGTTTACCCGCCCGGCTCCGCGCTACGCTGAAGCGTCGCTGGTGAAGAAACTGGAGGAGATGGGCATCGGTCGCCCGTCTACTTACGCGCCCACAATCTCGACGATCATTAACCGGGGTTACGTAGTGAAGCAGGACAAACCTGGCACCGAGCGGACCTTCAAAGAGTTTACGCTGCAACGCGAACAGATCAGCGAGACTAGCGGCAAGGAAAACTTCGGTTCGGAAAAAGCCAAGCTGTTCCCCACCAACACGGGCATTGTGGTCAACGATTTCCTGGTCGAATATTTCCCCGACATTGTCGATTTCAAGTTTACGGCCAACGTAGAGAAAGAATTCGATGAGATTGCCGACGGCAAAGTGAACTGGCAGAAAATGCTGGGCGACTTCTACGGCGATTTTCATAAGAACATTGAAGAGATTCAGGGGTCGAGCGTGGTATCGTTCAAGACCGGTGCCCGCGAACTGGGCATTGACCCCAAGTCAGGCAAAAAACTCTCGGCGCGGCTGGGTAAATACGGGGCCTACGTCCAGATCGGCGAATCGACCGATGACGAAAAACCCATCTACGCCAACCTCCGCGACGGGCAGTTGATCGAGACGATTTCCATTGAAGATGCGCTGAGCCTGTTTGCCCTGCCGCGCGAGGTGGGTTTCTTTGAAGACAACGCCATGACCATTGGTATCGGTAAGTTCGGTCCCTACGTAAAGCACGACGGCAAATACGTTTCGCTGACCAAGGAGGACGACCCCTACACGATCACCGCCGAACGCGCCACCGAACTGATTTTGCAGAAACGCAACGAATCGTCGGGCGATGCGCTGGGGGAGTTTGAAGGCAAGCCCGTTACGAGTGGCAAAGGACGTTTTGGCCCGTATGTGAAGTACGAAGACAAGTACATCTCATTGGGCAAAGGTGAGCAGCTGACGGGCCTGACCCTGGAACGCGCCATTGAGCTGATTCAGCAAAAGCGCAACGCCGAAGCAAACAAGTATATCAAAGAATTTCCGGAACGTCCTGAAATCAAAGTAGTTAACGGCATGTATGGCCCATATCTGGCCGTAGGCAAACGCAACGTTCGCTTACCAAAAGATATCGACCCAGCCGAGTTGACGCTGGAGAAGTGCCTGGAACTGGCTGGTGGCGACGAACCCGCCGCGAAAAAAGCCCCCGCTAAGAAAGCAGCTACGTCAGCCAAAGTACCGGTGAAAGCGGCAGCCAAAGCGCCCGCAAAAAAAGCCGTTGCGAAGAAAAAGTAAGCGAAGAACGCTGGTCTTGTGTTTACTGATGCCATCACTTCAAGTGATGGCATCAGTCATTTACAGGCCTTTACGAGCCAACGTTTTCTATGAGTAGTGCTTTTTTAAAGAACGAAACCGCCGACGCCCCCGTAGTGATTCCGGCGCGGGCACCGCTGCCACCGGGCGTGACCAACTATGTGACACCGAGGGGGTTAGCCCTCCTCCGTCAGGAACTAGCCGACCTGGAAGCTGAACGCGGAGCCACGCAACACGACCCCGACGAGAGTGAGCGCAGCCGAAAGCTGGCCCTGATCAATGGCCGCGTGGGCGCCCTGAATCAGCGAATTGCCTCAGCCAGTGTAGTTGACCCCGCCAACCAACCCCACACCGAAGTTCGATTTGGCGCTACCGTAACGCTACACCCTAAAAAAGGCCCCGACCGCATCCTCACCATTGTGGGCGTAGATGAAGCCGACGCCACCCACGGACGTGTAGCCTTCACCGCCCCCATTGCCCGCGCCATGCAGGGCAAACACATCGGCGACTCGGTAACCCTGCGCACGATGAAAGGCGAAGAGATCTATTCGGTCACGGTTATTGATTACGTGAACTGAAGGTAGACAGGAATTGACACGGATTTTTTCCGTATCTTATACCTATGAAACAGCGTAAGAAAATCGTGGTATTATCGGGGGCGGGCATCAGCGCCGAGAGCGGCATCGCCACCTTCCGAGACTCGAATGGCCTCTGGGAAAACCACCGGATCGAAGACGTAGCCACGCCGCAGGGCTGGCAGAAAAACCGCGAACTGGTGCTGGAATTCTACAATCAGCGCCGCAAACAGGCTATTTCCGTTGAACCCAATGCGGGCCATTACGCACTGGCGAAGCTGGAGAAGTACTACGACGTGACCATCGTGACGCAAAACGTGGATGGCCTCCATGAAAAGGCCGGTTCTAGCCACGTCATGCACCTTCACGGCGAACTCTCAAAGGCCCGTAGCTCGGTTGATCCCTCGCTGGTATATGAGATCGAGGGATGGGAAATTAAGCTGGGCGACCGCTGCGAAAAAGGTTCTCAACTGCGCCCGCACATTGTCTGGTTTGGCGAGGCTGTCCCCATGATTGAAGAAGCCGTCGACGTGGCCCTGACCGCCGATATTTTCATTGTCGTGGGCACGTCGCTGGTGGTATATCCCGCCGCTGGCCTGGTCGATTTTATTCCCGACACCGTGCCCATCTACGTGGTCGATCCTAATCTGCCGGAGGTAAAAAAACGCCCGAATCTTACTCTCATCGGCGAACCCGCCAGCATTGGCATGACGCAGTTGGCCGATAAATTAATTGCTGAAGTTGCCCGCTAAAGCAGAAAATCCGCTTAGATCCACCCAATCTGTGTCATCTGCGTTCTCCTGTCTATGACACCCGCAGAAAAGACCCAACTAGCCCACCAACTGCTGAATGAACACTACGGTGTGCAGGCCATCTACGGCCGCGTAGACCCTATGCACGAGCTAATCGGGACGATCCTGTCGCACCGGACTACCCATGCCAACGAAGTAACGGCCTACCGCACTATGCGTGAGCGGTTTCCTACTTGGGAGGCCGTGCGCGACGCCCCCCTCCCCGACCTGATTGCTGCCATCCATACGGCCAATTATCCCGAGGTGAAAGCACCGTACATCCAGAATGTGCTCCGCGAACTCATTGCCGAACGGGGTGCTGCCAACATCGATTTCCTGCACGACCTCACCACCGACGACGCCATGCAGTGGCTGACCAATCTGCCCGGCGTCGGCCTGAAAACGGCCACATTACTGCTGCTGTTCTCTTTTCACAAACCCGTGCTGCCCATTGATACCCACGTGCACCGGGTTACGCAACGCCTGGGTCTAATTGGCCCAAAAGTAAGCGCCGAAAAAGCCCATGCTCTGTTGCTCAGCTACTTACCTGCTGATGCGACCGAACTATTCAATTTCCACAAGCACTTCTACTGGCACGGGCAACGCGTTTGCACCTGGTACACACCTAAGTGCGACGCCTGCGTACTAGCCCCCCACTGCGATTTCCTGCAAACAGGCAAAACAATGATGCTGAGTAGTACACCCAAAAAGAGCGGTAAGTGATGAGTGGTGAGTGGTAAGTTTGCTTCCGCCAGGGTAACTACTCTGGCGGAAGCAAACTTACCACTCACCACTCATCACTTACCACTCCTTTTTCATTTCCTGTAGATCGTCGTTGCGGCGGCTTGGGCGGCGGCGAGGATCGTGATGTCGGCGATGGTGACGTGGGCAGGGGCCGTTACGGCGTAGACAATGGTATCGGCAATATCGGTGGCCTGAAGGGGGTCGAAACCGGCGTAGACCTGGGCAGCGCGTTCGGTATCGCCTTTGAAACGCACCGACGAAAAACCCGTTTCTACGGCCCCAGGGGCAATATTGGTCACTTTGATGCCGTGCTGAGTGAGGTCTAGCCGCATGCCCGTGCTGAGCGCTTCTACGGCCGCTTTGCTCGCGCAGTACACCGCCCCGTTGGCGTAGGTCTGCTTGCCCGCGATACTGCTGATGTTGACAATGTGCCCCCGCTGCCGGGCTACCATGCCGGGCACCACCGCCCGCGATACGTACAATAATCCCTGCACGTTGCCGTCGATCATAGCGTCCCAGTCGGCCACGTCGCCGTCCTGAATAGCGGAAAGGCCGTGGGCATTCCCGGCGTTGTTGACCAGGATGTCAATGGCCTGCCAGGCTTCGGGCAACGAGCCGATGGCTGCGGTAACAACCTCATAATCACGCACGTCGAACACCAGGGTAGTCACCTCGGTTTTGGCCGACAACTGCCCGGCCAGTTCATCCAGTTTATCCTGCTGGCGACCGCACAGGATGAGGCGGTACTGTAGGTTGGCAAAGGCGTAGGCAGTGGCCCAGCCAATACCCGACGAAGCGCCGGTAATAAGTGCAATCATAGTTTTGAATGTATAATGAACCGCAGCGGCGGTTCATTATACATTAATTAATGGTGTATCTAGTTCGGCCAGCGATGCCATGATTTCTTCCTGCGTTACCTCGTGGTCGACCAGCTTGCCAGAGAGGTATTGCTCATAGGCGGCCATGTCGAAGTGGCCATGGCCGCAGAGGTTAAACAGGATGGTCTTGGGCACACCTTCTTCTTTGGCCTGTTGCGCTTCACGGATCACCGTGGCAATGGCGTGGTTGGCCTCCGGGGCGGGGATAATGCCTTCCGTTTTGGCAAAGAGAATACCCGCCTCGAAACACGACAGCTGGTTGTGCGACTGCGCCTCGATCAGGCCGTCGTGTAGCAACTGGCTCACAATGGCCCCCGCGCCGTGGTAACGCAGACCACCCGCATGAATAGGTGCCGGAATGAAATTGTGGCCCAGCGTGTACATGGGTATCAGCGGCGTCATGCCAATGGTGTCGCCGAGGTCGTAGCGAAACACGCCGCGCGTGAGCTTTGGGCAGGAGGCGGGCTCGGCAGCGATGCACCGGATTTGTTTACCCTCGGCAAGGTTGTAGCGCAGGAACGGAAACGAGATACCAGCAAAGTTGGACCCGCCGCCAAAAGGTGCCACCACAATGTCGGGAAAATCGCCAGCCTGTTCCAGTTGCTTGATGGCCTCCAGTCCAATGACAGTCTGGTGCATCAGCACATGGTTGAGCACGCTGCCTAGCGCATATTTGGTGTGCTCATCCTGCACGGCCATCTCCACGGCCTCGGAAATGGCAATGCCCAGACTGCCCGGCGAGTGGGGGTCCTGCGCCAGAATCTGCTTGCCCGCATTGGTCCGATCTGATGGCGAGGGGTACACGTTGGCTCCCCAGGTGTGCATCATCATTTTGCGGTAGGGCTTGCCGTCGTAGCTGGCCCGCACCATATATACGTCGCACTCCATGCCAAAGAGGCTGCACGCAAAGCTGAGCGCACTCCCCCACTGTCCGGCACCCGTTTCGGTCGTAATGCGTTTTACGCCTTCCTGTTTGTTATAAAATGCCTGCGGAACGGCCGTATTGGGCTTGTGCGACCCGGCTGGGCTTACGCCTTCGTACTTATAATAGATTTTGGCGGGGGTGTCGAGGGCTTTTTCCAGGCCCGTGGCCCGAAACAGCGGCGTAGGGCGCCACACTTTGTAAATCTCCCGCACCTCTTCAGGAATACCCACCCAGCGGTCGGTGGTCACTTCCTGTTTAATAAGCTCCATCGGAAACAGCGGCATCAGCATCTCGGGGCCAATGGGTTGGTGGGTGCCGGGGTGGAGCGGGGGCAGCGGCTTGTTGGGCATATCGGCCACAATGTTGTACCACTGTTCTGGAATGTCAGTTTCGGCGAGGGTGAATTTCTTTTGCATTAGTTAGTTCAAGGAATGAATGAGCCCCAAAATAGGGGTTAATTCCGAAAAGCCCTATCTAATCGAAGTATCTGCGGAACAAGGAGTTGCGTCTCGTCATTGATGAGTAATTCGTCGGCCAGGGCGCGCCGAACCTCGTCGGTAATCTGGCGGCTAATGATGGCCTTGATTTCGGCATCAGTGCGTTGCGGGTCGCGCCGCCGAATGCGCTGAATACGCAGGTCGAGGGGGGCTATCACCACCACCACGGCGTCGAGGTCGTTACCATCGCCGGCCGCATTCATTAGGGCCGCTTCTTTAATCACGTAGGGCAGATGGCTGTACTGTTCGACCCAGCGGAGGGTATCAGCCTGCACACGGGGATGAATAAGGGCATTTAACTGCCTAAGCAGGGCGGGATCAGTAAATACCTGCGCCGCCACAAAAGTCCGGTTGTACTGTCCGGCCGCGTCATATGCTTGTGGCCCTAGCAATCGCAGAATGTCGGCCCGCAATATAGGATCGTGCATCGTCAGCCATTTAGCCCGCTCATCGGCCTCGTAAACTGGGACGCCCAGCGCCCTAAACACCTGGCAAACCGTGCTTTTACCAGAGCCAATACCGCCAGTAATCCCGATTTTCTTCATTTCAAGAGCCATGCGTTGGTCCATATTCAACATTGACTAGCCGCTTACTATATTTTAAGCAACTATTTCACGAATGAGGGTTATTCTTGTTACAGTTGTTACCCGTAGCAGGTCACCTGCTTAAAATTCGTTAATCTCGCGGGCCATTTTGTTTGATATGACAAGTTTGGACCTAATTTGTGCGCTTACAAAACCATCGCCTCTCCCTACCCACGAATGACCCATAAAATATGCCCCTATGACAGCCCCTCAACTAAGAGACGAAGAACTGATTCGTCTCTTTCTCAGTACTCATCAGAATGAGTATTTTGAGACGATCTACCATCGGTACGTGAATAAGGTCTACCGACGATGTTATTCACTGACAAAATGCACCGCCAAAGCCGAAGACTACACGCAGGACATCTTCTTACGGGTTCATGCTAACCTTAACGGCTTTAAAGAACGTTCATCCTTTTCAACTTGGTTGTACTCGATCTCATACAACTATTGCATGGATCAGATTCGGTTGAATCATCGGTTAAATACCGTGACGATTGACGAAGACATGGCCCATACCATAGCTGATGAAGGAGATGCTGAATTTCACGAAGAGCAACTTCAAACATTACAACTCGCCATTCAAACAATTTCGACTGATGAAGTAACTCTACTCCGACTGAAATACGAGCAAGACCTAGACATTAAGGAGATTGCCAAACAGTACAATTTGAAAGACAGTGCTGTGAAAATGAGATTGAAACGCACCCGCGATAAACTCAGAACCCAGTACACGTACCGCCTCGATTTCTAAGTGCATTTGTTTCGTTAACACCGGCTTTGATTTATGTTGTGCATGGGTTCGCCCTGCAAGCCTCCTTCATAAATCTGGCCCGCTGCTTAACAACTACTTCCTGGCTCAGCCCACGTCTATATAATCATCTGATTGATTATCAGCACGTTTACCTTCTCAGGTTGCTGCCCACCAGGCCTCCCCACGCCGGAAGCCATCCCCCTCCTTCTCCAATCGCTTGTTATTAACCAGACACTGGCATTACGCTATGGTGCCTAAACCAGACGTGTTTTGTTGCAGCTACAGGCTTATTTTTAGCCATAGAATGGTCATTGGCTGCGCGGTCATTCGCTGTAAAGACGACGAATGACTATTGAATGACTACCAAATGACCGCGCAGCCAATGACCAATGACCACTAACTCTTCAACTAATCTGCCGTGATCTACTCTGCTTTCTTCCGTTACCCGGTGGCCGTCGTCATGCTTGTTGCCATGACGCTGGGCATTACTATGGCCTTTGCCCAAACCGATACCACCACGACGAAACAAACAGGGGCCAAAAAGAAGGCTAAGGCAACGGGTGTAGCTACCGTTCGGCCCTTATTTGCGGCTGATGAGCCGCTTTCGTTTACGCTGTCGGCGCAGATGCAGCGCATTGTCCGCGACCGCACCAAACCCTCCCCCAAAGCCCCGGTTACGCGTCACCCCGCCCGACTGACTTACTCCGCTACCCCCAGCGACTCAATAGTGGCCCTGCCGCTCGATCTGGTAGTGCGAGGCAATTTCCGGCGCGACGCAGCCAACTGCGTGTTTCCACCACTGTACGTCGATTTTCCCAAAAAAGCAGTTAAAGGCACGCTGTTTGCCAAACAGAATAAGCTGAAGCTGGTAACACACTGCCGCGAAGACGAATACGTCTTGCGCGAATACCTGGTCTACAGACTCTATAACCAACTGACCGACCTGAGCTTTAAAGCCCGGCTGGCACAGGTCACCTACCTCGATTCAGCGGGAAAACGCAAACCCGAAACGCACCTGGGCATTTTGCTGGAAGATGAAGACGACGTGGCCAGCCGAAACAACGTGGCCGTTTATAAAAACCGGGTGAAGTCAGCGTTTGTAGATAGCCTCAACATGGCTACAATTTCGGTGTTTGAATACATGATTGGTAACACCGACTGGTCGGTGGTGTATCGGCACAATATCAAGATGGTGCTCGATTCTACCATGCCCCGGCCCCTGGCTGTTCCCTATGATTTCGATCATGCGGGGTTGGTAGATGCCCGCTACGCCAAACCCGCCGAGCAGTTGTCCATTGAATCGGTCCGCGAACGGCTCTACCGGGGCCCGGCTTATCCGCAGGCGATGCTCAACCGGGTTTTTGCCCGTTTTCGAGCGCTAAAGCCTACCTTCTACGCTTTCTATCAGAACGAAAAGCGCCTCAGCCCAAGCTACATACGGGACACCATCTATTACCTCGATGCTTTTTACAAGACAATTGATAACCCCGAAAAGGCCCGCGCCGCCTTCCAGAGCGACCTCGACCGGAGCATTCAGGTTCGGGGTATGAATAACAACTGATGAATTATATCAGCGGCGGGCAACGAGCATAACCAGGCTGCTGAGCACTACCACCGAAAAGCCCACCATAAAGAAGTTGTAGGCCACGGTAAGCAGGCGGTATTTCTTACTCAGCACCAGCCCCTGCGCGTAAATATTGTCGATCATGCTGTTATACAACCCCTCTTCGTTAGCAATCAACTGCTGAAGCTGCTCACGGTATTGTGCCGCCGACAACTGCGTATAGTCGCCAAAGAAGAGCAGATCAATAGGCGGGTGAATCCGGGGCATCACGTTTTTACGGAGCGAAAAACTGGGCTTGGTGGCGAAAATGGAAATGACCACCGTGATCAGGCTCACGATCAGCAATAGGATTTCGGGGATCAGCAACCCATCGGCACCGGCCACCGGACGCAGGAACGAAGAAATCGTGATCGAGATTAGCAGCGTATTGATAGTGATCATCAGGTTGGCTTTCTGGTCGGCCATCTCGCTGAGGCGCAAATGGTTGCCCAGCGTGGTCCGAAACATCGTCTCGACGCCTTTACTGGCCTTTTTTTTCTTCTTCTTTTCCTTCTTTTCTTTCTTAGTCTTTTTCTCTGCCAAAGCAGCCTCCAGCGCTTGGTCAGCAGGTAGCTGAGCGGTTGGTTCTTCGGGCAAATTTGTCTGATCGGTCATGGCAATTTGGGTGGCGGTTTCTTAGCACGAAACTAGAGGAAAAGGGTGAAAGAGTGAATGGTGAAAGAGTGAAAGAGTGTGGTCCGGTCAGTCACTCTTTCACTCTTTCACCATTCACTCTTTCACCGAAACTCCCGCGCTGGCGAAGGAGGCCATTTGGTTGAGCATGGCTACGGCCGCCTGCACCAGTGGGTAGGCCAGGGCGCAGCCAGTGCCTTCGCCAAGGCGCAAGCCCAGGCTCAGCAGGGGGCGGGCGTTCAGGTGGGCCAGCATAAGCCGGTGACCCGCCTCGTCTGACTGGTGAGTGAACACGCAATAATTCAGCACGGCGGGTTCAAGCGCGTGAGCCACCAGCAGAGCCGCCGTGGCAATAAACCCGTCAACGAGGATCACCATACCATATTCGGCGGCGCGGAGCATGCCACCGGCAATGGCCGCCAACTCAAAACCACCCATAGCCGCCAGCAGGTCCATCGGTTGGGTAAGCGATTCATACCGCCGGGCCACGTCGGTCAGGATGGCCAGCTTATGAATCAGTTGGTCGTCGGTGAGGCCTGTGCCCCGCCCAACGCACTGATCGAGAGGCAGTTGCAGCAGTCGGTGCATAAGCAATGACGCCGACGATGTGTTGCCAATGCCCATTTCGCCGAAGCCCAGTATGTTGCAGCCCCGGTGATGCAACCCGTCGACCACCAGCCGACCGGCGTCCATGGCGGCTTCGGCTTCGTCGGTGGTCATGGCGGGTTGGTGGCGCATATTTTGGGTACCGTGGGCCACTTTAAATTTCACAAAATCAGGGGTATTTTCCTCAAAAATACCCCGCACCCCCACATCACAGACCACCAGTTGCAGGCCGTTCTGGCGGCAAAAAACGTTGATAGCCGCGCCCCCTGCCCTGAAATTCTCTACCATCTGGTAGGTTACGTCGGCAGGGTAAGCGCTTACGCCCTCGGCAGTAAGGCCGTGGTCGGCGGCAAAGACCGCCACGTGCGGTTTGGTGAGTTGGGGGGTGTCGGTCTGTTGAATCAGAGCCACTTGCAGAGCCAGGGCCTCCAGGGCACCCAGCGCACCCAGCGGCTTGGTTTTTTGGTCGATTACCTGTTGAAATGCGGCCTGATGTTGTTTGTTGACGGGTAAAACGGGCATGATTGACTGCTGGCTAAGAAAGTAAAGCCGCAAAGTTGGCGAATGCGTTGTGATACTTTACATCCGGCATCCTCTACTAAACGCACTCTACCAATGGAAAAACTATTCGACGTTGACTGGCGGACCATGTTTATCCCCAGCAGTTCTATCCTGGAAATCATCATCCGGGGTTCGCTTACTTACTGGTTTGTGTTTCTCTTTCTCCGCTTTTTCAGACGCAGCAGTGGTCAGCTCAACGTGACCGATATTCTGCTGATTACGCTGATTTCCGATGCCTCGCAGAATGCCATGGCGGGGTCGTACGAATCTGTTACAGAAGGTGTTGCGTTGGTGGGCACTCTGGTAGCCTGGGATTACAGCATCAATTGGCTGGGCTACCGTTCCGTATTTTTCGACCGCCTCGGCAACCCAGACCCCGTATTGCTAATCAAGGACGGGGTGCTGCAACGGCAAAATTTAAAGAAGCAGCTCATCACCGAAGACGAGTTTATGGGATTACTGCGGCAACAAAGCGTTGAATCGGTCGAAGACGTGAAACGGTGTTTTCTAGAAGGGAGTGGCAACCTTAGCGTGATCCTGAAAGAACAGAAATAGACTATCCGACAGGCCTGACGACCGTCCATATAATAAATGAACTAACCAAAGCTGTTATTTAGACATTTGTCTAATTATCTAATGCTTCTCCCGCCATGAACATGCTTTTCAAAGCCCTGAACGACCCCACCCGCCGACAGATGCTGGACCTGCTTCGGGCCGGTGACCTGACCGCCGGTGAGATTGCCGATCAGTTTGCCATGACCAAACCCAGCATCTCGCACCACCTCGATCTGCTCCGGCAGGCGGGCCTGGTTGATTCAGTAAAGGAAGGGCAGTTTATTCGCTACACGTTGAACACCACCGTGTTGGACGAGATGTTATCGTGGCTTATGAGTTTCAAGGGATCAGCCGTTCACAACAGTTCGCCACCCGTCGACCCGCCCCAGCCTTAATGCAACGGTCGTTTCGTTTGCTGCTATTCATCCCTTTCATCCTTCTCGTCACTAGTATCATGTCAACCTCTCTGCGTTCGCGTGAAGCCCTGTTAATGGGCTTGTCTTTGGTCCCCTTAGTGTACCTTGCCCTGGTCTGGAATACCCTCCCCCAGCAGGTACCTACCCATTTCGACACCAGTGGCCAGCCAGACGGTTATTCCTCCAAAACTGGTTTTTTGATCCTCATCGCGGCTCTCTCGCTACTGACCTATGCCCTGCTTCGACTGTTGCCGCGTATTGACCCTATTAAGAAACTAGGCGGTGCCGGTTACGAACGTATCCGACTGACAATCAGCATTTTTCTGTCAGCGCTTGGCCTGATATTGGTGTATTTGGCGCATACCAAATTGACCGGCAGCAGCCTGAATACACTCCTACTGGCCACAGTTTCGTTGCTGTTGGCGGCATTGGGTAATGTGATGGTCACGGTGCCGCAAAACTACTTTGTAGGCATAAAAACGCCCTGGGCATTGGCCAGCGAAGCCAACTGGCGCAAGACGCACCGCCTGGGCGGGCGGCTCTGGCTGGCGGGTGGGCTACTGGCTTTTGTGGCCATGCTCATCCTGCCCGACGCCTGGAAATTTCCGGTATTCATGACCATCGTAGCCATCCTGGTGGTGGTGCCGTTCGGGTATTCCTATTCCCTGTTTCGCAAGGGGTTAGCGGTCCTGTTGGTGGTGCTGCTGGCGGCCACACATGCCCCGGCGCAAACGCCTGCCGAAGAGACCCTCCGCTATGCCATTACCAGCCCGGCCAGCGCCACCCTCACGCTGGAAGGCACCCTGACCATGCCCCAAAACGCCAAAAAGAAGGTGCCGGTGGTGCTGCTCATTGCCGGCTCCGGCCCCACCGACCGCAACAGCAACAGCGCCATACCCGGCTATGATTCGATCAACACGTTCCGGCAACTGGCCGACAAACTAGCGGCACAGGGGGTGGCCGTGTTTCGGTACGACAAGCGGGGGACGGGCACCAACCGGGCTGCGTTTATCAACCAGTTTAAACAGCTCGAAGCATCTACGTTCGACGATGCCGTGGCCGATGCCGCCGGATTTATCCGTCAGCTTCAGACCGACAAACGGTTTTCGCGGGTGGTGGTGGCCGGGCATAGCGAAGGCTCGCTGGTGGGGATGCTGGCGGCCAGACAAACCAAGGCCAATGCGTTTATTTCCATTGCCGGGGCGGGGCAAAACATCGCCGAAGTAATTAAAACGCAGTTCCGCGCGTCGGGGGCGGCACCCATGTTGGTCGATAAGTCGGTGGCCGGTATCGACTCGTTGAAGGCGGGGTATACGGTCAGGATCTTACCCCTGATGCCCGTGCCGCCGTCGCAGCAGAAATACATCATCAACTGGATGCACTACGACCCCGCCGTTGAGCTACAAACCTTCACAGGGCCGGTACTGATCATTCAGGGAAAACGCGACATACAGGTGGCCGTATCGGAAGCCGAACTGCTCAAAAAAGCCCGCCCCGACGCTCAGCTAACCTTTTTCGACACCATGAGCCACATCCTGAAAGAAGCCCCCGCCGACCGCATGGCCAATCTGGCCACCTACAAAAACGCCAAACTCACCATCATCCCCGGCGTGGTCGATGTGATGGCGGCGTTTGTAAAAAAATAGTTTTCAGTTATGGGTTAGCCAGCGCCTTGTCCTGTAGGGACGTAACAGCGCAGCGTCGGTAGCCTGTTACGTCCCTACGGGACAAGGCGCTGGCTAACCCATAACTGAAGATTCTAAACAGCAAACTCTAAACTCTCTTCCTAGTTTGCCGAATAGTGCTGCAAATAGGACACCAGCCGGTCGAAGTTCATGGCTTCGTAGGCGTTGTTCGACTGGCGGGTGAGCTGATGGCGGTAAAGGTCGATCAGGCCCAGAAAGTGCGGATTGTGGGTCAGGCTCGCCACGGTCAGACCCTTGTAGCAGCGAAACGTCTGGTTGTAGACAAAGGCACAGGGCTTGGCGGGTTCGCTGTTGAAAATCACGTCGAGACGTTTCAGCGATATACTGTTGGCGAGGGTATCGAAGCCGGTTTCCACGAAAAACGCCATGATCGTGTCGCAAACGTGCTCCAGTTCACTATCGGTATGGATGCTGAAACGAGGTGTGGCGGCCTGCTGGTATTTATTGACCGACATCAGCAGCGTGTTGGCATCGGGCCGGAAATCGGTGAGGGTAGGCAGAAATTGTTGGGCAATCTGTTCGACCTGATCATTGCGGCATCCGAAATTCACATCGAGCAGCGTTGTGTTGCCATAGTAGGACGGCGACAGAATGACGTTATGGAAACCCGTCTCGGTATTTTTTCGGAATTGCTTCTTTTCGGGTAGCAGGGCGAAACCATTTTCGTTGAAAAACCGGGCTAACTGCCGGTACAGGCTGGTTTCAAACGGCGTCAGCGTCATGGCCTTATGGATAAACAAGTGGAAACCTATGCGCAAAAAATAGTTACCCCTATAGACATGGGTAACAACCGTTGTTTAGTAAGGTTTAAGCAAGTTCGTAAACTGGCCCGAATGATTCACCGTCTGCCGTTTGTTTTCGCCTGTTTTTATTTATTGGCAGGTCATTATCAGCTTGTTGCACAACCAAAACCCCTTGGCCAGGTGGTGCGCGGGCGGGTGTATGACGCCAGCACCGACAGGCCATTGGGAGGTGCCAGCGTAGCCCTCGGCGCACCGTCGTTGCTGGTGGCCTACACCGACTCGAGCGGCGTTTTTCGTTTGCCCGACGTGCCCGTTGGTCGCTATACGCTTACGGTTCGCTACCTGGGCTACGACCCGCAAACCACCGCCGAAGTGCTGGTGGAATCGGGGCGGGAGCAGGTGCTGGACGTGGGCCTGCGGGCGGGCGCACGCACCCTGCCTGAAACCGTGGTGAAAGGCCAGCGCCCCGACGCCAACCTCACCAGCGCCCAGACCATTACGCCCGAACAGATCCTGCGCTACCCCGCCACCTACCTCGACCCAGCCCGACTCGCTACGGCCTACGCGGGCGTGGTGAACACCAACGACCAGGCCAACAACATTGCCATTCGGGGCAACACGCCCAACGCGCTGATCTGGCGGCTGGAGGGCGTGGAGATCGTGAACCCCAACCACCTGGGCAACGCTGGCACCCTCGGCGACCGGCCTACGGCGTCGGGTGGTGGGGTGAACATCCTGAGCGCGCAGCTGCTGGGCACCACGCGGTTTCTGACGGGTGCGTTTGGCCCTGCCTACGGCAACACGGTGGGGGGCGTGATGGACATGAACCTGCGGAGCGGCAACGACGAGCGCCACGAGCGCATTGTGCAGGCGGGCCTCATTGGCCTCGACATCGCCGCCGAAGGCCCCATGGGCGTACCCGGCAGCGGGCGGTCGTACCTGGTCAACTACCGGTATTCGTTTACGGGCCTGCTGGGGCTACTGGGCGTCACGTTTGGCGGCGAGGCCATCCGGTTTCAGGATTTGTCGGTCAGCCTGACCCTACCCACGCACGGACGGGGCCTGCTAAAGATTTTTGGCGTAACCGGCAACAGCGGCAACGTGTTCACGGCCCTGCCCAAGAGCGATCAGGTGTCGGCTAAAGACTTGTATAACATTCGGTTCCGGTCGCAGATGGGCGCGGGCGGGCTTACCTATGTGCGGCCATTGGGCGCGCGCGTTACGTGGCGGTCGGCGCTGGTGGTGTCGGGCAATCAAAGCAGCCGCTACCAGGAATTTGCCCAGTTGCCGGTTGGTTTTCCGCCCAATGGCATTGCCACCCAGGTTGACCAGAGCACCAACGTCCGGGCCACGCTGACGAGTTCGCTGGGGGTGCGCCTGTCGGGCAAAACGACCCTTCAGGCGGGGGCCTACCTAACGCGGGTGCAGCAGAACCTGACCGCCCAGCGACTCCCCGCCGACACCGGGGCCATCTTGCCCCCCGACGTGGTAGACGGCACGGTGACGGGCTGGCTGGTGGAGCCGTATGCAAACCTCCAGTGGCAACCCAGCCCCGCCTGGTTTATTCAGGCTGGGCTGCACTACACGACATTTAGCTATAATGCTCGTAGTCAGCTACTTGAACCTCGCCTCTCGGCCCGGTATGACGTGCGGCCGGGGCGGACAATTTCACTGGCCTACGGGCTGCACTCTCAGCTTCAGCAGCCGGGTGTGTATCTGGCCCAGTTGCCGCCCACGTCGGCATCGATCATTGACAACACGGGCCTAGGCCTGACCAAAGCGCATCACCTGGTGCTGGGCTACACGCATCAGCTTACCCCGTCGGCCTACCTGAAAGCCGAGGCCTACTACCAATACCTGTTCGACGTGCCGGTGGCGTTGGTGAACAACAGCGTTACGGGGGCTTTTTCGGCCCTGAACCTGTCTGAAACCACCGAGTTTGTGGAACGGCCCTTGCGGCTGGTCAACGGCGGCAGTGGCCGGAACATGGGGCTGGAGATCACCTTCCAGCAGTACCTCACCAAACAGCTTTACTGGCTCCTGACGGGGTCGCTCTATAACGCCGAGTACCGCACCCTAGACGGCACCTGGCGCGAGTCGCGCTTCAACGGGCGCTACGCCACCAACGCCACCGTGGGCCGCGAATGGACCACCGCCGCCACGCCCGCCACCACGGGCAAGGCCCGAAAACGAATACAGACCTGGGGCCTCAACGCCCGTCTCACCTACGCCGGGGGTTTCCTCGACCGCACCATCGACGTGACGGCCTCGCAGGGACAAACCTCAACCTATTACGTGGGCTACGCCTATACCAACCGCCTGGCCGCCTACGCCCGCGCCGACCTGCGTATCTACTGGCGCAAGAGCAACCCCCACTATAGCCGGATGCTGGCCCTCGACCTGCAAAACGTGACCGACACCCATAATCAGGCCTACAGCTACTATGACGCCTTCCAGCGCAAAATAGTCCCCCAATACCAGCTGGGCATCATTCCGGTGTTGAGCTACCGCTGGGAGTTTTAAGTTTAAAGTTCAAGGTCTAAGGTCTAAAGTTGGCTGGCGCTGGTGGCGTATTGCTGACGCCTGGCCCCTCGACTGCGCTCGGGGTGACAGGTGAGTAGAGCAATCTCAAAGAGTTGATTCAAGCTGATTGTCACCCCGAGCGCAGTCGAGGGGCCGTGCGTCAGCAATACGCCAGCGCGAAGCAACTTTAGACTTTAGACCTTGAACTTTGAACCCTACATCCAGGTTATTTAAGCACATTACCCGGGGGCGACTGGAATTGACAGCTTGCCGAAGGCGCGTGTAAGCATGCCGGGAGTTGACGGTATTTCCCGCCCAAACAAATCGTCAAAACAATAACTGGCGAATATAACTACGCCATGGCTGCCTAACCCGGAGGGTTAAGCAAATGCCATCGTCTCCCCACTCTCTGCGCCGCTGAGTGGATCAGGAGGCGTCGACCCGCTGCGCTGGCTTCGATAATCATTGTAACAAGAGGCGAGACAAAACAATGTACGGTGTCGGATAGGCCAGTGGTGAGCCAGTCTTCCACCCGACAATCCAAATCACCACTAAGCATGTAGAAAGCGCGACGTTTTCCTTGACTGGACCAGGGTTCAAATCCCTGCGTCTCCACCCAAAATGGCAAAAGCCCCCACTCGGATGAGTGGGGGCTTTTGCGTTTCGCCTCAATTTTCTTATAATTACCTGCTAACCAGCTTTTTCTGCATGGCCTTTACCAGCACGCCCGATTGAACAATGCTTGACGACATCGTCTACTATTTCGACAAAAATTTTTTGAGGTTGAGAAATTTGATGGCTCTGTACAGTACGCTGACAACTGGCCGGGGCAGAAAAAGTAGCTACCACCTCGATCTGTTAAGATCAACTACTGTTTTGGCCCATTCTACGCTTGAAGATTACCTCAGAAGCGTATTGATGTGGAAATTACCATCTATGGCAGACAGCACTAAATTGAATCAGGTGCCGTTGGTCGGTATGTCGTTAACAGGAAACAGAGAGACTAAATTTAAACTCGGTGATCTGGTTGCGTATAGAGGAAAAACAGTCGACGAGGTCATTGAGGCGTCAATAGTCGAATACCTGGGCATGATGAGTTTCAACAATACGACTGATATCGTCTCGGCCATGAGGAGTATTGGCGTAGAGGTAACGGAACCGATGAGAGACTGTTTCCCACTTTTAGACGAAATGATAAAGCGCCGACACAATATTGTGCATCGTGCTGACAGGGATGGCAGCAGACGCATAGGTAGCGGCAATCATGCGTATAAATCAATCAGCTTAATCAAGGTAAAAAGCTGGATCAATGAGATCGATAAATTTGTTAATGAGGTAAATGGTCATCTTCGTCAAACATCAACGCAAACACGATGAATCGGTTTAGACTAATCAAAGCTGGGGGAGGTTACTCATTCAGCCTTCTGGCACACAATGGAGAAGTGATTTTGACAAGTAAGCTTTACGAAACGAAACAGGACTGCGATCAGGCCCTGGACTCTCTCCTTCATCTTCCTACAGATACATTCCTGTATGACAAAAAAACGGATGCTGAAGAATTTCACTATTTTGTGCTAAAAGACAGGAGTGGAAGCATTCTGGCAACTAGCGACAAGTATGCCAGTATTTCTGGGCTTGAGAATGGCATCTATTCTGTGAAGCAGGCAATCGCAGATGCCTTTGTCTATTCATAATCTGAGCAGTATACGGTGTCGGATAGGCCAGTGGTGAGCCAGTCTTCCACCCGACAATCCAAATCACCACTAAGCATGTAGAAAGCGCGACGTTTTCCTTGACTGGACCAGGGTTCAAATCCCTGCGTCTCCAGCGTGCAAACGCCTGATAATCAAGTATTGTCAGGCGTTTTTGTTGGCATTTCCGAAAAAATGGCAGACAAATGGCGGCAGAAACTGTATGTGTCAATCAAACGCTGATTCAAGAAACGGGCTTCAGCATGAAACAAAAACTGTTGAATTAGCTAAATTTATAACTAAACAATAACAATGGAATACAAGAAAAACCATACAATACCTAAAGCCGTTCTAAAGCACTGGGTCATAACAAAGGATGAGCGTGAAGGAGTATTTGTTTATGACATAATCAAAGGCAAGCAATATTTCTCATCTTCTAAGGGTAAAAGTGCCTTTTCATTTGCAATTTCATCTGATCTATATGTACCAACAATAGATGGTATACGAAACGTAGATATGGAATTATGGAAAAGTGGTCTTGAGGATACAATCGCCCCATTTATAGATAAACTTATAAGCAAGAATATAAATAATATTGCCAAAGATCGAACTCATCTAGCAAAGATTTTAACGGCCATTTTTGTTTTGGATTATTCATCAAAACACAGATTTGATATCTATCTTAGGTTCATAAAAGAAAACCCAGAACTTAAAGAAAACATCAGCGGCAAGCCTGAAAGAGACGATAAGGTACTTGCGCTTGAAAATATTATCAATACGATCTCAGAGGAAGTTAACAGTTATGTGGGAATAGAGTTCACCGTCATGACATCGGATGATGATCACCACTTCATCTATTGCGATCACCCATTAATACACAGACTATTTGACGATGACGACGTTTCGTTCATCGTACTGACCAACAAGATTGTACTAGCATTTAAAAATGCAGCTAACTCAACGATACTCCACATGGGTATAAAGCCCGAATTCGTAGATGCTATAAACAAAGTAATGGCACTTTACTCTCGACGCTGGATTGTTGCATCTAAAGAGAGTGATCTGGAGAAATATAAGGATGTAATTGAGTCTACAGAGTGGGCTGATCTGAGAGCTAAAGATGAGGCAGAGTATGCTCTCGTAAAGTATTTACCTTGGGGAAGTTATTTCAGCAACGGTACTAAGCCATAATTGAACTTATAAGCGATATGGAAACTGGCCTAGCTTTTTTAGATAAGTTTTTGTTAGCTGAGTAGTCAGTTTGAGCATGTAGCAGGGAGTCCTTTACTGACCCATTTGGTTACGTGTGAAATTGTTTCCAAATCGTCATAAACTCATCCCCACTAGCATGTTTAAGGCGGTGGAAATGTGCGTCAAAATCAAACGTATGTTCCACATCTGGCTGTGGGCGCTTCATTTAGAAAAGCCAAATTAGCCTATATTTTGTGCCAATGAAACGTGAGTTATGGATCATAAATGAGCGTATTGCTGACGCATGGCCCTTCGACAAGCTCAGGGTGACAGTCCAATAAAAAAAATCTCTTGAATTGCTTCAAGGTCGTTGTCACCCTGAGCCTGTCCGAGACGCGTAGTCGAAGGGCACGATGCGCGAAGCTATGCCTGCGTCAGTCCTGCCTACTGCTACTACTTTTCCTTACCTTCGCATATACTCTATAAACCTCTCCAATGGCTACGATCAAACTCACGATCAATAACCAGCCGCACGCCCTCGACGTGGAGCCTGATATGCCCCTGCTGTGGGCTATCCGCGACGTGGTGGGCCTTACCGGCACCAAATTCGGCTGTGGCATTGCCCAGTGTGGCGCGTGTACCGTCCACCTCGACGGATCGCCGGTGAGGTCGTGCAGTGTACCAGTGTCGGCGGTGAGCGGGCAGAAGATTACCACCATCGAAGGCCTTTCCAAAAACGCCGATCACCCCGTGCAGAAGGCGTGGATTCAGCATCAGGTGCCACAGTGCGGCTATTGCCAGTCGGGCCAGATCATGAGCGCGGTGGCGTTGCTCAAGACCAACCCCAAGCCAACCGATACCGATATTGACAATGCCATGCAGGGGAATATCTGCCGCTGTGGCACGTACACGCGCATTCGGGAAGCCATCCACACGGCTTCGGCAGAGATCAGCACGACGAATAAATTACCCAGAAACGGTGCTAAAGTGGGCAAGCGATGAACACGAACGATACCCTGTCGGCCAACCGCCGCGATTTTTTGAAGATGCTGGGCCTCACGGGCGCGGCGCTCGTCGTGGGCGTGTCGTCGGGCAGTGCCGAGGTAATGGGCGGGCCGGTGAGCCGTCTGCTCAACATCAACGCGGCCCCCACCGGCACGGCATTAACGCCCTACATCATCATCGACAAAACGGGCAAAGTGACGCTCATGAACTCTCAGCCCGATATGGGGCAGGGCACCCACCAGTCTATCCCCGCGCTCATGGCCGAGGAACTGGGGCTGTCGCTCGACAAGGTGACGATTTTGCAAACCGGGGGCGAAAAAGCCTTCGGGGGCCAGGTGTCGGGGGGTAGTGCGTCGGTGCGGGGCAACTACATGACCCTGCGCCAGGTGGGGGCGTCGGCGCGGGAGCTGCTCGTGACCGCCGCCAGCCAGCAGTGGAACGTGCCCGCCGACGAATGCACCGTGGCCGATGCCCGCGTACACCACAAAGCCTCGAACCGTAGCGTTGGCTTTGGTGAGCTAGTGGAGACAGCATCGAAACTACCCACGCCAAAAAGCCCGAAACTCAAAGATGCCAAAGACTTCACGATCCTGGGTAAGGCCACGATGCGGCCCGAAGTACCCGCCAAATCGTCGGGCAGGGCCGTGTTTGGTATCGACGTGAAGGTGCCGGGTATGCTGTATGCATCAGTGGAACGCAGCCCCGTTACTGGCAGCAAGGTGGTTCGTTTCGACGATACCAAAACCAAGCAGGTGAAGGGCGTTAAGCACGTCCTGAAAGCCAATCGTGTGCTTGAGAAGAACCGGTACGAGGGCGTAGCCGTGGTGGCCGATACCTATTGGGCCGCCCTAAAAGGTCGCCGGGCGCTGGCCGTGACCTGGGATCATCAGGGGTTGGACCAGTTCAACACCCCGGCCTACGAACAGCAGTTGCACGAGCTGGCCAGGCAGGACGGCGTAGTAGACCATGCCGCCGGTGATTTCACCAAAGCCCTGGCCGACGCCCCCACGAAGCTGGACGCGTTCTACGAAACGCCCATCGTGAGCCACTCGCCCATGGAACCCATGAACTGCGTGGTGCACTGGGCCTCACCCACGTCGGTCGAAATCTGGGCGTCGTCGCAGGGGGCCACCATCATCAAAGAAAACATGGTGCAGGAGTTCAAGCTCAAGGCCGACGACGTGAAAGTCAACATCACCTTCAACGGCGGTGGCTTTGGTCGGCGGTTGTTTCAGGACTTTGTGCTCGAAGCCGCCCATATCGCCAAGGAGGTGGGCAAGCCCGTGAAAGTGATCTGGACCCGCGAGGACGACACACAGCTTGGCCCCTTCCGGCCCATGACGTTCTCGGCCTTCCGCGCCGGCCTCGGTGCTGATGGTATGCCGCTGGCGTTTCAGCACAAGGTTATTTCGCCCTCTATTGAGGCCACGCTGGGCACCCCGCTCAAAGCCGGAACGGTAGACAAAACCATGACCGAGGGCATCAGCGAACAGAAATACGAGATTCCGAACGTAGACAATCGCTTCGTCTTTGCCGAACTGCCCGTACCCACCGGCTACTGGCGGGCCGTGACGAGCACCACGCTGGCGTTTGCCCACGAGTGCTTCATCGACGAAATGGCCCACAAAGCCGGAAAAGACCCACTCGACTACCGCCTGGCCATGATGACCAAGGCATCAGATACCAAACGGGTGCTGACCAAGCTCCGCGAGGTCTCGAACTGGGACAAACCCCTGCGGGCGGGCTGGGGCCGCGGCGTGGCGCAGTGGGAGTTTTTCGCTGGCCTGGCCGGGCACGTGGTAGAAGTATCGACCCGAAAAGATGGCTCGGTGAAGGTAGAGAAGGTGATTTGCGTCATCGATCTGGGCACGATGGTGAACCCCGACATGGTGCGGGCACAAACCGAAGGTGCCATTGCTATGGCCCTCACTGCGGCCACCAAGCCGGGCATTACGTTCCAACACGGTGCCGCCCAGCAAACCAACTTCGACACCAACCTCATGTTGCGCATTAACGAGATGCCCGTGGTGGAGGTACACATCCTGACCGAAGGCGGCCCCGTTATCAAAGGTGTGGGCGAACCTGGTCTGCCCCCCGTAGCCCCCGCCCTCGCCAACGCCATCTTCATGGCCACCGGCAAACGGCAACGGCGGCTGCCGATGGATTTGGAAAAGCTGGTGTAACGATTGTTGGTTGCTGGCGCTTATCTAAACAAGCAACGGTACCAGGTCAAGGGAAATACCGGATCAACTTTTGTTAGCAAACGCTTGTTGTTACCAAGAGAATGAATCAATTTCGAGCATAATTACCAATCAGCATGATACCGCCAATCAGTGAATTAGCTCAGAAGTTATTAACAGACAAAGCTGCTACTCGTCAACTGAAAGACGTTTTGTCTGGCAAAGCCCAGAGCAACAGAATCACTTATTATGACAAAGACAAAAGCAAAAGTGTCGTTGTCGAAGTGACCTCCCGTTAACTGGTTTCCGAATGAATATAGCTTTCGGGGCCGTCGTTATTGTGGCGTTACTTTACCCAGGTGTTTTGTTTCGGGTTTTGTATGTTCGAGGTTTCGATGTAAAAGGAATCTTTGGTGCTTCAGCAACGGTGCCATTAGGCAAAGGTCAGATTCAGTTTAACAGAAACGTAAGTAAAAGTAAATTTCGCATTTTCGGGCAGGCAATATGGGAGCAGGTTATCGCTTCTTTATTGCCTGCTTTTTTTGTGCATTTGTTAACCATTCAGCTGGTGTCGGGCTTTGGTCATTGGCGAGTAAGCGTACCCGACTATGGACTGGTCTACAGGATTTTAGTTGCAGACAGGCTCGATGCTGCTGCTATTGAGCAGGTTACGGATAGCTTACCCCGTTTTATAGGCTATTTTTTGGCCCTTTTGGTGGTAGCAAGTAGTATAGGGGCAGTCTGCCGTACAGTAGTCAAACGGTATTACATCGACCTGTTTATCAAACTATTACGCTTCAGTAGCGATTGGGATTATTTGCTCTCAGGCCGAATTTTGGGTAAAGCGGAAAAAACGCTTGACGTTATTTGGATTCACGTGTTGAGTGAAACAAAAGAGCAATCGATCATCTACGATGGTTTTCTTTGGGATTATGAGTTATCAGACAATAATGGCTTGGACAGAATTATTTTATTTAACGTGTCTAAACGATTTATTCATAAAGAGATAAGTGGATTTAAATACCAGCAATCGGCGAATTTCGACAGTCCGTTGGGCGAAAAATTCAGCAATAAAGAAGCGTTTAGTTACGACGAGTCTGAGGAAATAAATGAGCAATTAGTTGTATTTCCTTATGGTCAGCTCAAAAATCTAACGATTACTTATGTCGATTTAGCCGAAGTGATTCCGGCATCATAAATTATGGCGAAGAAGCAGAAATATTACGTGGTCTGGAGTGGGCGGCAAACGGGGGTGTTCGATAGCTGGGATACGTGCAAGAAGCAGGTTGAAGGCTTCGACAAGGCCGTTTTTAAATCGTTCGACAGTAAGGTAGAGGCCTTGAAAGCCTACAGCGACAAGCCATCGCGGTACATGGGTAGCAAGGGCAAAGCCGCCCCACAACTGAAACTCACCGACCTGCACCGCCCCCCCATTGAAGACAGCGTGGTGGTCGATGCCGCCTGGAACACCGCCACCGGCGACATGGAATATCAGGGTATTTACCTCCCTACGAAACAAAAACTCTTCCACCGCGGCCCCTACCCCGACGGCACCAACAACATCGGCGAGTTTCTGGCGGTGGTCCACGCCCTTGCCATGCTCCATCAGCGCGACTCGAACCTGCCTGTCTACTCCGATTCGCGCACGGCCATTAGCTGGGTGAAAAAGAAAAAGGCCAACACTAAGCTGGACCCCACCCCCCG
Organism: Fibrella aquatilis; assembly: GCF_017353255.1. Classification (GTDB taxonomy): domain Bacteria; phylum Bacteroidota; class Bacteroidia; order Cytophagales; family Spirosomataceae; genus Fibrella; species Fibrella aquatilis. The sequence goes on along the minus strand of NZ_JAFMYU010000003.1, from coordinate 299,610 downwards.
CAACGCCGAGCTGTTCGAGCTGATCCAACGGGCCGAAACCTGGCTCAACACCCACCGGTTTGCCAATGCGATTCTGAAATGGGAAACCACCCAGTGGGGCGAAAACCCCGCCGACTTTGGCCGGAAATAGCCCTCGGCCTATTACCTCACCCCCACTTCTCCTGCCACTCTTTTCTTTGTTTCTTATACTCCGGGTCTTCGCGGGCCTGGAGGTATTTGGCGTAGAAAATCCGGGCCGATTCGGCTTTGACGGGGTCTTCCGTGCGCGGTAGCTGCTCGCGGCCGTGCGCACCAGACTGCCCTTTTTTATCATCAGGAACGGGGCCATCGTATTTCTGGCCAGAGGCGTGGTTGGCGTACCGCCTCGCCCGTGTATAGCCCATTTGCAAAAATTTTCTGGCCATGTCCATGCCAATGAAGTCGTTGGCGGCTTTGTAATCGAGAAACATCGCGTAGATTTTCTCCGACGATTCGCGGGCGATATCCGGCGTTTTAAAGCGCCAGTGGGGCAGGATTTCGTCTCTGTACGGCCTCACCAACAAGACCCCCATCTCGCCCTTACCTACGCGATAAAGCTCCGGCTGTTCGCGCAGGTTCAGGTTGCGGTAGTCCAGGTCATAATTGAAGGCTCGGCTGGCTTTTTCGGGAGTTGACATAACGTTGGTAATTTGACGGATAACCTACCCACGCCGCCTAGTGTTGCGAAAAGAGATCCTCTACCCAGCGGTCGCTACGAAAATCACGTCTGAGATATACGGTACGAAGCAACCTTTTGCGTCTGGTTAAGGTCTTGCCCGTATTCGGGCCAACCAGTAGATAAGTATACGTTGCTTTCCCGATTAGTTCGTATTTTTCCTTGCTTACTTGTTATCTCGACGTATGAAACCAGCACTACTTTTTTTCATGCTGTTTTGCCTCACCAGTAGACTAGCCTGGGCATCGCACATTGCCGGGGGCAACGTGGAGCTGGTGGCTACGGGTAAGCCGGGACAGTATCGGTTGAGCCTTAATCTGTATATCGACGAAGCCAGCAAAGGCCCCGAGGCCGTCATTGACCCGCAGATTTTCCTCTCCATTTTCAGGCAGCGCGACAATAAGCTGATGGGCGATTTCCCGCTGAAATTTCTCCGTAAAATCCTGCTGGTCTACGCCAACCCCGCCTGTGCCCGGTCGAAGGGCCTGGAAACGTCGGAGGTGAAATACCAGGGGCTGATTCAACTCGACGCCGCGCAGTACAACGACCCGGCAGGCTACTATATCGTTTGGGAGAAGTGCTGCCGTAACAAAAACGTCACCAACATCGACCGGCCCGATCAGTCGGGTATGATCTACTACCTGGCGTTTCCGGCCCTGCTGCGCGGGGGTGGTGCCTTCCGCAACTCGTCGCCGGTATTCCTGACGCCCAACCCCGAATACATCTGCCGCGACAAAGATTTCACCCTCCCCTTTCAGGCCACCGACGCCGACGGTGATGAACTGCGGTATTCGCTCGTGACACCCTACCGCGACAATATCTACACGCCCTATGGTTTCAAGAATTCGTACAAAGACCCCGATTTTCCCTTGCTGTCGTGGCAACCGGGCTACTCGGCCAAAAATGCTATTTCGGGAAAACCAGCTCTGACCATCAGCAGCGACGGTGTGCTGAGCGTAAGGCCCGACAAGCTGGGTTTGTTTGCCTTTGCGGTGCTTTGCGAAGAATATCGGAACGGCGTGAAGATTGGCGAAGTGCGCCGCGACCATCAGATTCTGGTTGTCGACTGTTCGCCGCAGGTGCCGCCCAAGCCCGTCATTACGCCGGTCTCGCCAACGGGGGCCTCGCCCATTGCCATCTGCCTGGGCAGCGACATTACACTTACGTCAGAAAACGCACCCGACTTCAACTACCAGTGGCGGCGCGACGGTTATAACCTACCCGGCGAAAACAAACCTACGATTCGCACCACGCTGGCGGGCGACTATACGGTTATCAAAAGTTTTGCCACCGTCTGCACCCGTGACTCGGTCTCGGAGGCGTTCAGGGTGACGTATAAACCCAACGACCCGGCCCGGATTACGGTCGCTGACACGGTCATTTGTGCAGATCGTCCTGCATCATTACAGGCCAACACCAGCCCCAATTTCAGGTACCAGTGGTTTCAGGATGGCCAGCCCCTACCCGGCGAAACAAGCCCCAAACTGATGTCGCCACGGGGCGGAAAATACCGGCTGGAGATACTAAATACGGCCAACAATTGCCTCAGCGCCGACTCGGTGAAGCTGGTGAAAAGCCCGCTCACGAGTGCCATCGTGGTGGCATCGCTGTCGGGGCCGCTCTGCACGGGAAGTCAACTAACTGTCAGGCTTCCCCAGTCGCTAACCGGCATCAGCTACAGCTGGCAATTCAACGGTGCACCCTTGTCTACCACGGCGGCCACCACCCGCGCCGACAAGCCGGGGGGGTATCTGGTTACCGTCAGCGATTCGGTTTGTTCGGTGAAGTCGGCGGTGGCGCAGGTGAACGCCCGCCCAGTGCCCCAAATCGACTCTATTTCGCCTATTTGCGGGTCTTCGGCCCCGGCGCTGGCTTTGCGGGGTAGCCCCGTGGGTGGCGTGTTTTCAGGCACGGGCGTCAGCGGTAGTCAGCTAAACCCGGCCCTGGTGGGGGCTGGTCGCCACACGGTTGTGTATTCAGTAACGAACGCTGCCGGGTGCCGCGCCGACACTACCCGAACGTATACCGTAGTCGACGTGCCACAGCCCGATCTTGGCCCGAACCAGACCATCGTAGTGGGTAGCCGAGTTTCCTTAACCGGCCCACCCGGCACGGGGCTAACCTTCACCTGGTTACCGGTGGCGGGGCTGAGTTCGGGTACGGCCATTAGCACGGTGGCGCAGCCTGCCCAGACCACCACCTACCGCCTCGTCGTGAGCCGCAACGGCGTATGCCCCCTCTCTGACGACGTGGAGCTGACGGTGCTGCCGGGCCTGTTTATCCCCACGGCCTTCAGCCCTAACGGCGACAGGATGAACGACACCTGGGAGTTTCGGGGTGTTGAGTCTTTTCCGGGCTGCACGGTGCGGGTGTTCAACCGCTGGGGCGAGGTAGTCTTTGCCAGCGACGACTACCAACACCCCTGGGACGGGCGACTGTCCGGGCAGTTGATCCCGTCGGGCGTGTATCACTACATGGTGCGGCCTACTCCCTTCCTACCCGAACAGCAGGGTACACTGACGGTGATGTACTAAGAGAAGTGGCAGTGGGCAGTGGCAGTAGGCAGTGCTGACGCTAGAGCAATATAGCAGCGTCAGCACTGCCTACTGCCACTCCTTTCAGTACATCACCCTCGGTCCGGCGTTGTTGATGCCGGAGACGTATACGTCGCTGGTGATGCCGACGGAGAGGAACGCCTGTTGCATGGCTTGCCCCACGTGTTGAGCGGTTTCGGCGTCGCGGCTGAGGGCAAACATCGACGGGCCGGAGCCGGAAATACTGCACCCCAGGGCACCGCTGGCCATGGCAGCCTGTTTCACTTCGTTGAATTCGGGAATGAGAATCGACCGGACGGGTTCAATGATCACGTCGACCATCGAGCGGCCGATGAGGTCATAATCGGGCTTCATCAGGCCCGCAATGAGGCCCGCTACGTTGCCCATCTGCGTGATCGCATTCTTGAGCGACACCTCGTTTTTCAGAATGTAGCGGGCGTCTTTGGTGTTCACCTCCACGTCGGGGTGCACCAGCGTGGCGAACAGATTGGCGGGCGTTTCAATCTTGATCACGTCGAGGGGATTGTAACTCCGAACAACCACAAATCCCCCCAGCAACGACGGCCCCACGTTATCGGCATGAGCCGAACCGCAGGCTACACGCTCGCCTTCCATAGCAAAGGGTAGCAGTTCCAGCGTGGTCAGGGGCCTGCCCAGCAGTTCGTTAGCCGCAAAAACCCCCGCCACGGCACTCGCCGCGCTGGATCCCAGCCCACTACCCAGGGGCATATGCTTGGTCAGCACCATGTCGAAACCCACGTCGGTACGGCCTAGCTTTTTCAGAAACACCTGGATGGCAATGCCGGCCGTATTGCGGGCAGCCTCGCGGGGCAGCCGACCGTCGTCGCCAATGATGTCGAGGATACGAACCCCCGGCACGTCGGTTTGGCGGAGCAGCACTTCATCGCCGGGCTGATCGACGGCAAAGCCAAAAATATCGAAGCCACAAGCCACATTGGCCACCGTAGCCGGGGCAAACACGCGTATTTCGTTCACAGGGGAGGAGATTCAGGAGGCAAAGGTAGTAGAGACGCAAGATTTTGCGTCTCAGGCGCGACATACTAAGAGGTATGAATGATTTTTAATGAAAGCCATCGGTTATCATTCTTAGTATGCCGCGCCTGAGACGCAAAATCTTGCGTCTCTACAAGTACTACCAAAACCGAATATACAAGGCCGAAATGATGACCAGGATGATAACAATCATGGTCGTTGTTGATGGCGACACGCGGAACATGCTGGCGTCGATAACGAAGGCTTTGGGGTTGATTTTGGGTCCGGCCAGGCTCATGGCCACCATAGTCAATACCGTAAACACAAATGACCAGCCCATGCAGATCAGGAACGGAATCTCCATTTGGCCCGAATTGCTGTTGAAGAAGGCCGTGTATAGCAGCGTTTCATTGCCGAATAGTTTTGGCGCAAAATCATTGAAGAGCACCGCCAGCCCCAGGCCCAGCAAAATACCCGTTACGGCGGCGGCACCGGTGGTCCGTTTCCAGAAAAAGCCCAGGATAAACACGGCGAAAATACCGGGGCTAACGTAGCCCGTATACTTCTGGATGAAGGTGAAGCCACCCTCACCCCCAATGCCGAGCGAATCTTGCCAGGTGAAGCCAATAGAGATCAGCATGGCCGCCAAAATCGTGAGCCGACCCACCCACACCAGCTGCTGCTGATTGGCCTGCGGCTTGATGTATTTCTGGTAGATGTCGAGCGTGAAGATGGTAGAAATGGAGTTGGCTTTGCCCGCCAGCGAGGCCACGATAGCCGCCGTCAGCGCCGCCACCGACAGACCTTTGAGTCCACTAGGCAGGAACGTGAGCACCGCCGAGTAGGCGTTGTCGGCCATGACCTTGCCGTTGGTGGCCATTTCGGCCTGGAGACCGCCATTTTTGAAAATCACATAGGCGGCAATGCCCGGCACCATCACGATCAGGGGCATAAACAGCTTCAGCAAGGCTGCAAACAGAATACCCGTACGGGCCGTTTGCAGGTCGGCACCCAAGGCGCGCTGGGTAATATACTGGTTGCAACCCCAGTAGTTGAGGTTCACGATCCACTGCCCGGCCAGGTACATAGCAATGCCCGGCAGGGTCAAATACTTGTTTACTTCCACTTGCGGGGTATTGGCGGTGGGCTTCTCGAAGATCATGTGGAAGTGGTCATCGGCGTTGGCAATCATAGCCTGAAACCCCGTCACTGCCGATGAACCCAGGCCCATCACTTCGCTCACCTTTACCAGCGCCAGGTAGGTCGTTACCAGGCCACCAATGATGAGCACCAGCACCTGAATCACGTCGGTGAAGCCAATCACTTTCATGCCGCCGAGGGTGATCACGATGGCAAACAGGCTGAGGCCGATCACGATGGGATGAAACGAATCGGGGCCAACGAGGCTGCTGATGGCCAGAGCACCCAGAAACAGGATAGAGGTCAGGTTAACGAAAACGTACAGAAACAGCCAGAACACGGCCATGATCAGGCTCACGGTTTCATTATAGCGGGTGCTCAGAAACTGCGGCATGGTGTAGATTTTATTCTTCAGGTAGATCGGAATGAACCACACCGCCACAATAATGAGCGCAATGGCCGCCAGCCACTCATAGGCCGCCACAGCTACCCCCAGCGTGAACCCATTGCCCGACATGCCGATGAACTGTTCGGCCGAGATGTTAGAGGCGATGAGCGACGCCCCAATAGCCCACCAGGTCAGCGACCCTTCGGCCAGGAAGAAATCTTTAGTATCTTGATTTTTGGTCTGCTTGCGTTTGTAGATCCAGTAGCCATAGGCCGAAACGCCAATAAAATAGAGGAGGAAAACGATGTAATCCGCAGTAACAAGTTGCTTCATGAAAACAGTTTCGTGGGTTTAGAGAGGTAATGCCATACGTAGCAAAAGCTAAAATTAGGCGATTCAGCCGGAAAGCAACCCCAGGCGATCAACAAACCGCAGCAGCAGGGTAAAATTCAATAGGTCCTACCGGCTAAAAGGTAAACCGGGTCAATTTTATCCTGATGCAGGGCTAAAGCTATCGCGCCATACAATGGCAGCGTAGGCCTGGTTGGCAAAGCCCGCAGAATGGAATTCCGGCCAATGATTACTTCCTGATGCCGATTTGCTATTATTTTAAGCCGCTATTCAGCCATCATTTTATGACCCCTACCACTACACGCCAATACTCATTTCTGAACGGTGGCGGGGAGTTGGGCCAGCTAACCCGCGAATTCAACTGGACCCAAACGCCCCTCGGTCCACCCGACGCCTGGCCGCTAAGTCTGCAGACCACTTTGGGTATTGTGTTGCATTCGGCATTCCCCATGTTTTTGTTCTGGGGCGACGAGCTGACGTGTTTTTATAACGACGCTTACCGGCCTAGCCTGGGACAAACTGGTAAACACCCTGCCATTGGAAGGCCTGCCAAAGCCGTATGGCCAGAAATCTGGTCGTTCATTGGTCCCCTGATTGAGCAAGTCATAACCACGGCCGAGCCAGTCTGGTACGAAAATCAGCTGGTGCCCATTCACCGCAATGGCCAGCTTGAAGACGTATACTGGACCTTCAGTTACGGCCCGGCTTATAACGATGAAGGCCAGACAGCCGGTGTGCTGGTAACCTGCACCGAAACCACGCAACAGGTGATGGCTGCTAACCAGTTGCGCCAGTCAGAAGCAGCACTCACCCGCTTCCGGTACATGGTCGAAAACGCTTCGGACCCCTTTATCCTGATGCGCGAAGATGGTACATTCGCCTACCTCAACCAACTGGCCCTTGATCGCTGGGGCTACACTGCCGAAGAAGCCCAGACGTTGCGAGTCCCCGACGTAGACCTAATCTATAACGACACTGTATTTACCGCAGCCTTTGCCCGGTCACAGACCGAAAAGATACCACCCTTTGAAACCATCCACCGCCGTAAAGACGGCATTACCTACCCTGTTGAGGTAAATATGGGCGGGCTGTTGCTGGATGGCAAACCCCACATGTTTGCAGTGGCCAGGGACCTTACCGAGCGAATAAAGGCCGAAGAAGCGCTGCGGGCCAGTGAACAACGGTTTCAGGCCGCTATCACTGCCGTTGAAGGTATCCTGTGGACCAACAACGCCATTGGCGAAATGGAAGGCGAACAACCTGGCTGGAGCAGTCTGACGGGGCAGCAGTACAACGACTACCAGGGCTACGGCTGGGCCAAAGCCGTTCACCCCGACGATATACAGCCAACCATTGCGGCCTGGGAACAGGCGCTTGCGCAACGCAGTATGTTTGTATTCGAGCATCGGGTAAGGATAGCGGCGGGACATTATGAGTTGTTCTCGGTACGGGCCATTCCTTTGCTCAACACCGATGGCTCGATCCGCGAGTGGGTGGGGGTACATACCAACATCAACCGGCAACGGGAAGCAGCAGTAGCCCTGCGCAGTAGCGAAGCCAAGTTCCGGTCGCTGATTGAAGAAGCGCCGGTAGCAACCTGCCTGCTGGTGGGTCGTGATCTGGTGATCGAAGTAGCCAACGACACGATCATTACCTATTGGGGCAAAGACCGATCGGTGCTTGGTCAGCCTCTTGCCAAGGCCCTGCCTGAGCTAGACGGCCAGCCCTTCTTAGCCATTCTTGACCAGGTGTTCACCACGGGCAAACCCTATGTTGCCACAGCAGAAAAAGCTACGCTACTAGTTGATGGAATTCTGCGTACGTATTATTTCGATTACACTTATAAACCCCTTTTTACCAATAATGGGGAAGTCTATGCCATTATGAACATGGCCGTTGACGTAACAGAGAGCCTGATGGCCAGGCAGAAGGTTGAGTCAAGTCAACGGCAGTTATTGGCCCTGTTTGAGCGGTCGCCGGTAGGCATTGCCATTATTCAAAAAGAAAACCTCACGTTTAGTCTGGTAAACCCGTTCTATGGCGTATTGACCGGACGTGCCCCCGACGAACTGCTTGGCAGACCCATGCTGGAGGCGATGCCTGAACTGGCCGGGCAGGGGTTCGACCAACTGCTGAACGAAGTAATAGAAACCGGCAAGCCATTCATTGCCAATGAGGTGGCGGCACAACTGCTGCGGCAGGGTCAGCTACAGACAATTTACGTTGACCTGACCTATCAGCCCCAGTATGAAGCAGATGGCTCGATCTCAGGTGTGTTTGTCATTGCCACCGACGTGACCCAGCAAGTGCTGGCCCGCCAGAAAATTGAAGAAAGTGCGCGGCAGTTCCGTACCCTGCTCGAATCCATGTCGCAGATGACCTGGACCAACACCCCAACAGGCGATGTTGATTTCTACAACCAGCGGTGGTACGATTATACGGGCCTGACGTTTGAACAAACCCGCGACTGGGGCTGGCAGGCCGTGGTTCACCCAGACGATGTGGCCCAGACAGTAGCCCGTTATCAGCACGCCTTAGCTACCGACGAAGAGTTTGTGGTCGAAAACCGCTACAAACGGGCCGACGGCGTATATCGCTGGCACCTTAACCGCGCCCGGCCCCTGTCCGACGAATCGGGTCAGATTATCCAATGGGTCGGCACGGCCACCGATATTCAGCAGCAGAAAGAACTTGAAGCCGAACTGGAACGGAAAGTGGCCGAACGCACCCAGCAATTGCAGGCCTCAGTGCGTGACCTGGAACGGTCGAATCAGAATCTTCAGCAGTTTGCCTACGTGGCCTCGCACGATTTGCAGGAACCGCTCCGCAAGATTCAGTCATTCGGCACGCTGATCTCAACTCAGTATGGTGATAAACTAGGCGATGGTGGCGACCTGCTGGATCGGATGAAGGCCTCGGCCAACCGGATGTCGATACTTATTCAGGACCTGCTGACGTTTTCGCGCATCTCGACCCGGCAGGAGGCCACCACCCGTGTGTCATTGACAACCGTTGTTTCCAACGCTCTGCTCGATCTCGATTTGCGCATTCAGGAGACCAAGGCAGTGATCGAGGTGGTGCCACTCCCCACCGTCCAGGGTGATGCCTCGCAATTGGGTCAGCTTTTTCAAAACCTGCTCAGCAATGCCCTGAAATTTACTCGCCCAGGTATTCCGCCCCAGGTGAACATCACGGTACATACCCTACCCGCCGCCGCCCTGCCCCACATACTTAAGCCAGCACGCGAAGCCGACACCTACTACCGCATCGACGTGGCCGATAACGGGATTGGGTTCGACGAGAAATATGCAGATCGTATTTTCCAGGTGTTTCAGCGGCTACACGGTCGCGGGCAGTTTGCGGGTACGGGCATCGGGCTGGCCATCTGCGAAAAAGTGGTAGCCAACCATGGTGGAGCCATCACCGTAACCAGCCAGCCCAACCAGGGAGCCACTTTCAGCGTGTATTTGCCGGTGTGAACTGGTCATTAGTCATTACGCTTCGCTGTCATTGGTCATTGGCAGCTGAATACAACAAATGACCAATGACAGCGAAGCGTAATGACTAATGACCAGTCTACGGTTTCAAAACCATCTTGCTCTCTGTTACCTGCTCAATCCTTTTGCGGGTAAAAAACACGGGAAAATAGCTGTTTTCAGCCCAGAGGGGGAATAAGTCGCGGTAATGAGGACTGTCGGGGTTGCCCGACTGACCGGGCGTATTGATACCCATCGTGCGGTCCCAGTCTTCGGTGTCCATCACAATCCGAAACGACGCGCCATGCTCCTGATTCAGGCCACTTCCCGTCACGTTCACGGTTTCGCTGTAGCCGCCTCGAGGTACGGGTCCCAGGTTAATTCGCTTCCGCTGCTCGTCGCCTACCAGGTCGCTGAGGGTGTGGGTGAGGGTGATGTGCTTGTTGGTGCGCTGCCCGTACACCCACGTTTCCATGTCTGGTCCCAATCGCTGCGTTAAATCGGCCACTGACTGCGCCACGCAGGCCAACAGCAGGCTGTCGCGGTTAATGGCCTGATGGAGAATCAACTGCGGCGACACTGCCCAGTCCAGGATGCGTTTGGTGGGAACCGATTTTAGGTACGGTTTGGCATCGGCAGGGATGGTCAGGTCGGCGAAGGCACGGCGTAGGCTGGCTTCAAAACCCACATAGATAGATGCCGCTACCGAGTTCATATCGAGCGAGTAGTTCCACTTGCGGAGGTACGCCAACGCCTGTTCGGTGGTCTGTTCTTCTGCCGAAAGAGGTTCCAGCAGGGGCACCAGCGTGCGGGCGGGTAGGGCTATATAGTCAGCTTGCAGGCGCATGAAATCGCTCACGGTCTTGCGCTTGCCGTCGCTCAGCACCTCTTCAATGCGTTGCGCCCGCGAAGGGCTAGCCCACACCCAACCAATGGCATCGCGGTGCGGAAAGTCGGTGGGCGTCAGGTTGTTATTGGCCGTCACGATCACACCCGACTGGGGATTTTCGGAATGCGGCAACTGGTCGATGGGTAAAAAACCGGCCCACTCGTAGCGACCATCGCCGGGTACGGGCACCAGCCCCGTCCAGTTTTTTCGGATGGGGGCCAGCCCCACCGCCTGCCAGCCAATGGTGCCTTTGGGATCGCTCCAGATCATGTTTTCACCCGGCACCCGGCTAGCCAGACACGCCTGCCGAAACTCGGTCCACGACCGGGCCTGATTCATGCGCAGGCTAGCCAGGTAGGGCGAGCAGCCCGGTTCGAGCCAGCCCGCCCGCACGGCATAGGCTTTGTGGGAAGGGCCGTCTTCAAACACCACCGGCCCGTGGCGGGTGTATTTCAGCTTGATGGTTTGGGCCGCCTGCCCCTTCACAGCAATAGTTTCGCGGCGGGTGCGCATGGTTTCCCAGCGGCCCTTGTACCGATACTGGTTGGCGTTGGCGGGGTTAATGTCGTAGACGTACAGGTCTTCATTGTCCGTGTCGAAGATGGTAAGGCCCCACGCGCCGTAGTCATTATGGCCAATAGATATGCCCGGCAGTGTAGGCTCACCCGCACCAATCACGTTCCAACCCGGTGCGTTCAGGTGCGCCCAGTACCGCAGCGAGGGCACCGACTGCGCCCGGTGGGGGTCATTGGCCAGCATGGGGTACCCACTCGCCGATTTCTGCCCCGAAATAGCCCAATTGTTCGACCCCACAAACTGCTTTTCTGCGTCAAACCAGGCATCGGTTTCGGCCTGCTTCAAACCGTCCAAATCCTTACCCCTCCTATTGAGCGCGTCGTCTTCCATGGTTACGCCCAGGGTCTTGTCGGCTTTGCTAAACCGGATGGGCAGGCGGAAGGCTTCGTACAGACCTAAAATGTGCTGCATCAGTCCTTTGCCATCTACATGCAGCGTCAGGTCGGGCGATTTATCGTCTCTATCTTTGGTAGCTACTGGGTGAAACCACTGTAACGCCCGCAGGCTGTCGGCCCCGATGAGATGCACCAGCCGACCGAAATTTAGTTCATCGCGGATGTTGCTAAGCAGGCCCTGATGGCGGCTGATGACCACCTCCGGCGTCCATAGTCCGGGCTGGGTATTTAGAGTCTTAAACTCGAAGGGCAGTTTTTCGGGTGTTTGGTTGATCTCCGTTACGTAGGCGTTGATGCCCGCCACAAACGCCCGCACAATCTGGCTGCCGTGGGGGTGGTAGCGGTTCAGTTCAGCATCTAGGTTCTGAGGCCGAAACATAAACAGCCGCGTACCAACATCGCGCTTAAGTTCTTGCGGACCAAGCAGTTCAGCCACGGTGCCGGTGGCCTGCCGCCGCCAGAGTTCCAACTGAAACAGCCGGTCCTGCGCCGCCAGATACCCCTGCGCAAAGAACAGGTCGTGCTCATTCTTGGCGTATATGTGGTTCACACCCCATGTGTCGCGTAGCACCTCAACCGGCTGTTGCAGGCCTTTGGTACGTAGATCCTGACCACAGGCAGCCGTGGCAAGCAGAAACAGAAAAGGAATAAAGCGCATTGGTCGTGTTTTTTTGATTAGCCCACAATTCGGCCCGTGACTTCGCCGAAACCGATACGGTGTTCGCCTTCGCCCGCCCAGGCCCGGAACGTGACGGTGTCGCCGTCTTCCAGAAAGGTACGCGTATCGCCGTTGGCCAGGGCGAGAGGTTCGGCCCCACCCCACGACAGTTCCAGCAGCGATCCCCACGATGACCGTTCCGGCCCCGAAATAGTACCCGATGCCATCAGATCGCCCACCCGGATGTTGCAGCCGTTGACCGTATGGTGCGTCAGCTGCTGCGCCTGCGACCAATACAAAAAACGCTGATTCGAACGCGAAATGACCGTTTGCCCCGAATCGGCGTCCCCCGTTGAGGTGGCCAGGACCACCTCCAGGTTAATGTCGAGGTTGGGCAGCGGGTTGGTCTCCTGCAAGTAAGGCAGTGGCGTGGGGTCCTGCTCGTAGCCCGGCACGCGAAACGGGGCCAAAGCCTCCATCGTTACTACCCAGGGCGACATCGACGAGCCAAAACTTTTACCCAAAAAAGGCCCCAGCGGCACGTACTCCCACTGCTGAATGTCCCGCGCCGACCAGTCATTAAACAGCACCATGCCAAACACGTGTTCGTCGAAATCGGCGGGGGTCAGGGCTGTACCCAGGGGGCTGTCTTTGCCCACAATAAAGGCCGTTTCCAGCTCAAAATCGAGCCGACGGCTTAGCCCAAAAACGGGCTGCGTAGCGCCTTTTGGCATCATTTGCCCACTGGGCCGCCGGATATCCGTGCCCGACACCACCACCGACGATGCCCGCCCATGATACCCCACCGGCAGGTGCCGCCAGTTGGGCAGGAGCGCATTGGCCGGGTCGCGAAACATCTTGCCCACGTTGGTGGCGTGGTCGATGCTGGAATAGAAATCAGTGTAGTCGCCAATCTGAACGGGCAGGTGCATGGTGGCCTCGGCCATGGGCACAAACGCATGTGCGGGCAGTTGGCATTGCAACGTAGGTTTCGTGAGCGCTAGCTGTAACACCTCCCGAACCCGCCGCCAAACAGGCCGACCCAGGCGGATAAAGTCGTTGAGAAACGGCTGTTCAAAAGCTTCTTTCTGCTTGTTGGTCAAAAAGTCATCAAAAATGGCCCAGTTAGATGCCAGGGCCATGTCGATGATCTGGTCGCCAAAAGCTACCCCTACGCGGGGTTCGCTGTTGACGGTATTAAAAATGCCAAACGGCAGGTTATGAAGGGTAAAATCGGGATGCATGGGGAAAAATGTTCGACTGTCTGTGGGTTTGTCTGTTTGTTAGTTTAGTGTTTGTCTGTCAAGTGCGAACACTCATTGGCGTCAGCATCAGACAAACCAACAAACAGACAAACAATCAAACCCTTACTTCCCTTCCTCCCGCCACGATTGAAAATACACGCCGTCATCAATACCCATAGCCTGGGTGGTGAGGCGTAGGGAGCGGAACGTGTCGACCATCACGGCGAGTTCGTCGGTGCCGGTTTTGCCAATGCTGCGTTCCATGGCGCCGGGGTGCGGGCCGTGCGGAATGCCCCCCGGATGCAGCGTTAGCACGCCCGGACCTATACCGTTGCGCGACATGAAGTTGCCATCGACATAATACAGTACCTCGTCAGAGTCGATGTTGCTGTGGTTGTAGGGGGCTGGAATGGCCTGCGGGTGGTAATCGAACAAACGGGGCACAAAGGAACAGACCACGCAGGCCTTCGTCTCGAACATCTGATGCACCGGTGGCGGCTGGTGAATGCGGCCCGTGATGGGTTCAAAATCGTGAATCGAAATGCCGTAGGGGAAATTGTAGCCATCCCAGCCCACCACATCGAAGGGGTGGTAATCGTATACCAGCGTGTGCAGGATGCCTTCTTTCTTGATTTTCAGGACAAAGTCGCCCCGCTCATCGTGAGTTTCCAGATCCTGAGGCAGCTTTAGGTCGCGCTCCGAATAGGGCGAGTGTTCCAGTTGCTGACCAAAGTGATTCCGGTAGCGTTTAGGCGTGTACATCGGCGAGGTCGACTCCACGTAGAACAGCCGGTTACCTGTCGAATCGGCATCGGCAGGGCCTGTTTCGTTAAACGCAATCTGGTAGATCATGCCTCTAGGAATGAGCAGGTAATCGCCCGGCACAAATGGAATCTGGCCCAGCAACGTATGCAGCGTACCCGTACCCCGGTGCACAAACAGCAGTTCGTCGGCGTCGGCGTTTTTGTAGAAATAGTCTGTAAGCGACTGGCGCGGGGCCGCCACGCCAATGACCACGTCGTTGTTGACGAGCAATGGCGTACGGCTTTGCAAAAAATCATCGACCGGGGCCACGTCAAACCCGATCAGCTTCCGCGACATGATGTTATGTTCTACCGCCAATGACGGGCGGAGATCGACGGGGTCGAGTACGGCCTGTACCTGCGTGGGGCGGTGGAGGTGATACAGCAGCGACGACATCCCGTCGAAGCCGACTGTGCCGAAGAGTTGTTCGTAATAAAACGCCCCCGCCGGACTTTTGAAGACCGTGTGGCGCTTGGGCGGCAGTTGGCCGAGGTGATGGTAGATAGGCATGGTTTGTGACGAAGTATATGTAGACTAACGCAAAATAGGCGCGTCAGTGGCAAAAGTACGCGCCAAAACTTCCATACTGCCTACCAGTAGTACGCTGGCGCTGGTGAATAATCCCTTGCTGGGTTAGGTATCTTTGAGGAGTGTCGTATTCTGTTTATCCCTTCAGCAGATGAAACAATCGTACTATCTATCCCTTTGCATTATCGTCTTTGGCGTAGTATCCATTTATAATCAATACCGCTCAAGGCCTGCGCCCGTCCGGTTACTACCGCCTATGGCCACACTGACCGACGTTGACCGGCTCGATGCGGATCATTTCATTGACAATAGCCATACCGCACTGGCCGACGTAGCCCTTAGTAGCGAAGGCCTTTGCCCGGGCGACACGTCGTTTACCTGTCGCAACCGGCTTATTCAGTTGCAACGCCAGGTTGTGCAGGATTACCCCATACCTATTCCCCAGCCAAACGTGCCTGCTCCTATGCCAGCTAGTGAGGCCGTAGCCCGTTACAAAAAGTACATGGCCGACAATGCAGGTGACCCTAAACTGTTTGTCTTCAAGCAACTCTACCCGCGTATTTTGCTAAACAAATATGGCGTGCTGGCCAGTCAGGACCACGCGTTGATCCGGTATTTCACGGAACACATGCTGGAGGCCCACGCGCAGGATTTTGCCACGCTGGCAAAAGCGCTTCCCTCGCTAAAAGCAGATGTTCCCGCTGACCAGTATAACCAATGGCTGGCTGTGACCATCCGGGAAGCCGAAGCTCAGCAAGCCAACCAACAGCAAACTATTGCGGCACTGCAACGGCGTATTGCGCACCTGAAAGCTAAGGCGAGAAGTGACGACAAGGAACGTAAAAGCCTCGCCATCAGCCTAACATTTCTCCTGGAGCACCTCGAACATTCGTCTATCACTGCCGATCTGACTGCCTTGCGCAAGCTCCGGCAAGCTGATCGTGTGTGAGTTAACGTGAATTATGGATAATTTTTGAAGCAGCTTATTAGCCGACGGCGTGTTACTTTTGTGCCGTGTTAGTCTCGTTAGCGATAAGTAGTTGGCATTTAACACGTTGGCGGATTGGTAATCTGTATTTCGCGTTAAATTATTGCCTGCATAAAAGCTGCTTTTGTCGTCGGTGCGTGTGGAATTTCAGTGTCGAAAGCATCCAGAAAGTTGTGGCCTTTTCATAACGAAATCCCATGAAGAAACTCTTCCTCTTAACAACCCTGCTGTTTATAAGTGTTGCCTGCCAGACCGAGTCGGATAAATCGCTAAGCGTAGCGGACTCAGAGACACCTTCATTGTTTACGGACGCGGATCTGGGCATTTCGCACCACCGGTCTTTTGTGGAAGTCAGGCTGAGCGCTGCCGCGCTTTGTCCAGGCATGAACACCCTTAGTTGCCGCAAAGAATTGCATCGCCTGCATCGCCAGGTAGCCGAAGATTATCCTATACCGGTTCCCCAACCGAATGTACCGCCGCTGATTTCGGCAGAAGAAGCCACGGTTTTGTACAAAAAATATCTCACGGTCCATGCCAACGCGCCCATTCTAGTAGTTTTTAAACAACTCTATCCGCGCATTTTGCTGAACAGGTACGGCATCCTGGCCAGCAACCACCACAAGCAGATTCTGTATTTTACAGAACACATGATCGAGGCCCATTCGCAGGACTTCGCCACGCTGGCAAAGGCACTCCCCTTACTCCAGAACGATATTCCCCGTCCTGTGCTCGGTGGGTGGCTCACCACGCTGATTCCTGAAGCTGAAGCCCAAGAACGCACTGTGTTGACAGGAATTGCTGAACTCAAAGCAGCGCTGGGCCAGAAACAACCTGAGAAATTCACTTTTGAACGCCTGGAGGCTATGGCTAATCAGTTGAGGCTGGCCGACATGGAAACCAACACGATCTCAGCCGACGTAGTCACGCTACGCAAGCTCCGGCAAGCCGCGATTCAATAAAACGCCTACTTCTTATTACTGTCGTAATTAAAAAGGCCTCCCGTATCTACAGGAGGCCTTTTTCGGTCAAATGCTATGGTGTTATCAGACCGGCAAACTAGCCAGCTTTACTTTCAAATCAGTGAAGTCAAGCGGCTTGGTCAGAAAATCATCGGCCCCCAGGTCCATGGCCTGTTTGTGGCTGTCTTCATCGCCGTAGGCCGTAATCATCATCACCACCGGCGGGCGTTTTGGCGTTACGCTCCTGATGTGCCGCAGCAATTCCAGCCCGCTCATACCTGGCATGTTGATGTCCGACAAAATCAGCACTGCCTCCTGTGGCCGTTCGGTGAAAATAGTCAGCGCCTCCTCGCCCGACGAAGCAAAGGTCAGGTGGATGGTACCACCCCGGATTTCACGCCGGAAACGCTGCTCAAACAGCGGGCGAACGTCGGGTTCGTCGTCAACAACAAGAATATGGGTCATGCCGGGAGGGAACAGGTGTGCGTTTAGTTGCAGTAGTCGCTGATGACTTTGTAGGCGGGGGTATAGCCCAGTTCGCCGGCCTTTGAGAGGTCCAGGCAACCGCCGTTTTCGTCACCCAGGCTGTGTCGGATTATGCCCCGAATATAATACGCTTCGGCGTACCGTGGGTTAAGTTTAATGGCACTGCTACAATCGAGCAAGGCTCCTTTTTGGTCGTTCTGCGCCGATTTGATCATGCCCCGCGTAAAGTAGGCCTCGGCGTAGGTGGGGTTCAGTTCAATGGCTTTGTTCAGATCAGCAATGGCCAGTTTGGCATCGCCTTGCTTGTTGCGACTCACGGCCAGACTGAAAAATGCCTCCGACCGCTCGTTCGACAGTTCGTTCATTTTGTTCCGCTCCTGCACCACCGAACGGAGATTGTCCAATGCGCCACGGTTCAGGCGGCCGTTGAAAAACACCTTCGTGTCGGTGTTGGTGTTGTTCAGCTCAATAGCCTGATTAAAATCCTGTACGGCCCCTTTCTGGTCGCCCAGTTTGCTCCGACAAAAGCCCCGGCCGTAGTAGCCGCGATGGCTGTTTTTGTCTAAGCCAATGGCCCGGTCGAAGTCAACGTTGGCCCCTTTAAAGTCTTCTGTTTTACCCTTGGCAAACCCCCGGTTCAGGTACGACTCGGTGTCTTCGGGGTTTAATTCAATGGCCTTGTTGAGATCGGCAATGGCCCCTGTGAAATCGTTTAGCTCCACCCGTGAGGCACCGCGTGAGGCATAGGCCTGCGCACGCTTGGGATTTAGTTCAATCAACTTAGAGAAATCGACCAGGCTGCTCGAAAACTCTTCCAGTTTCTGTTTGGTAATACCCCGCGCATAGAGCGCCGCCTGATTGTTAGGTTCCAGTTCCAGCGTGCGACTGAAATCCTGCAACGCACCCCGATACTGCTCCAGGCGGCTGCGGCTGGCGCCCCGGTTATAATACGCCTGGGCATCGTCGGGGCTAAGTTCAATGGCCCGCCCGTAGTCGAGTAGAGCCGACCGGTGGTCATCCTGCTTGCTTTTGCTTACCCCCCGGCTCAGAAACGCCAGGGCATCTTTGGGATTGAGTTCAATAGCTCGGTCATAGTCCAGAATAGCACCGCGGTGGTCTTTCAGGTTCGCTTTGGCCAGCCCCCGGTTATAATAGCTGGGGCCATTATCGGGGTTCATGGTGATAGCCATGCTGAATGCCTGGAGTGCCCCCGTAAAATCGCCGGTACGGCTTTTGGTCACGCCGCTCTCGAAATAATCAACCGCCGTTTGTTGCGCGTTCAGTTGGTGGGGACAGAAGCTGGCGAGGGCAACGACCAGCAATAAAGCGTAAAGTCGATACATGGTTACAATTGGGGTTAAATGCAAGAATTCGGAGGTGGGTGGACCATAAAATTACTATTCGGGATTGGCTTGACCAACTCCTAACCAGTTTATAAGCACTAAGCATACGAATACTGACATAATGAAACACACACTATGGGCTCGAATCAGACTTAATGGCAGGTTTTTAGAATAAATAGCCAAAAAATAGGTCATCTTGTCAGCAATAATGATCTGGCAATAGATTTGTACTATAGGCAGTACAACCTGCTACTGAGCAGCTAAACAACAAACAGCAATGAACACCTTAGCACGAATTAACACCATGCCTGCCTTATTCGACACCTTCTTTGGCCCCTCATTGGCCAGCCGCCCTTATGTGGTAAATTACCGCAAACCTGCCACCACCGGTCCAGCCGTAAATGTGAAAGAAACAGATACCAATTATGTGCTGGAAGTAGCCGCTCCGGGTGCCCAGAAAGAGCAATTCGCCCTGAACGTAACCCAGAACGTGCTGACGCTGACGCTCAAAAACGAGCAAGCCAACGAAACCACCAATGAAGGTTATGTGCGGAAAGAGTTTGGCTTTGAGGCCTTTGAACGCAGCTTCCGTCTGCCCAAAAACGTCGATGCCAACGCCATCACAGCCACCTACGAAGCCGGTATCCTGACCGTATCACTGCCCAAGGTTGAAGAAAAACAACCCGAAGTGAAGCAAATCGAAATCGCTTAAGGGGCAGATAAGTTTAAGGTCTAATGTCTAAAGTTGCTTCGCGCAGTACAGTAACTGGCGAAGCAACTTTAGACATTAGACTTTAGACTCACTCCTTATCAATCAGCCAGACGCGGTCGGTTTCGGCACCTTGCTCGGTCCATTCCACTAGTACGCGCTGGGTATCGAGTGTCTGTACGCGCTGCCCCACATAGTCGGGCTTGATGGGCAGGTCGCGATTGAATTGTCTGTCAATCAGCACTAGTAGCTCCACCTTCCGGGGCCGTCCAAACGCTGACATCGCATCGAGCGCAGCGCGCACCATCCGGCCCGTAGCCATCACGTCGTCGATGAGGATCACGCGCTTGTCTTCCAGTAAAAAAGGCACATGGGTGGTGTTGGGCCGCAGGGGTGCATCGCGGCGGCGGAAATCGTCACGGTAAAACGTGGCATCTAGATAGCCCAACGGCACCGTACGGCCTGGGTAACGCCCCGCCAGCGTTCGGTTCAGTTCGTTCACTACGCGCTCGGCGAAGTAGATACCACGGGGTTGCAGGCCCAAAACTACCGAATCGGAAAAATCGGTGTGGTTTTCGATCAACTCCTGACTTAGTCGACTAATCACGATCTCGAGCAATGGACTGGCTAGGATAAGGCGTTTCTGATTCATGCGCTAAAAGTAGGATTCTACGCGTATTTTCTCTGAACAAGCCGTCGAATTCCCCAAATTTGCACCCATTCGATTCGTCTATTCATGAAATTTTTGATCGTTGGGCTGGGCAACATTGGTCCTGAATATGCCCTCACTCGCCACAATGCGGGTTTTATGGTGCTCGACCGGCTGGCCGCACAACACGGTTTCAGCTTCATCATGAACCGGCTAGCTTATACGGCGGCGTGGTCGCACAAGGGCAGGCAGTTATTTTTTATCAAGCCCACAACCTTCATGAACCTCAGTGGCCGGGCTGTTTCGTATTATATGAAGCAGGAAAACATCCCGGTCGAAAATATCCTTGTCATCTCTGACGACAAGGATATTGACTTTGGCAAGCTGCGCATGAAACCCAAAGGTTCGGCTGGCGGGCACAACGGGTTACGTAATATAGACGAGGTGTTGGGCACGCAACAATACGCTCGCCTGCGGTTTGGCATTGGCAATGCCTTTTCGCGGGGAAGGCAGATCGATTTCGTACTCGGTCAGTTTCCAGACGACGAATTAGCCATTTTACCTGAGGTACTGGACCGGGCCGGCGATGCAGCACTGGCATTTTGCACTATGGGCATACAACAGGCCATGAATAATTTTAACCAATAATTGACTTTTTTAAAGAACTTTCAATAAACACGAAAAAGTACAATTCGTATATATGGCCTACACTAACCCAAATAATATTCTGTTCCAATTGAAAAAATAGCCCCATAAATCGGTTTAAATCCGTAAATATGCCTAAAAAATCAACATAAAATTTTGAAGTGACACTATATATGCGCTGATAAATATAAACTTATCGAGGTGTGGCCCTGTTCTATTACTGAATACCAAATAGAACAAAACAATGAAATCGCGTGTTATCTTTGCGTCGTTGATTCTTGGATTAGTGTTAACGACCACGGCAAACGCGGCTACCACCATCACTGATGATAGCCCGGCTGCCACCAAGTCAGCGGGTGCCCTGTTGATTAATGGATCGGAAAAGCAATTCGCTCACTTTATCGAGCAACGCGCCAACCGCTTCAGCCGTACGTCGGCCTGGCAGACATACATGAATGTCGTGTCGATGTATAACCAAAATCCGATTGATGTGCTGCGTTTGTCAGCCGCTGACCGGGCCGAGTTTGTGAAAGCATCGTCGGAAGTTTCTGGCCAACTGGCGAGACAAAAGCAAGCCGAAGCCGTCCAATGGGCAGGTCAGGTAAATAACACAGTTCGTACGATTTCGTACTTCTGGACAGTGAGTCAAGATCAGGCGCAACTGCCTGAGAATGAGTAACTGAAAAAATCTACCCAATCAATTGGGTTATTGGAACAAGAACGAGTTTAAGTTAGTTTTTCAAGTAGAAAAGGTTAAGGGTTTAGGAATAGTCAGCAAAGAGTCGGGTCAGTGATCCGACTCTTTCTTTTTGTATTTTTCGCAGCGGCACCACTACATTGGGCTTTCTAAGCTCCCGACCTATGTTGTCAAGACTGCTGCTGTTGTTCGCCATCGTTGGCCTTGCCACCTCGCTGTTCGCCCAGCCCGCCAATATGCTTCGGCTCTATGCCCCAAACCCGCACTACCTGGCCTATAATGGGCAGCCTGTGGTTTTGATTGGTTCCGGCGAACACTATGGTTCGGTTGTCAACCTCGACTTCGATTTTAAAAAATACCTGCAAGCCACCACTGCCGACGGCCTGAACACCACGCGCCTCTTTACCGGGGCCTACGTGGAGAAGCTCGGTGATTTTGGCATTCGGAAAAACACCCTGGCCCCGGTAGTTGGTAGACTGGTTTTGCCCTGGCAACGCAGCAATGACTCTGGTTACGCACTGGGCGGCAACAAGTTCGACCTCACCAGCTGGGATGAAGCCTATTTCACACGCCTCAACGATTTTTTGGCCGAAGCCCAACGTAACGGCATCATCGTGGAAGTCAATCTTTTCTCGGCCCACTACGGCGGCGGCTGGAATTACAGCGCCTTTAACCCCAAAAACAACGTCAACAGCACCGATTCGGTGAAAGCAACGACGGTAAATACGCTCCAGAATGGCAACATATTGGGCCATCAGGAACGCTATGTCCGCGAGATTGTTCGTCGGGTAAATGGGTTTGGCAATCTCTACTTCGAAATTCAGAATGAACCCTGGGCCGACCAGTCAGACGTAGTTCGGATGCATAACGCCTACGGCCCCGCCACCGACTGGCGCACCACGCTGCAAGTGGTGTCGCAACGCTCAAACGACTGGCAACGGCAGGTGGCAAGCTGGATCACCGACGAAGAAAAACAACTGCCCGTGAAGCACCTGATCTCGCAAGATATCAGCAACTTCCACTACCCCATTACCAACCCCGATCCCAACGTGTCGATCTTCACGTTCCACTACGCCTCGCCCGACGCCGTCCGCGAAAACAGCTACCTAAACAAGGTCATTGGCTTCAACGAAACGGGCTTTGCCGGTCAGGCCGACTCGACCTACCGGCGGCAGGCGTGGCGGTTTTTGTTTAGTGGTGGTGGCCTGTTCAATCAGCTCGACTACAGCTATGCCGTGGGTTCAGAAACCGGTACCGACAGCGTTAGTACGTCGCCGGGTGGTGGTGGACCAGCCCTGCGGGCGCAGTTCAAGGTGTTAGCTAACCTACTTAAATCACTCAACGTAAGTCAGTTATCGCCCGACGAACGAATTGTTAAAGCAGCGCCCGGCACCCAGACCTGGGCCATGAGCAACGGCAAAACCCGCTGGGCTATCTATTGCGAGACTCTGGCCACGAAGCCCTACGACCTGACTCTGAACTTGCCCAAAGGCACCTACACCGCCGAATGGATCGATGCCAAAACGGGCAAAAGCCTCCAGCGCGTTGCCGTAAAAAATGGCGTTGTACAAGCCCCCGCTGGTGTGGCTGATCGGGTTGTGGTTATTGGTCAGTAGTCAGTACGCAATGACCAATGACTACTTAATTGCTTTCCTGATAATCTGCCAGTAGCCTGTTTCCAGAACGCCCTCGTTGAAATAACCACGCGATAGCAGCAGTCGGTGGAGTTTGGGGTAATTGTAGGGCGGGGCAGCCATCATCAGGTGGTGCTCGGCGTGGTAGTTCACATGGTGCGGGGCAAATAGTAGCCGCTCCAGAAAATTGGCGTAGGTGGTCCGGGTGTTCTTGTGAGGGTTTTCCTGCTCCTCGACCACACTATGTTCGGCCATTGACCGTACGCGTAGCGACACGTTGTAGGTCGTCAACAGGGCACCAATCCAGAGCAGGTAGAGCCAGCCCGCGCCAGAGGCCCACAGTATACCAAACAGAATAAGGTTGGCCGCAACCGGGCCGCGCAGGTTTTGCCAGCCCTGCCGCAGGTGCGACGAAAGCGACCTTTTTTGCAGCCATTGCGCCGCCCCACCCAGCGAATACGATAGATAGCCCGCGTGCATGGTAAGTACGGCTAACTGCCCTTTTAAGCCCGTGGCACCGAGCAAATCACGGCTAAATTTCCGGACCATACTGAGTACCGTGGTGGGATAGCCTTTGGTCAGGCTCAGGTCCGGGTCGTCGTGGAGGCCCGCAAATTTGTGGTGTTGCAGGTGGTAGGGCCGGTATTGCTCCACGTTCTGAATGATGGGATAACTGCCCAGCCAGTTGCCTGCCAGCATATTCCAGCGGGCCGAGGTAAAGTAGGCATTGTGCGAACAGTCGTGCATGATAATGGCGCAGGCCAGTTGCTTGCCGCCCAGCACTAGCAGGGCAATCAGGATGGTGAACGGGTTGGGGAAAAAGCCCGCCAGCGCAAAGGCAGCGGCGATCCAGCCCCAGGTGGTAACCAGTTCGGCAGCGGCCCGCCAATTAGACCTCCGCATGATATCGTCTACTTCCTGCCGGGTCAGGTACTGCTTGATGGTCTGGCTATACCAGGCCATGTGCGACGTTTCCATAGGCTACAAGCTGGGTTGGCCAACTTTGGGGCAAGTAACAAAAAAATGCCCCACCAGCGGCTGGCGGGGCATTTTACGTGAAGCATAAGCTTATTAAGCAGCGGCTTCTTCGGTAATGGCAATCGACTCGATCTTGTCGCCCTGCTGAACCTGGTCGATCACGTCGAGGCCATCAACCACCTTGCCAAACACAGTATGCTTCCGGTCGAGGTGGGCCGTGCCCTGCCGGTTGTGGCAGATAAAGAATTGCGAACCACCCGAATTGGGCCGACCCGTGTTAGCCATGCTCAGCACACCCCGGTCGTGATACTGATTGTCGCCGGTCAGTTCGTCGGGAATATTGTAGCCGGGGCCACCTGAGCCGGTGCCGGTGGGGTCGCCGCCCTGAATCATGAAGTTGGGAATGACGCGGTGAAACTTCACCCCATCGTAGTAGCCCGACTTGGCCAGCTTCACGAAGTTAGCTACCGTTTGCGGCGCATCTTTTTCAAAAAATTCAATGGTCATTGTACCCTTATTGGTACGCATTTCAGCTTTCATGGAAAGAGAGTTTTCTGTTTGTGGTTCGTAGTTGGTGGTTTGTAGTTGGCTGACGCGAGAGCGTGCGTCAGCCAACTACAAACCACCAACTCGTTTTATACTGCTTTTAAATATAATTCTTCGCGTTGTTGTTTTACGCGTTCGTCGGTGATGAACTCGTCGTAGGTCATCAGCTTGTCGAGGATGCCGTTGGGCGACAACTCGATGATGCGGTTGGCAATGGTCTCTACAAACTGATGGTCATGTGAGGAGAACAGCACCGGGCCTTTAAAATCAATCAAACCCCGGTTTTCGGCTTCGATAGACTCCAGATCGAGGTGGTTGGTGGGTTCGTCGAGCATCAGGGCGTTAGCACCCGACAGCATCATCCGCGAGAGCATACACCGCACTTTTTCACCCCCCGACAGCACCGTAGCTTTTTTCAGCGACTCTTCGCCCGAAAACAGCATACGACCCAGAAAGCCCCGGATAAAACTTTCGTCTTTTTCTGCCGAAAACTGCCGCAGCCAATCCACCAGGTTCTGGTCGTTGCCTTCAAAGAATGCATCACGGCCCGTATCATTGGGGAAATAAGCACTGGTGATGGTGACGCCCCATTTGAACGTACCTGAATCGGCCTGTTTCGTACCCGACAGCACGTCGAGCAGAGCTGTAACGGCCAGACTATCACGACTATATAGAAAAATCTTGTCGGTGCGGTTCATGCTGAACGACACGTTGCTGAACAGCTTTTGGCCGTCTTCGCCGGTGTAGCTCAGGTTTTCAACGGTCAGAATCTGATCGCCAGGTTCACGCTCGGGCTTGAACTGGATGTAGGGGTATTTCCGCGACGAATAGGCGATATCGTCAATCGTGAGTTTTTCCAGTAGTTTCTGGCGGCTCGTGGCCTGCTTCGACTTGGAGGCGTTGGCCGAGAAGCGACGTATAAACTCTTCCAATTCCTTACGCTTGTCTTCGGTCTTTTTGTTCTGATCCTGCCGCTGACGGAGCGCCAATTGGCTCGACTCGTACCAGAATGTGTAGTTACCCGCATACTGCTTTACCTTCGAGAAGTCGATGTCGACAATGTGCGTACAGACCTGATCGAGGAAGTGACGGTCGTGGGAAACCACGATCACGGTGTTCTTGAAATTGGCCAGAAAACCTTCCAGCCAAATCGCCGATTCCACGTCGAGGTTGTTGGTTGGTTCGTCGAGCAGCAGGATGTCGGGATTGCCAAAAAGGGCCTGTGCCAACAGCACACGCACTTTTTCCGACGCGTTGAGGTCGGCCATCTGCGTGTAGTGGAGGTCTTCGCGGATACCCAGGCCCGACAGCAGCGAGGCGGCATCAGACTCGGCATCCCAGCCGTTCATCTCGGCAAATTCCGATTCGAGTTCAGCCACCCGCTCCCCGTCGGCATCGGAGAAGTCGGCTTTGGCGTAGATCTCGTCTTTCTCCTGCATGATCTCATACAGGCGTTTGTTGCCCATGATAACGGTCTGGAGAACGGGGAATTCGTCGTAGGCAAACTGGTTCTGGTTCAGCACCGACATCCGCTCATTGGGACCCATGCTGACGTTGCCCGTCTGTGGCTCGATCTCGCCCGAAAGGATTTTCAGAAACGTTGATTTTCCCGCCCCGTTGGCACCGATCACACCGTAGCAGTTGCCGGGGTTAAATTTTATGTTGACGTCGTCAAAGAGAACCCGCTTGCCGTAGCGAAGCGAGACATTAGATACTGATAGCATTCGCGTTGATTGTGGCTGAATTCGGCCGCAAAGGTACGAAAAAAGAGGGAGAACGGAGGAAGGGAGGAATGGGAGAACGGTTGGTAAAATAGGGTAATAGCACTTGCCTCGCTTTCCCGATCATCTTACCCACGTTGTTCGTCTAAGGATTGGTTCGGCACAAACCCCGGATCATCTAGCCAATGAACACCTACGCGAAAACGGGCCAAAAGCTCTTCGCCCTCACCTTCATCATGGGCGGGCTGCTACACATCACCGGCCCCACCTTTACAGTCCAGCAAGTACCCACGTTTTTTCCCGCTCCGTTGTTTTGGGTGTACCTCACCGGCATCGGGCAACTTTGCTTCGCCGTCAGCATCCTGATTGAGAGGTTCGACAAGCTCGCGGCGTTGCTACTAGCCCTAATGATGATTGTGTTCATCGCTACGATGCACGTACCCAAAGCCGTGGCGGGCGATTTCATGGGTGTCATCAGCGCGATGCGTGACATGGGCTACGCAGGCGCAGCCCTGCTCTACGCCGGAGCCATTGCCAAAGACAACCGAATCATTGGTTAACCCATACACTACATCATGAATCAACAAGTCAGCGTAGTAGCCTATGGCGGGCCATGCACGATAAGGATTGACGAAATACCCGTGCCTACACCCGCACCTAACGAAGTTCGGATTCGGGTCGAAGCTACATGTGTATCGGCAACGGATATGCTCATTCGGAAAGGCATTTATCCGTTGGTGCAACCCACGCCGCCTTTCGCGCTGGGTTACGATTTGGTCGGTTGGATCGATGCTGTTGGCGATGGCGTTACACAGTGGCAACCGGGGCAGCGCGTAGCGGCCATGCCGCAGGTGGGCGGCCACGCT
Organism: Fibrella aquatilis; assembly: GCF_017353255.1. Taxonomy (GTDB): domain Bacteria; phylum Bacteroidota; class Bacteroidia; order Cytophagales; family Spirosomataceae; genus Fibrella; species Fibrella aquatilis. The sequence goes on along the minus strand of NZ_JAFMYU010000003.1, from coordinate 272,698 downwards.
ACCTACGTCTGTTGCCGGGCCGATTCACTGTGGCCCGTTCCGGCAGCTCTGGATGCCGCCGAGGCGGTTTGCTGTGTGGTGGCCGGTATGACAGCCTACCAGATGCTTGTACACGTGGCGGCAGGGCAACGGGGGCAACGAATGTTGGTGCATGGTGGGGCTGGGGCCGTTGGGTCGATGTTGCTTCAAATGGGACAACACCTGGGCATCGAGATGGTCGCCACGGCGTCGGCCCGGCACCTGCCTACCATTCGTCAGTACGGGGCCACTGGCATCAACTACCACGCCACCGACTATGACGAGCAGTTAAGGCGAGCGGCGGGCCAAGGGTTCGATGCCGTTTTTGACGCGGTGAGCCTCCCTAATTTTCGCCGTTCATGGCAATTGCTAGCTCCTATGGGTAAGCTCGTTACCTTCGGAACGCAGCAGATTGCCCAATCGATTCTCGGCCGCACCCCGTTTCAATTTCTTCGATTCGGACTAAATTTTGGCCTTTGGATGCTCACCTTACGTTATTGGAACAGCCTACCCGGTGGGCGCAAAGCCGTCTTTTTTGGGATTATCGACAGCCGACGCAACCATCCGCAACGCTTTGCCGACGACCTTACGCACCTGTTTAGCCTGGTACAGACCCGGCAGCTACAGCCGCTCATCGCCGACCGACTACCCCTCGTCAAGGCCCGCACAGCTCACGAACGACTGGAAAGCGGGCAACGTACCGGACAACTCGTATTAGTCAATTCCCAACTATAATCAACCTCCATGAATTCGTTAGAGCCAATTCTCAAACAAGCCCTAAACGGCGATATCGTGGCCTTTCAGCAGCTATTCGCGCAGTTTCAGCCGCACCTTAAGTCGTATTTATACCGCCTTTTGGTCGACCGTAACGACACCGACGACCTCACGCACGACACCTTCGTGCGGGCGTTCGACAAGCTAGGCACATTCGCGGGTGGGTCGTCGCTGAAGACATGGGTGTTCCAGATTGCGACGAACCTTGCCTACGATTTCCTGCGTACCCGGCCCCGGTGGCGTACCGACGCGCAGGACGTTAGCAAGGCCTACTCAATGGCGAACCTTTACACCCGCGACGCCTTCTTTGCCGTGCATGCCCATTCGCCTCAGGGAGACTACGATATCCGCGAACATATTGATTTCTGCTTTACCTGCACCGGAAAAACATTGCCCATTGAGCACCAGGTGGCCTTATTGCTAAAAGACGTATACGGTTTCAGCGTTGTGGAGATCAGCCAGATTCTGGACCGGACGGAGAGCTTCGTGAAACACCTGCTCCGCGATGCCCGGCAAACGATGATCGGTATTTTTGCAGACCGTTGTGCGCTAGTGAGCAAGACCGGTACGTGCCATCAATGCTCGGAACTGAACGGCGTCTTCAACCCGAAGCAGAATAAACAAGTTGAGTTGATGAAACTGGCTCTGGTACGTGCTTCCGAGGACGCATCTCAGTCGGAATTGTACGAACTTCGGGCCGCATTGGTGCAGCACATTGACCCGCTAACGTCGGGTGGGGCCGATTTGCAGGACGCAATCATGCGCTGCACCCGCAAAGCTATCGGCGAAACAAACACGTTCTAACTCATGCTTAAACCTGCCACGATTGCCTTCCTGCGCAACCTGAAAGCCAATAATAACAAACCCTGGTTCGATGAAAACCGGGCGGCGTATGATGCCGCTAAGGCTGATTTTGTTGGCCTGGTTGGCGAGTTGATTACCGGCTTAAGTCAGCTAGACCCGGCCATTGCCGAAACACCACTGGAGGCGAAGAAATGCATCTTCCGCATCAACCGCGACGTGCGCTTTTCGAAAGACAAAGCACCCTACAAAAACCATTTTGGGGCGTGGTTTAACATCGGGGGCAAGGCGCTCAACTCGGCGGGGTACTACCTTCATCTGGAGCCGGGCGGGGCTTTTGTGGCGGGTGGTCTCTATATGCCTGAACCCCCGTTGCTGGCTACGGTCAGGCAGGAAATAGACTACAACCTACCCCATTTTGAAGCCATCGTCAACGAAGCGACCTTCCAGAAACAGTTTGGCGGCCTAAGCCGTGAGGAGGCCCTGTCGCGCCCACCCAAAGGCTATTTACCCGACAACCCAGCCATTGAATTCCTAAAACTGAAAAGCTTTACAGCCTCCTCTCCCCTACCTGACAAGCTGCTCACGAAAGCCGAATTACCCGCCCACATGCTGGCGGCTTACGCCAGCCTTCAGCCGTTGATTAGCTTTCTGAACCAGTCGTTGTGATATTACATCGCCTCAAGCCCGCTGATAAACTCTTCGCGGTATGATCGGCCAATGGGCAGGGTATGTTTGCCAATAATGACTTCGCTTTCGCCAAAGCTGTCGATCACCCGCCTATTGATGGCAAATGAGCGATGAATGCGCACAATATCAGTCGTTTGCATTTTTTCGATTACCTTACTCATCACCACGCGCAGGGTGTATTTGCCCTCGCGCGTTACGATGTCGGTATAATTGCCGTCTGACTGGAGGAATAGCACGTCGCGGAGCTGAAACTTGATGAACCGATAGTTTTGCTTGATGAAGTAGTAGTCCTTTACCAGCAACAGCGCCTCATTTTTTAGCAAGGACTCCGACGACGTATTATCCATGGTGTGGGGTCGGTCGGCGGGTTGGCGGGCGGCAAAATTATGAATGGCCAGGTCAATGGCAATGCGCAGGTTGAGGTCGTTGAAAGGCTTGGTAATATAAGCCGACGGTGACACCTGCCGTGCCCGCTCAATGGTGGTCGGGTCGGTCATGGCGGTTAGAAAGATAAACGGAATCGATTGTGTGGTCTGCATCCGGCGGATGGTTTCGATCCCGTCCCATTCGCCCATGATGTGAATATCCATTAACACCAGGTCAATGGGTTGTTCGCGCATGATGGTTAGCGCCTGCGGGCCGTTATCGACGGTGTCGACCACGAAATAGCCGAGATCACCAAGGCGCTGAGCAATGTCCATTGCCAGGATGGCTTCATCTTCCACAACAAGAATATGAATCGTTTCCACAGATCAGGCAGTAGGTTGGATCATCGGTATATCTAACTGAAACTGAGCACCATTATCGTCGACAAAATGGCCCGTTGCCCGAAGTTGTCGCGCCAATGAAAGCACCAACTGCATACCAAACGTTGGCACCTTTGGCATAAGATCACCCGAACGACTTCTTTTTTTAGCTTGCCGTGACACTTTCTCCCCAACGCTACCCGCCGTTGGTACCCACTCGGTCCCAGCCGAATAAGCTACCGTTGAGCGCACGTTGGGCAGGCCGGGGCCATTGTCGGCTACGGTAAGTCGGAGTGTCAGCAAGCCATCGGCGTTGCGGGTAGGTTCCAGACGTACGGTCAGTGCAGGGCGGGCTACATGCTGATAAGCATGTTTTAACGAGTTGGTAATCAGCTCATTGATAATCAACCCAAGGGGTATGGCCGTGTCGGTTTCGATCTGTTCATGGCTGATCTCAAGCGTGAGATCTACGTCGGCCGGGCGGTAGCCGTAGGTGGTCATCAGACTTTCGACCAGATCGGCCACGTAGCTTCGGAAGTTGATGCTCGTCACTTCGGCGGTGGCATATAGGCGCTGGTGGAGCATAGCCATGGCCTCTACCCGCCGCTGTCCTTCGCGCACTGCCGCCCGCGCCTGTTCGTCAACAAGCCGCCCCGACTGAAGGCTTAGCAGGCTTGACACAATCTGCAAATTGTTTTTCACCCGGTGGTGCAGTTCGCGCATGAGGAGTGCTAGCTGCGCCGACTGCCGGGTGAGGAGTTCTTTCTGTTGGCTAATTTTTTCGGTAGCCAGGTGCTGGCGACGATACAGCCAGTAGACCAGCCCCAGCAGTGCCAATACCACACCAAGCCCCAGTCCAAGCGCCTTGAGCTGACTTTCGCGCAGGTCGTTTTCGCGGTTCAGGAACGCAATCTGCTGCTCTTTGCGCTCCGACTCGTAGGTAACTTGTAGCTGCGAAAACTGCTCTCGAAAACCAGCCGTGTAGAGCGAGTCGTTGAGAGCCTCATAGATCTTTCGGGTGGCCAGCGCTTTGTCCAGTTGCCCGTCGTGTTCCAGAATATCGGCCAAAATGCGGTTGGCGTCGCGCCGTTCACCTTTGTTGGCGGTTTGCTGCGTAGCCGTGACAGCCTCACGGGCCAGGGGCAGCGCTTTGGCCGTAAGTCCCTGTGCATCAATTGCTTTGGCCAGGTTCATTAGCGCCTGTCCTTCCATCGACTGGTTTTCGGCCTGGGCCAGTTGCAGGGCCTGCCGCGCCGAAATTTCGGCCTGTACGTATCGCTGCTGGCTAGAATATAACCGCGACAGCAGCACGTAGGCCATAGCCATCTGATAAGGCACCTGGGTTGCTTTGGCTTGTTGGAGGCCCCGCCACACCAACTGACTCGCCGAATCGGGGCGGGCCATGTTGAGCCAGTTTTCAGCCACCATCAGTCGGCATTGGTTGGCCATGATCGGGTCGTTCGAGTCGGTGAGGTGCCTAATGGCCTGTCCCAGCAGTTGGTTCGAACGCCGGGGGTTATCGAGTTGGGCGTAGATGGTGGCAATATTGCCTTTAGCCAGCCCCAGCACGTTTAGGTTGTGTTGTTGTTCGGCCTCGCGGAGAGCGGCGTGGTAGTAGCGCAGGGCGGGGCCATAAACGCCCAGGTTATCATAGACCAATCCTATGTTGTTAAGTAACAGTGCCCGCTTGTCGTCGTGGTTTGGGCCTACAGCATAAGACAGGGCTAGACGCAGGCGTTTTAGCGCATCGCGGTTCCGGCCTTCGTCCATGTAGGTAGTACCCTGGTTGGCCAGCATACGCACCAGTTTGTCGATGTTATGCTGGGCCTGCGCCCGGCGGATGCCCACCTGAAAGCAGGAATCGGCCCGCTTGTTTTGACCTAAACTGCCGTAGGCCACCGCCAGATTATTGATCGCCACCAGGTAGAGCGTGTCATCGGGAAACTGGCGCAGCATGATAAGGCCCATGGCTGCATAGTCACGGCTGCGAGCGGGGTCTACGTATAGGTAGGATTCCGAGAGTCGGATGGCCAGTTCGGCACGCTCCGGTTTACGGGCAGTGCTATAGCGGCGCAGCAAACTGTCGGTCTGGCGTGGCTGGGTAGTCTGTCCATACAGGGTGTGCACGAACAAACAGCTCAGACATACAAGAACAACACGAGAAAAGACCATAGCCGGAAACCGCTGAAAAAGAACAAAATAAACCAATTGTCACCGATCATTAACAAAAATCGCCCGGATACTGCCCCACAGGCACAACTATTTGCTAAACGGCCAGCGAGCGCGGGTTAATCAGTTTACAGGCAAGAGCTTAACGAATGAGATGGGCTGTCCCGTACCGCTGATACCCTGAACACTCACGCGCAGCGTCCGCACCGCTGCGGAAACAGCGACTGGCACCGAGAGTTTTCCTTGCTGACTAGTAACGGCCACAGGTAGCCACGCCAACACATCGCGCTGACTGCCAACCGCTTGCGTGGAAAGCGGAAACTGGGGTAAGGCCGGATAGCCAAGTACTGTTTGCCGACTGATACCTTTTGCTTTAGTGGCTTCGCGGGTGGTTTTGGTGTAAAACGCAATCACGCCCCGGCTGGCCTGCGTGCCGTACATAGCCGCAATGGCACCCGTCTTCAGCACTTCTACCCGCTCTATATTGCCCGCCGAAAACATCAGCAACTGCGTGCCGTCGGTATCGTTGACGGGGAAACCATCAATCAGAAATAGCGGATTTTGCATCGTGGCGTCGGCTTTGGGTATAGCTGGTGGCGGGGGTGCGCCACGGCTGGCAAGAGCAGGGATGGACGCGTTGAGTACCGAGGCCACATTTCCCGAAAACTTAACCGAATAGGCCACCACACCCCGGTTCAACACGGTCTCTACCCGCACATTGGGCACTTTGGCCTGAATGAGGGAATACAGATTGTCGTAGGGCGGTGTTTTTTCATCGAGCAAAATCGTCTGGTCAACCTGACTGTGCAGGCTCCGGAGTTTAATGTCGTCGGGGCGTTGGTCTATGGGCTTGGGCGCGCGTACGGTCACTTCGCGGAGCTGTCGGCCACCATTGCTTCGATACAAGGCTGGTTCGGCATCCTGTCGTTGTTTGGCAGTAGCAATCAACGCCCGCCAACGTTTCAGTAGCAAACCGGTACCAGACGGTGGGGCGGGCAGCCTAAACCCGCTGACGGCGGGGCTAAACTGCACCGTAGCGTCGATGGGTTTACCCCGGCTGTTGGTTATCCGAACCAGTGCCTGCGCCGTGTCGGCCAGGGTTAAGTTGCCAACCTGAAACTGCCCCGCCAGATCAGTCAGTGCCGCCCGAACCTGGGTATTTTGCCCGTCGGCCACCATCACGACCACATTGACCGGCTGCTTCTCGGTGGTCGTCACCCGGCCGTTGAGGGTGATGTTGGGCGTGTTTTCAATCTGCATGGCACCACCTGCTTCATTTTTACTTTCACGCAGGTGACTAGAAAAATCAGCCACCAGCGAGTCTGAAGGTACTTTATCGGCATCGGTAACGGCTACCGACACGTGGGCATTCACTGGCCGCCCCACCCCGTCGAGCAGGGAGAGCAGCAGGGTCCGAGGCTTGTCAGCGATAGGTTCTGCCTCGCCCAGGGTCAGGTTTACGGTAATAGGCAACACCCGGTCGGGCACCTGAATGGGCCGCGTTGACCAGACGTGGCCGGTGCTGTCCATCAGCGACAACCACGCCAACCCCGCGGGCCATGTCAGGGTCGACAACCGCAGCCTTGTTGTAGCCCCACCAACGGGCACCCTCCCCGACTGTAACAGTTTGTCGCGGTTATAGACCAGGGCAAAAACGGCTGGTTGCCGGGCCGACATGGGCTTGTCGAGCGTCAGGATAGCCTCACTGCTGTCTGCGCTGATCCTGGTCCGAAACGGCGCGTTCGGTACGTCACCAACCAACAGATCGACGGCACTTTCCGGCTCTTTTTTAACGATAAGCACCTCCCGGTCAATGGGTTGCGTAACGATACCCATTGCGCTGTTGACTACCCAAAGTGGCCGTTCAAAAGCGGGCTTCTGCCTTTGCCGGTCGGCTTCGGTATAGGCCCGTAGCCAGTACATACCCGTAGCCAGGGTGTCGGCCAGCCGAAACATCCCTGCCGTGCGACCGTCGGTGACAGGCAAAAACTGGTGCTGCACCAGCCGGTTATCACCCGACCGAAGTTCGGCGTTCAGGGCCGGGCCAGCCAGCGCCGTATCGAGGCGCTGAGCCTGTCGGTTCAGGACGTAAGCACTCAGCCAAAGGCGGTCGCCGGTGAGGTACAGCGGTTTGTCGATCTGCGCAAAAACAATGGGGGCCGTTGCTATCTCATGCCCTTTCCATCGGCGTGCCAGCGTGTCGAGCGTAACGTCGGCTTCTGATTTCACCAAACTAACCAATTGATTATCAAGATTTTTTGATACTCCTAGGTCACGCTGTACTGAATCGCGGCGGATGGCGGGGGCTGGTCCATCGCGGTCCCAGTCGTCGGGCATAGCGTTGCCCAGGCGGTCGTTGCTGAGGTAGCCCACGGCGTCGAAACCCATAGGTGCCGTAATCTGCCCGGCCACTGTGAAGCCCAGCATCTTCTGGGGCAGCACCAGTTGCGAATAGGCATAGGGCGCATCGCGAAAGGGTGACTGCCGCGAGGCGTAGCGGGTATATAACACCACTAGCGGGGTGGCACTTCTGAGCCAGCGTTCATGGGGTAGTTTGCCGGGCTGTATCATCTCGGCGGGCTTAAACGGCAGCAGATACCGGCCCAGTTCATCATTCAGCAGCGGTGGCGGGTTGGTGCTCAGTGGCCGCGAGGGGTCAGATTGATACACCATAAACCCTTCTTTTTCGTAGTTACCCTGCACCAGGCTGGTGAGCAAATGCCGCAACGACCCCCGATAGGCCTCCTGCCGGTTGCGCTGCCACTGCCGGGCCTGCTTGGGCGTGGCGGGCGGCAATTCTTCAAACAGGGTGGTGCCACCAAACGTGATCCGCTCGGGCTGACTCCGAAAGCCCTGGAGCGTGTACCGAAGCCGGTAGCCCAACGCCCGGTTATCGATCACCAGCACCTCGCGGGCCGTGGCAAAGAGCGTATTGCCCGACGTTTCGAATTCGACTACCTGCGGGTTGGTCAGCACACACTCGCCCGCGTAGCTCGACGACCCAAAGAGGTCAGCCTCGAACTGTTTGAGCTGCTTTAGCCAGGTCTTGTCCTGCTTCACGCGCACCACCACGTCGGCCAGTTGATTGGCCAGCGGCGAAAGCGCCACGGCAACGGGTTTTGGCGTGGTGTCGGTAATTCGCAGCGCCTGCCGAACGGTGGAAAATCCGGTGTAGGAGATTACCAGTTCAACGGAACCCAGCGCCACATTGGGCAGCGTAAACTGGCCACGTTCGTTGGTGGTAGTCCCCTGCGTACTACCGTTGAGGTACACGCTGGCAAAGGGCAGCGGTTGCCCGTCGGCGGCATTGGTAATCTGGCCGGTGAGGGTTGCCCGTGGCACGGGTTGGGCTATGGCCAGGGTAGTCAGGCAGCACAGCGCTAGCCACAACTGCCTGGGATGCTTTAAGTACGTGTTCATGATACGGTAGTGAGCCAGTGTAGCCAATTCTAATTACCGCAACTTACCCATTTTCAGCGCATTCCGTACGTTCGGAGCTGTATCTGTTTGGGATAAAACCCGCTTACCCCTCGAACGTTACTTTCGGATTTTTCAGCGATTTCATGGCCTGCGTCAGCCCACCGAGGGTGAGGGGAAACATGCGGTGACCCGACCACTCACGGAGGAGGTTGGTGCTGTGGGTATACTGCCAATAGGCTGACGGTGACGGGTTTAGCCACACCATGTGCGGGTACTGCGTCTTGAACCGGTCGAGCCAGACTTGCCCGGCCTCTTCGTTGTAGTGTTCCACGCTGCCACGGGCTTCGGTGATTTCGTAGGGCGACATGGCCGCATCGCCCACAAAAATGACCTTATATTCTTTGTTGTATTTGTGCAGCACCTCCCAGGTGGGCAGGCGGTCTTTGCGGCGGGTGTTGTCTTTCCAGAGCGTTTCGTAGACGCAGTTGTGGAAATACAGAAACTCCATGTGCTTGAACTGGTATTTGGCCGCCGAAAACAGCTGGTTGCACAGATCGATGTGCTCATCCATGGACCCGCCCACGTCGAAGAGCAACAGCACTTTCACTCTGTTTTTGCGCGTGGCCTGGAGCTTCACGTCCAGAATACCGCCGTTGCGGCTGGTTTCGGCAATGGTCTCGTCAATGTCAAGTTCATCTTCGGCCCCCTCGCGGGTAAGCAGGCGCAACCGGCGCAGGGCCATTTTCATATTGCGGGTGTTCAATTCTACGCTATCGTCGAGGTTTTTGTAGGCCCGCTGCTCCCACACCTTCGCCGCTCTCCGCTGTCCCGCTCCCTGCTCCGACGGCCCAATCTTGAAACCCTCCGGCGCGTAGCCCCCCGTCCCAAACGGCGACGTGCCCCCGGTACCAATCCACTTATTGCCGCCCTCATGCCGTTCTTTCTGCTCGTCAAGCAGCGAACGAAGCCGGTCGTAGAGTGCATCGAGGCCCCCAGCGGCTTTTAGCGCGGCTTTTTCTTCATCGGTCAGGTTTTGTTCCAGCGCGTTTCGCAGCCAGTCGGGCGGGATGGCGGGCAGGCTGTCGGCTCCGTCGGGAACCTGCCCGGCCACCCACTGACCAAACAGTTTGTCGAACAGATCGAGGTGCTGTTCGTGCTTGATGAGGGCGGTTTTGCTCAGGAAATAGAAGTCGTCAATTGTCACGCCCCCCACCTCGCTCTGCAACGCTTCAAGCAGGGTCAAATACTCCGGCAACGTAACCGGCAGCGCATTCCGACGAAGAAGCAGGAAGAAGGAGAGAAACATGGCTTTTGAGTGGTGAGTGGTAAGTGGTAAGTGGTGAGTTTGCTTCCGCAAGAATAGACGCGGAAGCAAACTCATCACTTAGCACTCATCATTCACCGTTACTTTCACCTTCCTTTCGCCCGTAGGGCGGCCAGGAGTTCGGAGTCTTGTTCGTTTTTGAGGAGGGCACCCAAATAAGGGGGCACTTCGCGGAGGTTTTCGAGGTCGAGAAGATCGTCCTGCGTGACGCCCGCGTGCATCAGGAGCTGAAGCCAGTCGATGAGTTCGCTGGTGGAGGGGCGTTTTTTCAGGGCGCGCACCTCGCGGATGCCATAAAACACCGACAGCGCTTTGGCCATCAGTTCGCCGGGCAGGTTCGGGAAATGCACGTCTACGATGCGCTGCATGGTTTCGCGCTCCGGGAAACGGATATAGTGGAAAAAGCAGCGGCGCAAAAACGCGTCGGGCAGTTCTTTTTCGTTGTTCGACGTGATAATGACAATGGGCCGGTGGCGGGCCGAAATCGTGCGCCGCAGTTCGTAGCAGTAGAACTCCATCCGGTCAATCTCCAGCAGCAGGTCGTTCGGAAATTCAATGTCGGCCTTGTCGATTTCGTCGATCAGCAATACCGCCGATTCGTCGGTCTCGAAGGCTTCCCAGAGCTTCCCTTTTTTGATGTACCGCTCCAAGTCGCCTACGCCCTCGTTGCCCAACTGCGAGTCGCGCAGCCGCGACACGGCGTCGTACTCATACAACCCCTGCTGCGCCGACGTGGTCGATTTCACGTGCCAGGTAAACAAGGGTTTGTTGAGGGCTTTGGCCACTTCAAACGCCAGCAGGGTCTTGCCCGTGCCCGGTTCACCCTTAATCAGCAGTGGCTTCTGCAACTGAATGGCCGCATTGACCGCCACGCTCAGCTCGCGCGTAGCCACGTAGGCATCGGTACCCTGGAAGTGCATAAATGCGTTTGATTTAGTTTATTAATGTACAATGAATAATGTACAATGGCTTCGCCGGTCCGCCGGTGCGGCTCAGCAAATTCCGAACGCGAAGCCATTGTACATTATTCATTGTACATTCTAATCCTCCTCCTCATCCTCGCTTATGAACGAGTACATGGTGGGGTCGAGTTTGAGGGTGTTGCTGTTGAACTGCTCGATGAACGTGCTGATGACCTCATCGTTGATTTCTTCGACGTTCAGGTAGGCGTCAAGTTCAAGGCCAATTTCGTCGGGGTCAACATCGTCGGAAACCGTGACCTCTTCGCGCACCTTCACCGACTCGGTTTCTTCCTTTTCGGCAATGATGTCGGCCATGGTTTCTTCTACTTCCTGCTCTTTGCTGGCGTCGAATTTGTAGCCGGGCTGGCGTTCTTCGGGCAGTTTGTAGCCGGGAAACATCTTTTTCACTTCCTCAACGGCCTGCTCGAATACGATGCTGCCGTGGTGGAGGCGGAGGGTGCAGATCATGGCGTCGTAGATCACCTCCTTCCCGGCGGCGTCTTTACCCACGAACATCACCTGCGCAAACTGGCGAGGCTCGTCATCGTCTACGTCGTCGTTTTCAAAGTCTTCTTCCTCGTCTGTATACACAAACGTTTTGCCTTGCTGACGACATTCGTCACGTAATTCGGCTATCACATCGGGGTCGTACCCCTGGTTCGGAAATTCCTGCATGGGCCAAAGTTACGCATTATAGCGGCGTGGCGCACCACTCTCGCACTACCGCCTCGGCCAGATCGACGGCGTCGTGCATGGGTGTTTCGTCAACGGCAGCTAGTATATCGTCGGGCCGGTGAATGCGCGGCATGGTGCCGTCGGGGGCTAACGCGCAGAGTGCCAGCGTAGGAATGCCCGCCCGCACAAACCACACGCTGTCGAAATCGGCGGTGTGCCATCGGCCAACCTGCGCCCGATTTTGGAAGGCAGGCCTGGATACCAGATCCCGCGCTAGTTGAGTAAGCGGACTGTCGTAGTGAATCATCTCGACGGTGCCTGTGCGCTCAATCACGGTCAGTTTACCGGCCCCGAGTGTGTCGAAATTGATAACGGCCGTAGTGGCTGCTTCTTTAGCGAAACGGCCTTTGTTGGCCTGCCAGTAGGCATGGGCACCAATCATGCCCACCTCTTCAGCAGAGGGCAGCACCACCTCCACCAGCAGGCCCGGCGGGGCGTTTTCCCGCAGGCGTTTGGCCGTTTCGATGGCCGCCACCACACCCGTGGCATTATCGCTGGCCCCGTTGGTATAACCCTGATTCCAGAAGCCCACGGTGCCCAATATCGCCTGAGCCACCAGGTACAGGGCCACCAGCCCCAGCAGCCAGAACCCCCAGGCGGGCAACCCCACGGCGGTATGCACCAGAAGTAAAATAGCCGTGAGTGTCATTACCCCCAGCGACAGTTGCAGTGATTTTTGGAAGTCGCGCTGCTGCTTCGGATTATATAGCGCCGACACCGGGGCCGTATCGTAATGGGCCAGCAGCACCACGCGCCGCGTGGGGGGCGTTCTGTCTGCTACCGGCCACTGTCCCAGCACATTGAGGGCGGTATGCTGCACCGGCCACGTCACCACCGACGCATGCCGCCAGTTGAAATAGAGCCAGGCCTGCGTGAGCGCGATGCCACAGATAACGAGGCCCACCTGCTGTAGTAAAAAGCCATTGGAGATCACGAGCACAATGCTGGACAGCAGCCCCCCAATGATCCAGTAAACCACCGTGGCATAGGTTTTGGGCGTCTGAAACGGCATCAGCCGCGTGGCCGCCCCCGCCTCGGCCAGGGTGTCGACCAGCAGTTGGGCGGCCTCGCGTTCATGCGGCGTTGCCGCGCCCCGGTGCGGCAGGCGGGTTAGGAGTTGAAGGAGCGAATGTGTGGTAATCATGCTGATTTGGGTGGGTGCCATCAGGCTTCTCTCTTTTTAAAAACAATGTCCGGGTCAATGCCTGCTTCGCGCATCAGCTCCATACCATAAGCCCGAATGGCGTCGATGACCTGAATGGCCCGCTGACCTTTTTCGGTCAGGGCATATTCTACTTTGGGCGGTACGGTGGCATAGGCCGTGCGCGTAACAAACCCGTTTTCTTCCAATTCGTGGAGCTGTGTGGTCAGCATTTTATGGGATATGTGGTCGAGTGATTTTTTCAACTCACTATAGCGCAGGGTCTGGTTGCGCAACCGCCACAGAATAGGCGTTTTCCAGGTCCCGCCAATGTGGTGCATCGCATAATCGACGGGGTTGTAGTACACACGGCCATTATCGAGGAAGTCAGGCATAGAGTTAATATGCTGATAATCAGCAGCTCACTATTTAGAGAGTGACAACCAAAAAAGTGTGTCAGGTTGTAAAAGTAGGTGGTCCGTTCAGATTTGTAGTGCGCTAAGGCGCGTTACTCACTTTTCTTAACACAGTACGATCATGAGCCTTAAAGACCCGAACATCGTCAGCACGAAGCAACCCAAACGGGTTGCCCTTGTCATTGCCAACCCCGCCGTGTCGACCACTACCGGCTGGCTTGTTGGTTTCTGGTGGAGCGAACTGACTCACCCCTACTACGAATTTACCGAGAAAGGCTACCATGTCGAGCTGTTTAGTCCCAACGGTGGGCCCTGTGAAGCCGACGCCATGAGTGATCCCAACGACCCAAGCGACTATTCATCGACAGACCTCATTTCGCAGGGGTTCATGCACACGCCCCGGCTGCGGTCACTCATCGACAACACCAAACCGATTGCGGCCCTCAACATCGATGAGTTCGATGCCCTCGTGGTGGCGGGTGGGCAAGCGCCCATGTTCTCCTTTGCCAACGCCATCGACCTACACGCCAAGTTTGCCGAATTTTATGAATCGGGCAAGGTGACGGCAGCTCTGTGTCACGGCACAGCGGTGTTGCGCTACGCTAAACTGAGCAACGGCGAGTATTTGGTGAAGGGCAAAACAGTTACGGGCTTTGCCAACGTAGAAGAAGATTTTGCCGACAATGCCGTCTGGGACTATAACCTGATGCCCCGTGGCCAGCACCTAATGCCCTGGCGCATTGAAGACGAACTGAAGAAACTGGGAGCCAACTACGTGCAGGCGGGTCTGTGGCGCGGCTTTGCCATCCGCGACGGCAACCTCATTACCGGACAGCAGAACTTCAGCGGTGCCGAAACCGCCCGTGCCATCATTGCTGCCCTCGGCGAATAACTATGAGATGGTGGCTGCTGATGTTTGCTCTGATTACCCGGCCCGCGCTGGCGCAACTCAACGAGAGCGACTCCATTCCGTTGCAACTGAAACTGACCACAACCGGCTCCTACCTCGATGGTATCGTGAGCCGGTTGTTGCTCATTAACCGGGCCGAGCTGGCGTATGCCAACCAGCGGTGGGGCGTCAGCAGCCGCAACGACTACCAATATGGCCAGACGTTTAACAGGCAGACCGAATCAGACCTACTTTCGACTAACTTTCTGTATTTGAACCCGTTGCATCGCCCATATCCTTACGTAATGCTCCTTATGGAAACAAATTACCGCCGGAAAATTAACTTCCGGTATCAGCCCGGCGTGGGGATAAGCTATAATTTGGTTCGCGAAAAACACAGCTTGCTAAAGCTGTCACTCACAGCCAGTTTCGAGCATTCAGCCTATGGCGGCACTGTCTTTGAACACCACGAATCCAACGGCTCACGGCCCAATGTGATCGAGACCATCCGGGCAACGGGGCGCGTATTTGGGCGGCAACAACTACTAGGCAATAAGTTGCGGCTACACTACGAATGCTGGTTTCAGCAGTCGGTACTGGATGGCGAAAACTACCGATTTCACACCGACGATTCGCTGGAACTACCGATCAGTAAACGGGTGGCGGTGCGGGCCAGATTGCGTTATACGTTTGAGCATGTGGAGCTGGTGGGAAACAAACCGTATGACCTGTTTATCACCTACGGCATCTCACTGAGCAACAACTAACCCCATGACCTACTTTTCCAAATCGCGGGTAGAAGCCTTTAGCGACGGCGTGTTTGCCATCATCGTCACGCTGTTGGTGCTGGAATTGAAAGTGCCTCATTTGACACACGATGCGTCGATGGCTGACTTATATAAGGCGCTGCTGCTGCTGTTACCCAAGCTGGTGAGCTGGGTTATCAGCTTCCTGATGGTGTGCATCATCTGGGTTAACCACCACCGCATTCTTGACCAAATTGCCCACATCACCCACGGCGTTTTCTGGCTCAATGCCTTTCTGTTGCTCTGGTGTTCCTTTATTCCATTTCCGACGGCCCTGCTGGGCGATTACCTCACCAACCCGGTCTCGTCGCTGGTATTTGGTGGCGTCATGGCCCTTATGTCGCTGACATTTAGTGGGTTACGATGGCAGGCCTATCGTAGTCATGGTGTACTGAAACCAGACGTGAACCGCGCTCATTTTCGGAAAGCTACAGTACGGTCGCTGCTATTCGGGCCGCTGCTCTACAGCACAGGTGCGCTGTTGGGCCTTGTCGACTACAGGCTGGCCATGGCCGTGTTTGCTCTCGTGCCCATCTACTTTATTTTCTTTAACTCCGCCCAACAGTCAGTTGCTCACCAGCCAGGGCTACATGCCAAAACAAACGCATGAACATCGCAATCATTGGCACCGGCAACGTAGGTGCCGCCCTGGCCGAAGCCTGGGCCAAGGCCGGGCACACCATCAGACTGGGCGTACGCAACACGGCCGACTTTAAAGGCAGGGCGTTGCTTGACAAATCTGCCGCCATCACCGTATACCCTATTGGCGAGGCCGTGGCAGCGGCCGACGTGGTGCTCATTGCCGCCGTGCCGCAGGCCACCCAATCGATTGCTGAAGCCCTCGGCGACGTAAGTCAAAAGGTGATCATCGACGCCATGAATGGCCTGCGCGCCAGGCCTGAGCCGTTTTCGCACACCACCGAAGCCCTTCAACACTGGACCAATTGCCCCGACATAGTGAAGTGCTTCAACAGTACCGGGGCTGAAAACATGCATGACCCCAACTACGGCGGGGTACACATCGACATGTTTATGGCGGGTAGCAGCGCCAAAGGCAAGGCCATTGCCCAACAACTGGCCCTCGACGCGGGCTTTGCCGAATGCTATGATTTCGGCGGCGACGACAAAGTACCGCTGCTGGAACAGTTTGCCTTCGTCTGGATCAACCTGGCCATCATGCAGGGCCAAGGGCGGGCCATGGCGTTTAAATTGTTGAAACGGTGAAGTAAAACGAGTTCAAGGTTTAAAGTCCAAGGTTTAAAGTTGCTCCGCCAGCTTACTGATGCGGAGCAATTTTAAACCTTGGACTTTAAACCTTGAACTCGTTTTACTTCACAAATAACATCTCACGATACTTCACCAGCGGCCAGTCTTCGTCGTCAATAAGGAGTTCGAGCTTATCGACTTCGTAACGGATCACGTCGAAATAATCTTTCACTTCCGTAGCGTAGAGGCGGGCCATCTCGGCCGAGTTACCGATGTTGTTGGCGCGTTTGCGGGCCTCTACCATCGCTTCTACGTTTTTTTTGATCGCCACCACCCGGCCCGACAGTTCGCGGATGATGCCTTTTACGGGTTGTGCTTCGTTGACCATGTCCAAATCCACCAATGACTTGGCCGTTTGCGAGAGCTGATTCATATACTTTAACGCCGTCGATACCACGTGGTTGGTGGCCAGATCACCCATCACGCGCGACTCGATCTGCACGTTTTTGATGTACTTCTCTAGCTCGATTTCGTAGCGGGCTTCCACCTCGGCGTGGTTCATGACGCCCATTTTCTCAAAAAGGGCCAGCGACTCCGGTTTCAGGTACACGGCCAGGGCTTCGGGGGTGGATTTGATGTTCGAGAGGCCACGCCGTTCGGCTTCAGCTACCCACTCGTCGGCGTATCCATTGCCTTCAAACAAAATCCGTTTTGCCTCGCGATAGTATTGTTTCAGCACCTCCACCACAGCCAGTTCCTTCTTCTCGCCCGCGTCGAGCCGGGCGTCCATGTCGCGCCGAAACTGGATGAGCTGGTTGGCCACAATGGTGTTGAGCACAATCATGGTCGAGGCTGAGTTGGCCCCGCCACCCACCGCACGGAACTCGAATTTGTTGCCTGTGAACGCAAACGGCGAGGTGCGGTTGCGGTCGGTATTGTCGCGCATAAGGGCCGGAATTCGGTTCAGACCCAGCTTATAGTAGACGTTGTCGCCCTTATTGAGCGATATCTCGGACTTGTTTTCGAGGTCTTCCAGGGCCTTCGTCAGGGTCTCGCCCAGGAAGATCGACATGATGGCGGGTGGGGCCTCGTTGGCACCCAGCCGGTACTCGTTGCCCGCCGACGCAATACTAGCCCGGAGCAAATCGGCGTGGTCATGCACGGCTTTTACCACGTTGACCACAAAAGCAATAAATCGCAACGTTTCTTTGGGTTTGCTGCTGGGAGCCAGCAGGTTAACGCCCGTGTCGGTACCCAAGGCCCAGTTATTGTGCTTGCCCGACCCGTTGATGCCCGCAAACGGTTTTTCGTGGAAAAGCACTTTCAAGCTATGCCGTTCGGCTACTTTTTCCATTAAATCCATCAGCAACGCATTGTGGTCGATGGCCAGATTGACTTCCTCAAACGTGGGGGCCACTTCAAACTGTCCGGGGGCTACTTCGTTGTGCCGCGTCCTGACGGGAATCCCCAGTTTCAGGGCTTCAAACTCAAAGTCGACCATAAAGGCGTTGACCCGTGGCGGAATAGTGCCAAAGTAGTGATCTTCCAGCTGCTGTCCCCGCGCCGGGGCGTGGCCAAACACGGTGCGCCCGGCCATAACCAGGTCAGGCCGAGCCACATACAGCGCTTTGTCGACCAGGAAATATTCCTGCTCGATCCCCAGCGTGGGCATGACTTTATCAATGTTCCGGTCGAAATATTGGCAGGCGGCGGTGGCAGCTTTGTCCAGCGCGGCAAGGGCTTTCAGCAGGGGTGTTTTATAGTCGAGCGCCTCGCCAGTGTAGGAAATAAACACCGACGGGATGCAGAGCGTTTTACCCCCCGCGCCGTTATCCATCAAAAACGCGGGCGACGAGGGGTCCCAGCCGGTGTAGCCCCGCGCCTCAAACGTGTTGCGCAGCCCTCCACTCGGAAACGACGATGCGTCGGGTTCCTGCTGTACCAGCGCTGAGCCTTTGAATTTTTCAATGGCCTTTCCATCGTTGGCAATGTCGAAAAACGAATCGTGTTTTTCAGCGGTCGAGCCGGTCAGGGGCTGAAACCAGTGCGTGTAGTGAGTGGCCCCTTTGCTCACCGCCCATGACCGCAGGGCGTTGGCTACCTCGTCGGCAATGTCGCGGTCGATAC
The DNA here is from genome assembly GCF_017353255.1 of Fibrella aquatilis. Lineage (GTDB taxonomy): Bacteria > Bacteroidota > Bacteroidia > Cytophagales > Spirosomataceae > Fibrella > Fibrella aquatilis. The sequence continues at coordinate 254,474 of NZ_JAFMYU010000003.1, read as the reverse complement.
GCCCGCCTGTGTCGATGGCCTCGGAAATGCGCCCGAATGCCTCTGGTGAGAGCAACGTGCGCATAATGTCTTTGGTGAAGGTGTACACGCCAAAATAATCGGCGATACGTTCGGCGGGTGGCGGCACGGGCAAAGCCTGACGGCTTTGTGCAACCTGTAGGGCGTTAAAACGGAGGTGGGCCATAAGGGCAGTTCAGTATCCCCAAACATACAAAAACCAGCCTTAATCCAATTTATACACGGCAAGTTCGTCTTTGAATTTGGCCATGTCAATTTCCAGGTCTTTCACCGTTCCGGTGGCAATATCATACACCCAGCCATAGATGTGCGGGTAGAAGCTGTCGGCCCGGCGGTGCTGGATGAAACTCAACTTCATAATATTGATGCACTGTTCCTGCACGTTCAGCTCAACTAGCCGACGAAATCGGGCTTCCTTATCTGCAATGGCGTTCAGTTCTGTACGGTACGTCCGATATACGTCGTCGATGTTACGAATCCAGGTGTTTAGCCCACCCAAATCTTTGTTGTCCATAGCGGCCTTCACCCCCCCACAGCCGTAGTGCCCACATACCACAATGTGTTTCACATTGAGGTGTTCAACGGCATACTGAACCACCGACAGCGCACTCAAATCATTGTTAGGCACCAGGTTAGCGATATTCCGGTGTACAAACACCTCCCCCGGTTTCACGCCCATAAAATCTTCGGGCTGCACCCGACTGTCGGAGCAGCCGATGTATAGAAACTCAGGATGTTGCCCGTCGGCCATGTGGCTGAAATAGCTGGGGTCCTGCTGTAACTGTTTGGCAACCCATTGCTGGTTATGGTCAAATACGCGTTCGTAGAGCGTCATTGTGAGATGTTTTTTTAGGTACTAACCCGTGAACGATGTGAAGTGTTGAAGCGATTTCGCCCCCCGCTACCCACAAAAAAATGGCCCGCCATTGCTGACGGGCCATTTCCATTTAAATCTGTACTGATAGCTTAGGCAGGTACCTCAGCCGATTTAACGGTCTTGATGATCTCAGCCGCTACTTTATACGGATCAGCCGCCGAGTTGGGGCGACGGTCTTCCAGCCAGCCTTTCCAGCCGCGCTGCACCGTGGCAATGGGAATACGAATCGACGCACCCCGGTCTGACACACCATACGAGAACTGGTCGATTGACTGGGTCTCGTGCTTGCCCGTGAGGCGAAGGTGGTTGTCGGCACCGTATACATCGATGTGTGCTTTGATGCGGTCGGCGGGGGCAAATGACTGGCAGATGGCATCATACGTTTCTTTGTTGCCCGCCGTACGGAGCACCGAGTTCGAGAAGTTGGCGTGCATGCCTGAGCCGTTCCAGTCGGCATCGACGCCCAGGGGCTTGCAGTGCCAGTTGATAGCCACGTCGTAGCTTTCGCCAATGCGCTCGAGCAGGTAGCGGGCTACCCAGATCTGATCACCGGCTTCGCGGGCACCTTTGGCAAAAATCTGGAACTCCCACTGACCAGGGGCTACTTCGGCGTTGATGCCTTCCACGTTCAGGCCTGCGTCGAGGCACACGTCGAGGTGTTCTTCAATGATGTTGCGGCCAAAGGCGTTGTTGGCACCAACTGAGCAATAGTAGGGGCCTTGTGGGGCAGGTTCGCCCTCTTCGGGGAAGCCCAGGGGCTTGTTGGTAGCTATGTCGTAGAGGAAATACTCCTGCTCGAAACCAAACCAGAAATCGTTATCGTCGTCTTCTATGGTAGCCCGGCCGTTGGTAGCGTGGGGCGTACCGTCGGCGTTCAACACTTCGCACATCACCAGAAAGGCGTTCTTCCGCTGCGGATCAGGGCAGATGAACACGGGCTTCAGCAGGCAGTCTGACGAACCACCGGCAGCTTGTTCCGTCGATGAACCATCGAATGACCACATGGGGCAGTCTTCCAGATTACCCGAAAAATCACCTTCAATTTTGGTTTTTGACCGGAGGCTTTGCGTGGGCTTGTAACCATCGAGCCAGATGTACTCTAATTTGGACTTTGCCATGATCTGTAGCGGGCGTTTAACGAACTAAATACGTGATTTGTGTATGTCGGCATCAAATATAGACCCACGCTATCAAAATAAAAATAAGCTATTATAAACGAGGACAGGATTTTATAAAGGCATTATGCCTGAATGACAATTAATATTCGTTAAATCCTATTTATACCAATGATTCCCCTGTTGACTCCCTTTTTTGCATTAAACCAGCCTTGACTGAAAAACGCCTTCTGTTTGAAAAGCAAGTTAATTTCCGCACACCTAGTTTATCATGTGACAACTTTTTGAGCAAGATTGGATCTATTTATAACTAAGTCCATAATCCCGTTCAAGACCTTTTTTGCCTGTTTCACTTCCTCCCTATTAGTCCGTCAATTGTCTTAAAGACAGTTGTATGAGCTTAGTTTTGGTCAATACAGTGCTACTACTGGCAAATCTGATCAAGCTAAGCCTGGTAGGGGGGCCTTATCTTTGTGGCATGAATGCATCCATACAACCTGTTCGTTCGTTGACCCGCCATCTGTCCCTGTTCTTCAGCGATGCACAGGCTAGGGCGGTGGGATTGGTTTTTGCCACTGAGAGTATACTTTTTGGCAGCTGGGTGGCGCATATTCCGCATGTTAAAGACACACTGCAACTCACTGACGCGCAACTAGGCATGACACTTTTTGCCCTGCCCGCCGGGCTGATCACCATGAACCCTATGACGGGCTGGCTGGTAAGTAAACTGGGCCAGGTAAATGCCTGCTTCTGGGCTGCCCTGGCCTTTTGTGCCGCCCTGCTGGTACCCATCAACGCGCCCAATGTCTATGTGCTGGTGACCGGTTTATATGTAGTGGGCCTCTGTAGCGCCCTAATCAACGTGGCGATGAACACACTCGCCACCGACGTAGAAAAAGCCAACGGGATCGTGATTATGTCATCGTGCCACGGGATGTGGAGCGTGGGGGGTATACTCAGTTCGGTCATTGCGGGCATTGCCATTGCCAACCACGTATCGCCTGCCGTGCATGTGGCGGGCATTGCGGCATTTGTGGTATTCTGCACCTTTCTGGTTAGGCCCATTTTACAGTCGATCACGGTGATTCCACCCGAAAAATCGGCGGCATTTGTGCGACCCAACCTCGACCTGCTGTTGATGATTTTCATTGGGTTGGCCGTGGCTATGGGCGAAGGGCTGGCTTTCGACTGGAGCGGCATTTACCTTCGCGACACCCTCAAAACCAGCAGTCAGGTGGCAGCACTGGGCTTCGGTGCGTTTTCGCTGACCATGACCCTGGGTCGATTCATGGGCGACGCCATCATTCCGCGCATCGGGGCCAAACGCTGGCTACTGCTGGGCGGGCTGATGGCGGCGGCGGGCCTGGTGCTGGCCGTAGTACTCCCCTACCCACCCATAGCCTTGCTGGGCTTTGCCATGCTGGGGGCGGGCAGTTCGTTGGGCGCTCCTATTCTGTACTCAGCGGCGTTGCGCGTACCCGGCATCTCGCCCGCAGCCGGACTGGCTACTTTCGCTACGTTTAGCTTTGTGGGTTTTCTGGCCGGACCTCCACTCATTGGGTTTATTGCTCAGGGGTTTGGTCTATCGTGGGGCCTGCTGTTTGTTGCCCTGATGTTGATCGGCTCAGCCATCGTGAGCCGGTTTGTGAAGTTGTTTTAAAATAAGTCAATAGTCGTCAGTCAACCATCGACTATTGACTGACGACTATTGACTCCTTCTTTCTATGCTTAAAGCGGTTATTTTCGACATGGACGGTGTTATTGCCGACACCAACGCGCACCACCAGATTGCCTGGCGGGCTTATTACGAACAACATGGCCGGACGCTCTCCGACGCTGAGTTTGTAGAACACATTGCGGGTAAGCACAATAACGCCATTGTGGGCCACCTCTTTCCCGGTCAGGTGCTGCCGCCTGACGACGTGTATCGGCTGGGCTACGAAAAGGAAGCCCTCTTCCGCGAACTTTACGCACCCGACATCAAGCCCGTGGCTGGCCTTCCGGCTTTTCTGACCATGCTCAAAGAGCACGGCATTAAAACCGCCGTGGCCACGTCGGCACCTGTCGAAAACCTCGATTTCGTCATTGATACGCTACAACTCCGCCCCTTTTTCGACGCGCTCCTGCACGAAAAGTTGGTTACCCGACCCAAACCCGACCCGGAGATTTATCTCAAAGCCATGAACATGCTGGGCGTGTCGGCAGCAGAATCAGTGATTTTTGAAGACTCTATGACGGGCCTGCAAGCCGCCCGCGCCGCCGGTGCCCGCGTCATTGGTGTGGCCACTACCCATACCCTCGACGAACTGGCCCCCTATACCCACGACGCCGTTCATGACTTCACCGAAATGAGTTGGGAGCGAGTGAGCGTATGATTTACGATGTACGAATTACGATGTACGATTTGTTGCTGACGCGATAGTACGCTAGCGTCAGCAACAAATCGTACATCGTAATTCGTACATCGTAAATCAAACCTTCACCTCATCTCCCACCCTGATTACTCCGCCCCTAACTACTCGTGCGGTGATACCGCCGTGACCGCGGAGGGCATTGTAGCCACCGTCGCCGAGAGCGGTTTCCATTTTCGAGCAGGGGTAGCACTCGCCGGTATATTCCAGTTGCACCTCGTCGCCGATCTGAAACGTATGGCCTTTGAATGCCAGCAGATTCAGACCCGATACTACCAGGTTACGGCGGGTCAGTGCCGGGTCGAGGGTGGGCAGGCCCATGAATGAGGCGATCACGGGCAGGTGTTCGGCCTGAAGCAGTGTTACGTCGCGCTTGCCGTTTTTGCCGCTATAATGATCGCCTGCCAGGCCACCATTCTCCAGCACAACAACCTCAGTGAGCGACGTAACTGGCTCATTACGAGCAGGTCTGATGCTGATATATTCCAGTTTTCCAACGCGCGGAAACACTTCAAACAGGTCTTTGATATTGGCAGGCATTTCTTTGAGTTTTCAGTTTGTAGTTTTCAGTTGCTTGCACGAGGAAATCTTCGCGCCAGCAACTGAAAACTACAAACTGAAAACTGTTTTTAGACCGATGGTACAAACTCCAGATTTACATCTGTTTTGGTGCTGTTGACCGTGGTATTCTGGCGAAGAATCAGTTTGGTGCGGCTGAGTTCGATGATGGGGAAGATGCCCTTAAAACCCGTCACGTCAACGTCTAGTCCCTGAAAGTCTTGGGTCAGTTTCCAGCTACCGGCGTTGACAATCTGCTTGGAACCACGGTCGATGGCGCGAGCAATGTTGGCATCGGTAAACTGGATGTCGATGAAATTGAGCGCCAACGCCGACACGCCAAGCTGGTTGACTGGCACCACGGTACCGTCGTCGGCCCTGGTGATGCGCTCCATGCGCCATTTGTTCGCCACCAATAGTTCAGACCGGGTAGCCGCCGATTGAATAACGTCTTCTTTTTTGCAGCCTGTGAGGCTCAGTAGGCCAATACTGATCAGAAAAAGTAGTCTGCGCATGGGTTGAGTGGTTGTTTTCTCAGAACGAAATAACACTACTTTGGTTGTATCTTCACTTTATGGCACGTCTGAAATACATCAACCGATCGCTTCGAGCAGGGCTGAACCGACCCATCCGTTGGCTAGTAATGGGGAGTTGCTGCTGGCTGGCGGCTTGCGCCCCTACTACACCCGTGCATACGCACCGCGCCGCCGACGATTCAGAATATTACGTACAAGCCGTACCCGACGATATTATTAACCGCCGCATTTTGCCCGATCCGGTTGGTGGGCTTGGCCATAGCAATGACCCTCAACTGCGCGTGACCGACATCCGCCTCACCGCCCAGTACACGGTCCTCTACCTTACGTTCGACCATACACTGGCGGGCTATGGTAACAACGCAGGCACCGAGATTTCAATTGACCCTAAAGCTAAGCTGCTGGCCCCCGATGGTAAAAGCACTTTTGCCTTTGTCAAAGCCGAAGGCCTGCCCCTCTCACCTGATAGCCGCAAAGTGGAGGCCAACGACAAAGTGAAATTCGTACTCTATTTCGAGCGGCTTGCGCCGGGCATCGAAGAGTTTGCGCTCTACGAAGGCGAAGACACCGCCACGCTCAGCTTCTGGCGCGTAAGCGATATGCATGTGGAGAATTCGGAGAAATAAGTTTTCTGTTTACAGTTTGCTGTCTTCTGTTTTGCTAACTCCGGCACCGAGACATCGGCCGCAGCAGAACAGAAGACACCCTTTTCAAGACGTTACTCCGTTGCGCTGAACTTTTCAGCGGCGGCGATAATCTGTTTTGTCAGTTGTACGGCTTCTGCTTCGCCCAAATTCTCGGCAAAAGTGGCCCAGTTGTCCTGCCAGGCTTTGGCAATGGCGGGAGCTAGTGCCTGACCCGTCTCCGTAGCAAACACTAGAGTGCGCTTACCTTCCGGCTGCCGACGGACCATTCCTTTCCCTTCAAGCTTTTCGATCAAGCGCGTAATCGTCGATGGCGACAGGAATAGCGTTTCGCTGAGGGCAGTGGGCGTCTGTCCCGGATACTGGGCTACTTCGTTGAGGAGGTATGCGTGTGAGTATGACAACCCTAGCTGGGCAAACCGGGCGTCGCCGATGACCGTAACGGCCCGCGCCAGCGCATTGGCCGCAAACAGCAAACAGGCACCGTAGCGCGATGTGCTGGCAGATGTTTCAGGCGGCATAAGCGCAATTGCAGGTTCCATAATGAGCAAACAAGTCTATCGACGTTTCCGTTGCAGTACACTACTTAAGCGGTAGATGCACTTCGGCCATCATGCATCGTGCCGACCCGCCGCCGTTAGCTTCAATGGCCGACAGGTCGAACGCCTGCAAGGTAGCATAGTCATCAAGCACATCAATTTGCTTCTCTGTCAGTGAGTTAAGTGCGCGTTTCGACATCACCAGTAGCTTTTGGCCCCGTATAGTCTGTACCTGAAGCATATTGCCAGCAAAGGCGTTCATCTGGTCGGGGGTAATCTCTACGATGCGTTTGTTGAGGCCTTCCAGCGCCTGCCGCACCATTAGCCGCTCGTCGAGGTCGGGGATGGCCTGCAAACAAACCACCACAAAGGTGTCGCCGATAGACATGAGTACGTTGGTATGGTATACGGCCTTGCCTGCCTGGTCTACAGCCCGAAAAGCTACGGTCTGGTAGCCCGTTTGCCGCCGAAATTCGGCCAGTACGTCGGGGTCGGTACGGGGCGAAAGGCAGGCAAACGCCACGCGGTGCATCCGGTCGAGCACCAAGCTGCCAGTGCCTTCCAGGTATTTCCCTTCCTGCTCAAAGACTGTAAGGTCTACGACCTTCGAGACGTGAAACCGTTGCGACAACTCATCGATAATGTCCTGACGGCGCTCCAGACGCCTGTTTTCTGCCTGCATGGGATATAGCACGACCGTGCCGCTGTAGTGAAACGACACCCAGTTGTTGGGAAAAATAGAGTCGGGTGTATGCGGGTCGGCGGTGTCGTCGTAGACCATAACATCTACCCCTATCGCCCGCAGTTGGCGTACCATTTCATCAAACTCGCGTTGGGCTTCGGCCTGGGCTAGTTCAGACGGTTGGTTGGCCAATGTGGCGTCCTGAAACGTGTTCGATGGGGCGGTCTGGTCGTTGAACCCAAACCGCACGGGCCGAATCATGAGGATGCGTGAGGTAGTTTGCGATTGCATGAAGAAAATAGTCGTGTTGTTCAAAAATACGAAAACTAAAGAGTGAGTGGTGAAAGAGTGAATGGCGAAAGAGTGAAAGAGTGGCTTCCGCGAGGTATTCTTCAGCGTCGGCCACTCTTTCGCTATTCACTCTTTCGCTATTCACTCTTTCAATCCCGCAGCAGCGGCAAACTCATGCAGTGACTGCCGCCACGGGCGCGGCTGAGTTCGGCGGAGGGGAGCATAATAAACGTGTTTTCAATGGTTTCGGGTGAGGCCTCGCCCCGTTCGAACTGATCTAGAAGGGCAGCGGCGGTGATGATGTCGAAACCAGCCTCGCGGAATGCCTGTGCCGTTTTGTCGTTGCGGTCATAGCCCACCACCACGCCGTCTTTCAGGGCCAGCAGGTTGCACGAGTCCGTCCATTGTTCACGGGCACCAAAGGGAAACTCGTTGTTGCCCGAATAAATAAACCGTACGGGTTCGGTGCTGCCCAGGTCGTTCTGGCTGATGTCGATCAGCAGGTCTTCAAGGTTATCGATAATCCTGGGCTGGTGTTCCTGGCCTTTTGTAAACTGAAAAATTTTGAGGTCCTCCGACAGGTCTTTGGGCGCGAAAAAATGGATTACGTCTTTCTTCCTCGCCTCATCGCCGGTGCGGCCAAGCGACCCCAACAGCACCCACACGTTGCGCTTCACCTGCGTGAAAATCGTGTCGATGTGCATGTAATCGCGCTTTTTGGGAATCTTCACAATTGTCAGCTTGTCAATCACGCCCTTCTCAAAAACCAGCCGCATCACCTGTTGGGCGGCATAAAGTGTGGTGCGTTCGCTGCAACCAATAATCAGGTGCCGGGGTGCAATCATCATCACGTCGCCTCCCTCTAGCGTGGCGCGGGTAAGATCGTGGGCGGTTTCGCCATCGGGCAGCAGAAACCCATGCTCGTTGTCGGGAATCTCAATAATTCTGTCGCGGTAACCAGCAAAGATAGGGTGGTTGAAAAAGATGTACTGAGCCAGCAGTGCCTCGCGGGTGCGGGCCTGCTTGGCAGGCTTGTTGAGCAGGATATGGTCGTTAATGACAATGCCGATGTCGCGCGTGAAGATGAAGTTCGGCAGGGGTGCAAATAACATCGACTTGTCGGGCAGCGACCCCGATATCAGGATCTTGGCCAGTTCGGCAGGCTCATACTGATTGATCTTGAACTGGGTCTGAAAAGAAGTTCGTTCAATGCCACAAATGGCCGCAACAAGCTTGGTCCTGATACCTTCGTCAGCCAGAATATCAGCCAGCAGACACTGGATGTCAACCACTTTATCAGACGCAAAATAGTCGACATGGTCAGGTTTGAAATAGCCCCGGTCGGTGCCGGGTGCCAGCGCCGCTACGCGGCCTTTAATCTTGTCGGGGTCGAGAAAGTAGAGTAGCAACTTAACATAAAAATCATATTCATCGCGCCGCATCATGTCGAGGTTCACAATGTCTTCAAAGAGCCAGTCCTGAGCTTTGGAGGGTACAACCTTGCCCAGGCCCCGGTCGGGACTATGAATGAGCAAGCGGCGCAGGGTGCCGATTTCAGACGAAACATGAAGCTGATCAGTGGCAACGGGTGTGTCCTGGGCAATCATACGTTTGGGTACAGAGCTTGTTCCGCCACGGCGGGATTGGAAAATCGCAAGGTACGGCGGAAAGCGTTTGTAATGGTTGGCATAGGCACCTGACCGGGCCTACCGGCCTGGAACTACCGGCTACTTAATTTTGTGGCTCACGCCTTATATTTCGGCAGGGTAATTGCTCTAAGTAGCTGTTTAGACCGACCTTTGTAGTCATTGATGCGCCATTGTGACGATAGATCTTTGACCAGAGAGTTGAGCCGATCAGATACTCGCTGCAAATACGCTGATTAAACCGATCTTCATATGGTAAAAACAACTATTTTTGTATGAGTAAAACTCTTTTATGTATGCACCTTACGCAATTTAGATGGCTAACAGGTATATTACTACAACTGGTTACCCTGTCCCTATTTGCCCAAACACCCACCCCGGTCCAGTCTGAGACCGATGCCAGGCTGATCGAATCGTTACGAGATCGTATCACGACGTTGCAACAGCAACAAACCACGCTCCGAAACCGGCTACGACAGGAAGAACGCCGAAGTAAGCAAGCCGAAGAACGGCTGGCTGCGGCCGAAAGGACCATCGAGAGCCGCAACGACTCTATTAGCCGCTATATCCAGGAGATCAATGACCTGAACGGCAGAATCTCACAAATGCAAATCGCCCGGCGCGAGGCCGACGCTACCCGCGCCCGGATCGAAGTCGTCCGCGACTCAGCCCTGTCTAAAGTGGCCCGGCTTACCTACGAGCGCAACTTGCTGACCATTAGTGATCTGATTCGGATTTACCGGGTATCACCTTCCCAAACGATGGCCACATTGCTTCGAAACCTCAACCAGACCGAATCGGGCTTTGAGTATAATGTGGATTCTACGGCCAATGAGCTTAAGATTATCCGTCACTTCGACGCCCAGACTGAAGCCTGGTGGTTGTTCGACAAAACGCTGGACACTATACTTGAACTTACCCTTCAGTTCAAACGTGATCGGTTCGACAACAACCGTACGCTGGTCTTTGCCAACTCGCGCCTGTTGCAAAAAACCCGCTACAGTAACAAGCCGTTCGAAGAACAGGCCGACACTGAAAAAATTGCCCTTTACCGCGACAAAACCCTGAAACTGCTGGAAGGAACCCTCCGCAGATCTGCTGACAAATAACCTGTTGCATGAAAAAAAGTATACGTTTCTGGCCAGCGTGTTGGCTGGCTTTATGGTGGTGGTGCGTCAGCCCAGTGCTGGCCCAAAAGCAACAGACTGTGTTGACCGGGCGCGTATTGCGGGCGTCCAACGGCGACCCCCTCGTGGGCGCGTCGATACTAATAAAAGGGACCAAACGCGGCACAATCACCAACCGAGCAGGTCGTTACCGGCTTGTACTCACCGAACCCGTAACCATAGTGGCCCGCTTTGTGGGTTTTCGTGATGTAGAGGTACTACTGCTGCCAACAGGCAAACCCATTGAGCAGAACTTCGATCTGCTCAGCAATGACACCCAACTGGCTGATGTATTGGTAGCTGCCAACCGGCAGGACGAATACCTCCAGAAAGTACCCGTAGCAGCCTCGGTGGTGGGGCGGCGCGACCTCGAGCGGCGCAGCATCTACAACACCATGGAAGCCCTGAACAACACGCCGAACCTCATCACCGACTCCTGGCTGAATTCGCAGGTGTCATTTTCGATTCGGGGGCTATCGACTGTATTCGACAACGTGGGGTTCGAGTCGACCGTGGCCCTGTACATCGACGATGTGTACTTCTCACGCAGTTTTGCCTTTAACCAGACCCTGATGGACATTGACCGCGTGGAAGTGTTGCGCGGCCCACAGGGAACGCTGTTTGGCAAGAACACCATTGGCGGGGTTATTCATATCATCTCTGAAAAGCCAGATATGAACAACAACGCACAGATTGAACTGAATTATGGCAACTACAACTTCCGGCAGATCAGGGCTAAACTCAACCAACAACTCATCAAAGACAAGTTGGCCTTCCGAATGACGGGTGCCCTTAGTCTACGCGATGGCTATGTTACCGACCGTACGCCAGCCATTGAAGCGCTCAACAAAACGGCCTTTTTCGGGTTGCGCGGTTCGCTGCTCTTCACCCCCAGTGATCGGGTATCGCTGACACTACGGGGTAACTACGGGCGCGATGGCAAAGCTGAAAACACCTTTGTGTATACCAGCAAGCCCGATTATAACCCGGTGGGCGTTCGAGCAGACGAAGGCCTGACAACCAACCAGAACGCACCAGCCGAATTCACCCGCGACCAATACGGGGCCATGGGCAAGCTGGAAGTTAAACTAGGGCGAAATACGCTCACAGCTATCTCGGCACTGAACAGCTCATCAGATAGCTACTTCAGCGACAATGACATATCGTCTGCCGACGCCTCGCGCTGGGGCCGTTCTCAGGGTCTGCGTACGTTCAGTCAGGAGTTGCGTATCAACTCGCCCCGCGACCAGAAATTTGCCTACGTGGCGGGGCTGTATTACCTCAACGAACGCATCAGCGTCACCGATACCTTCACGCTCAATAAGGACTTCGTGCCCGTTGCTGCCCGGTTGCTGGGTACGCCTATTGCCAACGCCAGCAAGTTTACGAGCGAGGGATACACCTCCAACGCGGTCATCCAGTCGCAGAGTACCGCCGGGTTTGTATCTGGCACCTTTGAACTGACGCCTAAGCTACGGATGAGCGGCGGATTGCGACTCACCACCGAAACCCGTGAACTAGCCTATTATCAGCGGATACGGAATCAGTTCCTGAATGGCAAGCCCTTCAACATCATCAACCTATACGCTACCAACATAGGCTCCAAGGCCAACCCTGAAACGCGCCAAACCACCAATTTGGCCCTATCCTACGATGTGGGTCTGGACTACCGGTTTACATCGAACCTGATGGGATATGCCAAGTTTGTACGGGGCTTTAAAGGCGCAGGCTTCAACACGACCCCGATCAAAGACAGCGAAAGTGGGGGGCTGGTATTTCGGCCCGAATACGTAAACAACTACGAAATTGGGGTGAAAGCCAAACCCACCGAGCGCGTACAGATAAATGGTGCCGTCTTTTACACCGACTACAAAGACAAGCAAGAACTGCTCGACCAGGGTACGCGGGTGCGGGTAGCCAACGCTCCCCTGACGCGGGGCTACGGGGCCGAAGTTGAGTTTTCGGCCATGCTTAAGCGGTTTCGGCTCGACCTATCGGCAGGCTATCTGAACCTGAAATTCATTGACTTTCCCTTCGGTACCGACGACAATGGCAACCCCGTCAATTACGCGGGTAACCGCCTGCTGAAGGCCCCCGATTGGACGTTTTCAGTCGCCCCCGAATACAACATACCCCTGAATGACAGGTATCGAGTGTTTGTAGGTTTGAACATAAACCACACAGGCAAGGCCTATAACGACATCTCGAATTCGGAGATACTTGCCCGTGTACCAGCCAGCATCGTGAACGGACGCCTGGCCCTTGTGCCAGCCAACGGTAAATGGAGTGTTGCACTCTGGGGCAAAAACCTGACTAACAAACTGTATATCCAGCATGGGTGGGAGTATGAATTTGGCAACCAGATTGCCTGGAGCCGCCCTCGCTATTACGGCGTTGAAGTATATCTGAATTTCCGCTAACAACCACTGTCTCCAGTAACTAGTCCTCTGCTTACAGCTCACGGTCTTCCGGTGTGCTGTAAGCAGAGGACTTTTACGTTGAGCCGCAGCAAAAGACTGGCAAAACTCTTTTCGCCCCTTCCAGTTAACTAGTGGACTAACTCGGTTAACGGGTCCATTTTTTAACAACATACTCAACTCTATCATGCAACCCAACATTGGCCTTGACAAGGATGTCCTCCAACAAGACAACGATTTGCTGAACGGCTTTCTGGCCGACCTTCATGTGCTCTACATTAAAACCCGCAAGTTTCACTGGGACGTGGCGGGTCCAAGTTTCAAAGAATACCACGAATTCTTCCAGGAGCAGTATGAAGCACTGGAAGAAGAAATCGACCAGGTAGCCGAACGCATTCGGCAACTGGGTGGCCGCCCCATTGCCACGATGAAAGACTTTTTGTCGACCTCAAGCTTACAGGAAGACCATGATGGCCACATCAAAACGCAGGAAATGTTCAAACGCCTCCTGGCCGACCATGAGCAGGTGATCCGCGAACTCCGCGACGACGTAGACACCTGCGCCGACGACCTGAAGGACGCCGGTACCGCCGACTTCCTGACCGGCTTGATGGAAGCCCACGAAAAAATGGCATGGATGCTTCGCAAGTACTTAAGCGACGAGCGAGGATAGCAGGTAGTGGTAAGTGGTGAACGGTAAACGGTGAGTGGCTGACGCGTTTTTAATGTTGCGTCAGCCACTCACCGTTTACCGTTCACCACTTACCACTACGTTTAAAGCCAGTTTTTCTTCTTGAAGAAGTAGTAGGTAGCGCCAGAAGAGAGTATCATAAGGGCAATGGCGAAGGCGTAACCATAGCGCCAGTTTACTTCCGGCATATTGGGGAAGTTCATACCGTATACGCTGGCAATGAGCGTGGGCGGCAGCAGCACCAGCGAGAGTACAGTGAATATCTTGATGATGTTATTCTGCTCCAGGTTCACCAGGCCCAGAAACGTATTCTGTAAAAACTCCAGCCGTTCGAACACGAAATTCGTGTGATCTACTAATGAGTTGATGTCTTTGATGAGCGTACGCAACCGCTGCTGCTCTTCGGTAGTGAACCAACCGTCGGACCGGATCATGGCCGAAATTACGCGTTGTTTGTCCACCACATTTTCCCGAATGGACATTGTAAGCTCTTGATAGTCATTTATTTGCAGAAGCATTTGCCGCTCCAGTTTGGCATCGAGGTCCATCTGCTTATTAATCGCCTTCACCGCCGACGACAGGCCCTCGAGAATATCGGCATCGTAATCAATGCGCGATTCGAAAATGGAAATCAGGATCTGCGCCCCGTCGCTGAAGACCGTCCGTTTCGATTTAATCTTCTTCACCATATCGGCAAACGAGCGCAGATCGGCGTTGCGGTAAGTGAACAGCACGTCGTCTTTGAGCAGGAAGTTAACCGGCACCGTGCGGTACTGCTGCTGCCGGTCGGGCACCATAAAATTGGAGTTGGCTACCAGAATTTCATCTTCCTCAATAAAGCGTGAGCTACTTTCAATCTCGGCCTGCTCCTGCTGCGTCTGAAAGCTGATGTCGAATTTTTCCTCTACGCTCCGGATCTCGTCGGGCGTGGGATTCTGTAGATCCACCCATAGCGTGCGTTCAGTATCCTGAAACGAGTCGATATCGCGAATTTTTCGTACTGACGTCTCGTCCTGCTGAAATATGCGAATCATGAATGGGGACGTTGGATGTTGGATTATAGATGTTGAACTTTTTCGGCGAGGTAGATCCAGTGTCTAAGGTCCAACGTCCAACGTTTTTCTGGTTTGCACCCAAAACAAGAACAAGACGCCCACAGCCGACAGGGCCGCCGACAGGCCGAAGGTAGCTTGTAGGGCACTATTCGGCATGTGCGTGTAGAACCAGCCGGCCGCCAGGGCACCAATGCCAATGCCTGCTTCGAGCGCAATGTAGGTGGTTGCCACGGCCTGCCCCCGCGTGGCTTCGTCGCTGAGGTCGACCGTCCAGGCCTGTACCGTGGGCGAGTTCATACCCCAGGCAATACCATAAAGCATGGCTGAGGCATAAAACAGCGCAATGGTTGTGGTCATAGACAGCATCACCAGCGACACCACCAAGATCACGTTGGCCCCAATCAACACCGGCACGCGCCCATGCCGATCTGACGATTTTGAGAAGAAAAGCCGTACCAGCAGCGAGGCCAGCGTATAGACGGCAAAGAACCAACCTTTGTTGGCCACCCCCACCGACTGACTCAGCGCCGGAGCCAGTGTGATAACAGCACCAGAAGCAAATGAAGCCAGTAGCTGCACCAAAAACGGCCACCGCACCCCCCAATCAAACCATTCGTCTTTTTGAAGGCGAAGCAGACCAAATCGAAACGGTTGCCGGTGTGCCAGCGTTTCGGGAAGGCGCATAAGAATACCAATAGACAGCAACGCAAACACCGACGACGTATAGAACATGGTGTTCATAGAAGCGTTGTTGACCAGAAACGAGCCAATGACCGGTCCCAGCGACATGCCCGTGGCCGTAAACAGACCCAGCGCGCCCATAGCTTCGCCCCGTCGGTCGGACGCTACCACGTCGGCAACATAGGCTGAGGTAGCCGTGGGTTTGGTGCCGGTAGAAAAACCGTGGACGAGGCGTAGGGTCAGAAAGCCTGCCACGGTGATCAGAAATGGGTAGAGTAGTCCACAAAAGAAACAAACAACGGAGCCAAAGGCCATTACCGGTACACGGCCCACGGTGTCGGTTACTTTGCCGCTGAAGGGTCTCGATAGCCCCGCCGTGAGGGTAAACAGGGCAATAACCCAACCCAGATACTCGCGCCCGCCCAGACTGGTGAGGTAGTCGGGCAGTTCGGGAATCATCATCGAAAAACTGGCCGAAAACAGGAAATTACTGATACACAACAACCAGAATGGCAGCGTGTAGAGGCTGGGGCGAGGCGAACTGACAGTGGGCTGGTGCGCGATCAAAAGAGAGCAACGTTGGCGAGACCCAAAGATAAGCCCCCCCGCCCGGATACGCCCGCCGTTACCTCAAAAGGATCATTGCCAGTTTAGGGCAAAATGCCGAATGCAGCTTCTGGCGACCTATTTAAATGCTATTAAAGTTGGCAGTCAGCCGCGCATCATGGTCATTTTTTAGGGTCCGCCTGCGTTCTAACGATGATAGTAGCCGGACAGAAACACAACCTAACCAATGAAGACGCTCACCCGCCACTTGCTATATTCAGCCGCCTTTCTGGCCGCCCTGCTTTTTGTTGCCGGTCTAACGCTTTTCCGCGAAGCACCCGTAGCCGAAGTAATCTTGGGCGTACTGACTATCATCGCCACCATCGTAGGTGTGGGCTGGATATCGTATCGACTCAACCGTTCGGCCAAGCCAACTGCACCTACAGACTCACTATATCAGTCCGCAAAAACCGTTGTAAGCAAGTCAGAACTGGTCGGTCAGGATTGAATTAGGCGCGTTAGCTCGAAAAAAGCAACAACCTGACTGGCAGCGTGTTTGATCTGAGATTCATTACTAAAATCACTCAACACCATGAAAACGCCAGCACAACGCTACGTTCTTTTTTCGCTCATGTTCTTCCTGTTGCTCTCGATGAGCAGCTGCGCCGCCATCGGCGACATCTTCAAAGCCGGTGCCTGGACAGGTGCCATGTTTGTGATCGTGGGTATCGCTCTGGTCATCTGGCTTGTTTCCAAGCTCTTCGGCGGCGGCAGCAGTAACACCAACACGTAGGCTTTCAGGTACTTACAAAAAAAGCGCAACAATCCTTGCTGCGCTTTTTTTGTAGGTACCTGATTACACTGAATTAATGATTCAGGCAGGTAAAAATTATGAACGGAATAAGAACATAATCAGGCAGTTGCATCACGCGCTGGCGAACGGCTAATTGCCAGATCATAACCGCATTGCCAAGTAGTAGCAGCATGGGCAAGTCAAGCAATACGCCTGCGGCTTTGAAGACACCGCCCGCCAGAATGCTCACGCCGAGGTGGCCAACGTAATCGAGCACATTGGCGGTGAGGCGGTTGCCTGAATGGCGCCTGATATAGACTAGAGCCAGCCCTAACTGCCCAGCCAACGCAGCAACAGCCAGCGGCGCCATGTGGCCAACGGCCCCCAGATGCCCCATGGCGAGGGCGGCGTAGAGCAACACCAAGAACACCATGCGGTAGCCCACGTGCAGGTCGGGGTCGAGATCCATCACATGCCAGCGTTCGGGGGCTACGGGAAACATCACGCGGCGGTTATACGAAATAAAGGCGTAGAACTGTCTGCCAATCTCGAACAGGGCCGTATCACGCACAAAGCATACGAACCGGGGCCACGCCGTGCCCAACACCGTCAGGACGGCATCCACGCCGTAGTGTGTTTCGCCCGTTTCCAGGTCTAGCAGGGGTATTTCGTGCCGCCGACGCACCGGGTCCAGTTGGTCGATCACGCGTTGATCCGTCACGGCACTGCTAGACACGCGCATGGCGGCAGGGAGCGCACCGGTCATCACCAGCCCTTTGGTATAGGCCCGGCAAAGTGGACAGTCGGCATCGTAAATCAAGACCTTATTCATGGCTTACGTTGATGTTTGTTTGTATTTTTCAGAAATAATTGAAAGTTTCTTCACTTAAGAGAGCTACCCGTTTGTGGCCTGTGCTACACCTGCCTACCCCGACAGCTAGGCAAAGACACTGAAGAATTGGTTCACCAGCCAGTTTTCTTCGGCTTTCAGCACCGCGCTTGCCGTAGTATCAGCGAAGTTGGCTACCCGGCTGATGTTGCCAATTACTTTGGCAAATTCGGCGGCTTCCAGCGAATCCGTTTTAACCGTTTTCAGTTCGTCTAAAACAGTCAGCACTGGTGCTATCTCACGACGGCGCCGTTCCTTCACAACCTGCCTGGCTACCTTCCAGATGTCTTTTTCGGCGTAAAAAAACTCGCGGCGCTCCCCTGTTTTCAGTTGCTTAAATACCAGTCCCCAATCCATCAAATCGCGCAGGTTCATGTTGGCATTGCCCCGTGAAATCTGAAGCCCGGCCATGATGCCATCAGTGTCCATCGACTCGGGCGATATCATCAGCAGGGCATGAATCTGCGCCATCGTCCGGTTGATGCCCCACTGCGTGGCCAGTGTGCCCCAGGTTTGAATAAACTTGTCTCTTGCGTCTGCGAATTCCATGGCTCAAATGTATCAGTAGTTTTCTAATTTTCAATTATTTCTGAAAATATATTTTCGAAAGCAGTCGCTCTATTCGGTTGGCTTGTTATTCTTGTTAGTGTTTTGACGAAAATGCGGGCAGTAGCCTTAGTGGTTCGGTAGTAATTCTTACATTTGACCAATGCTACCCAAGCCGTTTTCCGACCTGACCAACCACC
This sequence comes from Fibrella aquatilis, assembly GCF_017353255.1. Classification (GTDB taxonomy): domain Bacteria; phylum Bacteroidota; class Bacteroidia; order Cytophagales; family Spirosomataceae; genus Fibrella; species Fibrella aquatilis. The sequence continues at coordinate 236,173 of NZ_JAFMYU010000003.1, read as the reverse complement.
TGAGGCACCGTTTACAGCAACCCCTGCCGGGCGAGGCGGCGCATCAGACAATGGCATCAACGGCACGGACTAAACTGGGCATTCGCCCCAATGAGCGCACCCGGCGCAGTGCCGTGCTCATTCTTTTCTACCCCTACCAGGATTCGATCTACCTGCCCCTGATTCTACGGCCTCAGTACGACGGTGTTCATGCCGGACAAATGGCGTTTCCTGGTGGGCGAATGGAGCGCACCGACCGCGACCTGACCCAGACGGCTCTCCGAGAAGCGCAGGAAGAAATCGGCATTCGTGTGCAGGATGTAACGGTGCTGGGGCAACTATCTGAGCTGTTTATTCCCCCCAGCAATTTCTTCGTGCAGCCGGTAGTAGGTATGCTGCCGGGCCGACCCGATTTTTACCCCGACCCCCGCGAAGTCGACGCTGTTGTAGAAGTCAATCTCGATACCCTGCTCGATGACACCATTGTAGGCGACAGCCAGATTGAGGTGCGCGGCATCACTGTCGACGCTCCCTATTACGCCATCGACGGCCACCGCGTCTGGGGCGCTACCGCCATGATGATCGCCGAGTTGTTGATGGTGATGAAATAGTCATTAGTCATTCAGTAGTCATTCGCTTCGCTGTCAGTCGATGGTCATTCGTTGTAAAGGCAATAAATGACCATTGACTGACAGCGAAGCGAATGACTACTGAATGACTAATGACTATTTTTCAAATAGCCTCCTGATTACGTCTTGTTGGTTTCTGGCGAAGATGGCGCGGTCGGGCGATTCGGCCAACAGGGTGTTGGGAGGGTAGTAGCTATACTGGGCGTAGCTCTCGGCATAGAGTTCAAAGCGCTGACGCGAGAGCAGGTTAGCCGGGCCGGGTCGTTGGCGGTACTGGCGTAAAGCAGCCAGATCGATGTCGGCATTGGCAACCATACTTTCGCCATAACCGGCCTCGGCAAGTACCAGACCCCGATAATCCACAATTTTAGATCCCGCGTCGATAGTACCAAGTGGCAGCGCTGTGCCCGACACCCCCGCCGAATTGGCCGACACCAGGTATCCCATGTTTTCAATGGCCCGCGCCAGCTTGCCCACGTTTTTCTGAGTCATCAGCGGCGAACCAATTTCGGACGATGAGTGCAGAAAAATTTCGGCACCACGCATGGCCAGGCAGCGCGCCACTTCAGGAAAGAGTATCTCTTCAGAAGCAATACAGGCCAGGTTGCCAATGTTGGTTTTCACCACCGGAAAAATGGCTTCGTAGCCGTAGGCCTCCAGGTAATAGGCCCAAACATCGTGGGGAGTGGGTGTGTTAAGGGCATTCAGCCGCCGATAGCGCAAGATCACGTCGCCACCGGGGCCAATGATGAAACTAGTCTGGAAATACAGTTCGGTCAGGTGCGGGTCTAGCTCGAAGGCGTTGCCGGAGAAATAAATTTTATGCTTCTGCGCCATGGCACCCAGTGCCTCATAAATGCGCCCGTCGATCTCGATAGCCGCTTTTTCACGCCATTCGATCAAGCTCTCTCCTACCGGAAAACCCGTCAGAAAATATTCGGGAACCACCACCAGTAGTGTGTCGCGCCCGGCGTAGGCGATGGAGGCTTCTATTTGTTTGTCAATCCGGTCGATGGTGGCCAGCATCATGGCTTCGGCTTCATCGCGGTTGGTGGCAGCATTAACGGTTTGGCAGGTTAATTGGAGGGCAAGCGCTTTATACATCTTAGTTACGGGTGAGATTATACGACGCCCAAATTACACAGTCCTCCGTAAATTCTGCGCTAACTTTCGCCCATGAACTTCATCAACGAACTTGACTTTGCCCGTCAGCTTGACCAAAAAGACCCGCTCCGCTCCTTTCGAGACCGTTTTTATATACCTCAGCGCAATGGGCAGCCGCTCCGTTACTTCTGCGGAAACTCGCTGGGACTACAGCCCAAAGCAGTCCGGGCTGCCCTAGACCATGAGTTGTCTGTCTGGCAAAATCTGGCTGTCGAAGGTTGGTTTGATGAGGATGAAGTAGTGCGCAACAAACCCTGGCTCACGATCCACGAGCGCAGCAAACCCGCCCTGGCGCATATTGTGGGTGCCTTGGAAACAGAGGTCTGCGCCATGAACAACCTGACCGTCAACATGCACCTGTTGTTGACGTCGTTCTACCGCCCGGTCGGCAAGCGTACCAGGATCCTGACCATCGGCGGCGATTTCCCCTCAGATATGTATGCCTTTGAAACACACATCCGCGCCCGTAGCCTCAACCCCGACGACGTGCTGATTGAGGTATATCCTCGGCCCGGCCACGAAACCTGGCAGATGGCAGATCTGCTTCGGTCCATAGCACAACACGCTGATTCACTGGCACTTGTTCTTTTCAGCGGTGTGCATTATTATACCGGCCAGGTGTTCGACATGGCGGCTGTTGCTCAGGCAGCGCACGATGCGGGGGCGCTGGTAGGGTTCGATCTGGCTCATGGTGTGGGCAACGTAGTGCTGCAACTGCACCACTGGCAGGTTGATTTTGCCTATTGGTGTTCCTATAAATACCTTAATGCCGGACCGGGGGGCGTGTCGGGTATTTTTGTCCACGAACGGCATCATGCCAGTGCAGCTATGCTGCCCCGGCTGGCAGGCTGGTGGGGATATGACCAGTCACAGCGGTTTGCCATGACCAAAGGCTTCGTGCCTATGCCCGGCGCAGATGGCTGGCAGGTGAGCACCCCCACCGTGTTGGCCATGGCCGTTCACGATACGGCAGTGCAGATCACGGCCGAAGCGGGTATGCCTGCCCTGCGCCAAAAAAGTGAATTATTGACTGGCTATCTCTATTTTTTACTCGGCGATATTATTCGCATCATCACACCCGAGGACCCAAACCTGCGTGGTTGTCAACTCTCGCTACTCATTCCCGAGCAGGGCAAAACCATATTTGACCAGCTCACGCAGGCTGGCATCATAGGCGACTGGCGCGAACCCGACTGCGTACGACTAGCCCCCGCACCCCTCTATACGTCGTTTGAGGATGTCTGGGAAGTAGGCAATACGCTACGAAGACTCCTGGCCAGAAGTTGATAAGGGAGGTATGGGCAGGGTGTTACCAATGCGCGCTTTGTTTACCTCGGCCAGCGCCTGGTAAATGCGCTGAAGTGCACTCTCAATATTGGCCCATCCTTCTTCAGTGCTCAGGTCAACACCAAACACGGTACGCTTATCCTGTGCCATGAACGTGAGTAGCGTCATGCCACTCACAATGATAGCCGAGAAAGCCCGGCCATTCTCGCTCTGGATTAACTCACTCAATTCATCGATCATGGCAAGAAACTGAGTCGATTTCTGGTCTGCAAACGGGCTTACAACACCTGGTTGATAGGCCATCAGGTCGTTTTTCAAAAAGCTTTGGGCCTGTGGATTGTTTCGTAGCTGCCTGAATTCTGTTATTACGTACTCGCAACAGGCCTGAAAAAACTCATCAAGCGGGGCACCTTTGAGACGCTCTATATCAATAGGGGGGGTATCTATTACAGGTTTATACTTTTTGTAATAAGCGTTAAGCAGCCCTTCTATGCCACCAAAATACCTGTATATCAGTATTTTATTTACTTTAGCGTGTTGTGCTACCCGGTTTATTTTAATCTGGCTTATGCCTTCTTCTGTTAGTAATTCGTGAATAGCATCAATCAACCTGTTTTCGGTTTGTAAACGGTCTCGAGTCATCTATGTAGTGTGGATTACCAAAGATGTTGGGTATGGATATACACGAACTGTTTCTTACAACGTTTTGTTTGCTGTCCTATTGTTTATCAATGCACAAGATTAGTGAATTCTGAATATACACTTCTCATAGACTTACTCTAGTGAGCAGCGTTCTGTAACCATTTGAATCAATACCTTATATCTTGACTACTCTACGACTTTTCCCCCTACTCACCTTTCACGAAGCTTATATTTCTCTTTAACCCTTCCAGTTTGGTACGTTTCACTGGCGAACGCCGAAACACCTTATTGAATAGGTCTTCAGTAATCTCTTCCCAATCGATAGCGCTAAATTGTGCCAGTTCGGGTGAGAGCGAAAAATCAGGTGTATGATGAGGTTTGGCAAACCGATTCCAGGGGCAAACATCCTGGCAGATATCACAGCCAAAAATCCAGTTCTCAAATTTGCCCTTCACTTCCTGCGGAATCGCTTCTTTCAATTCGATGGTGAAGTAGGAAATGCAGCGACTACCATCAACTACGTATGGAGCTACAATAGCCTCGGTTGGACAAGCGTCGATGCACCGTGTACAAGTTCCGCAGTGGTCGGTGGTAGGACCATCGGGGGTCAGTTCGAGGTCAAGAATCAGTTCACCGATAAAGAAAAAGCTGCCCATCTGCCGGTTTAGGAGATTACTATGCTTACCTACCCAGCCTACTCCCGCTTTTGCTGCCCACACTTTGTCCATCACCGGGGCCGAATCGACAAACGCCCGCCCGCCTACCTCACCAATTTCTGTGTGGATGTAGGCAAGCAGTGCTTTTAATTTATCTTTCAATACAAAATGATAATCAGTTCCATAGGCATACTTCGATAGTTTATAAGTAACTTCTCCTTCAGGTAGCCGATTTTCTGCTTCATGCCCCGGAAAATAATTTAATAATACAGACACCACAGATTTGGCACCATCGACCAATAGGCGGGGGTCCAGCCGTTTATCGAAGTGATTGGCCATGTAGCCCATTTGCCCGTGCATATGTTGTGTCAGCCAGTTCTCGAGACGGGGCGCTTCAGTTTCCAGAAAGTCGGCTTTGGCAATACCACAAAAATCAAAGCCTAATTCAAGCGCTTTAGCTTTGATTTTCTGGGCGTTAACAAACGAAGCAGTGGTTGACATACAACAAGAACAACGGGGGTTGGGTATCAGGTTCGTTTGACAGAACAACCCTTACCTGTGCCATGTTATCGTGTCAGCCACAAGCAGTCTGCCAAACACAAACAACTCATAGTCAGACATATACTAACCAGCGAACAGCTAATTCGTTCTGATAAGCTAACAAATTGAGGACTGTCAGTGTAAAATAGCTTGCAGCATGAAGGCAGGGCAATCAGCACCTTTGGCGTGACTTTTGTTAAGCAACGGCTTCTTCAATCTTGACTACCAGGAAAATAGCCGGTTTAATGTAACACATTTGCCGCCTGCTTTTCTGACCATAAAAGCGATTTTGTCCAGAAGTATGGATTAAAAAACGTTTCTGTACAATTCTGAGCTACTTTTGCCCGCGTTGACTGCTTCATTTTTTAGTGTTCAGCAAGACAGTGTTACCAAGCCGATAACCAGCCCTTTATGGCAGTGGGGACTGGTTAGAAGCGACTTAATACCTGGACCGTTGCCTAAATTCTTTATAGGAGCGTCTCTTGATTTAAGTTAGTGAAGTTGTATTTTGCCAACGAATCAAAAATAACTGTACGTATGCACAGACTTATCCGACTCATGGCGGGCCTCACGTTCCTCTATGCGGGTACGACGGCCACCCATGCACAGCAGGGCGACACGTTACGCCGAAACCAGGCGCCGGATCGCTATGCCCCCCGTGAACGCATTTTCAACCTTGGTAAAGGAAACTTTGGCGACACTGTTCAACGGGCCAGTTTCAAGAGCCAATACCCCAACGTCACCGAGTTGGAAGACTGCGACACTACGTTGCAGACATTCGCCTTGGCACGGCGAATTTCACCCTGGCGGCTGGGTTTCTACGCTGGCCCAGCGTTTGCCTATTGCGGTTCATGGGCCAATACTTTTGGGCCAACCAAACGCGACAATTCGCTCTATAATGGTACGGGTATCAACACCACCTTCAGTGCCGACTACTTCTTTACCAAGCCAGAGAAGAAGTTTAAACTAGGTCTGAGTGCCGCGCTGGGCTATCAGAATTTTTACACCCGCGACGACTGGAAAACCGACTTTCTGGCTATTGCCAACACACGCGGTATTTCAAGCGACCGGGTGACACTCAGAAACAAGCCCCAAGAAGATTTCTTCCTAACGGTGGGTCCAATTTTGTCGTGGGAAATTGGTCGCCGGAAAAACCCGTTCCGTACGGCAACGTTTATTGAAGCAGCTGCCCGTGGCGGTCTCTACCGGACCGAGTCGGCGTTTAACGGTGCCTCAGTACCGAGTGCGGGTACCAGCGCTGAACAGATTGTTCGGATTGTGGAACCCAGCAACCGCCTGTTGCACTTCGGCGCTAACGCATCGGTGGGGGTTTTCTTCCCTATTGGTAACAGTTGGCTGCTAGGTCCTCAAGTACAGGGCTATTACACAGACCTAAACTATCTGATTATCGACGGTGGCCAGACTAACCTGCCCAACAACCTGTTCGAGTTTACTCGCAAGCATGGTGGTTTCTCGGCTGGTCTGGGGGTGCGCAGAACCTTCATCCAGAAGCGCCTGATCCCGAAAGCGCCAACGTTCTGCCCCACCTGCGATTCGATTCCCAAGTTGGCAGTTAGCTTCCGGAATACACCCCTCAACGGTCTTACTCTGGCATCTGATAGTATTCCAGACAACGTGTCGGCACCAACTATTAGCTGGCGCTCAACGACGATCAACCCCAAGAACGAAACGTTTACGGCTCGTTTGTACTTCCGCCCTGACAGTGTTGGTACGCAGCAGGCGGGAGATCAGATCATTGCGCAGGTGGTCGATACGAAGGACACCACGCTGGCGTTCCCCACGCAGTATTTGCAGAATGGCAAGCCAACGCGCGGTTTCTACTATATAACGGTGCATAACCACCAAACAGCCAAGTGCGGTGATTGCATGAGCGAAGTAGCTACGACGAGTTTCGCCGTATTGGGTAGCCTGAAAACAGGTACGCCTCCGCCAAATCCTCCCTGCGAATTCCGTCATCGCCTAGAGCGCCTGGAGGTATACTACCGCAACCCATACACGCGTGAGATAGCTAATATCTGCTATTGCAACGGTCAGGTTACGTCGGTAGGCGATACTACCACCCGTCTGCGCTACCGTACGCTGAATCGTCGCCTGGCTACCCAGCCATTCGAGTTCGACACGACAGCACTGATCCTGAACATTCGTGAGCTGCCAGGCGATCTGGCCCGCACACTGCAACAGGAGAAGTCGCAGATCGAAAGTGGCAAAGCCATCCGGTTCAAAGGCCGTCGCGTTCGTCCGCAGGTACAGTACTTCCGTGCTGTGTTCAGCGTAACGCAACTACCCTGCAATGGTCAGCCAGAGCGTAGCGTAGGTAGCTTCAATACCGTGATCAGCGATAACACGTACTCGATCACCGACCTGAAGCCGCTGAACGCCGAGCAGTATCAGAAGATGGTTACGCCGCCAGCCCCACGGAAATCGCGCCGGGGTGGTAACAGCGGTCGCCGCGACATGAGCTTCGGCATCGACGAAGTGAATAAGTAAGCGGCTGTTACAAACGAAAAAGGCCCAGATCTCACGATCTGGGCCTTTTTCGTTTGTAACAGAACGGTAAATGGTAAACGATGAGTGGTGAGTTTGCTTCCGCCAGCGTATCTACTCTAGCGGAAGCAAACTCACCACTCATCGTTTACCACTCACCACTTTTTTACTGCACCGTAAATGAAGCAATAGCAGCGTACTGTTTGTAGGATTCGCGGGAGTTGGCTTTGGGCTTAGCAAACACATATAACGTTTGTGGTCCCCTGGCAGGCAGCTTTACCTGCAACTGATACTGATCGTCGCGGCGGGTAATTCTGATGGGCACCGCTGACGAAGAACCCGAACCACGTGGGCCAGCCGAACACCAAAACTCAACGTTTTCCTCGTTGGTCAGATTCAACGTGACACCGTCATAAGCGCGGAGCAACCCCTGTTTAGGAAAATAAGGAGTGAAACCTAAGGTGAAGTAGGCATCGTAATACTTCGGAAACCGGTCAAAATCGGGTTTGCTCACGGGTCGGTCCAGCAGTTGCCAGCGGCTTTGGAGCGGCAGGTGTTGCGCAATAAACGCCTGCGGATCGGTCATGAAATAGAAATCGTTTGGCCTTCCCTTCTGCGCGGTCGTACAGGCCCACGTAAGGTCGAAGAGATACCAGTCACCATCCAAACGCACAGCATTCCACTCGTGGTCAATGCCCCCCGTAGGCAGGCCCGCCTGCGAATCGGCATAGCGAGAAAAGCCTTTTACGGTGATGGCCTCTACCCCCGCCCGGGTCAGCAACTGCTTGAACAACAGCGCAAAACCAGTGCATACCGTACGGCGGCTTTGCAACGCCCGGTTGGCATAGGCTATCTCCGACGCGTAGGACGCACCCGTGTAGGTACTCATGTCGTAGCGCACGTGCGACGTGATCCAGGCGTAGATCGAGCGGGCTTTGGCCAGGTCGGTGCGGGCAGGCGAGGTTAGGTACTCACTAAGGCTTTGCAGACTTTTTGCATAAGCTTCCGGCGCGTTTCGGGCATAGGTGTCTATGACGTCAAAACGCGTTGGGTTGGCTGCCACTGCGGCAACCGTCGTTATGGTTTCGCCCGATTGGGGCGTTAGGGCGGTGCTTCCCGTAAGCAGGAAAGCGGCAAGAATGGCTGGGAGGGTGTATTTTCGCATACCTCGGTTCAATCACACATCACATTAACCGCTATGCCCGCTATTTTATTGTTTACGCTCTATCTGCTCGTCGCCACTATGGAAACCACCACCGCCCAGCCCACCGTTTCGGCCCAACCGTCGGCCATGACTACCCTGTCTTTTCGCCTGAAACCGGGGCAGGATCTAAAGTTGGCGTTGGATGAACTGGTTCAAAATCAGCACATTGCGGCCGGTACGCTGCTTACCTGTGTGGGTAGCTTAACCGATGTGTCGCTGCGGCTGGCTAACCAGGATGGGCCAACGCACTACCAGGGTCACTTCGAGATTGTCTCGCTGGTGGGCACACTTGCCGCTAGCGGTAGTCATGTTCATCTATCGGTCTCCGACTCTACCGGGCGCACCCTCGGTGGCCACCTGATGGTTGGTTGCAAGGTCTACACCACCGCCGAGATTGTAGTGGGAATACTGCCGGACGTTGTTTTCAGCCGCGAACCCGACCCCACGTTTGGGTACCGGGAACTGGTGGTGCGGAAGAAGAAAAGTAAGCCCAACAGGGATTAGTGCGCTGGCTATGTACCTTCTGATAAACAGCCGCGATGTAACAGCCACAGTCGCTGCCAGCGATTTATCTTTACACGGAAACGTTTGTCTGTTCGTTTTATTGAAAAGAGCAAATTACCATGCGTCAGCTCGTTATACTCCTGTTTGTTGGGTTTTTAGTGACTTGCCGCAGTAAGGACACGGTTCAACCAACCCCTACGCCCGGCAACACGGTTACCATCTCTACCGACCCGACAAATTGGCCAGCGATTAAACTCAACACGGCCTACACCATCAAGTTTCCGAGCGGCTACGAAGGCGAAGGCGCCGTTGGGTTCGAGGGGTTGAGCTTTGGAAAAAACCGCATAGACAAACGGGCTGCTTTCAGCTATAGCTTCTGCGGCCCGCTTACCTGCAATGAATATGGCAACCCACTTTTTGGGGGCGCATCCACGTCAGTAACCTACAACGGCCAAACCCTCGACAAATCGATTACACTGATGCAGGGAAGCCAGACCCTCGGGATTTTCTATTACTCCGTAGCCCCCAAATCGCTGGGCCTGCTCTACTTATCGGAAAAAGGGCAGTTGAAAGAGTCATTGAATGTAGCGTTCGATGTAGAGGTGCAGGCTGAAGTGCTTGCCATCATTAAAACGGTTCGGCCAACGCTGTAGGCAGCCCGTACACCCGCCCTACGCCTTATCTTCTTCCGACTCTTTATCTCGGTTGCGAAGATTGCTTCTGCCGAGGTAATCCGTTTCCTGCATGCCGTCTGACTTGTCTTTTACCTCATCGGCATCTACGTCGGTGTCTTCGTTTACTTCTTTCAGGAAAGTGCCGGGTTTAGGGTCTTCGTCGCTGGGCGACTGTCCTGATTCGGGGCGTTCAATCATGGTTTTAGTTGGTTCGTTTGGAATTGAACCCGCCCCCCGCCCGAAAGTTTAAGAAGCTATTAAATCGGTAGCGCCGATTAACCAAACAGTGCCTTTGGTAGTAATTAGGAGAGCAAACCACACAACGTCAACCGCAACTTATGGCAGACAAAAAACTTTCGGGACAAACCGCCCTAATTACAGGAGCCAACTCAGGCATTGGGGCCGGGGTGGCCAAATCACTTGGTCAGGCCGGGGCCAACGTGATCATCAATTACGTCTCGAAGCCCGAAGATGCCGAGGCCATCGTGGCCGAAATTAAAGGCTACGGCGTTGACGCCCTGGCCCTGATGGCCGACGTATCTAAAGAAGATCAGGTGCAGGCCATGTTCAGACAGGCCATTGACCACTTCGGCACGATTGATATACTAGTAAACAACGCGGGCCTGCAACGCGACGCCAAGTTCGACGAGATGACCCTGGCGCAGTGGCAACTGGTGATCGACGTGAACCTGACGGGGCAATTTTTGTGCGCCCGCGAAGCTATCCGCGAGTTTTTGCGCCGTGGCCCCCGCCCGGAGGTATCGAAGGCGACGGGCAAAATTATCTGCATGAGTTCGGTGCATGAGTTGATTCCCTGGGCGGGCCACGCCAACTACGCATCCACCAAGGGGGCGATTAAGATGCTAATGCAGTCGATGGCGCAGGAATACGGTGACCGCAAAATCCGGGTCAACAGCATTTGCCCCGGTGCTATTCAGACACCTATCAACACCGCCGCCTGGAGCACCCCGCAGGCCTATAATTCACTGATGACGCTGGTGCCCTACAACCGCATTGGCCAACCCGAAGATATCGGCAACCTCGCCGTCTTCCTCGCCTCTGACGATGCCGACTACATCACCGGCGCCAGCATCTTCATCGACGGCGGCATGACCGTCTTCGAAGGCTTCGCCACGGGAGGGTGAGGCACTAAAACGGCCCATTTTTTGTAGGTTTGGGAGAACACAAACCAGACAAAGCGATGACACCTACCGAAAAAGAAATGCCGGTTAGTGAACGTGGTCTCACTTTTCTGCGCACGATGTTGGCTAATAAGCGCGCTGAGCAAAAGAAAATGGTCGAGGAGTTCAAAAATGACCCTGCTAAACAGGCCATTGTCGCCGAACTCCGCCGGAAAAATGCAGCTAAAAGACAAGCGGCTAGTGAGCTATGAAATCGATTCGTCCGGCAATGAATCGAATTTGTTTTACTTCACAACCGATCAGGACATAGCCTACGAAGTGCGGTTCAAGCCAAGTGGCTATCTGTTTCCAGATGAACCACTGCTTGAGCCGCACGTTTATGAAATGGTGATTGCGCTCATTAGTAATCCCGGCGGAAAACCTCCTGCAATAGACCCACGAATTCCACCAACGATAGCTGCCGTTTTCGAGCAGTTCATGCGTGTTCACGAGCGCGTAGTGGTTTATATCTGCGAATCGTCGGACAGTCGGGGAGCTGCGCGACAACGAAAATTTAGTGGTTGGTTTGAGCAGTATGGTCAACTCAACTTTGTGAAAATAGACAGTCGTTTAGCCGATACTGACGGGTCCGTTTTCCTTACCTCGCTCATTCTACGGGCCAGCAACCCTAACCTGGGCAATACAATTCTGGCCTTTCAGCGGCTTATTGGTGCTTACAGTGAGGGAAAGTAATCCCCATCTGCGTGCCTCGACCCTCCAATAGTTCGCCAGATTGATATAAACTACATCACCGGGGCCCGGTACCAGCACCTTCATCGATGGCGGCATGACCGTCTTCGAAGGCTTCGCCACGGGAGGGTGAGGCACTAAAATTGCCTTTTTTGACTGAATACCTTTCTGCTTAAGGTTGGTTAAAATCGAACATCAAAGTTGCCCCAGAACCATTTTATTATATTCAGCTTCGTACCGCTTACTATCTTCATTAGCCTGACGAGCTACATCAATGGCCTTTTTCTGCTGCTTCACCGCTTCTTCTTTCTGATCAAGCTTGTAAAGTAAATGAGCATACGTATCAAAATGAGCAGCTTCGGGTAGTAACTCTGTTGACTTTCGACTCCATTGAAGCGCCTTCTTCAATTGATATACCGAACCATTTTTTTCATAAATAACAAAAGCATTATCATTCAGATTAATCGCCATTGTTTCCTTATCGCCGCGCATCCATTTCCTGATAAACTCCGCTTCATCGGCAGCAGTACGTTTTTCTTTCTGAAACAGTCTGTGATAAGCTTTTTGTGCAACGTTAATCAGACTATCATCTTTCGACCCGGCCCATTTATCCATATAGTAGTTCATCCAGTGTATGTACAAAGAATCTTGATCTGTTTCTTTATAATAATTGAGCCGCAGACGTAGAAGCGTTACGTCTGGCGACATGTTTGTTGAATCGCTTAACTCAACATCTTCTATTCTTTTGAACATAGTATTGTCTTTATTTCGTATTGCCTGGCTGAGGCAGTTTTTGATTGCTTTGTTATAGCTCCGATCTGCCTTTATGACCGTAGCAAACGGCAATTTTCGAGTATGGCGTTGCTCCAATACATGAAAATAAGGATTATTGCAATCAGCCACGTAGGACAAGACAAACTGAAAATTATCGGGCGTATACAAGGAATCGGCAGGCTGTTTGGCAAGGTATTTCCCTAGCTGATCGCTTAGTTTAACGTCCAAGTTAGCATCGATCATTTTTTGCAAGTACCGTTTCATGAATGCATCACCTCGTTCGCCTTTTTCATAAAGCTGTTCATAATAGGAAACAGGTTTATTTTCACTAAATAATCCGACTACTTTCCTTGATAAATCGATAAACGATTTTGCATCTAAGCTACCTACCTGCGTATAGAGCGGCACCTGATAGTCATCCAGATATAAAAGCGTTGGATAGGCCTCTACATTGAAATTTTGTTTCAATAATAACCCGAATGAACTACCTGCGTCAATTCTGGCACTGACGAATTGCTGAGTTACTACTTGCTGAACATCAGGGCGGCTAAAAACTAGCTTGTCCATTTGTTTACAAGGCGCACACCACGTTGTGTAGAAGTCTAAGAAAATGGGTTTGTGTTGTTCGCGGGCAGTTGCTACCACTTTATCAAAATCAGCAGCTGACTTTATACTTTGTTGAGCTACCGCTTGACCAATGCAAAGCAAAAGCAATAGGTGAAGGACAGAAGTTTTCATGACAAGTTAACCTGAGACGGATTTATACTGTACAGTCAACGGAAAGTAACTCAATTTATATTGTAGCTGCCATATGAGTTACTGCATTAGTTACTTAGCGGCCTGCATTGTTCTCCCAGTATCATGTAAACACCGGCAGTAAACAAACTTCGTTGCATAGGCCCAGTTCACAGACGTGGTTTTGTCTATCCACGTACAACAAATGGGGTTCTGAATCCGTACTTGGTTCATGCGTCATCCTTTCTTTATCAGTTCTCTCCTGCTCTTCACATCTTGCGCCGCGCCGAAATCACTGACGGCTGAACTGACGCCCCGCAGCCTGCGGGCTAATAACCTCGAAGAAACCATTAGTCGCCGCGACGAGGTCATGCTGGCCTATTCATTGGTGAGCTATGACAACCAAAACAAGGCCGTTGGGGTCATCAACGGCGGCTGGGGTGTGGAGACGCTGAAAAAGGGGCAGTCGGCCAATTTGGCGCAGGCCATTCCGGTGCGATTACCCATGCCACGCGGGGGCAAAATTGTGGCCTCGGTGGTGCTGGTGGAAGTAGACGATTACAAAACGGCCAGTACGCTGGTGATGCAGATTCAGAAGTTGAACAACATCGTGGCGGTGCCAGCGGGCATTTTGCTGACGGCTACCGAAGTGCTCACGCCCCTGAAATACGTCTCGGCGGGGCTGGCAGCGGCGGGGCTGGGTTTGCAGTTCGCCAATCAGCTCGACGATGACGACGTGCTGGGCCAAAGCAGCGTGACCATTGACGATGCCGCCTGGCGCAAGTCGGGCAAGCAGCAACTGCACATACCGGCCCGCTTTACCGGACAGCACCTGCGCGACTCGTTCGACTACGAACTGACCTACGATGTGGCGTTAAAAACCCTTAAAATGGGGCCTTCTGGCCAATAATGACTACCTTTGATGAGTAACCTACCGGAATCTAAACGCCTGTCGGGCTGTTTGTTTTGTAGCGATATGCGCCAGAAAATGCCCATTCCTCTCTCGTTGATTTCTCCCCGAAACTACTCCCCATTTGGCCCTCAGCTTGCCGCCGCCGGGCTTTTTCTGACCCTGCTGTCGGGTTGCCAGTCGGCGAAACCCGTGGCCGTGACGCCTCCCGCGCCGGTAGTGCCCGCCCCCAAGCCGGTGGTGCTTACGCTGGGCCAGAACCGGACCATTACCAGCGACGAGTTTTTCGATTCATTTACCAAAAATCAGCTCTCGTCTGACACCACGCAGCGTACCGACATGCGCGGGTACCTGGAGCTGTATACCAACCTGAAACTGAAGGTGCTGGCCGCCGAACAGGCCGGGCGCGACACCACAGAGGCCTTCCGCGAAGAAATGGCCACCTACCGCAAGCAGCTTGCCCAACCTTACCTGACTGACAAAGGGCTGGTGGAGCAGCTGGCCAACGAAGCCTACCAACGGATGCAGCAGGAAGTCAACGCCTCGCACATTCTCATCGCTCTGGCCGAAGAAGCCCTTCCCGCCGACACGCTGAAGGCGTACGGGCAGGCTATCGAGTTGCGCAACCGACTCTTGAAAGGAGAAGCCTTCAACACCCTCGCCGACCAGTTTTCGGCTGATCCCACCGCCCGGCAGAATGGCGGCACGCTGGGCTGGTTCACGGCGTTCCAGATGGTCTATCCCGTTGAAACGGCGGCCTACACCACACCCGTGGGCACCATTTCCATGCCCATCCGCTCGAAGTTTGGCTACCACGTGCTGCGCGTCAACGACCGCCGACCCTCGCGCGGGAAGGTGCAGGTGGCGCATATTCTGGTGCGGGTATCGCCCTCGGCCACGCCCAACGCCCCCATTGAAGCCAAAACCAAAATAGACGAGGCTTACGCCAAATTGCAGGCGGGTGAGCCGTTCGAAGCCGTTTGCCGCGCCTATTCCGACGACGTGCAGAGCAAAAACGCGGGTGGTAAGTTGCCACCCTTCGCCACTGGGCAGGTAGTGCCCGCCCTGGAAGCCGCCGCTTTTGCCCTCCCCACGCCGGGCAGCATCAGTCCGCCGGTGCAAACCAACTACGGCTGGCATATTCTGAAACTCATTGAGCGGAAACCGATGGAGTCGTTTGCTGAACTGGCCCCGGCCCTGCGGCAAAAGGTAGTGACCGACACCCGCGCCGAGGTGCTGCGGCAGGCTACTCTGACCCGCCTCAGCCGCGAATACCCCATCACCGAATACGCCAGCGTGAAACAGTCCGTGCTCGCCACCGCCGACTCGTCGTTGTTGCAGGGCAAATGGAAACCCGCCATCACCGACGCATCAGGCCAACCCCTGCTGACTATCGACGGCAAGACCGTGCCCATCAGCGCGTTTCTGGCTTATGCCCGGCAGAAGCAAACACCCCGCCGCGATGGTGCGCCCGCCGTGGCCCCCGCTGCCGTGCTGGAAAAGCTGTATACCCGCTTTGTGGGCGACCAGTTGCTGGCCACCGAAGAAGCCAATCTGGAGCGCAAATACCCCGATTTCCGTAACCTGCTGGCCGAAGTGCGTGACGGTGTGTTGCTCTCGCAGGTGATGGAAGAGCAGGTGTGGGAGCGATCAATGGCCGATTCGGTAGGGCAAAAAGCCTATTACGAAGCCCACCGCGCTAACTATAACTACCCCGAACGTGTGGCCGCAACCATTGCCGTGGCGCAGGATAAAGCCCTCATCGACCAGCTTCAGAGCCGGTTGTCAGGCCCTGCTCCCTACGCCCTGCGCCGGTCGGCACCCGAACTACGTTACGAGCGCAACCAAACCATGCTGACCAGCGCCGCCCGTGACCAACTGTTCGACGTGCTGGTAGCGATGGTCAAAAACCCGGCTTATGTATTAGAAGTGACCGGTTCGCATGAGGTCACGGAAGCAGACAGCGCGTCGGCCAGCCGCATCCGCAACGTAGTTAAATACCTAACGACCAACGGCATAACGCTATCGCGGATCACTGAAAAAGACCTGCGGGCCTTCCGCCCAGCACTAACCGGAGCCAACGCAACGCAGTCGGCCCGACGCGTCACGTTCACCTACGCCTCGACCGACAAGCTCGACGTAGCGCGGGTCATCAGCGGCACGGCTACCGACGCCCTGGTGCTGACCGAGGGCCTGTTTGCCAAAGGGCAGAACCCCTACGTCGACGCGGTGGCGTGGCAGGTGGGTACGCAGACGAAGACGGTAAACAACCGAGTGGCGCAGGTGCAAATTACCCGCATCGAACCCGCCCGGCCCAAGACCTTTGCCGAAGCACGAGGAGCGGTCATCAACGAGTATCAGGCACAATTAGAGAAACAGTTTTTGGCTACACTTCGGGAAAAATACCCCGTGCAGGTTAACGAAAACGAATTGAAACGATTAGTCAAATGAGTTCAACATTCAAGAGTTAAAGTTGAACTAATTAATAAAGCCATCATGAATCTAGTACAAACCATATCGCTCGGGCTGCTGGGATCTACCCTCGCGCTGGCCCACAGCTTGTCGGGACCGGCTAAGCCGGGTTCGGCTAAGTTTACAAGAAAAGCTGTCACTGCCGACACCTCCACGGAGGGTGTGCTGCTGAATAAAATCATCGCCAAAGTAGACAACTACTACGTGCTGAAATCGGACCTCGACGAGTCGATGCAGCAGTATGCGGGCAACCCCAAAGCGCCCAAAGACTGCCAGATTCTGGAGAGCCTGGTGATCAGCAAGATGATGCTGGCTAAAGCCGAGATCGACTCGGTGGTGGTGCCTGACAAGGAGATCGACAGTCAGCTCGACGGCCGGATGTCGTATATGGTGCAGCAATACGGTTCGGAAAAGAACATTGTTGAGCAGTTTGGCAAAAGCCTGGAGATGCTGAAAAGCGAGGTGCGGTCGCAAGTAAAAGACCAGCTGGTGACGCGCGAAATGCAGCGAAAGATCACCGAGAAGATGAAGGTGACGCCCCGCGAGGTGCTGAAGTTCTACAACAGCATTCCCCGCGACAGCCTGCCCTATATGCCCGCTGAGGTAGAAATTGCACAGATTGTGCGGTATGCCAAGGTGACTAAGTCACAAAAAGAAACGTTGCGTCAGCGGCTGCTGGCCCTGCGCGACAGCATCTCGAAAGGGGCTGATTTTGCGGCGGTGGCCAAAGCGAACTCGGAAGATGTAGGCTCGGCACCCAACGGTGGCGACCTGGGCTATGCCAAACGGGGGGCCATGGTGGCACCGTTCGAAGGGGCTGCCCTGAAACTGAAACCCGGCGAGATGTCGGACGTGGTGGAGTCGGAGTTTGGGTTTCACCTGATTCAACTGATCGAAACGCGTGGGGCCGAATACCACGCCCGCCACATCCTGCTCCGCCCCGAATACGCCCGTCTCGACGTGACCGACGCCACGCGCTTCCTCGACAGCCTGCGTACCCTGATTGTGGTTGATAGCCTGAAGTTCGAGAAAGCCGCTAAGCTGCATTCAGAAGACAAAGCCACCGCCGACGCCGGTGGACAGCTCCGCGACCCGCAGACGGGCAACAGTCGCCTGGCCATGGACGGCACGATGGACTACGCTCTTTTCTCGACCCTGGACACCATGACGGTGGGCAAAATGACCCCCGTTCTCCCTTACCGCTCCGACGACGGCAAAACGGGGGTACGAATTTTGTACTACCGTGCCAAGATTGAACCCCACACCGCCGACTATAAACTGGACTTCGAGAAGTTGCAGAACATTGTACTGCAAAACAAAAAGAACCGGGCTATCGACGAGTGGTTCCGCAAATCGGTCAGTGACGTGTACATTACCGTCGAGCCAGAATACAACGGCTGCAAGATTTTCGGCACCACCCAGACCAACGGGGCGCAAGCAAGTAATTAGTGGTAAGTGCTGAGTGGTAAACGGTAAGTGCTTCGTGTCGACCGTGTCTATTCTGACGCGAAGCACTTACCGTTTACCACTCAGCACTTACCACTTAATATTCACTCTTAACAAAGAAAAAAGTGCCTTACTCATCGGATGTTGCGGCGGCGGAAGCGCTGAAAGAGTCGTACGAAAAATTGCGGGCCGAAATTGGCAAAGTCATCATTGGTCAGGACGAGACCGTTCGGCTGCTGCTAACGGCCATCTTTTGCCAGGGCCACTGCCTGCTGGTGGGCGTGCCGGGATTGGCCAAAACGCTGCTGATTCAGACTATCGCAGGCGCGCTCGACCTCGATTTTAACCGAATACAGTTCACACCTGACTTGATGCCGTCGGATATTCTGGGGTCGGAAACGCTGGACCAATCGCGGAATTTCAAGTTTATCAAAGGCCCCATTTTCGCCAACATCATCCTGGCCGACGAGATCAACCGGACGCCGCCCAAAACGCAGTCGGCCCTGCTGGAGGCCATGCAGGAATATAAGGTGACTATTGCTGGGGAGAATTACAGCCTGGGGCGTCCATTTTTTGTACTCGCCACCCAGAACCCCATCGAACAGGAAGGTACCTACCCCCTGCCCGAAGCCCAGTTGGACCGGTTTATGTTCAATATCTGGCTCGACTACCCCTCGTTCGAGTCGGAACTAGCCATTGTGAAAAGCACCACCTCCGACGAAAAGTATCAGGTAAAGCAGATCATTTCGGGCGACCAGATTCTGGAGTTTCAGCACCTGGTGCGGCGCGTCCCCGTGGCCGATAACGTGGTTGATTACGCCGTGCGGCTGGTGCATAAAACGCGCCCCAACACCGCCATGGCCGCCACCGAAACCAACCAATACATTGAGTGGGGCGCTGGTCCGCGGGCGTCGCAGGCCCTGATTCTGGCCGCCAAATGCAACGCCCTGCTCAACGGCAAATATTCGCCCGACATTGAAGATGTTCGCGCCGTGGCCCTGCCCATTCTCCGCCACCGCATGGTGCGCAACTTCAAAGCCGAAGCCGAAGGCATCACGGTGGAAACGCTGGTGAAGAAGTTGATGTAGAGAACTAGTCGTTTTTCTTCAATGCTTCTACCTGCGTCCAGAGGTCGAGGTCAATAGCAGCTAGTTCAAAGCCCACTTCGGCCAGGTCGTTTTTGTGCTTAATAATAACCCATTTGGGGGCCTTGTCGGCGGTGAGCGCGGCCAGGGGTTCGGCATAGCGGCGGGCAAACAGGGCGGGCATATGTACCTGATCGGCGTAGCGGGTGGCCACAATGCCTTTGTCGGTTTCGGTCTGGGTAACCACCAACTGTTGCAACAACCCCGCCGATACGTAAGGCTGGTCGCAGGGCATGATAATGAATTTATCGATGCGTGGTTCCATCAAAAACAGCCCCGCCAACCCAATCTTCACCGACGATGCAACGCCGTCTGTATGCGTAGGGTTGTCGATCAGGGTTACGGCCAGTCCGTCTAGTTCGGGGGCCACCTGTTCGCGCCGGTCGCCGAGTACCACCACCACCGGCCCACCCAGATTAGCCGCTAGGGCCACTTCGGCCGCATGGCGCACCAGCGAAGTGCCGTTGATGCTCAACAACTGCTTGCTGATGCCGCCAAATCGTTTCGACGAACCCGCTGCGAGAATAATAATGCCTGTAAGCAAAATGAGTTTAACGTTTAAAGTCCAAAGTTCAATGCAACCACGAAAGGGTAACTTTAAACTTTAGACATTGGACTTTGAACTACCCTTCAGCAGTCCCTCCGGGTAGCTTACTTCGGTTAAAAATAAGCCACTGGCGGGTACGGCCCGGCTGGCGGCGGTGCGGTCTTCGGCCCGAATGATGGCCACGAACTCCTCGACGGTCAGGCGGTGCTGCCCCACGTCGAGCAGCGTACCCACCAGGCAGCGCACCATGCCGTAGAGAAACCGGTCGGCCTTAATATGGAAAACGAGTTCGTCTGCGCGTTGTTCCCATTCGGCCCGCATGATGCGGCAATGGTAATGGTTTACGTTGGTGCGCACTTTACTGAAACTGCGAAAATTACTGTGCTCCAGCAGTTTGGACGCGGCCCCATTCATGAGCGGCACGTCTAGCTCAGGCCGAAAAATATAGCTCAGGCTGGCTAGAAACGGGCTTTTCTGCCGACGGATGTGGTACTGATAATACCGTGCCGTAGCCGAAAAACGGGCATGAGTAGTTGGCGCAACGGGAAAGATGTCGTGGATGGCGATGCCATCGGGTAGCATGTTATTGAGCGAATAAACCAGCATGTCGGTCTCGGGCAGGTCTCCGTCGGTATCGAAATGCGCAAACTGCTGCGACGCATGAACACCCGCATCAGTCCGGCCACTCCCCGTTACGTAGATCGGCCGACTAAGTCGCTGCGTCAGTGTTTCGTCGAGCACCTGCTGCACACTGACACCATTCGGCTGAATCTGCCACCCATGAAAATCCGTCCCCTTGTAACTTAGTTGGATAAAATAACGCTGCATCTATGCTTTGGCTGCTATGCCATAATCTCACCCAAGGCATTATTATAGAGCATCGTAGCTTTATCAGAAGCGGTTATAACCTGCCCATCTACGACGTAATCGGCGGGGGTAACGGTGCCAATCTGCGTGCAGATCACGTGGGCTTTGTCCATAAACGCCTCGAAGTCAGCCTGCTGACTAGCCGACACGGAAACAACCACCCGACTCTGGCTTTCCCCGAACAAGTACGCGTCTTTGCGGTATTCCGGGTCGGTGGCGATGGCAAAGCCGGTGCCGCCAGCCATGGCAGATTCCGCTACGGCCACAAACAAACCACCGTCGGAAACGTCGTGGGCCGAGGCAATCAGCTTTTTGGTAATCAACTGTTTCACAACAGCTTGTACGGCAATCTCCTGCTCTATGTCGAACGCCGGGGCGGGCGAGGCTTTCACCTTCCGGTATGAGTACAGGTACTCCGACGAAGCAATATCATTCTGCGGTGAACCGATCAAATAAATGAAGTCGGCAGGCGCTCCTGCGCTTGACTGTTGGAAGTTCAGCGTCATCCGGTTGTCGGGCTTTTCCATCAAACCAAGCATGCCAATGGTAGGCGTGGGAAACACCGGCCCATCGTCCGACGATTGGTTGTAGAAGCTCACGTTGCCGCCCGTGACGGGGGTTTCAAAGCGGGCGCAGGCTTCGCCCATGCCTTTCACAGCCTCTACGAAGTGCCAGTACACCTCCGGCACGTAGGGGTTGCCGAAGTTCAGGTTATTGGTCACGGCCAATGGCTCGCCACCGGTGCAAACAATGTTGCGGGCGGCTTCGGCCACGGCAATCTGCGCCCCGGTGAAGGGGTTGGCGTTCACGTAGCGGCTGTTGCAGTCTACCGTGATCACGATGGATTTGTCCGTTTTAGGAATACCCGCGCCCTTTACCCGCACTACAGCGGCGTCAGACGGGGCGTTGGTGCTGCGGTTGGCCGTGCCCACCATCGAGTCGTACTGCTCGTAGACCCACCGCCGCGAACAGATGTTGGGGTGACCCAGCAAATGCCGGGCTACGTCGCCGAGTTCGTCGGTTGTTACATCGGGAACGGTGCCGATGCGGAATTTGGCAAACTCCTTAATGTAGGCCGGTTCTTTGTATTCGCGGCGATATTGCGGCGCGCCACCACCCAGCACCAGGTCATGCGCGGGCACGTCGGCCACAAGCTGACCGTAGCGGTAGAAGTGCAGCCGGCCAATGCCGTCTGCGGGGGCGGCGGTCACCTCGCCAATTTGGGCGCAGTGCAGATCCCACTTGTCGAAAATGCCCTGGATGATACCTTCTTTCCCTTTCTCGATCACCACCAGCATCCGCTCCTGCGACTCGGACAGCAGAATCTCGAACGGGGCCATGTTGGGTTGACGGGTGGGCACTTTGTCTAGGTCGATGATCATGCCGTGTTCGCCCTTGGCGCTCATTTCCGAGGTCGAGCAGATGATGCCTGCCGCGCCCATGTCCTGAATACCAATCACATAGCCCGTGGCGATGATCTCTAGTGTGGCTTCCAGCAGGAGTTTTTCCATGAACGGATCGCCTACCTGCACCGCCGGGAGCTTATCGGTCGAGGCCGCCGAAATATCTTCCGAGGCAAACGTAGCCCCATGAATGCCGTCTTTACCCGTAGCCGAACCCACAATAAACACCGGATTGCCCACCCCGTAGGAGGTCGCTTTGGCCGATTTGCCAATTTCCACGATGCCCGCCGAAAAGGCGTTGACGAGGGGATTGGTGTTGTAGCACTCGTCGAAATAGATTTCGCCGCCCACCGTGGGAATGCCAAAAGCGTTGCCGTAATCGCCGATGCCCTTTGTCACGCCGCGCAACAGCCGACGGGTCTTGGGCAGGGAGAGGTCACCAAACCGGAGCGAGTTAAGCTGGGCAATGGGCCGGGCACCCATCGTAAAAATATCGCGGTTGATACCGCCCACGCCCGTTGCTGCGCCCTGATAGGGTTCCAGCGCCGAGGGGTGATTGTGCGATTCGATCTTGAACGAGCAGGCCAGCCCGTCGCCAATATCGACCAGACCCGCGTTTTCTTCGCCTGCTTTGGCCAGCATCCGGTCTGAGTCGCGGGGGAGGGTTTTGAGCCAGACGATGGAATTTTTGTAGGAACAATGTTCCGACCACATCACCGAAAAGATGCTCAGCTCGGTGAAGTTGGGCTGGCGGCCCAAGATCGCTACGATACGGTCGAATTCGTCGGGCAGCACACCCAGTTTGCGGGCGGTTTCTACGGTAGGCAGGGGATCGAGGAGTTCCAAGAGTACAGAATTGGGGAGTAAACGAAGCCGGAAGATAAGCCCGCTGACCGGTTCGTAATCAACCGATTACGTTGGGGGCGGGTCTGTTTTCGGGTGCAAAAATACGGTTTTCAGGCCGTTTCGGGCCATTTTTTCCCCAGTGGGCTTGACAATTGTCAGAAATCGGCCTACTTTTGCATCATCAATCACCCAGAGAGATGGCAGAGTGGTCGATTGCGGCGGTCTTGAAAACCGCTGACTGTAACAGGTCCGGGGGTTCGAATCCCTCTCTCTCTGCAACTAGGTTCATTACCAGCAAGCCCGCTACTGTAGCGGGCTTTTTTTATGCCGCATGTGGGCAGGCTGATCAACCAGGCCTGTAAACTTCTGGTCACGTTCTGGACCACTGGCTAAACATTCGCCCACAGCCCGACCGGTCAGGGAATGGCGGCACGTTTGTAGCACCTGGTTTTTGATTTTTATAACTCAACCAAAACCATGTTAAAAACACATGAACGTTCGCTTCATTGCCCGGCCGTCAGCCACCTACGCCACCAGGGCAACGATCCAATGCCGCGTCAGCGTCAACGGCATCCGGGCCAACGCCTTTAGCACCGGCGTCGAGCTGAACCGCTCGGACTGGAACGCCCGGCTGCAACAGATTAAGGGCCGCAACGACCGCGCCCAGACCGACACCCAGCGCCTGGAGTGGATCCGGGCCAAACTGTATTCCATCTACCACCATTTCGAGGCCAAAAACCGGCCCGTCACCGCGCACATGATCCGGGAAACCTACGTCGGCAAGCGCCGACTGGAGTATACGTTGGCCCAATTGCTGGAGGCATACTTATTTGCCAAAGAACAGACGGTCGGTCAGCCGGGCGGCATCACCCAATCGACCTTTTCAGCCTACCAGGATCGACTAGCCAACCTGCTGACCTATCTCAACGACACGGGCCAAACTCCTACCCTACTGGCTGAAGCCACCAACGTGGCCTTTGCCAAAGCCTGGCAGGCGCATTTGCTCAAAAGCTACAAACCCAACTACGTCGGCAAACACCTGGACCTCCTGAAAGCGGTGCTCGACCACGGGGTAATGATGGAGCACATCAACGCCAACCGCCTGCACGGCCTGCGCATCCCCCGCGAAGCGCCAGGCAAACCCATCTACCTGACGCGGGAACAGATCGACCAGCTGGAGCGCGCCGACCTCGCCCAAATCGTGGTGCTGCGGCCCTACCTCGACCGCATGATCCGGGCGAGGACGATGTTTTTGTTTATGTGCGCAACAGGGATGCACTACATCGACTACACCAACCTGACGTCGGCCGAACTGCACGTACTGGATGGGCAGCGGTTTATCGTGGATGACCGCCAGAAGTCAGGCAAAGAACTCATCGTACCCGTCACTGACCTGGCCGGTCGGCTGATCGACCAGGCGGGAAGCATCGACGCGTTGCCCCACATGAGCAACCAGAAACTCAACCAGACCCTGAAGCTGGTGGCCATTGCGGCCAAGATCACGGTACCACTCACCAGCAAAGTAGGCCGCAAGAGCTTCACCGACTTCTTTTTGAATGAAAAGAAGTGGAGCAAAGACCAGGTGGCCAAAATGCTGGGGCTAAGCTCGACCAAGTACCTGGCGCATTACGGCGACATCGACCACCGGAGCCTGCGGCTGGCGTAAGTAACATGCCCACCGGCTACCCTGTGCAGCCGGTGGGTATTTTGTATATTTAGGCCTACGATTGAGCCAGTAGCCGTTTAGCGCCAACCACCATGAGTACACAGACAAAGCCCCGTTCGGGGGCAACCAAGACCGCTTCACCCAAGCGCCGTATCGACAGCCCCGCCAGCCGGGCGCTGCGCAAGCACATTGTCTATCACGATCCTAACCAGTGGAAAAAGGACATCGAAACCGGATCTGGTGAGTAGTACTCGTTGACCATTATCCTGTTACCTCAATGCCAAAAATTTACGAGTACCTGGGCTATGTGCTGTTCATCTATACCGACGACCACATGCCCATTCACGTCCATGTGCAATACGCCGAATATGCCGCTAAAGTTGAACTTCATTTTGAGGATGAAGTGTTAACACTGAAAGTGCGTAAAGTGCGGGGAGCCAAGCTGTTACCCGCCGACAAGCAAAAAGAAGTCAATCGCTTTATTGAAAACTATGCTAATGGCATCGTGGACAAATGGATGAAAATACACGTCTTAAAGACAACGGTGAAAAACGAAAAAATCACCAAAAAGCTGTAAGTCTTCAGGTCGTTGCGGCCCAGTGGGTGGAGGGCTATAAAGTGGCCATTCGCTTTAGCGATGACACCCGGCAAGTGGTCGATTTTGGCCCCTATTTAGCCACGCACACCCACCCCTACATTGATCCCTACAAAGATCCTGAGCAGTTCAAAACCTTTCAGATTGAGCGGGGCAACCTGGTGTGGGGCGAAGACTGGGACATGATTTTTCCCACCTGGAAACTGCACCGTGGCCACCTCTGAGTTTACCTCACAAAAAAGCCCCATTCTGGTGAATGGGGCTTTTTTGTGGAATAGCCTGTCAGGCAGTCGTATTAGGGAAACGAGATAGCCATACTCTTGCAACTGTTGATGGTCGGCGACCAGGTAACTTCAGTGGGATAGAGCAAATAGCCAGTGACCTGCTTGACATAAATCTTGGATGGCCCCTGCGATATCTGAATGTTTTTGGTCAGCGTGTTGCCACTCAGCCGCATCACGTAGACCCCATTTAACCAGAGGTCATAGGGGTTTTTCGATGTGTTGCTGGCGTCTATCCAGCCATACCCTTTCAATTCGCAATCCTGCTTGGCCGTGCCGCCCCCAGTGGTGCTTCCCGACGTGGTTTTGGTTGGGTCAACGGTGTTGATGGTACAGCCGACTAGCATCGATACAAAGAGTGATGCTGTTACTAATTTGGTAGCTAAATGCATGTGAATGGTTGGTTGAGATTGGCCACAATGCTACACAAAAAAGACCCGCCGATGACGTTCGACGGGTCTTTTTTTGATTTAATGGGTTACTTGCTGAATGACCCAACCGTAATGCCCAGGGCCACGCCCAGCGCACCGGTGCCCATTCGTTCCCACCACAGTCGGCGGCGGGAACGGCGTAGACTGGCGGCGGTCTGACTCAGCAACCAGTCATCGCGGCCCAGGTGGCTGCCCGCCCGCTCCAGCCGCCGCGACACGGCCACCAGGGCAGCGGTTTGGCGTTGCAATGAATCCTGCAAGGTGCGCAGCCGGGTTTGGGTCAACGCCATGAGTTGTTCCCGTCCCTGATCTGACAACGCCGCCTGTTCTTTCAGGATGCTGATCAGCTCATCGGTGTCGGTGTAGTCGATGGCCAGCAGCGTTTGGCGGGCCAGTTCGAGCTTAGCCAGGTCGTAGCGACTGATCGACACGCTGTCGCCAGCTGGTGCCGGGCGGATGGTCAACGGCACGATCCGGGCGCTCCGGGTGGTGTCGGGTTGCGCCCAAACCGCCCGTGCCAGGAAAACCAGCAAAACAGTAGAAAATTTGGTGGTCATGCGTCGTTTCTCGGAAGTTGGGGCCAGATCGGGCCAAAAGTGGCTCCGCGCAGCCTGGTGCAGCAGCGCGACGTGGCCGCGACCGCCGAATTATCTTTGGTATTGGTCCTTACGTTAACGCCACCGATTTGAGGGTGCCGCCGTCGTTGGCCCACAGCTTCAGCGGGCCACCGGTGGTTTTCCAAACCAGAAACGTACCCGCCAGCACGGTGGCCGTGGTCGGATCGGCGGGGGCGGTGACGAATTGCTGTAAAATAGATCCGTTCACCTGAAGCCGGTCCCGGCCGTTGTCGGTGGTAGTACCCACCAACAGCCGACCATTGGTTAAGCGGGCTAGTTCGGCATACCCTACCCCCCGGAAGATGAGGGTACCATTAAGGGCATCGAAATACATCGACCCCGCCGCATTACCCCGGAAAACGGTGTTACCGCCCGAATCGACGGAAAATTCACTGGTGCCCCCGGCTGAAGAGGCTCGGAAGAGGGCTGTTCGCCCACCGAAAGACGCGATCCGCAGTTCAGTGTGCTCGGCGTTGTTGCCCCCCTGCAAGACCATCGCATCACCAAACCCGGTGACGGTGGCTTTGGCCAGCACGCCACCACCGGCCGCCCGCACCAGGGCCAGCAGCGTGGTTTGGTCGCCGCCGGTAATGGTCTCGCTGCCGGTATGGTTGGCCCGCGCCAGCAACTGGGCATCGGTACTGTTGGCCGTGGCACCAGGGGCAATGCCCGCCAGCTTGTTTTTGTCGGCGGTGCTGTAATCGTTGGTTGACAAGCCCTTACCCGCTTCCTTGGGCTGCTTTACCGCTACATTGGCGCGGATAGTCTCCGACTCATTAAACGTCAGATTGGCCAGGTTGCTCACCAATTCAATCGTGGCCACGTCGGTCGCCAGCGCATCAACGTCATTACTCCAGCCCCACTCTTCCAGCATAGCGCCCGGTGCATCACCCTTACCCAGCCGCACCGCGCCGGGCGTGGTGGTGGTGGCCAGGCCGCTCACGCAAATCATGGTCTGAAAGCCCCGCTCATCCACTACTTGTTTCCAGATACCCGTCATCGTCGGCTGTCGTTAAAGGATTACATCACTAATTTTTGGGTTTGCTGCACCCGTCGTTTTTGCCCCTTGTAGCGTTTCTCCAGCTCCGCTTCTTTGGCCACCAGTTCGTTGGCATGGGCCGTCAGGCTGTCGTTGAGCGCCTGCACGTCGATCAGCAAGGTCGTAGCCTGGTCGATAATCTGTTGGTGGTGGGCTTCGATGGTCTGCACCAACTGGCGGGCCGTATCCAGCTCGGCGCGGGCCTGGCGCGATTCGGCCAGGGCACTCGCAGCCAGCGCCGTGGCATCGGCCAGTTGCTGCCGACTGGCTGATGGCCGAATAAATTCACAGTAGACCACGTAGGCCAGTAGGGCCAGCAGGGCAATGGTTCCCATATGCGTGAGTAGGTTGGTGAACAGGGATTTGAACATGGTACTACTAGTCTTTTTTGATGATCGTGGCCAGCTGCTTCACCAGCGTGTCGAGTTGGGGCATCAGTCCCTTTAGTTCGGCGGCGGTCAGGTAGACCGGCATCCTGCCACCGGCGTAGGCTTCGTACTTGGTTTTGTGCAGGAAGGCGTTTTCGATGCCCTTTTGGGCCATGCGGGCGTGATGGGCCGGGCCGTCGCTGAAAACCCCTTGTAGTAGGGCTTAAAGCCGTATTTCTTGTAGTACTTATCCAGCCGACTGCCAATACTAACGGTCGTGTCGGTATCGACGGCAAATTTGGCCGACTGGTACGACGGGGTGAAGCCCAGGCGTACTTCCTGAGGGTCGAGCCGGGCGATGGGGGCTTTGCGCTGCATAGACAAACCCCCGGCACACGGGCCGGGGGTGATTAATCGGGTTAATCGGTTAGGCTTCGCTGCCCTGCACCTGCAACTGCACGATGCGGCTCCAGGCATGGTCCACACTGTCGGTGATACTGATCCGCAGCTTTTGGGCCGTTACGGGGGTGCTGAGCGTATGCGTCGTCATGTCTTTGGTGTTACCCGTCACGGTCACTACGGTACTCCAGGCCCCGTTCACCCAGGCCTGCACCGTAAAGTCTTTCAGCCCATACGGACCGTCGGCTCCCTTGCCGGGCTGCATGGCGGCATCGAGTCCGACAATGGTCAGGCTTTGGATGCGCATGAGCGTAGGCCAGTTCAGTTCCACCCAGTCGGGGAAGGCCAGTTCACTGGCATCGTTCCAGCCCCCGTCACCCCATTTGAACGGGGTGGGGATGGCCGCCGCCAGGATGCTTTTGGCATTGGTGAAGTAGGGCGATTGCGAGGACGTGGTGAGCGTGGCTTCCGGGGCGATGTTGCGCACCACCGTCGTATCGGTGCTCAGCGGGTCTTTTCGGCGGCTGAGCCAGAGGCCCGCGCCCACCGCCAGCAGGGCGACGAGGGCGAACCCAATAAGTATGTTCGTTGCAGACAATTTCATGCGTCGAGTGGGGTTATACCTTGGCGAAACCGCGTTTCATGGCAGTCTTCCAAGCGATGGTGGGCGATGAACGGCGAATCTTTTTCGCTTCGGCAACGGCTTTCTTCAGCCGGGATTGTGCCCGTTTCTGGGCGGCGGACGTGGTTTTCTTGGCCATATGGAATTTACTTGTTTAGCTTGTTAGGCGGCGGTCGGGGTCGTATCAGTGGTCGGTCGGGGCGTCCGGGTGAACACCAGCGCACCGGCGACGGCCACCACGCCACCCGCCACCAGCAGCAGCGACTGCCGCCGTTGCCAGGCTACGTAGGTCAGCAGGCACACCCCCACCACCAGGGCCACGGCGGGGCCGTACTGGCTCAGGGTGGTGGCCAGCGTCGTGAGTGTTGGGTTGGGGGTCGTCGGCACCGTCGGGGTGGGGTCCGCAGGCACCACCACGGCGGGCATGGGGCAACTAGCCAACGCCGCTGGCGTGAGCACATCGGCCCACCCCTGGGCGTAGCGGTTGAAACCGTTTTCGTGCAAATGCACGTTGTCGGGCCGGTCAGAGACAAACAATTTGCTTAAATCCAGCCCGCGCCGCACCCCCGGAATACTGGCAATGGCCGCTTCCTGCCCGGCGCGAATGGCCACCAGGTCGATGGCATCCGGGGTGGGCTGGTTATCGACGGCCACCCAGACCGCCAGATCCGGCCGACCGGCCTTTTTGCGCAGGTGGTCCACCACGATACGGACCCGCTCTTTGAACTGGTCGGCGGTGGTACCGTCGATGCGGTCGTTGGCCCCGTGGTTCATGAAGATGCCCCGCAGGCCTCCCGTGAGCGGCACGTAGACCGACAAGGCCGATTCCACTTGCCGAATCGGAAACCGCTGGTCATACTTGATAAACGAGTGGTCGAAAGGGATGCCCTGGATCACCTTTACGCACTGGTCGAGGTTGGAACCCCCAAACGCGCAGCCCAAAAACAGGACGGGCACACCCAGTTGCTTCACCAGCTTGTCGCCCAGCAGCCCATACACGTAGGGGCCGGGATTAAAGGGCAAAATGTTCATGGGCGCGGCTGTCAGCGGCTGAAAATCCAGCGCCAGCTTGCTTTCGTCGTAGGGGTAGGGCTGCACGCCGGTGGCCACGATCACGCGGTCGTCGGTGGCCGGTGGGCCGGTGGTGTTGCCATATTTGGCCACGTTGGCGTCGATACCACCCTGCGCGACCGAATGGCCGAAGTTGAGCAGCACTTCCCCCACGTTGACCCGGCTCACCTGACCCGTGCCCACCACGCTCCCGTTCTGGTAGGCGGTGATACTCAGCGCATAACTGCCCCCGGTGGCAATAATGTTGCCCGAAAACTGGCCGGTGGTGGCATCGGGCGTCAGGGTGGTGGCCACGGCCGTGCCGCCTTTCACGGGCGTCAGTTGCACGCTCAGCCGGTCACTGCCCACGGGCGCTACGCCCACCACGGGCACGGCGGCCCGGTTGGCATTGTCGCGCTGGTGCACCAGGTGGCGCAACGGTCGGCTGATGGTGATGGTTTGGGTCATGGCATTAGGCCTGGCGGCGAAAAAACGTGTATAAAACCGCGAGGAGCACTAGCCCCGCCGCGCCGTAGAGGACGTAGTACGGCAGGCTCAGCCGCCCTATTTCGGCGGTATGGTCATTGACCAGCACTTGCAGACCGGTGAAATCGGTTTGCAGTTTGTTCAGTTCGGCAATTTTGGCCGCTTCGTTGGCGGCGGTGTTGTCGAAGGCACCCGCGATGAGCTGCGCACCCAGGCCGACAAACGTACCGATGGCCCCGCCAATGCCGGGAATGACGGAAAACAGTTGCTGTACGGCCCCGCCCAACCCGCTGATGGTCAGCGCCGTGCGGTCGCGGGCATCGGTGGCCCCCAGTTCGGCCATGGCCCCCTGGATGACCGCCGCACGGGCGATGAGCAGCCCCCGCCGACGTTTGAGGAACGCCAGCCGGTCGGCCGTACTGCTACCTTGGTAGACTTCGTTGATCTGGCTCACCAGCGTCTGCACCTGCTTACAGGCCTGCGAATAAGCGACGTCGGGGTTAGCCACCCCGTCGTACAACTGGCAGTTCTGTAATTGGGCGATATAGACGGCATCCTGAGCCATGGTCTTATTTCCGGTTGAGCACGACGATGAGCACCACCCCCAGCAGTACGATGGTACCGGCGATGTAGGGCAAGAGTTGATCCAGCGTCAGGCCATTGGTGGTGTTACCACCGTTGTTATTGCCACCGTTGTTCCCGTTGTTGGTCGGGTTGTTGGGGGTATTGGGGTTGGTAATGGCCGGTGTGGTACCATCGAAATCACTCAGCTTCAGCACACTCTCGTTGTCCTGGGTGTAGGTCGAGGAGAGTTGCGTATCACTGCCGATAAAACCTTCCGCCGATAACACCGGCTGTTTGGCCAGCTTGGCAAATAGGGCCGACTGGCGAAAATCGACGTTGAACACGCCAGCGGCCACGATCTCCTGGATGTAGGCTTCACTACACACCAGTTCACCGGCGCTGTCGCCACTTCGGGAGGAATACGTCCGGGTAATCAGCAGCCGGTTCTTGAATTTGCGGACCCGGTAGGTGTTGTACTGGTAGCACGTTCCTAATCCCCCTATGCCACAATTGTACCCCCGCGCCCACGTGCCCACTACCTGACCATTGATGATGTCTGCCATAGCTTATACGTTGGTTATAAGGGTTTCGAGCAGGCCCAGGGGACCCACGAATTTTTTGATGTAATTCTGCGTCACGGCCGGTGATTCAGCGATGACGTCATCGGCGGTGGCCCCGGTTGGGCGGATGTCGTATTTGCGGTTGTAGCGGGCAATGACCTTATCCAGCCGCACGATGCCGCCGGTGGTTTCTTCCTCGATGAGCGTCGCCAGGTAGATGCTGCCCACCAGGATGTTGAATTCAGGATTCAGCAGCTCGCTCCGGGTGACGGCCACGCCGGTGCTGTTGTTGCAGGCCAGCTTTTGGCCCCGGCTTTTCTGCTTGAGGATGCAGTCGAGCCGACTGCCCATGAACCGGTAGAGTACCGCCCGTTCGTCGGCCGTCAGCCGTCCTTTTTTCTTCTCCAGATAGATACCCTCCGAGGCCGTGATGTGGTCGATCTGCATGAGGCCGATGGCCCCGGTGTTGGCGTTGGGGTTGCCCGCGCTTTCGATGTAGATAAACGAGGTAATCACCGGTTCGGGGATGTTGCACAGCCGCGCGGCCTGGTCGATGTAGGCCCCGAACCGGGCACGAATACCGGCCACGGCCTGCACGTTGGCCTGTTGCTGCAACGGGGTGTAAAACCCCTGTTCGGTCATGCGGCGGCGAATGATGACGTTGGCCATAGATCAGCTTAGGTAAAACTATAGGTCGTATCGAGTTTGGTTTGCCGGGGCGCTTCGGCCAGGGCGTACCACAGGCCTGCCCCCACCGCCAGCAGCAGCAGGGTGATACCCAGGGTCTTCGTTGTCAGGAGCTTGCTCATACGTAAGGCGGTTGTGGTGGCGGCGGGGGTTGCCGGGGTGATTCGGGGGGTGGCCCGCTGCCCATACCAAACTTATCCTGACCACTCAGGCCCAGCAGCACCGTGCTCACCCCACTGCCCAGCGTGCTCCAGTCTTTGCGGCTGTAGCCGTCGAGCATGAGCGGGACGCCGGTGCTCAGGCCCAGCATGGTGGTCAGGCCGTTTTTCAGCACGTGGCTCACCAGCTGGCGAACGGGGTTCGGTTTAACGCGGGTGGGTTTGCGGGGCATGGTCAGGCCGGTTGGTGGGTAAATTGGCGGATGTTGGCGGCAATGCCGGTGATGAAATAGAGGATGCTCAGCACCAGCAGGACAGTTTTCCAGTTCATAGGCTCGTCGTGTTGGGGTCTTCTGATTCGTCGTCGACGACGACCACCGGCGCGGGGCTGGTGGTCGTCAATTCGCGTTGCCTGAGTTCGAGCCGCTTGCACCAGATGCTGTAGGCCAGGTAGATCACGTACAGCGCCAACCCAATCAGGGTCAGCGCCTTAGCGGCCATATCGTAGCTCAGCAGGTGCAATAGCCAGCCCACAAAGGCCATAGCAGTGGCTTTGATTGTATCGGAGTCGGCCATTGTTTCGGCAAGCGGTTCCATCGTTGAGTGTCGTAGCCCGGCGCAGCGCACGGGCTTACTGCATGAATTTGAGATCCGTGGCGGCGTCGATGAGGATCGAGCCGTTGGCCCCCGTGCCCACCGTGGGCACGAAATTGGCCGCTGGCGAGGGCTTGTTGGCCACCACCTTGCCCATGATGCTCACCTGGCTACCCGCCGCCGTGCCCAGCCAGGACGCCGACGCCCCTTTGGCGACCATGACGTTTGTACCGATGAGTTCGATACTACCCGTGGCGCTCAGGCCATGCATGGGCCACACTTCAGCCTGCCAACTGGCCTTGATCTGGCCCAGAAACTGGCAGTCGATGAACGTGTACCGGGAGTTGCCCCGGTCCGACAGCCCGTTGCGCTCCGAGGTCAGCCGACAGGCATTGAACGTCACCTGACACGAATCGTCGAACGTCAGCACGTTATTCACCCGAATGTCCATGTTGTTGTAGATCACCCGGCCGACCTGCCCCGCCGTCACGCGGTAGGTATACGACGCCCCCATGGGGCTGATGTAGCGGCCGTCTTCGATGATCACGCGGGCGTTGGTACCCCCCACTTCCACGGCGTTGGCCCGGATGGTTTTCACCCGGAGCGTGACGGTAGCCCCCGTACCCAGGTTGATCACCGACTTACCGTTCCAGTTGAGGGCGGTGGCGGGCGTCACCAAACTTTTGCCCTGAATGGTGATGTTGGAGGTAGCCCCCGACACCATCACCAGCGCGTTCCATTCGGAGACGCCACCGGCGAAGGTGCTTTCCATGCGCTCGAAGTTGGTCACTTCGCACTGCACGGTCTGGCCACCGTCGGTCATCAGCGGCCCGTCGAGGTCCGAAAACAGGCTGTAGCCGTTGCCGTTGATGTTCACCCCGTTTTTGAGGGTCACAAACTCGCGGGTGTCGCGTAGCAGCAGCACCGTATCGCCGGGGTTGGCGAAGGCCATGGCTTCCGACAACGAATTGTGGTAGAGGGCCATACCCGACGGCTTCTGCACCAGGGCCACCGGGGAACCCACCGGCGAAATGCCCCGCAGGCGGTGAAACTGCCCCGTGACCGGGTTTTGTAGGTAAAACGATTGCTCTTTCATGCAGGTAGTTAGCGGCCCAGCCGCAGCAGGGCGGGTTTTTTAAGCAGGACAATAGCGAGGGTGATGCCCACAACCACCAGGCTCACCACCAGCCAGGGGAACCCCCGCTGGTTGTAGGGCGTCGGCGTAAACGCCGGTGGGGTTTCATCGGGGGTTTCGGGCACGAGCTTTGTTTCCGGCACCGTGGGCGTGGTGGGGGGAGCCAGGATGCCGCGCAGTGAACCGTAAAAAAACGCCTGCACGTCGGCCCCACTCACGGCCCCGTCGTTGTTGCCCCACTTGATATCAATGTCTTTGTTGCCCGCGTAGCACTTGCGCGAAAAGGCGTTGCCCGTTTTGGCATACCAGACCTCGGAGAGGGGTGCCCCCAGCTGTTTGGGGAAATGCACCGCTACGTACACCTGGAAGGCGGAGGTCATCTTGCCTTTGTAGGGCTTGAGGTACTTCAGCACGAAATCCAGTTGCCGCAGCCGCGTCATCTGGCGGATGGCGGCGGTGGTGGTACCCAGGCCAACGGCGGTGCCGGGCATGAACTGAATGAGGCCAGAGGCCCCCCCGCCGCTGTTGTAGGCTTTCGGGTTGAGGCGTGATTCCACCCACATGGTGGCCATGAGCCAGTCAGGATCGACCGCCAGGGCCGTGGCCACCCCCTTCACTTTGGCCACAAACGCGGCCCGTTCGGCGGCGGGTATCTTCGATTCCAGTAACATGACTCAGCGTTGGTTTACGTTAATGCCCCCCGCAGCCGCAGGGGGTCGTTTTGGGCGTGCCGGCGGTGGTCATCCGGTGCCGGTATTCGGCCAGCAGCCAGGCCACCAGCAGCAGGGTGCTCGCTGCGACCACACCGGCAATGAGGCCCGTGGCGATGGTTTCTTTGGTGATCATTAGCACATGATGTTTTCACCAGGCTTGGCAGCCGCCTTCTTTTTGGCGCAGTCGTTTTGCGCTGAAATTCGACGTCGGTACTGATCGATGTAGATAGCGGTACCGCTTACCAAGGTCAGGGCAATGGCGATGTACATGAGTTTTTTACCGTCCATAATCGCAGTTAGGTTAATGACAATCGCAGTCGCAGGGGTCGTAGTCGTCGGGGAGGTAGCGCAGCAGCCAGGCTTTCACGTCGCCCACCGACACGTGACCGTTCTTGTTCATATCCATGCCTTTGTTCCATTTGTAGGCCGTCGAACCCCGGCTAAACAGCACGTGGTCAGTGGGTTTACCAATGGCGGCGGGGTAGAACACCGCAAAGTAGGTGTCCCATAACGAGTGCATCC
Source organism: Fibrella aquatilis (assembly GCF_017353255.1). Classification (GTDB taxonomy): domain Bacteria; phylum Bacteroidota; class Bacteroidia; order Cytophagales; family Spirosomataceae; genus Fibrella; species Fibrella aquatilis. The sequence goes on along the minus strand of NZ_JAFMYU010000003.1, from coordinate 200,886 downwards.
GGCCCCGGTAGGGCGTGAAGTACTGCTTCACCCAGGGCAGTTGCTGGAGGCCCGTCAGGGTGCGTATATACGCCACTGACGTACCCAGACCCTTGGCCGTGCCGGGCATGAACTGAATGAGGCCACTGGCCCCCGAATAGCGGTTCACCGCTTTGGGGTTCAGGCCACTTTCTTTGTACATCACGATCAGCAGCCAGGCGGGGTTGATGCCCAGCCACTGCGCCAGGTCGATGATGCCCGCCAGCAGTTGGGGACCGATGAGGGCCTGGTAGGGAAGTTGCTTCATCTTACCAGTATTTAGTCACCACCCGGTTGATGATGATGATGAGGATACCCGCCACCGTTAGGGCGACGGCGATGTTGATGGTGCTGGTGGTATCCACCTGCACGTTGACGTTGACGTTGGCGTTCACACCGTTATCGGAAAAAAGGCTGGAGAGCATAAATTAGGCCCCACTTTTGAGGGCTTTAAGTCGTTTAAGCAGTTGCGCACCTTTCCCGCCCGTGACGTACTGGGGAATCATGTAGGTGTAGTCATCCCCAATTTCTTCGATCAGACCGGGTTGGTAGGTGCCGTCGTAGACGGTCATCACCGCGTAGAGCTGATCGTTGGTCAGGCCCGTTAATTTCTCGATCAGGGCATCCTGCCCGTAACCTGTGCTGATCCAGGCGTCGAAGACGTCGTTGCACTCTTTGGCCAGGTTCGAGGCCTGGATGAGCGAAAAGCCCCCCAGCGTCCGGCCTTTGTCGGGCAGATCCAGGGTGCCGGGGCATTTGGTGGAGGCCTGCACCCGTTTTTTGCTACTGTAGTAGTTGAGCCAGTACAGCCCCGCCAGGATGGCCAGGCCACCCACGGCCCATTTCCAGAGGTTGTTAGGCATTGGGAAACAGGTTTTGGGTGCAGTAGTCGGTGCCCGCCTGCGTACCGGCCCGCCCCCCGGCGCTCCAGCTGAGGTAAGCCAGGATGGCGCTCACGGCCAGGCCGGTGAGGATGTATTTTAGCGGAATCTCCGTCATGTCGATTAGATCGGATACGTCTTGGTATACACGTGCTTGGTGAGCACCCAGAGGAGCTTACCCGCGCCCGCGCCGGTGGGGTTTACCTGCAAAAAGCAGCTGCCCCCGGCGAAGTAGTTGGGGTTGAAGGCGTACTTGCCGGTGAAGGTGCCAACGACCTCGTTATCGAATCGCTCGGTCACGATGGCCGCTTTGTTATCGGGAGCCACCACCATGGGCGTGTTTTTGAGGCTGTAGAGCACCTCCCCCGCCTGCACCGTGCCACCCGACACCAGCAAACAGGGTTCGTTTTGCAGCTTGTCGATCAGCGTACCGCCGTCGATGGTCCCGTTGGGACCCGTGCTGCCACCGGTGGTACTGCCCGGCGCGGTGGTGTCGCCTTGTCGGCGGCGGACAGCAGCCGAAGCCACCGCCGCCACCAGACTCAGCACCACCACGGCGAGGCCCACCATTACCCACCGCGTGGAAGTCGTCATTACTTTTTGAGGGCAAACCAGGCCACGACGGCAATGACGATCACGCCCAGCACCGACCCGCCGATGATGAGCGGCGTCTTGTATTTGGTGAAAAAGCCCGTCGTCGCCGGGGTGTTGATGACACCACCACCACCCGAACCCGACCCGGAGCCACCGCCCGAACCAGTGCCACCACCCGAACCGGTGCCGCCACCGGTGCCGCCACCCGACCCACCGGTGCCACCACCGCTACCCGATCCACCACCGCCAATGGTGGCTGAATTGGGGTAGGTCAGGCTAACGACCAGCCCCAGCGAGGCGGCCTTACCAATGGGTTCGCCGTTGACGCTGTACTGATCGAGCAGCGCCAGGATGGATTTGTTGAACTCGGTACCGGCCAGCCACGTAGCCTGCACGATGCGGCAGTCGCCGTAGTTCGAAAAGCTCGTATTGGCCTCCATCACCACGGGGTATACTTTGCCGTCGCGCACCCAGGCGAATACGGCCACGTCGGCGTTGAACCAGCCTAAATGCTGTTTGTGGGTGATGCCACGCACGGTACCGCCGTCGGCGTAATACGCACTGCCCTGCGCCAGGGCCAGGGCATCGGAAAACCGATTTACTTGTGAGGTCATAGCCTTACTTGTTGTGTTTGAAAATGAGGGTCGCCCCGATGATCACCACCAGCGCGATGCCGCCAATGAGATACGTGTTGCGTTGTTTGCGTTTGGTTTCGGCGTCAGCCTGAGCCTTGAGATCACCCACCGCTGCCTGTTCGGCCCCGCTCAGGCCCGTCAGGCTGATGCCCGCACTGCCCGACGTCGGCGGGCTTTTGAGGGCGTTGATGATGTTCACCGCCAGCCCGCCCAGCTGCGTACCGTAGTTCAGAATTTCCTGGAACGTGATGGGCTTTTTCTGCCCACCCGTCACGTCGGTGTACTTGGGTGTCGTCTTGGTGTAATCGGCGAAAATGACCTTATCCCCCACTTTCTGCGTCGTGCTCAGGCGACCCAGGTACAGGGCCAGGGGGTACGAAATGGGATTCATAACAGGTTCGTTAAGTGCTGCTGCAAGCGGGCGGCGTGAACCGGATCGCTCGCATCGAGCACGTGAGTCAGCAGCGTATAGGTGGGCCACACATCACGGGGAAATCGCCTGCGGTACTGGGCCAGGGCGTAGGCATCACAGGCCCGTTCATCCCCCGTTTGTAGCACCTGGTGGGCCGTTTCGTGCAGCAGCAGGAAATACCGCTCGAGTGCACTGAGCCGACGCCACAACGCGCTGCCCACTGTGCAGACGCCGGTGGCCGGGTCGGTGGTGGCCTCCAGGCCGGGGGCATTCGAAAAGCGGACGGCCGTCAGACCAGGGGCTGTAGGCATAGGCGTGGGGAGTGGCTAAAAACGTGTGCGGGCTGACCATCGGCCAGCCCGCAGTCACACACCACTGCTATACAAAAGGGGGCTACCGGCCTACCGCAGCGCGTTGGCGGCGGCAATGATGTCCATGCGGTCAATGGCCCCTTGGCCCGTGGTCGCAATTTCGGATTCGGCCGTTTTCTTGAAGACCGACAGCATTTTCTTCAGGCTCGTGCTCGCCCCGAAGTACAGCGTGATCGTCACCGTGATGCCCGGGTTGAGCTGGTAGTACATGCTGGTGTCGCCGTCCAGAATCTCGTCGATGCGGTCGACCACCAGGTAGTTGGTGTTGTTGGTGTTCTGGTCGTAGTTGGTCGATGAGCGCAAAGTGCGGTCGGGCTTGACGGCGAACGGATCGTCGTAGCTGATGCGGAAGGCCGCACCCGCCTGGAGGGCATCCGAAAACTGCAAGTGCATGGCCTTCAGCAGCGTCGGCCGCGTGGTCAGGTATTTTTGCAGGGCCAGAATGGTTTTGGCCTCCTGGCTGATACCCGACAGGCCAGCCTTGGCGTCGATGTCATTGAACGCACCATCTTTCAACAGACCCGGTACGGTGCCCGCACCCACCAGCTGATCGAGGCCCGCGAACATGCACAGTTTCCGCACCCCGTTGTCCTGGCCAGCGGCCACGGCGGAGTTGGTGATCTGGAGCGTGAAGGCACGGCCTTTTTTGTAGTTGGAGCCGAAATGCACGTCTTCAGGCCCAAAGTCTAAAACGGGGTTGCCGACGCCCAGGGCTTCGACGGTTTTGTTAGTCGTCATTGAATTGTTCGGTATAAAAGTTGTCGTATCGGGATCATCGCCCAGTGCGATGGCCCATAAATCATCATCGGTGAAGCCACCAAAGGCTTTATACTGATCCGTCATCGTCATCATCGTCCCCCGCCGAGTCATCATCGGCTACCGCGCCCGTGCTGTCGCTGGCGGTATCGGTGAAGCCGATGGGGGCTTTGCGGCGGGCCGGTTTGGGCGGTGGTGGCCCGGCCGTGGTGGCGGTGGTGGCCGGTCGGTCCAGCACCCGCGTCAGGGCACTAATGAGCAGGTAGGCAATCAGCAGCCCCAGCACGATGCTGGCCACGAAGCCCAGGTTAATTTTTCCTTGTTCGATCATGATATAGCAGCAGCAACAGGTGAGCGGCCAAACGGGGGGTGTCTTCGCTTCGAGGAGCGGGAGCGACACCAGCCCGTTTGCCGTTCTGTGAGTCCAAAGCTGTAGGACCACCGTCAGCGGGGTAACAGCTAGGCACAGCCCGGTTTACCAACGGCCACCAATGGCGATGAGGGGCCACGACGGGCGACCAAAAAAAGCCCCCTACCGGTGGGTAAGGGGCCTATTCACGTGCAGTACCGGTCGACTGGAACGACCTACTGCCCGACTAGCAACAGCAAAAACACCAGGGTATTGAGCAGCAGAAACCCGGTGATCAGCCGCAGGGCCACCACCCACGCGCGCGGCACGTCGTCGGCCAGGATCCAGCCCGTCAACACGCCCGCGATGGCCAGCAGCAGGCTCACCAGCGCCCAGATACCGTAAAAAATCGGGGTCAGGTCCATCGTCAGCCGTGAATGCAGGCACCGCCCGTTGTGGTAGAGTTGGTATCGTCATCATCAAAAAGGCCGGGCAGCACCCCCCGCAGCCAGGCCCGGACAGCATCGACGGTGGCGTAGGTGGCCACGTAACAGAGCGCTACCACGGGCAACAGCCAGAACGCGCCGGTAAGGTGCAACCAGGCCAGGATGGCATAACAGCCCAGCCAGACGCTGACGAACGTGAGCACGGTCAGGGCGAAGAGCAGCACCACCAGGACATAACTTTTCAGGGTCTTACGCATGGGTATCAGTCGTTAGGGCCGGTGGCTGACCGACCTGGTTGAAAATAATGGTTTGTTGGTTGGGCGTCAGCCGTCGTTGACCCGGCACGTAGCCCGCCGCCGCCAGCTGCGGCAGAATGGGCCGTAGCCAGGCCCGCCACACCTTCCACGATACGTTGTAGAGGGCCAGCAGTTCTTTGATGGTATAGCTCTCATGCGCGGGCATCGGGGGGGTGGTTATTGGATCGTAATCACTTCGTAATGGTAGCGGCTCTCGTGGGCCTGCACCCGTTGCCAGGCTGCTTTCACCAGCTCGAAGTTGGGTACCTTCTGCAACGTGCCGCCGTTTTCGATGCCGTCTGAGGTTTTGCCCAGCACCAGCAGGTTGGTCATTTCATACAACTGCTTGGGTACCCGGTTGAGGCTGTGGAAGGTAAACAGCAGGTCCAGGTTGCGGTGGCGACGGCTCACCAGCAGCTTCCTGATTTCATCCTGCACGTTGGGTTTGATGTAGGCCGTGGCATCCTCAAAGACCACCATACAGTTGTAGGCGTACTTATAAATGGCGGCTAGCACGGCCTGGTCATCGTCGGAAAAAATGCGGTAGATGCCCGTACTCTTCCACTTGGCCAGCTGCGCCAGCGTGATCTGGGGGTAGTCCTGGTACTTGGCCTCGTTGTTGATGTCGTAGATGAGCACCCCTTTTTTCTGGCCCGCCGTCTCGATGAGTCGTTTCAGATGAACCGTTTTACCCGTGCGCGGAAAACCCACCCGCAGCACCACCAGGTTGGCGCGGGCATCGACGGCGGCGGCGGGGGTAGCACTCATTTTTGTAGCGAGGAAAACAGGTTGGGAAACAGCGGCTCCAGGCGCGGTAGCATCACCAGGAAAACGGCCACCACCAGCGCCCATTCGGGCGTCAGGGCCTTTTTCTGGTGCTTTTCCAGCACGTCGGTCAGCGGGGCTACCAGGTCGGCTTTTTCGTCGTCGGTCAGGGGTAGTTCGCCCACCGCCGCGTCGAGTTGTTCGTAGCGGCGCAGGGCATCCCAGAGCGGATCCCCTTCTACCGGTACCTCCAGCCGGTTGGACCGTTTGGCGGTTTTGTAGCGGGTGCGGTACTCACTCACCAGTGCCCGATCGCCCGGCTCCAGCATGGTGCGGGGGTAGACAAAGCTGGCCAGCACCGTCTTTTGCGCCACGTCGAAGGTGCGCACGAACTGGGTGGCCTGGCGGCGGTAGAACGACCGGGTTTTGGGCGGCTCGGCGTCGGGATCTGCGGTGGTGTCGTCGGGTTGGGGGTCGGCCTCGAAGTCACCCGGATTGGGGGGTACGGTGCCCGACGGCGGAGGTTCCTGCCCCTCGTCGGTGGCCAGGGGTGGCGGCGGTATGTAGCTGGTCGGCTGGCTCAGCAGCGCGTCGAGGTCGTCGGCGGCGGTGGCGGGTAGCGGCTCGCGGCCAGCGGGCAACTGGTGAAGATCAGTGTCCATCGGCGGGCATGAGGTGCTGGTACTTCAGGTACAGGGCTTCGAGTTCGGCAAATTCGGCTTTGTGCTTTTCGGGGTGGCGCATGACCTGGCTGGCCGTTTTGAGGATGTTTTTGCCCTGGAAGAGCGCCATGAGCCTGCGGCCGGTGGTCATCAACACGGAGACGTCCCGCTCCATCTGCACTTTTTCGGTGAGCATTTGGGCGTAGGCGGCTTTGAGCCGGTCGAGCTGTGCCACGGGAATACTGACCATGATGGCTTCACTCAGGTCGGTATTCTGGGCCGCAACGGCGGTCCCGCGTCCGGGCGCATGGATAGAGCTAACGGACTGACTCATAAGGCTTCAAACGTTTTACGGGTGACGAATGAATTTTGGACGGCCTTGTCGATGACCCGCTTCAGCCGGTCGCGCAGGACACCGTTTTCGGTGAGCAGTTCCACGTTTTGAAGCTGGAGCGCCTGCACTTTTTGGGACTCCGTGCCCAGCTTCGCCCGCAGGCGTTCCACGTTCATCGTGGTGTCTACGGCTTCTTGCCGGAGGGTTTTTACGGTGTCTTCAGCAGCAAACATGCGGTCGGCCATACCCTGGTTTTCGCGCTCCAGGTTGCCGTTGACACGCCGGGCGTCGGCCAGTTCCTGGGTAAGCCGGGTGATCGCCTCACCGCTCAGCATGTCTTCAACCCATTGGGGCATGAACTGGTACAACGTTTCGCCGTCGGCTAGTTGGGTCAGTGTGTCGAAGATCTCGCGTCGGACGCGGAAACTGACCTGGGGGTCTCTTTCGGTTGCAGATTTGGCCATAGTAAAACAAAACATCCAGCCCGCCACAGGGGGCTGGCCGGATGTCGCTACCCTTCTTTCTTTTCTGGGGGCCAACCTACTACGATGCCGCTAGTCAGGGTACAGATAGGTACACATAGGTACAATTAGTCGCAAAAAAAACCTGTCAGCCAGGGGCTGACAGGTTGGTGCGGGAGTCAGTTGAGCCGGTTGAGAATGAGCTTGGCTTCGTTGACGGTTAAGATTCGCCGGTTCTTCAGGTCGGGAATCTCATCATATAACCCCGCTCGGTCCAGCCACTGGCGCAGGGTTTTGTACGAGATGGGTTTGCCCGTAGCCGATAGTTCGGCGCAGAGCTGACTTTTACGCATGGAAAAGAATGTGGGGGGCGGACGTTGAACATAGGATAGGTTGGGCTGTTATGACGCACACCAAATATACTTACTATACCAATACGTACTAATCGCTAGAACTACTCTGTTAGTCGGTGTCGCCTTACTGGTACCAGTTGTCGACTTTCCAGGCCGCCTGGCGTGAGCACGTCACCGGCGTTGGTCAGCGCCTGGTTCAGCTGCCCCAGTACAAGTTGCTGGGCGGGGCTGATGGCGCATTCCTGCATGTAGGTGTGCAGCAGCCGGGCGTAGAGCAGCCCCATGGTAAAGGGGTAGCGTTTGCCCGAGCGGCGGCGGGTGACACCCGTCCAGAGCTGGTTGCGGGCGTAGGTAAACTGCTTGGTGTAGAAGTGGGCCAGCACCAGGTGGGCGTTGCGCACCTGGTCTAATTGGTCTTCGTGGCCAAGCACGTAGTCAGCAAACCCCTGACAGAAATCATGCAGGGCTACGTAATCGCTGGTGCAGAACAGGAGCTTGATAGGAAAGTAGCGGATCATGGGAAAGGGGTTGTTAGGCTAAGCGCCGACTTGTCACGGGTGAAGGAGCGGCCCGCGCACCGGGGGCAAACCGAATGCCTCAGGTACGTTTCCTTTTTGTCTTGTATGTCCACTCGACTGCCAAACCGGTGGGTGTGCCGACAGCGCGTACAGCGAATTTGTTCATCCTGGTTCATAGGGCAGTTTCAGAATAATGTTTGGTTTGGGATCGACGAAAACGACGCCGGCACGAGCTGGCCAGATCCTATTTTGGCCTGATCTGCCCGATATCGGGTGTTTTTGGCGACAGCGAACCGAAGATTATTTGGTTTGGCTGTCGCGAAACTCAATGATGGTTGACCGCGATTTATCGAACAGCCGCAACGCCTGGTCATAGGTATCGGTGCCTATGGCGGTTGAGTAGGGGCCGTTCTTCGACTTGACGGTGAGCAGAAATTCATCGAACCCGTGGGCTTCCATCACCGCCGCTATGGCTTCATTTAATGCTTCAAATTTCTCTTCGTAGCTGGCATTGACTTTTTGGGACTTGGGCGATTTGGTAAAGTTGATCTTGGCCATGGTGTCAATGGGTTATGCCCCCGACCGCAGGAGCCGGGGGCGTGAGGGGGTTAGTTTTCGTCGTCGTCATCGGGTTCCGTCGCGGCCACCAGCACCTTCCGGCACAAATGGCATTGCCAGTACCCTTCCTCCAGTAAATCATCATCGTCCAGGCCGGGCGGGGTGAGCGTTGGCCCATCGGGTGGGGACTGATTAGCGGGTACGCAGGCCTCCAGCTGGCGGCTACAGTGGGCGCAATCGTAGACAAACGTGTCGGCCGGATCGTCGTCGGCCCCTGGGGTATATATGAAGATGCTGGTCATGGGTGTTGGCTGATTAAGCGTTGAGTGCGTACCATTTGCTCCTGGTAATAGACGGCGGTATCCGTTTTGCCCTGTCGGCGGGCGCTCAGCCGCTGGCGGGCAAACAGCTGGTACGACTGGATGTTGGCGAAGCGGTCGGGGTTGCTTCCCCCAGCCGGATGTTGTAGGTTTGTCATCGACTTAGTTTTTTGGGGTTGGCCCTGACCGGTGTTGGTAGCACGGTCAGGGCATTTTTTTGGGTAAAATCTTGTGTTACCACCTGGTAACAGGGCTGTTAATTGTCGTCATCGACGTCAACCAGCAGCTTAGCAGGGTCGTCGTTGAGGTCATAGCCACATTGTGGGCACCACAGGTGATCCCCGTGGCCATTGCATTCGCTGCATTCAATCAGGATGGTGCCTGGCAGGCAAAAATCGTCTTCGGACTCATCGACCATGCCGTCTTCACAAACAAGACTGATGCAGTCCCGTCGGTAAACTGGTTCGTGGCCACATTGGGGACATGCCAGGTCATACACCCATTCAATGTCAGGGTCTTGGTCTGTGGTCATAGCATCATCAGGTAGCAGTAAAATCGCGTGTTACCACCTGGTAACACCGTGGTACCAGCCTCAGGTACTCAGCTTGAGTTTGATCGACATTTTGCGGAAGTAGTCTTCCACCTGGCCTTTGGGTTCGCCTTTTTCCAGCAAGGCCGTGACGTAATCCAGCAGTTTATCGGTGCTCTTGAACGTCCGGGTTTCGTCGTACATCGCTTTGTTGTGGTAGGCGGGCTTGGTGGGGTCAATCTGCAAGCCACCTAGTGGCACGGGAGCCGTTTTGGGGAATAATTCGGTCCCGTAGCGGGCCACCGGCGAATCGTAAAAGTTCTTCAGCCAGAGCACCAGCCACGTTTCGCTCAGCGCCACGGGTTCCAGATCGAACCGGGTTTCGTACATCGTCAGGAACTTGACGTTATCCCGGTTATCGTCGGTGAAGCAACGGTAAAATTCGACGCTGTTACCCGCCCGGATATACCCCTTGCTGGAACGATGAATCCGCCCGATCACGTCGAAGAGCAGGGCTTGTTTATCGGTTTTCTCAGCGGCACCGACGGGCTTACTGTACCCGTAGAGTTTATGCATACCGACGCGGTTGATGGTCCAGCAGTAGGTGGCGTTGCGCCGTTCAAACTGGCCAAATCGCTGTTGAAGACTAACCGAAATCGTGGCAGCAATGTCATTGATGGTAGCACTGATCGAATCGCCTGGTTGGGTCATAGTGACGTTTTGTTGAAAAATAAGGGGGTTGTAGGGCCATTGGAGGCCGATGGAGCCACGCGGCCGGGCAAATGACGCGGCAGTCGTTTTTCGCGTTTTCGTGCGATTTGGGCCACTGTACACCTTGTACGTCTGTAACACTTGGTACTAGGACAGTCGAACAGTTTTAAACACTTTATACTAAGGTCCGAAACAGTACAGTGAACCACTGCCCTAAAAAAATCAGCTTGTTACGGCTGGCCATATGTTTCCAAGTCAAGTGCCAAAATCGTGAAATTTTGGCAGTATAGCGGGTGCCGTTGCGGGCGAACACAAGCCAGTTTGCAACCTGGCCAGACAACGAGGGGGCGGTATGGTGGTTAGGCCGTTGGGGGCCGGGGGCGGGGGTGCAGGGCGTTCATGAAAGCGAAGAAAAAAGGGTGGCTGGGTAGCCTGGCAGGTAGCTGGCCACGGCGTCGATTCGATGTTGGCAGGCCAGATCACACCAGCCCGCCAAACACGTTTCCACACCATTGCAGCCTTACCGGGCTGGTACTTCCCCTACCCGCCCAACCGGGGCAGTAAGGGCACTCAATTGATCCCGTTACGGATCATGTGGTAGGTGGCGGAATCGAACCGCCACGTCGGCACATCATGATTTGGGCACCACCCCACAGTTGATGTACGTACCCACGCCTACCGCCACCTTTGCAGCCCTTGGCCAGTGTGGCTCACCGGCACGTTAATGATCGCTCAACGTGCAAGACGTCGCCTACCGCTTACTATAGGCGCTTTACAGGCTGGTTAGACCTGGCGGCAATATCGTATAGGCTACTACCAGCAAAAATGCCTGTTACCAGCTGGTAACAGCCTGTTACCACCTTGGCTACCACTTGGCTACCAACCTGCTACCAACTGGGTACCACTTGGCTACCACCGTGCTACCAATTGGCTACCAGTTGGCTACCAATCTGGGTACCACACTGGTAGCCAATCGCTACCAAGTGGCTACCAAGTGGCTACCAGGGGAAACAGCCCCGGCCGGATCAGGCCAGCCGGGTTGTCTGGCGTCACTATAAACTACTGAAGAACCGGCAGTGGCCCCGGCACGAAGTCGGGCGGCGGGTTGCTGAAGTCGGGCGGGGGCATCGCAGGGGCATCGGGGGCCGTCAGATCGGGGTCGGCCGGGCCGTCGCCGTCCGCTGCGGGCATCCCGTCGGGCGTTTGCTCCGGCGTGGGGTCGTCGCTGTACTCGGGGTCGCTGTAGGTTTTGCTACGCGTGTCGTAGAGCTGTACGGCCCCTTCGGGGTATTCCCAGACTTTGGCCCGAAAGCAGTGCGATTTGAAGCTGGCCAGGCTGTAGAACTCGCCACCGTACACGATCTGGTGGTAGGCCTTCACCTGCGGTTTGAGCAGGGCGTAGGTAATGATTTTAGGCATCTGAAAGGGGGTTAAAACACTTACTCGAAGGCGTTGGGGTTGTGCTGTTTCACCAGCCGCTGCATGAGCCGGTACACGCTGTCACTTTGCTGTTGCAGGCGGTGCGCACGGGCCTCCAGCAGCCGAATTTGTCCCCGTTGCAGCAGCCGCAGGGGCCAGGGCCGCAGCCGCAGCGCGTAGAGGTCATCGTTGACATGGGCTAGTTCTTCCTGAAGCGTCTGGTACTGGACGCGGTAGACCGTCAGGCTGGTGTCGGAGCGGCGGGGGGCGCTATGCATGGGGCCGTTGGTGCAGGATGTCCATCATGGCGTTGGCATCGTCACTGGTCAGGTCAGCGATGCGCGTCGAGACCAGCCCGCGCAGCCGGTCGTTATCGGCCCGCAGGCGCTCGTTTTCGTCGGTGTAGTGGCGTACCACGTGCACGGTCATGTGCTGGAAATACACCAGCACGGCAATGACGACCACCAGCACGATGCAGAGGAAATACGGCATGGTCAGGGGAGTTTAGTGAGCGGCATCAGTTGTCGGAGAATCGCGTAAACGCGGCGGTGTCGGCATCGTCGTCGGCCAGCTGCATGGTGATGGAGGCCACCAGCGCTTGGATGTAGGGGCGGGGCAGGCTACTCACCAGCCCGAAGGCCAGTTGCTCCGGGCTGATGTTGTTGAGGGCCACCATGCAGCCCGACGTGCCGGGCGTAGGGGCGTTTTCGACGGTGGCCACGATGGCGAAATGGGCCATGCGGGTCTGCATCTGCGGCTGAAACGAGTGAATAACGGTCGGCACATTGACCTGAATGGCCTCGCTCAGGGCCAGCATCATGGCTTTTTGTTGGGCGTCAGTCATGGCTAGTCGGTGAGGTGGTCGCGGGGAATGACGTCGGTTTGGCCCTGGGCCATGAGCAGGGTGCCAATGGCCACCATCAGCGCGTCGGCAAAGGCGGGGCTTTCGTTCACCAGGGCGTAGGCCAACTTGTTGACACCGAGAGACTGGATGGTGAGCAGGTAGTTGTGGTTCTCACTACCCGGCTGCTGATCGGGCAGGTCAGCCAGGTCAACGTAGACGAGTGACTTCACGCCGGCATTGGCCAGCTTAGGTTCGGCGGGGTAGTAGGCCTGGGCATTGGCGGCGCGGCCCAGGGCGGCGTTGATGCCGTCGATGTAGGTCAGGCAGTCAGACTCGTTACTCAGGTGGAGGGGGGCAAGGGGGGGGGCTTCCATATAGCGTTGGGGGGGTTGGTGCAGGAACTACCGGTAAGGGTCGGGTACCGCGCAGAGGGCGGCGGTCAGGTGCATGGCCAGCTCGGTGGCGAAGTCATAATGGTAGCCCACCAGATACTTGGCCATATCGGCCAGATCCAGGCCCTGGGCACCCACGAAGGCGGCAATGTCACCGGGTTCGGCGCTGTATTTCAAGGGGATCAGCGGCACGTAGACGAACATGGCCGGGCGGGGCTGCACCGTGCAGTCGTTGCCCACCAGCGGCACCTGGTGCGCAGCGGCCACGGCGGCGGTGAACCGGTCTACGTAGGCGCGTTGCTGCACCACGTCGCCCAGGTCGAGCATGGGAAAATCAAAGCTGTTGGTGGGCTTGCTAGGCATGGCGGCGGGGGCGGAAAAGCCAGGTAATGAGGTTGTTAGCCCAGATCAGCAGGGGCAGAATGGGTACCATCAGCAGCAGCAGCAGCAGGGCCACCAACGCCACGTCGTGCAGGGTGTCAGGCTGGTTTTCGTTCATTGGTATTGGTGCTCACTGGTTGGGTAGATGGGGTTGGTAGTGGGTCGGCCTGCACGTCGGTTACGGCGGCATCCGATGGGGTAAAACGAGGCTTGAGTTTGGCCGCTTGCGCGGCCTGGTAGTGTTCCAGGGTTTTGGTGATCACCTGGCCCATCAACAGCAGCACGTCGCCAAACAGGCGGTCTATATCTCGATTCAGTCTGTTCATGCATGGGTACTTCTGCGGATGTGAAAAACAAAGCAGCCCAGTAAAAAACACGTCTCCCGGTAGCCTAATGCGTCACTGCGTTGGTTGCAGACGCCAAACCCCATCATGGGCGCCACTGACGCAGACCACTCAAGAACCTTATCTGGTTGGCCATGATCCATACGGTAGGTCTCCGAATAGCCCACCCTGGGCAATTGAATACCCGACCACACATAGGCAGCTAGCAACAGGCTTTCCAGCCAATTAAAATTCATGAGCAATGCGGCCACGGCGGTCAATACATCATTCATGAGCCGGTCATTGAACTACTGTTAGTAAGCATTTCTCTTAGGTTGGTAGTATCGGGGGTAGTGGGTAAGTTTGAAGTGATCTCTGACAATCATACTTCTCACTGAACACCACATACCCCCAATGACGTTGAAAGAAAAGAAGCCACTTGCCTGGCGCGTATTTCAAAAAGGTGAACCCATTCCTGGTAAAAATCCCGATCTGCACCGGTTGGATGCCTACGGCACGTTGATCTATTGGCCCCATCACGGCAAACCATGGGAGATGGGTTGGGAGATCGACCACCGCAAGCCACTCAGCAAGGGCGGTTCCAACAACATTCGGAACCTGCAACCCACCCACTGGAAAACCAACCGGCAAAAAGGCGCTACCTATCCCTTTGGTATCGAGTCGGTTGACCCATTACCCGTTAGCCGCTTGCTCAAGCCCGCCCGAAAGCGGAAGTAGGTCCTCACGCCACACGTAGGGATTAGCTGGCGGAATGGCCACATCAACGTGCTGACGGAACTCATCAGCCAGCCGCTGAACAATCTGATTGGCCGCTTCCATGTTATGGTAGGGGGATAAAACCACTTCGGCTTTTACTTTGATCGAATTGTCGTCAATCCGTACCGTGAGGATTAAATCATCCCTACGCGGTTGACTTCGATCTGGCTTTTCACTACCAGAATCGTTATTTTGCATAAAATGGATAGCGGTGAAATTGTGCGTTCACTCAGTTTAATGACCGTTTAGCCTACTGGCGGGCTTTCGTGGGGAACCCTGGAGGCGTTATTTGCGTCATTGTTGATGCAATGATAGTAGTAATTATTTATTACTTCCTAATTTTGCCTGTATTTTTTTTACTATCTCTTCTTTCTTTCTAACATGGAACAAATCATCTCATCAGACCTCGGATACCGGCTGAAGCTCTTGCGGCAAAAGCTAGGTGTTACGTGTTCGCAAACGGCGGAGGAAGCCGACATACCATTGCCGGTCCTCAGAAAAATTGAGCAGGGGCACACGGCCAACCCTGGCTTCTACGTAGCTGAAAAGCTGGCTAAACGGTATAAGGTCAACACTAACTGGTTGATCCTTGGTGTCGGTGATATGTTCACCGATAACCACAGCCTGGCGGCGGAGGTCGATGAGCTTAAAGAAGAACTCGAGCGCAAGGAAGACTTGTTGACCCAGTTGCACAAAGCCTTCGTCGAACTACGAAAAAAGATAAAGCGCGTGGCGTCCCAGCCTGACGTGAATACACCCGATTCGGGCATTTTTCCCGACATTTGGCCACGTCAGCGCCCACGTGCGGTTACGAACCTCTCGTAACATGCTGGTAATGAACTGGTTTCTATAGGGGGTATGAGTCCCTCTCTCTCTGCCCCAGCCCCGCTAACCTTGTTGGCGGGGCTTTTTGTTGGGCTGTTTAGGCAATTTTACTAGCTCAGTAAGGTTTTGAAGTCCCCCAATGCGGTTGTATATTTGATTTATTACATTCAGAAGTTCACTATGGCGCAGATCACTAAAACTCCCACTTCGGACAAATCTGTAAAACTGCCCCAAGTGGGCAAACGAAAGTCCCAGCGTGTGCTCTTAAACACACCAATGAAAAAGTACATCGTTCACCACGATCCCACTCAATGGGATGAAGATATGATGTCGGCTGGTGAGACCAACTAACGCCTGATGAGTAAGCTCCTACTAGACACAATCACATTTGATTTTCTACTAACGGATCCACTAAAAATTCCTCTCAAGTCACGCCTTGAGATTGATCGTGCCGACGCAGTTTATTTATCAGTAGTTAGTCTATGGGAATTGGGCAATCATGTGCGGGACGGAAAATTTCAGGTTTCAATCAACTTTGAACGTTACTTCAAGAAAGCTATACGAGTGCATGGCCTTACACTCCTGCCAATCCAATGGGATGCACTCGAATACCTCAGCAGCTTCGCATATCAGTCTGTTGATACACTCTACGAAAAAACCATAAATGGAGAGTCTGTGACAGGAATAAAGAAGGCCTTGCACAAAGACACCTTCGACCGCATGTTAATCGCTCATGCGTTGACTGGTCAACTACAAATAGTTTCACCCGATTCGCTATTTCCTTTCTACAAATCACTGGGATTGAACGTGCTCTGGAAATGAAAGCAGCTGTAAGTTTTCAAGCCATTGCTTTTCGCTGGCCCACGCTGTTGCTTATAACTTGGCTGCCTGCTGTGGCGTTGGCGCAGCCGCGTTGCGCTGAGCGGGTGCCGTTTACGCCCGTGAGTGTGCCTAACCGGGTGGAGTGGAGCAAGTTCCCCGCGTTTTCCCTGCCCGGCTCGTTCACGCTCATCTACGGCGGCCCCCGACTTGATGGCGACACGGGCGGGCCGCTTTCGCATGGGTCCACCCACCTCACCCAGCCCCGCCAGGCCGAGAACGTTCAGCGGGGGCAGCGGGCACTGGAGTACTCCGGCTTTGTGTACGGCCTGAATCAGCCATGGGAGACCCTGGAAAGCCCCTGGGGCAACGATCTGGGCCTTTATCGGGCGAAATGGACGGCCTGGTTGCGGGAGCAATCGGGTGGACAGACCAACGCCGCCGGACAGTTTGTGCTCCCCGCTGACATCCTGATGGTGGACCTGGAACGGGTGCTGGAAACCGACGCGGCGATTCTGCGGCTAAAGCAAAACACAGCCACGCCCACCGCCTACCGCAGCCTCTCAGATACCGATTTTTTGCGGCAATACAAAAAAGACATGACCGCGCTGTATGCCCTGGGGCTGCAATTTCTCCGCGAAAAAGCAGACTTGACGCGCACAAAACTAAGCACCTACAGCGACGTACCCATCCGCAACGCCTACGCCAACGTGGTGGCTAATGCCTGGACCGACTGGACCACTAACCCCGCCCGGCTGAACTTCCTGACCGCCGACAGCACTGGCCTGCGCTCCGGTGGACCGTTCTACAACCAACTCGATTTTCTGAGTCCGTCGAGCTATTACTACTACGATTACCCTAACCCGCTGGCCCCCGATTTTTTGGCCTACTCGCTGTTTCAGGTCGAAGCTAACCGGGCGTGGAGCCAAAAGCCGGTGATCCCGTTTGTCTGGATGCGGTTCCACGACTGCTGCGGCAATAACCCCAACTTTATCCCGGCCAACATGGCCGAAGCCACGGCTATTTTTCCGTTTTTTTCGGGGGCCAAGGGACTTTGGTTCTGGGATCAGCTCAACCTGGCTACCACGCGGCAGGACGTTCACGCCGCCTATGAACACTTCATTCACGGCCTTTACCGCCTGTCGCAGTTCAACGGGCAGTTTGCGGGTAATTATGAGCTGGTGATCGAAACGCCCGCACGCGATCTGATGGACGCCCGCAAGCCAGTCTGGCGGGGCGTGTTTAATCAGAACAAGCTGCTGGTGGCAGCGCATAATCCCTATGCGACTGACGGTCAGACCACTACGCTTCCTATTTCGTACAAAAGTTGGCAGGGCAGTATTACCCTCACGGGCCGCGAAATTGCCCTCTGCCAGTATGACCTGAGCCTGCTGACTACCGAAACCCCTACCCTACCCGACCTGAATATATACCCTAACCCCGCTCGAAACGAGATCATCGTCGAGACGAAACAATCCGATCCAGTCGCGCTAATAGACATCCAAGGGCGGATTTTGCGTCAGATTCCGAACATTTCGGGACCGCTTCGCCTTGATATAAGCACCCTCCCCGCCGGACTGTACCTCATCCGCAGCGGAGGGGTAACGAAACAGATTATAGTTGAATAATGAGTTTAATGTTCAATGTCTAAAGTCTAAGGTTGCTCCGTCAGACATGGGCGGAGCAACCTTAGACTTTAGACATTGAACATTAAACTCCCCTCCCTTCCCCATGAACAGACTCGCCAACGAAACCAGCCCATACCTGCTTCAACATGCCCACAACCCCGTCGACTGGTATGCGTGGGGGGACGAAGCCCTGCAAAAAGCCATCGAGGAAGACAAGCCCATTCTGGTAAGCATTGGCTATTCGGCCTGCCACTGGTGCCACGTAATGGAGCGCGAATCATTTGAAAATGAGCGGGTTGCGCAGCGTATGAACGAACTGTTCGTGTGTATTAAAGTAGACCGCGAAGAGCGGCCCGACGTTGATGCCATCTACATGGAAGCCGTGCAGGCCATGGGCGTGCAGGGCGGATGGCCGCTCAACGTGTTTCTCATGCCCGACGCCAAACCCTTCTACGGCCTCACCTACGCCCCTGCCCAAAACTGGTTCAACCTGCTGGGTGGCGTGCGCGAAGCGTTCGATAACAACCGCGATCAGCTTCAGCAGTCGGCAGAGGGGTTTGCCGAGCATTTGAATACGTCGGAACTGGCGCGGTTTAACCTGACGAATGGCGACCCGATCTTTGCGCTGGAAACTGTTGAGACCATGTACCGAAAACTGGCCACGCGCTTCGATACGGAAGACGGCGGCACGGGCCGGGCACCCAAGTTTCCGATGCCGTCGATCTATGGGTTTCTGCTTCGCTACGCCGACCTCACCGGCGATGCCTCGGCCTATAACCAGCTGACGCTCACCCTAAACCGCATGGCGCTGGGCGGCATCTATGATCAGATTGGCGGTGGCTTTGCG
Organism: Fibrella aquatilis; assembly: GCF_017353255.1. Classification (GTDB taxonomy): domain Bacteria; phylum Bacteroidota; class Bacteroidia; order Cytophagales; family Spirosomataceae; genus Fibrella; species Fibrella aquatilis. The sequence goes on along the minus strand of NZ_JAFMYU010000003.1, from coordinate 182,662 downwards.
CGGTATTCGACAGATCGGCACTGGTTTGCGCCGCATTTCGAGAAGATGCTCTACGACAATGCGCAGTTGCTAACGCTCTACAGCGAGGCCTATACCCTAACCGGAAACGCACTCTATCGCGACACGGTCTACGGCACGGTCCGGTTTGTGGAGCGCGAACTGCTCAGCCCCGAAGGTGGCTTCTATTCGGCCTTAGACGCTGATAGTGAGAGAATTGAGGGTAAATTCTACACCTGGTCAGCTCAGGAATTACAGACTATTTTAGGTGATGATTTCGAGTGGTTCGAGCAGCTGTATACGATCACCGATGAGGGGAACTGGGACATTGGGCACGGTCATGGGCGGACGAATATTCTACACCGGACCGAAACCAACCCCGCCTTCGCCGATCAGATGGGATGGACGGCCGACGAACTAGCCCGGAAACTGGCCGATGCCCACCAAAAGCTCATGGCCGAGCGCGACAAGCGCATCCGCCCCGGTCTGGACGACAAGATGCTCTGTTCGTGGAATGGCTTGGCCCTGAAGGGATTAGTAACGGCCTATCGTGTGTTTAACGAACCCGATTTTCTGCAAACGGCCCTGCGACTGGCGTTTTTCATCCGTCAAAAACTGACCGACTCGCGCAATGGCGGGCGGCTGTGGCATAGCTACAAAATGGCCCCGAATAACATGCCTGGACGCGCCAAACAACTCGGTTTTCTGGAAGACTACGCCGCCGTAATCGATGGCTACCTGGCCCTTTATCAGGCCACATTCAACGAAGACTGGCTTACCGAAGCTGACCGGCTGGCGCAATACGTGTTCCTGCATTTCGATGATGTGAACCCCACTGCCGACGAGAAAAAGGATAGTCCGCTGTTCTTCTTCACCGACAAATCGGGCGAGGAACTGATAGCTCGCAAGAAAGAGGTATTCGACAATGTAATTCCCGCTTCGAACTCCATGATGGCGCATAACCTATTCACCCTCAGCCTATTGCTTAACCGACCGCAGTATGCCGAGCGGGTGGATCAGATGCTGGGTCACATTCAGGCGTTGCTGGAAGGGCAGGTATACGATCTCTCGAATTGGGCCGCGCTGTATACGATGCGGGTGCGGCCCACGGCCGAAATTGCCCTGGTGGGGCCAGGTGCGCAGGCATTCCGGCAGGAGATCGATGCCCGCTTCTTTCCGAACAAAGTGCTGGCCGGAACTGAGAGCAAGAGCGCCCTGCCCCTACTCGAACACCGCACACCTATAGACGGCCAAACGGCCCTCTACGTCTGCTACAACCGCGCCTGCCGCCTGCCCGTCACTAGCGTGTCGGCCATGTGGGAACAGGTTTCGTGACTATACCGTCGCGTTGATGATGCTGACTAAATCAGCGGGGGAATAGTTGACGCTTTTGAGGGTTTTGCGGTCGGCGTCGCGGAAGACGAGGTACTTGCCTTCCGATTCGACGTAGTGGCAGGGTACGCCCTTGCCCGTATATAGCGCCACGGTGGCTTCGGCCTCCTCAACCGTCAGGCACGCCTTGCTCATATTTGACCGCTGCACTTCGTCGAAGAGCATTTTGAACGAATCGCCCAGGCCAAATTCAAGCACGGCCCCAGCCAGTACATACTGTAAATCGCAGAGGGCATCTGCAATTTCGACCAGGTTATTATCGGCAATAGCCACGCGTAATTCTTCAAGTTCTTCGGTTAATAAAGCCACGCGCAAACCGCAACGGGCTGCGGAAGGAATTTGGGGTGTATCGAGTACGGGGGCGTGAAACGTGCGATGAAATTCGGCCACCGCATTGAGAGCATCGGGTGAAGTCATAAATAGTAAAAATACGGTCAAAAATTAGCGGGGAGTAGATTCGTCTTAATCAATTTAATGGCAATAGCCAGCAGGATAATACCAAATATTTTGCGGAGTACATTCAGTCCGCCGGGGCCAATTCGGTCTTCCAGCCACTCCGACGATTTCAGGACAACATAGATCAGTACCAGGTTCAGGACAATGCCAACTAGTATATTAACCGTCTGATATTCAGCCCGCAGTGAAATCAACGTGGTCAGTGTACCCGCCCCGGCAATAAGCGGAAACGCGATGGGCACAATGTGGGCGGCCCCGTCGGCTTCGAGTTCCGATTTGAAAATGGTACGTCCCAAAATCATTTCCAGGCCAATCAGAAAAATAATCAGGGCACCCGCTACGGCAAACGAAGCCACATCGACACCAAATAATTTCAAAATACGTTCGCCCAAAAATAGGAACGTAATCATTAATAATCCCGATGCAAACGTGGCTCGTTCAGCCTCAATTTTGCCTACTTTTTTTCGTAAATCAATTAACACTGGCAAAGAACCAAGTATATCGATAACGGAAAATAAAATAAGCGTAACGGAGATTACTTCTTTAAAAATAAACATGGCGGCTAGTGTAGGTGTAGTGGTGAATAGACAGATCGGTTAAGCCGTGTTTAAGCCTAGTCTTGCCAAAATGGGGTCAACGCTGAAGTGTTCGATAGAGGGCAGGTGGATCGTGTAGGCGTCGTGTTGAAGCTGGGCGGCGTAGGTATCATTGAAAAAGTAGCGACCGTATTTGATCACGTAGTTAAGAATAAAGAACCGATACGCTTCGGGCAAAAAGCGGATTTCGCGCTCGGTGAGGGGATAAATCTGGTGATACTCTTCCAAAAACCAGCCAAAGCGCTCTTCGGCCAGCGGGCCTATGTAGTACGAAAAAACGGTCCGGTCGCCGGCGTCGGAGCAGACACGGCTGAAAAAGTAGAAGTCCAGTACCCGGTAGCTGATGCGGAACCAGTCGTAATCCCAGCGCGAAAACAGTTTCAGGTCGTCGGTGACGGAGAAATTGCCAATGTTCCAGTCAACGAAAACGGGCATGGTCTCCACGGTTTTGGCTACTAGCTTTTGTCGGTTTTCGAGAAACAACTGGCAGTGATGCCGGATAACGTCGGCATGGGCGTGGTGCTCGGCCTGTCCGGCTTCGGTGTTCAACAGGTCGAGCAGCCCCTGAATGTCGGAGCGCAACGTTTTGGCATATTTGGGCAGCACCGACGACGCCCGCGCACAGGCCAGATGGAAGCGGGCCATTTCGGCACCGAGCCTGCGGATATCCGTTTCGTCGAGGCGGCGGGGCAGGCGGTCGAGGGTGCGGATGGGGTTGTAAAACACCACCCAGGCATCTACGGGGCCATCCTGATGGCGGTAAATAAACACCTGCCCGTTTTTCATCAGCGACTTGGCCAGCACGTTCTCGAAGGGGTAAAGCAGGTTGTTGGCCAGGGCGTGAATGATGCGGTGGTCGTCTTTGAACTGCTCGAATTTCCCAAAAAAAGACAGCTTGGCAATGACGCGGTCGCCCCCGTCGAGGGTTATGCGGAAGACGTGGTTGGTCGAGACCAGGGCGCTGATGTCGTCTACTTCCTGCACCGACCGGCTCGGATCAAACGCCGCCCACGCCTGCCTGATGATGATTGGATAATTGATGAAGGTCATTGGGAAGGATGTCTAAAGTCTGATGTCTAAAGTGGCTTCGCCTAAGCGAACTGCTCTACTTGGTGGAGCGACTTTAAACATTAGACTTTAGACATTGAACTCGTTTTTAAACTATCTCAAAGTACCGCCGGAGTTCCCAGTCGCCTACCTGGCGGGCATACTGGCGGTGCTCCCAGTCGCGGGTTTGGCAGAAATGAGTAACGAAGCCCGCGCCGAATAGTTCAGCGGCAACGGGCGAGGTGCGCATGAGGTCGGTGGCATGGCGGAGGTTGGGGGCAATGCTACCGTTAGTGGTGTTTTCGTAGCCGTTGCCGGTGGTTGGGGGCGTGGTCAGTTCCAGCTTGTGCCGGATGCCGTAGAGGCCCGACGCCAGAGCCGCGCTCATGGCCAGATAGGGGTTGGTGTCGGCACCCGGCACGCGCATTTCCACGCGGGTGTAGGCCTCGGCATGGTTCAGCACGCGCATGGCCACGGTCCGGTTGTCGAACCCCCAGGTAAGCGTGGTGGGTGCCCAGGCACCTTCTACCAGCCGTTTATAGCTGTTGATGGTGGGGGCGTACATGGGCAAAATATGAGGCAGGCAGTGCAGTTGCCCGGCAATATACTGGTGGGCCAGGGTACTTAGGTTATTGGGTTGGGTGGCGTCGTAGAATAGGTTTTTCACCCCGTCAGCAGCACCGGTTGGGGTCCAGAGGCTTTGGTGAATATGGCCACTGCAACCGGGCAGATCGGCGTTCCATTTGGCCATGAAGGAAGCCACCAGTCCGTGCTTATAGGCAATTTCTTTCACCGCCGTTTTAAACAAAATCGCCTTGTCGGCAGCGCGGAGGGCGGAGTCGTGGTGAATGGCCGCTTCATACACACCCGGCCCGGTTTCGGTGTGCAGGCCTTCAATAGGGATACCAAACCGGGTGAGCAGGTTGAACAAATCATCGGTGAAAGCCTGGGCCAGAGCGGGGCGCAGAATCGAGTAACCAAACATGCCCGGCGTAAGGGGAACAAGGTCTCGAAAACCCTTCTGTTGCAGCGTTTGGGGCGTTTCCTGAAACGTGAACCACTCGAATTCCTGCGCCATTTCGGCCCGGTATCCCATGCTGTCGGCCTGGCCGGCCACCCGTTTCATCAACGACCGCGGGCAAGACACCAGGTCACTAACAGTGTTGGTGGCTGACGAAAAATCGGCCAGAAAAAACGGCTTGCTATCGGCCCAGGGCTTTTCGCGGAAGGTGCTGAGGTCGATGCGTACAGGGCGGTCGGGGTAACCAGTATGCCAGCCGGTGAGGGTAGCGTTGTCGTAGGCGGCGTCGGCGCTATCCCAGCCGAAGACCACGTCGCAGAAGCCATAACCATCGGCCAGTCCCGCCCGGAACTTGTCGAGGCTGATCACCTTACCTCGCAGCACCCCGTCGATGTCGGCGAAGGCGAATTGGATAGCAGTAGTGCCCTGTTCATCAAATTGGGCCAGCAGTTGAGGAGCGTCCATGGGGGCAAAGGTAGTTTTCAGTCTTTTGTTTACTGTCTTCTGTTGGCTTGCGCAAGCAATTCTCTCGCGCAAGCCAACAGAAGACAGTAAACAAAAGACTGAAAACTACCTTTGCCCCCATGTTTTCTCTTACACCTACCGGCACCACGGGTGTCCATTACGAAATTTTTGTGCGGTCGTTTTATGATAGTAACGGCGATGGTATTGGTGATTTGAATGGCGTTACCAGCAAGCTCGATTACCTCCACGACCTCGGCATCCGGGCCATATGGTTCATGCCCATCAACCCCTCGCCTACTTACCACAAATACGACATTACCGACTTCTACGGCATCGACCCCGAATACGGCACGCTGGATGACTTTCGGCGACTGGTGAGCGAAGCGCACAACCGGGGTATTGCCGTACTCATGGACCTGGTCATTCACCACACCAGCATCCGGCACCCGTGGTTTCTGGAAGCTAAAAAAGGTCCTGACAACCCCTACCGGGCGTTTTATAAGTGGCTGCCTCCTGCCGAAATCACCCGCCGCAAGCTCGCTACCCGCGACATCACCGCTGATTCAGGCGAACGTAGCCCGTGGCATTATGCGCTGGGCGACGATACCAAAAACCCCGCCACGGAAAAGTATTATGGCATGTTCTGGAGCGGTATGCCCGACCTGAATTTCGACCATCGGCCCCTGCGCGAGGAAGTGTATAAAATTGCCCGGTATTGGCTGACGGAGGTCGGCGTAGATGGCTTTCGGCTCGACGCAGCGCGACATTTGTATCGGGAAAGTGAGGAGCCTAAGAATCACCAGTTCTGGGAAGAATTCGGGCAGGTGGTGCAGGTGGCCAAACCCGGTGCCTACCTCGTGGGCGAAGTCTGGACCCGCCCCGACCGCGTGGCCCCGTACTTCCGTGGATTGCAGGCCAATTTCAATTTCGATCTGGCGCTGGAACTGGAAACGGCCATCAACCGGAGCACCGATTCGGGCGACCTGATGTCGTTTCTGGCCGATACCCACGCTGCCTACGCCACCGCTAATCCCGATTTCATCGATGCTCTGATTCTGTCGAACCACGACCAGAACCGCATTGGCAGCCTGCTCAACGGCAACATCGACAAGCTGAAAGTGGCGGCTAACCTGCTGCTGACCCTGCCGGGTAACCCGTATCTCTATTACGGCGAAGAGATCGGGATGCTGGGCCTGAAACCCGACGAGTACATCCGCGAACCGTTCCTCTGGGACATGGGCAAACAGGATTCCCACCGCGCCCGCCTTGGGGCAGGTCGCCCGGCCCGCTACAGTACCAGCCGCACGGTGCGGCCACTGGCGCAGCAACAAAACGACCCCCACTCGCTCTATTCGCATTATAAACGGCTCATCGCGTTTCGGAATGGCCATGCCATACTCAACGACAATCGCAGTCGGCTTGTGCTCACGGGCATACGGCAGCGGGGCATCGTGGCCTTCGGGCGACAGTCGACAGGTGGGGCGCGGATACTGGTGCTGCATAACCTCTCGGCCCAACCCATCGACGTAGTTTTCTCACCCGACGAGGCAGGTTATCGGCAGCTCATTTTCTCCACAACTACCGGTGCACGCGTATTGGATGCTGGCGTGCGCGTGCCGGGGTATGGGTGTGTGGTGATGACATAAAAGGAGGAGGAAAGGAGCGGTCCGCCGTCGCGGAAGGCAGGAACGGAGGAAAGGTATAGCTGACGCCAGCGTAGTTGATTTTGCATCAGCCATTCCGTTCCTCCGCTCCTGCCTTCCGCGACGGCGGACCGCTCCTTTCCTCCTCCTTTTCCCTATATTTGCCAAATCGTCGCCCTCGCTGCGCCCCATGCCGCAACTCAGTACGCGCCACCTGCTTGGCATTAAAGACCTGACCCAGACCGACATCCAGCTTATTCTGGAGACGGCTACTCAGTTTAAAGAGGTCATCAACCGGCCTATCAAGAAGGTACCTTCGCTGCGCGACATCACCATTGCCAACGTTTTTTTCGAGAACTCCACCCGCACCCGACTATCGTTTGAACTGGCCGAAAAGCGCCTGTCGGCCGACGTAGTAAACTTCTCGGCATCAGGCAGTTCGGTGAAAAAAGGCGAGACGCTGCTCGACACGGTTAACAATATCCTGGCCATGAAAGTGGACATGATCGTGATGCGCCACAGCAGTCCCGGTGCGCCGCATTACCTGGCCAGCCGCATTCCGGCCAACGTAATCAACGCCGGCGATGGCACCCACGAACACCCTACCCAAGCCCTGCTCGACTCGTTTTCGATGCGTGAAAAACTGGGTAACCTCGCCGGAAAACGCATCGCCATCATCGGCGACATTACCCATTCGCGGGTGGCGCTGTCGAACATTTTTTGCCTGCAAAAACAGGGTGCCGACGTGATGGTGTGCGGCCCTACCACGCTCATTCCCAAACATATGGCTGCGCTGGGTGTGCGCATTGGCCACGACGTGCGCGAGGCTCTGGCCTGGTGCGACGTAGCCAACGTACTGCGCATTCAGCTGGAGCGGCAGCAGATCAAATACTTCCCCAGCCTGCGCGAGTACAGCCTCTACTATGGCATCAGCCGCCAGATGCTCGACGAGCTTGACCGGCCCATTGTGCTCATGCACCCCGGCCCCATCAACCGCGGCGTAGAACTCACCTCCGATGCCGCCGACTCCCCCCACAGCATCATCCTCGACCAGGTAGAAAACGGTGTCGCCGTCCGCATGGCGGTGTTGTATCTGCTGGCGCAGGAAAAGTAAATTAAGAATTAAGAATGCAGAATTAAGAATGGGCTGACACTCCTATATAATTAAGCCGACTCATTCTTAATTCTGCATTCTTAATTCTTAATTTCCATTGGCTCCGTCATGTCCGAATTTCGGATCAGGACGATGTACTGAAAATAGTCGGTCGTGGGTGAGGCGGGGTTGAAGTTGAGTTGCTGCTCTTTGGGCATAAAGGGTGAGTAGGTAACGTGGGGAGGCTGCCGCCCTGCCTCGGTGTCAGTGAGTTTAAACAACGTCGTGGTATTGGGGCGACTTTGGGCGATTAGGCTGTCGATGCCGCTCACCTTCATCATCTCGCCGTTGTCGTTGAACTTGTCAATGCGGGTGAATGCTTTGCCTTTATCTTGCCAGAACGGCGGCAGGTACTGCGTCGGCAGCATGGAGTAACTATCCACGTACCGGCATACCAACGATACTACTTTGCCGTGCATCGGCAGGGCAGATTCATTGACCAGTGTGGCGAAGGGTTTACCACTGCCTTTGGGTACGCCCTGCAAGACGTGGTAGAACCCCCAGAAGCCATATAACTTTTCATTGCCAAGCTTCAACCGACCGATGGCCTCCCGGAAATTAGCGAAGATGGTTTTCTCGCGACTTTTGATAGTTTTTCGGTACACCAAACCCGTAAGCGTAGCTTGTAATTCAGCTATGTTTTCTGTACCAACAACCTTGTAGTCAGGCGGATATGTAACTAGGTTGGCCATCCATTGCTCGGCGAAAGGGGCGGCAAGACTGTCGGGACGTTTGGGGTAGGCTGTCAACACCGCCACGATGGAATCGCGCAGGGGCAGGTTGCGGGCGGGGCCGTTATTGGCGGTTAATTCCAGCAGTTGCTGCGCCACCAACGCCCGGTCCTGCACCGCATCGATACCCACAAACCGAATGCGTTTAGCTTGGCGCAGGGTCTGGTTATACGCCCGGATAGCCTGAATTTTCCGGTAGAAATCGCGGTTGCCCCACTGCGCCTGATTGGCAACCCATGACCGGAACACGAGCCGCAACGTGCTGTCATTACCCGTTTGTAAGTATTGGTTCAGGTAATAGGCTTTGGTCGGGTCTACTTCGGCGATGTAATACCGAACGCCCACACGCTGATTCAGGTGTTTCAGCAGGGCCAAATCGACCTGTTGCGGTTTCTGATAGCCGTGAACCTCGCCTAACAGAAACAGTTGGTTGTCGTAAAACGCCTTATCGAACAAAGGGAAATCGGGTACGCCTTGTTGCAGATTAATTTCCTGCTTGGGCATCGGCGTGGCGGGCTGGGCCAGGGCTGAGAATCCGGTTAGTAGTAAGCTAACGCCCAATCCAACCTGTTTGGTTTTTGTCCAAAACGTGGGCAGAAGCTCCTGATGCCACCGCCAGAGCATCCAGGCCCAGCCCGTTGCCAATAAACTCATTGCAACGGGCTGGGCCGTGAGTTTTATGATCATGACATCGTGCAGACAGGCTGCCACCAACACTGAACGGGTGCGCTCGGCGGCGTTGCCCAATCCCCACGATCCTAGTATGAACACCAAAACGATAGCCCAAACTGGTGCAGACCCAAATACCCCATGCTCAAATACCCCTTTCAGATCAGTCATAATCGTGAAGTGCCATCCCAACCAGAGCGGGGCCGTGATGCCCACCCGCCAGGACGTTGGTAGCGGGCGCAGCGCGTTATGCAGAAATCCCCGCCAGCCTGCCTCTTCCACGATGCCATACAGCACGCCCGATAGCATGACCAGCCCGCCGAAAAGATGCGGGTCGATACCACGTTTGTTGGCTACGCCAAACAGACACCCCAACCAGAACGGCAGACCAACAAAGAGCAACGTCCGCCCCGGCGACGTACCCAGCACCGACACGGTCAGGGCTACAGACGGGAAGAAATGGCGGCAGATCAAGGCCGCTCCAATCGGGCCAAGTCCGAAGGTAAAGATGGTGTGATAGGGCAGCCAGCTTTCGGTGGGGTTGGGCACGTTCCGCAACGCAAATGAGATAGCGCAGGCAAGAGCGTAAAAGCAGACAACGGCGGACCAGTTTACGGCACCAAATGCGGCGCGGGTGGCGGCAGGAAGGAGGCGGTTCATGGCGGTTCAGTCAGTTTATTAAGCGATGACTGACAGCAAAGGTGATGGGGCCACGCCCTCTGCACAACCCATTGGGATGCACTACCCATTTGTGGGATAAACTGCCTAAATCGGGGCGAAATGACCGTTTTAGGGATATCTGGGAAGGGCTGCCAACTTGCTCATGCGGTCATCGAAGGCCGGTACGTAGGTGCGCGAAACGGGAATGTCTTGTTGCGAACCGCTCATTGTGAGTTGGTAGCCCCGGCTGTTGCCGGTAGTGTGGCTAACGGCCCGCAGGTTCACCAGAAACGCCCGGTGGCACCGAAAAAACTGAGGCTGATCGGCAAGGGCGGCTTCTACGTCTTTCAGGGTCGAGCGCAGGATGGTCTTTTGCGGAAACATGAAATTCAGCCAATGTACCTCCACGTAGTTCCCCACCGACTCAATATAAATCAACTGATTGGGCAACAGACTCAGCCGGTCTTTGCCTCCCTCGCCCGTGAGCAAAATGCCTTTGGGCAGTTCGGGGGTAGCGGGCGGGGTTGTTTTCACAGATTCGTGGAGCCGGTCGAGTTGGCTGTTCAGTTGCTGGGCCTGGGCGAGATTCCGGTTCAGCCGCCGTTGTTCGGCCACCATCACCCCCACGCTGATGGGAAAAAAACCCACCGCCGTAACGATGGCGTACATAGCCCCAAACGACGGCCCTTTTAGCCCAAATAGCCAAGAAATCAATTGATTAGCCGTCGTAATGCAGAGCAGTACCCACAGAATATGCAGGGCGTGGCGGCCCACCGTCCAGCGGTCGTCGTCGTAGAGGATGGGGAGCAGCAGGGGTGGCAGCGTGTTTGCCAGCAGCGAGGCGACGACCACCCCCAACCCAAAGCTGCCGTAGAGCAAGTAAGGGTTGTAGGGATTGGTGTTGGTCCCCGTAAATACGATCAGGAAGACGAACACATAAAACCCCGCAAGCAGCGACAGCCGGAGTTGGGCGCGAACACTAAAATCCTCGTAAAGCGGCCTGTTTAGGAAAGTACGGAGGGTGGAAAGCATGGGTGAAATTAATGTACAATGTATAATGAACAATGTACAATGGCGTTTGCTTTTGAGTACCGCAAGCGCCATTGTACATTGTTCATTATACATTGTACATTGTTCCTTGTTCATTCAACGATGCAAAACTCCTCCTACCGCACACCTGCCATTTTTCAAACTATTCCCGGCCTCATTGCGGCTGAGAGTACGCGCCATGGCGGCATTAGTATGGGGCCATACGCCAGCAACAACCTCGGTATTAACACCGACGATGACCCCGCCCACGTAGCCGAAAACCGGCGGCGATTTCTGGCAAACTGGCAACTGACCGAAGCCGACCTGGCGTCGTCGTATCAGGTGCATGGTACGGCCATCCGGGTGGCTTTGCAGGGCGAACGTACCCACGGGTTCGACGCGCTCATTACCAACAAGCCCGGCCTGCTGGTGGGCGTGACCGTGGCCGACTGTACGCCTATTCTGGTCTACGACCCCCAAAATAAGGCCGTAGCCGCCATCCACTCAGGATGGCGGGGCACAGTGGGCGGCATCGTAACAGACACACTGGCCTTGATGCAAACCGAATTTGGTACCAACCCCGTCCACTGCCTCGCCTACGTGGGTACGTGTATCGACGATTGTAACTTCGAGGTCAGCGACGACGTGGCTGCCCAGTTCGCCCCCCACCGGCAGCGCCCCGCCAGCCAGCCCGGCAAGGCCTTTGTAGACCTAAAGCAGGCCAACGCCGATCAACTCCGGGAAGCGGGTGTTCCCGAATCGCAGATCGAGCTATCGCCCTATTCCACGGTGACGCACAACACCGATTATTTTTCCCACCGCCTAGAAAAAGGCATCACCGGCCGGATGTTGGCGGTTATTGGAGCAGTATGACAGTATGCAGTTCGACAGTATGTAGTATGCAGTGGGGCTAACGCTAGAGGATGTGCTGGCGCCGAGACGTCGGACCGCAGCCCCACTGCATACTACATACTGTCATACTGCCTTTTCTCCCGTTTATTTCGTTACTTAGTGTGGCAGTAATTCAATCGAGTTTAGTGGTTATATAGACACACCTATTCCAGTTTATGTACACTCCCAATTTTGGCGGCGAAGCCCGGACCATCGTTTCCAGTACCGTCAATCAGGCGAAGGGGCGGTTTTTTACGCGGCCCGGCGTACGGTCAACGATCCTGTATTTTCTGGCCGTGATCCTGGTCTTTGGCCTGGTCGGTTTTTTGGCCCACGCCATTGTTATTAATGAACTCCTGCCCGCCACCGTTGATGTGGGGTTGTGGGTATACCTTATCACCTTGACGCTGATACTGCTGCTGGGCATGATCCACGCCAACGTGCAGTCATCGGTATTTAAGTGGGTGAAGCCCAACGACTATTTCATGGGTACCATTATGGTCCTTATTGTGGGGCTGGTAGGTAGCCTGACGCTCTTTTTCCTGACCTATACCACCAAATGGTTCGACTCGCTCAACGCGCAGGAGTTTCGCGGCAACGTGCGGCCACTCACCAGCGCCATGATGGCCTTTCCGCTGCCGTATTTCATTGCCTGGGCCTACGAAGCCTACGAGCGTATTCCGCCCAAGATTTACAAAATCTGGAAATACAACCCCCTCATTCGCCTGCCCAACCTCACCGAACGCGACCGCAACAACACCAAGGTGGTCACGTTTGTGCTCGACGTGAACAACAACGAACCTAACCCCTATGACATGCGCTCGAAAATTCCCGACGTGATGCTGGTAGGCGACGGTTTCAAGCTGACTATTGACGAAGACAACCGCAAGAACCCTAACCGGATGATTCAGATTGCCAACCCGCGCGGTGAATTTTTCGAGTGGTATTTCTACATCCGTCGGGCCTGGTATAAGCCCTACCGCTTTGTGGACCCCTACAAAACGGTGGAAGAAAACGCCCTTCGCGATGGCGACCGGATCATTTCGCGCCGCCGCAACCCCGTGCCCACACCCGGTCGGGTGCCGGGCAGTGGCCTGTCAAACGCTGGGGGACCGGGCGGTAATGGTGGCTTCGGCAATGGGCAGCCCTTCGGTAGCGCACCGGGCCGTTGAGCCAGCCATGCCAGGCTTGGTTTGCCGGGTAAAACAGTGTTATTTGCCCAGAGAAGGGCAGCAAACGGCTTTAATCAGCCCTGTTGCTGCCTTTTTTTGTCTTATCAAAAACAACTGACAACATGAATCGTGCTGACTTTTTGAAGCTCGCCTTTGGGGCTGGCTTAGGTATAACCGCCGCCGGGGCTGGGTTTGCCCGTGGCCTGGGACAACAGCCTGCCGGGCCATTCACGCTGGCTCCTCTCCCCTATGATGCCGGTGCCCTGGAACCCCACATCGATAAGATGACTATGGAAATCCACCACGGCAAGCACCACAAGGCCTATGTTGACAACCTCAACAAGGCCGTGGCCGGTACCGACATGGCCAAGATGGCCATCGACGATTTGGTGAAGAGCGTAAACGCCAGCACCCCCGCCGCCGTGCGCAACAACGCGGGTGGCCACTGGAACCACACTTTCTTCTGGAACATCATGTCGCCGAAGGGCGGTGGGCAACCCAAGGGTGCCGTGGCCACCGCGATCAACAAAAAATACGGGTCATTCGATAAGTTTAAGGAAGAGTGGGCCAAGGCCGCCACGGGTCGTTTCGGGTCGGGCTGGGTGTGGCTTATCAAGACCGGCAGCGACGTAGAGATCATCTCGACACCCAACCAGGACAACCCCCTGATGGCCCTCGCCGAAAAGAAAGGCACCCCCATTTTGGGCCTCGACGTGTGGGAACATGCCTACTACCTCAAGTACCAAAACAAACGCCCCGACTACGTAGCCGCCGCCTGGAACGTGTATGATTGGGATAAGGTGGAGAAGCTGTTTTCTTAAAAATTTACGATGTACGAATTACGATGTACGATTTATTGCTGACGCGTCAGCTTACGCAAAAGTGGGCTGACGCGTCAGCAATAAACCGTACATCGTAATTCATAATTCGTAAATTTTAAACCCCTACTGGGCTTATTTCCATGGGCAGATACACGTTGAAGGTGGTGCCTTTGCCTACTTCGCTATCGATGGAAATAGTGCCTTTATGGTTCTCTACAACCTTTTTTGAGGTGGCCAGCCCAATACCTGAGCCTTCGAACTGCTGCCGCCCGTGGAGGCGATTAAACAACCCAAACACCTTATCGTAATTGGCCTGATCGATACCTATACCATTATCCTGTACGCTAATCAGCGCGTAGATAGAGTCGGCAGCGGTGGCCAGACTCGGCACATTTGGTCCTTCAACAATTTGCGCCGACAGGGTAATCAGGGGTGTTCGGTTGATGGGGACGAACTTCAACGCGTTGGTAAGTAAATTCTGAAACAGCTGCCGCAACTGTTGCGGATCGCCGGGGATGATGGGCATTGGCGGTTTCAGTCGAACCACCCCCTGTCGCTCCTGAATAAGCACGCTCAGGTCAGCAATGAGGTCGTTGAAGAGGTCTTCCAGGTGCACCATGCCAGGCTGCTGTTTCTGCTCGGCGCTAAGCCGGGCGTAGGCCAGCAACGACTGTATGAGTGTGCTCATCCGGTCGGCAGCCGACTGCATGCGGCCAATCATATCTGCTCCCTGCTGCCCAATAGCCTGACCGTATTGCGACCGCAGCAGGTCGCCAAAGGATTTTATCTTGCGGAGGGGTTCCTGCAAATCGTGACTGGCCACGTAGGCAAACTGCTCCAGGCTCTGATTGCTCCGTTGCAGGGCTGCGTTGCTCTGAATGAGCGCCTGTTGCTGCCGGTACTGCTCAGTCACGTTTCTAAATACTACCAGAATCATCACCACGGCCCCCACGTCATTAAACACCGGCCCTACGTAGACCTCGCTGCGCCAGCCCCCCCAGTGGTCGGAGAAAAAGTGGGCTTCGCCGTTGCGGGCCGTGCCAAGGTAGTTACGCCAGTCCTCACGAAAGTCGGGCTGTACCATGTTTTCCAGCATCTCGCCAGCCAACTCGTCGGGGTTGGTGTTGTCGAGCAGGCCGGGCAAGACGCCGCTGGCAGTGATGATTTTCTTGAAAAAATCGGTCACGATCACGCCCATCTCCGGCACCGTAGACGACAGGGCTTTAAACAAGATCGAGTCGCCCAGCAGCGCCTGGCGGGCACTCCGCAGCTCGGTCACGTCAGTGAACGAAACCACGGCCCGCTCGCCGTCGCCCACTGGCTTCACGGTCATGTCGTACCAGGCGGCGGTGTTGTTTCGGCGAATGTGATAGAAAAAGTCCTGCCGGTGGGGCTGACCAGTCTCAATCACCCGCCCTACGATGTCCCACAGGTTGGTGGTCATCGACTCTGGGAAAAGCACGTCGACGGTGTGTCCCAGCAGTTGATCCCGGTTAAGTCCCAGGGTCTGTTCTGTTTTGGCGTTGACCAGCACCAGCCGCAGGGTGCGAATGGGGGGGCGTTCGTCGTTGGCTTCCACCGCATCCTGTGGCTGGTGCTGAGCACGGCGCTGGTCAGTATCACGAACGGCTTCATAGATAATGATGCCCGTTGGCGACTGATCGAGTGCCGCCTGCATCAGTGCCAGCGATGGTACCTCGTTGGGATGTAGCGTTTCGATAGACCGTTGTTTCATACGTTGAATGGCCAGGGAATCAGCGTAGTGGCAGGTACTCGCAGGAAGGCCACCAATCCCAAAAACAGGTAATAATCTGGTAATGTTTTTTGGGGGCGCAAGTTATCAGGCTAGTGTTTGGGTTAGGGGCCGTTCAGAAACATTCCATCGCTTTTTGTACTTTTGAAGCCAAAAAATCATCTCGCTGTCATGACTGACTTATCTGACTATAACGAAATTCCCTCGCTCGATCTGGCCGATTTTTTGTCGGACGATGCCACCCGCCGGGCTGATTTTGTGCAAAAACTGGGCAACGCCTTCACCAACATCGGTTTTGTGGCCATCCGCAACCATGGCCTCACCGATGACCTCACCACCCGGCTGTACAGCTCAGCGCAGTCGTTTTTTTCGGCTCCCGACGAGGTAAAGAAAAAGTATGAACGCCCCGACCTCAACGGGCAACGCGGCTATATCGGCAAAGGCAAAGAAACCGCCAAAGGTTTTAAAGTGGCCGATCTGAAGGAGTTTTACCACGTGGGTCAGCCCGAACCCGAAGGTGATATGCCCGCCAACGTACTGCCCACCGAGTACCCCGATTTTAGCGAAAACACGCTGGCAACCTACCGCATTCTGGAAAATACCGGCAAGACCCTGCTGAGGGCCATTGCCCTCTACCTGGCCCTGCCCGAAACCTATTTTGAAGACAAAGTGCGCAACGGCGACAGTATCCTGCGGGCACTCCACTACTTCCCGCTCGACCCCAACACCACCCCCGACGGGGCCGTACGTGCCGCCGCCCACGGCGACATCAACCTCATTACGCTGCTGATGGGTGCCTCGGCCGACGGCCTGGAGGTGCTCCGCCGCGACGGGCAGTGGATTGCGATTACCGCCCTGCCTGACCAGATCATCGTAAACGTGGGCGACATGCTGGACCGGCTAACCAACCACCGCCTGAAATCGACCATTCACCGGGTGGTGAACCCGCCCCGCGAAAAGATGGGTACCTCGCGCTACTCGATCCCGTTCTTTATGCACCCCCGCGCCGACATGAACCTGGCCAGCCTGCCCGACTGCGTAAATGGGGAAAACCCCAAACTTTATTCAGACATGACCGCCGGCGAATTTTTGAACGAGCGCCTGTTGGAATTAGGACTGAAAAAGTAAGTTCAAGGTTCAATGTCTAAGGTCTAAACGGTCCGCCGTCGCGGTTGCTCCGCTTGCTACAGTAGTTCGCGGAGCAACCGCGACGGCGGACCGTTTAGACCTTAGACATTGAATCTTGAACATCAAACCCCGACCCTTGAAACTAGCCCCTACCCTACCCCCCGTCCGTAAGATTCGGTACATCATCTTTCTGAAAGATGTGCTCATTCTTGCCGTGACCACGTTTGGGGGGCCGCAGGTGCATCTAGCTATGTTTCTAGACCGGCTGGTGACAAAACGGCGGTACTTTACGGAAGAAGAACTCATGGAGCTAACGGCACTCTGTCAGCTGCTGCCCGGCCCTACCTCCACGCAGACGATTACGGCCCTGGGTTATAAAATTGGCGGGCCAAACCTGGCTTACCTCACGCTGTTGATCTGGTGTTTACCTGCCGTGCTGATTATGACGGCTGCCGCCATTGGCTTTGCCTACGTAGAGCGGCACAACGGATCGCTGGCGTTCATGCGCTACGTGCAACCCATGGCCGTGGGGTTTCTGGTGGTGGCGGGCTACCGTATCGGGCGCAAGGTGATCCATAATCAGACCGGGCTGATGCTGGCGTTACTGGCGGCGGTGGCGGCCTACGTGTTTCGGTCGCCGTTTATGACGCCCATTGCCATTGCCATTGGCGGGCTGACCACCTCCCTCACGTACCGCAAGCACGAAAAAATGCCCCCCCAGCCGATGCACATCCACTGGGCTAATTTTTTGCTGTGGCTGGGTGTGCTCATTACAGCGGCTGTGGTGGGGGCACTCTCGCAGTGGATGCCCGTGCGGCTGTTCGAGAATTTCTATCGTAACGGCAGCCTGGTGTTTGGTGGGGGACAAGTGCTCACGCCTATCCTCTACAACGAATTTGTGGCCTTCAAGCATTACCTCTCCCGCGAAGAATTCTTGTCGGGATTGGGGCTGGTGCAGGCCGTGCCGGGGCCGGTTTTTGCGTTTGCCTCTTATATAGGTGCGCTGGCTATGCGCCACGAAGGCCTCAACGGGCAGTTGCTGGGCAGCCTGGTGGCTACCGTGGGCATCTTTTTGCCGGGTACGTTTCTTATCTTCTTCGTCTACCGATTCTGGGATCAGCTCAAACGCCACCGCCCCGTGCGGGCTTCTTTGGAGGGCATCAACGCTGTCACCACTGGCCTCACGGCGGCGTCGGCCATTGTGCTGTTTGAACCCATGGCCCCCCACTGGCCGTTTGTGGCCGTGGTGGCGGGTACGATATTGCTGCTCGAATTCACCAAAATACCCCCTTACCTGCTTATTCTGGGCGGGCTAGGCCTGGGTGTCATCTTGTAAGTCAAGCCCTTTTCGACAGATGGAACCACCTCACTACCACCACGGCATTCCTGAGTCGGAGATTGGCCAGTACAGCTGTCATCGCGTAGACAGCCCGCTCATTATTGACGGCGATCTGACGAAACCAGCCTGGCAAAACGCCCTCAAATCGCCCCGGTTTGTCGATATGGTGACGGGCGGCCCCGCTTTTTACGACACCCGTTCGGCGGCGCTTTGGGACGACACCAACCTCTACATTGCCTTTTGGGCCGAAGAGCCGTTTGTGACCGCCACCCAGACTGAGCGCGATGCCATTGTGTTTCTCGACAACGACCTCGAAGTGTTTATCGACGGCGGCGACTGCTATTACGAATTGGAGGTCAACGCCCTCAACACGATCTACGAGGTGTTTTTTATCTGGAAAGATGCCTACCAACGGGGCGGGCGGTTCGACGTGCCCCAGTTCGACGTGCATCAGCCCAGGGCCATGACCTTCGGCGGCGACTACGACCGTACCGGCGATTCGTTTTGGTGGGGGCGGCACCCGCGTGGCCTGCGGTGGGCTTTTCTGGACTACGACATGCCCGGCCTGCAAACCGCCGTACAGGTAGACGGCCAGATCAACGACCCCACCCACGTCGACAAAGGCTGGACGCTGGAAATAGCTATTCCCTGGCAAAGCCTGACCTGGCTGGCCCACGGCCGGTCGCTACCCCCGCAACCCGGCGACGAGTGGCGCATGTTTTTTGGCCGTTTTCAGAAACTAACCCCCTCCGGGCAGGAAATCCAGCCGCACCCGGCCTGGGCCTTTAACAAACACGGCGTGTATGACACACACATGCCTCAGTGCTTCACACGCGTCCGGTTTGAGGAGAAAAAAATGTTTTTTGGACAGGATTAGCAGGATTTTGGCGGTCCGCCGTTGCGGATTTATAGGATTTTCTTTTTGCTCAACATTTAATCGGTAGAGCAAAAAGAAAATCCTATAAATCCGCAACGGCGGACCGCCGAAATTCTGCTAATCCTGTCCAAAACTCACTTCTCACGCAGCACCTCAGCAATGCCGGTTACTCTTTTTTTAACCCGGTTCGGTATGTTTGCGGGTTGATGTGTCAGTATCATTCACCAGTTATTGGACCCCATGCATCTAACCACCACCCTTCGCACCCTTGTTTTAGGGGCTGCCTTGTTCACGCTCTCTACCTGCGCACGCAACCCCGTAACGGGTAAACGCGAGATCAGCCTGATGTCGACCGAGCAGGAAATCGCCACTGGCAAAGAATCGCACCCATCCATTGTGGCCTCTATGGGTTTGTACGAAAACGCTGAACTACAGGCGTTTATGACCGAAAAAGGCAGAGCAATGGCCAAGATTTCGCACCGCCCTGACCTGCCTTACCAATTCTACATCGTCGACTCGCCAGTGGTCAACGCTTTTGCTGTGCCGGGTGGGTATGTCTATTTTACAAGGGGTATTCTGGCCCACTTCAACAACGAAGCCGAATTTGCCGGGGTGCTAGGCCACGAAATTGGCCACATTACGGCCAAACACGCCGCCCGGCAGCAGACCAAGCAGTTGTTTGGCACCCTGGGCACGATTGCGGCGGCCATTTATAACCCGCAACTGGGGCAGGTAGTGCAACAGGGCGCGGGTCTGTTCCTGCTTAAATACAGCCGCGATCATGAGTCGGAATCAGACCAGATTGGGGTAGGCTATTCGAGCAAAATAGGCTATGATGCCCGCGAAATGGCCAGCTTCTTCCAGACTATCAAGCGCATTCAGGACAATTCGGGGCAGGCCGTTCCCAACATGATGTCTACCCACCCCGACCCGGGCAACCGGTTCACGCGGGTGAATCAATTGGCCAAAGAGTATCAGGCGCAGAACCCCGGCAACTATGCCATTCGGCGCAACGAGTACCTGAAACTGGTGAATGGGCTGGTATTTGGCGAAGACCCCAAGCAAGGTTTCGTTGAAAACGATATGTTCTACCACCCTGAACTGAAATTTCAGTTTCCGGTGCCCAACGGCTGGCAATACCAGAACTCGCCCGCCCAATTTCAGATGGGTCCAAAAGACGGCAAGTCGGCCATGATCCTG
This sequence comes from Fibrella aquatilis, assembly GCF_017353255.1. Classification (GTDB taxonomy): domain Bacteria; phylum Bacteroidota; class Bacteroidia; order Cytophagales; family Spirosomataceae; genus Fibrella; species Fibrella aquatilis. The sequence goes on along the minus strand of NZ_JAFMYU010000003.1, from coordinate 162,622 downwards.
ATGCCCGCCCCCGGCAACTCGCTCGATGAAGCGGCGCAGGCATTAGTTAAGCAGCTGAATTTAAAGGTGTTAGAAAGCAACCGTACCACTATCAACGGTAATCCGGCCTTGGTATTTATTTCGCAGCAACAGCCAGCGCAGCAACAGGGGCAACCCCAGCAGCAGCAAACCCAGCAGACCGCCGCCAACACCCTGCAAATCGGCACGTACCTCATTCAGCACAACAACGCCATCTATTCCCTGCATGGACTGGCCGCAGCTACCGATTTTTCGGCCAGGTTTCCCACTTTCAAAAGTGTGTCTGAACGGTTTCGCACCCTCACCGACCCCGAGAAGCTGAATCGCAAACCAGACCGCGTGTATGTGAAGACAGCATCCCGCAGTGGCACATTCCGCGAGGTCATGACTACGTTGGGTATGCCCGCCAGCCGTTTGGAAGAATTGGGTGTGTTGAACAGCCTGAAGGCCGACGAGCGCGTAAACCAGGGCGATTTGATCAAGGTAATCAGTAAGTAATTTAGCATCACCTGTAGCTAAATTACTTATTTTTGTAGCGGGGACTAGCTCACGTCCCCGCTATTGAATCTACCGTGCGCTTCTTCACCGACCGTTTTTCGTCTAAAACCACACTCACCGTTGGGTTAAACCTGCTCGTGATTGGGGCCATGTTGCTGGTACGATTCAGCACCTCTATATCACTGCCCCGTCCCACGCTGAGCCTGCCCCGGGCTGCTGATTTCAGCCTGGCTAACTGGTTTGCCGACCGCCTTGCCGACCTGGTAGCGATCATTCTGGACGTAGTCCGGCACCTGATTGGCGGTTAAGGCTTAGAGCATGGCCAGTCGGCCACCGTCTACCACGAGCGTCGTGCCGTTAACGAAACAAGCCTCGTCAGCAGCCAGAAAACAAATGGCGGCGGCAATATTTTCGGGTTTGCCTACCACGCCTTCCACTTTCTCTTTACCACTTTTCACGTTCGGGTTGTCCCAGAGCATGGGGGTATCTACGGCCCCCGGTGCCACGCAGTTGATCCGCAGTTTATCAATCGGGTATTCCAGGCTCATCCCCCGCGTGAAGGCTTCCATACCCCCTTTGCTGGTGGCATAAGGAATCACGTTGGGCGTGGTCTGATGGGCGTGCACAGAACTAACATTTACGATAGCTCCGCCGTTGAGGTGCGGAATGCAGTGTTTGCAGAACAGAAACATCGACCGCAGGTTGACGTTCATCACCTGCTCCCAGTCGTCCATTGTCAGGTCCACTATGGGTGTAAAGGTCATCATGGCGGCATCATTCACCAGCACGTCGATACGACCCCAGGCGGCAAGTGCCTGATCAACAGCCGCTCTTACCTCGTCGGGGTTTTCAATATCAGTCTGGGCAAACTGAGCTTCGCCCTCTTTAGCCGTTATTTCGGCAATGACTTCATTGGCTTCTTCCTCATTCCGGCCAACGATCAGCACTTTGCCACCTTCGGCGCCCATGCGCACGGCCGTAGCCCGGCCAATCCCCGAGGTGCCGCCGGTAACGATGCATACCTTGTTTTTAAATCGCATAAAAGCAGTTTACTGTTAAATTTTGGGTGGTACAATAAGCTTCCGGCGGCGATACCACTGCACCAACCCGAACGTGGCGGCCAGCGCTGCCAGCACGATAACAACAAGCAACTCGTGGTGGCGCAGGTGCGAAAAGAATTCCTCTACAAACTGAGCAATGCTATTGCCTGCCAGCCCAATGAGTAGCCCCCACGCCAGCGCACCAAGGGCATTGAACAGTGTAAACCGGCTGCGTGAATAGGCCGACGTGCCAATGGTGACCGGAATCACGAGCCGCATACCATATACTGCCCGAAAACCAAGCACCAGTCCGTCACCATATTTGGTAAACCAGGCGTGGATACGGGCTACTTTTTTGTACCAGTTGGGTCGTTTTTGCAGCAAAGCGGCACCGTAGCGCCGTCCCACGTAGAAAAAGAGTTCGGTGGCCGAAAACGAGGCGATAACTGCCACGCCAATGACCATGGGCAACGAAAAATAGCCCCGATGAGCCAGGTAGGCACCCAGCACCAAAAACGCCTCCGGTTCCAAGATTACCCCGAAAAACAAGGCTGGATACCCGTAGGTGGTAATGATGGATTCGAGCGACATAGCGATAAAGGTTGGATGCAGCTCATAACCTGGTAGTGGGTAAAAAGGCCAAAAAAAATGATTTACTGCACCCCACGGCTGGCTGCCTCGCTTCGCGGAAGCTCGTAGGGTAGCCAGTTTTTGTTTTTAATCGATGGAGCTTTTCGCCGAATCAGCCAAATAAAGCTGTTCACGAATCTGGTCAATTGGTCTAAACTAGCAGCGGGACAGGCAGATGCTACAAAGCCCATGCCCAATTCCGAATCTCAGGCATGTCCTCGCCATGGGTGGTAATGTAGTGCTTATGTTCAACCAGTTTATCTTTCAACGATTGCTTCAGGTATGCCCCCCGATTACCCAGTTGCGGCAACCGGTCGATTACATCCATGGCCAGGTGGAAGCGGTCCATCTCGTTGAGCACGGTCATGTCAAAGGCAGTAGTGATGGTGCCTTCTTCGCGGTAGCCGTGTACATGCATGTTCACGTTGTTGCTGCGGTTGTAGGTGAGCCGGTGTACCAACCAGGGATAGCCATGAAAAGCAAAAATAACGGGCTTATCCTGGGTAAACAGTGCATCATAATCGGCATCGGTGAGGCCGTGGGGATGTTCGGTATGCTGCTCTAGTTTCAGCAGATCTACTACGTTGACGACCCTGATTTTCAGTTCGGGTAGGTGCTGCCGTAGAATGGTCACGGCGGCCAGCGTTTCCAGGGTAGGCACGTCGCCACAGCAGGCCATAACCGCATCAGGCTCGGTACCTTCGTCGTTGCTGGCCCAGGCCCAGATGCCGATACCTTCGGCGCAGTGGGTGCGGGCGGCTTCCATACTGAGCCACTGCGGGGCGGGGTGTTTACCCGCCACAACAACGTTGACGTAGTGCCGTGACCGCAGGCAGTGGTCCATCACCGACAGCAGACAGTTGGCATCTGGGGGTAGGTACACGCGCACGATACCCGCTTTTTTGTTCACCACGTGATCCATAAAGCCGGGGTCCTGATGGGTGAACCCATTATGGTCCTGCCGCCAAACGGTGGAGGTGAGCAAGTAATTGAGCGAGGCAATAGTCCGCCGCCAGGGCAGTTCCAGCGTGGTTTTCAGCCACTTGGCGTGCTGGTTGAACATCGAATCGACGATGTGAACAAAGGCTTCGTAACTATTGAACAGCCCATGCCGACCCGTGAGCAGGTAACCTTCCAGCCAGCCTTCGCACTGGTGTTCGCTGAGCATTTCCATCACGCTGCCCGTGGGGGCCAGAAACTGGTCGTTCTCGGCCATATCGGCATTCCACTGGCGGTTGGTAGCTTCAAAGACGGCTTCCAGCCGGTTCGAGAGCGTTTCGTCAGGTCCAAAGATCCGGAAGTTGCGGGGTTCGTTGTTCAGCCGGACCACATCGCGCAGAAACTGCCCCACCACAAACGTATCACTGGCCATGGTCACGCCAGGTACAGGTACCGACACAGCATAGTCGGCGTAGTCGGGCAGGTGCAGGCCTTGCAGTAGCAGGCCACCATTCGCGTGGGGATTGGCCCCCATGCGCCGGTTGCCGGTGGGGGCCAGTTCGGCCAGTTCAGGAATCAGCTTCCCCTGTTTGTCGAAAAGTTCCTGGGGCCGGTAGCTCTTCAGCCACGCCTCCAGCTGGGCCAGATGACCCGGCGGTGCGGTGGCCGACACCGATAGTGGTACCTGGTGTGCCCGGAAGGTGCCCTCGTTGGGCAGGCCATCAATCTCCACCGGGCCCGTCCATCCTTTCGGCGATTTCAGTACTATCATGGGCCAGCGCGGACGTTCGGTAGACACTCCGTAGCGGGCCTGGTGCTGACTTGTTTTGATCTGGGCGATGGCGGTATCGAGGGCGGCGGCCATGGCCTCATGCATGGGTTCGGGGTTGTGGCCTTCCACAAAAATGGGCGTCCAGCCGTAGCCAAGCAGGAGTTGCTCCAGTTCCTGGTGGGTGATGCGGGCCAACACCGTAGGGTTAGAAATCTTGTAGCCGTTGAGGTGCAGAATGGGCAGCACGGCCCCGTCGGTGATCGGATTCAGAAATTTGTTGCTATGCCAGGCTGTAGCCAGCGGGCCGGTTTCGGCTTCGCCGTCGCCCACCACGCAGGCAGCAATCAGGTCGGGGTTATCGAAAACGGCCCCAAAGGCATGGCTGAGCGAGTAGCCCAGTTCGCCGCCTTCGTGAATAGAGCCGGGAACCTGGGGGGAAGCGTGGCTGGAAATCCCCCCAGGAAATGAGAACTGCGTAAACAACTTTTTCAGGCCCGCAACGTCTTGACTGACAGCTGGATATACCTCACTGTAGGTACCCTCCAGGTACGTATTGGCCACCACCGCCGGGCCACCATGACCAGGGCCGGAGAGGTAGATCATATCCAGGTCATACGCCTGAATAACCCGGTTGAGGTGAGCATAAATGAAATTCTGCCCCGGCGTGGTGCCCCAGTGCCCCAACAACATTTTTTTGATGTGTTCCAGGACCAGTGGTTCACGCAGCAGTGGATTGTCGCGCAAGTAAATCTGCCCCACTGACAGGTAGTTGGCTGCCCGCCAGTAGGCATCGATCCGACGCAATAACTCCGGCGAATGCAGGGAGGTTGGTGAGGTCCAAGGGTTCGGTGTGGTTGTGTTCATAAGATTTTGGTGCGTACGAGTCGGGCCATCATCAGTTCCTCATCGGTGGGGATTACCCAGACGGTGACGCGGCTATCGTCGGTGGAGACGATGGAAGCATTTTCCTCGTTGCGCTGGATGTTTAGTTTAATGCCCAGGTAGGCCATGCCGTGACAGATACGGTGCCGAATCTCAGGCGATTGCTCCCCGATGCCACCGCTAAATACCAGGGTGTCGAGGCCATTAAGCACGGCGGCAAACGCGCCGATGGCTTTCTTGGTCTGGTAGCAAAACAACGATACGGCTGCTGCCGCCCGGCTGTCATTAGCCTGGTTTGCCAGCAGATCGCGCATGTCGGCGCTCGTTTCCGACAGGCCCAGCAGACCGCAGTCGTGGTTGATGAATTGATTGAACTGGCCGGGTGTCATCTGTTCCGACTGCATTAGAAACGCCATCACGCCGGGGTCGAGGTCGCCGGGGCGGGTACCCATGGGCAGGCCTCCGGTGGGCGTGAACCCCATGGTGGTATCGATGCCTTTTCCCCCATGTACGGCGGCTAAACTAGCCCCGCTACCCAGGTGTGCGACTATTACCCGCCCTTCGGCGGCGGCGGTACCAGCCAGGTGGGTGAGTTCACCCAGCAAGTAGGCGTACGAGAGGCCGTGGAACCCGTATCGGCGTATCCCCTGCGCCTCGAACCGGCGCGGAATAGCCAGCAACTGAGCCACATGAGGCATATTCTGGTGAAAAGCGGTGTCGAAACAGGCCACCTGCGGCAGGGTTGGGTGCCGCTGCTGCATGGCGTCGATAAGGGCAATCTCGGCGGGCAGGTGGTCAGGGTCAAGGCTGGTAACCCGGCGCAGGTCGATCAGTAGTTCGGGCGTAATCAGCTCAGGGTCTACGTGATGCATACCATGCACCACCCGGTGGCCCACCGCCGCGACAAACTCGAATATAGGTTGCTGTTCCAGCCAGTTGAGCAGGTACGTCACCGCCGCAGCCTGATCAGGAGCCGCCACATCGAGTTGGCTGGACTGGCGGGTGGCCGCGTTGGTGACGGTCATCGACGAGCCAGGCATACCGATCCGGTCAATCTGTCCGTGCAGTTCCCGCACCAGGGTGTCGGCGACCCGAAAAATAGCAAACTTGATGCTCGATGAACCACCGTTAAGGCTGAGGATGTGTGGTTCTTTTGGTGGCATAGCCCGTTGGATATTGGTGGTTAGAGGGCGAAATCAAGGTTCGATAAGTCTTCAATGTGGTGGGGTAACGCCCCGCTTTGCCCATCATAAATTGTCAGCAGTAGTACATGGGGCGAGAAAGCCCTGGCCCGTACGTGGCTATTTCCCGACGAATGAACCGGGTGCCCATTGTATTTGGGCATGGTCACCAGCAAGTCTACCGGATGGCTTTCCAGATAGGCATCGATACCCTGCTTGGCCGAGGGTGCCTGTATGTGCGCCACGGTGGGATCGATAGGACTCAGATACTGTCTGATCTGGGTCTCCTGCGTCACATTGACGACCTTTTTGTCAGGGGTGGCAATGCTAAGCAGGGTGAGTACGGCTCCTTTCAAGAGTACCAGTTCCTTCACCGGGTCCAGCAGGTGCAGGTTGGTAAGACGGGCAAAATCAACGGCGAGCACAACCTGCTCCACCGCTTTAACAGGTATGTTGGCAGGCACCACCAGCACGTTGGCCTTCAGCAACCGGATCAGCGTGATGGCGCTGTTACCAAACAGGTCATCTGAACTAGTTTCATGGGGTCCCACCACCACCAGGTCATAGACCTCCTGGGCCACCGACTGCTCGACCATAGCCATAGGTTGCCCCAGCTTGTTCGACGAGCGAAACGTATGCCAGTCGGCTGATGGCTGCCCCGGCAGGCCCGCTGCCGTGTCAGCAGGTCCGGCGGCGTACGTCAGATGGGTCATTTCGGCCACAAAATCAGGTACTTCAATGCCATCAGGGTCGGCCAGGTGTGGATAGAGCAGGTGAAAATCGGCGGCGGTATCACTAAAAAATGACCGGGCGAACTGAAGGGCATGGCGCGAGGCTACTGAAAAATCGGTGAGCACAAGGATCTTCTTCATGGTATATGGGGGTGATTTTAAACAGCAGCCAATTCAGGGGCTACGTGACGGATTTGCGCTTTTGTCTTTGCCCGGGGCCGGTGGCGGGTCACTAGTTTCTGTAGTTCAACGGCCCAGAAAACCAGACTCGCAGCGACCACGGTAATACCCAGTTCAGACCACGACAGCGGTTGGGTGTTGAAAAGGCGGTTGAAGATGGGGACGTAAATGATGAGCAGTTGCGAAACCACGGCCACCAGCAGCGCGCCCAACATAGGTTTGTTGACAAGCAGGCTGACGCTGAAAAACGAACTTCGCTGGGACCGAATGGCGGCGGCATTTCCCAACTGACTGAAACACAGCACCGTAAAAACCATCGTCTGCCAGTGCGGCAGCTTCTGGTGAATAGCCCACGCCTGCACGCCAATGGTGACGGCCCCGATCAACAGCCCAACCCACAGCACAAACCAGCCCAAGCCATTACCAAAAATGGTCTGCGCCGGGGAAACGGGCGGGCGCTGCATGACGTTCTTTTCGGCGGGTTCGTAGGCCAGCGCGAGGCCGGGCAGGCCGTCGGTGACGAGATTGACCCACAGGATATGGATGGCGAGCAACGGAATGGGCAAGCCCAGCAGCGGAGCCAGAAAAATAGCCCAGATTTCGCCCGCGTTGCCCGACAGGATGTAGCGGATGAACTTCAGAATATTATCGTAAATCCGCCGACCGTGCCGTACGGCTTTCACGATGGTGGCAAAATTATCGTCGAGCAAAATCAGGTGCGCAGCTTCTTTGGCCACTTCCGTACCGTTGATTCCCATGGCAATGCCAATGTCGGCGTTCTTCAGAGCGGGGGCATCGTTTACGCCGTCGCCGGTCATGGCTACGTACTGATGTTGGGCTTGTAACGCACTGATAATCCGCAACTTCTGCGCTGGATCAACGCGGGCGTAAACGCGTACCTGCGCTACAATGGCGGCAAACGCTTCATCATCCAATTTGGTCAGTTCGGGACCAGTCAGCACCAGGTCGGCCGGGGAGGTGATGATACCGAGTGATTCGGCAATGGCTTTGGCGGTCAGTTTGTGGTCGCCGGTAATCATTACCGTCGTGATACCGGCTGTCCGGCACATAGCTACGGCTCTCTTGGCTTCGGGGCGAGGTGGGTCAATCAGCCCGGCGAAACCAACGAACGTCAGGCCTGTCTCGATGGTTTGGGGCGTAACGTCGGTGGGCAGTTGGGGCAGCAGGCGGGCAGCGTAGCCCAGGGTACGAAACCCTTTCTCGGCCATCGTGTCCACTCGTTTCAGCAGGTCAGGAACCTTGCCCGCCTCTGCTTTATCAAGTTGTTTCACCAACGCGCCTACGGCCCCTTTGGTCACGACCAAAACCCCCGCCTCGGTCTGGTGCAGGGTGGTCATGCACTTGCGTTCCGAGTCGAAAGGCAGCTCGGCAATGCGCGGAAAACGGGCTGTGAGCGGCAGGCGTTCGTAGGCCTTTTCAGCAGCATACCGGGCCAAAGCAACTTCGGTGGCCTCACCGGTCCAGTCGCCATCGGTATTTTTGACCACGTCATTGTTGAGGGCCATGGCCAGCAGCAACCCATTGTCAGCACCAAAAATGGCGGGTGAAGGGGGTGCTTCGAAGCTGGCTTCTACTGTCATTTTGTTGAGCGTCAGCGTACCCGTTTTGTCGGTGCAGATGTAGGTGACCGACCCCAGCGTCTCTACCGCCGACAGTTTACGAACCAGTGCTTTGCTTTTCACCAGACGACTGGCTCCCAGCGCCAGCGCTACCGTAACCACGGCGGGCAGGGCTTCAGGGATGGCCGCTACTGCCAACGAAATCGAGACCATCAGCAGGTTTAGCAGCGGTTCGCCCCGTAGCCAGCCCACACCAAAAAACAGTAGACAAATGCCTAGCGCGCCCACTGCTAGATACATCCCAAAAGTAGCCAGCCGTTTTTGCAGGGGCGTGGCGGTCTCGTCGGTTTGCACCAGTTTGGCAATTTGGCCCAGTTCGGTGTTCATGCCCGTGGCTACTACATAGGCCGTAGCTCGTCCATTGGTTACGAAAGTGCCCTTGTAGCCCAAATTCAGCCGGTCGCCAAGCGAATAATCGCCTTCGGGTAGCACGGCATGGCTTTTTTCAACGGTCGCCGACTCGCCCGTCAGCGATGATTCGTCAACCTTCAGCGCGTGCGTGTCCAGAAACCGAACGTCGGCGGGGATGCTGTTACCGGCTTCCAGCAGGATTACGTCGCCGGGCACGAGATCGGTGGCTGCTATCTGTACAGGTAGCCCATTTCGCTGCACCTGTGCCCGATTGGGAGCCATCTTTTTCAAGGCGTTCATAGCTTTCTGGGCCTGATTTTCCTGAAAAAACCCGATGGTGGCATTGAGCACTACAATGGCCAGAATGACACCGGCCGATTTGTAATCGCCCATCAGACCCGAAATAATCGTCGCTGCGATCAGCACCAGGATCATGACGTCGGCGAACTGACTGAATAAAATTGCCCAGGCGGTCTTCTTTTTTGCGTCCTGAAGCTGATTCGGTCCGTATTCACCAAGCCGCTGCCGGGCGGTGTCGGCATCAAGTCCATCTGGCGACGTAGCCAGTGAACGGGCGACTTCGGCAACGGGTGTAGCGTAGTAGTTCATTGTATCTACAGGCGGGCGGTGCGCCGGCTAGACAATGGCCAGCAGCGGCACGTTGGTGAGGCGGGCCATGCGCTGGGTTTCGCCCTCTACCAACAGGTTCATCAGCCAGTTGTGCGGCTGGGGGAGCAGCATGATCAGGTCGGCCTGGATACTGTGGGCGAAAGCAAGCAGTGTATCCTGAAGGTCATCATCTTCCGCCTGAATCGTGAGTGTAAACGGCTGCCGACTAAGCAGTTCGCGCAGTTTAGCTGCCTGTTCGTGCGTTTTCGGATCATCTAGTTTAGCGCTGACACACAGCACATTAAGCGTACTACCGAAGATACGGGCGAAAGCCATGACCTTGTCGAAGGCAACCACGCCGGGGGGATGAGCCAGGTCGATACCCAGCATTGTATTTTTTAGTCCTTCATAGCTGGCAACGGGCGGTATGAGCAACATTGGCAGTGTGGTGCTGGTGACCATTTCCGTGGCGAGGCTCCCCATCAGCCGGGTAGTTTGTGGGGCAGTGCCAACGGTGGCCATTACCAATAGGTCGGCGTCTTCTTCCATAGCCACCTTCCGAATTACGTCGCGGGCATGACCTTCGCGGGCAAGGCAACGGATGGGTGTGTACATCCCAAAAACCTTGGTCAATTCGTGGGCTAGTTGGGCTAGTTTAGCTTCACTGTCGGCACGGGTAGCTGTTGCCGACAGCGGGAAATCACCGGTTTTAGCGGGGTTGTCGGGCCAGAACTGCCAGGCATGTAGCAGCACCAGGGTGGCCTTCTGGTCGTTGGCCAGTTGACTGGCAAAGTTGGCAGCCTGATGGGCACCAGCCGAAAAATCAGTGGCGAGAAGAATCGTTTTCATAACTGGATAATGCAGGTCGAGTGGGCAGCTTTTCCTGATGCTGTCAGGATCGTTGTTTATGGGCATTGCGCTTTACTTTAAGCAGCGACTTGCCTTCCTTTTTTATTGTTCTGCTCAGTTTGTGAGCCAGCTTTTGTGCTGATTTTTCAATGGCTTTGATCACTTTTTTAGGCTGGTTCCAGGCTGGACTGATCGTCTGTTCAATCGCATGTGTTATCTCAGTAATCATCACTTTCTCTTTGGCCATCATAGCTGGTTAGGGTTCTAGTGGTCAGATTCCACGGCTTTATGCCGCCCACAGGTCGGGTTTTGGCTGCATCAAAGCTATGGCCTGCCCCACCGTTGCCATATGATGCCAGTCAGTTGGGAACCTGATACATATCAGTTGGGGAGCCGGTTGGCGTCAGGTTACAGGGGGCTTATTATCCCGTGCTTTGCGGTCATGACACCTAGTCGTGTCGAAGAAAACTGGTGACCGGGTATTTGCGGGTACCAATGTCGCCACAGGTAGTAGTATGAAAAACAAGACACCTTTTATTGTGCTGTCGGCGGTGGCCGTGCCGGTGCTGGCATTGCTGGCTGGCCGGTGGCTGATAGGCCGTCAGCTTCGCCAGGATGTAGCCGACTTATTTTCGCAGGCCGACACCGGACCGGTCAAGCAGTATAGCCCCGCCCAACTCGCTGATTTACCTGCGCCTGTGCAGCGGTACTTCCGACATGTACTGACACCCGGTCAACCCTACCTGCGCACCGTCCGGCTGAAGCACGATGGCGACTTCAAAACCGACCTGGAAAAAGACTGGATGTCCATCACCGGCGAGGAATATTTTCTGGCCGACAAACCAGGCTACATCTGGATCGGCACGACGGCCTGGTTCAGTGCGCGGGATCAGTACGTGGCAGGGCACGGCAGCCTGACTGTCCGGCTGTTGAGTGCATTGCCCATTCAGCACGGCAGCGGCCCCGCCTACGATCAGGGCGAACTGTTGCGCTGGCTGGCCGAAACCGCCTGGTTTCCAACGAGTTTGCTGCCCGGTGGACCGGCTGTCTGGTCGCCGGTCGATGACCAGTCGGCTACGCTAACGCTCACCGATCATAGCCAAACGGTATCCTGCCTGATGAGTTTCAACAAAAACGATGAACTCGTGCGGTGCGAGGCACAACGGCAATCCGACGAAACGCACGTCCAAACCTGGGTGTGTCGCCTGTTCGATTACCGCGAAAAGCAGGGAGTACTCGTCCCTACGCAGGGTGGAGCTGCCTGGGTGGTTGGGGGTGTAGAAAAGCCCTACGCCCGTTTCGTCCTGCGCGACATCGCCTACGATCAGCCATATGCGTATTGAGTTTCCACGGCCCGTACCGTTTTTATCACTACCCCTACGTCGGCACCAACTAACCCATGGAACCTACTATGCCAGTTGGGCACTGTTTAGCCTGGTGGTGGGAGGAGGAACCATGTTTGTTACCATTGATTTTGCTCGGTTTCGATACATCATCTATAATCATCAGCCTGCGCCGATACTAAACCAGCAAGACTAAAGCGATAGTAGGCCCTGATATGTATCATACCTCTGTATGACTAGAATCAGAGGAATCCGGTTACTGTAGCAATATATTGTGGAGAGTTTGGTGCCCACGTTTTTGTCTAAAGCCACACCTTCGGCATTCAATAACAAAGTACAGAGATCATTATGCTGAAATCATGAAAAAACTACTCAAGGTTACGGCACCAGACAGCCAATGCGGATGACAATACTCACAGCAAATTCTCAGCGATGAAACCAACTTCGCTTCAAAATCGGCGCGACATGCTGCGGATAACCGGTGCTTCGGCCCTGGGCCTGGCGATTGTGCCAACGCTTACCAGTTGCAGCACTACCGATTACGACACGGTGGCCAGCAAAGCCCGTCTCCCCGACACCCGAACAAAACAGGCCCTGATCGAACTGGTTCGGCTGGCAACGCTTGCGCCCTCGGGCCACAATACCCAACCCTGGAAATTTGCCGTAACCCCAAATGAGATTCGGATCTACCCCGACCTGACCCGGCGCGTCCCCGCCGTTGATCCAGACAACCGCGAACTCTGGATTAGCCTTGGCGGTGCTTTGGAAAACCTGATTATTTCCGCAGAACACACTGGCTATCAGACCGATATCGCCTACTCGCTTGGCACTACCGGCGACGAATATATCGCGGTTTCGCTTAAACAAGTCGGCGCAAAAACTGTGGAGCAACCGCTGTTTTTCAGCGCCATTCCCGTACGGCAATGCACCCGTAATGCGTATGACGGTAAGCCTGTTGTCGTCGCCAACCTTAAAAAGCTCGAATCGGCAACGGCCGGTGCAGGCATTACGCCCATGCTGTTTACGAGCGCAGCAACCATAGAACCGATGCTCGGCTACGTGAATGCAGGCAACGACCGGCAGATGACCAACAACAATTTCAAGCGCGAACTCACCGATTGGATTCGGTTCAGCAACGGCGAGGCAGTTAAAAAAATGGACGGCCTGGCGAGCCGGGTAATGGGTAATCCATCTATTCCGCGCTGGATGGCCACGTTATTTATCGGTAGTCTGCTGAACCCAAAAGCCGAGACCAAAAAGGACGACAAATTTATCCGCAGTTCGTCGGGAATGATGCTGTTGGTGTCGGCAAACAACGACAAAACGGCCTGGATTGAAACAGGGCGGGCTTACGAGCGATTCGCGCTGCTGTCAACGGCGATGAATATCAAAAATGCGTTTATGAATCAACCCTGCGAAGTGCCTGAACTACGATCACAACTGCAAGCGCATCTGAACCTGAACGGTGCGTTTCCGCAGCTTTTGTTCCGGTTTGGTTATGGCCCGGCCATGCCCCAGTCGCTCCGCCGACCATTGGAGCAGGTGATGCGGGTGAGCTAATTTTTAAAAAAAACAACCATGTTTACGAAAATCATCATGTCAGTTCTGCTCTCAGGCGCTTGTGTAAGCCTTTCCGTTCCTGTTTTCGCTCAGGCAACTACAGCTACTCAGTCAGCCACGGTGACAACTACCGACGACATAAACCAGCAACGCAACCAGGCTATTTTAACGCAGGAAAAACAACAGCAAAAGGACACCAAAGCAGATGCTAAGGAGACCCGACGAATCAGCAACGAAGCTGCTGATGCAGCCAAGGCATCGAGAAAGGCATTTAACACCGAGAAGAGGGCACAAAAAATGCGAATAAAGGCGGATAAACAGGCCGCTAAAGCCGAGGCAGCCATTCAAAAATCGAAGTCGAATTGAAGTCGGTCATTTTCGTCTTTCCAGGTTGGCGTCAGAACAGTATGGTCCGTTTACTGAGTATCGCCCTCTTCGTACTGACTACCTCCACCGCTACTGCCCAGTTGACCACCGAGTGGGGGCGGCTGCGGCAATATGGCCGGGAAATTGGCGTAGACAGCCTGTGCGCCCAACCCGATTCGGCCTGCGCAAGTCGCTACTTCACTGACGTCGTTTATGGCCACACGCCCCGCCAAATGCACTATCAGGGTGTACTGCCCCTGGTCGATTCCGTTCGCATTGGCCGACTCACCCGGCAGTTGCTAACGGGGGCCGACTGGTGCCCGCTCCTGGATTCGCTCGAAACGCACGACCGGCGTTACCGCCAATTGATCGCCTACTGCCTGCGTTGCCTTGTAGATGATTACATCGGCGATTCGCTGACCATTGAACAGGTGCAGGAAACGCTGAACACCTACCGTTGGCTGAATCGGTTTCCGGCCACCAAACGAGTTATCGTCAACATTCCGTCGGCTACGCTGCGGGTTACCAACGGACAGGGTAATACGCTACTCAGCAGCCGGGTAGTGGTGGGTAAGCCCAGTACGCCAACACCCCTGTTTTCGGCCTATATTCCCAGCCTGGTCATGTACCCCTACTGGAACGTACCTCGATCCATTACCGTAAAGGAACTGCTGCCCAAAATAAAGCGTAACCCAGCAGCTGTGTTAGCGGCCATGAAGCTGCAAGTGGTTGACGCAAAAGGGCAATTGGTTGACTCAAAGTTGATTAACTGGCACACCCCGGCCCGCGCCTTCCCCTACCGCCTACGCCAATCGACGGGTTGCGACAACGCCCTTGGGGTGCTGAAATTCAACGTAAACAGCCCTTATGACATCTATCTGCATGACACCAACGCCCGGCAGGCATTTGTCCGCGACAACCGGCAGTTGAGCCACGGCTGTATCCGTGTCGAGCAGCCCGATGCCCTGGCCAATCTGTTACTTGGTTATGTCCGGTTCAAACCCAATTATCTGACTGTGTGCCCTGTCAACGCCCGCCCCCAAACGCTGGGATTACACCACCCGGTGCCGTTGTTCATAGTCTACAATGTGCTCGATATTGACGAAAATGGATCTATTCAGGTCTACCGCAACACCTACCGGTAGGCATCTTACGGAGCCATTTACACAACAACGGTAGCCTCATTGATGGGTATCTGATGCTGCTCCAGGCACGTTAAGTTGTTTATTGTCACGCGGGCGATTTGCTCCATTGCCTCACGAGTGAAGAAGCCCTGATGGGCCGTAACCAGCACGTTCGGCAAATGCGTCAGCGCGTTCAGGTTGGCGTCGGGCAGGGGTTTATCGGACCAGTCGGCGTAGAAAAAATCGTCTTCTCCTTCATATACGTCAACGCCCAGAGCACCTAGCTGGCCAGTTTCCAGGGCACGTAGCACAGCGGGCGTATCGAGCAGGGCACCCCGACTTGTATTAATCAGGTAGGCACCAGGCTTCATTGCGGCCAACGCAGAGGCGTTGATCAGGTGGTGAGTGTCGGGCAGCAGCGGGCAATGCAGCGACAGTACGTCGGCGTTGGCGAGCACCTCGTTCAGCGGCAGGTACGTAACGCCAATCTCCTGTAGTACAGCCGAATGTATGTTATCGTAGGCCAGCACGTGACAGCCGAAGCCTAGCATGATACGGGCAAATGCAGCGCCGATTTTACCCGTGCCAACCACACCCACGCGCTTGCCGCAAAGGTCAAAGCCCATCAGCCCATCAAGGGTAAAATTGTTTTCTTTGGTACGCTGATAGGCCAGATACGTCTTTCGGTTAAGCGCCAGTAGCAGAGCCACGGCGTGTTCAGCCACGGCATGGGGGGAGTAGGCCGGTACGCGCAGGATGCGGATGCCAAGTTCGTGTGCGGCGGGGATATCTACCTGGTTATAACCCGCGCAACGCAGGGCGATCAGCCGAATACGCAGCCCCACCAGCGCCTGTAGGATGGGGCGCGTCAGCGGGTCATTAACAAAGACGCAGATGGCTTGCTGCCCCGCCGCCAACGCTACAGTGTCGGGCGTAAGGGGCTGAGAAAAAAACGTCAGTTGGTGGTTGTGGCTGTGATTGGCCGCGTCCAGAAAAGGCTGTTCGTACGTGTGGCAACTATAAAACGCAACAGTCATGATGAGTTAGCAGGATTGGCAGGCACACAGTGGCTACTGCGTACCTGCTGAACAAGCCAGCCACGGAAACGATTTTATTTCAGGCAACCAGATTCACTTGCACACTTGCAGTCAAGCAAATGACCATCGTCGCGCAAGTTGTACAAACGTTTGCCAAAGGTCATACACACGTTTGCACACCAGCGCAGCCGTGTAACTGGTCCATTCCGGCGAAAAAACATTTCGTTTTATCACGATTACCAGCGCTATTTGTACAATAAGCTGATCCTATTCCTCTTTCGCCTTTTTTACAACCAACTCGCTGTCTTATACCACCTATGTCGCTTTCCTCTCGTCGGAAATTTCTGCAAACTGTTGCCGTCACCGGCGCGGTGGCTCCTTTCGCGGCTTCGGCTTTTGCCCGGCCTTTTTTCATGCCCCCTGCGGCGCCGTTAGCCAAAGTCCGCCTGGCGTTTATTGGCGTAGGACTACGAGGTCGCAACCACCTGGAACAGGCTCTTTACCGCCCCGACGTGGAGGTGACGGCCCTGTGCGATATTGACCCTAACGCCATTGCGCAGGCCAACGCTATGATTGAAAAAGCGGGCCGAAAGGCACCGCCTGCCTACACCAAAGGCAACGAGGCTTTTTTGCAGCTGCTCAAGCGCGACGACATCGACGGGGTCATTATTGCCACCCCCTGGGAATGGCACACGCCCATGGCCGTAGCCACCATGAAAGCCGGCAAATACGCCGGGCTGGAGGTGTCGGCCACGGTGACGCTGAAAGAATCGTGGGACCTGGTCAATGCCTACGAGCAAAGCGGCAAGCCCTGCATGTTGCTCGAAAACGTCTGCTACCGCCGCGACGTGATGGCCGTGCTCAACATGGTGCGGCAAAATATGTTTGGCGAAATGCTCTATGCCCACTGCGGCTACCAGCACGACCTGCGCGAAGTAAAGTTCAACGACGGCAAACAACCCTATGGCGGGGGTGTGGAATTTGGCGCCAACGGCTTTTCCGAAGCCCACTGGCGCACCCAGCACTCCGTAGACCGCAACGGCGACCTCTACCCCACCCACGGCCTGGGACCGGTGGCACACTGGCTTAACATTAACCGGGGCAACCAGTTTGTGCGGCTCACGTCAACGGCCACTAAGGCCCGCAGCCTGCACAACTATGTCGTAGACAAAGGCGGGGCCAACCATCCCAACGCGAAAGTCAATTTCAAACTCGGCGACGTAGTGACTACGGTGGTAGAGTGCGCTAACGGCGAAAACATCGTGATTATCCACGACACCAACTCGCCCCGCCCCTACTCGCTGGGGTTCCGGGCGCAGGGTACCAAGGGCATCTGGATGGACGATGGTAAGCAGATTTACCTGGAAGGCACCAGCGCCAAACCCCACGTCTGGGAGCCGTTTGCCGCGTATCAGGACAAATACGACCACCCGCTCTGGAAACAACATGCCGACTCGGCGGCGGCGGCGGGCCACGGTGGCATTGACTACTTCGTGCTGCGCGGCTTTATCGAATCGGTGAAAAATCAGGTAGCGCCTCCCATCGACGTCTACGATGCCGCCGCCTGGAGCTGCATCAGCCCGCTGTCTGAACAGAGCATTGCCAAAGGCAGTAAACCCATGGACATCCCCGATTTCACCCGCGGCAAGTGGAAAACCAACGTGCCCGTTTTTGGATTGACCAACAATTTTTAATGTACAATGTATAATGAATAATGTACAATGCGGTCCGACGCGAAGCCGACCCGTCGGACCGCATTGTACATTATTCATTATACATTGTACATTCTCTTCCAATGCAAACACCTTCCCACACCATCTCTACGCCGGGCCGCATTTGTTTGTTTGGCGAACATCAGGACTACCTGGGCCTGCCGGTGATTGCGGCGGCCATTTCGTGCCGTATTCAGATCAGCGCCGAAGCCATTTCGCAGCCCGTGGTGCAGCTCGAACTGCCCGACATTGGACAACAGATGGCCTTTTCGCTCGAAAAACAGCCGCTGACGTATCAGGACAAGCGTGACTATTTCCGGTCGGCTGTCAACGTGTTGCTGCGCGAGGGGTTCCGGTTTTCGGGGGGTATTCGGGGCGAGGTGACGGGCAACATTCCCATCAACGCGGGGGCCTCCAGTTCATCGGCGCTGCTGATTAGCTGGATCAACCTGCTCACCCAACTTGCCGACCAACCCCGCACCTTGCCGCCCGCCCAGATCGCCGAATTGGCCTACCGCGCCGAGGTGCTGGAGTTTGGCGAACCCGGTGGTATGATGGACCACTACGCCACGGCGATGGGCAACCTGATCTACCTCGAAAGTCAGCCCGCCATTCAGGTCGAGACCATCCGCCCGGCGCTGGGTACGTTTGTGCTGGGCAATTCGGGCGAACCCAAAGACACCATCGGTATTCTGGGCCGGGTGAAGGGGGGTATGTTGCGCATCATTGAACAGATTCGGAGTCTGGACAATACGTTCTCTCTCCACACCACCACCGCCGCCGATGTGGCCCAATACGCTCATCTCTTTACTCCCGACGAAATGACCCTGCTGCTGGGCAACATCAGCAACCGCGACATCCTGCGCGAGGCACTTATCTTATTGAAAATCAGCCCATTAGATCACATCGGCTTTGGGGCATTATTGACGAAGCACCAGCAAAATCTACGGGAAGCGCAGCGCATTTCAACCCCAAAAATTGACCGAATGCTCCAGGCGGCCCTCGACGCGGGCGCGCTGGGCGGTAAAATAAACGGCTCTGGCGGGGGCGGGTGCATGTTTGTTTACGCCCCCGAAAACCCGCAACGCGTGGCCAATGCCATCACGGCCGCTGGCGGCGAGGCAGCAATTATCCAGATCGACGAAGGCACGCGAGTGGAGCCAGTGGCAGTAGTGGCGTGAGGACCTTAAGCGCGAAGCTACGCCGACAACCATGACTGTTACGCTTCCTGCACCCGCATGGCTGCCTGACTCACAACTAGTTCTGGCTTAAGCATAATCGTCTGAAATTCAGCACTTTCATTATCCTCTACCAGCGTTGCCAGCAAAATTTCTACGGCCGTGGTACCCATTCTGAACGGGTGCTGTTCGACCGAGGCCAGGGGTGGCGGGTCCATGTAAGTGGTAAGAGGCAGATTGGCAAAGGACACAAACCCAATATCGACGTTGATGCGCAGGTGTTGAGCGCGGCAGGCCCGCATGGCATCCAGTGCCACGTAATCATTAAACGCCAGCACGGCGTCGGGCCGGATGGCCGACTGAATCAGTTGCGTCATCTTGTCAATCACGTCGGGCGTGGTGAGGTCAACGCGCTTGATGAGGGCGTTTTCTACGGGCAGGTTTTCTTCCAGCAGGGCTTTCACGTAACCCCGGTAGCGATCTTCACTGGCCACCAGCGCAATGGGTCCGTTGAGCAGGGCAATGCGTTTGTACCCCCGACCGGCCAGCCACTTGGTGGCTTCGTAGGCCCCGCGCTCCATGTCGCAGCCTACGCGGTGCGCGGCAATGCCCGGTGGAATCCGGTCGAGCAGCACCACGGGAATCTGCCGGTCAATGACGGCCTGAATATGCCCGAACCGCTGGGTTTCTTTGGCCACCGACACCAGGATACCGTCAACGCGTTGCGAAGCCAGCCCGGTAAAAATACGCTCCTCGCGCTCCACCTTATCGTGCGACTGGTAGAGGGCTACGGTATAACCCCGGTCGAAGGCCAGTTCTTCAATACCGTTGATAATTTCGCTAAAGAAATTCTCTCTGATTTCGGGCAGCACTACGGCAATGATACCCGTCTTGCCCGACTTGAGGTTGCGGGCTGTGGTGCTGGGGAAATAGTTGAGCTGACGGGCGAGGGCGTGTACGGCTTCCCGCGTGTGCAGGCTAATGCGCGGATGGTCCTGCAAGGCCCGCGACACCGTAGAGGGCGACACGCCCAACTGGCGGGCAATGGCCTTTATGGTCACTAATTCTTTCATAAACGATGGGTAGCCGGTCTTGCAAAAGGCAAATGGCGGGTATGTTTTATAAATATGGTAATAATGCCGTAACAAATCGGTTTTTGCGCAACCGTTTGCGCATATATGTGCAAACGGTTGTTCATTGCTGAAAGCAAATTAACGGGCAGAAACACGCTGCTGACACCCGCTTTTCTCCGCTGTGGTCTGATGGGAAAAAGGATATTTGCTCAGTAGAAAATCGGTATTTATCGTACTCCATAATCTTGCTTCATGAAAAAATTACTTCTACTTCTGAACCTCCTGCTGCTGGCTGCTCCCTGGGCACTGGCGCAGGACCGGACCATCACCGGCACCGTCATCGACGAACGGGCGGCCCCCCTCAGCGGGGTAAGTGTGGTCGTGAAAGGTACCTCACGCGGTACCACCACCGATGGCAACGGGGTTTACCAGCTTCGGGCTAAAGCGGGCGACGTGCTGGTGCTGGGTTTTGTGGGCTACGTGAAAAAAGAAGTCACGGTGGGGTCGCAGGACCAGATTAACGCCTCGCTCGAACCCGACAGCCGGTCGCTGAACGAATTGGTAGTAACCGCCCTGGGCATTAAGCGCGACGCTAAAGCGCTGACCTATGCCACGCAGACGATCCGGTCGAACCAGCTCAACGAGGTGCGCGACGGCAACGTGCTCAACACCTTGCAGGGCAAAATTGCCGGGGCCTACATCACCCAAGGCTCAGGCGGCGTGGGATCGGGATCGCGGATTGTGCTGCGGGGAAACCGGTCTATCCAGGGCACCAACAATGCCCTGATCGTGGTGGATGGCGTACCGATCAACAATAGTACCTACAGCGTACCCAGCAGCGATTTTGGGGCCGTGGCGGGGTCAGACGGGGCTTCGAACATCAATCCCGACGACATCGAGACCACTACCATTTTGCGCGGTGCCTCAGCGGCGGCGCTCTACGGCAGTCAGGCGGCCAACGGCGTGATCCTGATCACCACCAAGCGTGGTAAAGCCGGCAAAGTATCGGTCGATGTGAACGCGGGCGTTTCTATGGACAGCCCGTTTGTGTTGCCCAGCGTGCAGAATCAATACGGACAGGGTGTGGGCGGCAAGATCGACCCCGCCAAAGGCGAAAGCTGGGGCGCGGCCATGACGGGGCAGTCGTTTACCAATTACCTCGGCAATCAGGCTATCTATTCGGCCCAGCCCAACAACATCCGCGACTTTTTCCGTAACGCCGTAAGCCTCAATAACTCCATCGGTATTTCGGGCGGATCAGAGAAATCGCAGACGTATTTGTCGTATACCAACAACGCGCTGCAAGGCACCGTGCCGGGCAACGACCTCACGCGCCACACGGTAAACCTGCGCCTGAGCAACCAGATCAGCTCGAAATTTTCGACCGATGCCAAGATTACGTACATCAACCAGAGCATCGACCACAAGCCGCGCACGGGCGAAGAAAACGCCCCGGTGATTGACATCTACCAGATTCCGCGCAACGTGTCGCTGGATGATGCGAAGAACTACGAAACCAGCGACAACCTCGGCCTGCCCAAACCAACCGCCTGGCCATCAACGCTGTCGTCCATCTACCAGAACCCCTACTGGCTGCTCAACCGCACCAATATAACCGAGCAGCGCGACCGCGTAATCGGGTTTTTGTCGGCCAAATACCAGCTTACCTCCTTCTTGAGTGTGCAGGGTCGTGCCAACCTCGACAAGTCATTCGACAAGAACGAAGAGAGCTATTCGCAGGGGACCGTGCTGTGGGCATCGCAGCCGGGTGGTTTCTTTGCCCGCAACAACACGATCACGACCCAAAAATGGTTCGACGTGATGTTGGAAGGCAAGAATACCCTCACCAAAGACCTGCAAATCGACTACCGCGTGGGAGCCATTTTGCAGGATTCGCGCTACGAAAACACCTATTCGCAGGCTAATGGCCTGAACATCCCTAACCGGTTTAACCTGAATTTCGGCTCAACGCAGCGGCTGGGCGATGATTTCGTGCGTTCGCAAACGCAGTCGGTTTATGGACAAGCCACGCTGGCCTTCCGCGACGCTATCTTTCTGGATGCCAGCCTCCGCAATGACTGGTCGAGCACACTACCCAAGCCCTATACCTACCAATACCCCTCAGTGGGCGTGTCGGCGGTGCTGTCGGAACTGTTTGATATGAAGGGGGCGCTGTCGTTCCTGAAAGTCAACGCGTCGTTGGCGCAGGTAGGCAATGGGGCTAGTCCGTATTTGTTGCAAACCAACTATTCGTACAGCCAGGGTGCGGGCACGGGGTTCATCAGCCGGGCGGGAACACAGGCAATTGGTAACCTGAAGCCCGAGATCACCAAAAGTCTGGAGTTTGGCGTAGATGCCCGGTTCCTGAATAACCGCATCGGGGCCAACCTGACCTATTACCAGACCAATTCCATCAACCAGTTGCTCACGCTGGGCCTGGCGCCGGCGTCGGGTTTCTCGAACCAATATATTAACGCGGGCGATATCCAGAATTCGGGTATTGAACTGGTTATCAACGGCACGGCGGCAAAAACAGACAATTTTAGCTGGGATGTGATCTTTAACCTGGGCCGTAACAGCAACACCATCAATAGCCTGAGCGACGATGTGAAGCAGGCCCTGCTGGGTGGTGGCTACAGCCGGTCGGCCACGCCCATTGTGAAAGAGGGCGGCTCATATGGTGATCTGGTAGCATATCGCTGGCAGACCAACGCCAATGGTCAGTATGTGGTTACCGCCGACGGCAGGCCCGTGGCGACAAAAAATCAGGAGTACATTGGCAATTTTAACCCAAAAATGCTGCTGGGCCTCACTAATGTCTTCAACTATAAGGGGTTCTCGCTCCGCGTGTTGGTCGATGGGCGCGTAGGGGGCATCGTGACGTCGGGGACAGAAATGAACCTGGCGTTTAGCGGCATTCCTGAGGTGACGGCCCAAAATCGCGAAGGGGGTTGGGTGCTACCCGGCGTGGTATTGAAAAACAGCGAAGACTTAATTGGCACGCCAAACACCAAGGCTATCAACGCCGAGCAGTTCTGGCAAACGGTGTCGGGCAAGCGGTATGGCTGGGGCGAATTTTTCACCTACGACGCCACCAGCTTCCGGGTGCGCGAACTGTCGCTGGGCTATGGGATTCCGGTGCCCAGCAACTTCTTCATCAAGTCGGCGCGGCTGTCGTTTGTAGCGCGCAACCTGTTTTGGCTTTACCGGGGTAAGTCTATCCTGGAGATCCCCGGCGTGGGCAAGCGCACCATGCCGTTCGACCCCGACATCAACCTCGGCAATGGTAATTTCCAGGGCGTAGAATACGGCACGCTGCCGGCCAACCGCAGCCTCGGCTTCAACCTGAAACTTTCGTTTTAAAACCGACCCGTCAACTGAGTTATATTATGAAAATCAACAACAACGTCGTCCATAAAGCCCTTGTCGGCCTTTGCGTGGCGGGTCCGCTGGCCGTTCTGGCACCGGGCTGCACGAGCAATTTCGACGAAATCAATACCGACAAGACCAAGATTTCGACTATTGGCAAAAGCGAAATTCCGTACCTGTTTGCCAAAGCGCAGTCGGCGGCCACGCTCAACTATTACCATTATCAGGTGGGACAAAACCTGTTTTCTGACCAGTATGCGCAGTATTTCGCCTGCGTGGCTACCTATTTTCCGTCAGATCGGTTTGTGATCAGGATGGACTGGATCGGCGACCCCTGGGTGGAAACCTACACGCAGGCTGTGCCGCAGATGAAGACCATTCTCAGCAGCACCGACGCCGCCTCGGCCGAAAACGCCATCACTAATATCTGGTGGGTGTGGACCTTCCACCGCTGGACCGATCACGTGGGGCCTATTCCGTATTTTAAAGCGGGCGAACCGGCTCAATCGGTAGCCTACGACGCGCAGGCCACCATTTACGACGACTTCTTCAAGCGCCTCGATAAAGCGGTGTCTGTGTTGAAAACCAAAACTGCCGACAAGCCCTTTGGCACGTTTGACCTCATCTACGGCGGCGACGTGAACAAGTGGATTCGGTTTGCCAACACGTTGCGGCTGCGGCTGGCGTTGCGGGCGTCGAAAGTAGATCCGGCCCGCGCCAAAACCGAGGCCGAGGCGGCCGTGGCGGGTGGGGTGCTGGCCAACAGCCCCGACGACGACGCCCTGGTGCAGCGCAGCACCAAAGGCAACGACTACAACGGTCTCTCAATCATGTCGGACTGGAACGAGTTCCGCATGAGCGCGTCTATGGAATCGACCCTGAAAGGGTACGCCGACCCCCGGATGCCGGTGTATTTCCTGCCTGCGGTGAAAACAAACACTTACGAGGGCCTGCGCAACGGATTGGCCACCAGTCAGTTGACCGACCCTATGAACACCGCCGATGCCAACTCGCACGTGGGTGAGCGCTGGACGTCGTCGGGCCTGGAGACGCCGCAAAACGTGATGGCCACCGCCGAGGCGTACTTCCTCCGCGCCGAGGGTGCCCTCAACGGCTGGAACATGGGTGGTGGTACGGCCCAGAGCTACTACGAAACGGGCATTGCCAACTCGATGAAGCAGTGGGGCATCACCGACGCCGCCGCGATCAAAGCCTACCAGACGAGCACCAAAAAGCCCGTGGCTCCTAACGACTACCTGAAGTCGGCCCCGATGAGCGACGTACCCGTGGCCTGGGGCAGCACGGCGGCCATTCAGCGTGAGCAGATTGCTACGCAGAAATGGCTCGCCCTCTTCCCCGACGGCTTTGAAGGCTGGGCCGAATATCGCCGCACCCGTCTGCCCAAGCTATACCCCGTGGCCAACTCCGACAACCCCGACATTCCGGCCGGGGGCGTACTGCGCCGCATCCCATTTCTCGACGTAGAGCGCAACACCAACGGTGCCGAAGTGAAAAAGGCAGAAGCCCTGCTGGGTGGTGCCGACAAAGTGACAACACCGCTCTGGTGGGACAAAAATTGACCAAAATAGGTATGTTACGGAAACAGAGCTGCCCCTGGTGGCTCTGTTTTTTTGTAGCTTGTGTACCCCTCCCTCAACATGCGCTTCCCCATCCCCCTCCTTTTCCTCCTCATCCTGCAAGCCTGTTCCCAAACCGACAAGCCGCTGTTTGAGGAACTTACGTCTGAACAGACCGGCATTGCCTTTGTCAATACGGTGGTGCAGGACGGGGACAACAACGTACTCAAATACCCTTACTATTTCAACGGGGGCGGCGTGGCGGTGGGCGATCTGAATAACGATGGCCTGGCCGACGTGTATTTTACGGGCAACCGCGTGCCGAACCAGCTGTATCTGAACCGGACAATTTTCCAGAAAGAGGGAGGAGAGGCCCAACTCCACTTCGACGACGTGACCGAGAAAGCGGGGGTGGGCGCGGCGGCGGGCTGGAAAACGGGCGTTACCCTAGCCGACGTCAACGCCGATGGCTGGCTGGATATTTACGTGTGCCGGTCGGCGCAGAGCGATTCCACCCTGCGGCGTAACCTGCTCTATATCAACAACCACGCCGACGCCACGGGCGTACCTACGTTCACCGAACGCGCCGCCGAATTTGGTATCGCCGATGATTCGTACTCCACCCAGGCGGCCTTTTTCGACTATGACCGCGACGGGGATCTGGACCTGTTTGTGTTGAACCATTCGCTGCCGCAGTACGCCGGGTTCAGCAAGCTGCTAGGTACGTTGAAGACGGAGAAGAGCGCGCATTTTGGCTCGAAACTATACAGCAACGAGGGTAGCCCCACTGCGCCCCGGTTTGTAGACGTGTCGGCCACGTCGGGGCTGATTAACAACGCGTTGAGCTTCGGACTGGGCATTGCCGTATCGGACCTAAACGCCGATGGGTGGCCGGATTTGTACATCTCCAACGATTTCAACGAGGAAGACTACCTGCTGCTGAACATCCCCGACGCGAAGCCCGGCGAACCGCATTTCAGGAACGTGATCAAGACCGCCACGGGCCATACGTCGCTCTATTCGATGGGGTCGGACGTGGCGGATATCAACAACGACGCCCGCCCCGACATCATCACCCTCGACATGCTCCCCGCCACCAACGAGCGCATCAAGCTCTCCTCCGGCGATGATAATTTCGACAAGTACAACCAACTCCTCCGCGCCGGTTTCCACCCCCAAACCATGCGGAATATGGTGCAGTTAAGCGTAGGGCGTGGGGCAAAGAGCGTAGAGCCGAGAGGCAAGAGCAAAGAACAGACCCCTCTGCTCCACGCCCTCAGCTCTACGCCCCTTTTCTCCGACATCGGCCAACTTTCCGGCGTGTCGAATACGGACTGGAGCTGGTCGGCGCTGCTGGCGGATTATGACGGCGACGGGTGGAAAGATCTCTTCGTGACCAACGGCTACGAGAAAGACTACACCAACATGCAGTTCCTGAAATACACCGTCGATGAACGGGTGAAAGCGCAGCAGGGCATGCAGGCGGCCTCCGTCGATCAGATTCTGGACAAGATGCCGGGCATCGACGTGGGGGGTTACTTGTTCCGCAACAACGGCGATAGTTCACTGACGTTCAGGAACATAACGCAGCACTGGGGCCTGACCCGCGCCGTGAAAGCCAACGGTGCCGCCTATGCCGATCTGGATAATGACGGCGATCTGGATTTGCTGGCCAACGTCATGAACGGGCCGTCGGTGGTATATAAAAACCGGTCGGTAGAAGACCACGAGGCCGGGTTCCTGACCGTCGATCTGGCGCATGACAACCCCACCCGGCAACTCATTGGCACAAAGGTGTGGGTGTATGCCGGTGGGCGGGTGCAGTACGAAGAGTTTTCGCCCGTGCGGGGGTTTCAGTCGTGCAGCTACGGCCCGCTCCGCTTCGGTATGACGGGCCACGCCACCGCCGATTCGGTGCGGATTGTGTATCCCGACAACAAAACGCAACTGCTTGTTAACGTGCCGGTTAAGCAGCCGTTGCAGCCGCGATACGGGCAGGCCGTAGCAGGATTTGTATACCCGGCAGAGGCTCCGGGTCCGTTCACGATTGCGCCCGTGCCGGGGTGGGTGCAAACACCCGTAGACACCAACGATTTCAAGCAGCAACTACTCCTCCCCTACCAGTTTTCGTACAGCGGCCCCAAACTAGCCACCGGCGACGTGAACGGCGATGGGCAAGCCGACGTGTACGCCTGCGGACCCAAAAATCAGGCGGGGGTGCTTTTCTTGCAACAGGCTAATGGCGCACTGACGAAGGTAACCGTACCTGCTTTTGAGGCCGATAAGGGCAGTCAGGACGAAGCCGCTGCGTTCTTCGATGCCGATGGCGACGGTGACCAGGATTTGTATGTAGTGAGCGGCGGCTACCCCTTCGCGGCGGGCGATCCGTTGTTGCAGGACCGGCTGTATCTGAACGACGGAAAGGGCGGTTTCAGCAAAGCACCCAATGCCTTACCCGTTGACAATCAAGCTGGTTCGTGCGTGGTGCCGCTGGATGTGGACAGTGATAAAGACCTGGATTTGTTTGTCGGAACGCGGTTTGTGCCTGGGCAATACCCGCGTTCGGAGCGGAGCTTTTTGCTCATCAATTCAGGCAAAGGGCCGGGCGGCGGTCCGGCGTTCACCAAAGCCCCCGCGTCAGCCCTGCCCCTGCCTTCCAATGGGCTTGTCTGCGATGCCCGCGCTGCTGACCTGAACAAAGATGGGCGGCCCGACCTCGTTGTAGTGGGTGAATGGATGGCCCCGATGGTGCTACTCAACGAAGGTGGCCGCTTTGCCGATGCCACCAAACAGTGGATGCCCGCCAACCAGGAAGGCTGGTGGAACTGCCTCACCCTGGCCGATTTCGACAACGACGGCGACATGGACATGGTGGCGGGCAACTACGGCCTAAACTCTCAATTCAAGGCCTCACCCGCCCGACCGGTGCAGCTCACCTACGGCGACTTCGACGGCGACGGGCGCGTAGACCCGTTTATGACTTATTTCGTGCAGGGCAAGGCCTACCCCTACGCCAGCCGCGATGAGGCCCTGGGGCAGGTTAATTTCCTCAAAGCCCGCTTCCCCGACTACACCCTCTACGCCAACGCCACCCTATCGGACCTCTTCACCCCCGACGAACTGATCAAGGGCAAAGAGCTTAGCGCTAAAACCTTACAATCAACGTATTACGAAAACAGACGAGGCAAGTTCGTAGCCCATCCGCTACCCGTAGAAGCGCAGTTCGCACCTGTATTCGCGCTGGAACCGCTTGATTATGACCACGACGGCGACCTCGATTTGCTACTTGGCGGCAACATCGCCCAGGCCCGCGTACGGGTAGGTCGGTCTGACGCCAGCTATGTACCGCTCTTCGACAATCAGCGCGGCCACTTCCGTTTCCGGGCCAACGCGGGCATTCGCGGCGACGTACGCGGTCTGGCGCAATTAAACGATTCAGAAGTACTTGTAGGTGTGAACGGTGGTAGTCTGCTGCGGGTGGTTCTTATGTAAACATTACCCCCACTCCGCCCGTTTTTCTATCCGAAACTAACACGCTATGAACTCGATAGACGAATGGGTAGACCAACTACTGAGCACTGATGGACGGGCAGGGGTATCACGGAAATCGTTTCTGCGGGCGGCAGCGGTGGGGGCAGTGAGCACCATTGCCGCGGCCTGTTCAACAGGAAAATCGACCGGCAAAAAAGGCAGTTCGGCACCCGTTTCCGAAGCACCCACGGCGGGTAAACCAAGTTCGGAAACGGTGGCCGCCTCGCCCACGATGAAGCCACAAAATACCACCAACCCCGAACAGCCCGTGAAGCTGGAGCAGTGGAAAGCCGCCACCGAACGCCAAAGCGGCCCTACGCCCACCCCCATGCCGCCCGACAAGCGCGTGGGCTACGCCATTGTGGGGCTGGGGCACCTGGCGCTGGAAGAGCTGATGCCCGCCTTTGCCCAATGCAAGAAATCGAAGGTGGTGGCGCTGGTGAGCGGTAGCCCCGAAAAGATGCTCAAAGTGGCCCGTCAGTATGGTATCAACGAGAAAAGTTGCTACAGCTACGCCACCTACGACCGCCTGAAAGACAACCCGGAGGTGCAGGTGATCTACATTGTACTGCCCAACTCCATGCATGCCGAATACACCATTCGCGGGGCGAAAGCAGGCAAACACATCCTGTGCGAAAAACCCATGGCCAACTCCGCTGCCGAGTGCCAGGCCATGATCGACGCCTGCCGCAAGGCCAACCGCAAGCTGATGGTGGCCTACCGCATTCAGTACGAACCCTACAACCGGCTTGTGCGCGACATGGTGCGCAGCAATCAGTTTGGCCGGACCAAAACCATTGAGGCCGTCAACGTGCAGAACTCGGACAACCCGGCGCACTGGCGCTTCAAAAAAGCTCTGGCCGGGGGTGGTGCCCTGCCCGATATTGGTTTGTACTGCCTCAACACCCTCCGCTACCTGACCGGCGAGGAGCCCACGGAAGTATTTGCCTACCAGTCGAGTACGCCCGGCGACCCTCGTTTTAAGGAGGTAGAAGAGATGGTAAGCTGGCAGATGCGGTTTCCCAGTGGCATCATCACCAATTGCCTGACCCACTACGGTGTGCACGAAACGCGCCGCTACCGTGTCATGGCCGAACGCGGCTGGATTGGTCTCGACCCCGGCTTTTCGTACAGCGGCCTGAAGATGGAAGTAGCCTTCGCCGAAAAGAAAGCCGAACGCCGCGAAGCCGTGAGTCTTCCAGATGTTAACCAGTTTGCCGCCGAAATCGACCACATGTCGGAGTGCGTACTGACCGACCGCGTTCCGTTCACGCCCGGCGAAGAAGGCCTTCAGGATCAGCGCATTATGGAAGCCATCTATAAATCAGCCAAAACGGGCCGGCCCGTCAAAGTACCCTCGGCGGTGAAAGCCACCCGTGGCAAAGGTGCCACGTTGGCCACGGCAAAGCTGGATCAATTTAGAGGGCCGCTACCGAAAAATGAATGAGGGAGGGAGTGAAAGCGTGAATGGTGAAAGAGTGAAAGAGCGAAAGAGTGTGGTCCGGTATTCCGGCTGACGCGTTAGGAACGTTGTAAAACCTTCTTTTCGCTCTTTCACCATTCATTCTTTCACTCTTTCACCTATGTCTCCCGAAACAATACCTGTGGCTGTGGTGGGGTTGGGGCTGATGGGCTGTAGCGTCACCACTTGCCTGCTCATGGCGGGGCACCCGGTGGTAGCCGTAGCCCCCATTCCTGCCGACATGACCACCGCCGAACCGCGCATCAGGCACCACCTGAGCGAGTTGCTTGAGCATGACATTGTGGCGCAGGACCCCGACTTTTTTCTTCAGCGCCTGACCATCACTGATGCTTATGCGGCCCTGAAACCCTGTCGGCTGGTGATTGAATGCACCCTTGAGGACATCGACATCAAGCGGCGGGTGTATGAGTTAATTGAGGTGCAGGTGGACGACGAAGCAGTCATTGCCTCCAACACCTCGGCCATCCCGATTACGCAATTGCAGGGCCTCACCCGCCGTCCGGCGCGGTTTATTGGGCTGCACTGGGCCGAACCCTCGCACACAACGCGGTTTCTGGAGGTCATCTGCGGCGACCAAACCGATAGTCGCTACGCCGAATTTTTCTACGACATAGCTCACCACTGGGGTAAGGAACCCACGCTGGTGCGCAAAGACATTCGCGGGTTTATCACCAACCGGCTCATGTACGCCATGTACCGCGAGGCGTTTACGCTGGTGGAAGACGGCTACGCCAGTATTGAAGACGTAGACCGGGCCTGCCGCAACAACGCGGGCTACTGGATGACCCTCGTGGGCGTGTTTCGGTGGATGGACCTCACCGGCGTACCGGCCTACCTCAACGTGCTCAAAGACCTCTGGCCCACCCTCAGCACCCGCACCGACGTGCCCAAACTGATTCAGGACATCGTAGACCGGGGCGGGCGCGGCGTGGCCAACGCCGATGGTTTTTACACCTATACTCCCGAAGAAGCCGAAGCCTGGCAGCGCACCTTCGAACGGTTTAGTTACGAGATTCGCGAACTGGCCCTCCGCTACCCCGCCGACGTGGTGAAGAAGATTGTGAAAGAGTGAATGGTGAAAGAGTGACGCGTTAGAAACGCTGCAAAAACCTCTTTCACCATTCACTCTTTCGCTCTTTCACCATTCTATGCAGAACCAAATCGCCATTGTAACCGGGGCGGCATCGGGTATTGGCCGGGCCATTGCCCAGAGATTCATTGCAGACGGTGCCACCGTGGCTCTGCTCGACCTCAACGCCGAAGCAGTCACTGCCGAGGCCAGCCAACTAGGCGAACGAGCCGTATCGTTTCCGGTCGATCTGACAGACGAAATAGCTGTGCATCATGTGGTTGCGGATGTACTTTCGCGGTTTGGGCAGATTGACGTACTGGTGAACGCGGCGGGCATCACGGGCCTGACCCAGACACCCACGCACCTCATGCCGCTTGAGAACGTGCGGGCCGTTTTTGAGCTGAACTTCTGGGGGGCATTGTACCTTACCAAAGCCGTGCTGCCCGCCATGCTCGCCCAGGATTATGGCCGCATTCTGCACATTGCCAGTATCGCGGGCAAAGAGGGCAACCCCGGCATGCTGGGCTATTCGGCCTCGAAAGCGGCCCTGATTGGTATGACCAAAGCGCAGGGCAAAGAGTACGCCGAAACAGGCATCACCGTCAACGCCATTGCCCCCGCCGTGATCATGACCCCACTCGTTGAGGCCCTCCCCGACGCACAAGTGCGTTACATGACCGACCGTATTCCGATGCGTCGTTGCGGCACCCTTACGGAAGTGGCCCATCTGGCGGCGTTTATCGTATCCAGACAAAACAGTTTCACTACCGGCTTCTGCTACGACCTCAGCGGCGGCCGGGCAACATATTAGACAGTTATCAGTGAGCAGTTAACTGTACTCTTTCCATGCAAATCACCAACGTTTCTGCCATTGATTCCCCCGCGCTGCTGGTCTATCCCGACCGGGTGAAGGCCAATATACAGATGGCCATTGACCGGGCGGGGGGAGCTGATCGGCTGCGGCCACATGTGAAAACCCACAAGATGCGAGCCGTGACAGACTTGCTGCTGACGGCGGGCATCCGGCAATTCAAGTGCGCTACCATTGCCGAAGCCGACATGCTGGGGCAGGCCGGTGCGCCCGACGTGCTGCTGGCCTACCCCCTGGTTGGCCCGAAAATGGCGCGGTTTCGGGCGTTGACCGAGCAGTATCCCGCTACCCATTTTTCGTGCCTGATCGATTCTATCGAGGCGGCCCGGCAGTTATCAGACGTCTTTGCCGGAAAGTCGCTTGAGGTGTACGTGGACCTGAATGTGGGCATGAACCGGACGGGCATCTTACCACAGAAAGCAGCAACGTTGTTTAGCGAACTGGCTGATATTAGTACTATTAACTGTGTTGGCGTACATGCCTACGATGGTCACATTCATGCTACGGACCTCACCCAACGCACACAACAGGCCGATGCTGCCTATGCGCTGGCCGAGGGCGTTCGGCAGGCCGTTCAGGACGAATTCAATCGTCCGTTGAACCTGATTATCGGCGGTTCGCCCACGTTTGCTATTCATGCCCAACACCATGCCGAACGGTTGCAAACCAGCCCCGGCACGTTTGTTTTCTGGGATGCAGGCTACGCTCAAACCATACCTGAACTTCCGTTTCAGCTGGCCGCCGTCCTGCTCACGCGGGTCGTTTCGGTCGTAGATGAGCATACGCTGACGCTGGATCTGGGCTATAAATCGGTGGCGTCGGAGTCGCCGTTACCGCGCGTGATTTTTCCACAACAGTCTGATGCCAAAGTAGTTAGTCAGAACGAAGAACACCTGATTGTTCGTGTGCCCGACACGGGCCGACATACTCCCGGCGAGATCTGGTACGCCGTACCGATCCACATCTGCCCCACCGTGGCCCTGTACGAAAAAGCCTTACCGGTCAGAAACGGCGCTGTCTCCGGCGAATGGCCCGTTACGGCGCGGAACCGGTAAATAACTGTTTTGCAACGTGTTGCTAAAGCGTTTTTGTCATCGGTTTATGTCATCCCGACGCAGGAGGGATCTACTTTCCTAACGTAGAGTATACATGAAGGAAAGTAGATCCCTCCTGCGTCGGGATGACATAAACACGTCGCGCCAGCCCAGGCGCGGGACCGCCACTCACCACTTAGCACTCACCACTTACCACTCAAAAAAAGATGTTTACAATCGATCTCCACCTCGACATGGCGCTCAACGCCATTGAATGGAACCGCGATTACCGGTTGCCCGTAACCACGATTCGGCAGGCCGAAACCGGCATGACCGACAAGCCCGACCGGGGACGCGGCGTGGTGTCGCTGCCCAATCTGCGGCGGGGAAACATCGGGCTGGTGGTAGCCACGCAGATTGCCCGGTTCAACCAGACCGACAGCACATTGCCCGGCGCGGGCTGGAACTCGCCGCAACAGGCCTGGGCCATGACGCAGGCGCAACGGGCCTGGTACGAAGCTATGGAAGCCGACGGACAAATGCGCCAGATCAACTCGTTAGCTACGCTGAATGAGCACGTGGCACTATGGCAGAACGAGGCCATTCCGAACGCACAAAAACCCATTGGCTATATCCTCAGCCTGGAAGGGGCCGATTCGCTCATCGACGTGTCGTATGTCGAAAAGGCGTATGCCTACGGGCTGCGAGCCATTGGTCCGGCGCACTACAGTACAGGCCGCTACGCCCCCGGCACGGGGTTGACTGGTCCGCTTACGCCCATAGGGCGCGAGTTGCTGCGCGAAATGGACCGGCTGGGCATGATCCTCGACGTGACGCACCTCACCGACGAGGGCTTCGACGAGGCGCTGGATCTGTATCAGGGAGCGGTCTGGGCCAGTCACCACAATTGCCGGGCGCTGGTGCCGCATCAGCGCCAACTTACGGACCATCAGATTCTGCGGCTGGCCGAACGGGGCGCTATCATTGGCGGCTGTCTGGATGCCTGGATGATGAAACCGGGACTGACGCAACGGGCTTTGTTTGAAGCCAAAACCCTGGGCGTCACCCTCGACACGCTCATTGACCACATCGACCATATCTGTCAGCTCACCAGCACCTCGCGCCATTGCGCCCTCGGCTCCGACCTCGACGGCACCTACGGCCTCGAACAATCGCCCGCCGATTTGGATACCATTTCCGATGTGCAAAACCTGACAGGATTACTTAAAGGTCGTGGTTATTCTGAGAACGATATAAGTGCTATTTTTCATGAAAATGCACTGCGCTTTTTGCGCGAATTGTGGACGTAGTGTTGAGTATAAATAAGGATTATTACAAAAATGCCTTGCAACCTTGTGAGGCATTTTTTGCGCCTTGTTTTTTGAGGGATTTTGTGAGATGTGGCTTCGTGCTCTAGGCCCCTCGACTGCGCTCGGGGTGACAGGCAAATAGACTCAACCTAAGAAATCGATTCAAGATCGTTGTCACTCCGAGCGCAGTCGAGACGGTCCGCCGCCGCGGGGCTATGCGTCAGCAACCTACAGCGCGAAGCCACACAAAAGAATAAACCATAAAAAACCCCTCACAATCCCTCCAAACCCTTTTTCCCAGTCTACCCATTAATTTATACTCACGAACTGAGCTAAGTTTCCACTCAAAACAGCATCAATAAATTTCAAACTCTTTTTCACAATAACACTTGAGTATTTTTTACCAAATTATAAATTATAACGGACATAAATAAAAATAAGTAACTGCACTAATCTAGAAAAATAGTCGCACAAAGAAAACGCTGCCTTTTATGAAATATACCAAATTATTTATCTGAGCAATTCATTCGCTATTTACTTTTGCGGTTCGATTATTCATTTTTTCAACCGTTTTCATTAACACAACGATGTTTAAAACTATACTCAACGTTGTCTGGCTGAGTTTACTGTTTTGTTTGCCCATACTGGCGCAGGACATAACTATCAGCGGACGCGTTTCTGGCTCAGACGATGCCGCCGGCTTGCCCGGCGTGAGCGTGCAAATAAAAGGCAGCACCCGTGGCACCACCACCGACGCCGCCGGCACGTACCGGATCAATGCACCGGCCAATGCGGTGCTGGTTTACAGCTTCATTGGCTACACCAACCAGGAAGTGATTGTCAATGGCCAAACCACGATCAACGTGACGCTGGTGGCCAATCAGCAGCAGCTCAACGAGGTGGTCGTTACGGGCTACGGTACCCAAACCCGGCAGGATGCCACAGGCAGCATTGCCTCGGTAAAGGGGGCCGCCATTGCCCAGACACCCATTCAGAGTTTCGAGTCGGGCCTGGCCGGGCGCAGCGCGGGGGTGCAGATTACCGTGCCCAACGGCGTGTTGAACAACCCGCCCGTGTTCCGCATCCGGGGTACCAACTCGATCTCGCTCAGCTCGCAGCCGCTAATCGTGGTCGATGGTATTCCCACCTACACAGGCGACGTGGGCCTGACCAACGCACCCAGCAACCCACTGGCGAGTATCAACCCCAACGACATCGAGAACATCGACATTGCTAAAGACGCCGCCGCCACGGCCATCTACGGAAGCCGGGCCGCCAACGGCGTGGTGTTTATCACGACCAAGCGCGGCAAGTCGGGCAGGGTGAAAGTGAATTATGACGGCTGGATTGGTAGTTCAGAAGCCTACCGTTTGCCTAAGATGATGAATGCCAGCGAGTACGTAGGATTCAAAACGGCTGCCGTAGTCAACAACCCCAACTCGACAGCCACGTTTAAGCAAACCAACGACGCCAACGGTAACCCCATCGACACCCGTTGGTACGACTACATCTACCGCACGGGGGTATCGCAGAGCCATGCCATGAACGTATCGGGCGGGAGCGAAAACACCAACTATTACTTCGGCGCGGGCTATACCAAGCAGCAGGGCATCATCCGCCGCAACGACTTCAATCGGGCCAACGTGTTGTTTAATGTAGACAGCAAAATAGGCAAAGCCGTGACAATTGGGGGCAAAATCGCTTACTCCAACGAGCAGAACCTGTCGTCGGGTACGTCGGGGTCGCTGAACGGCGAGGCCTACAACACGA
This sequence comes from Fibrella aquatilis, assembly GCF_017353255.1. Lineage (GTDB taxonomy): Bacteria > Bacteroidota > Bacteroidia > Cytophagales > Spirosomataceae > Fibrella > Fibrella aquatilis. Next base: position 126,892 of record NZ_JAFMYU010000003.1, on the reverse strand, counting down.
GCGGTCTGGGCCGGGTAGGGCTGGTGCTACCCCCCATCCTGGCTCCCTATAACAACGACGGCACTTACAACATCAACGGGTCGGCCATTGGTTTTGCCAACAACATCACAGGCACGGCCATTTCATACCCAAACCCGCTGCCACAGCTTGACCTGAACCGGTCGAACACGGAGAACAACCACATCCAGTCGAACGTGTATTTGCAGGTGAAACCCCTGAGCTGGATAACCCTCCGCAGCGTCTACGGCGTTGACTACCTCTATGCCGACAACGAAATTTTCCAGTCGCCCCTCTCGAGCGATGGCTACTCGTCGACAGGCAACGCATCGAGCATTTTTAGTCGTAACAAAACCTGGCTCTGGACCAACACGGCGCAGTTTGATAAAACGTTTGCCGGGGCACACAATGTGAGTTTGCTGGTGGGTCAGGAGCAGCAGCGGCGCACGTTTGTGTCGTATGGTTTGAACCGCCAAACCTTGTCAGATCCTGCCTACAGCACCATTCAGGCAGGCTGGGTAACGACCAACCCATCTAATCTGGGCTACGGCGAGAACTACCTGCTCTCTGCTTTTGGGCGGTTGAACTACAACTACAAAGAGAAATACCTGCTGAGCGGCAACCTGCGTCAGGACGAATACTCGGCGCTGGGCCAGAAAAAAGGGACATTCTACGGCGTATCGGCCGGGTGGGAGATCACCAAAGAAGATTTCTGGAAAGCAACCTCGCTCGACCGCGTGTTCAGCAGCTTCAAGATCCGGGGCAGCTACGGCAAGGTGGGCAACATTGGCGGCATCGGCGACTACTCGCCCTACTCCATCTACGCTTCCGGCCTCTACGGTGGTTTGTCGACGTTGAATTTCAACACCGTGGGCAACCCGAACCTACAGTGGGAAACCAGCACCAAAACCGACGTGGGTGTCAACTTTGGCTTGTTTAACGACCGCATCACGGGTGAAGTGGCCTACTACCACAACGACGTCAACAACCTGATTCTGAACGTGGCGCAGGCACCGTCTACGGGTATTCCCGGCACACTGTCGGGGGTGGTGTATCCGCCGCAGAACGTGGGCAGCATGTATAACAAAGGGCTGGAGGTATCATTGAACGCCCGGATTATTAATACCAAAGACTTCCAGTGGTCGTCGAATTTCAACATCACCTTCAACAAGAACGAAGTGACCGCCCTGGCTCCCGGCCTCAACGCCCTGCAAACGGCCACGTCGGGCCTGGAAACGGTCAACCAGACGCAGGTGGGCTACCCGCTGGGCTATCTGTGGGTAGTGCGCACGGGCGGTGTTGACCCCACCACGGGCAAACGCATTTTCGTGAATTCGGCCGGACAAAACGTGTATTACCAGTTCTACGCCCCCGCTGGTCAGTTCAACTACTCAACCACGCCCGACGGCAAAACGAAGTACGTAAATGGCAGTGGTGGCACGTCGATCACCCAGGCCGCCGACGCCGTGATGTATGCCAACGTGCTACCCAAACAGTATGGTGGGTTTGACAATAATTTCAAATACAAAAACTTCGACCTGGGCGTATTGCTCACCTATCAGTTGGGCATGTACGTGTATTACGGCACCAATGCGGGCTTGCACGATCAGCGTTTCTGGAACAACGCCAACGACGTGCTGACCGATGCCTGGCAGAAAGAAGGGGATGCCGGCAAGAAATACCCCAAGCCCGTTTTCGGCGACAACGTATCGAACGGCTCGGCTATTCCGCTGGATATCAACGTGTTCAAGGGTGATTTCCTGAAACTACGCACAGTAACGTTTGGCTACACGCTGCCCGCCAGCCTCACGTCGCGGTTTAGCATCAGCAACCTGCGGCTGTACGCCAGCGCCCAGAACCTGGCCATCCTGACCCAGTATCCCGGTCCTGACCCGGAGGTGTCGTCGAACGGCGGAAACAGCACCAGCGGACAGGGTGTAGACCGCAACTCGGTACCCAACGCCCGCACGATCACCTTCGGCATCCGCGCCGGATTTTAACACCAGATACTGGATATCGGATCTTGGATAGTAGACGCGGAAATAACAATGGTCTCCCATCAAAATTACGGCGGCCCGTCTACTCTCCAATATCCGACATCCAGCGTCCATTACGACACAACAACATTATGAGACATACTTTGCTTACGGCAACCCTATCGGGTGCCCTGTTGCTGGGCGTCAGCGCGTGCGACCGCGAACTGCTGACCCCCATTCCTCAAACATCGGTTTCCGATGCCTCGTCGTTTAGCACCACCACGCGGGTGCAGGGGCAATTGCTCTCGCTCTACGGTGCGCTGAAAGACGGCAACTTCTACGGCGGTCGCTACGTAGTTTACGGCGACATTCGGGGCGAGCACTTCATCAACGAGACCTCCAACCTGGTGACGGGTGCGGACGTCTGGAACCTCAACGCCACCAACAGCGCCACGGCAGTGCAGAACCTGTGGTATTACGCTTACCTGACCATCAACAAGTGCAATATCTTCCTCGACGGTATGGCGGCGGGTGGTACCAAAGTGGTAGGCGACGACGCGGGGGCCAAATACATTGCCGAGGCCAAGCTGATTCGGGGCCTGAGCTACTACAGCCTGCTGCAATACTACGCCCGCCCCTATGCCGACGGCAACGGGGCCAAACCGGGGGTGCCCCTGCGGCTGAACGGCATCAAAGGCACCGGCCAGTCGAACCTGGCGCGGAACACGGTAGCCGAGGTGTATACGCAGGTGCTGAAAGACCTGAACGAAGCCGAAGCTGCCCTGCCCGCCTCCTACGCAACGGCCAACGACAACACGACCCGCGCTCACAAAAACACCGCTATTGCGCTGAAAACGCGGGTTTACCTGTCTATGCAGGACTACGCCAACGTGGTAACGGAAGCTAACAAGATTGTCAGTGCCACGGCTCCGTTTACGGCTCCGACGGGCGTAAAATTCGCGCTTCAGCCCGATATCACGACGGTATTTACAGCACCAAACTACAACACGGCGGAGTCGATCTTCTCGATGCCGATGACCACCACGGCGGGCGATTTTCCGGGTACACAAAACCAGTTGGCTTATTATTATTCGCCTCCGGCAAAAATTGGCACTGAGGTTACTGGCGGTGTTGGAAATGGGGAGTACTCACTCAACCCGAATGGAATTATTGCCAACCCAAACTGGACCGCTACCGACAAACGCCGGTCGTTTATTAAGCAAACAGGCACGGGTACGGCGGTGAAAAACTGGCTTATCAAATACAAGCAGCCCAGCCCCTTCACCGACTGGGTGCCCGTGATCCGGTATGCCGAGGTGATGCTGAACCTGGCCGAAGCCAAAGCCCGGACTACCAACTCGGTTGATCCGCAGGCGGTGGCGCTGCTCAACGCCGTGCGCAACCGGTCAGACGCAGCCACGACCTATACGGCAGCCAGCTTTGCCACGCCCGCCGCCCTCATCAACGCCATTTTGCTCGAACGTCAGATCGAGTTTCTGGGCGAAGGCCTGCGCAACAACGACCTGATGCGCCTGCTGCAAACGATCCCCGCCAAAGGATCGGCCCCCAGCAAAGGCCCCAACGATTCGGGCTACATCTGGCCCATCTCCGCCACCGAGCTGTCGCTGAACACGCTGGCGACGGACAATTAATGTACAATGAATAATGCACAATGTACAATGGCTTCGCGCTAGAGTAGTCGGTGCGAAGCCATTGTACATTGTGCATTATTCATTGTACATTCTCTTACTCCACCCGAAACAGATGCATCGGCAGGATGTAGGGATCTAGTTCTACGAAATTCCATTCGCCCTGCCAGGTGTAGCGGTTGCCGGTAAGGAGGTCGTGCACGGTGTAGGGCTGGTCGGGGCCGATGCCGAGTTGCCAGATGGGCACCTGCACCAGGCCCGCGCGGCGGTTGTAGGCGTCTGTGTTCACCACCGTCAGCAGGCGGTTGTCGCCAGTCACTTTCAGGTAGGCCATCAGGTAGTCATCGTTGACGGTGCAGAAGGTGAGGTTGTTGGTCTGTTGCAGGGCTGGATTTTCGCGACGAATGCGGTTAGTGAGGCTGATGAGGTAGGTCAGCTTGTTGGTCCGCTCCCAGTCCCAGAGGCGAATTTCGTACTTCTCCGAATTCAGAAACTCTTCTTTGTTTGGCACCGGCACGTGCTCCATCAGCTCAAACGACGGACCGTAAATGCCGTAATTGCTCGACAGCGTGGCCGCCAGGAAATAGCGGATCAGAAACTGCGGTTCGTGCCCCGATTGCAGAATGCCGGGGTTGATATCGTGGGTAGTAGGCCAGAAGTTGGGCCGGAAATAATGCTTCATTTCCCCTGCCGTTAGCTCGGTCATGTACTGCTGTAGCTCGGCTTTGGTGTTGCGCCAGGTATAGTAGGTGTACGAATGCGCGAACCCCACTTTGGCCAGTTGCTGCATCACCTTCGGCTTCGTAAACGCCTCCGACAGAAAGAGCATGTCGGGGTGGTGTTTTTTCACTTCGGTGATGACCCACTCCCAAAAGCCAAACGGCTTGGTATGCGGATTATCCACCCGTACGATCTTCACGCCCCAGTCGGCCCAGACCAGCAGCACGCGTTTTAGCTCCAGCCAGAGGTTCTGCCAGTCGTCGGTTTCAAAGTAGACGGGGTAGATATCCTGGTATTTTTTGGGCGGATTTTCGGCGTACTGAATCGTACCGTCGGGTCGTTTTTTGAACCATTCGGGGTGCTCCGTGGCCCAGGGGTGGTCGGGCGAACACTGAATGGCTAGATCCATGGCCACTTCCATGCCGTAGGTTTTAGCTTCGGCAATGAGGTGTTTGAAGTCGTCGACGGTGCCCAGTTCGGCATGGATGGTGTCGTGTCCACCGTCGGCGGCACCAATGCCGTAGGGGACACCGGGTTCGCCGGGCTGGCAGGTGACGGAGTTGTTTTTACCCTTCCGGTGGGCTGTGCCGATGGGGTGAATAGGTGGCAGGTAGAGCACGTCGAAGCCCATACCGGCAATGCGGGGCAGGAGTTTTTCCACGTCGCCAAATGTGCCGTGGGTGCCCTCTTCGCGGCTGGCTGACCGGGGAAACAAGCAGTACCAGGTGCTGAATCCCGCCGCCGCCCGGTCTACTTCCACGCCGAGTTCATATTGATATCGGGCGGGATGTTGGCGTTCGGGATAGCGCTGTGCCCATTGCAAAAATTGATCGCTCTCGGCCAGGGCTACGGCTTCGGCGTAGGGGTCGCCAGCGGTAGCATCGTCCATATGGTCAGCACCCTGACGGAAGAGGGCAGCCGTGCGAATGAGTTCAGCGGCATCGTGGGCCGCCGCCGTAGCGTTGGTGTTGGGGCCACCCCCGGCCCGGTGCGCCATCCCGTCGATCAGCACGGCACCGGCTTTTAGTTCACTGCTAATACGCTGTCCGTCAGCTACTTTTAAGTGAATTTCGTGCTGCCACGAGGCAATGTGATCTACCCAGGCTTCGATGGTATAATGGTATCGTCCCAGCTTCTCAACGGTAAATGAACCAGCCCAGCGGTCGTTCACCAGCAACGTCATGGGCGACTCCTGCCAGGTTTTCTCATCGGCATGTTTATACAGCAGTCGGGCGGCAAGGTAGTCGTGGCCGTCGGTGATGATGTCAGCTTCTACGGCAATAGTTTCGCCAAGGATGGCTTTGATGGGGTAGCGGCCGGGCCGGTCGAAACCAGCGTCAATTTCGGGCGAGACGCACTCGATTCGGACGCGCTGTTGGCCGGGAATAGTAGCTAAGGAAAGGTCAGTGGAGGGTGTGGCTTTTTTAGCCGACGCTTGTTTCTTCATAAATACGCAGGGCGATTGATGCGCAAAAATAAGCCCCTGGTCGGAGAACCATGCGAATGCTAAACATTCTACCTGGCCAACGCGGTTTACCTTATGCAAACTGTACGCAACCCATGACATATCTAGCCATTGTCAGGCACGGCCAATCGGTCTGGAATCTGGAAAATCGCTTCACGGGCGACGTAGACGTTGATCTGACGCCGCAGGGCGAGGCTGAAGCCAGGCAAGCCGGGCAACTGCTGAAACCCTACCCCGTCGACAGCGCCTATACGTCGATACTGAAACGAGCCATCCGCACCCTGGCAATTATTGAGGAGCAAACCGGCCAGACCAGCCTGCCCGTCACCCAGTCGGCGGCGTTGAACGAACGCAGCTACGGGTCGTTGCAGGGGCTGAACAAAGACGACATCGCCAAACAATACGGCGTAGTGCAACTCGACAAGTGGCGGCGAAGCTACGACGAAGTGCCCCCGCAGGGCGAAAGCCTGGAACACACCTATGGGCGCGTGATACCCTATTTTGGGTCGGAGATTGAGCCGAAACTGAAGGCGGGGCAACGGGTGCTGATTGTGGCTCACGGCAACAGCTTGCGGTCGCTGATGATGTATTTGGAACAGATTAGCCCCACCGACATTGCCAAAACGGAACTGGCCACGGGCGTACCCCGTCTGTATGAATTCGATGCCGATATGAAGCTGACAAATGCCACGTATCTTTCGGTGCATCAGCCATCGACACCCCAATGATACGCCTGCTCTGTTACCTTTTCCTGCTGGTTTTCGTCACCACGGCCACCGCCCAAACACCCGCCCGCCTGGGCCGCGAACAATTGCACGACCGGGTGCTGGGTATGCTGGTTGGGTCGGCCATTGGCGATGCGATGGGTGCTCCCACCGAGATGTGGTCGCGCGAAATGATCGGCACCATGTACGGCTCCGTTACCGGGCTGGACTCGATGGTGCGCGAACCGTCGGCAGAGGGCACCTGGTATATAAACCTCCCCGCCGGTGGCACCACCGACGACACCCGCTGGAAGAAGCTGACGGTGGGCTATTTGCTCACCCAGCGGAGTGGCCCGCTGGATGCCCGCGCCTGGGCCAACCACATCCTGACGCAGTACCGCGCCGACGTGCAGCGCCTGAAAAACACCCCTGGCGACGATCCGGGGCCGTTTGAGGCCAACGCCCGGCGCATGGCGTGGCTCCAGGAGTGGGCGAAAGTGGCCAAGCCGTATGCCGCCCAAAACTGGCCCGCCTACCTGGATGCGCTGAGTGGTTTCTACGGCGGCGAGATGACCTGCGCCGGGTTGCTCTACGCCCCCGTACTCGGTAGCTTCTTCCCCGGCCAACCCGACCGCGCCTATGCCGAAACCTTCCGCCTGTCCCTCTTCGATCTGGGCTACGCCCGCGACCTGACCGCCCTCACCGGGGCTATGATGGCCGCCGCTCTAACGCCCGGTGCCACGCCCGAAACCGTTCTGAACGTGCTGCGCGACATCGACCCGCAGGGGTATTTCCAAAGCCGACTGGTGGGACGCATAGGCTACCGGGCGCTGGAACGGGCACGGTCGGTGGTGTACAAGGCCGGGCAGTGGACGCCGCCTGCGGTGCTGAACACAGCGGGCCTGGTATACCCGCGCCACGGCACCGCCGACACGCTGGCCCTGGCCCGGCGGCAGTATGCCTTCACGCTGCTGGATGGCTATAATCAGGATTCGCCGATCAAGTCGGGCGAGATTTTCCAGATTACGCTCACGGCTATGCTCTACGGCGGGTTCGACTTCCAGAAAAGCCTCCAGTTCGCCATCAACTTTGGCCGCGACAACGACACCACCGGGGCCATCATCGGGGCCATTTTGGGTGCCTACCACGGGGCCAACAAACTCCCCAAAGACCTCGTCAATCAAGTGCTGACCGTCAATAAAAAACACACCGAAACGGACCTAACTAAACTCGCCGACGAGCTAACGGAAGTCATCTGGGCAAGGCAGGGGAAGTAAGTTTATCACCCATTCATTCGCTATGCCATGCACCTTGTCTCTGTCAACATCAGTCTTCCCCAAACTGCTAGCTGGCAGGGCGAGCCGGTTACCACGGGCATTTTCAAACAACCCGTCACCCACCCGGTGACTGTCGAAGCCAACCACCTGACCGGCGACGGTCAGGCCGATCTGCGCGTTCATGGCGGTCGTGATAAGGCCGTATATGCCTATCCATTGGAGCATTATGACTACTGGCAGAGCCGCGTAGCAGCAGACCTGCTAACGATGGGTGCTTTTGGCGAAAACCTGACAACCAGCGGCTTACTGGAACACGAGGTGTGTATTGGTGATATTTTTCGCGTGGGTACGGCGGTGCTGATGGCCGTACAACCCCGGCTGCCCTGCTTTAAACTGGGTATTCGACTTAACGACCCAACGCTGGTTAAGCAGTTTGCGCGATCTGGGCGCAGTGGCATCTATTTTCGGGTCATGGAGCCGGGTACACTACAGGTGGGCAATACCATCACCCGGCTGGCCTCGTCGGAACACCAGGTTACAATCCAGCAAATGACGGATCTGTATTGGTCACCAACTAAAGACGCAACGCTCATTCAGGCCCTCCAACCCATCCCATTTTTGCCTGCTTTCTGGCAGCGTACCCTCCGCCGGATGACGGGCAAGAAGAAGTAAAGCACAAGGCGAACGTTCGGCCCGCGCCGACAAGCAAAACGGCCAGCCTGATATCAGGCTGGCCGTTTTGCTTGTCGATGAAATACAAGACCTACTGCATTGGCGAATAATCTGTGGGCTTTAGATACAGTGATTCCACTTTCGTAGTGATCGGGCCGTTCTTTTCGGAGTCGGCTTTGGCTTTTTCCCAGACCGGATCTTTGCGGAACTCGTCGAAATGCTGTTTGCCAGCGGCCTCGCTGGGGTGGGCCAGGATGTAGACCAGTTGGGGCTGCTCGTCAGCTTTGGGCTGGGTCATCCAGTAGCCAATGTGCGTCATGCCGTACTTGGTGAAGAGCGTGCGGGTGTGGTCGCGGAAGCGGGCAATCAGGTCGGGCATCTTGCCGGGATGGGTGCTGTAGGTGCGCAACTCGAACGTGCGGGGCGGCGACTGTTTCGTGGGCTTCACCACCGGTGACAACTCCGATTCGGTCATAAAAATCGACGTCACATGGTCGACCAGTTTGCCGTTGGCTTCGGTTTTGGCCACTACGGCTTTCCACTCCGGGTCGGCCCCGAAATGCTTCCACGACGTGTCGCGGGCGGCTTTGCTGGGATAAGCCAGGATGTAGAGCAGTTCTTTGCGGCTGGTGTCGGTGGGGGTCCAGTAGCCGATGTTTTCCATGCCGTGCTTCTCGAAAATCTTGGTCGTATACTGCCGGAAGCGGTCTACGATGGCGTCGAACTTGCCGGGCGTGGGGTAATAAATCCGAATCTCGTAATACTTGGTCGAGGGGGCTGCCGGAGGTGTGTTACCGGGGGTGCCGGGGCCAGCCGCCAGGGCCGCAACGGTGGCACCGCATAGCGCAACGGCGGTGAGGGCAAGGGTCGTCAGGGGATTTTTCATGGAAATTCGTGGTCAAACAGGCCACAAAATACAACTGGATGTTGGATATTGGACGCTGGATGTTGGACGTTGGACACTGGACTCTAGACTTCCCCAATAGCCAGCATCCAACGTCCAACATCCAATGTCCAACATCCAGCGTCCAACGTTATGCCAACCAATCAATCCCCGCTGTACTTCCTCTTCGACATGGACGGTACGCTTATCGACAGCAACCCCACGCACAAGGAAGCGTACACGCAATTTTTTGCCCGCTACGATATCGAACTCACCGACGATGATTTCAAGGAGCATATTTCGGGCAAGATGAATCCGGAAATTATGCCGTACTTTTTCGAGCAGAAAGGTGAAAAGCTCGACGATAAACGCCTACAGGAGCTGACCACCGAAAAAGAAACGCTCTATCAACAATTAATGGCCCCGAAACTAGTCCCCGTGGCTGGTTTGACCGATTTTCTACAAGCCGTTCAGCAGGCGGGTATTCCCATGGCCCTGGCCACGTCGGCCCCGATGATGAATGTCGACTTTGTCCTCGACGGGCTGCATATCCGCCAGTTTTTCCAGGAAATCGTGACCGACGCCGACGTGGAAAAGGGCAAGCCCGAACCCGACGTGTTTCAGGTAGCCGCCCAACGACTGGGAGCCAGACCCGATCAATGCGTGGTCTTCGAGGACTCGGCCAAAGGCGTAGAGTCGGCGCAAAAAGCGAAGATGAAAGTGGTGGCCCTGAGCATCAGCCACGAACCCGAAGCCACCGACAAAGCCGATTTGGCCATTGACGACTACGTGGGGCTGACGGTAGAGAAAATTAGTGGTGAGTGATGAGTTTGCTGCCGCCCGCGTGCTTGCGGCACCCTGGCCTGTGTCCTCACAGGCCTACTTGTGCGTCAGCCAGAGCGTACCTCCGGCGGAGTAGGCCTGTGGGGACACAGGCCAGGGTGCCGGGGCTGACGGTAGAGAAAATTAGTGGTGAGTGGTGAGTGATGAGTGGTGAGTTTGCTGCCGCCAGAGTAAATACGCGGGCGGCAGCAAACTCATCGCTCACCACTTACCACTCACCACTAATAATGTTCTATTTTTACAAGGACACCTCCCCCCTCTCCTCTATGCTCAGCCGCGTTGCCAACTCGATCTACTGGATGAACCGCTACATTGAACGGGCCGAAAATTATGCCCGGTTCATGAGCGTCAACTTCAACCTCGCGCTGGATCTGCCGCCCAACGTGCCGCCGCAGTGGGAACCCCTGCTCATTGCCACCGCCGACAAGTATGGCTTCGACCAGCACTACCAGGAGGCCACCCGCGAAACCGTGATTGAGTACCTCACTTTCGACAAGCGGAATCCCAACTCGATTGTATCGAGCCTGAATTACGCCCGTGAGAACGCCCGGACCGTGCGCGAAACCATTTCCAAAGAGATGTGGGAAAACCTGAATCAGCTCTACCACATGGTGCGCGAAACCGGTAATCACGCCGACTGGAGCCTGGGCCGTACGCAGGAGTTTTTCAACGAAATACGCAACGGGGCGCAGTTGTTCTACGGTATCATCGACGCCACCATTACCCGCAACGAGGCCTGGCATTTTGCCCGCGTGGGTCGCTTCACCGAACGCGCCGACAAAATCACCCGCTTTCTCGACGTGAAGTACTTCACCCTCCTGCCCCACGCCGACGGGGCCAGTAGCAGCACCCTCGACCTGGTGATTTGGACGGCGGTGCTAAAGTCGGCGTCGGCGTATAATATGTTCCGGCAGCAGTACCGCAACCTCACGCCCGCCAACATTGTGGAGTTTCTGATTCTCGACAAGCTATTCCCGCGTGCGGCGGCTCACTGCATCCGGCAGGCCGAACTGTCGCTCTATGAAATATCGGGGACGCCCATCACCCAGGGCTTCGGCAACAAGGCCGAGCGGGCGTTTAGCAAGCTGCGTAACGAACTGGAATTCACCGTAGTAGACGACATATTCAAGATGGGCCTGCACGAGTTTCTCGATCATTTTCAGACCCAGACCAACGAAGCCGGTACCGCCATCTACCAGACGTACTTTGACCTGAAACCGGTAGACAATTAACAGTTATCAGTGGGCAGTAAACAGCGAATCCAGCTACCCGTCTAGAGATTTAGGGCAGCTGGATTCGCTGTTTACTGATAATTGAACCTAGTTGTTGCTCTGCGTGATGGTTGAGGTATTACCAATGCCCACCTGCTCTACATGCGCCATGTTGCCCGGTCCACCCGTTGCGCTGGTTTGCGATACCGTCAGGGTATTGCCGTTACCAAATTGCTTCGCAAATTGGCTAAATCCGTATGAGCTTCCCGTGAGGCCTTCCAGCTTGTTTTGGTCGCCGGTTTGGGTCACATTGCTGGTGTTGCCGTCGCCAGTCTGCCACATCCGGGCTTGGTTCGATGAGCCAACCTGCTTCACTTTGGCGTAGTTGTCATGCGCCGCCGCCGAACTGCCTGAGTAGCCAATCCAGTCTCCCTGATAGATGTAGGCGTAGTTGTTGCTGCCCGTGAGTTGCTCGGTATAGGCTTCATTACCCACGCCGCTGGCATTGCCATCACCGCCTTTTAGCTGGTGGATTTCGCTGACGTTCGACGTTCCGCCCTGCTTGATGTCGGCAATGCTGCGGTCCTGGGCCAGCCCCTGCTCAATCCAGGCGTTGCCCGACGTACCGGTCTGGGTAATCGTGCCCTTATTTTTCAACGCATCACCGACTTGTTGTACCAGTGCCGTGTTGGTCGTTCCCGACTGGTCAACTTTAGCGTAGTTGTCGTCGCTTTTGTCACTTTGATCAACGGTCGCCGTTTGCTTCAGGCCGGTTTGTTTCACAAAGGCTTCGTTGCTGTTGCTAAAGCCCATTGCGCCGCCATTCTGGTTTACGGTAGCCGTCTGGTCATCGTCGGCCTGATCTACGTCGGCCAGGTTACCGATGCTGTTATTGTTCTGGTTGATCGTAGCCTCGTGTTCGTCTACGCCGCCCAGTGTGCCGCTGCCCACCTGCTTCACTTTGGCCTCGTTGCTTTCGCTATTGCCCAGCGAACCGGCGTTCTGGTTTACATTGGCCAGGTGATCATAGCCCTGCTGATCTACCGTGGCTTTGTTTTTCTTGCTGGTATGCCCCCCAGAACCGTCGCCGTTCTGGTTGATGAACGCGTCGTGGTCAGTGCCGTCCTGAGTGATCTTACCCTTGTTGCCGTCTACTGTCGATGAACCACCACTGTTATTAGTCTGGTTGATGGTAGCTTCGTTACCTGAGCTGTTTGACGAGTTTTTCTGATTTACTTCAGCGGTGTTATTAAAACTGAAGTTGGTCTGATTAATCGTACCCTCGTTATCGTGGTCTTTCTGCGTAACGGTAGCCGTGTTATATCGGGAGTCGCCATTCACGCCTGCATTCTGTTTCACCGTTGCCGTGTGGCCTTCTCCTTTTTGGTCGGTGGTGGCCACGTTACCATAGCTGTTGTTGCTGAGGTTGCCGTTTTGCTCAATAGTTGACCCATTATTCTCGCCATCTTGCATTACCGTGCCGGTGTTGCCATAACCCGACACTGGCAATCCACTGTAGCTGGTCTGCGTGATTGAGGCATTATTTCCGTTACCCGCCGTAGACCCTTTCTGGTCGACGGTGGCCGTGTTGAAGCCACTGGCATTAGACTGGTCAACGGTGGCAGTGTTGTCATAATCCTGCTGCGTAACAGTAGCCACGTTACCCAGCGACATCTGATTGGCTCCACCGCTCTGCTTGACAACGGCCGCCTGGTTAACACCCGACTGATCTACCGTTGTTTGATTGTTATGACTGGTGAACGCAGCAGATGCATTCTGTTCAATTGTTGCTTTATGGTTAGTACCAATCTGCTGTGCACGCACTTTGTTGTCAAAACTGCTGGCTCCAGCCGTGCCGTTTTGTTCTACCGTGGCCTTATTATTGCTGCTAGCTGCTCCCAGGGCAGCTGGTCCCGTGTACCCTTGGAAGACGTTCGCAGTATTGCGTTGCGAGTTGTTGCTCTGGCTAATGGTGGTGTTGCTGTTGTTATTGCCATTCTGCCAGATTTCGCCATAGTTGTTGCTGCTCAGATTGTTCTGGTCAATCTGCACCCCGGCGTTGTTATTACCCTTTTGCGCTACGCCCGCAAAGTTACCATCAGGCTGAGGGGTGTTGAGGTTGCCCGGAGGTGCCACCGTTCCGCCGCCGCTGACGCCTAGGGCGCCGCCGTTCTGGTTGGTGGTGGCCACGTTGCCGCTGCCTCCACTTTGCGTAATGCCTGACCGGTTACGTTGTGACCCGTTGGCACCTGCCCCGTTCTGATTCACAGTGGCGGTGTTAATAGCTGATCCCGTCTGATTGGTATAACCCACATTACCAAAATTCACGGCGCTACCTCCGCCCTTATTTTGGTTGATGGTTGAGTTTTGTAAGGATCCCGTCTGGATTTGTGTGGCCGACTGGGCGTTGCCATTTTGGTTAAGGGTGGCTGTGTTCTGAGCGAACGAGACTGCAGCGAAGGCTACCAGGGCCATGCCGGTGAGGATAACTTTTTTCATGCGAAATAGTGTGTTAAGTAATTCACTTCAGTGGCCACTCGTCAACCGTTGACGGGACATGGAGCATCCGTCAAACATATTATGACGAAATGGCGATTACATTGCACATCTATTAGACGGTATGACATATAAATTAAAAGGTGGAATACTTGCCTAGAGGTAAGTAACTCTCGCTCCGTTTATTGAGCATTTCAAGTAAAAACCACTATATAGTATTGCTATCGTAAAAAGAATCAATGTTTTACCTATAAATACTCATCAAACTTGTAGCTACAGAATCCTCATCCGGTAGGCCATCACCGCTACCCTTCCTAACTCATCCAGCAGTCGCCAATTGGCCCAAACACCCACCACGGCCCCAATGCCGGGTACGAGTTGCAGCATCTTGGCCAGATCGATATAGTCGCGGTATTCCTGCTGAAAGGTGAGCCAGTCGAACTGATTGATGTCTTCGGGTAGCGTTTTGGCATGTTCATCCCAATGTTCCATCTGGGCGAAAATTTCCTGTCGGCGACTTTGGCTGGAAAATGCCAGTTGAAAGATATAGAGCACGTACAATCGTTCGCGGTAGTCGGCTACGTCATAGCCGTAGAGCGCTGCTATATCGTACAACAACTTCATTTTCAGGCTCAGCAGTAGCGGAAAGTCGGAAAGGCCCACCAGAAAGCCCGCTGCGCCCGTTAGGCCGCCCTCGGCAGCGCCTACGCGCTTGTACCACAAAATACGGCCCCGCACCCGCTCTTCCCGCTCGGGCAACGGCGATTCCACCACAGGCTTCGGCGCGGTATATTCCGATCCCACCAACACCGCCCGCGTCATGTGCTTGATAGCCGCCGTGATAACCGCATGGACTTTTTTAGGAATGATCCGGTTCATGCCTACCTGCACCGACTTGGCCATCCGGTTCATCAGCGACGGCTTCTTCCGCATCTGTTCTGCCCAAAGGGCTAGTTCTCGTTGCGCGGCCTGTTCGTATGGGGTCATGTTTAATGTACAATGGATAATGAACAATGTACAATAAAAGGATTTGACTGTCTGTACATTGTACATTAAAATCTACTCCCCCTCACTCGCCTTGAAAACCCCCACTTCGGCGAGTTCAACGGGGCCTTTGGCGTTAGCGATGGTGAGGCGGATTTTTGAGGATCGGATTGCCGGGAAACGGAGCAGGCGCTTATAGCCTACGGTGGTAAACGGTTTGATCAGCTGCCAGGTTTTGCCATCCCAATACTCTACCCGCCCGTCGATGATCTGCTGCCCGTTGGCTATGTTCTCCTGGATGGAAACCCGGTCAAAATCGACTTCGGCTTTCAGACTGATTTCCAATGGCTTATTAGTTACCAGCACCGTGTAGGTGGCCAGGTTGCCATCCGTCTGTTTTGGGCTATTCGCCACCAGATTCTGGCGGAAGGTCTCGTTCAGTATGCGCCGAAACTCGCGGATATTGGCCACGTCGGTATCAGCCAGCAGGCCCTCGCGGTTGGGTGGGATATTGAGCAGCAACAGGCTGTTGCGGCCAACGGATTCGTAATAGAGGTTCACCAGGTCCTTCGGTGTGCGCACCTTACCGTCTTCCGACGCGTGATAAAACCAGCCGGGGCGGATAGACACGTCGGTTTCGGCGGGGAGCCAGACGTGGCCATTGGCGTCGCCGCGGTTCAGGTAGGCGGCATCGGCTTTGCCGGGAGCCAGGCCCGTAGTATCAATCGTCGACCAGCAGGTTTCGCCTGCGTTGCCCTTTTCGTTGCCCACCCAGCGCACATCGGGACCGGCGTCGGAGAACATGACCGCCTCGGGCTGAAGCTGGCGCACGATGGCCCAATAACCCGCAAAATCATAGGTCATGTCCTTCGCGTTTTCACCCTTAGCCCCGTCGAACCAGACCTCGGCAATGGGACCGTAGTTGGTGAGCAGTTCGCGCAGTTGCGCCTTGTAATAGTCGTTGTAGGCAGCGGTGCCATAGCGCGGTTCGTGGCGGTCCCAGGGCGAAAGGTACACCCCAAATTTCAGCCCATATTCACGGCAGGCATCGGCAACTTCACGCACAATATCCCCTTTTCCGCCCTTGTAGGGGCTGTTTTTCACCGAGTGCTCCGTCAGCTTCGACGGCCACAGGCAAAACCCGTCGTGGTGTTTGGCGGTGAGAATAGCCAGCCTGAACCCGCCTGCTTTCAACGCCCGCACCCACTGCCGGGCATCGAGCTTGGTGGGGTTAAATACCGCCGGACTTTCGGTGCCGTCGCCCCATTCTTTGTCGGTAAAGGTGTTGACCGTGAAGTGTAGAAACGCCGTGGTTTCGCGCTGTTGCCAGGCCAGTTGCCGGGCGGTGGGTTTGGGTTGCGCCGTGGCAGTGAGCGCCACAAGCGCGGCGCAGGCAACAAGGAGGGTACGCATGAGTTGACAGGGGCCGGTTGAGACAGAGCAGTCCATTAGGCTCCAATACTACTGCATTTGCGGTGAATGGTGGCTGTACCCTCCCCTATTTTGTAGCGATAAACGTAACGGCAACACCAGAATTGTCTTCGATCTCGACGCTGAGTTTGTTGCCATTGAGGGTGGCCACCTGGGCATTCTGACCTTTGAAGGCAATAACATTACCACTGGCGCTCAGTTCCAGGCCATTGACGTTGCCCACGAGCACCTCATCGTTGTCTGACTTCGACCGGATGTTGAAATCAATGTTGGCCGACGTGGCCGTGGCGCGGGTGATGCTGATGGTCCCTTTCAGGTCGGCTTGGGCGGCGGGGATGGTCTTTCCACCAGCCGACAGCTCGGTTAGGGTGTACTGACCAGCGGCGCGGGTACCGAGGTCGGTGGTGGGCGTAATGGCATCTACGCTATCTTTTTTACAGGCGCTGAACAGCGAAACGGCCAGCATAGCCATGGCCAGACGACGGGTAATGAGTGCAGTTTTCATGAGTATGTGTTTGTTATTGTTCAAGAAGAAGGTTGTTGCCCTATCGGCGATGTAAAGTTGCCCCACAGGCGGCCGGAGGCCAATGCCTGGCCCGCTCAGGCGTCAAAAGCGACGGATGAACCGGCATTTGCCGAAACTAAACCGATTACCCGCTCTAACAGCAGGCGGGGCTACGCCGGCCGGAGCAGTGGCAGGGTGACGGTGAAAAACTGGTCGTCGTCCTCCACCCGAATCTCACCCCCACCCAGCAGGCGGTACTGGGTGGCAATGTTGCTCAGGCCCACCTGGTTGCTCAGGATGCGCGTGCTTTTGCGTTGCAGGTTGTTTTGCACCACCAGCCGGTCGTTGTCCGCCGTGCGGATGCTGATGTGCAGGGGCTGGTCGGGCAAGACGATGTTATGCTTCACCGCATTTTCTACCAGCAGTTGCAGGGTCAGGGTCGGCAGCAGGCAGGCCTGGTACTCGTCCGCTACGGCCACGTGCAGACCCAGACCCGTGCCGTGGCGTGTTTTGAGCAGGTGAAAATACGACTGGATGAACTCAAGCTCAGTGCTAAGGTCTGTGAGGTTACTATCGCGGTTGGCTCGCAGTAGGTAGCGGTAGACTGAACTTAACTCGTCGAGAAAGATTCGGGCCTGCGTAGGGTCTTCGTCAATGAGCGAATCGAGGACGTTCAGGCTGTTGAAAAGAAAATGCGGCTGCACCTGCTGCTTCAGCGCGTCGAGCTGACTTTGCAGGTTGGCCGTGTGCAGTTTTTCTTTTTCCTGCTCCACCTGCTTCAGCCGCCGTTGATTGACAACCGAGTCGCGAATGAAAAAGAAAGTCTCGTAAACAGCCAGGTAGAAGCCCGTTATCAGCATAGACTGAAATAGATCGATCCCGAACAGGCTGAACGAGACGGTCATGCTGTTGAGCGAAAAGCTGGCCGCCTGCTCTGCGTTGTGATAATTGACCAACGTGCCATGCCGAACCCAAAACCGAAGCCCCGCCGACAGCCAGCTTAAGCCAGACGCCATCACCACGCCCGCCAGGAACGTGAGCAGCAAGCGTTTACCAGCTTGTTGTTTGCTCAAAAACCGACGTCGAATGAATACGATCAGGGCGCGGAAGGCATGCCAGAAAACAACGAAGATCCCAACGCTCAAGCCAATCCGAAGCCCTATTGCCGCTGAGAAAGGCTGCGACAGGATGCCACTGCTCAGGATATAGAGTACGCTCAGCAGGCTAATGCCGACAATACGTAACCATCTGTCGTTTAGGGGTATCAAAGGCGGGGTCGTTCAGATCAATTGGTTCACAGATTACGCTATTGACCCAAAACAAGCAAGCTCCCGCCCGACAAAACAGAAAAAGGCAACCACAAAGCAGCCATTTTGGCGGATGACCAGCCCAGGTGGCGGCAGGCCATCACCCCACCAGCGGCAGCGTCACCACAAACTGACCAGCGTCTTCGAGAATGGTGGGAATGGGCTGGTTGAGCATCTGATATTTAGAGAGAATATTGGCTAAACCCAGGCCGGGCGAGGCCACCCGGACGCTCTTTCGCTGGATGTTGTTACGTACCTGGAGCTGGTTGTTGGTGTCGGTGCTGATGGCAATGTGCAGCGGCTGTTCGGGCAGGGCAATGTTGTGCTTCACGGCGTTTTCCAGCAGCAGTTGCAGCGTGAGCGGAGGCAGCTGGCGACCCAGCAGCGGCGAGTCTACCTGCCATTCCACGCGCAACGCACTGCCGTGGCGAGTCTGCAACAGGTGGCAGTAGGACCGGCTGAAGGCCAGTTCAGCCGCCAGTGAGGTCAGGATCTGGTCGTTAGAACGCAGCAGGTAGCGGTAGACCGAACTTAGCTCGTCGAGAAACACCCCTGCCCGCTGGGTATCGTCTTCGATGAGGGCGCTGAGCGAGTTGAGGCTATTGAACAGGAAATGAGGATTCACCTGCGCCTGTAGACCCCGAATCTGCACCTCCACCTTTTCCTGTTCCATCCGCCGCAGGGCCAGTTCGGCTTCGAGCTGGTCGCGGTGGTGTTTTTCGCGTTCGTGGGCCAGGGCCTGCTCCATTACCGCGCCGCGTACTGTGGCCCGCCGTTGCCGGTAGCTCAGCCCCAGCGAAAAACACACCAGTTCGGCGATGATCCCAATCTGCATGTAGGTCAGCGACACCTGCCAAAACGGGGCATTCCAGTCTTCGGCGGGGCGGGTCATCGATAAAAACATGGCCGTGAGACCACCTACCAGCAGAAAGCCCGTGCCCGTGGCGTAGGCCCTGGAGACCACGTCGCCCAGGCGCAGCATCTGCCAGATACCATATACACCCAGCACGGCCATTGCCAGCCGCATGGTGATAAACGATGTTTCGTAGATACCCGGCAACCAGGGCAGCAGGTAGCACAGGCTAATATGCAGCCCTATATAGCCCGTAATGCCCAGTTTAACGAGCTGCAACTGGCCGTAGAAACGGGGCAACCGGCGGCGCAGATCAAGAATAGCGTCGGCAAAGTCGAAGTAGATGTAGTAGGCCCCCATAGGCGCCACGGCGCGCACGAAGTGGTTGGTTTCAGGCGAAAACCAGTCGCGGAAGGCATAGATGCGCAGGCCGAAGTAGAACAGCCACGCCAGCATATACAGGGTATAGAGTCCGTAGCTCCGGTCGCGGTAGATTGTCCACTGGACCATGTTCAACAACATGATCGACAGCATCATACCCGTAAAGACCGCACCCCAGAGTTGGAAAGTCATGTGTGTATTGTTGCGTTTGGTAGGCAGCGGCATAGGGCCACGAACAGGTTCTGCCGCATTGCCAGTATAAAAGTTGCCGCAGGCGGGTTAGGGACAAATGACGTACCCACTCAACCGTCAAAACAGCGGCATGAAGTGTCGTTTAATTCTGCTAAATGAATGCCCGTCGTAGCGGCGGACGGGGGTTACAGGGGCCGGAGCAGTGGCAGGGTGACGGTGAAAAACTGGTCGTCGTCCTCCACCCGAATCTCACCCCCGCCCAGCAGGCGGTACTGGGTGGCAATGTTGCTCAGGCCCACCTGATTGCTCAGGATGCGCGTGCTTTTGCGTTGCAGGTTGTTTTGCACCACCAGCCGGTCGTTGTCCGCCGTGCGGATGCTGATGTGCAGGGGCTGGTCGGGCAAAATGACGTTGTGCTTCACCGCATTTTCCAGCAACAGCTGCAACGTCAGCGGGGGTAGCAGGCAGGTTTCGTACTGCTCGTTTACGGCCTGGCTCAAGTGAATGTTGGCCCCGTAGCGTGTGCTGAGGAGATGGAAATAAGACTGCGCAAAGGCCAGCTCGTCGGCTAAAGTAGCCATCTGCGATTCGTTGCTTCGCAGCAGATAGCGATACACACTCGCCATCTCTTCCACAAACAGTTCGGCCTGCCCGGCGTCTTCTTCAATGAGCGACGAGAGCGTGTTGAGGCTGTTGAACAGAAAGTGCGGATTGATCTGGCTTCGGAGGCTATCAAACTGACTTTGCAGGTTCGCTTGTTTCAGCTCTTCCGTTTTGCGCAATGCGCTCTCCCAGCGTTCAAACGCCCGGATGCCTTCGTAAAAGACGATGACCATGAGTACCACCAGCAGGTTGAACAGCAACACCAGGGGTAGCCGACCCGGCTGCATGGGCAGGTTGGGCGAGTTGATCAGGTAGTAACAGCCGTAGAGAAATAGGCAGTACGACCAGCCCACCAGCGCGCACCAGCCTAGCAGCCACGACAACCGCAGAAGGGTTTGGTCAATGTCTGGAAAACGCCTGTTTAGATACAGTCCGACGGCGTTATTAATAAACCAGGCCAGCAGCGCTGCCACCAATGTCAGCACCGTGGCGACGAGAAACACCCAGCCGTTGCGCCAGTATTGGTTGCCCAGCATGAGCCAGTTGAGCACGCCCACGTAGACCGGGACAATCAGCACCTGCATCACTTCGTCCTGATTCGAATAGCGCGCGAGCTTCATGGGCTAGTTGGGTGGCTGACAGTTTCGGAGGGCGACTCGGGCACCCGTTCTTTTGGCGTCAGGGGCAGGCGTACGGTAAATTGCTCGCCGTTGTCTTCGATGGTGGGTACGGGCAACCCCAGCGACGCATAGCGCTCGGCTAGCATAGTCAGCCCGCCCTGCGGGGCCAGCACCGCCACTTTCTTGCGCTGAAGCGAATTGCAAACCGCTAGTATACCAGCAGGCTGTGTGGTGATGTGCAGTGTGAGCGGGCGTTCGGGCAGGGCCATGTTCAGGCGCAGGGCGTTCTCTACCAGCGTCTGAATCGTGAGCGGCGGCAGCCAGTGGTCCATCAGCGACTTATCCAGGCGGATCTCCCAGCGGAGCGCACTGCCAAAACGGGTGTCGAGCAAATAGCTGTACGCGTCGAGAAAGATCGCTTCGTCGGCCAGGGTCACCAGCGGGCGCTGACCCGCCTGCAATAGGTAGCGGTATACGCTGGCGAGTTCGTCGAGGAATAGGGTTGCTTTGGCGCGGTCTTCACCGATGAGGGCGCTGAGCGAGTTGAGGCAGTTGAACAGAAAATGCGGGTTCACCTGATTCTTCAGGCTGTCGTACTGACTTTGCAACCCCGCTTTTTTCATCGCTTCCGACTCCTGGATAGCCTCGCGGTACTTTTCCATGTAATAAATAAACTCTAATACCGATCCGATAAGCAGTAAGCAAATCAAGCCGATACCAAAACTTTTCAAATACATACCAACCGTTATCGGTACGGTGTTCGTGTGCGTAACCTTGACTAGTTGAATAAATGCCGATTGGCAGGCGACGACAATCACCGTGTAGCCGATGAAGGTAGTCAGCACCCGTTGGCGCGTCTGCTCGATTCGGTTGTAGCGGCGCCGAACATAAAGCACCCACTGCATCGACACCTCCCACAGAACCAGGCTAAACAGGCTGTTCACAACCCACCAGGCCACCGCTTGGGTCCAGTCGAGTGTTAAGCTATTCGTATTATAGCTAACAACAACGAACACCAGTGCGATCAGTGGAATCAACACAATACGCAGCCATTTGTCATTCGGGCGTTCCAAAGCGAGGAGCTGGTTGAGGTGAGACAACGGACACAAACGTATCAATTTTAAGGGGAGAGGCAAGAGGTGAGTGGTGAGCGGTGAATGATGAGTTTGCTTCCGCCAGCGTAACTACGCTCGTGGAAGCAAACTCATCATTCACCGCTCATCACTCACCTCTTGCCTTTACTTATCCACAAACACATTCGCTTCGGCGTTGCTGGCGAAGGTATTGGCCGTGCTGATGTCGGCGTTGGTGGCCGTGCCATAGCCCACAAACACACCCATGCCACCGCTGTTGCTGATGCGGCTCTTGGTGATGTTCATTAGCGACTTATTACCCCACAGGGCAATGTTGGCCTTTTTGCCCGACACGATGGCAATGCTGCCCGCGTTGCTCACTTCAGCGTATTCCAGCACGTTTTTGCTGCTGGCCGAGTAGCTGATAATCCCTCGCCAGAAGCCCGCCGTGCGGTTGGCGCCGGTAAACACAATTGGCTCTGACTGCGTCCCTGTGGCCGACAGATACCCTTCCAGGTTGACCGAAATGGCGATATCGCGGTTCATTTCCAGCGTTACGCCGGGCCTAAGGGCGAAGCCTGTGCCAATAGAGAGGTTACCCGTGAGACGGTAGGGTGCTTTGTCGTTGAAACCAGCCCAGACCACTTCGCCGCTGCCCGTAATGGCCGACTGTGTGACCTCGACCACGTCGCGTCCGTTGCCGCCTTTGAAGGTCGAAGCCGGGTCAAGTTTGGCCACGTTGGGGGCGTCGAGCAGAATGCCCGCATCGGTGTTGTTGGTGAAGGCGTTGGTCGAAAATTCGCGCAGGATACCGCCCTCGTAGACGTAGATGCCGTAGCCATCGTTTTGCGAAAAGAGGCAGTTTTTCAGCGCAATCTGTGCCTTGCTGCCCCCCGACAAAAACAGGGCGGCTTTGGTAGTGCTGTAGAGCGACCGGCTGCCGGTGTGCATTACGTCTACGTACTCCAGGATGTTGGCGTTGCTGCCCGAGTAGTGCGCAATGCCCACCCAGTAGCCTTTCGTTTTCTGTACACCCACCAACTTGATTCGCTGTTCGGCAGTGCCTTTGGCAATCAGTAGGCCCTGACCATCATTGACGTTCAGCCGCACGTCGCGCTCAAAGGCAATCACCACGCCGGGGTTGATGGTCAGCTCGTGGTTGACGTCAATGTTTTTCGTGACGATGTAGTCAGGCAGGTCGGGGTTGACAATGCGGTCGACGAGGGTGGTTTTCACCGTAATGTTAGCCGAGATCACGAGCGGTTCGGCAGCCGACGCCGACACCACTACGCGGTCGGTGGCTTTACCGTTGGGGCTGGTGGCGGTCAGTTCAAATTCGTATTCACCTACTTCGTCGGCTTTGAACGTCGGCTTGAACGTGGCGGCGTCAGCGAGTGTCATGGTGCTTTTGGCAGGCTTACGCACCACCGTCCAGGCATAGCTGAGAGGCTTACCCTGGCTGTCGGACGACTTCGACCCGTCGAGCGTGACCGTCTGCCCCACCTGCACTGGTTGGTCAGGCCCGGCGTTGGCGATCACGGTGCCAACGGGTGTAGGGTTCACGTCTGTGTTATTCTTACAACTGGTCAGCGCCAGCAGGCAGGCAATGACAGTAATTAACAGCAAGTTGCTGGCTAACTGGTAGGCTTGAACGCGCGGGTTCGGCAGGAGAAAGGTAACAGGTTTCATAAAAAGAGGATGGCAGGTCGTGCCGGTTTGTTGTTTAACTGGGTCAAACCTACCAGGTACGTTGCGCTGGCACAGGGGCCATTCCGATGAAACGGAAAAAGCCCCTGCTGAAGCGTATCAGACAGGGGCTTTAGTTATCGTGATTTTACCGTTGATCAAGCCATGAGCTGCTGGGTGGCCTGAATAATAGCTTCCATTCGCTCGGTTTGCGTTCGTAGGCCGGGTTGACGAAGTACTGCTTCGACCCGCTGACGTACAGTTTAGGTCCAAAATCGACACGTCGCAGAAGGCTCAGTTTGACGTAAACGACTAGTTCAGTGCTATCATTTACTTAATCAAGAAGCAGTTTGCGGATTGGCTATGCCACGT
Organism: Fibrella aquatilis; assembly: GCF_017353255.1. GTDB lineage: Bacteria > Bacteroidota > Bacteroidia > Cytophagales > Spirosomataceae > Fibrella > Fibrella aquatilis. The sequence goes on along the minus strand of NZ_JAFMYU010000003.1, from coordinate 102,992 downwards.
TACTCACTGCCCCGTTTGTAACCTCGCGTTGGTGGTGTAGATCAATTGTCCGTTTGGCCCGTACGTTAGGCGAAGGGCCTTGCCAGTGTAGCCCACTGGCAAGGTCACGGCATGGCGGATACCCACCGGTTCGGTCAGCAGCGGTATCCGTCCGCATAACCAGGTGGCGGTGTTGTTCCAGTTGCCATTCTGAACACTTACAGGAGCCGTAGGCACCTGCTGAAATTCGGTAGCTCCCATGTCGATTCGCCCCCCGAAGAAGCGCGGATTGCCTGCCAAATCGAGCGTTCCGGCCAGGGCTGTTGTGGTGGTTGGTGAACCCGCATTGATGCCCAACGTGCAGCCGTTCAGTTGCGGAGTGGTGGCACTGGCAAACGGGGAGGCGGTAGTGGTTAGGTTGCCCGGACCACCGACGAAACCGGAGATCGACAGCACGGCAGGCTCGAACAGGCTGTAACTGACGTTGGTCGTGGCCCCGCCCGTATGACCGAGCGCACGGTCGCCGCCGCCCCAAATAATGCAGTTGGTCAGGTTGTTAGTTCTGCTGTTGCCCCCACCATTGCTGTAGATGGCCGCACCGGATGGTGCCGTATTGCCAAGAAACGAGCAGTTGGTGCCTGTAGTGGTGTTGTTGAAGTTCATAATGGCCCCGCCATAGAACGCGGCATTATTAATAAACGCACAGTTCGTCAACCGCAGATTGCTGCCATTTTGGTTACAGATAGCCCCGCCTTCTCCACTGATGGCCGTATTGCTTTGAAAAACACAGGCGGTCAGTATCGGGCTGCTCAGAGTAAGATTTAGCATTCCCCCACCCTGCCCTGCGGCCTGATTTGTATTGAAGAGGCAATTCCGCAGCACGGGGCTTGCCTTGTCTGCATTGTACATGCCTGCCCCGTTCTGGTCTAATCCCGAGGCCGCATTGGCATTGCCGCCTGTGATGCGAAAGCCATCCAACACAGCCGAGTTGCTCAGGGGGCTGCCATTGAAAATCACGTGATACGAATTGTCGGTGTTACTGTTGCCCGCACCGATGTCGCCTGAGAGTATGCTGGTGGGGTTCACCATCCCGTTGTTGTAGGTGAGTACGCGCTCGCCCAGGCTGCTTTCCCAACCGGCAAAACTGCCGATGATTGCCAGGCCCTCCCGCATACTGAAGCTGATAGTTCGGCTGGCGGGGCCGGTGGTTGTAGTGGGTCTGTAGGTGCCGCCAGCTACCCAGATTTCTGTCAGGTCCGTTGTGCAACCGTAGGTGAGTGCCGTTTGCAGCGAAGGAAAGGCATCGATCCAGGAAAGCCCCGTGGCACGGCCCACTGCGCTGGCGTTCACATACAGGCGAGCGAGCGGTGGCGTTTCATAGGCCCCCATGTCGATCTGGCCGGGCGGCGGGCCGTCGTTCCGAAGGCGCGGGTTGCCAGCCAAATCGGTAGCAGGGCCGTTCAGGGCGGTATACGATGCCAGGTCGCCGGTGTTGCTGGCCGGTGAGCAGGGCAGCAGGTTGGTTCGGGTGGCGCTGATAAAGGGCGAGGCGGTGGCCGTCAGGTTGCCAGGCCCGGTGCTGATCCCGCCGTTACTAAACGTAGTGGCTTCCGACAAACTGTTCCGCACCGTGAACGTGCCTGAGAGGCGAGACAGCGTGTTGGTCGAGCCGTTGTTCCACAACACACTATTTATCAGCGCGACAGAGGCTACGTTTGCCGACGCATTTTGGCTGGCAATAGCCGCTCCGGTAGACGTAGCCGAATTACGCTGGAAACTACCGTTAATGACCGTTAGGCTGGCCCCAAAGCTGAAAATGGCCCCGCCGTCGCTCGCACTATTTGTCTGAAAGCTACAATTCACTATCGTCGTCGCGTTTCCGGCACCTACGTTTTGCAGAATAACAGCACCACCAAATCGAGCTGTATTTCCCTCGAAGCTACAGTTGATGAGCCGCAGGTTCGTAAACGTAGCAATGGCTCCCCCCTGCCCGTTGCTGTCGGAAGCCCGGTTATCTCGGAAAGTACAGTTGCGTATGGTTGGGCTGGCAATACCGTTGTTGAGCATCCCGCCACCCCTGTCGTTGACCGTCTGATTCGCGTTGCCGCCCGTGATCACAAAGCCATCCAGTATGGCGGTTGGGGTAAGGGTGTTCACATTCATGAAAACGTGGTAGCTGTTATCGTCGGCATCACCGGCAACACCAATGTCGCCACTCAATACGCTGGCGTTGGCCACCATTAGCGTTCGGCTGCTCAGGCTGGTTTCCGTGCCAACGAAGCCCCCGTAGATGCCCACGCCATCTTTCATCGAGAAGCTACTGGTAGGGTTTCGGGTAGTGGTGGTGTAGTAGGTTCCTTTAGCTACCCATACCTGATCGCCTGCTGTGCTGGCGTTGATGGCCCCCTGCAAGTCGGTAGTGCTGTTGGCCCAACTGGTGGCACTCGCCGGGTTGGCGTTGCTGCCTGTCGTTGATACATAGCGCGTTGTTTGCGCCTGCCCAGCGTAACTAATCCACATAAGCAACAAACCTATGCCGAATAATTGCCGTAGAACATACATTCTCATCCTTTATCTGCTGATTTGTAGCCTGATGCGGCTTCTGTCTGGCGGGCAATTTTCAGGTGTTCAATTCGTAAAAAGCAAAACATATACTGAGTGGATGCGCTATTTACTGGAAGGCATAAAGAAACCTTGCCCGCTCATTCGCCGTGTAGCGTAGTATGCTCACTGCCCTACTGACGTCCTTCCTGTTCACCACACCCCCACCCGACACAACGGCTTCAAAACGGTCTTGCCTGCTGCCATTGCCGGTGGTCTACTACACGCCCGAAACCCGGCTGGGCTATGGGGTGGCGGCAACGGCTACGTTTCGGTTTCGGGGCGATACAGCCTGGAAGGTGCGGCCGTCGCAGGTGACGTTCGGGGCCGTCTATACGCAGTACAGGCAATGGCTGTTTTACCTGCCGTTTCAGGTTTTTTACAAAAACAACCTGTACATCGCCAAGGGTGAGTTGGTCTACTACAAATGCAACCAACTATGTCTTTCTTCGGCACTGGCCAACGGAGCGTACCTGCGGCACTCCACGCGAACTTAACTCGTTGACGGTCACTGTTTCGGTATAAAGATGCTGCGCCTGCTCGTCCGCCTGCCGGGCCTCTTGCTCTTTGGTTGTTTGTTACTGATGAAGCGGCTTTTTACCTGGATATGAGATTCCCGTTTTGGGAATTATAAAGTGAGATGGTAGCCTACTTGGTGCGGGTGACGCGGAAGAAGCCTTCAATGCGGGCGGTGGTGCCCAGTGCCTCCTGTCCGGGATAGATGATGCCCGCTTTGCCCAATTCAAACTTGCCCGTAACCGGTTCACCCACCTTGCCAAACTGCGAAATGGTGAAGGCACCGGGGCTGGGATACGGGTCTTTGCCAACCCGGTAGTAGTGCACATACAGCCGCCCACCGCCCTGATCCGACAACTGGAACTGAAGGCCTGCTTCGCCTAACTGCCAGGCCTGACTTACCCCACCGATGGTGCCGAAATCTACGCCAGTTGGGTCTATTGGTGGATTTAGTTGCAGGATAGTTACCCCAACCGGATTCCCGTTATCCATACCGCCGCCAGTCATCATCAACATCGGACCTTTGGGTGTACTCATCAGTTGGCAACCTTGAGTCACCTTCATGTTGACCCAGTTGCCACCGTTGATGCGGTACGTAATACCGTCGTCGCCCACGTAGATGTTCGACACCAGCCACAGCTCACCGTAGGGTTTCCCGTCAATCACGGTTGGGCCGTTCAGTTTGATCGTCACGGCCACGGGGTTACGGGCCGGAGCCGTGGCGGGAGCGTAATACAGTGCTTTGAAAGCTGCCGGTACCAACTGCCCCACTCCGATCAGCTTCCAACTACTGTAGTCCACAACGGTCGAGGGTGATTCGTAGGGTTCAGGTACATCCTCCTCGTTGGTCATTGGCACAACCAAGTTCGTTGACAGCACCCGGACTTCCAGGCCCATGTTTCCTCCCAGTTTCACAAACCCTACGCCGGGAGCCAGCAATGCCCGTTCCAGCACGGCCCAGTCGCTGAAGTGGGTTGTCTCCACGCTAACGGTGTGGGCCGTGGTATCCACCCTTCCCTTCGCTGCCAATCGCCAAACGCCTTTATCGGTCTGGTAGGCCAGGGCCAGCGCCTCGGCCACGGTACCGTCGAGGTGATTGGGGTCGTAACGAACGGTGATGGTGATGGGTTTTTTGAACGTGACACCGTGTGGTGCCAGCCGGAAACCGGTGCCCAGGGCCTGCGGCCCGGTGCTGGTGATCGGCTGTACGCTGAACGCTTGGTTTGTTTCAACAGCCCCAGCCGGTACATTGATTGTCAGGCGTTCATCAGCGGAGACCAGTTTGCCCCCGGCGGGTCCGATGGTGGTTGTGGTCGCTTCGCCGAGCAACGTACCCACAGGGCATACTTTGCCGGGGCGGGTTTGTGGCTGATCGGGCGTATTGCCCGGCGTGTCGGGCGTGACGGGGTCGGCGTCGTGCTTGCAGGCAATCGACCCGGCCGTGAGCGCGAGGCTCAGGAGGAAGGCATATACTTTGTTCATGGCTCAGACGTACTGGTTGTTTACGGAGCCAAAATTGCGGAGCAGCAGGTGTGTCGGAAATGACGAAACCCATGAAACGGAAAAAGCCGCCAATGAAGCGGCTTTGTGATATCCTGAAGATTGAGTTATCAATTGACTATCACTACATGGCAGGCAAGGGCCTTGGTGCACCGGCGAAGTGGTTGTATTTGCCCAGGAGCCGCCCAATCCGGTAGGTGATGGGGATGATTACCCTCCGCACAAACGGGGGGATGACCAGCATGTCGTACTCACTGGCGTAGCGCGTCAGCAGGTAGGCGGCGTCGAAGGGTTCGGGTTGCACACTGCCCGATTTGCGCTGGGCGGCGTAGATGGCCGAGAGATAATAAACAATGGAGTTGGCGGGCTTAATCCAGCCGGTGCAGGTCAGGGTGTCGGTACCCGCGTTCCAAAACCGGTGGGCCACGCCGCGCTCGAACAGCACGGTGTCGCCCTCACCGGCAAACTGCTCGGCCTGGCCCAGTACCTGATAGCCGATCCGGCCGCTGACCACCGTCAGCGATTCGTCCTGCTGCCAGTGTACGTGCATGGGCGGGCCACTGCCGGGCGCTACCTGGTTGTCGACAAGCAGCCGGTCACCGTCTGGTTCGTGGAGTAACTGCTTGAAAATGAGCGTTTCGCCTGTACCGTTGTCAATGCTATGGGGGAAGGTAAAGTTCATGGTATTTGCTGCGTTTTAGGGGGTGATTAACTGGATCAAAGGTCAACCACCAACAGCCCGACATCAACGGCAACCTGGCTGAACCGGAAAAACCTGCCCATGAAGCGACCTGATTTTGTAGTTTTGACTAACACCCAACCCTGTACTACCATGAAACAACTGCTACCTACCCGTTATCTGGCCTTGCTGCAAGTTGTCGTTATTCCTTTTTTCCTCGGCACCTTCAACTGGATTCTGATTGGCGATGCGTACTGGCACAACTGGACAACGTTTGGGTGGGCTACGGGCGTTGTCATCGCCCTGGCCGTCTGTAATTTCATCATAAACGGCGCGACAGTCGGTCAGCTACGTGGGGCCACCACGCCATCAGACCCCTATATACAGTTGCTAATGAGGCAGTTCATCGTTACCGCTACCGGCTCATCGCTGGTGTTTGGGCTGGCCTTTTTCATCTATCAGTGGATCGACCTGCCCGGTTTTGTACCACAGTTGAGCCGACTGGGATTCGGGGTGCTCTTCACTATTCTGACCGACGCCATCGTGACGGTCTCTTACGAAAGTGTACATAACTTCAGCTACTGGCAGCAGTCGAAACAGGAGGTCGAGACGCTGAGCAAAGCCCAGCTTCAGGCGCAGCTCGACGCCCTGCGCCAGCAGGTGAACCCCCACTTTCTCTTCAACAGCCTCAACGCACTCAGTGCCCTCATCGAGGAAAATCCCAAGCAGGCCGGGGCTTATGCCGACGAGCTAAGCACGGTCTATCGTTACCTGCTGCGGGCCAACGAAACACCCCTGGTCACCCTGACCGCTGAACTGAACTTTATTGACTCCTACTACCACCTGCTCAAGACCCGCCACGGCGACGCCCTTACCCTGGAAAGGCGCATACTGCCCGGCACCGAAACCCGCCAAATCCCCCCGCTCACGCTGCAACTGCTGCTGGAAAACGCCGTGAAGCACAACGTCATTTTGCCCGAACAGCCGCTCACCATTGTGCTCAGCACCGACGAGACTAATCGCCTGGTTATGAGCAACAACATACAGCGAAAGCCCACCCGTGCGCTGAGCAACGGGGTGGGCCTGAGCAATATTCTAAGCAAGTACCAGATGCTGGATCAGCCCGCCCCCACCATCGAAGACGACGGGCGTGAGTTTCGCGTTACGTTGCCGCTGGTGTGAGCAGGGCTAGCGACTTCCATATAGAGTTGCGGCAAAAAATGCTCGAAATTGCCCACTTCTTCAATGTTGTGTTTGAGCCAGGCGTGGCCCATGTCGCGGCTGAACAGGAAGCGGTGTAAGAGTGGGTTCAGGACATACTTGCCGAACGCACTTTCTGCCCCGACCTGCATCCGCGACCGGTATAATGTACCGCCCGGTGCGGCCTCAAACCAGTGTTGCAGGCTGAATACCTCCTGCCCGACCTCTTGCCGAACAAGCCGGATTCCTTCCACGTCCAGCTTCACAACCGTTTCAACGCTGTCTACGTAGTGGGCCGTATTACGCCCAAAGGCTTCTACGATGCGAAAACGAGAACCTACCTGCGCGGTACCATCCGGGCCGGGGTTAGTCATCGACCAGCAGACGTGATCGAGCGGATGCCAAACCCGGTAGCGGGGGTAGGCATCGCCCTGATACGTCATGGTGCCACCGATGTGCCGGAACCACCACAGCAACATGGCCGGAGTTACGCCCCGAATCAGGTCATGCTCAATAGTCAGTTCGTAGCTACCAAATGGCAGGATCCTGAAGGCCGTTCGGGCTGAGGTGAGGGGCTTCATGGCCCACTGAATGGGCAGAGGAGGGGGCAGTTGGCGGTTCATTGGTCGGCGATTTAGTCTCCTGGGGTTGATTAGTAGCCCATTACCACGACGTGGGCAGGAACGTGCTGACGTTTTCATCGGCCCTGTTGAAGCGCACAACAATAGTCGGCTTGCCGTTGCTGCCGGTCTTTAGTTCGTAGTAGTACGTTTGTACTTTCATCTCCGACTTTTCCATGCTGCGGTCAATGTTTCTGCTGGGAACGCATGAATAAAATCCGCGATACTTCCCCTCGGTTGGCGTGCAGGTGAACGACCCGTCGGCTTCACTGAATTTCACAATGCCTTTCTCGTAGGTAAAGGCTTCGGTGCGGCAACTGTAGTCCCGCGCTGATGAGACAAAATATTTCTCATACGTGCCGTTGGCTTTAAAGTCGAACACCACGGCCAGTTCAAAAGGCTTACCGGCATACGTGCCGTTATACGTCCAGAAGTCGGCCATTGAGAAGGAGCCGTACATCCATTTGCCCACGACAGCAGTGGGTAGGCTGCCACCCGGATTGGAGCCGGGCTGTACGTCGGCAGCGCCATCTTTTTTGCAGCTTGTGGTGATCAGCACAAAGCCGAGCAGGAAGAAAAATACCGTTTTCATGATAACAAAGAAGTTTTTGTGAGGCACCGTGCGGTGCGTTGTTGTTTACGGTGGTAAAGTTGGGGAGGCGTTGGGCCGTGGGAAATGAGCAAGCCTATGAAACGGAAAAAGCCGCTTATGAAGCGGCTTTGTGTGCTACCGGACGTACGCGCTGAGGTGTAGGTAGTGGTTTGAGTGAGGCTTCTAAGCCGTAAGCAGCGCGTTTTCTTCCTGGTGCATGAGTGGCAGGCTCACCACAAACCACCCGGCCGTTTCGCTGATGGCAAGTTGCCCATAGTTCGTCAGTTTGTAGCGCATGGCCAGGTTGGTCAGGCCCGACCCGGCCGTGGCCACGCGCAGGGTTTTGCGTTGCAGGGTGTTAGCCACAAACAGCCGCCCCCCTTCGGTGTAGATACGGATGCGGAGCGGCTGTTCGGGCAAAATAACGTTGTAGCGAATGGCATTCTCGATCAGCGTCTGCAACGTCAGCGGTACAAGGTACGCCTGCTCCTGCGAGGCATCTACGGCCACGTCCAGCTGTAGCCCGGCCTCATAGCGGGCCTGCAACAGGTGGCTATAGGCCCGCACAAACGCCAGTTCTTCGCCGAGTGTCGCAGACGGTTGGTTGCTGGCCTGCAACAGGTAGCGGAATACGGTGGTCAGCTCGTCCAGAAACAGCTCGGCACGGTCCGTGTCGTCGGCAATCAGGGCGGAAAGTGAATTGAGACTGTTGAACAAAAAATGAGGGTTTACCTGGTGTTGCAGCGACAAGATCTGGCTTTGCAACGACGCGTTTTCCAGCGCGCTGGCTTCTACGGTTTCGCGCCGCCACTGCCGCAGAATATACCAGCCTTCGTAGACGGTGAAGTAAATGAAGTGGTAAAAGAGCTGGATACCAATGGTGCGGCTCAACTCAACCGCGCTGCCGAAGTACAGGAATTGCCCATCCACCAGAAACCGCGTTGTGTGGCGCAGGAACCAGGCCAGACAGACCAGCACCGGCAGGCAGGCCAACAGCCACAGCAGCCGTGTGCGCGTGTTGGGCAGGCCCGGATACCGCGCCTGAACCTGCAACGCCACCCAGCGGGCAATCTGCCAGCACACCAGCCCCCAAAACAGGGCAATAGGGTCGTTGATGAGCAGTTTGTTGAGGGGGAGGGTCAGATACCAGTCGAGCCGGAAAAAGATGCCCACAAACAGGTATATCCCAAGTGGCCCCAGCAGGCGCAGGCGCGTGTCGTTGAGGGGCTTCATGGTTCGTTGACCGGGGCGGGTTGGGTGGTCAGCAACGGCAGTTTTACCACAAACTGCTCCGCGTCTTCACAGATACCAATGTCGCATGACCCCAGCAGCCGGTACTTTGTGGCAATAGTGGTCAGGCCAACCTTTGTGGAGTGCACGGCGGTGTTTTTCCGTTGCAGGTTGTTCTGGATGACCAGTTGGGGTCCGCCTTCGGTCAGGATGGCCACGCGCAACGGGCTGTCGGGCAGGATGACGTTGTGTTTTACGGCATTCTCGATCAGCAGTTGCAGCGTCAGCGGCGGAATCTGGTGGTTCAGGTACCGGCTGTCGACATCAATATGCAGGTCGATACCCCGGCCATAGCGAATCTTCAGCAACTCGAAATACGACCGGATAAACTGTAATTCCTGCTCTAAGGTCGTGAGTTCGGGGGTGCCCTCGCTGTGGTTGTTGGTCCGCAGCACGTAGCGGTACACGCTGCTGAGTTCATCAACAAAGGCTTCGGCCTGCCGGGGGTTTTCCTGAATCAGCATCGACAGCGAGTTTAGGCTATTGAACAAAAAGTGCGGGTTCAGTTGGGTACGTAGCTGATTCAGCTGGTGGGTCAGGCGTTTTTTTTTCAACTGCTCGTTGTGGCTATATGTCTGCCGCCACGCCTGCAACACGTAGCCCCCCTCGTAGACAACGTAATACACGCCATGGTAAAAAAGCTGAATCCCCAGGCTATAGGTATACTGTGGCAGGGGCACCACAAACGTATCGTCTGTTGCCAGGAGCACATAACACAACCGCCGCAAGGCCCAGGCAGCATTGGCCAGCATGGGCAACAACAGGGCCATCCAGCGCAACCGCCGACGGGTGTTGGGGAGACCGGGATAGCGGGCTTGCAACCGCAGAACCGTCCAGCGGGCTACTTCCCAACAAACGTAGCCCGCTATCAGGCTGATCAGGTCCGAAATAGCCAGATCCCTGAGTGATAATTCGAAGTACCAGTTCAGCCGAAAAAAGAGCGTACCGATCAGAAACAGCACGAACGGGCCGTAGATGCGTAGCTGTTGATCGTTGAAGGTGCCCACGGTCAGGTAGTTAGGATGACGACAAAAATACAAGTGCCGATGTAAAATAGGCACGTATGAAGCCAACCAGCTAGCAGTCGGCAATAACATACGGCAAAAGCCCACGCAGGCGTTGAGCAATGCGTGGGCTTAAGATACATCCGGTACGTTTGTTGAGCAGCACCCAGTTTTCGCAGTATAAGGCATCGTTGTCTACTTCATGGCGAATGCCAGTGAATAAGCATTTTTCGCCGAAACAGTGCCTGATGGTGTGTGGCAACGGATGTGTCATAGTACTTAACGTAGTGTAGGCAACGCAGTTAGCCACTCCCCGGCAAACTGTCGGGCGGCCATCGTCGGGGTTTTGCCCAGGCGGAAGAGTAGTTTCCACGCGCCGGGCTTACGCTCGTAGGCCGGGTTCACGAAGTACTGTTTCGACCCGCTAGCGTAGAGCTTGGCGCCAAAATCAACCTCATCGCAGAGGGCTACAAAGGCCTGTAGCTGCTTCCGAAGCGGTGGGCGCACATCGCTGGCGGCGGCGAGGGCGGCTTTTTGTTTGCGGTACTCCGCGTTATGGATTTTGGCATCGGCAAGTTCCTGATTGGCGTTTGCCTCATACTGCTTGCCGCCTTTGCGAAACCGCCCTTCCTGATACGCCACGTACTGTTTTTTGAACTCGGCGGGCTTGCCGGCATTGGCCGCGAGCATGCGCTTTAGGTCGGCTACTTCCTGAGTAAGCTGGGTACGTTCGGCACCGGTGGCGGCTGCGGCCTGCGCTTCGAATTGGGGCACCTGCGCCTTCATCATGGTGTAGAACATGACGGGGTCGACGGCGCTCATCGTTTGGCGGAGGGCGGCAGACTGCGCGTCGACTGCCTCATCGACCATGCCCACTTCGGCTTCGCGCTGAGCAATGTTGGAGTCGCTGTAGGTTTCGTTAACGGCATACTGCCCACTCAGCGACTGTCGGTACGCCTGCCTAAACGCGTCTGACTCCACGTAGGTACGTACCACCTGGCCGAGAGCCCGTACCGTGGCAGCCTGCGCGTCGGTGGGAATACGCCGGGCCATCCGGCGCATCAGGGCGGTAGGTTCAACGTAGAACGAGCCGTCAGCTTTGAGGTTGGTCAGGGCGGCTTCCTCGATGTTGGCCATCGTAACGCCGGTGTCGGTCAGTACGTCGGTGGAGCGCAGGGCTACCAGCGAAGTGGCGAGCGCGGCCACGAGGGCCAGGGAAGTAAGGGGCTTGGTCATGGGGATGTTGTTTACTGTTCGTTGGACCAAAAATGGCGCGCAACCCGGCCCTGGCACAGACCCAGTCCGATGAACCGGTATTTTAGGTTGGTGGAGCGGTGCAAAACCCCTTTTCGGCGACGGACGCGTGGTCCGCGTGGCGCTGCCGTTAGTGCATGCTGCAACGGCGGGTATGGCGTAGCTTTTATGGTAAAGCGCTGGCACATAGAAAGGGATATTGACCGCTTCAGCGTTGAAAACTTCCGGTTCATCCATCCAGCCGATACGGCTCGAATCGGCCCCCTGCATCTTTGCTTCGTCAGCCGGGAGGTCCGGCCCTTACACCATTTTTTAGTCTTAAAACAACAACACAATGAACACAGCAACAGTACCCGTTACCAAACCAGCCACTTCGCTCGGCAAATCGTTCTGGTATCATGGCTCACTCGTCACCGTCCTGATCGACGGGAGCCAGACCGGGGGACGCTACGCCCAATTGGCCATGACCGTGCAACCCGGCTGCGAACCGCCTGCCCACACCCACACCCGCGAAGACGAAACGTTTTACCTGCTCGAAGGGACCATCCGGTTCACCATCGGCGAACACGTCTTCACGGCCAACGCAGGCGACTATGTCTGTATGCCCAAGAACATTCAGCATACGTTTGAGGTACTTTCGCCCGTTGCTAAAACCGTCATGACCATTGCACCGGCCGGGTTTGAAAACTACTTCCAAACCCCCGGCCTTGCCGAACCGGCCACGTCGCTGACGCTTCCACCCGTGCCGCAGGGGCCACCACCCGCCGAAGCCATCGAAGCCATGCTTACACTGCTCGACGAGCAATACGCCATCAAGATGTAATGCACTTCCGCCCATAAACAGAACAGGCAGACCATCTGGTCTGCCTGTTCTGTTTATGGGCGGAAGGTAAGCTGTTTGAGTGGGTGAGCCGACAAATGCCACGGGTAGGCTACCGGTAGCCGATATCGGTCACCGCGTCGAAAAAATGGGCATTCAAGGCCCGTAACGTATCAGGTTGTGTGTAGCCCCAGCTGACGCCACCAAAGGCTATCCCCTCAGACCGGGCTGCTTCGTAATCCCGAACCTCATCGCCGATGCACAACACCGCTGACGAACTGACTCCAGCCCGTCGGATCACCTGACGGAAAGCACGCGCTTTGCCAAAAAGGGCCGTGCCACACTGATACTGACTAACCAGTGCCGCCAATTCCGGCCCCAATACCTGCCGAACGTTGGCTTCGCTGTTCGAGCTGACAATAGCCACTTGCTTGTGCGCGTCAATGGCTCTTCGTAACAGGTCAGGTACGCCCTCAAATAGACTGACCTCAGCCAGGCCGCGCGTCATGAGCCGACGAACCGAGTAGGCGACCAACGGCACTTTCCAGGCCGAGATGCGCAGTTGCTGCATCAGTTGCCGGGAGCCTAACGATCGCAATTGATCGAGTTCGGCTGGGTTCATGGGTTTGATGCCGTACCGATCAGCCACGGCGTTAAACGACCGCACAAACAGCGGAAAGGAGTCGGCCAATGTACCGTCGAAGTCGAAAATAAGGAGTTGATACGGTGTTGTCATTGACTCAGGGCAGGGTGTACCTGCCCGTTGGCTGCTGTTTCAGTGTCAGAATCGTGCCATGTTGCGGGGTACGTGTGGGGCGTCGCATGCATTGCCTAGAACTTGCCGGGTGTGGCGTCCCAGAAGACCTGAAGCTCATTTTTCCACTCATGTGACTTATCGAAGTCGTAGTGCAGGTAGCTGTAGGTGCCCGTTTCGCGCAGGGACGATTTACCACCCTTAAGCGTGTTGCCGCTAAACAGCAGCGGGAAGCGTTCGCTGCTGAATTCACTCGGAAAGCTAACCGTATGGGGCCGATTGCTATTGACCGTATAGCCGTTGCAATTGGTCGACACGTGACTGGAGGGCACGGCATCTTTAGCCTCGTAGGTGAAACTGACGGCAAACCCTTTCCCCGGCAACTGACTGAGCGACACGTTGAAATACTGCTTATCGGCGGGGTCTGACCCGTAAGTCAGGTCGATGTCGCCCGCGCTTTTGGTCCAGACTTCTTTTTCCGTACCGCAGAATTCGGCATTGTTCATGACTGAAAATCCTTCGCCGTCGGCTGTCCAGTGCACATACGACTTCATGGCGACGGTGTTGCGTGACGCTTCATCATAGATGGGTGTCAGGCCGGGCGGAACGGGCGAGGCGTCGCCCCGAATGCGCAGGTAAATGGTGCTGGTTTGGTTCAGGCTCTGAATGGGGCGGGCACACAGGTGTTTAAGCCGCATGGCCACGGTCCATTCGTTGAGAAGATGGGGTTCGGTGATGGCCCCCGACGCTGTTTTCACCCGTACCGGTCCCGACGAGCCGGGGCCGATCATGGGAATCCGGCAGACGATGATATTGTCGCCCCAAAGGCCAATATCTTGTGGATCAATGGCTTGTCCGTTGACGGTGACGCCCGATTTGGCTTTGTCCTGCGCCCCAAACTGGCTGCCGTAGATAATCAGTTCACTATCCCGCCCGTTGGGACCGGTCTTCTCGGCTACCTGCACATAAGCAATCTCAAACGCCGCCAGGGTGATGTTCGACACCAGTATGGCCTGCTCCCTGAAGCCCTTCAGCTCCAGGCTAACAGCCACCGTAGTCGATTTCAGGATTTGCCCCGGCGCCGTATACGTGGCCTCTGCCCCGCCCGGCGCGTTGAGCGACCCCGCCCCCGCCAGCGACCATTTTTTAATGTACTTGGCTGGCAGTGGATGCGGATCCCCCACGGGGTAGCCGTCTTTGTACTCAGCAATAATCGGGATCACCAGCCCCTCGGCATCCAGGGCCACCGGTGCATATTGTAGAGCTTCCAGCTTTACCTGCTGCTTCGCACCCACCCGCGCTGTAATGGGTGATAGCGTCATCCATTGCAGATAAACCCAATCGCTGAAATGAGTAGTCTGCACCGTTAGCTTGTGGGTATTGGCGTCGACAGCTTTTTGGCCCACAAACCGCCAGATGCCTTTACTGTCCTGGTAGGCCATGCCCAGCGCCTGCGGCAGCGAGACGCTGTCTTTCTGGGCGCTGTAATTGATGGTGAGTTGCACAGGTTTGGCGAAGGTGGTACCGTGGGGCGTCAGCCGCCAGCCATCGCCGATACCACCGGGGCAGGTGCTGGTGATAGGTTCAATGCCTACTTCGGTGAGGGCCGTGAGCGCCCCGGCGGGTACGGTGATCGTAAGCGCCCCGTCTGCCGACTGTAGGTTGCCCCCGGCAGGGCCAATCTTTTTGGTCACCGGATCACCCAGCGACTCACCCACGGGTTGTTCGATGCCCTGCACCGGGCCACCATCCTGACCGGGGGCTACCGGGTCCAGGTCATGTTTACACGAAAAAAGGGACAGGGTAATGGCTGCCAGCAGGGTGTAGAGGAAGGTTTTCATGAAGTATGTGTTGTTTACTGTTCGCCACGTCATCGGGCTGGTGCCTCAAAATTGACCACTGCCCAACTCGGACCCAGCGACAAAGCTGGTGAAACGGAAAAAGCCGTTGTTAAAACGGAATAGGGATTGGCGGGGGTGGTTGGCGCACCTCCCTACTTCTGCGCCAGTTGCATTTCGGCGGTTTTTTTGGCAATGTCGTTGTTGATTTTGGGCACCGTTTTCAGGTATTCATAAATGGCACCCACCTCCCGGTCCGACAAGGCCATTTTGGGGGCCATCGGGTAGCGCAGGATGCTGCCATCGGGCCGCACACCGCCTTTCACGGCCTGGATAAATTGCGCTTTGGTGTATCTCCTGGCAATGCCCGTCTGCTCGTCGAAGGTCAGGTTAGGCGTGATGATTTTTTGCCCCTTTTCACCCACCAACTCAATCCCTCCGCCGTAGTAGCCTTCGGTTTTTTCGGTCTGCACCTTGTCCTGCTTAATCAGGTCGCCGGAGTGGCAGGCATAGCAGTCGCCGAAGGCGTCGGCGGTGTATTTACCCAAGGCTACCAGATCGTTGGTGTCGGGCTTGGCAATGAATGAGGGCGGGTAAGGCAGCGGCTTAATCATGGTGTGGGTGAGTAGTGTCGACACGAAGCTCAACTCCGACGATTGCGGCTCTCGTTTGGATGCCTGCACCGGAAACCGGTCTGACTTCAGCCACGCTACTACGGCCATTAGGTCTTCGTCGGCCAGGTTGGGGTACTGTGGCATGATGAAGGCATAAGAACCGTCTTTGCGGATACCCGTGCGCAGGAAGTAGAGCAGTTCGCCGTCGGTCCAGTTACCGATGCCTTTTTCTTTGTCCTGCGTAATATTTTTGGTGTAGATAGTGCCAAACATGGGTGGCACGTCGTCCATGTGCTTGCCTGTGAGACGGTTATCTTTGTCGGCATGGCAGGCCATGCATTGAATCTGGGCGATGACCTCGCCGCGCGCTACTCGTTCAGGCGTGACAGCAACATTGATTTTTGGAACGCTGGGCGGGTCGTAGGTAGGTACGCCCACGGCGGCAACGTATCCGCAGAAACCGGCCAGCAGCAGCACTACGCCACCCAGCACGAGGCCGAGGATTTTGATGACTTTTTTCATGACTGTGAATTGATTAGAAGAGAAAAAGAGGTTGGTGTGGTCTGAATAGGCTGACCGTGACAAAGTTGCCCGCCTGCCTGTCTCCACTCAAGACCAGGTCGGCTGAAACGGAAAAAGCCGCCTGTGAAGCGGCTTTTTGTTTGGGCTGAAGGGAGTGTATTCAGGGTGTAACACCCGCACCCTGGCCTGTGTCTCCACAGGCCTACGCTTGCGCCAGCCATCCGAGCGCGTAAGCTGACGCAAGCGTAGGCCTGTGGAGACACAGGCCAGGGTGCGGGAGCCAAGCCAACGGGAGCAATAATCAGTTTGTGGCCATCACTCCACCTCGCCTTTGGCTCGCTCCAGTTCCACCTGCGCTACCTGGTAGTCGTAGATGGCTTGGAGGCGGTTGGTTTGTGCCTGCCGTAGCGCCAGCTCGGCATCGGTGAGGTCGCCGAGTTTGGTGAGGCCCTGCCGGTAGCGGCTTTCGGTGCGGGCGTAGCTCCGTTCGGCCGCGCGGACCACCCCCGCCTGCGCCCGGATACGGTCGCGGGCTTCGTCGAGGGCATACAGGCACGAACGCACCTCGTTGGCCATAGCTGTTCGGGTGTAGCGCAGTTGCTCCTGCGCCTGCTGTTGCGCCAGCCGTGCCTGTTGGATTTTGGGTGCGGTGGCGGCGTTGACAATGGGTACGTTCAGCTGCAACCCGACGAAGCTCACCACCGGCCAGCGACTGTCGGAAAACCGGAAACTGCCCGTTTGTGACAACGTACCCACCTGCCCAAACGCATTCAGCGTAGGCCGACGACGTGCCTGCTCCAACTGCCCCTGCAACTCACTGGCCACAACCCCCAACGCCAGCTGACGGAGTTCGGGCCGCTGATTATAAGTCTCTTCGATGCTGGTTTCTTCGGCCACGACGGTCGCATCCGGGTAGGTCAGCGAGTCGGTCAGCATCAGGTCGGTGGCGGCGGGGAGACCCGTCAGCACGAGCAACTGACCCTTGAGCAGCCGCACCGACCGGTCGAGTTTGGATAGGGTAGGACGCAGGTTTTCGACCTCCACAAAAGCCCGCAGCGTGTCGGCATCGGTGACCAGCTGTGCCCGGTAGAGGTTCCGCACTTCGCGCAGGGCCTGCTCGGCACGACCAATACTTTGGGCTATCAGCACCCGTTGCTCTTTCGCCAGCAAGGTATTGAGATACAACTTTTTAACGTCGGCTAGCTGCCGGTTCGTGACGGCACGTTCCTGCTCAAGGGCCACCTGTTGCCCCACCGTCGCCTGCCGACGGGCCACCCGGAGGCTGGGCTGCACCAGCGGCATGCCCACGGTCAGGCCCGCATTGTACTGGTTTTGAAGGGCCGCCGTAACGGGGGTCATGCGGGTATTGTCGAGCGAAAAGCCACCGTCGGGCGTGATCGAGAAGGCGGGGAAGAAGAACACCGGCGCGCTGATATTGCGCTGATACTGCACCGTTCCGTTTACCGTGGGCAGCCCCAGGCGGCGGGTTTCGTCAATCAGCGCGTCGGCTTTCTGCGCACCCAGCCGGGCTACCCGCACCTCGCCGTTCTGCTGCCGAACCAGGTTGGCGGCGTGGCGCAGGGAGAGGGGAAGGGGGCTGAGGGCTGGGGGCGTGGGGCTGAGGGCGTGGGGTGAAGAGTTTGGGGTGGGGGATTGGCCGTGGAGTGGTGCAATGGTGACGATGAGCAGTGCAACCGCAACGGCCTCTGCCAGCTTCGCCACCCCTTTGCTCCGCGCCCCATGTTTCATGCCCTCAGTTCCTTGCTCCTTGCTCCCCGCCCTTCGCCCTACCCCCCGCGCTACGTAGTAATACACCACCGGCACGAAGATGAGCGTGAGGAACATAGAGCTACTAAGGCCCCCGATGAGCGCCCAGGCGAGGCCCGTTTTTTGCTCGGCACCGGGGCCGGTCGCCAGCGCAATGGGCAGCATCCCGATCACCATCGCCAGGGTGGTCATCAGGATAGGGCGCAGGCGTACGTGACCCGCGTCGAGCAGGGCGTCTACCACAGTGAGGCCCCGTTCGCGGTTTTCGTTGGTCCGTTCCACCAGCAGAATGGCGTTTTTGGCCACTAGCCCCAGCATCATGATCAGGCCCAGGATGGTGAATACGTTGAGCGAATTCATGCTCAGCGCCAGCGCAAACAGGGCACCAAACAAGGCTACGGGAATGGAGAACAGCACCACAAACGGGTAGGCCCACGAGTTGTAGAGCGCCACCATCACGAGGTACATAAACACGATGGCCGCCAGGAACATCAGCCCCAGCTTGCCGAACGAATCGTCCTGCATTTCGAGGTCGCCGCCGTAGGTAATCTGCACCGACGGATCGAGCTTCAGGTCGGCCACGGCCTTCTGTATGTCGCCGCCAATGTCGCCCGAGGGGCGGCCTACGGCCTGTGACGTAATCGTCATGGAATTGTCGCGGTCTTTACGTTCCAGAATGGCCGGGTCAACCGTTTCGCGGACGGTGGCCACCTGCCGCAGCTCAACGGGCTGTCCGTAGGCATTGGTTAGGGTGAGCTGGCCGATCTGCTCGGTCCGGTTGCGGAAGGCCTCGGCAAACCGCACCCGCATGGTCACGGTCTGGTTGTCTTGCTGCATGGTAAGGTCGTCGAAGCCCGCCAGCGCCGTGCGGATAGCCATGCCCACGGCTTCGGTGGTGAGGCCGTAGCGCGCCAGCTTCTCCTGATCGACGGTAATGGCCAGTTCCGGCTTGCGCACATTGCCCGAAAACCGCACGTCGGCGGTGCCGGGAATCTGCCGGATGGCCTCGGTGAGGCGGGTGGTCTCGCGGCGCAGCACATCCCGGTTGGTGCCGCTCACCATCAGCAGAATCGGGGCGGCCCCATCGCTGCCCAGCAGCCCCAGCGGGTAGGCCCGCACCCGCGCACCGGGCACCTGAACGGCCAGTTCTTTCACCTCCCGCGTGAGGGTGTTCAGGTCTTTGTCGCGCTCGTTGCGGGGTGAAAACGCCACCGCAAATTCCACCGCATTTTTGCTCGTAGGCAGGCTCGACCAGCCTTCGGGGTTGGCCCCCACGTTGGTAAACACGCGCCGAACGTCGGGCAGGCGGTAGAGTTTTTGTTCGAACTGTTTCGCCATTGCGTCGGTCTGCTCAAGCTTGTAGCCTTCCGGAAATTGCAGCACCACGTTGATCTCACCTTTGTCGGCGGGGGCCATAAACTCACCCCCGATGAAACCAGCGCCGGGGAGCATCAGGGCCGTCAGAAACAGCCCAAACGTGATCAGGACGGTGGTTTTCCGGTAATGCAGCGTCCGCCGGAGCAGCCGCATGTAGGCCGCCGACAGCCGGGCAAACTGCCGCTCGAAACCCAGGCCAAACCGGCCCATGAGGGTGTCGCGGGTGAGGTGTTCGACCTTGCCGAAGCGCGAGGCGATCATGGGCGTGAGCGTGAATGATACCAGCAGGCTGAAGAGCGTGGAGATGACCACCACGAGCGAAAACTCGCGCACCAGGTCGCCCACCAGCCCCGGCGAAAACGACAGCGGCACAAACACCACCACGTCGACAAGGGTAATGGCAATGGCCGCAAAGCCAATGTCGCCACGCCCGTTCAGCGCCGCCGCCTTCCGGTCGTCGTCCGACGACACGCCGTCTTTTTCCATGCGCTGATAAATGCTTTCCAGCACCACAATGGAGTCGTCGACCAGGATGCCAATTACCAGCGACAGGGCCAGCAGCGTGAGCAGGTTGAGCGAGAAGCCCAGCAGGTTCATGAAAATAAATGTCGACAGCAGCGAAGCGGGAATAGCCACCATCACGATCAGCGACGACCGCAGGCTGTGCAAAAACACGAACATCACCAGCGCCACCAGCCCAATAGCCAGCATCAGGTCGTGGTTAACGGCCGTTGCCGCCGCCAGCGTAAACTCCGACCCGTCCTGCGCCACCGTGAAATGCAGGCCTGCCGAGGCGTAGTCTTTTTCGAGTTGGGTCAACAGCTTGCGCACGGCGGCGCTCACGTCTACGTTGTTGGCTCCCGCCTGTTTTTTCACCAGAATACCCACGGCCGCGTGGCCTTCGGGTTGGGCCGTATCGGAAGCCACCATGTAGCGGCTCCGGTTTTCGAGTTCTTTGGGTGTGAGCGAAATGGTCGCTACGTCGCCCAGGAAGACTTTTTGACCCGCCGGGCTGCGGTATACCACGATCTCGCGGAGGTGATCGAGTGCATCGGTTTTGCCCACCACGCGCACCGAATAGGCCGCGTCGGCATCGCGTACGTTACCCGACGGCACGTTGAGGTTGGCGGCGCGAATGGCCCCGACCACCTGCAACGTAGAAAGGTTCAGGGCGCGGAGCCGGGCAGCGTCGAGGGCAATGCTCACCTCGGCTTCGGGCAGGCCCACAAACTGCACCTGCCCCACGCCCGCCACCTGCGACAGCCGGGGCTTGATCTGCGTTTTCAGCAACGTGCCCAATTCCAGGTCAGAGAGCTTACTGTTGGCCGCCAGCTGCACGACGGGCCGTTCGGTGAGCGAAAACCGGTCGAGTATGGGCGTTTTAGCCCCCGTCGGCAACGTACCCGTCACGGTGTTGACTTTGCGCTGCACGTCCTGCTGCGCTTTGTCAACGTCTACGTCGTGCTTAAATTCGACCATAACGACCGAGATATTTTCGAGGGACAGCGAGGTGACGCGCTTGATCCGGTCGGCCGACGAAACGGCATCTTCAATGGGCTTGGTCAGCCCCGTTTCGACCTCCGCCGGCGACGCCCCCGGATAGGGCGTGGTGACGATGATGAACGGAATCGACATGTTTGGCAGGAGTTCGTACCGCATCTGCGTGTACGAATACAGCCCCAGAATGCCCAGTACCACAAACAGGACAATCACCAGGATGGGGCGGGTGATGGAGAGGAGAGTGAGTTTCATGAGTGATGAATAATAAGTGGTGAGCGATAAGTGGTAAGTGATGAGTTTGCTGCCGCCAGCGTATTGCTCTTGCGCCGAGACGTCGGACCGCAGCAAACTCACCACTCATCGCTCATCACTGACCACTACAGTTTGTCCTTCTTTTAATCCTTCTGTGCCGCTGACGACGACTTGTTCGCCAGGCTGTAAGCCCTTGTTAACCAGTAGCGTCGTGCCGAAAGTGGGGCCGGGCTGGATGGGGCGGAGGCTGAGCTGCCTGCCCTGCACCACGTAGACGGCGGGCGTGGCACTAGTAGTGACGAGGGCCGCGCGGGGGATCGCCAGGCCACTGGCGCGGCTGGCGTTGGGCACCGAAACATTCGCCGTCATGCCCACCCGGAGCGGGGCGGTGTGTGAATTGGCTACCCGGATTTCGACCGGGAACTTGCCCGTATCGCCGCCCTTGAGCCGTACCTGCTGCACCGTGCCCGATACCGACTGACGGGGGTACATATCGAACTGCACCGTCACGTGCCGACCGGGCCGAAACTGAGCTACTTCGGCTTCGGGAACCCCCACCACCAGTTTCAGCGCCGACACGTCGGTGATGGTCATCAGCGGAGCGCCGGGGGCAATAAATAGGCCCGGCTCCACCAGTTTGGTGGTCACGATGCCACTGATGGGTGCTTTCACGACCGCGTCGCGGAGTTGCTTGCGGAGCGTGAGCAGTTGGGTTTCCAGGGTACGCACCTGCAAGCGGGCGTTTTCCACGTCGGTGGTGGGTATGTTGTTTTCGCGGAGCAGGGTCTCATAGCGGGCGAGGTCAGTTTGGGCTTTGTGGCGTTGGGCCTCGGCCTGGGCAATGGCAATGGTGGTCAGTTCGGTGTCCACCGTCAGCACGGGCTGCCCTTCGTGTACCGGCCCGTCGAGGTGGGCGGTAAGGGTGCGGATGATGCCCTGCGTGGTGGCGTTCATGGTCACTTCGCGCCAGCATTCGGTCTTGCCCACGTAGTGCGCCGCTTCTGAAAAGAATTGCCGGGTGACGGGGGCCGTAGATACGGTGGTGACCAGCGGTTTCTGCGCATCCCGTATCTGCCCTGCCTGCTTTTGTTTGTTGCTCATCAGCAGGGCGGTGGTTCCGCCCATGCAGGTCATGATGCCGATGATGGTTACTAACTTTTTCATGTGTAGTTGTCCAGATGTGGTCATCGTCGGCCCGTCAGCAATGGGCAGGTCGGCAGGTGGCCGATGAAAAAAGAGGTTGGCTTCGAAAAGCGATGTAAAGGTTGACAGGCTACGCACCGGGCACTACGGTAAGCTTTACGAAAGCGGCTAAAGCCCGGCTGAAACGAAAAAAGCCGCTCCTGAAGCGGCTTTGTGGGAAGGCGTGTGGGCCTGTTATTTTCTGTCGAATTGGCCCGCTACCAACTGGCGGTCTGCCGGGAATTGGCGCGTTTTGTGCCAGGCCAACAGGGTCTGTTCCAGCACCGTATTCAGGTTTCGTTTTGTTTTGGCCCGGTTAATGTTCAGGCGGCGAGTCAGGCGTTCTTCGTAGATCAGTTGCGACTGAGTGAAGACAGCTACGTCTACCCACAGTCAGGCAAGCGGTTTCCGCACCGGTGGGCCAGAATCAGGAGCACAGCGCTAGGCGGCAACCAGGGCCTCCTTTTCCAATAGGTTCTGAATATGCTGTTCAGCCAGTTTGAGGGCATCGTACTGGCTGAATTCACGGCTCAGCTTGCGAACATTCTGCCGGTAGTGGGTGTCGGTCAGCAGCGTTTGTATGGCCCGGCGAATCTGGGCTGGTTTGGGCGTTTCGGTCTTCAGGTTCACCCCCACCTGGCAGTAGCCAATGCGGGCGGCGATCTCATTTTTGCCCTCGTGAACGCCCGCCGCCACCACGGGCAGGTTGTGTTTTAAGGCCAGCATCACGCCGCCGTAGCCGCCGTTGGTGACGTACACGCTGGCGTAGGGCATCACGGCGTTGAAGGGGATAAAGTCTTCGATGATGAGGTTATCATGCGGAAACCGGTGGCGTAGCACCTCCGTTTGCGAACCGCCCGTGGTGGCAATCACCAGCGTGTTGGGGTCGTCGGCGAAGGCTTCCAGCGTAGGCACCAGCAGCTTTTCTACGTCGCGCTCAACCGTGCCCTGCGTCACCAGCACCACGTGACTGTAGCAAAACACCTTGTCGGCCTGCGTAAACGAGCGCCGTTTGTTGCTGCTAAACGGCAACAGGGGTCCCACAAACCGAACGTTGGGGCTTATACGTTTGCGCGGATACTCGAACCCCGGCACGCCACTCTGTAGATACAGGTCTGCCGACCGCACCAGGTAATCGAACAAAAAGCCCGACACCGGGGGCAGTCCATGCTCAACGCGAAGCTGATTGTGCAGGTCATTACAGGGTTTAAACAGTACGTCCTGCACCATAAACCGCAGAAAACGCTGATACTGTCGACCAACAAACCCAGCCCGGGGTGGCATGCCCATCCCCGACGGCCCAACCCACTCGTCGGATTCGGCCAGGGGCACCACGCCCACCGCCACCGATTTCACCGACAGCAGCTGCTGGATGAACGAGCCGCCAATGAAGGCCACGTCGTGAATGATGAGGTCGAAGGGCCAGTCGGCATGAATGGCTGTCAGATCGTCGACAAACTCTGGAGCGCGGAGCAGAAACACCTGGTTGATGTCGAAACGGAGCCGGGCGATGGTGTTTTTCAAGTCTTTACGTTCAGGAAACAAGCTGTCGAGGTTTTCTTGGTTAACGATTTTGGCCCGCACAAACGGGTAGTGGTGCAGCCCAAGGGCGGTAACCCGGTCGCCATAATCGCCGCCCACGTACCAGCGGACGTCGTGCCCAAGTTGACAGAGGTGAACGGCAAGGCCCGTAAGCGGGCTAAAATGGCCATCCATAGGCATGGTGGCCATGAGAATACGTTGGGAGTTCATCGGTATGTGTTGTTTTGTGTAGCCAAAAATGGCAGGTCGTTTACCGCCCCCCAATGGGCATTGGCCTGAACCGGCAAAAGCGGGGGATGAAACGGTAAGCAGTTTTCAGTTTAGAGTTTGCAGTCTTCTGTTGCTTCGCGTTCCGCCACCCTGGCCTGTGTCTCCACAGGCCTACGCTGGCGCCAGTCTACTCGCCCGGATGGCTTACGCAGGCGTAGGCCTGTGGAGACACAGGCCAGGGTGGCGGAACGCGAAGCAACAGAAGACTGCAAACGGAAAACAGTAAACTATTTACCGTTTCACCAGCCGCTGCACGAGCCGTTGGGTGTGTGTTTGCCACTGCACCAGGTACGTACCAGCCGGTAACGACCTCACGTCTAGTGCATACTCGTTCACACCAGCCGCCATCGATACCGCCTGACTTAGTACCGCCGTACCCGTGAGGGTCATGACCGACAACATACCCGAACCGGCTTCTGCCGCCTGCACCTGTACCCGCACGGGGCCATCGGTCGGGTTGGGGCTAAGGGTCATCCGGCTGTGGGTGTCACCTTCTGTCAGCATTGCCACGCGGGCACTGCCGTTAGGCGTTTCAAACCTGACCTGATCCAGAAAAATCGGTGCCGGACCGAACGTGGGCAGGTTCATCACGATCCGTTTGATCCTGGCTGGGTTGCCCAGTTGCCCCATCGTCAGCGTGATTTCTTGCCACACACTAGGCGTAGGCGTCAGGTTTACTGTGGTGCCCGCGCCGCTGTCGTTGTCGGTGTAGGCGGTCACGGTCAGCGTTTTGGTCGTCGCAGCGTAGAGCCAGAACTTCAGCGTCGTCTGCGGTGTGGTGGCTAGTGGCGCGTTGCGGAAAATCGACCAGCCACCCCAGCCGTCGAAGACTAGTGAGGCCGATTTCTGACCCACTTTTACGGGACTGGTGTTGCCATAATTCTCCGTCACACCCCACGACCAGTCGGCCCAGTTAGGGTTGAACGCCTCATCATAAATCAGTTCTACGGTCGAAGAGCCAGGGCAAAATGTGGTGGTGGCGCTCAGCGGGACACTCGTCACCAGCGCGTTGCCCTGGGCGTCGTTTGCCCGTACCTGGAAACTGTAGGCGGTGCCACATACCAGCCCAGACACTGCCAACGATGTACTCATTACGCTGCTATTCAGTAGGTTACCGTTCTGATACACCGCATAAGCCGCCACGGTCGAGAGACCCGATGGCGGTGTCCAGTTCAGTTGCAGCCCCGTGGTGGTCACGTTACTCACCGACACGCCAAATGACCCCTCAAACCGCACATTGTCGACGTAGATCAGGTTGGCACCCGGTGCCTGCGACTGGATCGTGAGGCGCTTGATCTTCGCCGGATTACCCAGCTGCGGCATCGTGATCACCACCTCCTGCCAGGCGTTGGGCGTGGGCTGAAACGAGACGTAAGGACTCAGGCCACCGTCGTTTTCCGAACTGGTGCATATGCCCAGCGTCTTGGCCGTGGTAGCGTAGAGCCAGAGCCTAATCGTGGTCTGTGGCGTGGTAGCAACGTGGGCGTTGCGCGTGATGGCCCAGCCTCCCCAGCCGTCGGTGTAATTGATACTCAAGGCTTTCTGCCCCACTTTCACCGGACTGCTGGCGGCGTAGTCGGACGTGACCGACCAGCCCCACTCCTGCCAGTTGGGGTTCAGCGCTTCGTTGTAAATCACCTCGTCACTGCCCGACACCGGTGGCACCGATGGGCAGGCGGCGGTGGTGGCAAAGGCCGTGTTGCTACTGACCGACACGTTACCGGCGGCATCTTTGGCCCGTATGCTGAACGTATAACCCAGGTTGCAGCTCAGGCCCGACACGCTGAATGTGGTGCCCGTAGTTGTGCCAATGACTGTGCTACCCTGCACAATATCGTAGCCTGTTACGCCCACGTTATCTGCCGAAGCCGTCCAGGTGAGCGTAAGGCCAGAGGCCGTTATGTTGCTGGCTGTCAGGCCGGTAGGAGCCGCTGGTGCCTGCGTATCGTTGGTGGTGGCACCGGCCACAAGCCGGATATCGTCGAGGTAAAACCGCTGCGCACCGCCCGACCCGTCCATGAACGACAGCCGCTGAATCTGCGACGGGCTGCCCAGCGCGCTCCACGGAATGCGCACGAGCGTCCAGGTGTTGGGCTCGGCCGTCAGGGTATACTCTACCGACGGCGGGTCGGTATCGACGCGGTTGACGGTGACGCGCACGGGCTTTTCGGTGCCGTAGAACCAGAACTGAATGCCGCCGGGGTAACTGGCCGTTTGCAGTATGTCGGCGTTTCGCAAGCTTAGTGCCCCCCAGGCCGTTGTGATAGCTACGTTAACCGATTGACTACCAAGCTTAACCGGGCTGGTATTGGCAAAGTTGCTGCTGCTGTTCCACGACCATTCCGTAAACGTGTTGCGAAGCGCGTCGCCGTAGATAATCAGGTCGTTGGCGCTGGGTGCGGGCGTAGTCACCACCACGGCATTACTCACCGCCGACCGGTTGCCCGACACGTCGGTGGCCCGCACGGTGAAGGTGTAGCTGGTGCTGGGCGAGAGCGTCGACAGGGGCAGGTTGGTCTCGGTGGTTTCGGCCACTTTGCTGCCGTTCTGGTAAACCTCATACGCGGCCAAAGCCCGGTTGTCGGTGGAGGGCGTCCAGCTCAGCTTTACCGAATAGGGCGACAGTTCCGACGCGGTCAGGTTGCCGGGCACGGTGGGTGGCTCGGTGTCGGTAGGGTCTGCGGCGGGCAGCATCAGGCGGCTGAGCAGGTTGATGTAGGCCGCCTGGTTGTAGATCGCCACTTCGGTCAGTTCCCACGAATTGTCGCCGTAGCCGCCGTTCCAGTCTTTATAGCGTTTCTGCAACGGTTCGCTTTTCAGGTACGTCTGCGACCCCTGGTAGTAGTACAGATTTTGCGGCCCCACCGGCACATAGCCCGGCACCGGCCCCTTGGGCGAGGTCAGGGCGTTGTCCCAGTCGGTGCCGTCGGCAAACCAGACGTGATACACTTCGTTGAGGGCGTTTTCGGCCCCGAAAGCATACATGTTCGAGAGCATCACCTTGCCCTGGGCGTTCACGCCGTGAAACCAGTGCAGGTACTCGCCCGCGATTTCCTTATACAGTGCCCGGTTGGCCGGGTTCACGTTGAAGGCCACAAAGTCGAGGTTGGCCGCGCCGGCGTTGGCCCGCACCTGGTTGCTGCCCCAGTGGTATTGCTCGTTGCCCAGCTGCGCCCGATAAAGGTCTGTTTTGGCCGTGTAGTCATTGACAGACAGCACGTTATCCTGTCCGCTCTTGCCCGCCCGAATTGCCGTGGCCACCGTAGGCGTGGCGGCGGGGTTGGCGGCGTAGCGCAGCAGGGCCACGTGCAGGTGCATGGCATACGGCCCCCACCAGTTGTTCGAAATCGGCTCGATCTGGGTGTATTGGGCGTCGATGAACGCCTTGTATTCCGCCTTGCCGGTGGCCTCGAACAAATAAACCGCCGCCACTATGGCCGACTGCCGCTGTACGGGTGGCTGCCGGTCGGCATCGCCTGCCTTCACCACCTGGTCGTCGCAATTGGCCTCGAAAGCCGTGAAGTTGGCAGTCGCAATGCGGGCGCGGGCAAAGGCCCGTTCGGCGCGGGCGGTCATATCCTGCGCATAGGCGGTCAGGGTTGGTACGGTACGCAGCACCGCCCCCGCCGTGGCAAACATGGCCGCCCCCGACAGCGTAGAGGCCGTGCATTCGGGTACGTAGTAGCGCGGCCGACGGTCGGCACTGGGTGGGTTGGCTTCGTTGTAATCTACCACGCCCACCTTCAGCAGCAGCCCGCCCGTGCCGGTGGCGTCCTGCATCCGGCGCATGAAGTCCAGTTCCCACATGGCCTCGTCAAGCACATCGGGGATGCCGTTGCCCGATTCGGGAATGTTCAGGTTGTCGGTAAACACCGAGGGGTTCAGCCGGTACGACTCCAGCAGCAGGCCCACCGGCTCTTCGGCAAAGGTGACGTACTTGTTCATGTCGCCCGCGTCCATCCAGCCGCCGTGCAGGTCTTTGGCCGTGGTCAGATCGCCCTGCGCATAGCGGCTGGTGGCCTGCCGGTCCTGTCCGGGACCTTCGTGCGTGGCCCCGTCGGCCCATTTCGGGTCGGTGTAGGGCGGTTGCTTCGCGCCGTTGATGCGCTGGTAATAGAAGGTGCGGAGGGCGGTTTTGAGCACGTCGGTATACACCCCGTTGCCCACCTCGAAGCGGTACGACCCCACGTTGTTGCCCAGGTCGAACACGTAATACGACCCCGGCACGTTGACTGCCGAAAAGTCGAACCACCAGCCCTTATCGCCCGACTGCACCTGCGTGGCTCCGCCGCCCCAGGTCTGGAGCGTGCCGGTAAACACCACCGCATCGTCGGCCCACCGCCGTACCTGATACTGGTTGGCACCGGTGCTGGCGTTGAAGGGCGTACCGGCGTTGGCCCCCACCTGGGGACTGACTACTACCGCTACCTTACGGGCGTTGGGCAAATACCCAAACTGATCGATCCGGATAAACCCGGTGGTGGTGGGTGGGGCTGCCCATGCGTAACACACGCTGAGCAGCCAGACCATTGTCCATATGAGTTGTTGTTTCATAAAAAATAGGATTCCCGCGCCCCAAACGGGCGATTAGTGTGTGAATAGTGCCTTTCTGGGGCCAAAAGCGGGAGTAAACCTATAGCGGCGACATATGAACGCCCGGTCAGTTCAGGCTGAACCGTCAGAAACAACGGTTGAAGTGGGGAGAGGCTAATAGAAAAGTAAGCGCTCAGCATCCTAGCCTGTGTTGCTGATTCAAAACCAGCCTGCACCCCTGCACTCTGGCCTGTGTCTCCACAGGCCTACGCTGGCGCAAGCCTACTCGCCCGGATGGCTGGCGCAGGAGTAGGCCTGTGGAGACACAGGCCAAGGTGCGGACACAGGCCAGGGTGAGGTGATGCGGTAAAAGATGACAGCATTAACGGCAGAGCAGCTAACTTGGCGGCAGTTGATTTAAATCTACCCAACAGCGATGGCCAGGCGCGAACATATTGACAGTCAATACCGTAACTCAAGAATGGAGCTCAACCAGGTGTATTTTTGGACGAACACTATTAAAGACTGGAAACGGTTGCTACAGCCCGACAAGTACAAACACGTGATACTCCAATCCTGGCAAGAGTTGGTAAGTCGGGGCGTTGTGTGCATCTATGGTTTTGTGATCATGCCCAACCACTTGCATATCGTTTGGGAAATGCTTGAGCCTAATGGAAAGGAAATACCCCACGCTAGTTTCAACAAATTTACCAGCCATACTATACTGGCCGACTTGAAGCAGCATCACCCTCAGGTGCTACCTTTTTTCAGCGTGGATGACTCGGATCGTTTACACCGAGTTTGGCAACGTGACCCGCTGGCTATTCTAATGGATGGTCAGGAAAAAGTGGAGCAGAAGATCGAATATATGCATCGGAATCCCTTGCATGAACGCTGGAACCTAGTTGACAGCCCTGAAAATTATCGGTGGTCTTCGGCTCCCTTTTATGAGACAGGCCTGGACGAATGGGGTATTCTAACCCATTACAAAGATCGATTTTAACTTCGTACATGCCCCATATACCCTGATTTGGGTCTCCCGCCCCTTGGCCTGAGCGGAGAGCGGGAATCACCTACCGATCTTTGGATACACCCTAGTTGTCAGAAGCCGTCAGGTTAAGGGCCGGTCACCCTGGCCTGTGCGGGCGGCGTTCCGCTCTCCACAGGCCTACGCTCGCGTCAGCTACTCGCCCGGATGGCTTACGCCAGCGTAGGCCTGTGGAGACACAGGCCAGGGTTCACAGGCCAAGGTTCAAGCTTGATTACCAGTGTCAATTCCTTCCAGACGCTTATTTTTCTTATTTCGAATTGGGCAGTTGGTCGATATATTTTTGAGTGCTGGGCTGCACGGTGCCGTATGAAGCAACGTCTTCGACGGCCACGCCTATAAAGGCTAGTTGACTACGCTCGGCCTGGGTTGGTTCGGGCGAAAATTCGTCTTCGTTAATCTTCTTGTTGGCCAATTGCTGCGCCAGTGCCTTCACGCCGGGGTGGTTGCTTACCACAGGGGTCGCCTCGTAGGTGTCGCCGGTGCGGGTGACGCTCCGGTCCGAGTTGATGCAGTACGCTAAGAGCCAGACACATTCGGTGGTATAGGCCGGAATCAGGATCACCACGGTCTTGACAATGAGGCCGTTCTGCGGAATATCCTGGTAGGTGGTGTTGGTTCTGGCAATCCAGATCAGCCCCGGTGGCAGCTCTATCCGCACCGGGTGGTCGTTGTCGTTGCGCAACGAGAGGCCAAACTCAACCAGCCCACCCGACCCTTTCACCTGCTTCTTTTTCAGGGCCTCCGTCCAGCAATCTTCATCGAAGCGGGGCGTTGCTACCACCGTAACCCCTGTCGGCAAGGCAAAGGGGGTGCCCAGTGGTCGGGCTTTCGAGTTGCCGAAACCTGGTGCCGAGCTTTCGGGGCGTACGCCCACGTCGGTTGAATCGGGGCCACCATCGGGGGTAAGGTCGGAGTTGTGCTGACAGGAGGGAAAGGTTAATAGGCTCAGTAAGAGCAGGGTGCATAGGAGAAGTTTCATGGTGTAGTGGATGTAGATAGTGAGAGTAATACGATGCCTTATTTCCAGGTGATGGCCCGCTTGCGGATGCAGTGGTTGTATTTGTCGAGGGTGAACAGTTCACCTTTGCTGTTGACAGCCAGGCTGTAGTTGGCGTGGCTGGTGCCGGGGCTGGTGTCGGCATAGTCGTGGGTAAGCACCCGGTCGAGGCTGTGGACGTAATCGTCGGGGGTGACCATGATCATGTACGTGCCCGTGTCGACAACCACAATCAGGCGTTTGTTGACCGGGTCATACTGGATGCGGTAGGGCTGATACACGCCGCTTTGGGTGCGCGGCTTATCGGCCGAATAGCCCGTGCTGAGGCCCAGGTAGGTCGATACGGTGCCGTCGGGGGCGATTTGGCGCACGGCGTGGTTGCCCCAGTCAGGTACGTAGAGGTTCCCGGCGTCGTCGAGGGTCAGGTCTTCTACGGTGCAAAACCGGGCATCGGCACCTTTGCCGTCTACCAGTTTGCAGGTTGTGGTGTTTTCGGGTTTGCCCGCCAGCGTCGAGACCATACCCGTGCTGAGGTTCACCTTCCGAATGCAGTGGTTCAAGCCATCACCGATGTAAATCATCCCGGCTTTGTCCATAGCTATGCTCCAGGGGTTGCTGAATTTGGCCTGCGCCAGCGGCCCGTCGCGGTAGCCGAAACTGTAGCCACCACTCGCATCGGGGCCACCACTCAGACGGGTGACTTCGCCACTGCTGCTGATGCGGAAAATGCCGTTGTAGACCCCAGGTGCATCGCCGCATTCGATGGCGTAGAGCGTGACGCCGTCGCGGGGGTCCACGCAGATGTCGGTGACAGAGGCCAGCCCTTTGACGAAGGTGGTGACGTTGCCCGCCGGGTCTATTCGGCGAATCACACTGCCGCCATAATAACTGATGCGCTGGTCGATGACGTAGAGGTTGTCGTTTTTGTCGATGGTCATCTGGGCGGGGTAATTAAACCGCGCCGACGTGCCCTTGCCATCCAAAAAGCCTTTTTGGGTATCGCCCCCGGCCACAGTAGTGATGGTCACGTAGGGTTTCTTCCCTGCCGTGCTGCCCCCGCCGGGGGTATCGCCAGGCGTGATGGCGTCGGTTTGGGGGGTGGTGCAGGCCAGGGCCAGCGAGAAGGAGGCCAACAGGCCCAGGCGACGCAGGAAGTGGTTCATGATATTCGGGGAGTTGTTTACTGGTCGCCCTATCGGGGCTACCGGGTCAAAGTTGCCCCCGCTCCTGCCCACCCCCAGCAGCCAACTCCCTGAAACAACAAAAGCCGCCTGTGAAGCAGCGTTTTCAGTTTTCAGTTTGGAGTTTTCAGTTTGGAGTTTGGAGTTTTCAGTTTAGAGTTTTCAGTTTAGAGTTGCTTCGCGCTCTGGTGGGCTGACGCATGGCCCTTCGACAAGCTCAGGGTGACAATGACTTTGAATCAATCCGCCACCCTGGCCTGTGTCTCCACAGGCCTACGCTGGCGCCAGCCTACTCGCCCGGATGGCTTACGCAGGCGTAGGCCTGTGGAGACACAGGCCAGGGTGGCGCGGAAAACTCTAAACTGAAAACTCCAAACTCTAAACTGAAAACTGAAAACGCTGCTTCACCGCCCCATTAGGTCACTTCATGGCGTGCTTTTGGCAACCCAGTCGGGAAGGGCACTGCGTTGGGATTGAGGCCTGCCAATTTTGTGGTGTTCAACGCGAACAGTCACAACACATCAACCTTCCTCTTTACCATGAACAAGTCTATCGTACTCCTTGCCCTGGCCCTCGCGCCACTTATCCTGCTGGCCCAAACCAAACCAGCAACCCACAAATCGACCCACGCACCCACGCGACAATCGGCCAGCCGACCAGCCGCACGCCCCGCCGCCGCCCGGTCGGCGGTGATGATGACTACGGCGGCTCCGGCCAGCACCACGGCGACGGCCCCAACAGTGGCCTCATCCAGCGCAACGGCCACGCCAGTGGCTACCGTGACCAAGCCCGACGTGGCCACAGTAGCGGCAGCGGCCCCAGTTACGGCGTCGGCTAAAAATGGGAAGGCGGCGCGTACGGCAAAGCCAGTCCGGGTGTCTGAAAAAGCCACACCCGCCAGCAGCCAGCCAAGCGGTTTCCGCGTCGGCTTTCGGGCGGGGGGTAGCGGCAATCTGGTGTCGGGTATGTCGACCGCCGCTTTAGCCGGTGCCACCATCGATCCCGTTACGGGTTTTCATGCCGGGTTGGTCCTGAGCTTTGGTCGGCGGGCCTTCACTATACAACCCGAAATTCTGTATTCGCAATACGGCTTCAAACTGACGTCGGGTGCCGACTATGCGCAGGTCAAGTATAACGTGGTAGAGGTGCCGCTGCTACTCAAATACACCTTCGGCCAGTCGGGGATGCGCTTTTTCGTGAACGCAGGACCAACGGCAACCTACCTGCTGAACGGTACACTTTCGGTGAAAGAGGGCGGCGAAACGAGTCAGGGTGCCATAGAAATTGGTCCGAACGATGGCCGGGTCAATTACGGCGGTTCGCTGGGACTGGGCGTGGCCCTGAAAGCCGGGTCGGGCAGTTTCCAGATCGAAGCGCGGGGTACCTACCTCAAAACGAGCGACAGCGACGCGAGCCTGCAAAACGCCAAGCTATCGGTAGCGTACCTTCTTCCGCTGGGTGGTCACTAATAGACTAGCTATCAGTACGTTGTAGCAGTACGACGCTGCCAGAAAGGGGCCGTGAGCCAGCGTTTTTCCTGGCTATAATAGGTCGCTTTGGTACTCAGGTATTGGTCGAATATCGTGTCGATGGACTGCTGATAGGTGTTGATCGCTGCCCCGTCGCCTTCGTCAAGCTGACAAAGGGCACGGGCAGCGTGACACCCTGAACTGACCGCAAAGCCAATTCCCAGCGACGAAACGGGGTCGAACGAGGCGGCGGCGTCACCCACGGCCATGAAATGAGGCCGGGCTGTTGTGTCGATACGTTTAGAGAACGCCCCCCGTACCCACGGACTGCCGAAGGCCGTTGAATTGGCTACGCGCTGTTTCACATGCACCGTTCTGGCCAGCAGGGCATTCCAGTTTGCAGGCTTTTGCAGCTGTCGTTCTTTCACCATATCGGCGTCGCTAAACAGGGTGGTCACCACCTGCCGATTGGGCAGGGTGGCGCAGTACCACCAGCCTTCTTCCACGGTTTCCAGCATCACTTCCTGCCGCACGCTGCCCCCCTCGCCTACCTGCAAAAAGGCCCCTACGGCCACCAGCTGGTCCTTTACCGCCGCACCAATGCCCAGTTGCCGGGCTATGCTGCTCTGGCGACCGGTGGCGTCGACCACATAGCGGGCCTGTACCGACAATTCGCCTCGGGTCTGGTGCTTCACCTGCACCGTCCAGTGCCCATCTGCCGACTGCTGGAAGTGCATACAACGCGCTCTGGGCATGACCACGGCCCCTTTTTCGGCGGCTTTGCCCAGCAGCAGCAAGTCAAATTTTTCACGGTCCAGCTGGTAGGCCGCCTCGCGCGAGCTGGTAATGGAACTGCGCGAACTGATATGGCTACTCCCCCAGGCCGACAGCGTGTTGTAGCCCTGGATAAAGCTGTCTTCTTCCAGCTGTTCCCGTGTGATCTGGAGATATGCCAGCAGATCGAACAGGCTGGGATCTACCTGCTCGCCCACGCGCACGGCGCTCAGGTCGCTGCTTTCCACAATCAGCACTCGCAACCCCGAATAGGTCAGCAAGCCCAGTGCGGTGGCGGCCCCGGCAGGGCCGCCACCCACAATGAGTACGTCGGTTTGTAAAGAACTGGCCATACTTATTGCCGTATCCGGGTGCCCGAACGGGGTTCTTCCAGTCCCTCCGCCGCAATCTCGATGGCTTTGAATACGTGCGTCTCGAAATGCTCCATCAGCATTTTCGATTTCACACTCCGGGTTTTCACCTCGCTTTTGCTCTGGGTGATAAAGAACACCGGAATAGTGGTTTCGCTGTCCTGCTGGTTGTTACTGATCTGACTTACAGGCACTTCCTCTACCGTAAACAGCTCGTTGTTACGTTCGGTCTCTACCATAAACGGAAAGCCCTGACTGCTGGCGTTCTGGTCGCGGATGAAGCCCAGCGCATACCAGTACTGCACCATCTGGGTAAAGCTGTTGATGCCGCGGGCGTAGTTGAGCTGCTGCCCCGCCGGTACGCCCGTGGCCTGTTGCCCCTCGGCCGTAAACTCGCCCACGAGCACGTCCCAGGGGCTTTGCGGTGGCCACCAGTAGGTGTAATAGGTGGGTGGCAGCGGGGCCGACGTGCCATCGGGGTTTTTCACCTTGTTGACGGCCGGGTTGGTGAAGTTGACGTATTGAATGGTACACTGGAAAAAGTCGGCCTGCCAGGGACACGCCATCCGTTTGGTGAGGTCGCCGGGTTCACAGCCGCCGCCTTCGCACTCATCGCGTGAGGGGGTCAGGCCATGCTGCTGGTAAGAGGCCTCGTTGCCGTGCTGCCTTATGCGGTACGGTGAAGCATATACGGCGGGGTTTTGCATGTTCCAGGTCACCTCAATACCAGGGCACATGGGCAGCCCAACGCAGTTGCCCACGCTGGCAGCGTCGAGCGGATGTACGGGGTACGGCTTGTAGGCTGGATCGCTCACAAAATGGCCATCGGCCCACTGCTGCAACAGAAACAATTGCGTTTCGTCGAGCGATAAAAATTTCATGATATTGATATTACTCACCGAGTTACTACCCGAATTTAATGGCATCATAGGAAATATACTTGTGCCATTCGTTTTAAACAATTGTTCCTGCGGTAAATTGGGCGGCACGGGCGGCTGCGCGTCATTCTGCCTGAAATAATTCAGGTAATTTTGTCGATTTTGTTTATTAGCAGGAGACGGGTCTGTGAAATCGAAAATATTACTGGCAAAAGCGGCCATTGGCTGCACGTTAGCCACCCATTGATAGCGGCCTATCCGGTTAATAATGGGCAGAATATCGCGCTGAAAATTGGCCATATACTGCTTGTTCCAGGCACCCTTGGCATACATCTCAGGCACGAGGTTGAAATACCGAACCCCCACGTCGAACATGGTGTCGCTCAGGTTGGAAATATTGACAATCTCCGGCGCAAAATCGGGCGATCCCACCACTACCCAGGCCGAGAGTGTAACCGGCGGTTCACCCGTTTTGAAGGTGATGGTGCAATAGACCGGCCCGTCGGAAATATCGTCGTGCCAGGTGCTGGAACCCCCGTAGCTGGTCAGGGCAAGGTCTCCCCCGGCATTTCCGTACCCACCCAGCACCACCAGTCTACCCGCTTTGTCGGTAAGGAGATCGCCCAGGGTAGTTACCGCCACACCATATTTCACGGTAGCGGGTGGGTATTGCACCGGGTAATTGGCAGGGGCTTTGTCGGCCGAGAAACCAATTTTTTTCTGCCGACCAGCCACCGTCCGCGGACCTGGATCAACGAGTAAGGATTGCCGTTTGGCCTCAGGAATTTTAGGATTTCGGAATGCTATTTTCTGGTTCTTATAACTGTTGTCCTGTCCATATAACAGATTGCCCTGTAACTCACTATAATTATACCAGGCTGCTTTCTTACTGGCCAGATGAACCGTCCAGGAAATTGACGCCACATTAGGCGAATCGAGCGTTACTTCTTTTCCATCAGCCTGGAAAATTTTAAACGGCTGTCCCTGTCGTTTTACCAGGCCAATACTGTCTTTAAACGTTGAAATAGGGCCTAGCGAATTTCCGCTACTATCGGCATCGAAAGGGAGACCCCCAATCGATTCGGGCGACAAACAAATGTCGGTTTTACTGTTTCCCAGGCGTGCCACGCCTACGGAAGGATGTAGTGACAGATTCATGCGTAGTCAGGTTAAAGGTGGTTTAATTGACTGCGCTCAAGTCGGCTTTAATTCGTCGAGGCTACTACGTGTCCGATTCAACGCGTTGAAAGGTCACGGTTTTTTACTCTTGGAAAAACAATCGCCTGTTTTCTTTACCAGACGGTACCTAGTAGTATGCTATACGTATAAAAACATACTACTTATTTAGTCGCGATAGTTACTTAAGAAATAATCTAGAACAGCTTTATTGCCTAATTGTAGTGCGTGACACAGGCAGTCTCGTCACAACAGACTATAGCCCACCAGCAGGCATCACAATCCTTGCCGGGGCATTATTCAGTAATACCAGCACCCCCATCTGGCCATTAGCAAGCCGGATAGCCTTCAGGTCGCGGACTTCGCCGGGGATATTCAGCCGCTTCAGCACAGCCAGGTCAGCGGTCTTTCCGATCTGAAAAAGGGTGGGTATGAGGGCATCGTAGGCTCCTTCGTAAGGTTGTACGCTCCGAAAACCGCTGCCCACCAGCAACCGTCCACCGGGCAGCGCCAACCCACACAGCAACGGCCCGGTCTGGGCCTCGGCAGGCAAGGGTTGCAGGGTAAACCGGCCGTTGTCGAGGTGCAGCAACGCCGACGACAGCGTTTGTGCTTCCAGGGTTCGGGCGTTGGCCAGCGCGGGGCCAAACAGCACCTCCAGCGACAGGGCCGCGTCGCGATAGCCGAGGTGTTTCTTTTTCAGGTACGGCAACCGCTGCTCTAGTTTGTCTTTGCCCAGAAAGGAATAGTACGTTCCGTTATGGGCCACCGCCAGCAGCCCGTCGGTCTCGCCGTTTTGATCGGGGTCGGCCAGGTAGTAGCGCAGGGGCTGGGTTTCCGAGGCGCGGAGCTTGCTGTTGAGTCCCCAGTTGCCCGCTACAAAATCGCCATCAGGCAGGGGCGTGAGGCAAGTCCAAAGGCCCGTGGGTAACGTAGAAGGCACTTTTTCAAGTCGACCACGGGTATTGTGCCACAGCGTTGGAGCCATCCACTCCCCCACCACCAGCAGGTCGGGCCAGCCATCGTGGTCGGGGTCGCAGAAGCGGGCATCGGTTACCAGACCCATCACCAGGGCTTCGGGCGTGAAGCGCGGCCTACCCGGCGTACCCGTGTTTCGGAGCAGCACTGAGGTAGGCGTGGCCCCGTAGAGCCGGGCATTGGTGCGGCCACCCACAAACAAATCCAGGTCGCCGTCGCGGTCAACATCGGCGGCCCGGACGCAGCTTTTTGTTTCGGGCAAATCGGGCAGGTCCGGGGCCTGGGCAAACGTGCCAGTGCCGTTGTTGAGGTAGAGCCGGTCATTGAGGCGGGGGTCGTTTCCGTAGGCTTCGTTGCCCCCACTGGCCACATACAAATCCAGGTCACGGTCGTTGTCGACGTCGAAGAAAAGGGCATCTACGGCCTCGGCAGTGGCATTTTGAGCAAAAAGAGCTTGGTTAGTTGACACAAACCCGCCCGTTTTGGTCTGCACCAGCAAGGCACTTGGCTGCCGGGCTGCGCCACCCAGAAACACGTCGTCAAGCCCATCGCCGTTGACGTCACCCGCGGCGGCTTTGGGTCCCTGCGTGGAGAGTTTGTGCGGAATAAACGGGTTGGCAGCGAAGTCGTTGTAGGCGTTTTCGTGGTGTGTCCAGGGGAGGATTATGGTGGTGTTGGAAGTAGGCTGACGCTTGGCCCGGACGCGGGACCGCCCACTACAGCGCGAAGCTATCTGAGAAACAGCCTGATTACTCAATTCCCTACCCGCCGACCACACAACCCGCAACCGGCCCGCCTTTACGCCACGTAGCACCTGCCGGCGCCCATCCGGCCAGCTAACCCACAGACTATCAACTACTTTACTCATACCTAAACCCATATGCAGCGAACCGGCGGTGGCCGAAAGGAATCCCCGCGTGAATACCTGCGCCACCTGCTGATGCACTCCACCTGCCCAGACGTCTACCCGCGTACCCACGCCAAACGGGTTGCCGGACGGACCAGTAAGCGAAACGGTTAACGCAGTTTGGGTTGGCATCCGGTTTTCCAGCACCACGGCAGGCTCGTTCACGCGGTTCACCACCAGGTCCAGATCGCCGTCATTGTCGAGGTCGGCGTAAGTGGCCCCGTTGCTGAGCGTAGGGCGCTGAAACACCTTACCCGATGCCGTGGCCTGACTCACGAAACCGGTGGGCGTATTCAGAAACAGGCAGTCGGGCACCTTGCCGTCGGGCATCTCCTGAATGAGCGCCAGACCCTCCTTACCCCGCCCCGACTGATGGGCGAACCGGCTGAAATCCAGGTCGTTGGTTCGTCGTTGAATGCCGTTGCTGATGAAGAGGTCTTTCCGCCCGTCGTTGTCGAAATCGGCCAGCAGAGGCGACCAACTCCAGTCGGTGGCGGCCACGCCGAGTTGCAGGGCGCGGTCGCTGAAGGGTAGCGGTTGGCCGGTTTGGTCATTGCCTAAGTTGGTTTGCAGCGTATTGCGCGACACCTGATCGTGAAACCCAAAGCCCTGTTTGAAATCATAGACGTCGGCCTCATCGTCGCCCGCCGAGGCTTTCAACACGCGCGGATCGTCAGGCAGCATATCGGCCACAATCAGGTCGGCACGGCCATCGTTGGTGTAATCGGCCAGGTCAACGCCCATGGAAAAACGGCTGTGATGGGCCAGCAGCGTCTGCCCTACCTCCCGAAAACGCGTTCCCCCACCCCGCGCCAAGTCGCCCCGGTTCAGGTACACATAATCGTGTTCGCGGAAATCGTTGCCCACGTAGATGTCGTCCCAGCCATCACCGTTCAGATCACCCACGGCCACGCCCAGCCCAAACGCCATGCCCGACCGGAATATCCCCGCCCCATCCGATACATCGACAAACCGTTTTTCCGGCCCGGAAACGCGGTTTTCGTACAGCCGA
Organism: Fibrella aquatilis; assembly: GCF_017353255.1. Taxonomy (GTDB): domain Bacteria; phylum Bacteroidota; class Bacteroidia; order Cytophagales; family Spirosomataceae; genus Fibrella; species Fibrella aquatilis. Next base: position 63,992 of record NZ_JAFMYU010000003.1, on the reverse strand, counting down.
TCACCCGATTCGGCATCAACCGTCAGCCGGTCTCGGGCGTCGCGGTAGTCGTCGCGGAGGTTGGCGGCGTGGTTGAGCAGGAAACAGTCGAGGTCGTTGTCGTGGTCATAATCGAAGAAGACGGCCTGGGTACTGTGCCCCCGAAACGCCAGCCCATACTGCGCCGCCGCTTCCCGAAACTGCCCGTTCCGTTGATTCAGCCACAGCTCGTTTTGCGACGACAGCCGCCCCGGCAGGTCCACGCCACAAACGTAGATATCCAGCCAGCCGTCGGCGTTCACGTCAGTCAGGGTCACGCCGGTATTCCAGTCTGAGTGGCCTGCTACACCCGCCTCGTCCGTCACGTCATCGAACCGTAGCTGCCCTTTGTTGAGCAAGAGTCGGTTGCCCCCGCGCCCATCGCGGCCCGCCCTATTAGCCGTAAAAAACAGGTCGATCAGCCCGTCGTTGTTCAGGTCGCCCGCCGCCACGCCGCCCCCGTTATAGAAGTAGGGGTAGGTGAGAATATTCAGCGAATCGGTGTCGTGAACGGTGTTTTGAAAGGGCAACGTGTGCTCCCGGAAATGGGGCGGCTGAGGCGATTGGCAGGTGGTGAATAAAAGAATGCAAACCGTAACCTGCATGACCAACGCCGGTACGCCCTGTTTGCTCCGCGCTACACGCTGCTTATTGAACCATAGCAAACTGATCTGCGTAGCCATCTCACAAATTTCATTTGGCTTGATTAGTTAGCTCGGTTCAATACGGGTCAACAACCGACAATATCGTTTTATTGAATTTTATATTCTTTTTTTAATGTTTGGATTAAATCAACGGCTTGCTGATCCATTTCACCTAAGAGTACATTGTAGTACTGAACCACTCCCACGAACATATTTATTTGATTGGAAAATTCTACCAGCTTACCCTGATCGTTATCATATAGTTTGAAATAGTTTTGATAAGCTGCCGAACCAACTCTTAACGAGGAATTTTTACCGAAGTTAAAACGCTTAAAATAAAAGAGCTTAGTAGCTAGACCAATGGAATTATTTTGATACAGTTCATAGAAAGCTCGTTGGTCATGCAATTTTTGAGCCATTGCATCGTAGTTGACGATTTTGTCTGTGGAATTCTTGCTTTTTATTAGCCTCATGCCACCCGCATTTTTCAATTGCGTCATCGTTCGTTCCGTGGGAGCTATCACAGAAGGGTGGATAAGGCCATATACGTAATGTTTATACATCAGTTCATTGTCTTTTGCAGAACCTGTATAGTCTAGGCAAACATTCGATAGTGTATCGAGATGAAGCATACGCTTTTTATCAAATTCGATGGCTTGTTTTATGTTGATTCGATCAGTTTCGGCATCTTCAATCATCGATTTGATATATTCCTTTTCGCGTTGGCCCTCAATCATATGTTCCAATTGGTATTCCGCCATAAAACCGCAGAATACCGCTAAGAACAGCATAAGAAATTCCCAAATATATGATTTCCAGTTTTTTGCTCCATGTGAAGCATGTGAATGATGATGAACTTCCATGTTTTCTGAAGATTGATTCGTATTTTTTGTCGTTGAATCGCTGTTTGGCGAGGTTAAATTTGAGGGAAGCGTTGGCTTTAACTCTTCAGAATTATTGTATTCTCTATCTAGCATGAGCCAATCCTATTTGTTAAACTTGCTATAGCAAGGAGTAGTATTTTGCTTTTTCACTGCAACACATCGAACACAAATCTAATCTTAAACAAGGAGCCTGTTAATGAATACAAGGCAAAAATGAACATCAAAAATAGCCAAGGACCAACCCCTAGCCAAAGGTTGGTCCTCGCTTTTTTACCATAAATGGCTTTGTTGCCTAGCACTTTGGGACGTGCCGAACTACCCATTTAATAACCCCTGCCGCTCGTTGAAGGTCTTTAGGATGAATTCGCCGAAGATGGTGTTGGCCCAGGCAAACCACTTACGGGTGAACTTGCTCACGTCGTCTTTGTGGAAAGCTTCGTGCATGAAGCCTGTGCCGGCGTTTACCTTTTGCAGGGTCTGAATGCACTGTTTTATCTCGGCGTCGTTGGTGCTGGTGAGGCCCCGAATAATGATGCTCAGCGGCCAGATCATGTCTACGCCCACGTGCGGCCCACCGATGCCTTCGCCCGCTTTGCCCTTAAAGAAAAAGGGATTCTCATCGCTCAGGAGCATTTTTCGGGTGTTCTGATACACCGGGTCGGTGGCGGGCATGGCACCTAGATAAGGTAGGGCCAGCAGGCTAGGCACGTTGGCATCGTCCATCAAATTATAGGAACCGTAGCCGTTTACCTCATAGGCATATACCTTCCCAAATTTGGGGTGGGTGGTGGTGGCGTGTTGCTTTAGGGCGGCGTCTACTTCGTTGGCCATTGCCCGCGCTTCAGCGGCCAGCGGGGCGTTTACCTTCATGGCCGTGAGCAGTTCAGCCATCTGCCGGAGTGAGGTAACGGCAAAGAAATTCGACGGGATCAGGTACGGGTAAATCGTGGCGTCGTCGGAGGGTCGGAACATCGAGCAGATCAGGCCGTTGGGTTTGGCGGGGTAGCCGTAGCCACCCAGCGGCACGCCGTCGGTAGCCCAGGTGGTGCGCCGTTCAAACTTATACGGTCCCTTACCCATCTTGCGCTGCTGCTCGCGGAAGGTCTTCACCACCGTTTGCATAGCGGCCTGCCATTCGGCATCCAGCGGGGTGGTGTCGCCGGTTTGTTTCCAATAATAATACGCCAGCCGGATGGGGTAACACAGGCTGTCGATCTCCCATTTGCGCTCGTGGAGACCGGGCTTCATGTCGGTGGCATCGTCTTTCCACTCGCCAACTTTTGTCTGGTCTTTGTAGAAGGCGTTGGCATATGGGTCGAAGCTAATGTTTCGTGCCTGCCGCCGAATAACCCCCGCCACCAGCTGCTGAAGGGGTTTATCCTGCTTCATAAGGGGCAAATACGGCCACACCTGCGCCGTAGAATCGCGCAGCCACATGGCGTCAATATCGCCGGTAATGACGTAGGTGTCGGGCTTCCCGTCCACCATCGAATGGTCCACGGTGGTGTCGAGCGTGTTGGGAAAACAGTTTTCAAACAGCCAGGCCAGTTCGGGATTATTGATCCCCTTTTTCACGGCCATGATCGTCTGCTCTACGGCCTCCGACCGGAAATTGCGTTTGCCCACCGCCTCCCGAACCACCGGAAAGTCAGCAGCAGTTTTACCAAAGGAAACTGGCCCGGCCGTAACCGCCGCCGCCGTAAGGGCTGTGTGTTGAATAAAGGTGCGTCTGTTCATAAGGAAGGATTTTGGATTGGGGATTGCGGATTTCGGATTGTTGCTTACGCCAGAGTAAACGTGCTCTGGCGTAAGCAATAAATCGTAATTCGTCAATCGTACATCGTAAATCATTTAATTCTCGTCATGGCTTCCAGCAGCGTGGCGCCGCTGAGTTGGGTGGTTAAGTCGGCTTTGCCGTTGGTGGGGCGGTTGGCCCAGTTGGGGCCGAAGACGACCTGTGGTTTCTGGGTGCCGCTACGCCAGAGCGTCTCGGCATTGAAGGTCAGAAAGTTAACGTATTTGGTGCGGGTACCCGCAGGCACGGCGGGTTCCGTGGCCAACAGGGTCAAATACCGCACCAGCACCGCCTTAAATAAACCACCGTCGCCGTTGCCTTCGTCTTTCAGCAAGCCCGACCCCGACAAGATAGGGTCAGCCAGGGTGAAGTCGGCGGTGCGGATGGCGTCGGTCAGGTAGGTGCCGTTTTTTGTGGCCCGGTACAGTTCCAGCCCCGCGCCAATGACCAGGCCCTGGTTGTAGGTGAATTTCCAAGTGGTATTGGTCTTGCCGTCGTTGTCGCTGTTGATGCCGTCATAGACGTAGCCCGTGGCAGGATCGACAAGCGTTTTTAGTTGCCAGTCGTAGATCTTTTTGGCCCAGTCCAGGTCCGTTTGGCGGTTCAGGCGTTGGTAGAGGCGGGCGGCCAGAATGATGGCGGGGCCGTTGGCGGGGGTGTTTTTGTAGTACCGCTGCCCCTTGCGCCAGGCAATGCCCCCACCCATGGTGTCGTTCCAGCCAAGCTTGATATCGTCCCAAAGCAGTTGTGACACGTCGAGCCATTTTTTATCACCGGTGGCGTCGTAGGCGCGGAGCGTGGCCAGCGCATTCCAGAGCATGTCGTCGTAATATTCGTTCAGGAAAGTATTGCCGTTTTTGATGGGCACCCCGCCGTACCAATCGTTCATCAGCGACAGGTAGCGGTTGTCTTTAGTGCGCACATAGGCATCTACCAGCACGTCAAGTGCGTGGGCCTGCGGCCAGTAGTTGAACTTGGTGCTGCCGCCATTGGTCTCGTTGAAGTACCGGCCATTGCTGTTGTAAAACTGTTGGGTGAGCGCCTGACTGCTGCTGTCGGCAATGATGGTCCAGTTAAACACATATGGTTTAGTAACCGGCCCGGCCCCTTGCCCAATGCTGCTGTCTTTGCAGGCTAGGGTCAAAGGAAGTGCCAGGAGGAAAAGCGATTTCATGTTGAGATTTTTCACGTTGTGCTGCGTCTATCAATTATTGAGCGAACATACTAAACGCCCGGAACAAGGCCGGGCGCTCAGTTGGTAATCCTAACCTATGAAGAAAAAGGGGGATAGTTGTTTGTGGTTCGTGGTTTGTGGTTTGTGGTTGGCTTCGCTAATCGTGCCCCTCGACTGCGCTCGGGGTGACAACAAACTTGAATCAACTCAAGAAGATTGTTCTAGTGGCCTGTCACCCCGAGCGCAGTCGAGACGGTCGGGGACGCCTAGTCCGCCGCTGCGGGGCCGCGCGTCAGCTACTCTTGCGTCAGCCAACCACAAACCACGAACAACTATCCACAAACCACGAACCCCCTCTTCTACTTCACCGTCACCTTATGAAAATATGGTCCGGTGGGGGCTAGCGAAACGAGCAGGTCTACTTTGCTACCGTCAACGGCACCGTTGAACTTGTAGGAATAATCCCACTGACTTTCGCCGATAGATTGGAGGTAGAAATAGCTCGCCGGGCTGTTGGCGTCGGCGCGTTGGTTGTCTGAATTGCTGCTGCCCAGCCACTCGTAGGCATCTTTTCCGTCGGCACCCACCACCGTCAGGCGGAATTTGTAGCGTTCCTCTTTACCCCAGGGCACGGCCGGAAAGTCGATTTTGGTGTTGGCCAGCGTCCAGGTGCCGTTGCCGGTGTAGGGCAGTTCGAAACGCACAGCATTGTCGTTGCTGTACCACAACCCCACCGATTTGATCTCGGTCAGGCGGGCGGCGGCGTTGTTGAAATCGAGGTAGATCCGATACACTTTGGTGGCCCCGGTCACGGTGGTCGTGGCGTTTTCCTTGATGTTGGTGCCCTCCACGTTAAATGTCTTGGCCGTGCCGGTGGTCTTGTCCACGAACTTGTACGTACCGGCCTTCAGCGACGTATAGACCTCAAATTCGCCGGGTTTCACGCTTTTCAGTTTAATGGCCTTCGTCACGTCGGCACCCGCTTCGGTAGCGTCGCCGGTGAGGTACACCTCCGATGGGATGTCGGTGAAACCGGCGGGGCGCTCCAGTTGAATGAGCCGCGACAGGCCCGCCTGCTTCACGTTGATGCCCCGCGAGGCGTTGACGGTCCACTTCAGCTTACCCACACCCAGCGAGCCAATACCCGCCAGAGCGGCAATCTTGTTGAGGTCGCGGTGAGCAATGGTAGCTTTGTTTTGCACCCCGTTTTGGTCGGAAGCCAGCTTGTAAACGGGCTTCGAGAAATCGCCGGCTTCCTTATCGAACACCACCTCATACAGCACCAGCGTGCCGTCTTCCGCGCGGGCCTGGTCCCACTCAAAAACCACCGCCGCGGCCGTGGCGGGCAGCAGTTTCACTGATACATTATCGTTGGGCGAAAAGAACGACTTCACATCGCTGATGTTCGTGTTGATGTCGCGGCCGGGTTCTTTGCACTGCGTCAGCAGGCCCACCAGGCAAAGGAGAAGGAGGAGTTTTTTCATGGGAAAGGAAGTCTTCTGTTTTCTGTTTACCATTTAGGATTTTGTGACAGGTTTTGATTGAGGTCTCGCTCGATTTGGGGAATCGGCCAGAGGTATTGTTTGTCTTTGTCGAAGTTGCGGCGGTCCACGCGGGCATAGCCGTTGTCAACGGCAGGGTCGCCGAATTTGGCACCGTGAGCAAAGCCGTTAAGCACCGTTTCGGCAATGCGCCACCGCCGAATGTCGAACACCCGCAGGCCCTCCATCGCCAGTTCCACGCGCCGCTCCCGCCGAACGGCCTCGCGCAACGTCGCCTGTGTAGCGCCCGTGGGGAAGGTCAGGGCAGCGGCATCCGTGAAGCCCGCCCGCCGACGTAGCGCGCCAATTGTTTTGTCCCAGATGGCGGCGGTCAGTTGGCCCTGCTCGTTCTTGGCTTCGGCATACATCAACAGCACGTCGGCATAGCGAATCAGCATCAGATCCAGCCCCGACTGGAACGAAGCGTTGGCCGTGGGGTCGTAGTATTTGCGGACGTAATAGCCTGTGGTTGAAGCGTTTTGTTTGCCAAATTCATTCCGTGCATCGGTATTGGCCGGGCTTGAGCCGGGCTTGATGTAGATCGTGGTGGTGGTGCCATCGGCCTTTTTCCACTGGTAGCCGTCATACACAATCGTGGCCGCAAGGCGGGGATCACGTTTGGCGTAGGGCGTTTTTTCGTCGAAACCCGAACCGGCTTCCGTGATGGCTTTACCGTTGGTGGTCAGGTAGCTATCCACCAGTTCCTGCGTGGGAGCAATGTTGTTTACCCGGTCGCCGATGCTGATGGGCACAAAGTCGCGGAAGTTGCCGTGGGTGCGCACCTCCGGCGCAAAACCCAGGCTCAGGATACTCTCCTGACTGTTTTCATTTTGCGGCAAAAACAGCCCTTCATAACTCGGAAACAGGCCATAGGTACCGTTGGCACTGTTGTCGATCAGTTGCTCACAGGCCGTAGCCACCTCGGCCCAGCGACTTTCGTAGAGCAGCGCCCGCGCCTTCAGGGCAATGGCTGCTCCCTTGGTAATACGTCCTTTGTCGGCGGCGGCATACTGCACGTTGGTAGGCAGGGCCGCCGCGGCAGCATCCAGTTCGGCCAGCACAAACGCCAGCACATCGGCGCGGGGCGTGCGGGCCACCGTGCGCGATTCCTCAATGCTGATGTCTTTGGTAAACAGCGGCACGTCGCCATACCAGGTCATGAGCTGGAAGTAGTGAAACGCCCGAATAAACCGCGTTTCGGCAATAATCCGTGCTTTCAGCGCCGCGTCGATGTTCGGAACCCGGTCAATATTGGCCAGTAGGATGTGGGTGGTTTTGATGCCGCCGTAGTGAAAATTCCATTCGTCGCGGATACGTCCCAGGGCTGCATCGTAACTGCCGCGCGCAATGGAGTTGGCTCCCTGGAAATCGCCCAGTTGGTTGTAGGCGTTGTCGGAGAGGGCGTCGTTGGCAAAAAACAGATCGGCCGTGAACATGCCCGAATAGGCTGTGTTCAGCACCGTCAGCGCCCGGTCGGCGTTGGTCCAGTAGGTGGCTTCGGTAAAGCGGTCGGTGGGTGCCAGATCGAGGTCTTTGCACCCCCCCAGCCACAGCGCCGCTGCCAGTAGTGTTATGTAGGTTGGTTTCATAAAATTGGTAGCTGGATGTTGGACGTCAGATGCTGGACAATAACTGATAATCCAGTGTCCAACGTCTAACATCCAGCCTCTACATTAGAAAGATATATCCACGCCCAGGCCGTTGAACTTCGGGTTGGGGTATACCCGGCCGGAGTTGACGTTGCCTCTAGTGCTGTTTAAACTGTTGTCGAATTCGGTGGCTTCGGGGTCGATGCCCACCTGCATTCTGGTCAGCGTGATCAGGTTCTGACCCGTGTAGTAGATACGGAACCGGCTCACGCCCAGCTTGCTGGTCAAACGACCGGGTAGGGTGTAGCCTATTTGCAGGTTCTTCAGACGGGCGTAGGCGGCATCCTGCAAAAACCGGTCTGACCCCACACCCCAGTTATTGCGCGACGCCCCACCCAGCGTGAGGCGCGGATAAGTAGCGTTGGGGTTGGTGGGCGTCCAGTAGTCGGTTTGGTGCTTGAAAATGGCATCCTGATACGGTCCGTGAAACGCCTCGACAGCCTCGCCCCGCAAAAACAACGACCGCTGCCCCACGCCCTGCACAAACACGTTGACGTCGAACCCTTTCCAGCCCACGTTGTAGGTGATGCCGTAGGTGTAACGCGGAAACGGGTTGCCCAGCACCACGCGGTCGGCTTCGTCAATAACGCCGTCGCCGTTTTGGTCTTTGTAGCGCACGTCGCCGGGGCGCAGGTCACTCTGTGACACAAACGAGTGCCGCGGCTCGGTCTGAATCTGCTCCAGATTCTGGAGGTAACCGTTGCTCTGGTAGCCGTAGTACGACCGCACCGGCAACCCTTCGCGCAGGATCACGGCCAGTTCGCCGATGTAGTTGATATTGGTTTTCCCATCCACCGACACCACCTTGTTTTTGCTGTCGGCCAGGTTCAGCGTCAGCGTGTGGCGCACCTGCCCGGTGGTTTGGCGTAGTGTGGCGGCCACCTCCCAGCCTTCGTTGCGTACCTGCGCCGCGTTGTAGTTGGGCACCGACCCGCCATACAGCCCCGGCACCGACGGCGTAATGAGGATGTCTTTGGTCAGCTTGTTGAAATAATCGAGCGAGAACGTGACCCGGTTGCGCCAAACCGACGCGTCGAGGCCGAGGTTAAAGGTCTGTGCCCGTTCCCAGGTGATGTTCGAATTGGCTAGTGTTATGCCCGTACCGGCCACGCCTGCGTTGTTGAAGGCATAAGCGTTGGCGTAGTTGAAGTAGGTACTCTGGTACTGAAAATCACCCACGTTCTGGTTGCCCAGCACCCCATAGGACGTCCGCAGTTTCCAGTCGCCGAACTGATCGCGGAAGCCACGGGCAAAGTCCTCTTCGGTGATGCGCCAGGCCAGGGCTGCCGAGGGGAAAAAGCCCCAGCGGTTGGCCTTGGCAAAGCGCGACGAACCGTCGTAGCGGAAGTTCACTTCGGCAATGTACTTGTCGGCAAAACTATAATTAAGCCGCCCAAATACGCTGGAAAGGGCGTTTGTACTCGTTTTGATGTTCCCGTCGAATGATACGGGCTGGTTGGTATTATAGGAGATAGGCTGAATGATAGTTCTCGAAATATCAGTGCCGAGGTCATTATCAACATCCTTCTTGAAGATGCCATTCACGTCTATCGAATAGCCTTCGTTTGAATACCCAATCAGTGCTGAGACATTGCTTTTGCCAAATGAGGCATCGTAGTTAGCAATGAGCTGTAAGTTGGTGAAGAGCGACTTAGAATTCTGATCTTTCACCGTGGCGGTGTTGTCGGTGCCCCCCACGTAGGGCAGGTAATTCACCGCCCGCCGGAACTCGTACTGGTGGTTGCTGTTCAGCTCACCGCCGAAAATACCCCGCAGCCGGAAGCCTTTCACCACCTCCCATTCCGCCGATACGTTGCCGTAGACGTTGTCATTGTCATACTTCCGGTAGCCACCCTGCTCCAGCCGCCCCAGCGGGTTACTTTCCGACAAAATCGGCGAGAGTACGTAGCGGCCCAGCGAATCGGTGATGGGGTAAGTGCGCGGCATCCGGGCGGCATCCACAACGAGCACGTCGGTGTTGAACGCGTGTTCCTTGATCTCGTTGCGGGCATAGGACAAAATGCCCGTAAACTTCACCTTGTCGATCTGATGCGTCAGGTTCATGCGATAGTTATAGCGCTTCAGGCCGTAGTCAGGCCCTTTAAACAGGCTGTTCTGGTTCAGAAACCCCGCCGACACATGGTAAGTCGTCTGCGCATTCCCGCCCGACACGCTCAGGTTGTGGTTTTGCTGCGGGGCTTGATCTTTCAGGATTTCGGTCAAAAACCACGGGTAGGAACCCCGCTGCTGGAAGGCGGCGATCTGGTCGGGCGCAAACTGCGGGGGCAGGCCCGAATTAACCAGCGCTTCATTTTTCAGCATCGCATATTCCCAAGCCTCCACCGGCTTGCGGAGTAGCGTGGGGGTCTGGGCACCGTATGTCCCGTTGTAAGTAACGGTGGTACGGCCCGTTTTCGAGCCTTTTTTGGTCGTAATGAGAATGACCCCGTTGGCCGACCGCGACCCGTAAATCGCCGCCGAACCGGCATCTTTCAGCACCGAAATCGTCTCGATATCTGAGGGGTTCAGCACGTCGAGAGACCCCGGAATGCCGTCCACGATCACCAGCGGGCTATTATTACCCAAGGTGCTGATACCCCGAATGTTGATGTTAAGCGGTGCTCCCGGCTCACCCGACCCCTGCTGCACGATCAGGTTGGGCGACACTCCCTGCAACGCCTGCGACATGTTCGTCACGGGCCTGCCTTCGATGGCCTGCTGCCCTACCTGATCCACTGCACCCGTAACCGAAGCCCGGCGTTGGGTGCCGTAGCCCACCACCACTACTTCGCTCAGGGCTTTGGTGTCGGGGGCCAGTTTCAGGTCGAACGTGGTGCGGCTGCCTACTTCCAGTTCCTGCCTCACGTAGCCGATGAAGCTAAACACCAGCACCGACTGCGGCCCGGCCACGCTGAGCGAAAACCGGCCCTGATCGTTGGTGGTAGTGCCGTTGCTCGTGCCGCGCTCAATCACGCTCACCCCCACCAGCGGCCCGCCGTTTTCGTCAATTACGCTGCCCGTCACAGTCTGCACCAGCCGGTCGGCCGCCACGGCCATCGCGGCAACGTCGCGTTCGGCAAAACCAAAGGTGCCCGTGGTGCGCAACGACGACACGCCCCCGTCGGTCAGCCGCTGAGGCAATTCGGTGGTGGGACGGGTATGGTCGGGCAGGATGGAGTAATACTTGTCAGACACCCGCTCCGACCGTAGACTTACGGGCTGTAGCAACCGGCGAAGGGTCTCGTCGAGGTTGCTGGTTTGGGGCAGGTCGGCGCTGACCAGCTTGTTACGTACGAGGCGGCTTTCGTAGGTAAAGAAAACCTTGTGTTTACGCTCTAAATCGGCCAATGCATCGCTCAGCGGCCGTTGCCGTCCAGCACTGGGCCGTTCGAGCCGATGCCGGGTGGAGGCTGTTTCCTGGCAAAACCCAGTTGTTTGCCCAAATAGTACCAGGCTAAATAAGCCACAGCTCAGTCGTCGATGGATATTTGTTTTCATACGCTTTTTGGGAAGGGAGTTTCCAGTTTACTGTTTTCTGTTGGCTGACGCGCTCTAGGTTGCTGACGCATGACCCTTCGACTAGGCCGGTCCGCCGGTGCGGTCCCCGACAGGCTCAGGGTGACAGTCTATTTGATACAGAAGACTCCAAACAGCAAACAGTAAACTGTTTCTATTGTGGTTTCAAAATCACCCGGCCGGGTTGTCGTTCTACGGCCAGGTTGTAGGATAAAGAAAGGGTACGGAGTACTACGTTGAGATCGTTGTTGGGCAGAGTGCCGGTCAGTTCGCGCCGGGCCAGGTCGCGGTTGGGTACCAGCACCCGTACGCCGTAGAAATCCTGAATCCGTTCGGCCACCTGACTCAGCGGCGTATCGGCAAAAACGAGGCGGCTTTGGCGGTAGGCTCCGGCTTCTTCGGGCAGGGCCACCAGCTTGCGCCGAATGGAGGTGTCGCCTTCGGCCAGGGTAGCCTGTTCGCCGGGTTTCATCAGGAGCGGATTGGCAGGCTGCCGGGGACGAACCAACTGCACCGACCCTTCGCTAAGCACCACTTCGGTACGGCGGCTGCGGGTGCTCACGTTAAACCTGGTGCCCAGCACCCGCACGTCGAGGTCGGTGGTGTGGACAATAAACTTATGGTCGCCGGTGGTGTGGCGTACGCTGAAATAGCCTTCGCCATTGAGCCACACCTCGCGGTCGCCGTTGCCGAAGCCAAAGCGGGGCACGCGCAGGCTAGAGTGGGCGTTGAGCGTCACGTCTGAGCCGTCGGCCAGTTGCAGGGTTTTGGTTTGGCCGTAGGGCGTTTCGTAGCGGTCATAGGCCCAGCGGCCCCGCGTGAGGTAGCCCAAGCCAAGCACCAGCAGCAACGAGGCCGCCATGCTCAGCAGCCAACGCGGCGGCAGCCAGGCGGGGTTTTGACTCACCGTAAACACCGGCGCCGGGCGATGACGCGGGTAAGGAGCCCCCTGCATAAACTGCTCATACAGGGCCGTTGCCACCTGGGTATTAGGCTCATAGTGACTATGATCGGCTTCAAAGCGGGCCAGCAACTGGTAGTACACTTCCATGTTGCCGTCGGTGCGAAGCCAGTCTTCTACCGCCTTTTTCTGGAGCGGCGTAGCCCGACCCGCAAACAGGTCATAGAGTGTACGTTCGATAGAGGGTCCGTTCATAAACAAACAATTGAGTAGTAGCAGTGGAAAAGTCGGGAAGCTAATTAGAAGACAAGGCTGGGCGGGAAGACCCTATATTCAGTATGCAGTTCTACAGTATGCAGTATGCTTCGCATGTTGGCGTAGCCCGGACCGCCCTGAAGGGGGCGGTCCGGGCTACGCCAACATGCGAAGCAACAGAAGACCGTAAATTGAAAACTGCCCTATTAGTGCAATCACAAATTCGTTGCGGAGCATCTGGCGGAGGGTGTTGAGGGCGCGGCTGATGTTGGCCTCTACGGCTTTTACCGAAATACCCATTTCGGTGGCGATCTCGCGGTAGGGTTTCTGTTCGAAGCGCGACATCAGAAACGTGCGGCGGCACTGCGGCGGCAGGTCGGCGATGGTCTCGTTTATTTTCTGGTACAATTCGTCGAACTGCACCATGTCGGCGGGGGTCTGGGTTGCGCTCGAAAAGGCGGTCGTTACTGAGTCGAGCATGGCCTCGTCGGAATCGTTTTTGCGGCTCAGTTCCCAGCGTAGGTAGTTGTAGCACCGGTTGCGCACGGCCACGAACAGGTAGGCGCGGTAGGATGTCGTTATTTTCTCGTAGCCCTTGTCGGTCCAGAATGCACAAAATACCTCGCCCACAATGTCTTCGGCTACTTCACGCGAATAGACAAACCGCAGGGCGTGGTTGCAAAGCAGGCCATAATAGCGCCGGAACAACCACGCACAGCCTGCCGACGGGTCGGTTTGAAACAGTTGGCGAGCCAATACCTCATCGTCGAGCATAATAGGAGGCAGTGCGTCAAGAGCTATAGATCCGACAGCAGGTCGGTCGGGTAGCGGATGTGGCATAACGTAGACTTTCGAGCGTAGTACAATTTACAGACAAGTTTGCACAGAACTACCCTACATTGGGGTGGTAATGGTTTGTGGTTGCTGACGCAAATGGCTGCCCCCCTCCTCCACTTACGTTGTTGGCTCGCCGTTTAGTAAAGTAACAAGGCTTATGTTAGCCAAATAGGTAACATTAGCGCTGGTAATCAGCCTCCTAAACACCTATATATTATGGCATCAGCAGCCGTGTTACCCCGGTTGATTAACGTCGGCGAGGAGGTCGTCGCCGATTTGCAGGAAGATCTCCGCAAGAAGAACCAGACCGCATTCTACGTCTCAGACGTGACCGACCCCACCGGAAAATACCAGTACGTTGACCTGGTCCAGGAAGGCGGCGGGGTACTGGGCATTGCCCTACTGGGTTACACTTACGTGCTGGAACGCATGGGCATCCGGTTTTTGCACCTGGCCGGCACCAGTGCCGGGGCTATCAACACCATGATGCTCTCGGCCATCCAGTCAGCGTCGGTGGCCGACATCAAATCGCCGGTGGTGCTGCATTACCTGAGCAGCAAAAAACTGTTCGATTTTGTGGATGGCCACCCCATCACGCGCTGGCTGATTCGCAATATTGTGGGCTACAAAGATTACGCCGCCAAGACCATCAATTCCATCATTTTCAGCCTCGTAGCGGGCCTGTCGCTGCTGCTGGTGGGGAGTATCTTGCTCTGGCAAAGCCCAAGCAGTGTACTCGCCTTGTCGATCTGGGTGGGGCTGGCTGTGGGGGCCGGTATGCTCATTTATGGTAAAAACCGCATCAGCGACGGCATCCTTAAACAGTTTCTGCAAAGCAACGATTTTGTGCAGCTATTGGCCAAAACGCTGTTGCTCATCCTTGCCTGCTGGGCGCTTCAGCTACCGTGGGCAAGGCCCTACCAGATTGCGCTGGAAGGGGTGATTCTGTTTATCGTGCTGGCCCTGGCCGTGCAGCGGTCGTTCAGTGCCAGCTACCTGCCGTTTATTCAGCGGGCCGTGGCGGGGGTGCTGGCTACGGTGTTCATTCTCTGGGCGTTAAACCGGTCGCATCAGCCACTCGAGGGTGTCTACAGTGCCCTCGGCACGGTGGGTCTCGATCCCGGCAGCCTCACGCCCTACGCCTTTTTGTCTATCGCTGGGGTGTCGCTCTGCCTGTTTTTCATCCTCTTCATCGGCAGCGTACTCCTGTTTTTGCTGGCCCGGTTCAACGGAAGTCAGTTTGGCATCAACCCCGGCGAAAACTTCCGCGACTGGATCACCGACCTGCTGCGCGACGGAGCCGTTGAACGCAGCGAAGTCAAGGCCAACACGGGTGCGACGGTGGTGATCGCAAACAACGCCAACGAGGTGGAAACCATGCGCGATTTTGAGCGTGTGATGAGTAAGCGTCCCCAACTGGTATACCGGGGTAGTGACCCCACCGTCACCATCGACGATCTGATGCAGTATGACCCCGCCAACCCACCCGTGACGTTTATCACCGCCGAAATTGCCACCGAAAACAAGATAGAACTCCCCCGCATGTGGCCGTTGTTCTGGGCGTCGGAAAACAGTGTCTGCCCCGCCGACTTTGTGCGGGCGTCGATGTCGATACCAGTATTTTTTGAAGCATTTCGGGTGAAAAACATTCCTAAACGGCAGGACCTCTGGCGCAACCTGCTGGGCTATGACCGGGGCCTGCCCGACGATGCCGTATTTATGGACGGGGGCATTCTCTCGAACTTCCCGATCAATCTCTTCTACCGCCCCGACATGAAAACGGCTCGCCTGCCCACCTTCGGCGTGCGCCTCGACGACCGGGCCGCTACCACCAAATCATCCTTCGATTCGCTGGGGAGCCTGGTAATGAGCATGTTCAATACCACCCGGTATTATTACGACAAGGATTTTCTGATTAAGCACCCGCAGTATGCCAACTGCATCGGCGTGATCGACGTGCGGGAATTCGACTGGCTGAACTTCAACCTCAGCAACGACGAGAAGCTCAAGCTCTTCCGCAAAGGAGCCGAAACCGCCGCCCAATTCCTGCGCACCTTCGACTGGAACGACTACAAAGCCAAGCGCACCGACTTCCAGAATGGCAAGGTGACATCCCCCGCCACGCCCTTCACCATACCCGCCCAGTACACCGCCACCGAAGCCCGCCGTATCTGGCCAAAAGAGGCGGTGGCAGTGAAGGAGGAAGGTTAATGAACAATGTACATTAACCTTCCTTTTACCATACCCGCACCGCTACCAGATTGATCACGGCATTGATGCACAGGGCCAACCCGAACGACAGGGCGACGGAAAATTCGCGGAGGAAAAAGGCTTGCAGGAACAGGAACGTGGTGAACCCAAACAGGCCCGTAACGATGCCCCGTAGGCTCACAATGGCCCCGTTGCTGCTCTGTCCAACGTGCGAGAACACCGCCAGAATAGATGTGATAATGGGAAACGGCGTGAGAATACCGCTCCAGGTTGGCCCCAGCAAACTGGCCAGGGCGGTAATGGTCAGCATAAACAGCGTGGCCACTACCATCCTGATAATCAGATCATAAGGTAATTGGCGCGGCGGCACCGACTGGTTGGTTGGGACCGGAAAACCCCACAGGGCGAGGGCCACGCAGACCAGAATCAGGCCATAGACCACGAGCAGATTTAGGTGAATGTGGGTAAACACCTGCGCCACCAACACGTAAACGACATAGGCGATTGGCAGGGTCAGCCACCAGCGAAACCGGCGCGACAGCCATGCATAGCTCAGGCAAAACCCAACCAGCGACAGCACACCCGTCAGGATACCCGGCACCGCCCGGATGCCGAAGTCCTTACCCTGTTCCAGAATAAAAAATAAGAGAATTGGTCCCGCAATCCAGGGCATGCTGGCAATGACGCCACCCACCTTGTTACCCCACCGCCGCCCCGCCAACGTCACCAACGCCATCACCAGCGGCATGAGGATGAGTTTGGTGAGGAGAAGAGGCATTGTGATTTACGATGTGCGACTTACGATTTACGATTTTTGCTGACGCCAATGGGCTAGAGCAAACGTACTCTTGCGTCAGCAAAAATCGTAAATCGTAAGTCGTACATCGTAAATCACATTATTCTATCCGCATTCTCGCTGGCAAAAGCCCCCCAGGCACCTTTCTTGGTCGTTTTGGTGGAACGAACGGGCAGGGCGTTTTCGTGGAAATGGTGGCAGACGGCAATGGCGAGGGCGTCGGTGGCGTCGAAAAATTCGGGGTTGAGGTCTACCTGAAGCAGGTGCGCCACCATGTGCGAGACCTGCTCTTTGGCGGCGTTGCCGTTGCCCGTTACAGACTGCTTCACGCGGCGGGGGGCATATTCCACGATGGGAATACCCCGCGAAAGGGCAGCGGCCATGACCACCCCCTGCGCCCGACCCAACTTAAGCATCACCTGCACGTTTTTGCCAAAAAACGGGTCTTCAATGGCCATCTCGTCGGGCTTGTGCTCTTCGATGAGGCGCACCATCGTTTCGTGCAGCTTCTGTAGCTTCTGCTGGTGGGTGGTATATTTGATGAGGTTAATGACCCCATACTGCATCATCCGCATCACCCCCGCCCGAATCGAGATCACCCCATACCCGGCGATCCGGGTGCCGGGGTCAACGCCAAGGATGATTTTCTCAGGGACTTCAGATTTGAGGAGGTTTTTTTGCGGGGCCATGTACGCAAGGTAACGTTATCCAAACGCTTTCGATGCCCGGACTAGCCAAAAAAACCACTTTCTGGGCCAAAACAGGCATCTTTTGCCTACTTCTCGGCTTCATCGGCTACACACTTTATCACCAGCAGACCGATTGGGCAGCCCTCGGCAGGCAACTGCGCCACACCAACTGGACCTCGCCCTACGCCCTGTTGTTGGTGCTGCTGGTTCCCCTGAACTGGTCGCTGGAGGCGCTGAAATGGCAATGGCTGACCCGGCACGTGACTCCGCTGTCTTTCCGCGAGGCGCTGAGCGGGGTGCTGGCGGGTCTGTCGTTGGGTATGGCCCTGCCCGGCCTGGGCGACACCGCCGGGCGGGTGCTGTCTATCAGGGGTACCAGCGCGGGCGCAGGTAGCGCGGCAACCCCAAACCGGGCTGGGGCAGTAGGCGCGGCACTGGTGTCTGGCGGCATGCAGTTCTACGTGGCCGTAGTGGTGGGGGCGGTGGCCTGGGCGGTGCATCTGACGCAGGTTCCGGCCCGTAATACCCCCGGCGGTCAGGTACTGCTGGGGCTGCTGGTCACGCTCAGCGCGGCGGGCGTGGCGCTCAATTTCTACCGAAACCATTTCGTGGTCTGGTCAGTTCGGTGGCCCAAAATAGGCCAATACAACGCCTACTGGGCTATTATTGGCCAGTACACCCATACCGACATGGCCGCCACGTTCGGGCTGGCGCTGCTGCGTAACCTTACGTTTTCAGCCCAGCTTTACGCGGCATTTCGGCTTTATGGCATCGGGCTGCCGTCGCTGGAACTGGCGGCGGGGGTGGGCGTAGTGTTTCTGGTAAAGACCATCACGCCTGCCGTTAACTGGCTCAGCGACCTGGGCGTTCGTGAGGCTGCCGCGCTTTGGGTGTTTGCCCCGTCTGCCCTGCCCGCCCCCCTCCTGCTCGCTGCCACCCTCACACTCTGGCTCGTCAACATTCTGCTGCCCGTAGGGGTTGGGTTGCTGGCATTAGGTAGTAGCAGTAGGCAGTGGGAGTAGCGGTCCGACGTTTCGGCACTGCTCACTGCTCATTTAATTACCAGGCTTTGCCGATATTCGCCCCGCTTTTCAACCCCGTCTGAACACGAATACACCCATGCTGACGAACCACGCTTTTTTGCAATTACCGGCCTATACGCAACTGAAGGCGCATTTCGACGCTACCGAGTCGATGCACATGCGCGACTTGTTTGCCCAGAATCCCGACCGCTTTGCCCAGTTTTCGCTTCAGTTTGAGGATATGCTGGTCGATTTCTCCAAGAACCGCGTCACCACCGAAACCATGACCCTGTTGCGGCAGCTGGCCGAACAGGCCGGATTACAGGAGGCTATCGGGAAGCTGTTTTCCGGCGACAAAATCAACGGTACCGAAGGCCGCGCCGTGTTGCACACCACCCTGCGCAATCGGGCCAACACCCCCGTGGTGGTGGATGGGGCCGACGTGATGCCGGAAATAAACGCCGTGCTGGACCGCATGAAGTCGTTTACTGAACGCGTACGGTCGGGCGAGTGGAAAGGCTTCAGCGGCAAGGCCATTACCGACGTGGTCAACATCGGCATTGGCGGGTCTGACCTTGGCCCCGTGATGGTTACGGAAGCCCTGAAATTCTATGCTTCTGACAAGCTGAAGGTGCATTTCGTCTCCAACGTCGACGGAGTGCATATCTACGAAACGCTGCAACGCCTAAATCCAGAAACAACGCTGTTTCTGGTAGCCTCCAAGACGTTCACCACGCAGGAAACCATGACCAACGCTACCTCGGCCCGCGACTGGTTTCTGGCTGGGGGACAGTTGGCTGCCCCGGTAGGTGTGCTAACCGATACTGCTAATGCTGTTGAGGACTGGTTTGCGGCGGCTACTCCCACCGAAGTCGATATCGCCAAACACTTTGCAGCCCTCAGTACTAACCAAAAAGCTGTTGAAGCCTTCGGTATAGACCCGGCCAATATGTTCGGCTTCTGGGACTGGGTGGGTGGTCGGTATTCGCTCTGGAGCGCCATTGGCCTGTCTATAGCCTTATATATTGGCTTCGACAACTTCGAGGAACTGCTGGCCGGGGGCCACGCCATGGACAATCACTTCCGCACGGCACCACTGGACCAAAACGTCCCGGCTACGCTGGCCTTGCTGGGTATCTGGTACAACAATTTCTACGGGGCGCAGTCGGAAGCTATCCTGCCCTACGACCAGTATATGCACCGGTTTGCGGCTTATTTTCAGCAGGGCGACATGGAAAGCAACGGCAAATCGGTGGACCGCGATGGCCACCCAGTAAATTACCAGACCGGGCCGATCATCTGGGGTGAGCCGGGTACCAACGGCCAACACGCCTTCTACCAACTCATTCACCAGGGCACCAAGCTTATCCCCTGCGACTTCATTGCCCCCGCCATCAGCCACCGGCCCCTGGGCGACCATCATCAGATGCTGCTCTCGAATTTCTTTGCCCAGACCGAAGCACTCATGAACGGCAAAACTGAACAGGAAGCCGCCGACGAGCTACGGAAAGTGGGCAAGTCGGAAGCAGAAATAGCTCAAATTGCGCCGTTTAAAGCCTTTTCGGGCAATCGACCCACCAACTCGATCTTGCTGAAAACCATTACGCCACGCGCCCTCGGCAGTCTCATTGCTCTGTATGAACATAAGATTTTTACGCAGGGCGTAATTTGGAATATTTTTAGTTTCGACCAGTGGGGCGTGGAATTGGGCAAACAGCTGGCCAATAAAATTCTGCCTGAGCTTGAGGCAGATACACCCGTCGATAGCCACGATAGTTCGACAAACGGACTCATCAACGCCTACAAGGCCTGGCGAAAAAACTAAAACATTCTAATAATTCTATAGGTTAAAGGGGTGTGATTTCGGTCACGCCTTTTTTATTGTCCAACAATCAAACGTTATGAACATGAACAAGTTATTTTTACTCGTCGGCCTCCTGTCGGCTGGCGTGGCCATGGGCCAGACCAAAGCAAAGACGACCAAGATGTCGTCGACAACGACCAGCACGTCGAGCTACAACAACTCGAACACGAACAATTACAACAGCCAGAACGCTACGTCGGGCACTAACTCAAGCACCAACGGCACGAGTACGTCGGGCAGCATGAATGGTACTACTGGTTCGAGCAACACGAATGGCACAGGCACCAGCGCAGGTAGCACCGGCAGCATGAGCAGCATGGGTACCACCGGTTCATCGACGGGTACGTATGATACCAACATGGGCAGCACCACCGCCAGCATGGGCACTACAGGTTCAACAACCGGCGACATGAACAGCAGCGGTACGACTGGCAACACCACCAACGGCACTTACAATAATTCGACGTCGGTAACGCCATCGGGCACCAGCAACTACAATACCACGACCGATACCAACGGTGCCACTACGACTACGCCGTCTACCAGTGGTAACTACAACAGCGCAGGTTCGACCTACTCAACGGCCACGACGACCAGCACGGCGTATCCCAGCGAGAAGAAGGACTACAAAAACTTCAGCTACGCCATCTATGCGGGTTTGAACACCACCAAGTTCCAGGGTGAATCGTTCGATGCCAACGGAGCAGCTTCGGGCCTGACGGGTCGGTTGGGTTACCAGCTTGGTTTCTTTGTGAGGGGTGGTGGCCGTCTATACGGACAAATTGGCGCTGAATATTTTGCGTCAAGCTCTAACTACTTTACGACCGCTCCTGGTTCGGGTACCACAACTGCTACCAGCATCAGGGATCGGATCGACATTAAATATATTCAGGTTCCCGTTTACATTGGTTACAAGCTGACGCAGTCAGACCGGGGTCTTTCGGCGGTACGGGTACAAGTGGGTGTGGAGTACGCTAACCAGATTGGCTCAACGGCCAACCAGTTTGGTAATCTCAATAACTTCCAGCTCAAAAACGGCACGTTTAACGGATTAGGCCAACTTGGCTTCGACGCGGGTCCGGTCTTTCTTGACCTGACTTACCACTATGGTTTCTCAGATGCTATTCAGCAAAACACCGGTTTTGCCGGTTCGAAGCGCCGCATCCTCAGCGCCAGCGTAGGCTTCAAGTTTTAACGATTGCATAAACGCACAGGTACATTAGGTACGGTTCCCGTGGTGTTGCCCATATACCCGGCACTACCACGGGAATTGTGCTGTATAGCAAGGCTTTATCTCAACGACACATGAAAACTTCACTCCAGATTCTTTCGGCAATGACCTTGCCGCTGATGGTGGCAACTACGGTGGTAGCCCAGGACCGTACTAACGACAACCGGTACGACAACAGCCGGTACGATGACCGACGTAACAGCGACCAATCTGACCGCCGCGACGACCGGCCCATGCGCCGGAACGATGATGTTGATCAGCGTATTGACATGCGTCGCGATGATCGTCGGCGGGAAGATCAGCTGCCCCGTTACGACAACAATTATAACGACCGCAACGCATCGCGCCGGTATGACAATCAGGACCTGAGCAAAGCCTATGACGAAGGTTTCGACGACGGCCTGAAGTCGTTGCAAAAGCAGCAACGCCAAGAACACAGCAGTAACTATAAAAACTTCACGTTTGGCATCTACGCCGGTGGCAACTCAACCCGTTTCCAGGGCGAAACTATCGACACCGCCAACGTTTCGGGTCGGCTGGGCTACCAACTGGGCTTTTTCATCCGTGGCGGCGGTCGCCTATACGGGCAGATTGGGGCTGAATACCTCACCTCAAGCTCGCAATTCTACCGCCCCGGCGACGGAAAGGTAAACGGGGTAAAAGATGTGATCAGCAACGTAGATCAGCAGTACGTTCACATACCGGCTTATTTGGGCGTAAAGGTAGCACAGTCGGAGCGGGGCGTGTCGGCGGTTCGTTTCCAGGTGGGTGCTGAATTGTCGTTGCCCGTTGGTCCTAATACCACCATCAAAGGCATCACAGACAGTGGCTTCAGCAATGCCACGCTAAACGGTCTCGCCAACATCGGCTTCGACGCCGGCCCGATCTTTATCGACTTCGTATATCACTACGGTTTCCAGAACGCCTTGAAAGACACCCAGGCCAATACCCAACGCCGGGTGCTGGGTGTGAACGTGGGGGTGAAGTTCTAGTTTTGAGTTGGCTTCGCCGGAGTAGATTCGCGTATCGTGCCCCTCGACTGCGCTCGGGGTGACAACAAACTTGAATCAACTCGTTGAGATGACTCTAGTAGCCTGTCACCCCGAGCGCAGTCGAGGGGCCTGGAGCGCGTGGCCAACAGAAGACTGAAAACAATAAACTGAAAACTGAAACGGGTGGTTAATCTGGCAGACAGGCCAGATTAACCACCCGTTTTGCATGAATACACTCTTCCCGATTTTCGTTAAACTGGAGCAGCTTCAACTGCTCATTGTGGGTGGAGGCTATGTGGGTCTGGAGAAGCTCACGGCGGTGTTGGCCAATGCGCCTGCGGCCCCCGTCACACTGGTGGCCCCTGAGATTCGGGCCGAGATTCACGCGCTGGCAGCCGAGCATCCCACCGTCAAACTAGTGCAGGCGGTGTATGATCCGGCTTTACTGGCGGGCAACGACCTCGTTATCGTAGGAACGAACGATAAAGCTGTGAACCGGCAAATTCAGGCCGATTGCAAAGCCCGCAAGATCCTGGTCAACGTGGCAGACACCCCCGCCCTCTGCGATTTTTACCTTAGTTCGGTCGTAAAAAAAGGCGACCTCAAGATCGCCATTTCAACCAACGGTAAGTCGCCCACCTTCGCTAAGCGCTTCCGCGAAGTGCTCGAAGCCATGCTGCCTGACACTCTACAGGAAACACTGGATAACCTCACCACCATCCGCCAACAACTCACCGGCGATTTCCAGGCCAAAATGGACCGGCTAAATGAGATCACGAGCGTACTGAAGAGGTAGAGTCAAGAAGTGAGAGGCAAGATTGCTGACCGGTCCGCCGGTGCGGCAAGCGTACCTATGCCGCACCGGCGGACCGGTCAGCAATCTTGCCTCTCACTTCTTGACTCTCTCTTATTAGCTCTCTAGTTCACCCGCGTCTGCTTATACTGGTGGATGAACTGCTTGACGGCAGTCCAGCGACGGCGCGAGATGGCGAGGCGTTCGCCGGTAGTAAGCAGCACGAAGATGCCGCCATGTTCGCGCTCAACGGCTACCACATAATGGGCGTTAACCACGCAGTTGCGATGAAGACGGAAAAAGTGTTGCTTGGGTAGTTTAGGTTCGTAAAATTTCAGGGTACGTGGCATCAGCATACGCTTTCCATCTTGCCAGTAGAGCCAGGTGTAGTTGGTTTCTGATTGTAGAAAAACCAGATTCGCTACCGGAAAAGTCTGTTGGCCTACTTCGCGCTGGTAGAGGCGCAGGTTCTGTAATTCTTCGGCATTGACACGGGCGGATGAAGCATTAGTGGCAGTAGACATTGAGGTTTACAGTTTAAAGAGGTTCGTTCAGTAGATGGACCAAAGCTATGCGGATATGTCAACTTAAGATAGACACCCCAATCGCTTTATCGGCCAACCGAACTGGTTCGTATGCGAACGTCTTAAATTTGTATGTCAGTGATCTACCGGCCTAGTGGGCCAGCCAGCGTAGTACCTCGGCAGGGGCGTGGTCGAGCACCACGAAATAGATGAGTGCAGCCAGCACAGCATAACCAATGGCGAGCCACTTTTTCTTTTGCTCGTAAAGCGAAGCATTGTGGTAATAGTCGTAGACCATCGAGGCCGACAGCCCCGCCACCATCATAAAAAAGCACAGAATACCCAAGTCTGTGCGGTAGAAGCGCAATGCCGCCATAAACGGGGCACCCGCCACAATATATAGTAGCCAGCAGCCAAAGCCCGCCCGATAGAGGTACATGCTCAGCCGGGGATCGTTTTTAAGGTCGAATAAATCGCCGGAAACTTTTTCAGACATGGCTATTGTCTAGTTATCGAGTAGTGAAGATACACATTTTCGCCCAAATTGCCATGACAACCGCCCCGGTAACCCCCACCTACGACACCATGACCGTTGACCTGCACCGGGTCGATGAGGCGTTTCACTTTGCCGCCACCGGCGTGGCAGGCGTTACACTCGACATCGACGGGTCGGTGGCTATTGGTGGCCATAACGCGGGCGCACGGCCCATGGAAATGCTGCTGATGGGTCTGGCCAGTTGCAGCGCCATCGACGTGATCGTGATCCTGAACAAGCAAAAGCAGGTCATCCAGGACTTTAAGATGAAAGTAGACGGTCAGCGCGAACACGGGGCCAACCCGGCTCCGTTCAAGACCATCCACCTCACGTTTCAACTCACCGGCGACCTCAACGAAGCCAAAGTGCGCCGCGCCATCGACCTCTCGATGAACAAATACTGCTCAGCCACCGCCCAACTCCGCCCCACCGCCGAGATTACGTGGGAGTTGGAGATATTGGCCTAACTTTTGTAGCTTACTGGCTGAACCAAACCGACCGCTATTATGAAACAAACCCTACTGGGCTTGGCCCTACTTGCCACATTAGCCACTGCCGCACAGGCAGGTGACACCAGGAAGAGCAAGAAAGTGAAGGTGAAAGCCAAGACCGAAAACTGCGAAAAGCAGTGCGAAAAAGGCAGCGGCGGCACTGGCTGCTGCGCCAAGCGAGCACAGGTGTAACGACTACCTCTAAAAAGCCCCGCCACAACGGGGCTTTTTATTTTGCTAACTTTCCGGCCACTTCGCGGTTTCGTTTACGAGACGTATTTACTACTGTATGGCCAAGCGTAAGACAACGAACGTGGCAGATGCCACCACCCCCAGTACCGAATCTACACCCACTGCCGCCCCCGAAACGGCATATGAATCTACCCCCGGCACCGAATTTGGCGGTGCCTATTCGCGCTTCTCCGACCTCGATATCCATTTGTTCCGCGAGGGGAAGCACGGTAAACTTTACGACAAGTTTGGTTCGCACGTGGTTACGCACAATGGCGTACAGGGCACCTATTTCGCTGTGTGGGCACCCTCGGCCCGCTACGTGGCCGTCATTGGCGACTTCAACGGCTGGGACCGGGGCAGTGCGCCCATGAACGTCCGCTGGGACTCGTCGGGCATTTGGGAAACATTTATTCCGGCCATCGGCAACGGGCAGACCTACAAATATTTCATAGTGCACGAAGATGGCCGCGAAATGGAAAAAGGCGATCCCTACGCCCATTTTTGGGAAGTGCCGCCCCAAACCGCCACCAAAGTCTGGGACACCTACTACGAATGGAATGATGGGGAATGGATGGCCAACCGGGGACCGAAAAACGCCCTGAATGCTCCCCAGTCCATCTATGAGGTGCATATGTCGTCGTGGAAACGCGACCCGTCGGACCCCACACGTGAGTTGACCTACGGCGAAATTGCCGACGCACTCGTGCCGTATGTGCAGGAGATGGGCTTCACCCATGTGGAGTTTATGCCCGTCATGCATTACCCCTACCCGCCTTCGTGGGGCTACCAGGTTACGGGCTATTACGCCCCCAGCAGCCGGTTTGGTGCCCCGCAGGATTTCATGAAGCTGGTAGAACGACTGCACCAGGCAGGCGTGGGCGTCATTCTCGACTGGGTGCCCGCCCACTTCCCCGGCGACGCTAACGGCCTCTATGAGTTCGACGGTTCGCACCTCTACGAACACCCTGACCCGCGCAAAGGCTACCACCCCGACTGGAAATCGTATATTTTCAACTACGGGAGGCCCGAAGTGCGCTCGTTTTTGCTCAGCAACGCCCTGTTCTGGCTTGACCGGTGCCATGCCGACGGCCTGCGTGTAGATGCCGTGGCCTCGATGCTCTACCTCGACTATTCGCGGAACGCGGGCGAGTGGGAGCCGAATATGTTTGGCGGTCGCGAAAATTTGGACGCCATTTCGCTTTTCAAAGAAATCAACGAAGCCGTCTACCGCGACTTCCCCGATGCGCAAACCATCGCCGAAGAATCAACGGCGTTTCCGGGTGTGTCACGTCCGGTATTTACGGGTGGCTTAGGCTTTGGCCAGAAGTGGATGATGGGCTGGATGAACGACACGCTCCGCTATTTCGAGCGCGAACCCATCAACCGCAAATACCACCAGGACGAGCTGACATTTAGCACGGTATATGGTTTCTCGGAGAACTTCTGCCTGCCCCTCTCGCACGATGAGGTGGTGTATGGCAAACATTCGCTGGTGAGCAAAATGCCAGGTGACGAATGGCAGCGGTTTGCCAACCTGCGGCTGTTGTTTGGGTACATGTTTACCCACTTCGGCACGAAACTGCTGTTTATGGGCGGTGAATTTGGCCAGACGTCAGAATGGAATTTCGACCAAAGCCTGGACTGGCACCTGCTCGACCACGCCCCGCACAAGGGCATGGCGGCCTGCGTGAAAGCCCTTAACAACCTCTATCGCACCGAACCGGCCCTGTACCAGCGCAACTTTGAGGCGAGCGGCTTTGAATGGATCGACACCACCGACCGCGAAAACAGCGTACTCACCTACGCCCGCCGCGGCGACACGCCCGAAGAAACGGTAGTGGTGGTGCTGAACATGACGCCCGTGCCGCGCCCCAACTACCGCATCGGCGTGCCAGCAGCCGGTACGTACCACGAGATCTTCAACTCAGACGCCACCGAGTTCTACGGCAGTGGCGTGCTCAACGGCGAACCGCTAACTACCGAAGATACACCCCTGCACGGCAAGGAACAGTCAATAAGCCTGACCATCCCCCCGCTGGGCGTAACGGTGATGAAGCTGGAAAAATAAACAGTTAACGTAATAAAGAGCACAACGTGGCGACTGGATTTCTAGCCGCCACGTTGTGCTTAAAGTAATAGGGACAGTAGCAGGTTGTCTTCTTGGCAACTACATACTGCCAAGCCCTGCCCGGGCTTTGTTATCTATGCTGTTTTTGTATTCGTGGTGTTTGTAGCTGAGGGCTTTCTCAAAAGCTTGTCGGGCTTTGGTAGGTTGGCGAAGTTGTTGATATAGGTAGCCGAGTTGCAAAGAGGCGAGCGCCCCAAACGACAGTTGGTCAGCTTCGCTCAGGAACACCGCCCTTTCGAATGCCGTAACGGCGACAGATAAATTGTTCATTTTCTGATAGATACGCCCCAATCGGTACTGGTATTCGGCCCGTTCGGGCGTGGTGGCAAAGGCGGTTTCGGTATAGGGTTTCAGCCCGGTGACCGCCTGCTCCAGGTACCCACCGTCTGAGGCCATCCGTGCCTGCATGAGCACCCGCTGCCCCGCGCCGGGGAAGACTTTGCGGTAGGTTTCTGCTGCTTTCTGAGCGGCTTTGTCGGCCTCTACAGTAGTGCGACCCTGCGCCAGCACAAGCGAAATTTCGGGACGGGCACGGGCCACATCGCCACTTAGCCAGTAGCATAAGAAGCGCTTGTAATGGGTGTCTTTCACAAAGTTCTGCCCCCGGTAGCTGGCTAGAAATTGCCCGTAATGACCCAGCGCGACGGTATACTGCCCTTTTTGCAGAAAGATGTCGCCCAGGAGGTTATCAATAATGGGCAGGCTCACGTAGGCCGGGCCGGAGGGGCGGGTACTAAGCCACGCCAGCGCCTGCTCCGAGCGGGCGTTTTTCATTTCGGTGGTGGCGGCAAAAAAACGCACCAGCAAATTGTCTGGCGCTTCATCCACAAACTGCCGGAGTACCCCTTCGTTGGCATCAGAAAAGCGCAGCACGTAGGCCCGGATCAGCAGGTCGGCCAGGCGGGCTTCGGTCCTGAAGAGGGTGTCTTGTTGGGCGCGTTGCAGGTCGGCCAGGCCCTGTTGCACATTACCCCGCAGGCCCAGCAGCCGCGCCACCCAGGCGTATGAGTCGGGCACCGAACCGATCATGATGCGCAACGTCCCCAGCGATTTGTAGGTGGGCAAAAAGTTGGGAAAACGCTGCTGATTAGCCACCAGAAGCCTGTATGCCTTGATAACGGCCCAACTGGCAGCCAGGTCTTTCCCGAATTTAAGCTTTACAAACGCCCAGTGCAGCCGCACCTCGGCCAGTAGCAGCCGCTGGTAGGGCGACGATTCGTCGAGGTTATCGAGTTGATCGAGCCGGGTCGATTCGTTGGGGGCAAGTTGAGCCAGCAGCCGGTCATCGTCGGAAGCCAGCAGGGCCAGCATGTCGACGTAGTTGGCTACGTAGAGGTAGATGCCGTTGGCTTTGTTTGGCTCTGCCGCCAGGGCTTGCCGGGCGGGTTGCAGCTTGCCTTTGGTGAGGTCGACATAGGCGCGTTGCAGCCCCGGTGTCCAGACAAAATCCTGCGCCTGACCGGGCAAAGTCAGCAATAGACAGTAAAGCATACTGCCCACTACCGAAACCACACCGGCGGACCGGTTGGACTGCCATTGCCAACTACTTCTTCTCATAGGTCAATCCCAGCGTAAGTCGAGTGTCGTCGTTCACGCGGCCCGGTACCACCACGCTCTCGTAGGAGTTGGCAAACGTGGTGCGAAAGCTCAGGTAGGCGTTGACTTTATATTGCACACTGATACTGCCATTCCAGCGCACGTTGAGCGGCTGATCACCTTGTCGACTCAGGGCGGGTTGGTAGAAAGTCGTGTGCGAAACCGTCCATCGGTCATTGCCAAAGGTGTATTCGCCAAAGAGCCGGGCCGAATTGCGCCAGACGTTGATGTCGTTGAGCACGGCAAAATCGGTGTTTTCGTGGAGTAGCACGTCTGTCAGCGAAATGTAGGCTCGTTTGCGTTCCAGCAGTTTATAGCCCAGCCCGGCGGCCACGGTGTAGCGGTTGAGAATTTGCCGAAGATTGCTTTTTTCAAACGCCCCAAACGCCAGATAGTACAGCCGCTTTTCGTGGAAAAGCGTGACGCGGGCATCGCCAAAATATTCGCGCTCATTGAGCAACCCATTTTGCCGCCCATACACAAACGATGGGTTGCTCGACAGCTTCACCACCTTGCTCACGTCGACGTCGAAGGCGCTCACGAGTTGCAGCAACGAGCGATTCACGTTGCCGCCTGTGAACGTGCCATCGGCGGTGAACCGGAACCGGTAATCGATCTGGGTGGTGTCGTCATCGTTCAGTTCTTTCTCGTCGTCCTGCCCCAGGGCGGTGGCGGTAGTGTCGGTAGCGGCCTGGGTACTGTCGGGCGTAGATGGGCGCAGGGGGTCGGGCTGCTCGGTATTTTGGGCGAAAGCGGGCAACAAGACCAGTAGCAAGGCGATGGTTAGCAGAAATTTCATGCCCAAACATCGGCATTAGCGCTGTAGTTTGCAGTTAAAAATAATGAATCTGTTATGTCTGCTAAAACCCGCTGGGCCATCCTGGGCCTAGGAAAAATCGCCCATAAATTCGCGCAGGATCTCATGACCCTGCCTCATGCCGACCTCGTAGCCGTGGCTTCTACCGATCAGGCTCGCGCCGACGAGTTTGCCGCCCACTACACCCGCCCCGACGGCACCCACCCCCGCGCCCTGGCCCGCTATGAAGACCTGCTGCCTCTGGCCGACGAAATCGACGTGGTCTACATTGCCACGCGCCACGTGTACCACCGCGCCAACACCCTGCTTTGCCTCAACGGCGGACTGTCGGTGCTCTGCGAAAAGCCCTTCGGCATGGACATTGGCGAGGTAAACCAGATGCTCGACGTGGCCGAAGCGCGGCAGACGTTTTTGATGGAAGCCCTCTGGAGCCGCTTCATGCCCACCATTCAGCAGGCCAAAACCTGGCTCGACGAAGGGGCCATTGGCAAGGTGCTCACCGTGAAAGCCGACTTCGGTTTCAAAGCGCAGTATGACCCCAACACCCGCCTGTTCGACAAAGCGCTGGGTGGCGGCTCCCTGCTCGACATTGGCATTTACCCCCTGTTTATCAGCTATTTGATGCTGGGCATGCCCGCCACCGTGCAGGCCTCGGCCACGCTCGCGCCTACCGGTGCCGACGAGCAGTGCGGCATGGTGCTGACCTATAAAAATGGAGCGATGGCAATACTAAACAGCACCTTTATGGCCAACACCGAAAACCTGGCCATCATCTATGGTACCGAAGGCACGATCCGCATCCACAGCCGTTTCCACGAAAGCACGGCCGTCACCCTCGAAAAACCTGACGCTGACCCCGTCACCCTCACCTTCGACCGCACCACCCACGGCTACGACTACGAAGCGCAGCACGTGATGGACTGCCTGGAGCAGGGCCTCACCGAAAGCCCCCTATGGCGCCACGCCGACAGCCGCAACCTGATGACCCTCCTCGACGAAGTCCGCCGCGCCGCGGGAATAGAGTATTGAGTGCTGAGTGATGAGTGATGAGTTTGCTTCCGCCAGAGTACTACGCTTGCGGCAGCAAACTCATCGTTTACCACTCAGCACTCACCACTCCCTTTCTTACCTTTGCCCCCATGACTGACCGCTATGCCCAACGGGGCGTTTCTGCTGACAAAGAAGACGTGCACAACGCCATTGCCCGCCTCGACAAAGGGCTTTTTCCCAAAGCGTTTTGCAAAATCGTGCCCGACATTCTGGCCGCTGACCCCGATTTCTGCACCATCATGCACGCCGACGGGGCCGGTACCAAATCGTCGCTGGCGTATCTGTACTGGCGCGAAACCGGCGATCTGAGTGTCTGGAAGGGCATTGCGCAAGACGCCGTTGTCATGAACACCGACGACCTGCTCTGCGTGGGTGCCACCGGCCCCATGCTGCTTTCCAGCACCATTGGGCGGAACAAAAACCTGATCCCCGGCGAGGTCGTTGCCGAAATCATCAACGGCACCGAAGAAGTTTTGCAGATGCTCCGCGACCACGGCATCGACATCTACAGCACCGGTGGCGAAACCGCCGACGTGGGCGATCTGGTCCGCACCATCATTGTGGATAGCACCGTGATTGCCCGGATGCGCCGCGCCGACGTGATCAGCAACGATGGCATCCGCCCCGGCGACGTCATTGTGGGACTGGCGTCTTTTGGGCAGGCCACCTACGAAACCGAGTACAACGGCGGCATGGGCAGCAACGGCCTCACCTCCGCCCGCCACGACGTACTGGCCCACAACCTCGCCGCCAAATATCCCGAAAGCTTCGACCCCGCCATTGACAAATCTCTGATTTACAGCGGCAGTAAAAACTTGACCGAACTCATTGAGGTTCAGCATCCAGCGTCTAACGTTCAAGGTCCAATGTCTGTTGGCAAGCTCATTCTCTCACCCACACGGACGTATGCCCCGGTGATAAAAACGCTGCTGGATCAACTGCGCGGCGACATCTACGGCATGGTGCATTGTTCGGGTGGGGCGCAGACCAAGGTGCTGCACTTTGTAGAGAACCTGCACATCATCAAAGACAACCTGTTTCCGGTGCCGCCCCTGTTTGCGCTCATTCAGGAGGAGAGCCACACGCCCTGGCAGGAAATGTATAAAGTCTTCAACATGGGCCACCGAATGGAAATCTACCTGCACCCCCGCCACGCCCAAACCGTCATCAATGTGTCGCGCTCATTTGGGATCGACGCGCAGGTGGTTGGCCATGTAGAAGCGCACAAGGGTAAGCAGGTAACGATCAAGAGCGACTTTGGTATTTTTACTTACTAGCCATTTTGTATAGTTACTGAAATACAATAGTTTGCAGGTATTTATACCGATAAATACTTGTACATGAAATTGGTCTCGCTTTTGGTCATTCTCAGCATGTTTACGTCTGTTGCCGAAGCACAGCCAACAACGTATTTCAAACAGGATTTCTCAGCAGGCAGCAACGTTATTGATTATGTTGATGCAGCTACGCCAAGCGATAGCAAGTTCACGAGCATCGGTGTAAGTACACCCGGCATTTCTGCTTCGGTTGTCAGTACTATCTCTATAACTAGTGGCGGAACTCTCGTTACGGGTACGCTAGAGACATTTCGACCAACCGATCTAGGGGGAGCGACTTTCGCGCCTGGAACTATGCATGCTACCTATAGCGCAGATTTTAGCCCTGAACCAAAAAGTTTTTATATACAGTTCTCGCTAGATGGGTCATTCTCTTCAGAAGCTAATACCAGTGAAGGTGCACTTGGCTTTTATGTAGGTAAAGGACCTAAATATGCCGGCAATGGATCAGACCCAGATAATGATCAAACCTTTGCGCGGTTAAATGTCAATGTACGAAACGAACCGAGTGTATCCAGACTGCGATGGGCACTGCGATGGGTTAATGCTAGTGGTTCAGGAAATTCATCCTACTATGTTGGTAAGCACGATATTACATGGATTCTAAATCGAGCTGGTGGCACATTACATTACTTAAAACCCCCTAGTGGACCAATTTCAGAGACATTGGCCAATGGAAAATGGGATGTTTGGGTAGACGGTACACGAGTTTTTGATGAAATTGATGCCTTAACGCCTACCATACCGCTACTAAACTTTAAGTATCTCCATTATAATGGTACTGGGCGTTTTCGTCTCGACGACTTCTGGTTTCGGGATGTGAGCGGGCAATTACCCGTGACACTCACCAGCTTTCGGGCGGTGGTCAATGGGGGGCGGGTAGACCTGAGTTGGCAACTGCCTACATCTGGTGCTGAAGGCAGTTTTGTAGTAGAACGAAGTCGAGATGCGCGGGAATGGGCACAAATTGGCTTCCAGACGCCTTTCCCAGACCAGCGCTACTTCGGCCATACCGATGCCAAGCCCCTGCCGGGACAGAGTTATTACCGTATCAGGCACATACAGGCAGACGGCCTTTCTACGCTGAGCCACCCGGTAGCTGTAACTGTCGATGACCAACTGCCGGGGCTAACCATCCTGACCAATCCCAGTTCCGGCGACCGTCTCACGCTCCTACCCCAGCAGCTACCCGGTGCCGACTACCAACTCGCCACCCTTACCGGTCAGCATCTCCCCTGCCAGACAAGCGAAACGCCCGACGGACAGATGACGCTACTACCGCAGCATCGCCTTCCACCGGGCGTTTATTTGCTCACCGCCACCACCGGAACCGTCCGGCTAACGCGGCGCGTACTAGTTCAGTAGGCTAGCGCTTAGGCAGTTCAACGTACATGTTATTAGCGTTCGGTCTGAATGCATCTGATGAACCAACGGTCAAGTCAGGCCCAGCCGCAATGCGTCCGCCCGTTAATCCTTTCATATGATTAATAGCCGTTGCCAGGAAGGGGTCACGGAGGTCACCAATGGGCACTAACGCTCCGTAAGGTTCGCTTACTGCCACCGTTGGAACAAAACCGGTTGAGTAATCAGACTCATTGTTTTTGTTGAATATTTTAAGAACAATAGGCTGCATACCCCATTTGTTATCCTTGTTTTTCTTGTCGGTGATCGTCTGCGAACCTACGTTCTTGCCATACGATGTCGAACCGATCGTATTGACCGTCATGAAGGGTCGTAAGCCGTTTATGACCAGTTCGCTGGCAGATGCCGTACGACGGGTGGTCATCACATACACGCGCGAGAGTTGACTGCCGATGTTATTCGCTGGGTTATCGAAATAGTAATAGAAAGCATCATCACCATACTGTTGCCTATAGGCAGCCGTAAGCAGACTGTTGTATTCCGACCGCCCAAATGGCACTTTAGTCTGGCCATTCACACCCTTCACAATCAGGCTTGCCAGTTTGGTTGCCGAGGTCACGGCTCCCCCACCGTTGTAGCGTAGATCAAGAATTAACTCATTGACTCCCTGTGCTTTAAACTTACCAAAAATGGCATCGAGACGGTTGTCATAGGCTGTCGTTCCTGAACCGTTAGGGCCGGGAACAAACTGATTGTACATCAGGTAAGCAATCTTACGGGACCCGTCGGTGTAGACCGAATCTTTAAAAATTGGGTCTTCCTGAAACACAACCGGCGTTACCGATTTGGTAACAGCAGTCTTTACTATAGCCCCGTTCTGAACGCTGGCAAAGCCATACGTCTGCGTGACCGACTCATCAGCAAAAGCTTTATTTAATGTAGCCTGATCTGTAGTCAGTGTGATACCATTGACCGAAAAGAACATGTCATTACGCTTGATACCTGCTTTGTCGGCTGGTGACCCGGGCAATACATACGTCACAACCCCAACCACATCGGTTGACCCTTCGGCGGTGCGGACAAGGGTAAAATCAAGGCCCGTCGTCTTCGACTCACCGCTCAATAGTGCCTGTAACTCGGTTGCACTTTCCTGAATCCAGGAGAAGCGGTCACGCTGAGTATTGGCTGTATTACCGTAGTCGTAAAGCAGCGAATAGAAGAAATCAGCGGGTTTCAGAGTCTTGTCAGGGTTCGCCGGAATTTTATCTGTCCAATAATAATAATCCTTCATATTGGTCAGGATCCAATTATTCACATAACTGTCGGTGGCCGTTGTGCTACTACTAGTGGGGGTAGTAACTGGATTGACTACGTCGGTATTTTTCTTGCACGAGGTCAGCAGGCCCGAACCGGCTAGAGCCAGCAGCAATGAAAGCTGAAGTAAAATAGGTTTTCTGATCATTGAGGTTTGTTGTTTAAAGCACTATACCTATAACGCAAAAAACCCGTTTAACGTGGAGC
Organism: Fibrella aquatilis; assembly: GCF_017353255.1. Lineage (GTDB taxonomy): Bacteria > Bacteroidota > Bacteroidia > Cytophagales > Spirosomataceae > Fibrella > Fibrella aquatilis. The sequence continues at coordinate 29,585 of NZ_JAFMYU010000003.1, read as the reverse complement.
CAAACGGGGTAAAATTGCATTAAAATAAGTGGTAAGTGGTGAGTTTGCTTCCGCCAGCGTAACTGTTCTGGCGGAAGCAAACTCACCACTTACCACCCAGCACTTACCACTTATTTTCCTCGCTTCGTGAATTGATAAACGATGCCCAGGTACGAATAGAAGACACCCGACTTGAAATTGGCAGCGGCGGAGGGCGACAGTTCAAACGCCACCCGGAGGTTGGGCATGGTCATTACAGGGGCCACCCGCACGCCCACGTGCAGCGAATAGCCATCCAGCACCTTATCGCCCACCAACGCATTGAGTGCCGTGAGCCTGACTCCCCCACCTACGTAATAGGTAGTCTGCTCGGTACGGCTCACGTTGACCATCGGGCAAAAAGTAGTGCTCAACCCATCGAAAAGCGAGTTGGTCTGCAACCGGGCATCCAGCCAAACGGGATTATTCGGGTTGGTACTGACCGTAAACAGGTTGTTGAACGGGTAATATGCCACCGACGCCTGACCAAACGCCACGGCGGGGAAAAGGAATAGAAGGAGAAGTAGTTTCATGTGAGTGGGAGTAGTTAAAGAATGTACAATGAATAATCGGTCCGCCGATGCGGTACAATGAACAATGGCTTCGCCGGTCCGCCAGTGCGGCTCTGGGTAATACGCGAAGCCATTGTTCATTGTACCGCATCGGCGGACCGATTATTCATTGTACATTCTCTTCACCGCATCATCTTCGGCATTTTGCCGGATGCCTGCATGTTGTTCATTTTTTTCATCATCTTCCGCATCTCGTCAAACTGCTTCAACAGGTTTGTAACCTGCTGAACGTCAGTGCCTGAACCAGCGGCAATACGCTTTTTGCGGCTTGTGTCAATGATGTCGGGGCGTTCGCGCTCTTTGGGCGTCATCGAGCTGATGATGGCTTCGATGGGGGCAAATGACTGGTTATCGAGGTCGAGGTCTTTCACCATCTTGCCCATACCGGGAATCATGCCGAGCAGGTCTTTGATATTGCCCATCTTCTTGATCTGCTGCAACTGACTCAGGAAGTCGTTGAAGTCGAACTGGTTCTTCCGCATCTTGGCGTTGATACGGCGAGCTTCGTCGTCGTCAAAGGCCTGCTGCGCCCGCTCCACCAGCGAGATCACGTCGCCCATGCCCAGAATCCGGCTGGCCATCCGGTCGGGATAGAAGATGTCGAGGGCATCCATCTTCTCGCCAGTGCTCATAAACTTGATCGGCTTGTTCACCACCGCCCGGATCGACAGGGCCGCGCCACCCCGCGAGTCACCGTCGAGTTTGGTGAGCACCACGCCGTCGAAGTCGAGGCGATCATTAAAGGTCTTGGCGGTGTTTACGGCGTCCTGCCCGGTCATGGAATCGACCACAAATAGCGTTTCCGATGGGTTGAGGGCTTTTTTCACGTCCTCGATCTCCTGCATCATCACCTCATCTACGGCCAGACGACCAGCTGTATCCACGATCACGACCTTCTTGTTGGTGCGTTTGGCGTGGGCCAGGGCGTTGGTCACGATAGAAACGGCGTTCTTGTTGTCCGGCTCCGCAAACACCTCTACGCCTACCTGCTCACCCAACACCTTGAGTTGGTCAATGGCGGCGGGGCGGTAAATATCAGCAGCCACCAGCAGTACGTTCTTGCCCTGCTTTTTGATGTAGGCGGCCAGCTTACCCGAAAACGTGGTCTTACCCGACCCCTGCAACCCGGCAATGAGGATAATGGCGGGGTCGCCTTTGAGGTTGATCGGTTTGGCCTCGCTGCCCATCAGATCGGTCAGTTCCTCCTGTACGATCTTGACAAACAGTTGCCCCGGCTCAACGGCAATAAGCACTTTGCGGTCGAGTGCTTTCTGCTTCACACGGTCGGTCACGTCTTTGGCGACCTTGTAGTTTACGTCGGCGTCGGTAAGGGCGCGGCGCACCTCTTTGATTGTCGCGGCAACGTTAATTTCGGTAATGCGCCCCTGCCCTTTCAGGGTCTTAAACGCCTTATCAAGCTTATTCTGTAGGTTCTCGAACATAATACGACAAAGATACTACTTCGGGCGTAGCAGCCTGCATGGCCCGTTTTGCCCAATTTGATGTACCGACAGTATTGACTTATGTCGTGAATAAATTGGCATTAAATTTCACGAATGACACAATGTCCATACATTTATTTCGTCTTTTAAATATATCTTGCTGATTGTAACTGAGAAAATGCCTAACCGCAGCATAAAAAATACTTTTCCTATGAAACGCGCTTTATTGGGTCACGTGGCTGTTTGTATCCTGGCAAGCGGCCTTTACTTCACGTCAACGTTGCCGACGTTGGCTTCACCGTCGCAGTCAGTAAACCGGCCAGTACAGGAGGCCACCCATGCCACCACCCGCCCCAAACCTACTGAGGTTCGTACACCAGCTAAATCCTCGCCAGAAGTCGGCCTGGCAAAGACACCCAAAAAAGATGCCCCCGGCAAACGCTTCTGGAGCCGCATCATGAGTCACTTCCGTGACATCCATTCGGCGGAGAAGAAGCAGAAGTAAGGTTTAAAGTTTAAACCTTACTTCCCAAACCGATACACCGTAGTCTGGGTGTAGGTCTGGCCGGGTTTCAGGATGGTGGTTGGGTAGCTGGGGTGGTTGGGCGAGTCGGGGTAGTGTTGCGTCTCCAGGGCCAGCCCCTCGCGGAAATTGGCAGCTCTACCATATTTGCCCCTATCGTTGGCCGTGAAAAAATTGCCGCCGTAGAATTGCAGGCCCGGCTCAGTAGTCAACACCGTCATCTTAATGCCCGATTTATCGCCAACCACGTCGGCCACGGTGCCGAGGGTGCCCATTTTGTGGTTCAGTACCCAGTTGTGGTCATAGCCCTTGCCAAAAGTCAACTGCTCGTTTTTGGTGTCGATACGTGCACCAATGGCTGTAGGCTTCCGAAAATCGAAGGGTGTATTGGCCACCGAAACAGGCTCCCCCTGCGGAATCAACCCCTTATCAACCGCCGAATACCGGTCGGCGTCGATGCGCAGGATGTGGTTGTTGACTGTGCCGCTGCCTTCGCCGTTGAGGTTAAAAAACGCATGGCTGGTGGGGTTCACCGGCGTTGGCTTGTCGGTGGTGGCTTTGTAGTCGATCTTCAGGCCGGGTTGTCCAGCCACCGATTCATCAATTGAATAGGTTACGGTGGCGGTAAGCGTTCCGGGGAAACCGCCCTCGCCGTCTTTGGCCACATAGGTCAGCTGCAAGGTGTGGGGGTTCAACTGTTTGGCGTCCCAGACGCGGGTATGAAAACCACTCGGCCCACCGTGGAGGGTGTTGCCGTTGTTATTCAGTTCGGTTTTATAGGTTTTGCCGTTCAGCACAAAGGTGCCCTTGGCGATGCGGTTACCCACCCGCCCCACAACAGGCCCGTAGAACGCCTCGTGAGCTTTTTTGTAGGCCTCTATCGTACCAAAGCCCATGACTACGTCAGTGGGCTTGCCGGCTTTGTCGGGCACGATCAGTCCCACCAGACGGGCACCGTAATTGGTGATGGCCACGTCGATGCCTTTCCCCTTCAGCACGTATAACGTCGTTTTCTTACCGTCGATGATGGTCTCGAAGGCCTCTGGATTAGGGAGCTTGTAGGTCAGCGCGGTGGTGTCGATGTTGGTGGCGCTGGCCACCGAATCGGCACTGGGCGCGTCGGCGGCGGGGGTATTGGCCATATTGGCATCTGTTTTCTTGGTCGACGATTGGCAACCAGCCGCGCCAAGTAAGCCCAGCAGCAAGGCTGGGTAGATGAGTTGTTGCATGGGGGTAGTCAAATTGAGTAATCAGCAGGGAAAGAAATGATAATCGTGGAGTTACTACAAAAAAAATACGTCGACCAGGGGCCGACGTAATTCTCGATTACTAACCTATGATGAAGCAAGTTTCACTGTAAAAGCAAAGCGCAGAACGATTAAAAGCTCCCCATAAGAGTTAGTAAGCGGCCTAAAATTGCCTGAATAGTATCAGTTTACGTCCTTAGGGAGCCTCAGGGCTAGGTCACTACGGCAACGGTGGCCCGGGACTGCTTCCGCATAATAAACCAAAGGGCCAGCCAGGCTACCAGCAATGTACCTAGCCCGTAGAGCGTAAGCAGCCGTACCTCTGGCCAAATGGCTGAAAAAGGCGCGTTCAAAAAGAATACTTTTCGGAAAGCGCTTAAAAAATGGGTGAGCGGAATCACCTGCGCCAGGCCCTGCAAAAAGCCCGGCATCTGACTGGCAGGCCAGGTATAACCGCTGATAACAAAACTGGGCGTAGCGAGCACCATCAGCAGTTCAGTAGCCCGCAACTGATTCGGAATCAATATACTAACCAGAATACCCAACCCCGTAATAGCCAGTGTGAACGCGGCAATGAGCACCAGCGTGGCAGACAGATCACCAATGGGCGGAATCTTGAGCAGGGGAAACAGGATGCCCAGCACGAAGGCCCAGATCCCTACGCCCATGATCCAGTAAGGCAGAATTTTGGTGATCAGCACCAGGCCCGATTTGTGAGTTTTGGCCAGCACCTGCCCAAACGTGTGTTCGTCAAACTCTTTGCTGAAGGCCAGCGCCAGGGCCAGCAGAAAGACCTGTTGCAGCACCGCCCCCATTAGCCCCGGCATCATATAGTAGCCATAGTTGCCCGACGGGTTGAAATAGCGTGTATTGTTGATGCTGAACGCTTGAAACTGACTGCGGGCATCGGCTGCCGGTACGCCCCGTTTCATCAGGCCTTCAATCTCAACCCCGGCGTTGATGGTCGAGAGGGTTGTCTGCACCGCCCGCGAGACAAAGTTGGCCGTCAGGATGTTGGCCATGTTCAGGTCTACCTCTACCTCGGGAGTACGTCGCTGCTGTACGTCGCCTTCAAAATGTTCGGGCAGGGTTACAATGGCCTCATACTGCCCGGTCTGGAACGCGTTGCGGGCGGATACCTCATCGTTGAATACCTGCTGTATATGCACCGTCGGGTTATCGTCGAGGGCATCGATTACTTTACTGCTGAGCGACGACTGGTTTAAGTCGAGCACGGCGATGGGCAGGTTCGTCACCGTGGGGCGGTTGTAGGTGAAGCCCAGCAGCAGCCCGAAAAAAAGCGGCCCGCCAATAAACACCGCCACCGCCACGCTGTTGCGGCTAAACTGCCGGAACTCACGCCCTATAAGTTGAAAAAACGTTTTCATGGTTGAGTAGCCTGGTTAGTTGGCGGTGAGCATGACCGTCTGGTTTGTCAACAAAGCAGCCTGATCGGCGGGGTTTACGGGCATCAGTTTCAGTTCGTAAGACGCTTCGCCGAGTTCATAGGTGGGGTAGCTGCTGGTACGCGACGCATAGCTATTCAACTCTTTGATTGTTAGTAGCTTAGCCTCTATCGTTTTGTTGTTATAGGGCATCTTTACCGAATACGTCTGGCCTTTCACAAACGCGCCTACGGCTTTCTCACTCACCGTAAAACGCAGGTACGTCCGGCCAGCAGCATACCCGGTAGCCACGGCATAGCCCGCCGGTGCCAATTCACCTTCGTGCAGGCTGATGCTCTCGATGGTCATGTCCTGGGCGGCCACAATCACCTTTTCGCGCAGCGCCGACTGTACTTCTTTCAGGGCACCTTCGGCCCGCAGCATGTCGCCGTAGGCCATCTGAACCCGTTCGGCGCGTACGTTGCCGTCTACCTCATCGCGTTTGGCCAGGGTACCTGTCCGCTGCGCCTTTGCCGACTGGTATTTGGTCAGCATCTCGTCGTACTGCTGCGCCGAAATCAGCGAATCGCGGTACATGTTTTTAATTCGGGCGAAGCTTTTTTCGGCCAGGGCATACTGGTCGTTGGCGGCCGATGCAGCTGCGTCGGCCTGTCTACGTTCATTGGTGGTGGCTCCGTTGCGGGCCATCTGGTATTGCGCCTTAGCCGACGTGTAGGCACCCTGCGCCTGCAACAGTTTGGCTTCGGCTTCGGGAATATCGATGCTGGCAATGGGCTGTCCTTTGTGCACCACGTCACCTTCGCTGACAAGCAGTTTCGTAATGCGGCCCGTTACCTTAGCCGTCACGCTCACGGTTTCTTTTTTTACTTTGCCCTCGATGGCATCGGTAGCGAGTGGCTTGTCTTTTTGGCAGGCGCTCAGCAACAACGTGCTGATGGCCATTGATACGAATACGTTGAGTTTCATATACTTGGTTAGTTGTCGGAGGCTACATAGCCGCCGGGGTTTATTGAACGTCGCCTACGGTCAGGTCGCCGGTGGCTTCACGTTGGGCAATGGCTGTACTACGCTGATTGACAATGGCTTGCAGGTAGTCAAGTTCCGCTTTCTGGAAATCGCTTTCGGCCTCAAGCCGTTCCGTAATCCGAATCAGGCCCTGCTCATATTGCTTGGTGGCAATGTCGAGTGCCCGGCGGGCAAGGGTTGTTTTCTGCTGAGCCACCACCAGCAGTTGGTTGGCCGTGGCCACCTCGGTCCGTGATTTTGCCAGATTCAACGTCAGCAGTTCGCGGGTTTGGTTGAGGTTGTTCTGGGCAATGAGCACGTCCTGCTGGGCAGTGCGCCGCTCAGACCGGGCGGCCATCTTGTCGAACAACGTCCAGCGGATACCCACGCCGACGTACCAGTAGGGTTCAATGGCCGACAGGTCCTGACGGCGCAATTCGTTTTTACCAAAGGCGTAGGCTTGTGGCAGGTAGCCCGCAATGGTGGCCTTCTGTTTGTAGTTCGCGGCTTGTTCCGAGAACGTCAACGCCTTGATCTCCGGTCGGTTATCTACGCCTGTGGCGAGGGTGTCGGCCATAAGTGGAGTCAGTTCTGGGCGGATATCGGCGAGTTGGGCGGCGGGGAGGCCCGTCAGCTGCGTCAGGCGGGCAATGGCCAGTTGTCGTTTACCATCGAGGTCGACGTGTTTGGCTTTCAGATCCTGGGCGGCCAGTTCTACCTTGCTGCGGTCGTAGGGCGTAGCCAGCCCCTCTTTTACGGCCCGATTGATAAAGGTTGTCTGCGCCAGCAGGCGGGTGTCGGCTTCGGCCAGTACCGTCTCCGATTTGGCCACCAGCGCCAGCTGATCATAGGCCTGCGCCACATCGCGGATTACGGCCATACGCTCTTTGTCGGCCATGGCCGAAACGGCTTTACCCTTGAGCACCAGGGCTTTGCCGAGCGTGGGAATTTTCGTCCCCGAAAACAGGAGTACATTGGCCGACACCGTAGCGCGGAGAATATCGCGCCGCTGAATCACCTGCGAGAGGTCGTAGGGGCCGCTGTAAATCTCTTTGGGCAAAGGCTGGTAGGGCAACCTCGGAATCGTGATGGCAATGTCGCGGTCGAGGTGCGTAAACGTGGGGTTGAACGTTACCTCAGGCAGGTACTGATTCCGCAGCGACTGCTGCTCGATTTTCACCTTTGTTTGTTCGGCCTGATTGGTAGCCAGGGCATAACTTCTGCTTAGGGCCTGCTCAATGAGCGCAGCCCGGGTAAGCCCCACACCCACAGCAGGAGGCGTGGTCGATTGACCAAAAGCAACTGCCGACGTAAGCAGTGTGGCCAGCGAAAGTAGGAATGTTGTTGAGCGTTTCATGTTGCATTAATTACACTATTTTAGTTTTTATAGTTTCCATCCAATACAAAAAATAAGCACCGACGCGCCACTATCGGTGCTTACCTTAGCGTTCGTTACTTACCTAACTCTATTCGCGGTAAAACTTCTCGGTCAACATGCCGCGTAGCAATAAATTTATCACCTGCTCTATAGTTTCACGGGGATTGTTGGCCATATCAACGGGCAAAAAGCCGGGAAACTGAGCCAAAAAATCAGGGTCGGTCAGGCTTTGTACGGCACTGACGTAGACCAGGATTGCCAGCTGCCGGGTCGAGTCGTCGCGGATGTAGCCAACGCGGGCACCCTCGTCGAGCAGTTGGGCAAAATTCTTCAGCGGCACCTCTCTTCGAAAGTCGGTCATACGCTGCCAGGCTATTGGTTCTGAACGCTTTAGGTCGTCAAGAAAGGCGCGATTTATACTACTAAAACTGATGCCAATGTGGAGCAGGTAGGCGTTTAGTTTCTGCCGGAAGGTGAGGTCAACATCGTTCAGGATAGCCTCAGCACCACTGAGATAACGAGTTGCAAACCGCTCAATGCCAGCCATCAGAATATCGGCCTTGCCACCAAAGTGATTATAGATCGTTTTTTTGCTGATAGCCAATTCACGGGCAATGTCATCGACCACGACGCGGCTATAGCCGTACCTGAAAAACAAGGTCATTGCCGCGTCTATGAGGCGCTGAGGCAGGCTGAGCGGGTCTATTTCACCAGCAGTTGACGGTGGGTTAGCAATACGCTTCATAGAAACTAATGATACAATATTTGTATAAGAAAGGTAAACAACCCGGAAAAGGGTTCCCGTAGCCATACAACTCCAGCCGGACCTGCATTGCCTGACGGCGAATAACGTCTACTAATTGGTCTACCAACAAAAATCCCCTGACTGGCCAGTCAGGGGATTTTTGTTGGTGTTTACAAGCTGCTTATAGTACGCTGTTCATACTCCGCACGGCCTCGGCCGACTGGTTGAATTTGGCCTGCTCGTCGTCGGTGAGTGTGTAATCGATAATGGCCTCCCAGCCGTCCTTGCCAATTACCACGGGTACACCCAAACAGATATCCGACTGCCCGTATTCGCCGTTGAGGGCCACGCAGCAGGGGAAAATATGTTTCTGGTCGCGCACAATGCTCTCTACCAACTCAGCTACCGCCGCGCCGGGGGCATACCAGGCCGAGGTGCCAATGAGTTTGGTCAGCGTAGCGCCGCCCACCATGGTATCGGCGGCTACTTTTTGCAATGTGGCGTCGTCGAGAAACTGACTCACGGGCACGCCGTTGCGGGTGGCCAGGCGAGTCAGCGGAATCATGGTGGTGTCGCCATGCCCGCCAATAACCGTGGCGTGGATGTCGTTGGGTGGGCAATCCAGCGCCATCGACAGGTACGTTTTGAAACGCGCCGAATCCAGAATGCCGCCCATGCCGATGATCCGGTTTTTGGGCAGACCCGACGTTTGTAGCGTGAGTTGGGTCATCGTGTCCATGGGATTGGACACGATGATGATGATGGCGTCGGGCGAGTGTTGCAGGATGCTCTCCGTTACGCCCTTCACGATGTTGGCGTTAGTGCCGATCAGTTCTTCCCGCGTCATGCCCGGCTTCCGTGGAATCCCCGACGTGATGACGACTACCCCCGACCCGGCGGTTTTCGAATAGTCGCTGGTTGAGCCGGTGATTTTAGTATCGAACCCGCAAAGGGTAGCAGTCTGGAACATATCCAGGGCTTTACCTTCGGCCAGGCCTTCTTTAATGTCGAGCAGAACGACTTCTTCGGCCAGTTCGCGACGCATAATATTGTCAGCACAAGTGGCTCCCACGGCCCCGGCTCCTACAACGGTGATTTTCATGAAAAAATGGAATGAGTATAGAAATCAAAATTCGGGCGTAAAGGTAAAGAGCAAACCTTCACTCTTTCACCTTTCACGCTTTCGCTCTTTCACCAATACTGGCACTCACCACCTCGTATAACCTGGCCACGATGGGCTTGTTGCTCAGGTAGTTCAAGTGGTTCTGCATCACCTGCGCGTCGTGGCGGCGGGCGGGGCCGGTCTGTACGTCGGCGGGGTGTTCGGCGTCGAGGGCTTTTCGCACGGTTTCGCGGATGAGGGGCTTCAGCAGATCGAATTCCAGGTCTTCGGCGTCGGTGATGTCTTTGGCGAGAGCCATAAAGTGGTTGCTGAAGTTACAGGCCAGCACCGCCGCCACGTGCAGTGCCCGTCGTTCGGCTGAGCTAACGAGGTACACAATCGTGCTGATTTCCTGCCCCATTGTCACCAGTTGCGCTTCAGTGTCGGGGTCGTCAGCTTCGATGCACAGCGGTATCTGCTCAAAATCGAGCAGGGCGCGACCTCTCGTGAAGGTTTGTAGCGGGTAGAACACCCCCGTTTTCACCGGCACGTCGCTATAAACGCTCACCAGTTGCCGTAACTTTTCAAGCGACAGGCCTCCCGACGTGTGCACCAGCGTGGCCCCTTCGGGCAGCACCAGCCGGGCGCATACGTCATTGAGCGCATGGTCGGGCACGGCCAGGATAAACAGTTGCGAGGGGTTGTCGGCCAGGTTCAGGTCGGAGATGGGCCGGGCGTCGTAGAGCATCGTAGCCAGTTGCCGGGCGTGGGTTAACTGCCGACTATAGATGGCCAGCACATGATGTCCCGCATTTTCAAGCGCCGGTGCCAAATGCCAGGCCACGTTGCCCGCGCCGATAAAGGTGATGGTCATGAGGGACTGTTTGTCTGTTCGTGTGTTTGTCTGTTTGGCAGTCACGCCGCTTCGGTGGAACTGAACCTGACACAAACAAACAGACAAACGCACGAACAGACAAACCAGCGTCTTACACAGGACGTATATTTGACAAACCCCGCTTCGTTATGCCCACTTTCCTGCGTCCCCTTGGCCTTGGCCTGTTTTTGCTTGGCTTTGCCGTTTTCATTGCCGTACTCACGCTCGGCCAGTTTGAACTGACCCCTGCGGTGGTGAAACAGACGCTGAAACCGGAGCACCAAACGGCCCTGGAACCCCGCCTGAGGCCACTATTCGGCAAGCCATACACCAATCAGTTTGCCTTTGTGAGCGATTTGCGCGGGGCTATCAACGGCTACAACGACGAGCAAAAAGCCAAACAAAACTGGAAAGCCGTTATCTACGACGAGTACCTCTTCGACCTCACCAAGCGCAGCACCCTGGGCAGCCCCGTAGCTAACGCCGGCCTGTTGTTCTGGCTTAGTTTCGGGTTGGCGGCGCTGGGCGGCATTCTTTTTGCGCTGCCCCGCCTCAACGACAAACCAGGCATTCGCAACGATGGCATCATGCGCCACCCTGCCACCCACGTGGGCTGGATCGGCATCATCCTGGGCACGTTTCTGATCGGGTTTTATATTCTGCTCTATTTCTACCCTGAATACATCACCAACTGGACCCTGCTAATTGACCCCCTCAGCCGCGCCCTCAACGGTGGACCGGCCAGCAAATGGTTTCTGTATGGGGCACTGTACACCCTTATTGTGCTCGTGATGGGTGTCAGGATGCTAATCAATTACCGCCACAGTCGCTACCAGCAGTACCGCACGCTGTCGGTGATGGGATTCCAGCTGTTTTTTGCATTCCTCATTCCTGAACTGATGAGCCTGCTCAACGCGCCCTATCAAGATCTGAAGAGCATCTGGCCACTGGATTACGATTTCTTTTTCGACTATGAGATCAACGCTAAACTAAAGGCCGGTACGCTGGGCATTTTCATGTTTGTCTGGGGCACGGCGCTCTCAACGGTGGGCGTGCCGGTCATCACCTATTTCGTGGGCAAGCGCTGGTATTGCTCCTGGGTGTGTGGCTGCGGGGGCCTGGCCGAAACCCTCGGCGACCCGTTCCGGCACCTGTCGAACAAGACGGTGAAGGCCTGGAAATTCGAGCGGGTGATCGTGCATAGCGTACTCGTGTTTGCCGTGGTCATGACCGCGCTGGTGCTCTACAGCTATCTGTCAGGTCAGTCAACGCTGTTTGGGTTCCTGGACTCGTACAGCATCCGCAGTACCTACGGATTTCTGATCGGGTCGATCTTTGCGGGGGTGGTGGGCACGGGCTTTTATCCGCTCATGGGCAGCCGGGTGTGGTGCCGGTTTGGGTGTCCGCTGGCGGCGTATCTGGGTCTGGTGCAGCGGTTTAAATCGCGCTTCCGCATCACCACCAACGGCGGGCAGTGCATATCCTGCGGCAACTGCTCGACCTACTGCGAAATGGGCATCGACGTGCGGGCCTACGCCCAAAAGGGGCAGGACATCGTGCGCTCATCATGCGTAGGCTGCGGCATCTGCTCGTCCGTCTGCCCCCGCGGCGTACTCAATTTAGAGAATGGGCCAGTAACGACGCGGAAGATTTGAGTTTTGGGCACTGCTCCAGTTAAAACCAGATCGCCGACCATTATTATGCATAGCTACCTTTGAATAAATCAAAACTCTAATTTAGTTTTAAATTAAATTTCTAAACATTCTGGCCTTATTTTTGTCTAAAAATTACTCGTAAGTGAAATTCACCCTGACCAAGCAAGATGATCTGTCTGGAGGTCAAGCAAGCATTTATTCGGTGCGGTTAGATGCGCAGAGCGAAACATTACTGGAACGCTTTGTGGTGGAAAATAGAACCGACTTTATTGATGAGGTGAAAGAACTACTAGTAAGGCTTCGGCAAATTGGCCACCATACTGGTGCCAGAGAAACATTTTTCAAACCAGCCGAAGGTCGATTTGGGGCTGGCGATGGCATTGAAGCACTATACGATGCTGATGGGAAGCACTTACGGCTCTACTGTATCCGAAATGGACGTGTAGCCGTTATTGTAGGTGGTGGTGGACCTAAAACAACTCGTACTTGGCAGGAAGATCCTAAACTGACATACGAGAATAAACTGCTCCAGCTTGTGTCAAAAACGATGATCAAAGCACTAAAGGACTCTGACATTTATTGGTCAAATGATGGGTTGGAATTGCTGGGCAATCTAACGCTTGACACAGAAGATTACCGTTGAATCACACTTTTTTTCCTAGTTGATATACCCTCTTATGGACATCATTAATGACCTGCTCGCTACGGTCAATCCGCAGCAGGAACAACGCATTCATGACCGCATGATGCTAGCCGCCCGTATCGCAGACGCTTTAGATGCTAAGGGTTGGGCGCAGAAAGATCTGGCAATCAAACTCAACAAGCAACCTTCCGAAATCAGCAAATGGCTAAGCGGCACACACAATTTCACTATCGATACGTTGAGTGACTTAAGCCATGTATTGGGAGTAAAGCTGCTATGCGTTAAAGAGGAGCCCAAACCAGTGGCCAGACAAGTGGCCCGTTATGAACGGATAGCGATAGCAAGTTATAGACAGGAGTCTGATTTGATAAACTACGAGAGTTTTCAGACAGGCATTGTGCAACCGTCGGAACATCATGAAACGCAGGCCCATTAAAGAACAAAACAACCTACTGTGGCAAACCGTCGAAAAGACATAGTAATGCCTGAGCAATCTGCCGGTATGGGCTTTCAAATCCGGGCTGTCCGGGTAAAGGCATTTACCATCAATGAGCAGTCTGATGGCTCACCTGAGGCTGTTGAGTTCAGTATACAACTACAACATTTACGATTGGCAGATACCGAAGACTGGATCGTTGAAGTGCAGGTTACCATGGCGGTTAGCGGTGCGCAAACACCAGTAGCCGAATTGACAGTTGATTGTCAATATAGGCTGGCTGGCTATAAGCTATGGTTACAGCAACAGCCTGATCTGGTAAGCAAACCGGGTACATTGCCCACCGGTTTGGCAGCAACGCTCAATTCTATTTCAGTGTCCACTACGCGCGGTATCCTTTTTGAACGATTATTGGGGACACAGTGGCAACAAGCAATTCTGCCTGTTATAGATCCAGTGGCATTTCAGGTTATGGAATCCTGACAGCTTTCACAATGCCGCCGTTACTACTCGTGCATACACCGCTGCTTTGCTGTCGAGAAATAGTAGCTGCTACAACAGATACAAGTCAACATCAGGGCGATGGTGCTCAAAGCGAAAGAGGTAATCAGTTGTGGCTATGTCCTAGCTGAATTGCCACTCTGGGCTTCCTGTGCTAATTTTGGGCGAATTTCTGAACGGGCCGGACTGCCCGTCCGTTCGGTTCGTAAGCAGCTTACAACGCACTGATCCATGAGAGAAATACAATTCCGCGAAGCCCTGCGCGAGGCCCTGACGGAAGAAATGCGCCGCGACCCGCTTGTTTACCTGATGGGCGAAGAAGTGGCCGAATACAACGGTGCCTACAAAGTGAGCCAGGGTATGCTCGACGAGTTTGGCGCCGAACGCGTGATCGACACGCCCATTGCCGAGCTTGGTTTTGCCGGTATCGGTGTGGGGTCGGCCATTAACGGGCTGCGACCGGTAATCGAGTTTATGACGTTCAATTTCTCGTTAGTGGCTATTGATCAGGTGATTAACTCTGCGGCCAAGATCATGTCGATGTCGGGTGGGCAGTATTCGTGCCCCATCGTGTTTCGCGGACCAACCGGCAACGCGGGTATGCTCTCGAGCCAGCACTCACAAAATTTCGAGAACTGGTTTGCCAATACGCCCGGCCTGAAAGTGGTCGTTCCCTCTAACCCCTACGACGCCAAGGGCCTGCTAAAAAGCTCGATCCGCGACAACGACCCCGTGATCTTCATGGAGTCGGAGTTGATGTACGGAGATAAGGGCGAGGTGCCCGAAGAGGAATACCTTATTCCACTGGGACAGGCGCATGTGGTGCGCGAAGGCACTGACGTCACCATTGTCTCGTTCGGCAAGATCATGAAAGTGGCCCTCGCCGCCGCCGACGAACTGGCCAAAAACAATATCTCGGCCGAGGTGATCGACCTGCGTACGGTGCGCCCCATCGACTATGAAACAATTCTCAATTCGGTGAAGAAAACCAACCGCTGCGTGATCGTGGAAGAAGCCTGGCCCCTGGCGGCGATCTCGTCGGAACTGACGTATAACATTCAGCGCTACGCGTTCGACTACCTCGACGCGCCCGTGATTCGGGTTAACAGCCTCGATTTGCCCCTCCCCTACGCGCCCACGCTGATTGAGGCCATTTTACCCAGCCTGAAGCGCACGCTCGAAGCCGTTGATTCGGTGATGTATAAGCGCTAATCAGGCCGATTATGATTCGTTTTCAAGAAGCGCCGCCCCCAGTGGGACGGCGCTTTTTTAGTGGCAAAATTTATTTTCGCTCCGTTGCCCGAAGGATAGCATCCGCAAAAATTACGCCAGCTGGAATTTGAGTGGATTTGGAAAATAGTTTGATAATTTGTCAAATGCCTATCTAAAAATCCTCATATTTTAACCACAAAATTCATGCGCAGTCAATCGCTCACGATCTATGAAGTAACCGTTTCGCCCATCGGTTCGTTGAACAGCCTGCGTCACCGCGAGCCTACCGTAGTGTATTTCTCTAACCTCCGCAAAGCCGTCGACGCCATCACGGGTGAACTGGCGTTTAACGGCTGGCCCGCCAAAGTAAACTACACCGCTGTATACCGGGGCGTGAAAGAACGCGGCTTCTACACCTGCGATTTCGACGTGGGCGGTGCCCGCGTGTTCAGAGTAAAAGTGCTCCCAAAACTCCTCAACCCGCCCCTACCCAGG
Organism: Fibrella aquatilis; assembly: GCF_017353255.1. GTDB lineage: Bacteria > Bacteroidota > Bacteroidia > Cytophagales > Spirosomataceae > Fibrella > Fibrella aquatilis. The sequence continues at coordinate 14,331 of NZ_JAFMYU010000003.1, read as the reverse complement.
CTAGGAATGGATGAAAATCCGGGAAGATGAAAAAATAGTGGTAAGTGATGAGTGGTAAGTGATGAGTTTGCTGCCGCCAGAGCAATATGCTGGCGGCAGCAAACTCATCACTTACCACTACGTACTGCGCCATACACCCACGTGCCGACGATGGCGCTGAGGAGGGTGACGGAGATGACGCCGAAGCCCGCGCCTATCTGGGCGAAAAGCGGCCCCGGACAGGCCCCCGTGATGGCCCAGCCAAAACCAAACAGCAGCCCGCCGTAGATCTGTCCGGGTTTGAATTTCTTCGGGGCAATGGCAATTCTATTGCCATCTAACGTCTTGACATTGAATCGTTTAATAAGCTGTACAGACAGCATACCGGTCAGCACGGCCGAGCCAATGACGCCGTACATGTGGAACGAGTCAAGACGGAACATTTCCTGAATGCGAAACCAAGAGATGATTTCAGCCTTCACGAAAACGATACCTAACAGCAGGCCCACCACGCCATAGACCCAGTTACCAACCGGGCGTTTGCGGCTAACAGGCGTTTCAATTACGTCGACTTGAGTATTCATCGTGAGGTTGTATTGATTGTGTCAAAATCCAGCTAGTTTCATGAGCCAGGGTAGGCCGAGGTGCGTCATGGCGAAGCCACCCACCATGAAACTGACCGTGGCCACCAGCGACGGCCATTGCAAATTCGACAGACCCATGATGGCATGGCCCGACGTGCAGCCACCGGCCCAGCGCGTGCCGAAGCCCACCAGAAAACCACCGAAGACAAAGAAAATCAGGCCTTTGAACGTGAGCAGGTTACTCCAGTTAAACAGGTCGGTAGGCAGCAAACCTGACCCAAAATCGCGGATGCCGAGCGCCTGCAAGGCCTGCACGGTGGCGGGGGCAATGGTCATGGCCTGGGGATTGGTGAGCAGAACACCACCCACGAAACCACCTACCAGGATGCCACCCACAAACCAGAGGTTCCAGGCTTCTTTGCGCCAGTCGTAGGTGAAAAAATCGAGATTAGCGGGCATACAGGCCGCGCAGATGTGCCGTAGTGACGACGAAATACCAAAGGCCCGGTTGCCCAACATGAGCAGCGTGGGCACGGTAAGGCCAATGAGCGGCCCGGCCACATACCAGGGCCAGGGCTGCCTAAGAAAATCGATCATGAGTGTTGGATAAAATTGGTATTTACTACTGCTACAAGCACCCAAGCAGGGACCGTCAATGCAGGTTAGACTCATTAACACGCAACAATTCCGGAGCAGCTTTTTTAACAGCAGCCAAGCCACCTTCCACGTTGACCACATTGTCGAAACCACGGGCTTTCAGGATTGAATTGGCCACCATAGAGCGGTAGCCGCCCGCGCAATGCACGTACACCGGCTCGGTATGACTGATGCCGGCGAGATGGTCGTTGAGGGTATCAAGCGGGCTGTTTTCGGCAGTGGTCAGGTGCTCTGCGTCAAACTCGGCGGGCTTCCGCACGTCGAGAATGGGAGCCTGAGGGTTAGCGGCCAGTCGCTGAATGAACTCGTCGGCAGTTATTGACTCAATAGCATCTATCTCATTACCAGTGGCTTGCCAGGCCTCGAAACCGCCTTCGAGGTAGCCGATGCACTGATCGTAGCCCACGCGGGCCAACCGCAACACGGTTTCTTTCTCCAGGCCCACGGGAGTAATGAGCGCAATGGGCTGCTTCAGATCGGGAATGAGCGCACCTACCCAGGGCGCAAACTGCCCGTTGAGGCCGATGTTAATGCTGTTGGGAATGAAGCCCTTGGCAAAATCGGCCGCCTCGCGCACGTCGAGCATGAGCGCACCGGTTTCATTAACCGCCGCCTCGAATGCCGCTGCCGACAGTGCCTGACTACCCCGCTGCATCACCCGGTCAATTGACTCGTACCCTTCTTTATTCAGCCGGGCGTTTTGGGCAAAATAGGCCGGAGCCTTGCTCAGCCCGTCAAGTACCTGTTCAATAAACTGGTCTTTGGAATGGGCACGGAGGGCGTAGTTGAATAACTTCTGATTACCCAGCGTGTCGGTGGTTTCTTTGCTCATGTTTTTCCCACAGGCCGACCCCGCGCCGTGGGCCGGATACACGATCACGTCGTCGGGCAGGGGCATGATCTTGGTGTGCAGACTGTCGTAGAGCATTCCCGCCAGGTCGCGCTCGGTCAGGTCGCCTTTAATCGCCAGATCGGGGCGGCCCACGTCGCCGATGAAGAGGGTGTCGCCGGTGAAGATAGCGTGTTCACGCCCGGTTTCGTCCATGAGCAAATACGTCGTCGATTCGAGGGTGTGGCCGGGGGTGTGCAGGGCTTTAATAAACACCTCACCCAACCTAAACACCTCACCATCGGTGGCATGATGCACTTCATAAGCTGTGTTGGCATTGGCTCCGTAGACAATGGTAGCCCCCGTTTTTTTGGCCAGGTCGATATGCCCTGACACAAAATCGGCGTGGAAGTGGGTCTCGAAAATATACTTGATGCTGGCCCCGGCCTTCTCTGCTTTGCGCACGTAGGGTGCAGTTTCGCGGAGCGGGTCAATGATGGCCGCCTCGCCGTTGCTTTCAATATAATAGGCCCCCTGCGCCAGACAGCCCGTATACAGTTGCTCAATAATCATAGGTCAGTCGTATTCCGTAATAGGTCAGAAACAGTTTCGGAGGAGGTTTAGGTCCTTGTGGAGAAGCAAGAGGCGAGAAACAAGAGGCAAGAAGCGTCTTCAAAGAACATCTTGCCTCTTGCTTCTTACCTCTTGCTTGTCCGTTACAGCACCTCCCGCGCAATCATGTACATGGCCACCAGCAACACAAACCAGCCGAAGCCTTTGCGGAGTTTTTCGGGAGCAATAAACCGCGAGAGGTACATGCCCAGGAAGATGCCCAGAATAGACAGGCCCGTAAATGGCAGCAGGAAACCCCAGCGCATGGGCACGTGCTGTACGTCGCCGAGGAAGCCCACGAAGGAGTTAACGGCAATGATCACCACCGACGTGGCCACGGCCCGGTGAATAGGTAGTCCCGCCAACAGCACCAGCATGGGCACGATCAGAAACCCGCCGCCAGCACCAATAAGGCCCGTGAGCAGGCCCACGGCCAGACCATCCAGCGCCAGCGTACCAAATCGCACGCGGCCATCACTGGCCATGCCCACCTCCGGCCGTTTGGCCCGGATCATGGCGCGGGCGGCAAAGAGCATGACAAAGGCGAAGAAGAGCAGCATGGCGTCGCTTTTGGCCAGGCTGAAGGTACCAAACTGCAACAACGGATCGGGCAGGGCGGGCACCAGGTACCGACGGCTGAGGTAGACCGACGCAAACGACGGCACAGCAAAAGCACCCGTTACGCGCAGGTCGACGCGTTTTTTCAGGATATGATTCACCGACCCTACCAGCGAGGTTGTGCCTACCACAAACAACGAATAGGTGGTAGCCAGCAAGGTTGGGATACCAAACATATAAACGAAGATGGGCACCGTCAGGATAGACCCGCCGCCCCCGGCCAGCCCAATCACCAGCCCAACCATAATGGCCGACGTGTACCCAACCAATTCCTGTACGCTCATAGCAGGGATAATGTCAACACGGAGAAGGACATGGAGGACACCGAATTGTTTTCAGACAGAAGAAAGAATTACTCCATGTTCTCCGTGCTCTTCTCCATGGCTCCGTGTTGATAGTACTTCGGTTTACCGGGCACCGAAACCAAGTTGAACGTACCAGCCACCCGCGTTGAGGCTAGGGCCGTTGGGCAGGCTGACGTTGTTGGCCCAGTGCCAGTTTTGGCCATCGAGGCCCAGCATATAACCACCTGCCAGAAAGAATCCCTGTCGTTTTAGCTGTTGGGCAGCGTTGTTGCGCATCCGTAGCCACACCCGCCCGCCCATATTAAGCGGAAACGTAAGGTGATGAAGCGTGATGCCTTTTGCATTGCCTGCTACGTAGCTATTGAAACCACCCACCTGGTTGTCTTTCGATGCTTCGATGGTCGAGGTTAGCACACCAATACCAATGAGTGGACCAGCAATAAACGCCCCCTTATTAACCACGTCCAGTTCCAGATTGAGCTGCGTATTGAGGCCTGTTAGCGACGTGCGGCTGTTGCCCGACAGGTTTTCGTTGGTATTCATCATGGCCTGAAACCCCAGCCGCACGGGCAGCTTACCCGTCAGCGGACCGCAAAGCGCCACCCCAATACCAAACCGGGCACTGTTGCTCCGAACGCCATTGTACCCATTGCGAACCAGTATTTCGTTGACAGGGCCGTAGTCAGACACCTGAAGCCCGGCCACAGCATCAAGCCCGATCCGAACGTTAGCGTCTATGCTCTGACCCAAAGCGGCCAGTGACATAGCCTGCATACAGCCTGCGAGGCCCATTAATTTCCAGAGTTGCATAAGTGCGAAGGTACGGCGTTAACCCACTTACGCCACAAAAAGCGTTTTTGTGGCACAGAATTCCCGAATACCCGTTGGCCCCAGTTCGCGACCATAACCCGATTTTTTCACCCCGCCAATTGGCAACCGACTGTCGGAACGCACCACGGTATTGACAAAGACGCTGCCCACCTGAAGCTGCCGGGCCAGTTGCGCGGCGCGGTCCAGGTTGGTAGTCCAGACGGCGGCGCTCAGGCCATAACGCGATTTATTGGCAACCTGAATGGCTTCCTCGGCATCGCGTACGGTGGTGATGGCGGCCAGGGGGCCAAAGGTTTCTTCCCGAAAAGCGATGTTATCGGGCCGCACGTTGCCTAGCAGCGTGGGTGCAAACAGGGTGCCTTCGCCTGACCCACTCACCAGCAACTGGGCTCCCTGCGCCTGGGCGGTGGTTAGTTGCCGGCGCAGGGTATCGGCCAGGTCGGGGCGGGCAATGGGTCCCATCTGAATGGCCGGGTCGAGAGGGTTTCCCTGGCGGATAGCGCGGATCAGGTCGGCCACGCGGTGGGTAAACTCGTCGGCCACGGCGGCTTCCACCAGCCAGCGTTTGGCGGCAATGCACACCTGCCCGGCGTTGCTCATGCGCGAGGTAACGGCAGCCTTGGCAGCGGCGTCCAGGTTGGCATCGGCCAGTACCAGCAGGGGATCGGTGCCGCCCAGTTCCAGCACACATTTTTTGATGTTCGCCCCCGCCAGCGCCGCCACTGACGCCCCCGCCCGCTCGCTACCTGTGAGGGTAATCATGTTGATCCGGTCGTCGGCAATGATGGGAGTCAGGGCGGGCACGTCGACAAGCAGGCAGGCAAACACACCCTCAGGAAATCCGGCTTCGCGGAAGGCATTTTCAATAGCCAAACCGCAGCCCAGCGTATTGGGGGCCGGTTTCAGCAGCGTCACGTTACCCGCCATCAGGGCTGGTACGGCATAGCGAAACACCTGCCAGAAGGGAAAATTCCAGGGCATAATGGCCAGCACCACGCCCATGGGTTCATAACTAATGCCGCTCAGTTGCGCCTCCGTATCAATAGCTTCGGGGTGGAGCATGGCCTCGGCGTGGGTGGCATAGTAGTCGCACTGGGCGGCACACTTCTCAATTTCGGCCCGCGACTCGGCCAGGATCTTGCCCATTTCGTGGGTCATCAGCAGGGCTAGTTCGTCGTGCCGTTGGCGCAACACGACGGCCAACCTCCGAAAACAATCGGCCCTGTAGGTGAATGACCGCATGGACCAGTCGGCGAACTGCGCTGCCGCCCTGGTCAGCAGATTGTCGATCTGAGCATCGGTATAGGCTGGGTAATCAGCGAGGTGTTTGCCCGTGTAGGGGTTTGTGGTTTTGAAGGTCATAGCGCTGTTGATTATACTTTAACGGGCGAACTTACGAATAACAAAAAGCCCGGTTACTCTGTGAGCAGCCGGGCTTTTTTTGACAGCACTATCTACCTCATAAATCGTTTAGGTTGCTGTGCCGACGACCGTAGATAAAATACACGACCAGACCCACCAACAACCAACCTAGCGCCGCCAATTGGGCTATTTCGCTTAGATTGACGATCAGGTAGAAGTTGATAATAATACCTAGTGGTGCAATCACAAACAGGGCAGGAGCGCGAAATGGCCGTTCCCGACCTGGGTCGCTCCGGCGCAACAGCAATACGGCCAGGCAGACCATGGCAAAAGCAAACAGGGTGCCGAAGGAGGTCATATCACCCAGGATACTGATGGGCGTAAAGGCGGCTACAATAGACACCACCAGACCTACCAGTATAGTGCTTTTATAGGGTGTTTTCAGTGTGGGGTGAATGTTGCTGAAGAATTTAGGCAACAAACCGTCTTTTGCCATGCCCAGGAAAATACGGGTTTGCCCCAACATCATTACCAGCATCACCGAGACGAGGCCCGCCGTAGCAGCTGCCGTGATAATAAAGACAGCCCAGGGTTTACCGGCCTTCTCGAAAGCCGCCGCTACAGGCGCTTTCAGGGCATCGCCCACGATGTCTTTGTAGTTAATCATGCCCGTCAGTACCAGCGATACGGCAATATAAAGCACGGTACAAACCAGTAATGACGTGACAATGGCAAAGGGAATATCCTTACGTGGGTTGATGGCCTCGCCAGCCTGCGTCGACACGGCGTCGAAACCGATGTAGGCGAAGAAGATGGCTGATGCCCCCGACACAATGCCGCCCCAACCATAGGCCGAATGCGGCGCACCCGTTTCGCCCTGAATCATTTCAGGAGCGGGAATAAATGGCTGCCAGTTGGCAGGCACTACGGCAAACACCCCCACCACGATCACAAACAAGACAGCGGCCACCTTCAGCAGCACAATCACGTTGTTGGCCCCGGCGGCTTCTTTAATGCCCCGCACCAACACCGACGTTACGAGCCATACAATAATAAAGGCAGGCAGGTTGATGGAGAATCCGGGGGCAGCCAGGCCATTGTCGGCGGCATATTTGGCGGCAGACACCGGATCGTTTCGGAGCCAGAACGGAATATCGAACCCAAACAAATGCACGAGTTTATTGAAATACCCCGACCAGCTCACGGCCACTGTCATGGCACCCATGGCGTATTCGAGGATGAGGCCCCAGCCAATAGCCCAGGCAAACAACTCCCCAATGGTACCATAGGCGTAGGCGTAGGCTGAACCTTCAACGGGCAGCATGGCGGCAAATTCGGCGTAGCAAAGGGCTGCGAAAATACAGCCGATACCCGCAATTACGAACGAAAGCGCCAATGCGGGACCGGCGTGGTAGTGAGCTGCCGTACCCGTCAGCACAAAAATACCCCCGCCAATGATGGCCCCAATGCCAATGGCCGTGAGACTCCATTTGCCGAGCACCCGCTTCAGTTCACTCTTTTTCATGTCCTGCTCGTACAGGTACATGGGTTTACGCCGCCAGACCGAGGTAGTGTCGGAATAGTTTTTAGTTTCTGTCTCCATACAGGAAAAGGATGTTTGTTAGTTTGTCTGTTTGTCTGTTTGCCAGAACGCGCCTTCAACCGAATAATGTACGGCTTAAAAGACGAACTAACAAACAGACAAACAACCAGCAGCCGTCTGTTACTTCTGCGATGGCTTGATGATCGGCGTTTTTACCTTCTTCTCTTTAGCAACGGCAGCCTGCGTGAATTCTTCGGGCGTAGCGGCCTCCTTGTCGGTGAAATCGGCGGGGATGGCGCTGTAGCCTGTCTTTGGCATTACCAGCCCGCCGGGCTTGTCAGAGTCACCATCTACTTTGTCGCGGGTGAGGGTATCTACCACGATAGGCGTAGCCACAAACAGCGACGAGTACGTACCCACGATGACGCCGATGAGCATGGCAAACGAGAAGCCCCGGATGGTGGCCCCCCCGAAGATAAACAGCACCAGCAGCACCAGCATGGTTGACAAACCCGTTACGGCTGTGCGGCTCAGAGTGCTGTTGAGGGCGTTATTGATGATCGTCGGGATGGATTCGCTCTTGCCCCGGTTTTCGTTGAGGTACTCGCGCACCCGGTCAAATACTACCACGGTGTCGTTCATCGAGTAACCCATGATGGTCAGCAGGGCACCCACAAACGCCTGGTCGATATCCAGCGAGAAAGGCAGCAGTCCGTTGCCGATAGAGAAAATAGCCAGGATAATCAGCACGTCGTGAAACAGGGCCACCACGGCACCGTAGCCAAAGGCGAGGCGCTTGAAGCGGATCAGGATATAGCCAAATACCACGGCCACAGCCAGTAGAATGGACCACAAGGCCGAAATGATAAGGTCATAGGCAATAGTTGGTCCTACTTTCTGCGAGCTTTCGATGCTGGCCCGGTTGCCGTTGATCTTGCTCAGCCCACTCAGCACCTTCGCCTCCACCTGCTTGTCGGCGTCGGGGGCGGTGTTGTCGATGTCGTAGCTCGTGGTCATTTTCACCTGGTCGGCGCCAATACCCGTGCCACCGTAGGTTTTCACTTCCGGCTCGCTACCACCCAGCGACGGTGCCAGCGCAGCCCGTACCTGATCGGTGGTGATCGACTTCTCGAACTTAATTACGTACGACCGGCCACCTTTGAAATCGACACCCAGGCCAAAGCCTTTAAAGATGATCGAGATGATACCCAGCGCAATAATCGTCGACGAGATGATGTAGTACGTGCGGCGGTGCGACACGAAGTCGAAGTCAGAGCCTTTGAAGAGGTTCTTGGCCCACGACGACGAGAAGCTGAGGTTGCCTCCTTTGGCGGCGTACCATTCAATCATCAGGCGGGTGATCAGCAGGGCCGCAAACAGCGACGTGGCGATACCAATGATGAGCGTGGTGGCAAACCCTTTGATCAGGCCCGTACCGAACAAAAACAGGATAATACCCGTCAGGAAGGTCGTCACGTTCGAGTCGATGATGGACGAGAGCGCATTTTTGAAGCCATCAGTAATAGCCAGACGCAGGGTTTTGCCCAGTTCCAATTCTTCCTTGATCCGTTCGTAGATAAGTACGTTGGCATCGACCGACATACCGATGGTGAGCACGATACCGGCAATACCAGGCATGGTGAGCACCGTACCCGGCACGGCGGCCATCACGCCCATCAGGAAGAACAGGTTGACAAACAGCGTAACGTCGGCAATGAGACCGGCGCGACCGTAGTAGAGGGCCACGAAAATGAGCACGATCAGCAAACCTACCAGCGACGAAATAATGCCCGCCTGAATGGCCTGCGACCCCAGCGTAGCCCCCACAATGTTTTCTTCGACGATGGTGGCAGGGGCATCTAACTTACCGGCTTTCAGCACGTTAGCCATGTCTTTGGTCTCGTCCGTCGTAAAGTTACCCGTGATGCTTGAGCTACCGTTGGGAATCTCCGACTGCACGTTGGGCGCGGTATAGACCAGGCCGTCGAGCAGAATGGCTACGGGGCGGTTGATATTGGCGGCGGTGAGAGCACGCCACTTTTTGGCACCCTCGGCGTTCATGCGCATCGTTACTTCTGGCTGACCGCGTTCGCTCAGGTCGTTGGCGGCATCCGAAATCACGTCGCCTTCCAGAGGCGCTTTGCCGCCGGGCTTCTTCAAGAAATACAGGGGCAGCAACTCCCGCTTGGGGGCGTTGTTCGACATGGCCATTTCCTGCGACTTGCGGTTCCAGGAGAACTCCACGTCGTTGGGGAACAGGGCGCGCACTTCGGGGTCGTTCAGGATGGCGTTGGCGCGGGCGGTGTCTTTGATATCGACCGCCATTTCAAAGTTCGAGATCGGGATAAACAGGTTGGTCAAGGCAGCCGTACCCTGCGCCGAGTCTACTTTAGGCGCTGAGGCTGAAGCCGTTGCCGTAGCCGTAGAGGCCGTTTGCTTGCCCAGCTGTGAAGCCAGGTCGCCCGCCGCCGGGGCCGTACCCGAAATGGTGGTGGTTGGTTTGGCTTTGGCCATGGCCGCCTTGCGGTCTATTTCGGCCTTGGCCAGATAGGCACCCAGGCCTTCCAGCGCGGGGGCTAGTTCGCTGATGCGGTACACGTCGCAGAACTCCAGCTTGGCCGCACCCGTAAGCAGGCGACGAATCCGGTCGGGATTATCCACGCCGGGGAGTTCAATCAAAATCCGACCCGTGCCAGGCAGGCGCTGCACGTTGGGGTTGGTCACGCCAAATTTATCTACCCGCGCCTGAATCACGCGGAATGACCGGTCGATGGCACCGGCTACTTCGTCGGTTAGCAGCCGCTTCACTTCAGTGTCCGACGACTGGTAGTTGATCCGGCTCCGGTTTGAGTTGGTGGCGAATACGCTGGCCAGTTTAGCACCGGGCACTAGCTCTTTGTAGTTGTTGATAAACAGGTCTACGAAGCTGGCCTGACTTGTTTGCTGGTCTTTGGCAGCGCGCTTCAGGGCTTCGTTAAACTGCGGGTCGCGGGTGTTGCCGGCCAGGCTTTTCAGCACGGCGGCCGGCGACACCTCGAGTACCACGTGCATACCGCCCTGAAGGTCAAGGCCCAGGCCAAGCTCGCGCTCGGTCACTTCCTGGAGGGTGTTGCCCAGGTAAACGGGCCGTTTCCAGAGCGAGTCAAGATAAACCTGCTTGCGCTTCACGTCGACTTTGCCGTCGGCACCGGTAGCCACGCGCTCGGCTGTCTTTTTAATATTGCGCGAAACGAATGTAAAGGACAGGTAATACAGGCACAGGACCGATATAATACCCGTCAAAATCAGAACTACGGTTCTGTTTTGCATGGTGTATGTAAAATGGAAGTTGGAGGAAAAAGAAAAAGGACGATGGATACTGGATATTGGCTGTTGGATTATCCTCCGTACGACTGCGCTAGTAGATAAGCAGCTTCACTGACGACAAGTCCAGTATCCAAAATCTAGTTACCAACGTCCTTCTACGGTGCATTCGGGGCTATGAAGTGCCCGAAGACATGCCTGAGGTAAGAAAAATAGAAATAAGGAACCTCGAAATGGCGGCGCAGAATGGGCCGGTGGAGGTGTAGAAAGCGCCAGATGGGCGCGGGTAGCAAGTAGGCTACGTGCGAAAAATCGAATGAATGACCGGGCGCGACAACCGCTTCAAATGAAGCAGCCTTTATAATCACGTCAGACTTGCTTTCGGCTGATTTGCCTGCTTTTTTGGCCGCAACCGCCTGTGCCACAGCCACGTTCGACCGCCAAACCGACGCCCCGCCGCCGTTGACAAACAGCAGCAGCCCCGTCAGAAACAGGAGTAAAGAGCGGTAAGAAAGCGTTGGCGACGTCATGGGTTACGAAGAGGGACTACAAAAGTCGCACCAAAATAGCCCTGAAACAAGATGCGGTATGAAGATGATACGTTTCCAGCTGACAAATTGGTAGTTTGCCAGTGGCTCAACCTAGTTCTATACCCAGTAACGCCATGCCTAGTAGTAGACGTACTTTTTTGAAAAACTCAGTAGCCGGTGCCCTGCTGCTACCTGGACTGCCACACCAAACGACGACGCCTGCTGGGTTGCCAGCGCCACCGTTGTCCCTGGCTTCGAACCCCGTTTCGGCCCGGCACCGTAACCTGTATAACGGCGATACGTCGGTCTTTTTCTACAACCCGGAACTGTGGCAGCCGGAAGATTATACGCTGAAAATCGTAAAGAATCCGCGAACGGGTAAGCTCAACACCAAACCTACGCTGGAAGGAGGGCCATTTTCAGCCAAAGCCATTCACCGCTGTGTCGACGTGCTGGCGGATAGTGGCGTGGACACGTTCATCATCAACGCCAACGCCTCGCGGGCGTGGTACCCCAGCAAAACGATTCCGAGCATTCTGGACGGCTATAAACGGGGCGACCGTGACTTTTTTCGGGGACACGCCATCTGTCAGGGCATTACCAAACCCGCCGCCGTCGAGGAGTTCCTGGACAACATGGTGCCGTTTATGAACCGCTACCAGGACCTGCTCGACGCGGGTGTTGACTGGCTGGCCGAGACCGCCAAAGCCTGTCGGCGGCGGGGGGTGTCGCCGTGGGTGAGCATCCGGATGAATGATTTGCACGGCTGCAACAATTTCGAGGGCAGCTTTTTCAACCTGCCCCTGCTGAAGCAAAAAGAAATGCGGCTGGAGTGCTACACCTACGGCGATCAGAACTGGCTCTACCGGCAGGGGCTGAACTACGAAAAGCCGGAGGTCCGTCGGCAGATGTTCGAGCAGATTCGGGAGGTGGTGGAAGACTATGATTTCGAAGGCCTTGAACTCGACTGGTGGCGGCAACCCCTCTGCTGCGAACCGGGGGCCTCCGCCGAAACCATCGCGATGATCTCCGACTGGATTCGGGAGATCCGGGCACTAACGGAGCGTCAGGCCAAAAAAACGGGGCGGCCCTACCCGCTGAGTCTGCGCATTCCCGGTCGGCTGGCGATGCTCAAACAAATCGGCCTCGATGTGGTCACGCTCTGCCGCGAGGGCATCATCGACCTGGTTTGCCCCACCGGTTTTTTCTGCACCAGTTGGGACATGCCCCACGATGCCCTCCGCCGCGAACTGGGCAACCGGGTAGCTATATATGGGTGCATTGAAGGGGCACCAAACCCCCTGCCGGTGTTCGACAGAAAGGCAAAGCAGACCAAGGGCCTGCGCGATACCGCCGCCAGCCGCGAACTGATGCGGGGCAGTGCCGTGAGCAGCCTGGTGCAGGGGGCCGGGGGCATCGAGTGGTTCAACTTTTTCGGGGCCGACCAACCCCGCCTGCCCGGCCTGCGGGCCGATTATGCCGCCCTGGGTGCGGTGGGCCAGCTAGACCAATTGCGGGGGCAACCCAAGCACTACGCGTTTGGTATGAACGGCACATCGCTGGGGCTTACCCCGTTCGAGGTGCCCGCCCAACTGCCGGTGGTGCTGGAACGAAAGGGCCAATACGCCTTCAGAACGGCCTTATGCGCCGAACCCACCGACCGGGGACTGGTACTGCTGGTACAGCTGGTGCTGAAAGCGGGTAGCCGCTTTGAGGGGGCATCGGTCTCGCTCAACGGCTCCTGGCCCGAAACGCGCTTCACCCGCTCGGACGAGTTGCTGTTTCCCTGCGGCCCCTTCACCCACCTCACCAAAGAGCACATCGGCTACGTCTGCCAATTGCCAATTTCGCTCATCCGCGATGGCTGGAACGAGATCCTGCTGGAACACGGCAGCAAACAGCCGCTGAGTTTGGTGACGATTGAACTGGCGGTGAGGTAGCTACTTTACCCCTCATTAAAAAACACGACCAGTCCATCTTTCCCCGCCACGATGATATCCAGGCGGCCGGTGTTGCGCAGGTCGTGGAGGGCGAAAAAGATGCCGGTGCCTTTACCCTCGCCGGGGGGACCGTAGGCAATGGTGTGGCGGGTAAACTCGTGGCCGTTCCAGGTGAAATAATACAGCCCCACTGCGTCGTAGCTGCCGGGGTCGGTGTCGTTGTGGGCGCGGAATCGTTTGCCGGTAATGAGGTCTGGGCGTTTGTCGCCGTCAATGTCGGCCCATTCCATGGTGTGGTACTGCGCGTTTTTCTCGTCGATAACGTGCTTTGTCCAGGTGCGCTTTTGGGTGGCTTTGTCCAGCTTTTGTTCATACCAGTGCAGCCCATAGCCGTGCGCCTTCCCCACAATCAGGTCAGGCAGTTTGTCGCCGGTGAGGTCGGTGACGATGATGGGGATGCTGGCACTGCCGAAGTCGAATTCATCGTGGAGTTCCCATTCGGTCCGCCGCTGCGGATCGTTGCCTTTGTTTTCCACCCAGCCTTTGGCCATGACGAAATCGCCCCGCCCGTCGCCGTTGACGTCGCCGAAGCCGAGGCCATGCCCTTGGGTGGGCGCTACCGTCACCTGCCGGAAGGTGTTGGACTTTTCTAATTTGAAGTAAATCAGGGGCTTACCCGGATTGTTGGGTACGATTTCTGGCTTGCCGTCGCCGTCAATGTCATAGGCGCGGGTAGTTTCGGTATTGCCCACCGACGCGATATCATGCACCGGCCAGGTCTCGTTGACTGCCGCGCCGATGTTTTCCAGCCACCGCAACGTGCCACCCCAATAGCCCCCCGTCACTACGTCGAGGTCGCCATCGCCGTCCACATCCAGCGGGATTGTGGAGAAATCGTCGTAATACTGATTATACCGTTTCTGATTACCCATGAGCTTCCGCCGACGGAATGAGTTGGTCCGATCAGCGCTGTTCTCGTACCAGAAATCACCCGACACCAGATCCGGTTTGCCGTCTTTATTCACGTCGATAATCCCCACCGATTCATAGCTTTCCGCCGCCACAAAATGCCGCGTAAACCTCACCTCACGAGGGGGTAGCGTATCGGCGGCGGTGAGCAGGGTCAGGAGCGGGAAGAGGAGGGTGATTTTCATAGGGAGTGAGTTTTGGAAGGGTAAGGCGATGAAAAATCAGAAGATTGATCTGAAAAATATATGGCTCATGGCTTCGCGCTGGTA
>NZ_JAFMYU010000029.1 GCF_017353255.1 Fibrella aquatilis | reverse complement strand
GCGGGGGGTTACGCCTGCGTAAGCAACAAATCGTAAGTCGTACATCCCAAATCGTAAATCAATTCATGCCCCCCCACCGCCTTTCTCCCCTCCTCACCCTCCCCGTCATTGTGTCGGCGCTGGGGTTTTTCGTTGATGTATATGACATGCTGATTTTCAGTATTGTACGCGTGCCTAGTTTGCAGTCGATGGGGCTGAGCAAGGCCGAGGTGTCGAGTGTTGGGGCATTTATTTTGTATTGCCAACAGGCGGGGCTACTGGTGGGCGGCATTCTTTGGGGTATCATCGGCGACCGGCGCGGGCGGATGTCAGTGCTGTTTGGCTCCATCGTGATGTACTCACTAGCCAACATCGCCTGCGGGGTGGTGCCCTACATCACGTTCATGCGCCCTACGGATTACTACGCCCTCATGCGGTTTGTGGCGGGCGTGGGCCTTTCGGGCGAAATCGGGGCAGCGATGGTGCTGGTGGCCGAGATTCTGCCCAAAGCCATTCGCGGCTACGGCACCTCGATGGTGGCGGGGGTGGGCTACCTCGGCGCGGGCTTAGCCTATATCGTCAACAGCCTCTTCGACTGGCAAACGGCCTTTTTCGTGGGCGGCGGCATGGGGTTGGCCCTGTTGCTGCTCCGCGTGAGTGTATTTGAATCAGGCCTGTTTACGGCCATGAAGCAGGAACACGTGGGCGTAAGTCGCGGCAATTTCGGGCAGTTTTTTCGCAGTTGGGCGGGCGTTGGCAAGTACCTGCGCTGCGTGGCGGTGGGGTTGCCCACTTGGTTTATTGTGGGTATCTTGGCCACGTTTGCCAACGAGTTTGGCGAGGCCATGCACCTGCCCAATACCGTAGAGCCGGGGCGTTGCGTGATGCTACTCTACATCGGCCTGGCCGGGGGCGATATGCTATCGGGACCGCTGAGCCAATGGCTCCGTTCCCGCAAACGAGCGGTGGCTTATTTGCTGATTTCCAGTGTTCTACTTTGCACCATATACCTTTTCGGCGGACTAAGAACCGTCGGAATGCTCTACGCCATCTGCCTACTGCTGGGCTTCTGCACGGGCTACATTGCCATGTACCTGACCATGGTGGCCGAGCAATACGGCACCAACCTCCGCGCCACAGCTACTACGTCGGTGCCCAGTATTGTGCGGGGTATGCTCATCCCCATGACGCTTTCGTTCCAGGCCCTCAAACCCGCATTTGGCACCCTCAACGCCGCCGCCATCATCGGTATAGTGGTCTTCGGACTGGCGTTTTGGAGTCTATCCAACATGGAAGAGACCTTTGCTAAGGAGCTTGATTTTGTGGAAGCATAATCATCTGTAAGTCAACTCCTTGAGAAGCAAAACGTGTGGGACAAATTGACCACACAGGAGTGATAAAGTCTCCCATAGAATAACTATTTCTATAAACCAAACGCTTT
Organism: Fibrella aquatilis; assembly: GCF_017353255.1. GTDB lineage: Bacteria > Bacteroidota > Bacteroidia > Cytophagales > Spirosomataceae > Fibrella > Fibrella aquatilis. The sequence goes on along the minus strand of NZ_JAFMYU010000029.1, from coordinate 83,904 downwards.
TTGTGCTGCCAGGTGTTTGGTTAAAAGGCAATTACTTTGTGCTATAATGATCTGCTTTGTAGAAGTTTGATTGATCTCTATTCATACCAATTGTCCAAGGCATAGTGTGGAAGCCAGCCACCTGTTTTTAATATACGTAATTTTTGAAAATCAAAAATGTGAATGATTAATTTATTTAAACAGCAGAAGGATCCTTTTGTTATGCTTTGTATTGCTCAATTTAACTAATTCAAAATTATGAAAAAATTAACAAAAGTACACCGAATAAATTTTTTGGCTGGCATCTGTTACGCCTTACTAATTGGGTTAATTTCTGGGTGTACGCCCATAGAACCGAGATCAGATTTACCTGCTGCTACCCAAACAGGGAGTTACACAATGGGTTGCTATATCGATGGTCAGCGATGGACACCTGTTTCCAACGATTTTAAAAGTGGCAGTATTACAGCACGTTATCTGGCGACGCAACAAACGTTGCTCATTGGGGGAGGTAATGATAATAAAAGTCAATACTTGTTAGTAAGTCTATCTAAATACACTGGACAGATAGGCACGTATAAATTAGACAGTTTATGTGATGACCTACCGCGCGTCTGTGCAAACACCGGTTCGTATGATACTAGTCCGGCATTCTCATTTAAAAATTCATACTGGACCGATTACCAGCATCTTGGCACAGTAACAATCACAAAACATACATCCAGTTTTGTATCTGGCACGTTTGAGTTTGAAGCTCGTCATCGAGTTACGGGTAAAATAGTACGTATCACAAGTGGGCGTTTCGATACGCCATATATTACCTATCTCTAAGATAAAAAGCTACTTTTTGAACTAATCAATTCGTTGATAATTTCACATCTCGATAAATTGCTATTGGTATGCTCCTACTTTCTAATCATACCACTAAAAACATCTGGCTAACGCCGACGTTAGTTAGATAGATTGTCCTCCCACAACCTTACTCACGTTTCCGTTTCGATGGAAAAAAAGCCCAACCGCTTCCTGCAACAGCTTGGCAACCTGATCATTCCCAAGGCCGAAACCGATGCCGCGCCGACCATCGTTTCTAACGAGCGTATCCTGCACGACATCATCGCCTGTTTCGACCAGTCGCTGGCCCGCGAAACGGTGGGTACCCGGCTGCTGTTCGACTCGCATTTTCTGGTGATCCTCCACCCCGCCGCCTACGAAGAGCGACTGGCTGCTCTGCCCGTGATTGTGGATGAGGCTGTGCGGACGTTTTATGCCCACCTAAAACAACGCAAACGCCCACAAGACACCATCGTGCCGGTGGCGTCGCACTGGTATTTTAAGTTTGGTCCGGGCAAGGAGTACAACGGGCGCGACATTGGCCCCGGCGACATGGCCGTGATCGGGTCGCTGTCGGGCAATGCCGTGGGGGGTGAGGTAGCCAAACCCGCCCCGCCTGCCCCCGCCCGACCCATGAACGTGAAGGCCACGCGCAAGGTAAAAAACACCAATGTTTACAACACCCTAGATACCAACATGCTGGCGTTCAGCCACATCGATTTTCGGGAGTCGGGGGCTTTTTCGGTAAAAATCGATTTCGAGCAGTTTGTTGAGCCAGTGGCTGAACCTCTTCCGGCACCTACGTCGGCGGCAACAGAAACACCCGCGGTGCCTCAGGCAACCCCGCCTACGTCAGCGGCTCCGTCGCACAAACCCCTCGTCGGCCCAGCCCCGGTTGCTACCGCAGTACGTAAGGAACAGCTCGCGGCCCTGGCCAAAATAGAGAGCTACATGGCCGACTCGAACGTGGAAGAAACCTACTGGATGCAGGACCGCGAGGTGGTGTTGGCCCGACGTGAGCCCGACAACGAGCCGTTCCCCAACTACATCCGCCTCGACTCGGCTTACGTATCGAACCCTCACGCCCGGATTCGGTATAACGATACCTTACAAGCGTTTGAACTAGCGTCGTTCAGCCGCAACGAAACGCGTATCAACGAGCAAATTGTAGAACGCAGCGACCCCGCCAACCCACTTTGGGTAGCCCTGCCCCGCAAAGCACAAATCCTGCTCAACGGCGTCGTGACGCTCACGTTTGAGGGGTTAATTTGAGACGTTGAGCAGGATCTGCGGCCCTATTCGTGCCGTAGGTACGACAGGTTTGTAGCCCAATAGGGTGCATGTACACGGATGTCCAGCGTGCCGTAGGTACGCAACCACGGCGCCTGTGTTGTAGCGTACCTACGGCACGCTTTGTTCTATCGTAAGCACTCGTCTTGCTACAAACCTGTCGTACCTATGGCACGAATAGGTTCGCACGACATTTGCTGTCGGTTTAGAAACCTATACTCTTTGCTGAGTGCACTAAAAGGCCCTGTAAATCAATGATTTACAGGGCCTTTTATTATTACTCCATTTGCTTTTAACTCTTCTTCGTCTCTTTCGCCCAGGCGTCCTTTAGGGTCACGGTGCGGTTGAAGACGAGTTGATTGGGGGTCGAATCAACATCAACGGTGAAGTAGCCTTTGCGCATAAACTGCACGCGCTCACCCACAGCCCGGCCCGCGAGGTTGGGTTCTACCATACCTTTCACGACCACCAACGAGTTGGGATTTAGCAGCGACAGGAACGCGTTGTCGTCATCTGACTCCATCTCTTTTTCTTCCATAGCGGGGTTTTCGGCGGCAAACAGGCGGTCGTACAACCGCACTTCGGCGGGCACGGCATGAGCCACCGACACCCAATGGATCGTGCCTTTGACATTGATGCCCGACGTGTCCTGCCCGCTTTTGCTTTCGGGAATATAGGTGCAGTGCAGTTCGGTCACCTCGCCCGCGCCGTTTTTGATTACCTCGTCGCAGCGCACAATGTAGGCCCCCTTGAGCCGGACCATCTGGCCCGGTGCCAGCCGGAAATACTTCTTCGGCGGCACCTCCATAAAGTCGTCGCGCTCCACGTAGACCTCCCGGCCAAAGGGCACCTCGCGCGTGCCCGAATCGGGGTCTTCGGGGTTGTTTTCAATGTGCATAATCTCCTCCTGCCCTTCCGGGTAGTTGGTCAGCACGAGCTTGATAGGTTGATCGTCAACCACGGCCATCACGCGGTGGGTGGTCCGGTTCAGCTCTTCACGGATGCAGAATTCCAGCAACCCCACATCGATGAGGTTGTCGCGCTTGGCCACGCCAATGCGTTCGCAGAACTCGCGGAGGCTGTCGGGTGTGTAGCCGCGCCGCCGGATGCCCGCCAGGGTTGGCATTCGGGGGTCGTCCCAGCCGGTTACGTGCCCGCCCTCTACCAGCCGCTTCAACTTGCGCTTGCTCATGACGGTGTAGGTTAGGTTGAGGCGGGCAAACTCGTACTGTTTCGAGGGAAAAATGCCCAGCTGTTCAATAAACCAGTCGTAGAGCGGCCGGTGCGGAATGAACTCCAGCGTACAGATCGAGTGCGTGATCTGCTCAATGGCGTCCGACTGCCCGTGCGCGAAATCATACATCGGGTAGATGCACCAGGCATCGCCCGTGCGGTGATGGTGTGCGTGCTTGATGCGGTAAATGATCGGGTCGCGAAAGTGCATATTCGGCGAAGCCATGTCGATTTTGGCCCGCAGCACTTTGGCCCCGTCGGGGTAGGCACCGGCCTTCATCTGCCGGAACAGATCGAGGTTTTCGGCCACGCTCCGGTCGCGGAAGGGGCTAGGCTGACCCGGCACTGTGGGCGACCCCTTCAGCGCGGCAATTTCGGCTGCTGTCGAATCGTCTACATACGCTAATCCCTTCTCGATCAAGGCTTCGGCAAAGGCATAGAGCTGATCGAAATAATCAGAGGCATACAGTTCCTGCGCCCAGTCGAAGCCCAGCCAACGCACGTCGTCTTTGATGGAATCGACGTATTCGGTGTCTTCTGTAACAGGGTTGGTATCGTCGAAACGGAGGTTGGTCAGCCCACCGTAGCGTTGCGCCAAACCGAAGTTGAGGCAGATAGATTTCGCGTGGCCGAGGTGGAGATAGCCGTTGGGTTCGGGCGGGAAACGGGTGAGTACACGCCCGTCGTGCAGGCCCGCCGAGATGTCTTCTTCAACGATTTGTTCTATAAAATTCAACGACCGTTCGGTCGAAGGTTCGTTAGCGGGGGGTGTCATACGTTGTTGGTGCCGGTTGTATGCTGGTAAACCTCAAAATTACGCCGGTTGGCCGGGTTTGGCAAGGAAAGGGGGTTGGGGGAAGGGGTTTGTGGTTTGCGGTTTGGTCGTTTATACCACGGTCAGACTCCCCTGAACAAGAACAGTTGCGTCACTCAATTCTGGTAGGTAACAGGTGTAAATCAAAACCTAATTTATCTTTTAACAACTACCTAACTATCAACCATTTACACCCAAAAATTAAGGAACATTCTACTCCAAGAAAGCGTTAAATTTATACACTCCTCAACGCCCGAAAATGCCTGAATTTAATCCTTCCCTAGTGCTTTATACCGCCGACGCTATGAACGAACGGGGCGAGGCCATTTTGGCCCAATATCCCCAGGCCGAAGCTCTGCAAGTGACGCAGCACAACCGCCTGCCAGAGCTGGGCATGACCCATTTCAAGGTGAAATCAGATGTGCTGGTGCTGGGTAAGTTGAAGATGACCACCTGTAAGTGGAGCGGACGCAGCTCAGACTACATTGCGCCGAGTTTAGCCAATGGTTGCTTTGCCGGGTGCGCTTATTGCTATGTAGATCGGCACAAAGCGGTGAACCCCATCACGCTCTTCACCAACGTTGACGAGATTACCGGGGCCGTTGATCAGCACGTGCAGTCGCTGCCTTGGCCCAAGCCCGCTAACCAGACTGACCCTACTTTCTGGACGTACGATATTGGCTGCAACTCCGATATTTCCGTTGATTACGGCCTGAACGACGGCATCCGCGACGTGTTTGCTTTCTACCGCGATCACCCCCGCGCCAAAGCCACCTTTGCCACTAAGTTCGTAAACCGGTCGCTGCTCGATTTCGACCCGAAGCGTAAGATCCGCATCCGGTTTAGCCTCATGCCCGCCCACGTGAGCAAGCTCGTCGATGTGCGCACCGATAGCATCGAGAAGCGTATTGCGGCTATCAATGACTTCTATGACGCGGGTTATGACGTACATCTAAACTTTTCGCCCGTGATTGTGTACGGCGGCAAGCAATGGCGCGACGATTACCGCGATTTGTTCCGGCAGCTCGACGCGGCAGTACGGCCCGACGTGAAGGCGCACCTACAGAGTGAAGTAATTTTTCTGACCCACAATCAGGCGCAACATCAGGCCAATCTGGCCATCAACCCTAAAGCTGAAGAACTGCTGTGGGTGCCCGCCTTGCAGGAAAACAAGCAAAGCCAGTTTGGGGGCTGGAACATCCGTTACGACCACCAGTTGAAAAGCAAGATGATCACCATCTTCGAGCGGCTGGTGCAGGAAGAGATCCCCTGGTGCGGGATACGGTACATTTTTTAGTTAAGAAGCAAGAAGTGAGAAACAAGAAGCAAGAGCTTGCGCAAGCGTGTTTCCGTAGCGTTGATTTTTGTCTCTTGTTTCTTACCTCTCACTTCTTGTTTCTCAACGCTTAGTTACTATGCCCGCCTTTACTTCCCCCCGTTGAGCTACCGGCGCTGCTGCCGCCTTTGCTCTTTTTGCTGCTTTTGTGCGACGTGCCGCTGTTGTGCCCGCCACCAGCAGCCCCATGGCCTGCGCCGTTGTCGGCTTTGCCACCGGCATGTTGATCTTTATACTCTTCTTCGACGACCTCCAGGGCCTTGCTGTTCTTGACTGCCATAACGTTGGACTAGTTTGGTTTATATTACCAACTTAACCCATTTACATACTAGGGTGTTTTGGTAAGTAGGCCTCTTTTCTAGCGAAAGTGCAGGTCAACTCGGATGGCCTTGTGGTCTGACCCGGGCTGAGGAAGCGCGGTAAACTGGGCAGTCATAAAGCCGTTATTGACAAACGTATGGTCGATGGGGAGGTAGGCGGGGGGCAGAAAACGCGGCCAGGTGGGTTGTAGGCCGAAGCCGCGCCTACAGGCTGTAATGGCTGCCTTTCTGTTGAAAAGTGTCCGGTAGACGGGCGAAAACACGCTGATATTGAAGTCGCCTGTGAGCAGCGCGGGGTGTTTGGCGCGGGTTAGTTGGTCGGCTACAAAGGCGAGTTGTCTGTTGCGCTCCCGAAACCAGGGGTACCAGATGGGCGTGCGCGGGTGTACCGTAAACAACTCGAACGTGTGCCCCCGAACGGTGGTGGTGAGGTGAATAACCTTTAACGCCCGCGCTGCCGAATCGGCCACAAAGGGCGTCCGGCTTAAGACCATTATATGGCACGGTCCCTTCGACCGGATGGTGTCGCGGTAGGGGTATTCGCCCCGCAACGCTGCCCACACCTGAGGCATGTGCCCTACCGTCACTTCCTGCAACACCAACACGTCGGCCTGTTGCTCTTGCACAAACCGGATCGTCTCGCTCAGGTCGCGCCGGGTAAACAGTACGTTGGCGTGGAGAATGCGCAGTTGGGATTGCTGCCCGGATGATATCGGTTTTTCGGCGAGCAGCCAGGGCATAATCAGGGCCATGTGCCAGCCCACGCACGCCAGCGACAGCGCAGTCCAAAGCCATTGTTTGTGCCAGCCAAGCCAACCGGCCAACGCCAGCCCCACCACGGCATATTGCACCGAAAAGTGACTCAGCAGCTCAAAAAGAAAGAAGTACCCTCCCGTCAGTTGCCCAAAAACCGTAGCCAGCACCAGGCCTACAGTTGCCAAGCGGAGGTATGTTTTTAGGGGTAGTTGGGGCATGTTTTTTGCGGTTAGTGGTTTGTAGTTGGTGGTTTGTAGTTGCTTCGCGCTGTAGTGGGCTGACGCCTAGTCGAAGGGCCAGGCGTCAGCCCACTACAGCGCGAAGCAACTACAAACCACTAACCACTATAACCTGCCCAATCGCAACGTCAGCATAAAATTGCGGCCTGGGGCGCTGAAGCCGCTGGCGAAGGTGCGGTAATTGGTGTCGAAAATGTTTTCGCAGGCGGCCTGAATACTGCCGATGCGACCAACGCGGACACTACCGCGTAGGTTGGCCGTGGCCCAGGCGGGCATACCGTCGGGGGTGGCGTAGGTGCCGTTGTCTTCGCCATCGGGGTTGTAGTCGGCAATACGTTTCCAGCCACTGAAGAGTGTGAAGGCTTCCAGCTGCACCCCTGCCCGGCGGTAGCTTAGCGACGCCCGGCCGTAGGTAGGCGGAATGTGGTCGAGGGGAGTGTTTTTGTCGTCGCCCACTTTTCCCGCCGTGCCATTCACCGACCCGTTGAACGTGAGCGCGCTGCCCAGCCGCACACTAGCCCCGATGGTATAGCCAGCTACCGTGGCGCGGCGTTTGTTTTGCGGGGCCAACACCTTGCTGTCTTTGCCGTCATAGACCGTGGTCGACGCGCCGTTGAACGTGAACGCATCGACCACAATAGCATTCTCAAACCAGGTTTGGTAGACCGTCCCGTTGAGTTGCAATGCATTACCAACCCACTGACTAACAGACAGTTCGGTGTTATATGTGTATTCTGGTTTGATGTTTGGGTTGGGCACGATCAGCGTTCCCGGCGACGATTCAAACACTTTCGTGAGGTCGTCTACGTTGGGTGCCCGGAAGCCCGTTGACCCCAGCAGACTGATCTTGGTAGCTGCCGTGGGCGTATAGACCGCCCCCAGCGACCCCACCAAACCTGACGGCGACTGCTGGATGTCGTTATACGGAAAGGGGAAAAAGGTCTTGTCGCGGAAGGTGGCTTTCAGGTTGGTAAGCGTATAGCGCAGCCCCGCCTGTAGGTTCATCACGGGCGAAACCGTCAGCCGGTCGGTCACGTACAGGGCGGCCGTTTGGAGCGTACTGCCCCCATCGGGATAGCGGGTGTCGGCGGGAGTAACAGCCCCTGTTTTCACGTTCAGGCGGGTGGCGGTGCTGGTTACGTCGTTGTGCGTCAGTTCCAGCCCATACTGCACGGCATGGCTGCCGAATTGTTTTTGTGCATCGGCGTTGACCGACCAGACTCCCACCTGCTCTACCTGCCGTTTCAGGGTGGCTCCTCCCAGGCGACGGCTGTTGCGGCTTTCTGCGATAGCCTGATAACCAACCGATACCTGAAGCTGATCGTACAGGGCCGTAGGTCGCGTAACGGCCAGTTGGTAAGCAGTCAGCAGCCGTTTTTCAGGACCATAGTACCAGTCGGCGTAGGTAGGTTTTCCGGCCGTCACTTCGCTCAGACGATCATAGCGGGGTACGTTGCCGGTGGTCGAATATTGCACGTTGAGGGTATGCCGAATGCCCTCTGCTGGCTGAAAAAGCACTTTTTGCAGTAGATCAAGCTGCTGATAGGCCGTGCCCACCTGCCGGTTTGGGTTAGGATTAACCACGATCTGATCCGGCACCGACGAGTTGTCGACATATTGGGTCAGCTTGCCGAAGTTGGGGTAGGCGGCGCTGCGGTTATCGCCCTGAAGCACATCGCCGTAGCTGGCGGCGGTCACGCCCGTGAGGAACCCCAGCCGCCGCGTGCCAATATTTACGTCGGCGTGGGCGGTGCGTTCGCCGGTGGCCGAGGCTGCCCGTACGTAGGCGTTAAGCCGGACCACAGTACCGCCTGCCGACAGTTCTGGGTTTCGCGTCTGGAAATACATCACCCCGCCCAGCGCATCGGAGCCGTAGAGCGTGGAGCCAGGGCCGAAGAGTACTTCGGCGCGTTCGAGTATAGCCGGGTCAATGCGGAGAACGTTTTGCAGGTGCCCCGCCCGAAAAATGGCATTGTTCACCCGAATCCCATCGACCACCAGCAGCACGCGGCTGGCCTCGAACCCACGTAGCACCGGACTACCACCCCCACCCTGACTTCGCTGCACAAACACGTTGCCCGTTTGCTGAAGCATGTCGGCAGTATTTTGCTGATTCAAAAAGGCAATCCGATCTCGCGAAACGGTTTCGATCTGGTAGGGCGAAAGGCGGGCAGGCTGCACAAACCGAGTAGCCGACACCGTAACGGTATTTAGCCGAACCGTGTCAGTTTGGGCGTAACAAAGGGGACTGAGTAGTGAAAAGAGAAGGTACGTGGGTTTCATGAGAGTGAATGTACAATGAACAATGTATAATGTACAATGCAGCCTGACTAGTCAGCTTCGCGTTCAACCGATGAGTATGTGGCACTGGTCAGTCAGAACCCATTGTACATTATACATTGTTCATTGTACATTCCTTAATTCCTCGAACTCGATGGTCCTGTGCCGATGGAGATCAGGTTAGCGAAGAGGCGGTAAGCGCCGGGTACGCCATTGGGCAATTGCCGGAAAAACGACAGGCCCGTGTAGATAAAATGACCCCGACCATAGGCCGTATAGATCAGGCTACCTAGCTTGGGGGCCTCGCCGGTATCGTTCATGGCAAACAGCGACTCATAAGCCTGCCCATAATCGACAGCGTAGTAGATGCCCCGCTCCTGCACCCAGCCCCGGAAATCCTCGTCGGTTATTTTGTTGGGTCTGTTGAGCAATACGTGGCTGGGATTCAGAATTGAGACGGGTGCATCTTCTTCAGCCACCCGGTCGCGGCCAATGGTGAACGGGTAGGGCCCTATCTGGCTCACTTTCAGGCCCGACTGGCTAATGCCGCCTCCACCCGGCGTAGCGTATTGCACCACCATCGTACCACCTTTCTGCACGTAGGCCAGCAGCTTTTCCTGGTAAAATTTGAGCCGGTCTTCGGTGTTATAGGCCCTGATACCCACCACAATAGCGTCGTAGCGCGAGAGGTCTTTGGTCAGTTCGGCCTCGTCGAGCATAGTAACGGTGCAACCCATCTGCCGCAAGGCAGCAGGTACTTCATCACCGGCACCGGCAATGTAGCCCACGTTTTTAGCGCGAACGGTTATGTTGAGCCGCTCTACTTTGGCTTCGGCAGGCGGAAACAAGGTTTGCGGCGGAATGTGGGGGTAGCTGATGGTACGCAGGCCGCTGCTGAACCGGCCACCGTTGGCCATAACCACGGCGGTGAGTTTACCCTCTGGCGCACTGCTGCTCAGAGGCATAAGCGTGAAGGTAAAACGCTGTTCCTGAAACTTATCGGTAAACGTAAACGCCTCGGTCGATGGGCTGACGCGCCACCCGGCAGGCACTTCAAGCCATACCGAGCCGCTGGCGTTGGGGCGGTTGCCTTTCACGATTACCTCCACGGTCTTGCTCAGGTTATCGGCAAAGGCGTAGACGGGTTCGGTGAGGGTGGCCGTCACATCGGGGCGGATTTCGAAGTTGCGGTACAACTCTCCGTCTACGGGGTCGGTATATTTGTAGAGCCAGGGGCGGGTAAAGGTGAACGCAAGGCCATCCAGTTCTATGGTAAACTCGGCGGTGAGGGCGGGCGGGTTCACGGCTTTGCCAATGAGCCCCTGGTCGGTCACGGTAAACAAACCTTTGTTGCGCGGGCTTTCGAGCCAGTAAGGCTGCGTGGGTTTCAGGCTCCTGGGCAGCAGGGCCGAAAACGTAAACGATGCCTGCTCGTTGGCTTTCAGCGGCAGCGAGAAGGTAGTATCGCGCCCCACCTGCGGCAGTCGTAGGCGCGTAAGCTTCACCGGAAAATTGATGCGGTTAACGGCCGTTAGCCGCACGTCCAGGCGGCCACCGGGTGTGCTGGCATAGTCAGTAGGGAGTGCTTCAAAAACGAGGCCCAGGCACTGCTGAATGAGGTTTTCCACTTCCTGCCGCTTGGCTTTCACGTAGAGCTGGGTAGTGTCGAGCTGGCTTATTTCGCGGTGCAACGTCACCAGCGTAGGCACAATGCTGGCGGGCTGGGCCGGCACAAACTGGGTGTTGAGTTGGTAGATGATCTCCTGAATCCGTTCCGAATTGGGCACCCGGTTCCAGCTCATGTCGATGCCTTCAATGAGGTCCAGTTGGGGCTGGTCGCCCGCTTTCAGAAGCAGGTAATCTACCTTGGTGCCCCGGTTGGCGGCCACCCCGAACCCCTGACTCTTGTGCTGACTGCGGCTTTCGGCGGCAATCTCGCCATATGATTTGCCCAGCAGGGGGTTATAGAGGCCCGTTTCAATGCCCAATACGGTACCGGCCTCGTCGGGCTTTTTGTTGCTCAAAAACTGGCCGGGAATAAAGATGTTCCAGAACAGCCGCCGCGCCTGCCAGGGTTTCACCAGCTTCAGCTGCTCTGGGTACGCTTTGGGGTCGTTCGAAAGTTTGAAAGCCTCTTCGGCCAGTGCCCCCGATGCGCTATGGTGCCCATGTCCGGCTCGGCTGTCGGGCGGGAAGCGCGTCACGATTACGTCGGGTTGGTAGCTGCGAATCATCCAGACAATGTCGCCCAGCACCTGTTCGCGCCCCCAGTTTTTCACGGCCTCTTCCGTCGACTTCGAGAAGCCGAAATCATAGGCGCGGCTGAAAAACTGCTCGGGGCCATCGATGCGGCGAGCGGCGAGTAGTTCCTGCGTGCGGATCACCCCCACGGCTTCGCCCTGCTCCGAGCCAATCAGGTTCTGCCCGCCGTCGCCACGGGTGAGCGAGAGGTAGGCCGTGCGGAGATTACGCTCATTGTGGAGGTAGGTCAGCAGGAGCGTGTTTTCATCGTCGGGGTGGGCGGCAATGTAGAGTACGCTGCCCAGTACATTGAGCCGCCTGATACCCTGCTGAATATCGCCGGAGGTAGCGAGACGGGGTTTACCAAAAGGAACCTGCGCGTAGGTAGTGGATAGGAGCAAATGGCTCAGCAGACAGGCTAATAGGAGAAAATTTCGAATCACGATGGCTGTCATTATGGGTTATAGAGCAAAGAAACAGGTTGCCCGCTGTCAGCGCAACGTAAGTAGACGATAATTTGGTCATTTGTCGGTTAAATACGTTCGTTAATGACTGAACGTGAGGTCATCGTCCCAGCCATAAGGCTGTCTCAATCACCCCAATTCCATCGGTACCTTTCAGCCAGTATGCCCCCGCCACGCTGCCAACGGGCGTCACTAGCCATGAGGCCGCTGCTGTCTGCTGGTAATACACAGGCACGTTCCGGCCCAGGGCGTCAATCAGCGTGAAGCGCACCTGCGCGGGGTCATCGGCTTGGTGTTGCACCGTAATTGGCCCATTGCTGGGGTTGGGATACACCATCCAGGTGCCCAGGGTAGGTTCGGTGGCTAGCGGCGTTTGGACAACGGCCGTTGTAAACGAGCACGTCTGTGTCACGACCTGCCTAATGATGGGCAGCGCCGCATAGAGATTTTCGCCGGGGCATTCGGTAGCGCAGGAGCCGTCGCGGTGGCCCGAAATCAGGTTCAGCACCTTGCCCGAACTGGCGTGGGTGGCGCGGGCGTTGGGGTCGGTGATGCCTTCTTTTTTCAGCTTCCAGCCAATGAGTTGCTCCAGCACCGTCAGCGAGGCGGCGTTGGGTTGCCCGTCGTTGAAATTGCCCATCAGGCAGATGCCCATCGTGCCTGAGTTCTGGCTGCAAAAGTGCGCCCCCAGCACATTGTCGCCGTCTATAATCCCCTGCCCGTCGCGGCCTTCGTAGATCAGCCCGTTTTGGCCCACTAGAAAATTATAGCCCACGTCGTTCCAGCCGTTGGTCTGGGTGTGGAGCAGATAAATGTTGCGCACCTCTTCGGCATAGTCGGCCACGGTGTTGCTCCCCGCCGAATGATGGACAACCACAAACTGCACGGTAGTGGCAATAGGCCGTTCTTTGGGCGGGGCCAGTCCCTTTCGCCATACCGAAACCGGCACCACCTGGGGCTTGCCACAGTCCTGCCGCGCCATAGACCGCAGGGCGTTGGCTACGTGGTCTGCGGGCAGGGGCGGTACATATAAACTTACCAGCGACACTGCCCCCGCCAGCTCACCCGTCAGCAGCGTCAGTTGGGAAACGGGCTTCCGAAATACGCACAACGCCGACGATGGGCCACGTTCGCTATGCGGTTCGGGATACAGGCGCAGGGTGTCGGACCCCGCTACAAGGTAAGTGTTGGCCAGCAACTGCCCCGATTGCAGCAATAAAACGGCACTGGAATAGAGCTGATCATAAGCCACCGAAACAGCCTGATGGGGCAATAGGATCAGGCTACGCGTTTCGGTAGGCTGTGGCATTTGGGCTAGTGCCCTGATTGTCAGGAGCAGACCCGGCAAGAGTAGTCGTAGCGATTTCATACGTTGTCGTCTATGTTGATGGAGTAGCCAGATAAAAGAGTAGCAAACAGCCTCAAACGGGCACGGTACGTCTGAAAAACGGGCAAAATAACCTCGTTAAAAGTCAAGAATAGCCGCGCACGCGCATGGTTATGCTACGGCAAATTCTATCTTTGCGGCCATTCAATCAACCTTTTTTTACGTAGTATGCAGAATAGTCTTTACATCGTCCCCCTGTTGGGTCTGGTGGGCCTGGCGGTGATGATCGCCAAATTTAGCTGGGTAAACCGGCAAGCTGCGGGCGACGACCGTATGCAGGAAATTGCGGGCTACATCGCCGACGGGGCCATTGCCTTTCTCAAAGCCGAGTGGCGCGTCCTCATCATTTTTGGTACTGTGGTAGCCCTGGTGCTGGCCTATGCCGGCTCGCGGGTCGAAAACTCGCACTGGTTTATTGGTGTGGCCTTTGCCATGGGTGCCTTTATCTCAGCCTTTGCAGGCTACGTGGGCATGAGAGTGGCCACCAAAGCCAACGTCCGCACGGCTCACGCCGCCCGCACCAGCTTGACCAAAGCCCTCGACGTGTCGTTTACGGGTGGTTCGGTCATGGGCATTGGTGTGGCAGGCCTGGCTGTTCTGGGCCTCAGCGTGCTGTTTATTGGTCTCTATAATTATTTCGTATCGGGCACCGGCGGTGTCTACGGCGACGTCAACGGCGTACCTATGGAACGGGCGCTGGAGGTGCTGGCGGGTTTCTCGCTTGGTGCCGAATCCATTGCGCTCTTTGCCCGTGTGGGTGGGGGTATCTACACCAAAGCCGCCGACGTAGGGGCCGACCTGGTGGGTAAAGTAGAAGCCGGTATTCCCGAAGATGACCCACGTAACCCTGCCACCATTGCCGACAACGTGGGCGATAACGTGGGCGACGTGGCCGGTATGGGTGCCGACTTGTTTGGCTCGTATGTGGCTACCATTTTGGCCACCATGGTGCTGGGCCGCGAAATCAAAATTCCCGAAGCCAGCAATATTCTGGGTCACGCGCCCATCGTGTTGCCCGTACTGATTGCCGGTATGGGCCTGATCTTCTCGATCCTGGCTTGCTACCTGGTGCGCGTGAAAGATGATAACGGCAACGTGCAGGGCGCGCTGAACCTGGGCAACTGGGGATCTATTATCCTTACCGTCATTGCCTCATTCTTCCTCGTCAACGCCGTATTGCCCGAAGGCACGATGGAGATTCGGGGTATCGAGTTTACCCGTATGGACGTGTTCTACGCCATCGTGACGGGTTCCATTGTGGGTGCCCTGATGAGCGTCATTACCGAATACTACACGGCTATGGGTCGTCGGCCCGTGCTGTCGATCATCCGGCAGTCAGCCACGGGCGCGGCCACCAACATCATCGGCGGGTTGTCGGTGGGTATGGAATCGACGGTGCTGCCTATTCTCGTGCTGGCAGCGGGCATCATGATGTCCTACAAGTTTGCAGGTCTCTACGGCGTGGCCATTTCGGCGGCGGGTATGATGGCCACCACGGCTATGCAACTGGCCATCGATGCCTTCGGCCCCATTGCCGACAACGCCGGTGGTATTGCCGAAATGAGCTACCTCCCCGAAGAAGTGCGCGGCCGTACCGACATTCTGGATGCCGTGGGTAACACCACCGCCGCGTCGGGCAAAGGCTTCGCCATTGCATCAGCAGCGCTCACGGCCCTGGCCCTGTTTGCTGCGTTTGTGGGCCTGTCGGGCATTTCGGCCATTGATATTTACAAGGCCGACGTGCTGTCGGGCCTGTTTGTAGGCGCCATGATCCCGTTCATTTTCTCGTCGCTGGCCATTGCGGCGGTGGGTCGTGCGGCCATGGCTATGGTGGAAGAAGTGCGTCGTCAGTTCCGCGAAATTCCGGGCATTCTGGAAGGGACGGGCAAGCCGGAATACGAAAAGTGCGTAGCCATTTCGACGCAGGCGTCTATCCGTGAAATGATTCTGCCGGGAGCCATTGCCCTGAGCGTACCCATCATTGTGGGCTTCATTTTCGGTCCCGAAGTGCTGGGTGGCCTGCTGGCGGGTGTAACGGTGTCGGGTGTGTTGATGGGTATTTTCCAGAACAACGCTGGTGGTGCCTGGGACAATGCCAAGAAGTCGTTCGAGAAGGGCGTACTGATCAACGGCGAGATGTTCTACAAAAAGTCGGAGCCACACAAGGCGTCGGTTACGGGCGACACCGTGGGGGATCCATTCAAGGATACGTCGGGTCCGTCGATGAACATTTTGATCAAGCTGATGTCGATTGTGTCTCTGGTTATTGCGCCGTATATCGCTATCAAATCAACGGATCAGGGTGCACATTCCCGCGAAAACATCACGGCGGCGGGTGGCATGCAAGGCGTTGACCTGGAAAAGTCTACCGCCGCCGACAACAACGAGGTTAATACCCCCAACCGCGACGGCGGACCGCGTCAGTTCACCCCTACCGACCTGACCCTCGAAGGCGGCAAGTTGCTCAAAGGCGTGGGCATAACCGGCGTTGAAACAAGCCTGGTGAACTTCATCAAGTCTGACAAGCCTGTTGACAAAACCACCTGGTTCGATTTCGACCGGCTGACGTTTGAAACAGGCAGCGCAACGTTGAAACCCGAATCGCAGGAGCAGTTGACAAACGTGGCCGAGGTGCTGAAAGCCTACCCGAACGTGAACGTAAAAATTGGTGGCTATACCGACAACACCGGCGACGCTAAAAAGAACATGAAGCTATCGGGCGACCGCGCCGCGTCGGTACTGAAAGAGCTATCGGGTATGGGTATTGCCAGCAGCCGCCTCGAAGCCGAGGGTTACGGTCAGGAACACCCCGTAGCGTCGAACGATACGGAAGAAGGTCGCGCCCAAAATCGGAGAATTTCTGTTCGCGTGACGAAGAAATAGGCAAATCCCATTTTTTAGGGCAAAATTGCGCTTCCAAAGGCCAGTCTCTATGAAGGGGCTGGCCTTTTTATGCTGGGATACGCTCAGCATCGATTGAACTCAACGTAGCTGTTCTGCGTAGTTTTTAAAAGAAGTAATCATGACAAAAGACGCATTTTACGGTATTCTGGCTGCGGTTGACTGGAATTCACAGGGTTGGCAAGGCCCGTCAACGGCCGAAGACCTCGATAATGCCAATTTCAATTTTGTCAAAGAACAAGACATTGCCAACAGTTCGCTGAACTTTGGGCACCTGCTTTTCCCCGCCGATGAGTCGGGTTATTACCGGGGTTTTTTGCCCCATCAGTTCGCCAAATCGCCGGACGTTGAGAAATCCCGGCACGTGTCTATCGTCTTTATCAAGTCGAAAGACTGGCACGACGGCAATACCTATCTGGTAGGTGTGTATGCCTTTCCGGTCTTCAAAAAAGAGATTATCCAGTCGCCCACCGAGGCCATTGCGCACACGATGGAGACCAACATCAAGGCACTGGCCAAGCACATTCACTTGCTGCCAAACCCCATTAACCTGAGTGCTCATGCCGAGGCCACTAAGTTTATGCCCAACGACAAAAAGCCAGGCAAGATGGGCTACAATTACATGAACCGGATCAACGTAGAGAAGCTACTGGACGTACTGACCGCTTATAATCCCGACGATAAACGGCTGAGTGCCATTAAGTTGAACGTTTTGCGGGCATTGGGTAATGCATGATGGCAACCGTACCGTTCTATATCGTTGATGTTTTTGCCGCCAGCCGCTATCAGGGTAATCAGTTAGCGGTGTTTGTTGATCTGGACAATCGGGTTTCCGAGCAACAGATGCAGCAAATGGCACGTGAGATAAACTTCGCCGAAACGACGTTTATCAAGGCCAACCAGGGCGATGGGCGCTTTCTGGTTAGGATTTTCACTCCCGAACACGAAGTACCGTTTGCCGGGCACCCCTCGCTGGGCACCAGCTATGTTATTGCCAAATTCCTGCTCGATACCGTGCCCGCCCATGTGGTTTTGGCACTAGCGCACAGCGACATTGTGGTATCTTTTGACCAGCCAGACCAGCCAGAGTCGGGTCTGCTCTTTATGCAGCAGGCTCAGCCCGAGTTCCGGGAACTGTTTACCCATCAGGAAATGGCCGACGAGCTTGGCCTGGACCAACTCGACGAGTCGTGGCCTGTTCAGGAGGTAAGCACCGGGCTACCATACATCATCATTCCGCTGAAAAACCTGGCTGCCATGAACCGGCTAACCCTCGGTTATGGGTCGTTTCGGGCATTTCTGGAAAAGCGGCAGAAATTTCGGGCCAACAGCCGTAGTGGCCACTCTACGTCGCTCTTCTTTTTCACGGCCGAAACCATCGAACCCGGTAGCCACTACAACACCCGGATGATGCTGATCGAAAACGACATCGTATCGGAAGATGCCGCCACGGGCAGTGCCAATGGCTGTTTTCTGGCTTACCTGCTGAAGCATCGGGGCGGCCCAATCACGGCCACCGTCGAGCAGGGCTTTCAGATGAACCGAAAGTCGTACCTCTACCTAAACGGCGGCCTGCATGATGGCCACTACGACATCCGGGTGGGTGGCCACGTAAAGTTGGTGGCAACAGGCAACTGGCACTGCTGATCAACCAGCCCTTTCCAGGTCTTGCACGTTTACTTCAGCACCTGCGGCTCCTGACGGGCGGGCACCACCAGTTTTGGGCTAATGGTGGGGAGCACCATGCGTACCCGTTCCATGCCGGGCTGCGTGTCGATGAAGACCCAGCGTTTGCCGCCGTCTTCCGAAAACGCAATCAGCGACGATTGTTGCGCAACGCGCTGCTGCGGCATCTGGAGCACCACAGTCTGCGGCACCACACACTGCAACTCCTTCCCTACCGTCACCACCGGACCCGGCTGCCCAATGCTGGCGCTCACAAACCGGATGCCTTGTTGCTTCATGGTGGTGGTTTGCTCGGTCATGCGGGCCACCATCTTATCGGCGCCGCCCATTAGGGACACGATTTTCGGGTGCGTATACAGGGGCACTTTCTGGTATTGGCCCCTAGGCAAGGCCTCGGCCAGTTCGGTAGCCTGCTGCCGGATTACCGCCGCATAGGGATTTTGGGCGTGGGCGATGGCGGTGCAAAAAGTGAAGACTAAAAGAAGAATGTTTTTCATAAATAATTGATTACCAGTAGGTTACTTTGTGTTTAAGTCAGCGTATTGCTTACGCGAGTGGCTGACTCAAACAGTATCATAGGCTTGTTAGCATCGAAACTACTTCATCGGCCGTTCGCTTTTCCTGCTCCCCCGTCACCATGTTCTTCACCGAGAGTTGCCCCGACTGCACTTCGTCCGAGCCAATCAGCACTACATACGGAATCTGCCGGGCGTTGGCGTAATCGAGTTGCTTTTTCACCTTCGCCAAATCGGGATATAGCTCGGCGGGCACCCCGGCGGAGCGAAGTTTAGTGAGCAACGGCAACGCTACTCTCCGTCCGTCGGTGTCGAAACAGGCGAGCAACACCTGCGTCCCCTGCCCTGCCGAGGCCGGAAACAGGTTCAGCTCGTCCATCACATCATAAATCCGGTCGACGCCAAACGAGATACCCACCCCCGACAGGCCCGGCATACCAAACGCGCCCGTGAGGTTATCGTAGCGACCGCCGCCGCTGATGCTACCAATACTGACTCCATTCGCTTTCACCTCAAAAATAGCTCCGGTGTAATATGACAGGCCCCGCGCCAGGGTCACGTCGAGTTCCAGTTGCGGGTTTTCAAGGCCCAGTTGCGTTACCAGACCCAGCGTTTCGGTTAGTTCGGCAATGCCTTGTTGGGCCGTTTCTGAGCCAGCAAGCCACGTTTTCAGGCTGTTTAGCACCTCAGCGGGTGTGCCCTTGATCGTAAACAGCGGTTGCAGCGCGGCGATGTTCTCTGCCGAAAAACCTCGTTCGCGGAGTTCTTCCACTACCTTTTCGGGGCCGATCTTGTCAAGTTTATCAATCGCCACGGCCAGGTTTCCCTCCTCTCCAACGCGGCCAATGGCTTCGGCGATGCCCGCCAGAATTTTACGATTGTTGATTTTGAGCGTGAAGTTCTGGATGCCCAGGTTGCGCATCACCTCGTGTACCATCAAGACAATTTCAGCCTCGCACAGCAGCGAATCCGTGCCGACCACGTCGGCATCGCACTGGTAAAATTCACGGTAACGGCTCTTTGCTGGACGGTCTCCGCGCCAAACGGGCTGCATCTGGTAGCGCCTGAAGGGCATGGGCAGGGCGTGGCGGTTCATAACCACGTAGCGGGCAAAAGGCACTGTGAGGTCATACCGAAGCCCTTTTTCGGCGATCTTCGACGTTAATTTTTTGCTGCCTTCGGCTAAATCAGCGTCGGTGAGGCCACCCGCAAAATCGCCGGAATTCAGAATTTTGAAAAGCAGTTGGTCGCCCTCGTCGCCGTACTTGCCTGTCAGCGTCGAGAGGTTTTCCAGGCTGGGTGTTTCGAGAGGTTGGAACCCAAAGCGGCGGAATGTCTGCCGGATGGTGTCGAAAATAAACAGGCGTTTGCTCATCTGCTCCGGCCCAAAATCACGCGTACCCTTAACAACGGATGGTTTCATGCCGCAAAATTACGGCTTGCCTACGTATCTATCCCCTACATTTGGCAAACTATGACCCTCGAACCTATCCACATCGACGAAGACCCGACGCTAGCCCGGTATGCTAATTCCGACTGTCAGGCGCTGTTTGAAGCGTACCCGACCTATTACCATGAAACGGGCTACACTCCACCCTGGATTGGCTATTTCGTGATTCGCGACGAGGTAGTGGTGGGCATGGGCGGGTTCGTTGGCGCACCCCAAAACGGACGGGTCGAGATTGCTTACGGGACATTTAAGGCGTATGAAGGGCAGGGAATTGCCTCATTCGCTTGTCAGCAATTGGTGACCATTGCCAAAGCCACCGACCCCACCCTGATCGTAACGGCCAAGACAGCCCCCGAACAAAACGCCTCTAACACGATCTTAAGTCGGCATGGTTTTGTGTACACGGGCGTGGTGCAGGACCACGAAATTGGTGATGCCTGGGAGTGGGTGTACCAGGGATAACGGACCAAAAACACCAATATGGAAGACCATTTTTGGTCGAAAATCACTACTTTTGCGTTCCGAAAAAGAACCGACAATTAACGACATACCACAATGGGAGTGACTAAACTACTTCGCAAAGGCCGCCGCAACCGCGCCATTGCCACCAACAAGGTGAACGCCATCAAGCAATTGACGCTGAAGCCAACCCTGAAAAACGTTGACGTAGAAGCCATTAAGGCCTCTTTCGCCGAGAAGAAAGCAGCGTAAACGTAAGTTTAAGATTCAATGTCTAAGGTTTAAAGTTGCGGTCCCGCGTCCGGGCTTACGCTAGAGTATGTCTGCGTAAGCCCGGACGCGGGACCGCAACTTTAAACCTTAGACGTTGAATCTTAAACCTTTTCTTAAGCCTCGTCTCTCTTCTGCGACGGGGCTTTTTTGCGTTTATCGTATTTCTTGTAATTGCGTTTTAGCTCCTGCCTGATGATCTGCCGGGTGTCCATCATGACGCGAAAACGCACGGCGGTGCCGAAGACCGAAATGCCCCCGTTGACCAGAATCAGGCTGTAGGTGCCTTTGATAAACCAGCGCATGAACGGGGCGCCGCTCTGCATCTCGTAGCCCGCACCTACCAGCACACACAGGCCCGCGCCAATGAGTACCAGCCCGGCAGGGGCTAGCAAGAGCCATTTAGTACGTGCACTCATCCGGTTGACTAAACGCTGTCCCGGTGGTTTTCCTGGATTGGCCATGGCATTGATTTACGATGTACGAATTACGAATTACGATTTTTGCTGACGCGAGTATGGCCCCGCCACCTAAAAAGTTCGCCTAAAAAGCCCAGTCCGTAGGCCGAAAGTTGGGTGAACGAGGCTAGCATACTCAGCCAGCCTACGCGCAGGCTGCCTTCTTGCCGGGTGGCGTCGGTCAGGACTAACAGGGCAAACAGCAAATACGCGGCCAAACCCAGCAGGGCCAGCGGGGCGTAGAGCAGGGCCAGCAGCGGCAGGCTCAGCCAGCCCAGCGTGAACAGCACCGGGAACAGATGCACCACCTTAATGGGGATGTTATACTGCCGTTGCAGTTGTACCCGCGTTCGGCCAAAGTTAATGATCTGCCGAAAAAATGCCCCCAGCGTGCCGCGCCGCTTATGGTACACGCCCGCGTCGGGGATGAGACCCACGCGGTAGCCGAGGCGGATGAGGCGGGTGCTGAGTTCCATGTCTTCGCCCATGTCGCGTTTGGCAAAACCACCCGTTTCCCTAAATACGCGTCGCGACAGACCCATGTTAAACGAGCGGGGCAAAAAAACACCACCCACGTTCTGCTTTTTTCCCCGAATACCGCCCGTCGTGAACACCGACGTCATGGCGTAGCTAATGGCCTTTTGCGTATCCGAAAAATCAGGACTGGCGGCGTCTGGACCACCGTAAGCGTCTAAGGATGTGTGGGTTAAGTAATCGGCAACGGCCGCCAAATAGCCCGGCGGCACCACGGCATCGGAATCAAAGACCACGAAATAATCGCCGGTGGCCCGCTCGAAACCGTAGTTACGCGAGAAACCCTGCCCCGTATTTTCTTTCTCGAAATACCGCAGGTTCAGTCGGTCCCGATAGGCCGCCGCCACCCCATCGGCCTTCTTTGTCGACCCATCTTCGATCACCAGCACCTCAAAATCTGTATAGGTTTGCCGGGTTAAACTCTCCAGCAAATCAGCCAGTTCATCAGGGCGGTTATAGACAGGAATGACGACGGAAAAATGCATAGTCAGTAGGGAAGTTCATTAGGGCTGGGAGGATGCTTGCTCTCAGGACGGTACTTCGTAAACAGGCTAAACTGCCCTCCTTCCTGAAGTACCCGTTCAATCAGCGGCGTGTCTACGTTCTCCCAACCGAAAGACCATCCGCTACCAGGGGACGTTTCTATTCGCAACGTCTTCATGCCCAGATCATAGTAGGCAAGGTGGTCAATCTGATAGGCTCCCTCTTCAACTGTGTAACGCACCCGTATCTCGTCACAAAGACAGTTTTTTGACCCATCCACAAACTGACGTAACACCCCCTGCTGGCTAACTATTGTCGAAGCAACTGGCGGGAGGATTCCTACACAGGGGGAACCCTGCCAAATAATCACTGTGACCAACAGGACCACGCCCAGAACAGATAGAAGAATTTTACCCACAGTCTGCTAACGATTACATTGTTTCCTTCAGGCTTTCTTCGTTGGCCATAATCACCTGCTCGATCAAATCATCTGTTAATGCTGTTGAGACAAAGAGGCTCTCATATTGGGCGGGGGCCAGGTACACGCCGTGGTCAAGCATGGCGTGGAAGTAGCGGCCGAATTTGGGAATGTCAGATGTTTTGGCCGAATCGAGGTCGGTGACGGGCTTGTCGGTCATGAAGAGCGTGAACATCGACCCGATCTGATTAACCGTATAGTTCAGGCCCAGCTTCGCCGCGCTGTTGCGGAAACCGTCGCCCAGCCGCTTGCCAATTTCTTCCAGGCGCGTATACACCTCCGGGTGGTCGTTCAGGTAATGCAGCATAGCCAGCCCTGCCGACATGGCAATGGGATTGCCCGACAGCGTACCCGCCTGATACACCGGCCCGGCTGGCGACACCATGTTCATAATGTCGGTGCGGCCACCGTAGGCCCCCACGGGCATACCGCCGCCAATGATTTTACCCATCGTGGTGAGGTCGGGCATGATGCCAAAACGCTCCTGTGCGCCGCCTTTCGCCAGCCGGAAACCCGTCATCACTTCGTCGAAAACAAGGACGATGCCGTGTTTGGTACACAGATCGCGGATCCCCTGCAAATAGCCCGGTTCGGGAATTACGCAGCCCATATTGCCCACCACCGGTTCCAGAATGACGCAGGCCACCTGATTGTGGTTGGCCTCGATGATGGCCTCCAGCACCGCCAGGTTGTTATAGGGTACCGTGAGCGTGTCGAGGGCCGTGGCTTTGGTCACGCCGGGGCTATCGGGCGTACCCATGGTGAGCGCACCACTACCCGCCGAGATCAGAAACGAATCGCCGTGGCCGTGGTAGCACCCTTCAAACTTGATGAGCTTATCGCGCCCAGTGAAGCCCCGCGCCACGCGGATAGCGGCCATGGTAGCCTCGGTACCCGAATTCACCATCCGCACTTTTTCTACCGACGGCACCATGCTCACAATCAACTCGGCCATTTCGACCTCCTTGCGGGTGGGTGCGCCAAACGAAAACGAGTGCTGAATGGCGTCGCGCACGGCCTTTTCCACCGGCTCGAACGCATGGCCCAGAATCATGGGTCCCCATGAGTTGATCAGTTCGATATACTGCCGGTCGTCTTCGTCGGTGATAAACGGCCCTTTAGCCGATTTAATGAACAGCGGGTTCCCCCCCACCGCCCGAAACGCCCGCACGGGTGAGTTCACCCCCCCCGGAATTAGCGTCTTCGCTTTCTCAAATAGTTGTTCGCTCGTCATGGTGAAAGAGTGAAAGAGTGAAAGAGCGAAAGAGCGAAAGCGTAAAACGGGCTAATGCATAACTATGCCTGCGGCACCCTCTTTCGCTCTTTCAGTCCTTCACTAATTAACCTTTTGAAACCGTGCCCCGTCGAATTTGATGATGGGGACGATTTTATTGTCGTTTGATTGGGTGTAGTCGAAGCCGGAGAGGACGTAATCGTCATCGGGGCTGGTGACGAGGTTGGCGCGGTTTTTCAGGCTGCCTTTGGCCAGCTGGCGACCGAAAAACAGCATCAGGTCGTAGCCCTGCGCCACAAATACCGAGGGCAGAATAGACCGTTTGGTAATGTAGGCTTCCTCGAAGGTTTTGGTGGCGTTACGGCCCAAGTCCATAAACTCAGGAGCCAGCATCAGCAGGGTCCGGCGCGTGAAAGTGGCCAGCGAATTACGGAAGTAGTTGAACGCCGGGTAGGTCGTCACCAGCGGCCCCACCACCCCACTGCGGTTCATAGCGTCGAGCATACGGATGCCGTCGTCTTCGTTGCTGCTGGCAAAAAACACATGGCTCGGCTTATTGCTCTCGGTTAGACCGAGCGACATACCCTTACCCGAAACACGCTTGAAATCCACTACTTGGAATCCCTTGGCCTTCAGTTCACCCGCATAGGCCGAAGCCAGCAGCGAGTCTTTCCGGGCAGTACCGAAGTACACAGCGGCCTTTTTAGTGCTAACCTGATCTTCCACAAAAGCCACCGCCCCGGTAGCCTGCTGCCAGGTAGAGGGTTGGGCCAGATACGCATTGGGCCGGTTGGTGATCAGGTCGTGGCTGGTAGAGATGGGGTTTACCAGCGTGATGTTGTTTTGCAGGGCGTAGTCAGACACCAGCCTGTTTGGTTCGGAGAAAAGCGGCCCCACCAGCAGGTCGTTTTGCCCGAAAGCGGCGTTGTTCAGCAGTTCCAGCGTTTCGTCAGGATCATTATCAACATCATAGGCAAACAGGTTGATCGTGATGCCTTCGGTGAAGAGCTTGTTGCGGGCCATCTTCATGCCTTCCAGCAAGTCATAGGCATACTGATTGGTGCGGGTGCGGTCGTCGGGATCGAAGCGGTCCAGCCGGAAGGGCAACATCACCCCCACGTTGACCGTCCCCTTCACTTTGGCCACTACGGCAGGCTTCGTTTTAGCCACCTCCACCGGCTGAGTCACCGGCGCGGGGCGGGGCGCACGGGGCGCGGGTACCACGCCAAACCGATTGGTGAGCCGGTCCGACAGTTCCAGGTCGGCCTTGTCGGTCGAGCTTTCCTGGATGAGTTCGATCAGGGCCAGGGCAAGTGTTCTATCTTTCGGATATTGCGTTTGCAGAGCCTTAAGGCGGTTTATGTCGGTAATGCGCGACAGGAAATTACGCTCCATCCGGTCAACGTCGGGGCGTAGGCCGACATCGGTGATGAGGTTGGTGTAGGAAAGGGCCTCGTCAAATAGGCCCTGTTCCATGGCGGCGCAGGCGGCCAGGTAATACGCCTCGTCGCGCTTCCGCCACTCGGGAAAGCGGTCAATCAGTTCTTTGATGGTGGTGCGGGTGGCCGGATATTTTTTCTGCTGAAACGAGGCGTCAGCGTGGTAGTAGTAGGCGTAGGGCGCAAAGCTCCCGCCGCGTTGCATCACCACTTGCAGCTCGTTGCGGGCGCGGTCATACTCGCCGGTTTGCAAAGCCCTCACGCCCGTCCGGTAGCGCCGCTCGGTGTCGGTCACTTTTTGGGCGTAGCCAGCTGTCACCAGTACCAGCAGGCCCACTATTATTCCTATTTGCTTACGTAGTTGGCTCATTGTCATTATGTTGGCAATGTAAAAAAAGCAACGTAGCCACACGTTGCTTTTTCACTTCAGCTTATCTAACTAATCCGTCCTATCGCCACGTTAAGCGTTTGCGACCGGATTATTTTTTGGGCTTCTTCTTAGTAGTACTGTCCGTTTGTTTCCGGGCTTCTTCGGCTGCCGACAGTTGCCGCTGCAACATCTCCTGAAACTTGGATTTCTTACCTCCACCGGCGGCAATTTTCACCCGGTTTTCGTCGAGCACGGCCTTGATCTTCGCCTCATCCACAAACCCGCGAATGGCCAGTTGCTGCGCAATCGTCACCACGTTCGACACAAAGTAGTACCAGGTAAGACCCGCCGGAAACGAGTTCAGCACAAACATAAACATGACCGGAAAAATGTAGCTCAGCGCCTTCATGTTTACCGGACCAGGCTGTTGGGGCGTAGTCTGGTTGTTGTAGTGGGCGTAGGCAATGCTCGAAATGGTCATCATCACCGTAAACAGGCTCAGGTGATTACCCAGAAACGGGATATTGAACCCAAACTTGATAAACGAGTCATACGTAGACAAATCGGGTGCCCACAGAAACGACTTCTGCCGCAGTTCAATCAGGTTCGGAAACAACTGGAATAGGGCAAACAGAATGGGCATGGTGGCCAACACCGGTACGCAGCCACTCAACGGCGACACGCCCACTTCGCTGTAGAGCTTCATCTGCTCCTGCTGCTGTTTGGTGGCATCGTCGCCCACGCGCTCTTTGATTGCCGCCATTTCGGGCATCAGCACCCGCATTTTGGCCTGACTGGTGTAGGCTTTGTAGGTAAGCGGCGTCAATAGCAGCTTCACAAAAATCACCAGGCACAAAATCAGCAGGCCATAGTTAGTGATAAACTTCTCGAGGAAGTTGAACACCGGAATGAAAAAGTACTGGTTGATCGGCTTCAGGATCGAGTAGCCTAGGTACACGTTCCGGTCGAATTCGGGGGCCACGCCTTCTTTTATCTCCTGGAAATCATTAGGGCCGTAGTAGTAGCGGAAGTTGCCTTTGCCCGCTTTCACGTCGGCAAGGGGAAAGCTCACGTCGGCAATGGCGGTCTTCACCGTGCTGCTGTCGGCGGCATCGGTCAGGGCTTTAAACGACGCTTTGGTCAGTTGTGAATTTTGCGCAATAAACGCCGACAGAAAGTATTTGTGCTTGATGGCAAACCACTTCACGGGCTTCTCAGACACTACCTCGTTGCTGCTTTCGTTTTCGGGCAGGTGCTCAAAGCTATCGTCGTTGGTGAGGTAGTTGACGGTGGCAGCGCGGCGGTTGTTGCTCAGGTCGTTTTCGTACTGTTGCATCCGGTCCATCCAGAGCAGCCGCACGTCGCCGGTGCCCAGCACATTGTCAAGCCCAGCGGTTTTCAGTTGATAATCAACCACATAACCAGCGGCAGGCACAGTATATACCTGCTCGATAGCCTGCCCGTTGCCCAGGTCGGCGCGGAAGGTAATGGGCTGACCAGCCATGGCGGTACCCGTGGTCTGGAAGTACAATTTATGCACATCCACTTTACCCGTGCGGGTGGGCATTTCCAGGGCTGTCTGACTCGTTTTTGCGTCGATCAGGATCAGCGGTTTGCCGTTGTAGGTCTTGAATTTTTTCAGCAACACTTCTTTCACCTGCCCGCCGAAGGTGTTGAAGGTGATTTTCACGTCAGGGTTTTCAACCACCACGTCGCGCTCCTGTCCGGTGGCGGCGGCGGCAAAGGCACCAAACTGCGCTTTGGCAGCAACAGAATCAAGGGCTTGATTACCAGCGACGGCCGTGGCCGAGGCGGCATTTGTACCAGAGGCAGGCTTCGTCGTTTTGGCTTGTTGAGTAGTCGGCGGCGTGGCAGGCGGTTTCGGCATCAGGTATTGATAGCCGACAAATAAGGCCAGGATTAACAGCAGGCCAATAAGTTGATTACGATCCATGAGGGGTTAAGTCGATAGTCAGCAGTGGATAGTCAATAGTCGCTGACGCATGCGTATGGACTGCGCGAAGTTGTTCCGGTATCAGCGACTATTGACTATCGACTGCCGACTATCGACTCATTTTTTCTGCAAAATTACGCCAATACGGGCATTAACCAACAAGGGTTTCGGTGGCGATGGGGGCTTCGTAGGCGCGTTTATGGCTTGCGTAGTCCATAGCGGCTTTCACAAACTGCACAAACAGGGGTTGCGGGGCCAGCACAGTGCTTTTTAATTCGGGGTGGAACTGCACGCCCACAAACCAGGGGTGGTTGGGGAGTTCGACAATCTCGATCAGGCCCGTTTCGGGGTTGGTGCCCACGGCCCGCATCCCGCCTTTCTCGAACTGCTCCAGGTAGGCGTTGTTGAATTCGTAGCGGTGCCGGTGCCGTTCGCTGATGGTCTGCTTGCCATAAGCCTGATACGCCAGCGAGTCTTTTTTGATCTTGCAGGCGTAGGCTCCCAGCCGCATGGTGCCGCCCATATCGACCACCTTTTTCTGCTCCTCCATCATGTTGATGACCGGGTGGGGCGTGTCGGGGTTCATCTCGAACGAATGCGCGTCGGCCAGGCCGAGCACGTTGCGGGCGTACTCAATCACGGCGCACTGCATGCCGAGGCAGATACCAAAAAACGGAATGCCATTTTCGCGGGCGTATTTGATGGCGTTAATCTTACCTTCGATGCCCCGTTCGCCAAAGCCGGGGGCTACCAAAATGCCGTCCAGGTCGCGCAGGCGCTCTTCCACCACGTTCTCGTCGGCCAGGTGTTCGGACTGAATCCAGTCGATGTGCACTTTGCACTCGTTTTTGGAGCCTGCGTGGATGAACGATTCGGCAATGGATTTGTAGGCATCGTGCAGTTCCACGTATTTGCCCACCAGGCCAATGCGTACTTCGTTGGTCGGATTTTTCAGGCGGCTCAGAAAGCCCTTCCACACGTCGAGGTCAGTATCCTGATCATTATAAATGTCAAGCATGTACAAGGCCCGCTGATCGAGCTTTTCCTTTTTCATCAGGATGGGCACGTCGTAGATCGTTTCGGCATCCATAGCCTCAATCACCGAGCTGACCTGCACGTTACAGAACAGGGCAATTTTCCGGCGAATGTCAATGGGCAGTGGGTGTTCGGTGCGGCATACGAGAATGTCGGGTTGTACGCCGGCCTCCTGCAACATTTTTACCGAGTGTTGCGTGGGCTTGGTCTTCAGTTCGCCCGCCGAGTTGAGATACGGCACCAGCGTGAGGTGAATTACCAGCGTGTGGTGTTCACCCAGTTCAAACTTAAACTGCCGGACGGCCTCAATAAAAGGCAACGATTCAATGTCGCCCACGCACCCGCCAATCTCGGTGATCACAATATCGTAATCGCCTGAATCGCCCAGCAGGCGCAGATTTCGCTTGATCTCGTCGGTGATATGGGGCACCACCTGCACGGTTTTTCCGAGGAAATCGCCCTTCCGTTCGCGGGTGATGACGTTGTAATAGATGCGCCCGGTGGTGATGTTGTTGGCCTGCGAGGTGGGCTTATTGAGGAAGCGCTCGTAGTGGCCCAGATCGAGGTCGGTTTCAGCGCCATCGTCGGTTACGTAACATTCGCCGTGCTCGTAGGGGTTGAGCGTACCGGGGTCGATGTTGATGTAGGGATCGAATTTTTGGATGGTGACCGACAGACCGCGCGATTGCAGCAGTTTGGCCAGAGACGAGGCGATAATACCTTTACCGAGAGAGGACGTTACCCCGCCGGTAACAAAAATATATTTTGCTGATTTGGTGCCCGCAGCCGCCATGATAGGTGTCAGTTTGGTCGTTACGGGGAATAAAAGTACGAACAAAAAAGGAGAACCGCCGGACAAAAAAGCAGGTACATTGCCCGGCACACACACTTAACACGGGTATGTAGCTGACTACATGCTAATTACAAAAATTGGGCAAGCGATAGTACTATTGGGGCCGTTCCTCCATCAGCGTACAAAGCGCCCTGTTCCCCACGAAAGCTGTATTTTGCGTTTCGTTGACCACACATCTTCCAAATCTGGTCCTTTCTCCTCCTCAAGACTGGCGACTTACGACTCTTTCCCCATGACCAACTCCGATATTATTGAGCTACTCGAACAGACCGCCAAACTGCTGGACCTTCACGATGGCGACCCGTTTCGCATTAAAGCCTTTTCGTCGGCCGCCTTTTCGCTCGACAAAGTACCCGTTCCGCTGGCCGAACAACCCGTTGCGGAACTGACCAAACTGCCCGGCGTGGGGAAAACCATTGCCAACGCCGTCCGCGAAATAGCCGACACCGGGCACCTCGCCGAACTCGACGGGCTACTGGCGCAAACGCCCCCCGGCGTGATCGACATGTTCAGGATCAAGGGGTTAGGTGTGAAAAAGATCAAAACACTCTGGCAGGAACTGGGCATCGAAACGCTGCACGCCCTGCGGCAGGCGTCGGAGTCGGGGCGGGTGGCGGCGATCAAGGGGTTTGGCGAAAAGATGCAGCAAAACATCCTCGACAACCTGGCGTTCCTGGAAAGTCAGGCGGGGAAAATTCGCATGGACAAAGCCGACCGCCTGGCTACCCAACTCCGCGATGAGCTACGTGCACTGGGCCGCGTGGAGATCAGCGGGCAGGTGCGGCAGCGGGCTACCGAAGTCGATACTGTGGAATTACTGGTGGAGTCAGACGAACCCGTGGCCGTGCAGTCGTTTCTGGCCAACCACCCCGGCCTTATGCAAGACCGGGCCGACTCGTCGCCGTTTGCGTGGCGCGGACAAGCCGAAGGCACTGATGTACGGGTAGCGATTTTGACCTACCCCGCCGATCAGTTCGACGGGCAATTGTTTATCCGGTCGGCACCCGAGGCTCACCTGATCGAGAAGGGGCCGACGGGTAAGACACTGCTGCAAACGGCGCTGCAAATCAGCCCGCACAGTGCCGAGGAGGCCATTTATGCTCAAACAGGCCTACCCTTTGTAGTGCCCGAAATGCGCGAAAATCCGCAAGCGTTTTCGTGGGCACAACACCACCAACCCGACGACCTCATCACCTGGGACGACCTCCGCGGCACGGTCCATAACCATAGCACCTGGTCTGACGGGCAGCACACGATTCAGCAGATGGCCGACTACGCCCGCGAGATCGGCCTCTCCTACTTCGGCATCGCCGATCACTCGCCCACGGCCTCCTATGCCAATGGCCTCACAGCCGACCGTATCCGGCAGCAACAACTTGAAATTGACCAGCTTAACGCCGATTACGCCGCGCGGGGCATCGACTTCCGGGTGTTGAAAGGCACCGAATCGGACATCCTAGGCGACGGTTCGCTGGACTATTCGCCTGAGGTGCTGGCTACGTTCGACTATGTGGTGGCTTCGGTGCATCAGACGCTGAGCATGACCGAAGAAAAAGCTACCGCCCGGCTGCTGCGGGCCATTGAAAACCCCTACACCACCATCCTAGGCCACGCCACGGGCCGGTTGCTGCTCGCCCGCGAAGGCTACCCCATCGACCACCGCGCCATCATCGACGCCTGTGCGGCGCATAACGTAGTGATCGAACTGAACGCCAGCCCTTACCGCCTCGACATGGACTGGCGCTGGATCGAATACGCCATGAACAAGGGCGTCTGGATCAGTATCAACCCCGATGCCCACGCCATGCGCGGCCTGCTGGATATGCACTACGGTGTCTACGCCGCCCGCAAAGGAGGCCTCACCAAAGCCAGCACCTTCAACGCCATGCCGTTAGCCACGATGGTGGCGTGGCTGGCAGAGAGGAAGGTTAAGATTTAAAGTATAAGGTTTAAGGTTGCTTCGCTTGCGGCCACCACACCCCCGACCCCTCTCCTTACCAAGGAGAGGGGAGACTTACCAAGATTAACTTGTCAATAGGGCTGCTTTCGTTTGTGAAGTTTCCTCGCTCGTCTCCCCTCTCCTTACCAAAGAGAGGGGTCGGGGTGTGGTGGCCGCAAGCGAAGCAACCTTAAACCTTATACTTTAAACGTTAGACATTCTGATCGATCAACCGCTGGGAAATCATGTTAAGGGTGCGGCGGGTGAGTTCGGCTTCGTCGGCCAGAAAATCGGCGAGTTCGGTGCTGGTAAACTGGCCAATGACCGTGCCAATGAGCAGGTTGCGGAATTTCTGGTCGGTGCGAAGGGTATGCTCAATATAAGCTTCCTGCTCGGGGGGCGTTATGCGCGAAAACCGACCGTCGGGTGCCTGTTTTCGGCGTACTAAGTAGCTGCGAAACAGACTCAGGAACAATTCGTTATGCAGTTTGAGAATAGGCCGCAGGGTCTGGTTCTGAAACGCTTCGGCGGCATTGGTTGTCGTGGGTTCCGTATCAACGGCAGGGCGCAGGGCCAGCAGGGCGAGGTCGTTTGTCATGTATACATAACCAGTTGATATACTTTTTGTCATCCCCCCTGTCGTTGGGATGACAAAAACCACCGGAATGACAAAAAGAAAAAAACCGTAGGCTGGGCCTACGCTTTACAAGAACTCCACGGGGTTCCAGGCAATGCGGGTATCGTCGAAAAAGGTGTTCATTTCGGCGAAGTCAGCAGCATCAATTTCAAAGTCAAATACGTCGAAATTGGCCCGGATACGCTCTTTTTTCACTGATTTCGGAATCGTTACCACACCATGTTGCAGTGACCACCGCACCAGCACCTGGTACGTGCTTTTGCCATAGTTGGAGGCAATGCGAATCAGGCGGGGGTCGTCTTGTTTCAGGCCGCGCACCAGCGGCGCGTAGCCTTCGGGCTGAATACCATGCGCCCGGCAGTAGGCCAGCTCGTCGGGTAAATAGCAGTACGGGCTAAACTCAAACTGATTTACCGCCGGCACAACGGTGGCCGTTTTGAATAGTTCTTCCAGGTGCGGTTGGTAGTAATTACATACGCCAATAGCCCGCACCCGACCGTCGGCGTAAATCGTTTCCAGTGCCCGCCAGGTTTCGGCGCGGTGTTCGCGCACGGGCCAGTGAATGAGGTACAGGTCTACCACGTCGAGTTTAAGTTTGTCCAGGCTCTGGTCAAACGCTCGTAGGGTTTTGTTGTAGCCCTGATCGTCGTTCCACACTTTGGTAGTGATAAACAGCTCGTTACGGGCCACACCGCTCGCCAGAATGGCATCGCCCACCTCGCGTTCGTTGCCATACGCCGCCGCCGTATCGATCAGCCGACAACCTAGTTCTAGTGCGTCTTCTACCGACTGCTGTACTTCATTATTATGTTGCGGCGCATACACGCCCAGGCCCAGCAAAGGCATTTTAACGCCATTGTTGAGGGTAACAGTTGGGTTGTTCATAACACTTCCACTACCGTATCGGAGATGACGTTCCAGGTTAGCTCTTTGTTTTCGTCGAGGTCTACTTGCAGGGTGTCGCCTTTGTTTACCTCGCCCGAAATAATCATGCGGCTGATGGGGCGGCGTAGCTGAGAGCGAATGACGCCCTTGAGCGGGCGGGCACCGTAGCGTGGGGTGAACCCGCTGAGGGCCAGAAACTCGCGGGCCACGGGGCTGATCTCCAACGCAATCCCCTGCCGACGCATGGGTTCGGTAAGGCCGCGCAGGTGGATGTCGAAAATCTTGACCACGTTTTCTTCCGAAATGGGCGCGAAGGGCACAATCTCGGTGAGGCGGGCCAGAAATTCAGGGCGGAAATGCTTTGACATAATCTCCATCAGGTCATTCGGGGCGGGAATGATGCCCTCGCCAAATTGCCTCACCACAAACTCAGAGCCAATGTTGGACGTGAACAGGACCACGGCGTTGGTGAAGTCGCCCTCCTTGCCCAGCCGGTCGTGGAGTTTACCTTCGTCCAGGATTTGCAGGAAAATGTCGAACACCGACGGGTGCGCCTTTTCGATCTCGTCAAACAACACCACCGAATACGGCTTCTCGCGGATTTTGTTCACCAGCATCCCGCCCTGCTCGTAGCCCACGTAGCCCGGAGGAGCACCATACAGCAACGCCGCCGAGTGCTCTTCCTTGAACTCCGACATGTCGAACCGGATCAGGAACGACTCGTCGTTGAACATAAAATCGGCCAGGGCTTTGGCCAGTTCGGTCTTACCGGTGCCGGTGGGTCCCAGCAAAAAGAACGCCCCCGTCGGCTGCTTTCCACCCGACAGCCCCGCCCGCGATTCGAGAATGCTGGCCGTGAGCGTGCGGATGGCGTGGTCTTGCCCTACCACGCGCTTGCGGAGCACGTCGTCCATTTTCAGGAGGCGTTCGCGTTCGTTGGTTTGCAGCTTGCCCATTGGAATGCCCGTTTTGGCGGCCACCATGGCGGCAATGTCCAGCTTGGTAACCAGTTCGTGCGGCTGCTCGGCCAGGGGCATCAGTTCGGCAATACGATTGGTCAGATAGTCGCGCAGTACGCGGGGAATTTCGATAGTGTCGGGTTGGGTGTCGTCTTCTAGTTGCTGCTGCAAAATGGGGCTGACCTTGTGCTGTACCTGTTGTAATATCCACTGATATTCAGCTAGTTGCTTTGGCTCGTCCCAGTCAGCAATGTGCTCGGTGGCGGTGGTGAGCTGGTCGCGGAGGGCCACCAAATCCTGCGCGGCGGTGTCGCCCATGGTGCGGATGGCGGCCATGGTCCGATCCAGTAAATCGATGGCGGCGTCGGGCAGGCGGCGGTCTTTCACGTAGCGTTGCGCCAGCCGGACGGCCTCTTCGGCCACACCCTCGTCGGCCTTCAGGTTGTGGTGTTCTTCGTACCGCGGAATGAGCGTCTCCACCATGCGCGTGGCAGCCACGGTGGTGGGTTCATGCACGTGTAACTGCTCGAACCGGCGGCTGAAGGCCTCGTCTTTTTCCACGTACTGCCGGTACTCATCAAGCGTAGTCGCGCCAATGACGGTCAGCTCACCGCGGGCCAGTTCAGGTTTCAGCAGTTGCGACACCCCCGCCCCCACCGAGCCGTTGGGGTTGAGCAGCATGTGGATTTCGTCGATAAACAAAATCGCCTTGTCGTGCTGCTTCACTTCCTTAATCACGTTCTTGATCCGGTCTTCCACCTCACCTTTATACGATGCCCCGGCCACCAGCGAACCCAGGTCAAGCTCATACAATTCGGCGTTCTGGAGGCTGGCGGGCACGGTGCCGGCTACAATCGCCTGCGCAAACCCCTCTACCAGGGCCGTCTTGCCCACGCCCGGTTCGCCAATGAGCATAACGTTGGGTTTGGTGCGCCGCAGCAGGATTTCGAGCATCAGCCGAAGCTCGCGGTCGCGGCCTACAATGGGGTCTACCTTACCGTCGCGGGCGTCCTGTGTTTTGTTTTGGCCAAACCGCGCCAGTGCCGATTCGGCATTTGGTGCGCCGCCCTCAGCCGCTGATCCCGCAGCCGTGGCCGGAGCGGTTTCGCCCGCCTGCCCGTTCACAGCCGTCTGAATGTGGCGATCATCTTTGGCCGCGTCCAGCACCTCTTTCTGCGTTACGGGCAGCGATTTTAGCTGATCGGCGGTGAAGGCCACGTTGGCTTTGAGCAAGGCCGCCAGCACGTGCTTCGGTTCTACTTCCATGCTCTCGAACTGCGTGGCGATGAGGTCGGCCAGTTGCATCACCTGGGTGGTGGTGGCATCCTGCACAGGTTCGGTCACGCCATTGATAGCCTTGGGCATCATCTCCAGCCGATAGTCGGCCCAGTCGCGGAGGAAGTATATGTCTTTGCCCAGCGCCACCAGCCAGCTCGCCAGGCCGACGTCATTATGGAGTAATCCCAGCAGCAGGTGAGCGGGCGCAATGGCTCCGTGGCGATACTCGTGGACGTGCGCTTTGGCAATGTCGAACGCCCGTTTGGTTTCGATAGATAGCAGCATAACGAGGGTAGAAGTTGGTTGACCAGCGAAGTTACCCGGTTGAGATAGTATACGTAACTAAACGCAAGGCCTGTTTGCTTTTGTATCTCAAACATCTCCACTCTTAGCTCTTACCTCTCACTTCGCCAATGAACCAAGACCCGGCAAAAACTGTCAGTTCAGAAATAGCACAGGTAACGCATGACACCAGTACACGCCACCACCGTGGTGGGCATCCGCCACAATGGGCAAGTTTCGTTGGGAGCCGACGGGCAGGCCACTATGGGCAACACCGTTGCTAAAAGCAACGTCAAAAAAATTCGCAGGCTGGCGGGCGGACAGATTCTAGCCGGTTTTGCCGGGTCAACTGCCGACGCCTTCACGCTCATCGAGCGCTTTGAAGAAAAGCTGGGCAACTATAATAACAACCTGCGCCGCGCCGCCATCGAACTGGCCAAAGACTGGCGCACCGACCGCTTTTTGCGCAAGCTGGAAGCCATGATGATTGTGGCCTCGAAAGACGACCTGCTGGTGATTTCCGGCACCGGCGACGTGCTCGAACCAGATATGGACGTGGCGGCTATTGGTTCTGGTGGAGTTTATGCTCAGTCGGCGGCTATTGCGCTCAAGAAACACGCTCCCCAGCTATCGGCGCAGGAAATGGTGAGCGAAAGCCTACACATTGCCGCCGACATCTGCATCTATACTAACCACAATCTGGTTATTGAAACGGTGGGGTAAACAGGATGGTGTCCATTGGCTAATATTGCAAATAAATGCCTGTTGAGGCGTTTATCTTTAGCTCTTGTGCCATTTCAACGGGCTATCCTTCACCACCACCCTGCCTGCCCCAGATGAGTCTTTTTTCTGGCCTATTTCCTACTGAACAAACCAACCGGCGTATTGCCGTTGGCTTCACGGTAGCCATTTTTCTGGTTATCATAGGGTTTGGGCTGTCGCTGCATAGCTACACCCAATCGAAGCGCGACAACCAGCGGATCAGCCACACATTTGAGGTTATCAGTCGCATCAGCACTATTCTGTCGCTGCTAAAAGACGTCGAAACCGGATCACGGGGGTATGTAGCCACCCGGCTTACTTCCTTTCTGGAACCTTATAGGCTGGCCGAACCTCAGTTGGCGCCTCAACTCAATAACCTGGACAGTCTCATTGCCGACAACCCCATTCAGCAACGGGCCAGCAAGCAACTCCGGCAATTGGTGCTGGCTAAACTCATCATTACAAACCGGCAGATCAGGCTCGACAATTCGGAGACCGACTCGCTGCGGCAAGCTTATTTGCTGGAAGGCCGAACCCGCATGGATCGAGTTCGGCAACTGACGGCGCAGATGATCAGCCGCGAACAATTGCTGATGACGCAACGCAATACACTGGCCAACCAATCGTACCGTACGGGATTAACTGTTACGTTTTCGCTGGCCATCACCACGCTCATCATCCTGCTCGTCATGTATAACATGCTTACGGCAGAGTTGCGGAGGCGAACCGAAAACGAGCGACAATTACGCGGGTATGAGGCCGACCTGACGGCCAAGGTCAACCAGTTGGAAATATCGAACCAGGAGCTGGAACGTTTTGCGTTTGTGGCTAGCCACGACTTGCAGGAACCCCTGCGTAAGATCAGCGCCTTTGGTAGTTTGCTCCACGAACGGTACAGCCACGCTATTGATGCCGAAGGGCAAACGTTTTTAGCTAAAATGCTGGCCGCCGCCGAACGGATGTCGGTACTGATTCAGGACCTGCTCAATTTTTCGCGGGTGGCCAACCAACCTGAGGCTTTTCAGTACCTGCCCCTGAGCGACGTGCTGAACCGGGTTATTGCTGAACTTGACCTGTCACTAAAAGAAACCAATGCCCTGATTGAGGTAGGACCAATGCCTTCTCTGGAAATGGTACCGCCGCAATTAGATCAGCTATTCGCCAACCTGATCAACAACGCTATGAAATACCGCCGACCTAACACGCCGCCCCGCATCCAGGTCACAGCCGATGTGGTACCGGGGTCTGCTTATCCCATGCTTTATCCCGACCAGCTGTACCATCAGATTTTCGTCACCGACAATGGTATTGGGTTCAACGAAAAGTACCTCGACCGCATCTTCACAATCTTCCAGCGCCTGCACGCCAAACAGCAGTACGAAGGCACCGGCATTGGCCTGGCCATCTGTAAGCGCGTGGTGGCCTACCACCAGGGTTACCTCACCGCCCGCAGTCAGGAAGGCGTAGGCTCCACGTTTGTAGTGGTACTGCCAGAGAGGCAAGTGTAGCGAATAGTGAAAGAGTGAAAGAGTGAAATAGTGGCTTCCGCATGAATACGCTTGCGCAAGCCGCTCTTTCACCATTCACTCTTTCGCTCACAGTGCCACCAGCAGTGTGAAGAGCTTCTCGATCTGCGGGGTTAGGGCGGCGTATTTGCCTTCGGCGTATTTGTTGATCATAAATGAAAAGCACATCAGGCTGCCGTCGGTGGCGGTGAAGTAGCCCGCATAGGCCCGTACGCCCTCAATAGTGCCACTTTTGGCCCGGATGTTGCCCGCCGCTTTGGTGTTTTTGGCCAGGTTTTTCACTGTGCCCGTGCGCCCCACCACCGGAATGCTGGCGTAGAATGCCGGGTAGGCCACCTCGCGGGTCATAGCCGCCAGAATACCCGTCAGGTTGGCCGTAGTCATGGCCCCAACCGTGGAAAGGCCGCTGCCATCGCGGGGGCGAAAGCCCGCCAAATCAACGCCTTTACTTTGCCAGAAACCTGTCATGGCCGACACCGACGCGGGCCAGCTACGCGCCGGAATAGCTGGTGGGTTCTGGGTCAGTTTCTGCGCCGCCGACCGCAGTAGGGCTTCAGCATAGAGGTTGATACTCTGGAAGTTAGTCTCCCGCGCCAGGTCGCTCATCGGGGGCGAGAGGTAACGGGTGATCTCGGTCCGGCGCAGGGGTTTACTCGTGAGTGATGCCCCTCCCGCGCCTATGTTCCCCGGCACGTCGTTGCCCACACCCGCCACCACTACCCCCGTGGGGCTGGTACCGATGCGGTACGACATTGGCATGCCCGCCACGCGGATGCTATCGCGCCGAAACTGCTCGGTGAGGGCGTAGGCGATGAAATAGGCAGGGTCGGGCATGGCTCCTTTCACAATGAAATCGGTGCTATTGGCGGGCACGGTACCTTCCAGCACCACCGTGTTCTGAAAGGGTGCGCCGTAGATAACTACCTCGTCACCGGTGGTAGGCTGGTCGGTGGTTACGTGGTTGGTCAGGGCCAGATAGGGCATGGCCGGGTCTACCCGCGAAACGGGAGCGGCCACCCCCACCACCGGACCGGTTTTGAACGCCACACGGTAGAGGTTTTCGTTAATATTTAGTCCGAAAAGACCTGCGCCGTAGTAGTTACCCAGGTCACCGTAGGGCCAAGTGTCGGGGGTGGGCATGTCGTCGTAAAAGCTGGCATCGCCAACAACGGCCCCGCTGATGCGCCGGATGCCCGCCTGCCGAACACTGTTGCTGACCGATTTGAGAAACTGTACCCAGGTGGGGTATCCCGCAAACCGACCGCTGGCTAATGACGGGTCGCCGGTGCCACGCAGGTAGAGATTGCCCTGGAGGGTGCTGTCGCGGATCGTGCCGTCATATTCCAAAGTGGTGGTGTAGGAATAGGTGCTGCCCAGCGTGGCCAGGGCGGTGGCCGTAGATACTAGTTTCAGCGTCGAGGCGGTGGCGAGGCTGGTCTGTTCGTTTTGCCCGAACACGCATTGGCCGTCGCTCACGCGCCGTACCGACAGGGCCACGATGCCGTTTTGCGCCAGCGAACCACGTTGCAGGGCCTCGGCCCACGCCCGAATGCGCTGCAAAGCCGTGGTATCAATTATAGTTATTCTATCGGCAGAGCCTTTTAGTTGGCGATCTGGGGCGATTGAATTTTTACAATGCCCTGATAGATAGCTGATTGATAAAGCAAAAAGGAGTGTAGTCACCCGTAGAAAGCGGGTTGGGGCGGGGGTAGTCGGCACGGCGTAGGGGTTAGGCGGTATGGGCCTTTTTCGTAGCTTTGCAAAGCTAAGGGAATTTTGGCATACCGTATCTGCGTTACGCAATAGCCCTTTTTGCCCCAATTAACGAATAAATACGCCAATCTGGCACGCCGCCCCGCTGGGGTTTTGGGGTGCCTACAGTCTGTTGGCGATGACCATATAAGCCGGTATAGACCACGCATGAAATTAACGTTTTGGGGAGCCGCCCAGCAGGTTACGGGCAGTATGTATCTGCTGGAGTTAGATGACGATTACCGCATCCTGATTGACTGCGGTTCCGACCTGGAGCGACCACATAACGGTAGCGTTCCCCCTCCCGTTGAACAACCCACGGCTGCTTTCTTCCCCTTTGAAGCCTCCAGCCTGAACGTGGTGTTGCTCACCCACGCCCACATCGACCATTCGGGCAACCTGCCCAACCTCTACCGCGAAGGCTACGAAGGCCAGATTCTGTGTACCGAACCTACCTTCGCCCTTACCGATATTCTGCTGAAAGACGCCGCATCGCTCAATCAACGGAAGATCAACGACCTCAACAACAGCAAGAAAAAGAAGGTCCGCGACAAGCAATCGCAGTTGCAGAAAGACCTGTTTCTCGACAAGCAGGTGCGCGAAAGCATGGAGAGCGTAGTAGCCATTCAGTTTGGCCGCAAATTTCGCCTTACCGACAATTGCAACGTCACGTTTCTGCCCGCCGGACACCTGTTGGGTGCCGCCCACATTGTGGTCGACGTGTATGAAAACGGCCAGAAAAAAAGCATCTGCTTCTCTGGCGACATTGGCCGCAAGAACTACCCACTGCTGGTCGACCCCGCCACCGTGCCCCATGTGGACTACCTAGTGTGCGAATCGACCTATGGCAACCGGATGCACAACGACGATGTAAGCCCCGAAGATGCCCTGGCCGACGTGATTAAGCGTACCTGCGTCGATATTCCGGGTCGGCTGATTATACCGTCGTTTTCGGTGGGGCGTACCCAATCACTGCTGTATACGCTCAACCGATTATATTCGGAACGGGGTTTTCCGCCCATAAAAGTGTTCTCAGATAGCCCAATGGCTTTTGAGAGCACCAAGGTGTATCTGAAAAACGTGCGCCAGCTTAGCAAAGAAGCCCGCGATTTCTTCGACGCCAACGAGACGCTGTTCGATTTTGAGAACTTCGAATTTCTGGAGTCGAGCAAGGCCAGCAAAGCGGTGTCTGACTATAACGAGCCGTGCATCATCATCTCGTCGTCGGGTATGGTGCAGGGCGGGCGGGTCGAGTACCACGTTGCGGCCAACATTGGCAATCCGTACTGCACCATCCTGCTCATTGGCTACTGCGCCGAGGGTACGCTGGGCTGGCGGCTGCTGAACGGCCAACCCACGCTGACGATCAAGGGCGAAGAAAAACAGGTGCTGGCCAACATCGAGAAAATCGACGTGTTCAGCGGCCACGGTGACCGCGCCGATCTGCTAGGTTTCGTACAGATGCAGTCGCCCGAAACGTTGAAGCGCATATTCCTCGTCCACGGCGAAACCAGCAGCATGGAAGCTTTTAAAGGCACTCTCGCCGAAGCCGGCTACCCCAACGTAGAGATCCCCGCCAAAGGGCAGATGTATGAACTTTAAAAAGTGGTAAGTGCTGAGTGGTAAGTGGTGAGTTTGCTTCCGCCAGCGTAACTGCTCTGGCGGAAGCAAACTCACCACTTACCACTCAGCACTTACCACTCCTTTTCTATGAGAACCTACCTCGACTTTGAAAAGCCGATTGCCGATTTAGAAGGTCGATTGGATGAGATGAAACGGCTGGCCGAGACCAACAAGGTCGATGTATCGGAGGCTGTTGAGACCTTAGAGAAAAGCATCGACCGGCTGCGGCACGAGTTATTTCGCAACCTCACGCGCTGGCAGCGCGTACAGCTCTCGCGCCACCCCGACCGGCCCTACACGCTGGACTACATTGAGCGAATGTGCGACCAGTTTATTGAACTCCACGGCGACCGTACCGTGCGCGACGACCCGGCCATGGTAGGTGGTTTTGCCGAAATAGAGGGTCAGACCATCATGATTATCGGGCAGCAGAAAGGCCGCAACACCAAGCAGCGGCAGCACCGCAACTTCGGCATGCCTAACCCCGAAGGCTACCGCAAAGCCCTGCGCCTGATGAAGATGGCCGAGAAGTTTAATAAGCCCATCGTGACACTCATTGACACGCCGGGTGCGTTTCCGGGTCTGGAAGCCGAAGAGCGCGGGCAGGGCGAAGCCATTGCCCGCAACCTGAAAGAAATGTTTTTGCTGAAAGTGCCCGTCATCTGCATCGTCATTGGCGAAGGAGCCAGCGGCGGGGCGTTGGGCATTGCCATCGGCGACCGGGTGCTGATGCTCGAAAACACCTGGTATTCCGTGATTTCGCCCGAAAACTGCTCGACTATTTTGTGGCGTAGCTGGAATTACAAAGAGCAGGCCGCCGAAGCTATGAAGCTCACCGCCACCGAC
This sequence comes from Fibrella aquatilis, assembly GCF_017353255.1. Lineage (GTDB taxonomy): Bacteria > Bacteroidota > Bacteroidia > Cytophagales > Spirosomataceae > Fibrella > Fibrella aquatilis. The sequence continues at coordinate 42,126 of NZ_JAFMYU010000029.1, read as the reverse complement.
ATGACTTCGTTCAAACTCGTCGATGGTATCGTTGACGAACCCGTTGGCGGTGCTCACTACGACCACGCCGCGATGGCCAACATCCTGAAACGGACCATCCTGGACAACCTCGCCGAACTCAACACCCTCACCCCCGAAGAACGCATCGACCAACGCATCGACAAGTTCTGCGCCATGGGGGTTGTGGTGGAATAAAAATCAGTGACCAGTTCTACAGTATGCAGTATGCAGTGTGGCTGACGCCAGCGTAGAGTGTGCTGACATCAGCCACACTGCATACTGCATACTGTAGAACTGGTCACTGTAAAAGCGCTAGCCTGATATGTGCCAGGTGGTGCTGCCCGTGCCAGACAACCATGTCGATGGCCTGCGCCAGGGTCACGTTCACCTGCCGAAACGGGTGATAATAGGCCTTTTGCAAATCAGCTTCGTCGAGACGTTCGTATAGATACGCCAGCCGCTCGTGCAGGCTTTCCAGCAACGCCAGTGAGGGTGCTACCGGCGCACCGTGCCCGTCGGGTTGGGTGGCCCAGTCGTTGACGGTGCTCAGGATGCCGGGGGCCGTTTCGGGCAGCGTGAGGGCGTGTTTGATGCGGAAATAATGCCACCCGTGCGTGTCGGCCATGTGATGCACCAGTTGCCGGACGTTCCAGCTACCGGGCCGATATGTACGCAAAAGGTCTTCATCATTTAGCGATTCGGTCAGTTGCCGATACTGTTGCGGTATAGTACGCAGTTGCGCAATACGGTCGGTGATGTCGGCGGCGGTGAACTGTTCCTGCCCCGACCAGCGGCCGATAGGAAATTGAGGGTCCATAGTGAGTGGGGTTGTGCTATCAATGCTTACTTCGGTGCTACCAATTTAAGCCCAACCACCCCCACTGCCAACAAGCCAATAAAGAACACTTCGGCAACTGACCAGGCAGCTTTCAGGAACACGACGTCGGCTAATTTCAGTAGCACCAGTGTACCCGCCGTCCAGGCCCCAAAGGCGGTGGTCAGGGGAATTTGCTTGAACGCCAGGCTTAAAAAAAATACGTTCGCCAGCCCCGATATGATGTTGATGATAATAGGCACCAACACGGGTAACGTGAAGCGAAACTGCGCCAGTGCGCCAAAATCGGCATATTTTAGCGAATATGTCCAGCCGGTCTGGCAGGCGGAGGCGAGCAACAAGAACATCCAGGCCATAACGAAGCGCATCGTTTATTGATTGGCCAACAAGGTACACGCGCCCAGCCAAACGCCTGTTAAGCCACCGTTACCAACCCATAAACCCGCCTTCGGCAACCTCCGCGACCCGGCGTGGGTGTAAAGGGTTACACAAAACTACCCACACAAATTATTGCCAGATAGAGGACAAAAGAGCGCAGAATTAAAAAGCGTATCATCCCGTATGGACACCATAGCGCAACGTCGGTAGAAGAAGCTGAACTAACCTACTTTTCTACCGACGCTGCGCTATGGTGTCCATACGGGATGATACGCAAATTTCCGATCCGAATTTTTCGATATAAAAAAAGCCCCCACGTTTCCGCAGGGGCTTTATCAAAAAGCATGTTCAACGAGGCCACCTTAACTTTAGGCCTTGAACTCATCTATCCAACTGAACCTTCCAGGCTGATTTCCAGCAGCTTCTGGGCTTCGATGGCGAATTCCATCGGAAGTTGATTCAGGACTTCTTTGGCGTAGCCGTTGATGATCAGAGCCACAGCCTGCTCGGTAGGAATCCCCCGCTGATTGCAATAGAACAACTGATCTTCGCCGATCTTCGACGTGGTGGCTTCGTGCTCTACCGTGGCCGACTGGTTCTTGACTTCGATGTACGGGAATGTGTGGGCACCGCACTTGTCGCCCAGCAGGAGCGAGTCGCACTGCGAGAAATTCCGGGCATTGTCGGCGCGTTTCATTACCTCTACCAAACCGCGATACGAGTTTTGGCTTTTGCCCGCCGAGATACCTTTCGATACAATCCGGCTCTTCGTATTCTTACCGATGTGGGTCATTTTGGTGCCCGTGTCGGCCTGCTGCATGTTATTAGTCACGGCCACCGAATAGAACTCACCGATGGAATTGTCACCTTTCAGTATCACTGAGGGGTATTTCCAGGTAATCGACGAGCCGGTTTCGACCTGCGTCCACGAGATTTTGGCGCTGGTGTGGCAAATGCCGCGCTTTGTCACGAAATTGTAAATACCACCGCGACCGTCTTTGTCGCCGGGGTACCAGTTCTGCACCGTCGAGTACTTGATCTCGGCGTTGTCATGTGCGATTAATTCCACACAGGCAGCGTGCAACTGATTTTCGTCACGCATAGGGGCGGTGCAGCCTTCCAAATAGCTTACGTATGACCCTTCGTCGGCCACAATCAGCGTCCGTTCAAACTGACCCGTGTTAGCGGCGTTGATGCGGAAATAAGTGGACAGTTCCATCGGGCAGCGGATGCCTTTGGGAATGTAGCAGAACGACCCGTCGGAGAAAACGGCTGCGTTGAGGGCAGCGAAGTAGTTGTCTTTGGCTGGAATCACTGAGCCTAGGTATTTCTTGATCAATTCAGGGTGTTCCTGAACGGCCTCGGAAATAGCGCAGAAAATAATGCCTTTTTCGGCCAGTTCTTTTTTGAACGTCGTGGCCACCGAGATAGAGTCCATCACGGCATCGACCGCTACGCGGGGGCGCTCAATGGGGTTACCATCGGCATCGACGGGTTCGTCGACCACACCGGCAAGGCGTTTTTGTTCACTCAGCGAAATGCCCAGCCGCTCGAACGTGCGGCGCAGTTCGGGGTCGATCTCATCCAGCGAACCAACCGTTTTTTGTTGTTTCGGGGCTGAGTAATAAATGATATCCTGGTAATCGATCTTGGGGTATTTCACATTTGGCCAATGGGGTTCTTCCATTTTTTGCCAAATCCGAAAGGCTTCCATCCGCCAGTCGAGTAGCCATTGCGGCTCGTTCTTTTTAGCGGAGATAAAGCGTATTGTATCGTCGTTCAGCCCTTTAGGAGCTTCGTCGGCTTCAATCAGGGTCTCGAACCCGTACTTGTATTCGGCGTTGGTGATGCTCTCTAAGAGTTCAACTTCTTTGCTCATGGTTGTTGGCGAATGCCTTTGAAAACGGGCGTAAACGCAAAAATAGCCCGTTATTGTGTAAAGAACGTATCGTATAGTTTTAACAATTACTATTCCAGGTCTGTTCCGGGGGGATGAAATATAGCGAAGAGCGAAGAGGTGAGAGTCAAGAAGCAAGAGGCAAGCGGTGGCCAATCGGTACTCTTACTTCTTAGCTCCTAGCTCTTCGCTACTCTGTACACCCGGCAACCGCTTTCCTCGAAAACCAGCATACCGGGCACCTCGGCTACCGTCGATTCCCCAATTGATGCCGTAAACACGTAATGATCAGCCACTTGCCAGGCCAGGGCGGTGCCGTTGGCTTGGGCAGGATCGGGTTTTTGGAGCCACTGCATGGGTTGGGCAGTCAGGTCAGGCCAGATGCTCTCAGCGAAGGCGCGGATGCGTTGGATGGCATTGAACTGCGTTGCGTTTTGGCCCCACACAAACGGACCGTGGGTCACCTTATCGGTTTCGACCTCGTCGTTGATGCGGAAGACATATAGCTTGGTGTATTCTTCGTTGGCACCGCGCTCTTCGTGCAAATTCCGCTGCTCGAATCCAAGGCCCACGTAGCTGGGCAGCTGCGGCAAAAATAAGCCCACAAAATACCGGAACACGTTGCCCGTGCGGTAAAAGAGATCAAAGCGCGGATCGTCCTTGTCGGCGGTCATGACCGTAAAATTAGGCGCAAACTGTCGTGTTTCGGCAAAGTCGATGTAGCGTGTAAGCTGCTCGTTGAACACCGCCGACCCTACCACCATCGACTGCAAATCGCCCAGCGTACTATCAGCATCGATGGCTTCGAGGTGGGCGGCTTCGTTGCCGTAGGCCATCGTATCGTCGGGAGCTAGAAATGTTTCGGCGAAAAACGCAAAATGGGACGTACCCAGACCCTGTACGTAGTGCTTAATGGTGCGCAAGGGGTCGTAGTGGGCATCAGGACTAGCCGGAACGCCGTCGGGGCGAAGCTGCACGTGGGCCATGTCGCCGCGCATAAAATCGAAACCAAATCGCTGCTGACAGGCCCGCACTTTCTGACAGATATAGTCCCAAGCGGGTTGGTTGGGCCTGTCGAAGTCCAGTTGCCAGTCGCGGTTGTCGTTCAGGCTGTGGTAGAATTTATACCGCGCCAACGGCCCGAACACCCGCGAAAATTGCTGCGGCTGGTTGAACGCATACTGGTACCACGTCTGCCCAAATTCGTCTGTCACAAAATCGTCAGGTACAATGTGCAGCCCCCGGTAGGGCGGGGCCATAGTCATGGGCAGCGTCTCGAACCCCTGCGCCGTAAGGTGCCGGATAAGGTCGATGCGCCGCCGCAGCCGCCCGCCATAGTCGCCGGGGAGGCCGAAGAGGATCAGGTGCCGCTGCTCGTCGGTGAGGATCGGGATCTGAGTGGAAAAGAAAACGCTTTTCGAGTAGGTAATGGGACTACCGTCGACGGTGCCGTGCTGGTTGAGATATTGCCAGATGACTTCTTCTACATGGCTGTATACGTTTTCGGAATGATCAACCAGCCGGAAGCCCTCGCGGTGTACCCATTCAAACAGAGCCGGGTGCACCAGTGCCATTTCCGAAAACCGGTCGGTGTGCGGAATCACGTCCATGCCCACGGTGCGCCCCAGGGCGTGAAGCAGGTTCACCACCACCTTCAGTTGCTTGTCGACGGTGTCGAGCGTGGGAATAAAGCGGGCCAGGTCGACGCTGTAAAATTCGGGGTTGATCTGCCAGCTTACCATGCCGTAGAGGCTACCCACCACCCCCGGCTCCCAGATGGGCAGCAGGTGGATACTGTCGTGGCAGGCGGGTAGGGTGAGTGTGTAGTTGATGACGTTCCAAAACGAGCCGATGGTGCGCACGTTGATGCCCACCATATTGCTTTTTCGTAGCCATTGGCCGTTTTTTTGCCCCAGCATCGGCGAGGGGACGCTCTGTTGCGGGTCCAGCGCCTGCCGCATCTGGTCGGTGCCCAGCCGTTTTTGCAGAATATCCAGCGTCTGATATACCGAGAATTGCACGGCCGTTTGCGGCAGCAGATGGGGCACGTACGACATCTTCCCGGACTGGTATTGACCCAGGTAAGTAGGGTAATTGCGTTGCCAGTCGGCGTTGAATTCAGCAATGGAGGTTGGCATGGAGCAAAAGTAACTATTGGTCATTGGCTATGCGTCATTGGTGGTCATTCGTTGTCATTTAGTGGTTATTCGGTGGTCATTCAGTGTCATTGGTTGCTTCCGATGGCTTACACAACAAGTGACAATGAATGACCACTAATGACGCATAGCCAATGACCAGCCTTCAACCAAACCCTCACACAATCCGTTTACCTCCTATGCAGGACGTAATCATTATCGGTGGGGGGTTGGCGGGGCTGGTAAGCGCCATTGAACTGGCGCGGGCGGGCTTTGGCGTCACCCTGGTGGAACGCAAAACCTACCCATTCCACAAGGTCTGCGGCGAATATGTCTCTAACGAAGTTCGGCCCTACATCGAGTCACTAGGGGTAAATCTGGCCCTGCTCGACGCCGCCCGGATTACCGAGTTCTGGCTCTCGGCACCGTCGGGCAGGTTGCTCAAAGCCCCCCTCGATCTGGGCGGATTTGGCATCTCCAGGTACGTGCTCGATAATGAATTATACCACCTCGGTCTGGCCGCTGGGGTAAATTTTCGGTTGGGGCAGAGCGTAGAAAACGTCACGTTCGCCAACGATCAATGTAGCGTTGAACTAGCTACTGGTGAAGCCCTTATGGCCCGTTTGGTGCTGGGTACATTCGGCAAACGCACTAAGCTCGACAAGACGCTGGACCGGGCGTTTATGCGGGAACCCTCGCCCTATGTGGGGGTGAAATACCATATCAGCGGCATCGACTTCCCCAACGACGTGATTGCCCTGCACAATTTCCCGGACGGGTACTGCGGCATGTCGGCTATCGAGGCCGGTAAATACTGTTTCTGCTACCTCACCACCCGCGCCAACGTGCGTGAACACGGTACCATTGCAGCCATGGAAAAGGCGGTGATGTGCCAAAATCCGCATTTACGGGCTGTTTTCGAGACTGCCACCTTCCTCTACGACCGCCCCGAAGTAATCAACGAAGTATCGTTTGCACCCAAAAAAGCCGTGGAAAACCATATCCTGATGGCGGGCGACGCGGCGGGCCTGATTACGCCCCTCTGCGGCAACGGCATGGCCATGGCCATTCACGGGGCCAAGCTCGTCAGCGGGTTGTCTGCTCGGTTTCTCCATAACGAGCTAGACCGTGCCACACTGGAACGCGACTATCAGGCGGGCTGGTCGCGGCTATTCAGCAGGCGATTGTGGGTGGGGCGCACGGTGCAAAACCTCTTCGGCCAATCGTGGCTCAGCGAAGCCGCCATCGCCGCTTTCGGAGCTATAAAACCTGCCCTCCGCACGGTGATGAAGCAAACCCACGGGCAAACGATCTGATGTACGAGCGGTCCGCCGCTGCGGTACGAATTACGATGTACGATTTATGGCTGACGCCAAAGTAGACATGCTCTGGCGTAAGCAATAAATCGTACATCGTAATTCGTACCGCAGCGGCGGACCGCTCGTACATCAGACTACCTATCGTAATCTGTATTCTGGGGGTTGAAATTGGTCCAGCCAGTGGTCCAGTTGTCGGTGCCGAAAGCGCCACGGTAGGCAGTTGCGACAAAGAAACCGCTCGTGAGCTTGGTGTTCGTTACTGCCCCTGCCAGCAATGTAGAACCGCTTTGAGGTACAAAATTCGGGGCCGTAGTATTGAAATTGGCACCGTTCAGGGCCAGCGTACTAACGTCGGCTGTGCCCACAAACTGATTGGCAAAAGCAGGGGTAGTCAGGAATGTATTGGCCGCCCCGCTGGTAATGGTGCCACTACCGGCCGCTGAAGTTAGTGTGTTGGCAAACACGTTGCCGCGCAGGTCAATGGCTCCGTTGGCCAGACTGGCGGCGAGGCCCGTGGTCGTGCCTTCCAGCCGAACGCCTTCGGGATAGCCGTAGACAAGCGAGTTATAGAGACTGAAACCCGTGTTGCGACGGAGATACACCCCCGACTGGTAATAGCCTAAGCCCGGCGAAGCTGCCGAAATGGCCGTGGGGGCTGTGCTAAACGCGAACGTGCTCATATTGGCGAAGACCGGCGCTGTTTGTGGCAGGCCACTCAACTTAACCAACGGTGAGCCGTCGGCGTTTTCACCCGGGTCGTAGTTCTGCGATTCAATACCATTGCTGCCCGTCGGATCGGCTACGGTGGCGTCGCGGAGGCCCACGCCAAACTGCACCCGACCAATGTAGCCCCAGTTGGTGGTCCACTCGTTGCGGGTGGTGCGGTTGGCCACCAGGTATTTTGCATCGACGGTGCCGCCGTAAAAGGCGAAGGCGTCGGCGCTGCACTGCGTGACTTGTACGTTGCTAATCACCGTGCCACGCCCCACGCCAATAAGCGTCAGGCCAGCCAGTTTGCTATCGGCCACCAGGGGTTGCCCCGTTCCGGCATATTCAATACGGACATATTGTAGTGAGCCGCTGTTGTCTTCGGGCTCATTGTAGGTCTCGGCCGTACCGCGAACCCCACCAAAATAGGTAGTCGTGCCGGGCCGGTTGGTGGGCGATTTACCAATGAGCACTACCCCACCCCAATCGCCAGGCTTACGCTGCCCGGCGGCTTTGTTCGACGTAAAAATAATGGGGGCCGAGGCCGTACCGTTGGCAATGAGTTTTCCGCGACGTTCTACGATAAGTGTGCCAGCCGCGCTTTTGCCCAGCGGGTCCAGTTCAGGACCACCACCTTTGATCACCGTACCAGCCGGAATAGTCATGGTATAGTCGGCGGCCACATAGACGTAGCCTCTCAGAATATAAACCGTGTCCTTGCTCAGCGTCCGGTTCACGAAAAGTGTTCCCTGGAGAGTAGCCGTGGGTTTAATCGGGCTGGGCGCTACGGTAAACGGCGTGGTGCTCTGTACCGTTTGCCCGCCCGTGGTTACGGCAATGGCACCGGTTTGTGCGCCGGTTGGCACAGTCACCACCAACCGCGTGGCCGATGCCGATACAATGGTGGCTGTTATGCCGCCAATGCTCACGGTGTTGCTGCCGGGCGAGGTGTTGAAGTTGGTACCGTTGATGGCGATGGTGCTACCCACGGGGGCCGTGGCCGGGTCGATGCTGGCGATGGTGGTCACTACAGGCACCGGAGCAGGGTCGGGAGTCTTGTCTTTGCAGGCCGCAAAAACGGTGATCAGGGCCACAAATAGCCACAGGGCTGAAGGCCAGCGCAGGAATGTTTTCATAACGAAGTTGCTTGAGGCCGTCCGGTTTGGCGGGTGCGGTCAACTAAACTTACGTCAAAGCGCTCGCTGTAGTCTATAGTTAATGTGGGAATCTTATTAAACGACGTTTATTCTCTACAGGGTACTATTTGACCTCTGAATCAGCCTATTCACGCCAGCCCGCCCCGTTGCCAAACTGCCTCAAACTGGCATAGTTATGGGCACGGCGGTGGTACTTTTTACTTCAGCCATGACAAAAAAACTGCTGATATGGACAATGCCCGGAATGGTAGAAAATCGGTCCTGATAAAAGCGGTTGTAAGCATCCATATCGGTCACGATCAGCTTGACCAGGTAATCAAATGTGCCCGACACCCGGCAGCAATCCAGGATTTCGGGCAGGTTGGCAATGGCGGCATCGAAGGTATCGAAGCTGTCGCGGTTTTGTTTGTCGAGGGTGATCTGGCAATAGATCTGAAGGCGGTTGCCTAGTTTTTTCTTGTCCACCAGTGTCACGTAGCGGGCAATGACGCCTTCGCGCTCCATGCGCTTGATGCGTTCATGCACCGGTGTTTTCGACAAGTTGATGCGCTGCCCAATTTCCTGAATCGTGAGCCGGGCGTCGGTTTGCAGCAACGTCAGAATAGCCTGGTCTATTTTATCGAGCGTCATGGGGGTTTGTGGTTCTGCTTCGCGCTGTAGGCCCCTCGACTGCGCTCGGGGTGACAGGGGACTAGAGTAACATCAAAGAGTTGATTCAAGGTCGTTGTCACCCCGAGCGCAGTCGAGGGGCCGTGCGTCAGCAAAACCACCAACCATAAACCCTTTTCAACACCTCGAAGAACATTATCCTTTGAATCAATCAATCAGCGTATAGTTCTTTCCAAATATCCTACCAAATGACATCAAACTAGCCATTTGTCCTGATTATTTGCGAATCTATGCGCCAATATTCTGTTTTTATACATTTGCACTATCAGAGTCAAACCCATCCAGACAGCTCGACATTATGGTTATTGGCGTTCCCAAAGAGATTAAGAATAATGAAAACCGCGTGGCACTCACGCCCGCTGGTGTAGCTGAACTACGTAAGGCTAGTCATACCGTTTATGTGCAGGTGAACGCCGGCGAAGGCAGCGGCTTCAGCGATGAAGAATATATCGGAGCTGGGGCCATTATGCTCCCCACCATTGAAGAAATCTACGGCATTGCCGAGATGATTATCAAGGTAAAGGAACCCATCGCTCAGGAGTATCCGCTCATCAAGGAAAATCAACTGCTCTTTACCTATTTCCACTTTGCATCGTCAGAGCCACTCACTCACGCTATGATTGAGCGCGGTGCCGTTTGCCTGGCCTACGAAACCGTCGAAAAAACGGACCGGAGTCTGCCCCTGCTGGTGCCGATGAGCGAAGTGGCGGGCCGGATGGCCATTCAGGAAGGGGCCAAATACCTGGAGAAGCCATCGAAAGGACGGGGCATTCTGCTGGGTGGCGTGCCAGGCGTGAAACCCGCCCATGTGCTGGTGTTGGGTGGCGGCATCGTGGGGGCACAGTCGGCCCGCATGGCGGCTGGTCTGGGTGCCCATGTAACGCTGATGGACGTGAGCCTACCCCGCCTGCGCTACCTCGCCGACGTGATGCCCGCCAACGTCGATACTATGATGTCGAACGAATACAACATCCGCGAGGCCGTGAAACACGCCGACCTTATTGTGGGTGCGGTGCTCATTCCGGGTGCCAAAGCGCCCCACCTCGTTACGCGTGACATGCTGAAGCTGATGCGTCCCGGCACGGTGCTGGTCGACGTGGCCGTGGATCAGGGTGGGTGCATTGAAACCTGCCGCCCCACTACCCACGAAGACCCGACCTATATCATCGACGACGTAGTGCATTACTGTGTGGCCAACATGCCCGGCGCAGTGCCCTATACGAGCACCGTGGCCCTGACCAACGCCACCCTGCCCTACGTTATGCAACTGGCCAACAAAGGCTGGCAGCAAGCATGCCGCGACAACGCCGAACTGAAAGTAGGCCTTAACGTGGTGGAAGGTAAAGTAGTCTACAAAGGCGTCGCCGATGCCTGGAACCTGCCCCTGACCGCCGTTAATGAGGTGTTGCAGGAGGAGGTTTTGAGTTAGAGAAGCAAGAGATAAGAAGCAAGAGACAAGATGTTGATAGTCTTGATTCTTGTCTCTTACCTCTCAAATCTTCTGCAAAATATTACCAATTCATCGACGAACGGGGTCGCTTTCTGCGGAAGGCGGCCCTTCTTTTTTAGGTGAGGGTTCACAGGTGTGTTTCGACCAACGCCTGCCACTCTTCTTCCAATGCCCCCTGAAAAACGGGCTTACGGGCGCGGCGGTACCAATAACCGGCATTGAACGCGTCGCCTTCTTTGCGGTGGAGGTAGGCGTGGAGGTGGTCGTAACTGGGCGTTCCCTCTTGCGACTGGGCGATGTTATGCGCGGCGGCCCAATCGCCACGGGCATCGTGCCAAAGGGCCTTGGCAATGGGATTGAGTTCAGCGGGCGGCGTTTGGGCAGTAAGTGACTGGATAAATTCGTGGGCGGTCATGGTTCAGTTGCGGGTCAGTGCATAGGTAACCCCAACCTGCGCCGACTGGTTATAAAACGGCTCGGTGTATCCTTTGTACTGTTCGGCCACATGGCGCAGGCCCTGACTGTAACGCAGGTCGATGCCAAAACGCGGCGAAATAGCATAAGCAGCAGCGGCAACGAATCCAGCATCAATTTTTTTGTACCGCTCGACGCTGCTGGAAATGGGTATTTCACTAGCCGACGATTGCCCATACGTATATGTTCCTTGAATCTTTTCGCCCAGTTTGTACCCGATATACGGCCCGGCCAGCACTGTGGCTTTACCAGAACGGTAGCCAATCATGACGGGCAACGTCAGGTACGTCAGACGGGATGAAAAGCGTCCATTGGCTGCAGAAGGAAAACACCCAAAATCACAGTATTCGCCGGGTCCTGCTTTCGTCACCTGTTTTTCAGATCCTTTCTGTTCTATACTAAGTTCAGCCTGTATCACAAAATGATTATCAACTGGTGCGATAATACCCGCGCTAATAGCACCTGTCAGAAGCCAGTGGCTCCCACCCAACTCGTAGGGCATTATGCCGTTATTACCAAGAACTGTATATACCGTTCCGCCTGATGAAGTACCATCCCCAATGGCCCGACTGCCACCTGCGCCCGCCCGCATGTACGCTTGCACATGATTGGGAGACTGAGCTAGCAATGAGGCATTTACGAACAGCAGCAGCAGTGAACAGACGATATGCTTCATAACATTGAGCGTTTTGCGGTTGAAGCTTAGTCAGGCTTTTTTTTAGGCACTGGCGGCCGTAGAAAGTCTAGCCTCGGTAACAGGGTCGTATCGGCGCTGATGTCTTTTATGTGTTGTTCAAGTTGAGGCGATAGGTATCGCTTCAGGTCTCTGTGATCAAATTGAGAAGGGGTAGTAGCCAAAGGCATTGGCTGGGCATCACCGCGACCATTCCGGATGGGCATCTGCCTGGCATTGCCAGAATAGGTATACACCGGCATATTATCGATCCTGGACAGAGACGGCAGCGTTGAAGGGGGCGCAGGTTGGGCCAGGCTTTTCGATGCGAGCAGCAAGCCGACCACAGTTAGCAGGATTTTCATAAAGGCTTAGGCGTGTTTTATAGTCATAAGACCCGGTCAGGGTGTAGACAGTTGGGAGCACAACGTACAAAAAAGCAGTGGCAACGGTAGACAGCTACCCGCCTGTTCCTTCTCCTGTGAAACTTCCGCTTAGCCCTTAACTACCAAGATTGTGAACGACTTAACGAACTAAACCCTGCTGGCGAACTGCCAACAATAGCATGAAAACAAAACACTGGATTAGTGGCCTGCTGGGCGCGTCGGCGCTGGTGGTGGCCTGCACGGTGGCCAAAACGCCGCAACAACAGCTGGCCGTTGCGGAAGAGCAGGTGATAAACCCGAAGCCGGTTGTCAACCCCATTGCCAACCCGGCGCAGCTCACGCCCGAACAGAGCTTAAATGCCTTTCGGGTGCCTGCGGGCTACCACATGGAACTTGTGGCCAGCGAACCCATGATTCACGAACCCGTGGCCATTGCCTGGGACGGTAACGCCCGCATGTACGTGGCCGAAATGGACACGTATATGCAGGACGCCGACGCCACCGGCGAACACGACCCCGTGAGCCGCGTGATGCTGCTGGAAGACACCGACGGCGACGGCAAAATGGACAAAAGCTCGGTCTTTATCGATAAGCTGCTGCTGCCCCGGATGCTGCTCTGCGTAAACCACGAACTGCTTGTCAATGAGACTGATACGTATGATCTGTGGTCGTATAAAGACACCAACAACGACGGTGTGGCCGATGACAAAAAACGCATTTACCACGTCGACCGCAAAGCGCCCGGCAATCTGGAACATCAGCGTAGCGGCCTCGACTGGAACCTCGATAACTGGCTCTACGTCACGGTTGACCCCGTCCGGTTCCGGTATACCAACGGCACCATTGCGGTCGATTCGTTGCCCAGCGGTTCCAACGGGCAGTGGGGCCTCACGCATGATAATTATGGTCGGCTGTTTTTCAGCCGGGGTGGGGGTGAAAACGCGGGGGCGGGTTTCCAGATCAACCCCAAATACGGCGCGCTGGAGTTTGCCGATGCCTATGACGAAGCCACGTTTGCGCCCGTATGGTCCATTATTGCCAACCCCGATGCGCAGGGCGGCGGTAAACGATTACGCGCCGACAGCACCCTGAACCACTTCACGGCCGGTTGCGGGCAATCGATCTACCGGGGCGACAAACTCCCCGCCGACCTCGTGAACGACTACCTTATCTGCGAACCCGTGGCCCGCATTATCCGCCGGGCGCACGTGGTGAACGATGGGGGCAAAACGCGCCTTGAAAACGTGTACCACGAGCAGGAATTCATTGCCTCCTCAGACTTTAATTTCCGGCCCGTAAACACCTACACCGGTCCCGACGGCAACCTGTATATCGTAGACATGAACCGGGGCATCATTCAGGAGTCGCAGTGGACACCGAAGGGCAGCTGGATTCGGCCACAGATTGAGCGGCTGGGGCTGGACAAGCACGTACAGCATGGGCGCATCTGGCGGCTGGTGCAGGACAGTGCCAAGCCAGCGCCCCGGCCTCACCTGCTCGATGATTCGCCCGCCCAACTCGTCACGTACCTAAACCACCCCAACGGTTGGTGGCGCGACAATGCCCAAAAACAGCTGGTAGCCCTGGGCGACAGATCGGTAGTACCTGCCCTGCGGCAACTCGCAGCGGGAAAGCGCCTTGGCGAAACACAGAAGCCAACGACACTGGCCCAGATTCACGCCCTCTGGACGCTGGAAGGATTGGACGCACTTGATACCGAAATAATAGCTAATGCACTGAAAGACAGCGACCCGCAACTTCGGCGTACGGCTATCTGGCTGGGCGAACCGTTTCTGCGGAAGAACGACGAAACCCTGGTTGGTGCTGTGGCTTCGCTCCAGAACGACCCCAACCCTAACGTACGAATTCAGGTGCTCGAATCGCTGCACTACAGCACCGCGCCCAGGGCCAAAAAGGCCGTGAGTGACCTGTTGGCCCAAAACGCCGCCGACCCAGTGCTGATGGCCGTGGAAGCGAGTATCCAGAAAAATGCCGATTTCAAGACCTACGGCAGCAAGCTGGGTAGCCTCGCCGCCACCGACCGCAACTCGGTGCTGAAGGGGGCCGAAATCTTTAAATCATACTGCTCATCCTGCCACGGCACCGACGGCAAAGGCCTGGCCAGCCTGGTAGCGCCCCCCATTGCCGGGTCGAAACACCTGGTCGACAATACGGTGTTGCTGCGCATTCTGATGCAGGGCCTCTCTGGCCCCATCGACGGGAAGAGCTACCCCACGCTGATGCCCTCCGTAGCCGACAACACCGATGAGTGGATTGCCTCGGTAGCCAACTATATACGCTACGAATTTGGCGGACCACCACCCCGGCCAGTCCCTCCCGCCACGCCCCCTGCTCAAACGGCTTCCTTGTCGGGTAGTACGGTGGCGGGGGTTGCGCCAGTTCGGCCAGCGGGACCAGGTGGTTTTCGGCGTACATTGCCCATTATTCAGACCGACGAAGTAGCCAAAATCCGCCAGGAAACCGCCTCTCGCATTACCCCCTGGACGCTGGTTGAGCTAGAGAAGAAATAGTTTTGAGTTGCTTCGCGCTGTAATGGGCTGACGCCTGTCGAAGGGCCAGGCGTCAGCCCATTACAGCGCGAAGCAACTCAAAACAGAAAACTCAAAACTGAAAACAGAAATCCCCCCTTCCATGCAAACGATTCTCGGTGCGGGCGGGGCTATTGGCGTTGAACTGGCCAAAGCCCTCCCCCACCACACCACCGACCCCATCCGGCTCGTAAGCCGCAATCCGAAGAAGGTAAACCAGACCGACACAATCCTATCAGCCGACCTCAACGACCCTGCGCAGGTGGACAAGGCCGTAGCGGGTAGCGCCATCACCTACGTTACCATCGGCTACGATTACAACACCAAACTGTGGCAGGAACGGTGGCCTGTACTGATTAAAAACGTGGTCGATGCCTGCATGAAGCACCAGAGTAAACTGGTCTTCTTCGACAACGTCTACGCCATCGGCGGCGATAACGTCAAGCACCTCACCGAAGCCTCGCCCATGAATCCGTCGAGCAAAAAAGGGGAGGTACGGGCAGCGGTAGACCGGCACATACTGGAGGCCGTCGAAGCCGGAAAGCTCGACGCGATCATTGCCCGCGCGCCCGATTTCTTTGGCCCAATAAAAGATAAGAGCGTGACCATGAGCCTGATCTACGACAACATGGTGAAGGGCAAAAAAGCGCAGTGGTTCTGTGACGCCGACAAAATCCACTCCACCGGCTACACCCCCGACCTGGGCATTGGCACGGCCATGTTGGGCAACACCCCCACAGCTTATAACCAAATCTGGAACCTGCCCGTAGACCCCCACGCCCCCACCGGCCGGGAATGGGCCGCGCTCTTTGCCCACGAGCTACAGAAGCCCGACGGCGTTCAGGTGTTGCCGGGCTGGGGTATGCGGGCATTGGGTTTGTTTGTACCCATTCTAAAAGAAATGTACGAGATGCGCTACCAGTATGACCGCGACTACTTCTTCGACTCGGCCAAGTTCAACAAGGCGTTTAGGTACACTCCTACTACCAACGTCGAGGCCGTGACACAAACCGTGGCGGCGCTGGCAGGGCGGTAGTGGGTGAATAATTTATCGCTGTATCTTGGCGTGATCATATTCCTGCCTCTTTATGACCTGCCAGACCTGTGGTAACCCACATCAGGAGAATTTCTGCCCCAGTTGCGGTGAGAAACGCTACGACCCGCACAGCCTGTCGCTGAAGCACATGCTGGAAGAGTCACTCGAAACCTTCACCCACGCTGACCATAATTTTCTGCGAACGCTTCATGCAGTGCTACTACGACCAGGTGAGCTTCCCGCCGAATACGTAGCAGGTCGGCGGATACGCTACATGAAGCCACTCGGGTTTTTCCTGCTGATCAACCTTCTATTTTTTCTGCTGACCTCGTCGAATGCGTTCAATCAGCCACTGGACAGTTTCCTAAACTATACACCCTACATAACGTTTGGCACTAACAAAACCGTTGACCATAGGCTGGCTGAACGCCACGAAACGCTGGACGAGTTTACCCCCCGTTTCAACACAGCCATGGCCAGTAGTTCAAAGGGTTTTCTGGTGCTGCTGATACCGCTTTACGCGCTGGTTTTCAATCTTTTATTTATCAGAACCCGACGCTCGTTTATTGAACACCTCGTTTTTGCTACTTACTTCGTGGCGTTCATGCTACTGTTTATGCTACTGGAGAAATTGCTCATTGCCGTACCTTTCATGGCGCTATTTGGGCAGCAGGGGTGGGTGAGTTACGGCGATAGGCTGGTGACCCTCATTGGCCTGTTGAGCCTAGCCATCTACCTGTTTTTAGCCTTCCGCCGGTTCTACCAAACTGGGGTTGTCTGGTCTTTATTAACGGCAACGCTGAGCAGCCTCACGCTGGCAGCCATCGTGGTTGCATACCGAATGATGTTGTTTTACAAAATCGTTTTGACCAGCCACTGATGAAAACAGTTTTATAATTAATAATCTGATAATCAAAGAATTATGTTATAACGAGCCGCTACTTGCACAGTTTGATTAATGACCGACGGCAGGAGCGTATAGTCAGTTGATTCTTTCGTGGCCCGGATCAGACTTCGGCTGTAGCGTAGATCAACACCAAAACGAGGCGTTAATGCATAGCCGAGTCCCCCGGTGAACCCAACATCAAACGCGTTGAACTCATCGGAAGCCGCACTGAAATTGGTAATGTAGGTATAGGCATTGTTAATCAGAGGCTGGTAGCTTCCCCGTTGTTGCTCACTCAGCTTTAGACCCACATAAGGACCAGCCAGTACAGAAAACGCACCCACATGGTAACTGGCCAGTATGGGCAACGTCAGGTACGTCAGGCGGGTTGTGATTTGGCCGGTAGCCGAATTGGACACTGGTGGCTGATAGATGATGCCACAATTGCCTGTGCAATAGGAAGTAAGTTTCTCTACGGCCGCGCGTGACCCTCTTTGCTCTACGTTCAGCTCGGCCCCAATGGTGAAGTGCTTACTGACATCGATGGTCAAACCAACGCCCGCATTACCGGTCAGCAACGCCACTCCATCACTCGCTTTAGCCAGCACCTCCGTTTCATACTGAAAACTCGATTCTAGTACCAGAACCTTTTGCCCACTCGAATTTGGTAAGCTGGCACCTACCCCCGCTCGGACATAGACACGCGTCTTACCTGGCGTTTGGGCCAATATATTTACCGACGCAAGCAGGATGAAAAGAAGAAAGTAGCGTATCGTTTTCATACAGAGCTAATCATCATAAAATAACCATATTATTCATAATCAATGCGTTAACTCGTACCGAACGGCTAGTTGCATTGACTGATTGTAGAATTCCTCCATACGCTCACTACCAGAAATTCCGTACCGAAATGCTTTTGCCGGGTACAGCAATCCTTGGCTATAGCGTATGTCAACGCCGACACGCGGAGTCAGGGCGTAGCCTATACCAGCCACAAACCCGGCGTCGAAGGCTTTATAGCCTCTGGTGGCTGTATTTATGGGAACAACCAACGGGTTCTTTAAGGAGTAACTGCCACTAAGTTGTTCGGCCAGTTTATACCCTACATAAGGTCCGGCAGATAAGGTTAGCTGGCCAAACCGATAACCGGCCACAATGGGCAACGTCAGGTAGGTTAAACGAGACGAAAAGCTGCCATCGGCCAAAAGTGGGACAGACGTTGAACAAGGGCCTGGGTCGCAGATGATCAGCCCGCGGTCGTACAACGCTTCTGTCAGGTTTACCTTGGAGCCTTTTTGTTCCAGGTTGATTTCGGCCTGAATAACAAAATGTGGGCTAACGGGAACGGTTACACCGACACCCACAGTGCCGACCAACAGCCATTGGGAACCACCCACGTTAAGCGGAGTGGCATCGCTCGCGTTTGGATAGCTACGCGAATAGTCTGTCAGTAGCAGTATGCCTGTTGCTGACGTGGCCTGGCCGCCGGTGGCGCGGCTATACCCGATGCCTGCCCGGAGGTAAACATGCGTGCTTTGGGGTGTTTGGGCCAGCGTCGTAGCGCCAAAAGGAAAGCAGGAAAAAGCGAGGTACAGAGCTGTTTTCATACGTCGATACAATGTTTTTTGGTAGACCCAGAAAGTAGTCTTTCAGTTGGCACAACTTACTAAACCGATACGGTTTCTTTCAACCATATCGGTTTAACAACACCCGCCTATGCTTCGCCCCTACACCATTCTGCTGCTCATTTTCCTTCCATTTTGTCTTTTCGCACAGAATCCACCGGATAAACCAGACGCCAAACTCACCCAAAAACTAACCGATGCCCTGCGGGGATTTAAAGGCAACGCGGGTGTGTATGTGTTGAACCTAAAAACCGGCAAAACGGCCTCTATTAACGCCGATACGCTGTTTCCTACGGCCAGCACAGTTAAGATTCCGATTATGATTGGCCTGTTCGATAAGATCAGGCAAGGCAACATCAGCTACGGGCAGGAGGTGGTTTACAAGGATTCGCTCCACTACGATGACGGCATTGTGGGGTCGCTGAAAGACGGCGCCAAGCTGCCCCTAAGCGAGGTGGTTATGCTGATGGAAACCGTCTCCGACAATACCGGCAGCCTCTGGTGTCAGGCGCTGGCGGGCGGGGGTACGGCCATCAACGCCTGGCTCGATGCCAACGGCTTTTCGCAAACGCGGGTGAACTCGCGCACGCCGGGTCGGCAACCATTTCAGAAACAATATGGCTGGGGCCAGACCACGCCCCGCGAACTGGCCAGTCTGCTCCACTACATCCGGCAGGGTCGCGCCGTTAGCCCCGACGCCAGCGACCGCATGTACCGCAACCTCTGCCGACAATATTGGGACGGCGACGGCCTCTCGCAACTGCCCGCCGAAGTAAAAGTGGCCTGCAAAAACGGGGCTGTCAACCAATCGCGGTCAGAGGTGGCGCTGGTGCATGCGCCCCACGGCGACTACGTCTATTGCGTGATGACCAAAAACCAGCAAGACCAGTCCTGGACCCGCGACAACGAAGGCTTCGCTCTCCTCCGCACCGTCTCGGCCCTCCTCTGGCAGCATTTTGAACCCAAATCCACCTTCAAGCCCGTGGCTGGCTACGAAAAATGGTGGTAACTTTTACAGTATGCAGTTAAGAACAGTATGCAGTATGCAGTGTTATTGCTACAGTAGCCTTGTTCGCGTGCCCAACCGTTAAGCCAGGGCACTACTGCATACTGTATACTGTCCTTAACTGTTCACTGAACTATGCCCATCGCCATTATGTGGCACCGGCGCGATTTGCGCCTGCACGACAACGCCGCACTGTACTACGCCCTGAAGGCCGGACGGCCTGTGCTGCCCCTGTTTATTTTCGACAAAGACATCCTCGATCACCTCGACGATAAGCGCGACAGGCGGGTGGAATTTATCTACAAATACGTGCTCAAGTTGCAGGATGAACTGCAAAAAATGGGGTCGTCGCTGATCGTGCGGTATGGTCGGCCGCTGGAAGTATTTCAGGAACTGGCAAAGGAATACGAGATCACCAACGTCTTCACCAACTACGACTACGAAACCTACGGCAAAGGCCGCGATGCCGAGGTGGCGGCGTTTTTGAAGACCGTCGGCGCGGGGTTTCACAGCTACAAAGACCAGACACTCTTCGACCACGACGAGGTGCTTACCGGCACGGGCAAGCCCTACACCGTTTTCGGCCCTTATAGTCGCAACTGGCTTGGCAAGCTTGCAGACCCGTTTTACACCAAATCGTACCCAACCGAGACGTACTTCGACCAGCTGCACAAGACCGCCCCGCTACCCATGGTCACGCTCGACGACATGGGCTTTGAGCCGCTGGGTGAGAATTTTCCCAAGCCGACGGTGGATGATGCGTTGCTGAAACAGTACCAGAAAATGCGCGATTACCCCGCCGAACGGGGCACCTCCGAACTGGGCATTCACCTCCGTTTTGGTACCATCAGTATCCGCAATCTGGCCCGGCAGGCGCAGGAAACCAGCCCCACATTCCTGAGCGAACTGTGCTGGCGCGACTTCTATTTTCAGGTGCTCGACCACTTCCCGCACGTAGAGCAGCACGCGTTTCGGCGGGAGTATGACAACATCAAGTTCCTGAACCGACCCGAAGACATCGAACGCTGGGAGCAGGGCAAAACCGGCTACCCGCTGGTGGATGCGGGCATGCGCCAACTCAACGAAACCGGCTGGATGCACAACCGCGTGCGCATGGTGGTGGCCAGTTTCTGCATTAAACACCTGCTCGTCGACTGGCGGATTGGTGAGGCGTATTTTGCTAAAAAACTTCGCGACTACGACCTGGCGGCCAACAACGGCGGCTGGCAATGGGCAGCCGGTTCCGGCACCGACGCCGCCCCCTACTTCCGCGTCTTCAACCCCACCGCCCAGGCCGAAAAGTTCGACCCCAAAGGCGAATACATCCGCCGCTGGGTGCCCGAATACAACAGCCTGAATTACCCCGCCCCCATCATCGACCACGCCTTCGCCCGCCAACGGGTAGTGGAGGTATATAAGGAAGGGTTGAGGAAGGAGTGATTTACGACTTACGATGTACGAATTACGATTTATCGCTTACGCCAGCGCATGTGTACGCTGGCGTAAGCGATAAATCGTAATTCGTACATCGTAAGTCGTAAATCCGTGCAACGTTTCCTTCGCAGCTGCGTCTTTCCTGCACTGATGATCTAAACCAATGGCCTCGAATCCGGCAACTGGCAGTGTGGCGGCTGGCGGGGAAATGGCCATACCCCGCTTGACGCCCATTCTGCCACTGGACCCTGTCCCTGACCTTGTTGCGCGGTGCCTGCTCGGCGACCGACGGGCGCAGTATGACCTGTATAAGCGCTACGCCAAAGCCATGTACAACGTCTGCAAACGTATTGTGGGGCACGATGCCGAAGCCGAAGACGTACTCCAGGATGCCTTCGTCGACGCGTTTGGCAACCTGCACCGCTTCCGGGGCGAGAGTACGTTTGGAGCCTGGCTGAAACAGATTGTGGTGAACCGGGCCGTGGGTTGCCTACGAACGCGTCGGCTACCGCTGGTTTCAACTGAAACCCTTGATAATGAGAATTTTGACCGGGCCGAAGAGGGCGAAGGGATCGACGAAGCGCAGATGCAGTGGGACGTGGAACGGGTCAGACAGGCCGTGGCCCGCCTGCCCGACGGCTACCGCGTAGTACTGACTCTCTACCTGTTTGACGGCTATGACCACGACGAAATTGGCCAGATCCTCAGCATCAGTGAATCAACCTCCCGCTCGCAATATCTGCGGGCGAAGAGGAAGTTAATTAGTGAATTATAGTTATTAGTCATTAGTCATTTCGCTGCGCTGTCATTCGTTATAAAGGCAATGAATGACCACCGAATGACCATTGAATAACCAGTAAAAATGTCTCTCGAAAACTTTATACGCGAACACCGCGACGAATTTGAGCAGGATGCCCCCACCTATGCCTTCTGGCAACGGCTGGCGGCACAGCTGCCCCCACCGGCAGGTGATAACCATTCGGCAGAAAATGGCCAAAATAAGCCGTCAGGGCCTTTTTTGGGCGTTCAACGCGGATCTGGCGTGGCCCGGCGGTGGTGGGCGGTGGCCGCTTCGATAGTGGTACTGCTGGGTGTGCTGTGGTGGGTCAACGCCCGCTATGCTGCCACCGAACAACCCGAAGTGGTGGCTGTCAGCCCTGCCTACGCGAAGGAGGTGGCACAGTATGCCAGCCTGATTGATGATAAGCGCGACGAGCTGAAAGCTCTGGCGGCCAACAACCCCGGCCTATACCAGCAGTTCGCCAACGACCTCGACCGGCTGGAAACCAGCTACCTGGCCCTGAAAAAAGACCTGCCCGAAACACCCAACCAGGAACTGCTGATTCAGGCCATGATCCAGAACCTGCAGCTCCAGATTGACCTGCTCAACGAGCAGCTACGCGTGATCGAACGCATGAAACAACAAAACACCACCCATGAAACGGTTTAACGCAGTTCTGTTTAGCGCTTACCTGCTGGCCCTCATTGGCCAAAACAGCCTGGCCCAAACACCTGATGCCATTCAGGCCGATGCTTCCCAAGCCGACACCCTGCCCTGGGGGCTAACTATCCGCCCGGTGCGGGTAGAGCGCTGGAGCAGCCAACCCGACGACCGCACCGAACTCCACCGGGCCATTGTGAAGTCTTACACCGTCACCAGCAAAGACGCGCTTTCGGTCGACAACCATTTTGGCGACGTGACCGTGACGCTCTGGGATCGCAACGAAATGCGGGTAGAGGTGGCCGTGACGGCTTCGTCTGAACGACCCGAACGCGCCCGCAAAATTCTGGATGCCGTCACGATTGACGAGCAGCGCAAAGACGACACCTTTTCGTTCAAAACGGTCATTGCCGACGGCTTCGACGGGGGATGGAAAAAGGGCGACCGGCGTAATTTTCTGCGCGTCGATTACCGGATTTCGATGCCCAAAGCCAATCGACTAGCCATAAAAAACAGCTTCGGCAACACCACCATCCCCGATTTCTGGGCACCGCTGTCGCTATCGTCGAAGTTCGGTAACGTGTATGGGGCCGACCTCAACAACCCCAACACGCGTATCCAGGCCGAATTTGGCAACGTCTCCGTCCGCGACATTCAGAACGGCAGTCTTACCATGTCCTTTGGCGATATCGACATCAATTCGGGCAATGTGCTGTCTATCGTGCAGGACTACGGCAAGCTGAAAATTGGCGAAACTAACCAGGTCAACGCCCGCATGAACTACGCCGATGCCAGCATTGGGCTGATCCGGCAGTCGGCCAAGGTGCGGCTGAACTACGCCCGGCGATTCCTGCTTGGGCAGGTGGCAGCGTCGGCCAATAAGATCGACGTAGAGGCCAACTATTCTACCGTGGCCATGCCCGTGCAGAACGAATCGAACGGCAACTTCGACATCACTGTCACACACGGGGGCTTTAGTTACCCCAACCTGCCATCGCTTCGGCTTAATACCCCAACGCCGCCCACCCCGCCTGTCCGTGGTCAAACCCGGCAGTACATTGGCCATTTTGGCACCGGCGGTGGCCCCCACATCCGGGTAGTAGCCAGCTACGGCGACGTGCGTTTCAAATAATAATTACCCCCTTTCCAAGTGAACTGATAGGGTTTGGTGTAGGGTGAATTTATCTTTGTGGGAAAGAGAGAGGCTGTCTAGTGGTTTGTCTGTTTGTGGGTTTGTTTGTTATAAAATCAACAGACAAACCCACAAACAGACAAACCACTAGACGCCGTTACACCCAAACACGTGGCTTTAATTAAATCAATTTCCGGCATTCGGGGCACCATTGGCGGACAAAGTGGCGAGGGATTGACCCCGCTTGATGTAGTAAAATTTACGGCCGCCTTCGGGCAATGGCTGCTATCGCGGCAAGCACAAAAGAGCGGTCCGCATACCGTGGTTATCGGCCGCGACGGGCGGCTGTCGGGGCCAATGGTCTCGCAGTTGGTGGCCGCCACCCTACAGGGGCTGGGCATCGACGTGCTGGATCTGGGCCTGTCTACTACACCTACCGTTGAACTGGCCGTACCCGGCGAAAAGGCCATTGGCGGCATAATCCTCACCGCCAGCCACAACCCTATTCAGTGGAATGCCCTGAAACTACTGAACGAAACCGGCGAATTTATTTCGGCAACCGATGGCGAAGCTGTATTACAAATTGCTGATAATGAGTCATTTGTTTTTGCCGAAGTACGCAAACTAGGTAGCTACCGCACCGATAACACGTGGCTTCAGAAACACGTCGATGCGGTGTTGGCTTTGCCACTGGTGAACCGCAATGCCATTGCCAACCGTAACTTCCGGGTAGTAGTAGATGCTGTCAATTCTACCGGGGGCATTGTGGTGCCTATGCTGCTGGAAGCCCTTGGCGTTGAGCAGATTACCAAACTCCACTGCGAACCCACGGGCCTTTTCGCGCACAACCCCGAACCGCTGCCCGAAAACCTCACCGACATTCTGGCCGTTACCAAACGCGACGATAAAGACCTGGGCATTGTGGTTGACCCCGACGTAGATCGGCTGGCCCTGATCTGCGAAGACGGTTCGCCTTTTGGCGAAGAATATACCCTCGTGGCCGTGGCCGACTATGTGCTAAAACAAAGCCCCGGTACCAACAAAAACACCGTCTCGAACCTCTCCAGCACCGCTGCCCTCCGCGACGTGACCCAAAAGCATGGCGGGCAGTATTTCGCCTCGGCAGTGGGAGAAGTAAACGTGGTGGAGATGATGAAGGCGCAAAATGCCCTCATCGGTGGCGAGGGCAATGGCGGCATCATCTTCCCCGAACTGCATTACGGCCGCGACGCACTGGTGGGCATTGCCCTGTTTTTGAGCCACTTAGCCACATTCGGCAAGTCGGCGTCTATTCTGCGTCGGACGTACCCCAGCTACTATATCTCGAAAAATAAAATCGAACTCACGCCTGGTATCGACGTCGACGCGGTGCTGGAAGGCATCCGGGCCAAGTATGCCAAAAACCCCGTCAACACCATCGACGGCGTGAAAATTGAGTTCGATAAAGAGTGGGTTCACCTGCGGAAATCAAACACCGAACCTATCATCCGCATCTACTGCGAATCAGACACCCTCTCTACCGCCGACTACCTGGCCAACAAAATCATCTCCGACATCCGGGAGGTAATCGCTGATAAAAAATAGTACCGCCCTTCCCCTATGACCCCAACCACTACCCCTACTGCTGCTACGCCCGTTGGTCACCCGCCGGGGCTTTATGTACTGTTTTTCACTGAGATGTGGGAACGGTTTAGCTACTATGGCATGCGGGCCATTCTGCTGCTGTTTCTGATCGACAATGTGCGCGGCGGCATGGGCCTTACCGAAGCCGAAGGAGCCGCCATCTATGGCATCTACACCTCGTCGGTCTACCTGCTTTCATTGCCCGGCGGCTGGATCGCCGACAACATTCTGGGGCAACGCAAGTCGATTTTTTACGGCGGCATCATCATCATGCTGGGCCACATCGTGCTGGCTATGCCGGGTGGTTCGGCCCTGTTTTATTTCGGGTTGTTCATTGTCGCCATCGGTACGGGCCTGCTCAAGCCCAACATCAGTACGCTGGTAGGTGAGCTATATCCCGAAGGTGGTGCCAGAAAAGATGCGGCCTTCTCTATTTTCTACATGGGTATTAACATCGGTTCGCTGCTGGGCATCACCATTGTAGGCTACCTAGGTCAGAAAGTGGGCTGGCATTATGGTTTCGGTGCCGCCGCCGTGGGTATGGCCCTGGGCATTGTCACTTTCCGCCTGGCCGGGCAACGATACCTAAGTCACTTGGGCAATGTGCCCGCGCCCGCCGTTGATGGCAAGGCGGAAACGAGTAGCAAACGGCCCCTGTTTATTTTCCTGGCCGTTATGGTGCTGGTGCTGGCCACGTTGCAATTCACCAATATCATCGACTTAACCACCGCGCAGGGCTTGGCCAAAGGCATGGGCACCATCATTTCCATGATTGCGCTGGGCTATTTTATCTTTATCCTGGTGGCAGGTGGGCTTGATGCCGTCGAGAAAAAGCGGGTGAGCGTCTTGTTTGTCTTCTTCCTTGCCTCGGCGCTCTACTGGGCTGGTAATGAGCAGCAAGGCTCGTCACTGCAAATCTTCGCCGACCGCTACACTGATCTGGTTTTCTTTGGCTGGCAAATCCCGTCGAGCTGGTTTCAGAACCTCAACCCCGCCTTTATCCTGCTGTTTTCGCCAGTGTTAGCCGTGCTTTGGGTGTTTCTGGCCAACCGAAAAATCAGCTATCCCGTGCCGGCCAAATTCGCCACGTCGCTGCTGCTGCTGGGCATTGCCTACGTCATCATGGTCATTGCCGCCAAAATTGCCCTCACGGGCACTCGCACGTCGCCGCTGTTTCTGACGGGTACCTACCTGTTTTTCACCCTCGCCGAGTTGTTTTTAAGCCCTGTAGGTCTGAGTGCCTTCTCGAAGCTGGCCCCCAAACGCTACACTAGTCAGCTAATGGGCCTGTGGTTCATAGGCTCGTCGCTGGGTAACCTCGTGGCCGGGTTGTTTGCCGGTGGATTCGACGAGAAAAACGTGGCTAGTATGCCCGGCCTGTTTCAGAGTGTGGTGATCTTCACGATAGGTAGCGGGCTGCTGATGCTACTGTTTGTACGGCCTCTGAAACGTTGGATGGGCGGCATCGAGTAAGGCAGGCACAGGCAGTTCAGCAAAAAGCCAGCGATGAAAGTTTTCATCGCTGGCTTTTTGCTGAACTGCTATAAACAGGCGTCTGGTAGCGCTAGGTGCCTGTTTATAGCACTAGGGTATAATTTAACTACAGGAAGTACCTGCCAATTTCTTTGATCTGAAGCAAGAGTGGCATTACCGCCTTTCCCCGATCTGATAGTCGGTATTCCACCCGAGGAGGCACCTCGTTGAATGATTCCTTTTCTAAAACACCCAACTGCACCAGCGCCTTCAATTCCTGAATCAGTACTTTCTCGCTCACGTCGGGTAGAAGCCGCCGAAGTTCAGAGTAACGACGGGTCTTTTCGGCCAAGTGTAGCAGGATAAACAAACGCCACTTTCCGCAAACTACTTCTAACGCTTTTTTTATTAGTAGCCGATCTTCCTCGACCATCAACTCGGGCTGTTTTATTCCGTTCATTGTAACGACACGCCACTAACCTACTGGTTTGTAACTGACTGATTTGTAAGTAATTAACCGACTTTACAAAGGTAAGCCTTGTTCCTAAACATTCACATTTATTAATAGGATAGACAGGCAACCACACCGATTTTGGGCGATAGGGTTCGCTATCACTGCTGACACACGCAAAGGGTGAATAGTGTGTAAATGGCTATCCAGTAAGCGAGTAGCCAACGTATGCATTAAGCTTAAGGCAAATTACTTGTTACTATAATTTGACTAAACGGTTAGCCAAAAGCATAGCATACGCTACTATACAAATTTAGTAGGAAAAATATTTCAATACAATACTAACTCTATTATAGATGTATACTATACACAACCATGATGTGTGCTTTGAACTCTGCCCCCCTCCTGGTAGTTTGATTTACTACACCTGCATATTCGTCTGCTTGCTTCCTTTGACCAAAACTGTATTGGTAATAGCCGGCCCAACGGCGGTTGGCAAAACAGCGCTGAGCGTGGCGCTGGCACAACAGCTTCGGACGGAGATTGTATCGGCCGACTCGCGGCAGCTATACCAAGAACTGACCATTGGCACTGCTAAGCCGTCGTTTGCCGACATGGGCGGTATCCGGCACCATTTTATTGACTCGCATACTATTCACGCACCCATCAGCGCGGGGCAATATGAACGCGAAGCCCTCACCGTTATCGACGATCTTTTTCAGGAACGCGAGTTGATCATCCTTAGCGGTGGTACGGGTCTGTATGTCAACGCTGTATTGCATGGGCTGGATGATATGCCCGAAGGCGATGCGGCCCTACGCGAACGACTGCAACGCCAGTTTGATGAAGAAGGTATCTCGGCACTGCAAGCTCAGTTGCTGGCGCTAGACCCTGCTTTTGCCCAATTAATGGATCTTAACAACACGCAACGTGTGATGCGGGCGTTGGAAGTATGCCTCACCACGGGCCGCCCCTACTCCTCATTTCGGCAGCGGCGACAGGTGAACCGGCCTTTTCGTACGGTGCTTATTGGGCTTGACCGTCCTCGCAACGAATTGTACGCCCGCATCGACCAACGGGTAGAGGCCATGCTGACGGCGGGCCTGCTGACGGAAGCTGAACCACTACTCCCCTACCGACACCTGGCCGCCCTGCAAACGGTGGGCTACAAAGAGGTTTTCGGCTATTTCGACGGTACATATAGTTACGCAGCTATGGTAGACCTGCTGAAACGAAACACCCGCCGCTACGCCAAACGCCAACTCACCTGGTTCCGCCACCAAAACGAATTCCAGTGGTTCCACCCCGACGATCTGGAAGGAATTTTGAAGGAAGTGGTAAGTGATGAGCGCTAAATGATGAGTTTGCTGCCGCAGGCGTATTGCTCTTGCGGCAGCAAACTCATCATGTAGCACTCATCACTTACCACTTCCTCAGGCTCTATAGGCCAGCATACCTCCAACCAGGTTGCGGACGTTGGTAAAGCCGTTTTCTTCGAGAAACTGCTGTGCCCGGGCCGAGCGAGCACCCGACCGGCAGTGCACGATCACTTCTTCATCCTGCATACCGTCCAGATCATCGATCCGGTAGGGCAGCTCACCCAGCGGAATAAGCATGGCACCGATGTTGTCATCGGCGTATTCGTTGGGTTCGCGCACGTCGATGAGGTTGAGTTTTTCGCCTTTTTCCAGGCGTTCGCGGAGTTCCTGTACGGTAATGTCCATGGGTAGAGAGAGTTTAATGTTCGAGGTCTAACGTTTGCTGACGCGCCTATTTTCTAATCAGCAATTTCGACGTTCGGGGTGGTCCCTGCGGGTCGGTAAACCGGAGCAGGTAGAACCCATCGGGCAGTTGGCCTAATTCAGCACGGGTTTGGCCCGTTGACAGGGGCAGGGTCAGCACCGGGCGGCCCATCAGGTCGAGCACGTCGAGTTGCGTGGCCGTGCCCGCCACCCAGTTGATGGTCCCCGTGGTTGGATTGGGGAACACCGACAGGGGCGGTATGGGTTCGGTGGCGGTGATGACCGTGCTCAGGCCGTTGTTCATCAGGGGCCGGATCATCAGTGCCCCGTCATTATCGGGCGAGACATCCCAGTTGTTGCCGAGGTTGATAAAAGTCTGATTCCTGAACGGGCTGTTCCGGTCGAAACCAACGGGAATGGGTGGGTCTTCCAATTGCGAGAAGGCCACGTAGAAGGTGTCGCGCACGTTGACGGGAGCATCGAACATGTAATCGACAAAGCCATTGCGGGCGGCGGCGTACGTGAGCGAGAAGCTTTTCTGAATGAGTGGCCGCGCCGTTGGTCGGCCGCTGCCGTTGCCTATGTCGTTATAGACGCCAAACACCACTTGCTGTCCGGTTTGGTCGCGGCGGGTGGGGGCAATGTTGATGCGGATGCCCGTTACGGCGTCGGGCAGGGTTTTCACGAACCGCACCGCCACCCGCGCCAGCCGCTGGTTGATCTGCTTGACTATTTCGGCGCTGCCATCGTCGTAGGCGAAATAATTATCCAGCACCGTCACCCCGGAAATAGTATCGTTTTGCCGCAGGTCTACGCCAGGCAAGGTGTTGTTCTGGTTGTCGGAGGTAGTTACGTTAAACGTGGTTCGCAACACCGCCCGCCCAGCCAGCGCCGTTGGTGCCGTTGGTCGACCCACTTTGTTCTGCCGCCCCAGGCTTGGAATAAGCGTAGCCGTGGGCGAAAGCACATCCTGAATTACCCGCCCGCCCACCTCATCGCGAAGGGTGTAGCGGAAGGTGGTGAAGTTGAAATCGTTGAACAGGTTATTGACATCCGTAGCCACCGAATCGGCCAGTTCGGCGGTGGGTTTGGCCAGAAATTGCCGCAGGGGCATGGCCGTGAAGCGACGCAGTAACGGCGTAACCGACTGACGGACAGCAATATCGCGAATATATCTATCAAACTGAGTGCGTCCTTTATTCAAGTACACGTAGTCCAGGTGCCACTCATCAAACGCGCCCGACTGCCGCCCCTGCGCCCGAAACCGAAACCGGAAACCTGCGTGAAAATCAATGGGATTAGCTACCCGCACAAACGCCTGTGCAAAGTTAGCGTCGATCATGCCACCACTCATTTTCCAGGCGGTGCGCCAGGTGCCGTCACTGCCCAGAACTTCAAGCCGTAACGAATCGCTGGTGTCGGGTAGTTCGCCCAAGCCGCGCCGCTGCCAGTAGAAGCTGATATAGACCGAATCGCGCACCGTCAGCCCCGCCATGTTAATGGGCAACGACGTCAGCGTGTCGGTGCCACCCTCGGCATTTTCGTTGTTCAGTGCATAGGGAAACCCATCGGCCCGCAGCCCATCGAAGGTGGCCACGTTGACGGTGGGGTGATTGACCGTCAGCGTATTGTTGATGTATACGCCGCTGCCCGGTGCCCAGCGCGTAGGCGAGGCCGTCCGGGTCGACGTGGAAAAATCGTCGAAAAAGGGAAGTTGCAGGGTTTGGGCGGTGGCTAGTTGGCTCAAAAACAGCCAGCAAAGGCCCAGTATAAGCCCGGATCTATTGCGCATCGGAATTGGTATCAATAGGCCCCACCACCCAAATATCCACCGACTGCCCCAGCCGGATACGCTCACTGGCACGGGGTTTTTGTTTGATTACGGTACCCACCTCCTGCTCAGGATCGTCTACGGGCACCCGAACCCCCACCCGCAAACCCGATCCCCGAATGGCCGCCACGGCTTCTTCAAAGGTCATGTTGGTCACGTCGGGTGTGGGAAAATACACCTTGCCCTCGCCATCGCCCACCACCAGGTCGACGGTAGTGCCTTTGGCCACGGGCGTTCCGGGGGCCATTGCTTTGCCATTGACGAGTTGCTTCAGCACTTTATTCTTACCCAGGTCAGGCTCATACGTCAACTCGCCCAGCACCAGCCCCAGCGACCGCAGTTGCAACTCGGCCGTGCGCGAGGTCTGATCGATCAGGTTGGGCATCGGCATGGTGGGGGCCGTGCGCTTAATCACGGTGAGGTAGATCTTGCGGCCCTCCTTCACGTTTGACCCCGGCTGTGGGTATTGGGCAAAAACAGTGAGCGGCACCCCCCCGGCCACAAACGTGCAGTCGCTGACTTCGTAGCGCAGGTCGCGGTCGTCGAGGTAATTTTCCAGCTCGTCTAAACTCATGTGTTTCAGGTCCGGTACCGTAATGGTTTGGCCGTGGTTTGTCGAGAAGGGCAGATAGCCGAAAAAGAACACCAGCACCAATACCACCGTCAGTGCCAGAATGATGCCAATATGCAGAAGAAGGTCGGTGCGGGTACGGGTACTCAGTTTCGTCATTCGGCAAAAATAAAGGAAAGAAGTAAGCAGTAGGCAGTGGCAGTAGGCAGTGCTACTTATACGCTGCTAGCATTTTCTTGATGTATTTCCCCACGACGTCGAACTCCAGATTAACGACGTGGCCGGGCTGTAAATTGCGAAACGTGGTGTGCTCGTAAGTGTAGGGGATGATGGTGACGCGGAAGCCCGTTTCGTGCGAATCGAAGACGGTCAGGCTCACGCCGTTAATGCAGATCGACCCTTTCTCAACGGTGATGTTGCCCACTGCGGGGTCATACTCGAAATCGTAGAGCCAGCTGCCGTTAAGGTCCTGCACGGCCACACAGGTGCCAGTCTGGTCAACGTGTCCCTGCACAATGTGCCCATCGAAGCGGCCCGTGGCGGGCATGCAACGCTCCAGGTTGATGGTATCACCCACTCCCAGTTGACCCAGATTCGTCTTTTTCAGGGTTTCGTCTACCGCCGTTACGCTATAGCTATGGTCGGTTACGGCCGTCACGGTGAGGCAAACACCGTTGTGGCTGACGCTCTGGTCGATGGTTAGTTCGTGCGCAATTGGTGCGTCAATATGAAACGTCAGGTTGGTTCCCTCGGCGTCGATGGCCACCACGCGGCCCATCGTTTCAACAATACCCGTAAACATGAATGCGGTCAATTTTAGCTAATGCAGAGGGAACAGCAAAGAGCCAGGATTGATTTCGGATTTTGGATTGGGGATATACGATTTGGGATTAGGGATTTCGGATTGGGCTGACGCAGGCGTAGCCCAATCCGAAATCCCTAATCCCAAATCATTTTACCACCGTCAGTTTCCCCGACAGCA
Source organism: Fibrella aquatilis (assembly GCF_017353255.1). Classification (GTDB taxonomy): domain Bacteria; phylum Bacteroidota; class Bacteroidia; order Cytophagales; family Spirosomataceae; genus Fibrella; species Fibrella aquatilis. The sequence goes on along the minus strand of NZ_JAFMYU010000029.1, from coordinate 10,263 downwards.
CCGGGTCATCGGGTGCGGTTTTGATGGTGTAGGTGTATACGCCTGCCTCAACTACTGTTTGGCCGTAGCGTCCGTCCCAGACGGCGTTGGCCCCCGTGCCCTGATACATCAGTTCGCCCCAGCGGTTGTAGATGGCCACCTCGCAGTCGGGGAAGCTGTTGCTGTTGATAGGTCGCCAGATTTCATTGTTACCATCGCCGTTGGGCGAAAAAGCAGAGGGAACATATAGCCGGTCATATACCACCACGGCCACTTGGGCTTTGGCCTGGCAACCGGTAGTAGTCTCGGCCTGCACGGTATAGGTGGTCGACTCACCAGCCTGGAACATGGGCGTGGGCGAATCCGGACGGTCCAGGTAAATCGGGGGCAGCCAGCGCACTGTGGCGTTGGGCAGGCTTGGCTGTTGCTGTAATTTTTGTACCTCGCCACGCGGCACACGGTAGCTTACAGGGCCAAGCAGTTGCAATGATGGCGACACCTGCACCCAACGAGTGGCCGAATTGGCGCAGCCAGTGGCACTTTTCACCGTATACCGCAGCCGCTGCAATCCCGCACCGGCCACCATCGGGTCGAACTGATTGCCAATCACGCCCGGCCCGGTCCAGACGCCCGTGCCCGGAACGCCCCGCAACGTGATGCGGGAACTGCTGGCACATAAGGGCGAAATAGAATCGGCGGCCACAAGGGGCAGGGGCAATACGGCCAGGGTCCGGTCGGGCGAAACGGCCGTGCAGCCAGCGGCGTTGGTGATTCTAACGCGGTAGGTACCCGGTTGTTTCACCCACAGTTCGGCCCGTTTATTGGCCGCTACGGGTTCCCAGACGTATTGGTAGCTGAGGCTGTCGGTTGTGTTCAGGCGGACCGAATCACCCTGGCAGATTTGGGGGGCCGAGGCCGTCAGCGTAGCGTTGGGGGCCGACCGCATATTGATCTGTAGCTGGTCGGTGGCCGAGCATTTGGTGGCCCCGTCGGTCACGGTGAGGCTATAAAGACCTGCTTTCAGCACCGTCACCACCCCATTAGACACCTGCAACGCCGACGCGGTGGTCTGCCACTGGTAGGTGTTCGACCCCGTCACACCCGACGCGCTCGCCAGCACGTTGTCGCCCTCGCAAAACGGGGGAACAACCTCAGTACCGTCTGATTTGGTAACCCGAATTTTGGCTGAGGGCCGGGGTGCCACGTCAACTTTTATGGGCGGCGAGGTAACGTCGCCGGAGCATTGCGTGGCGAAACTTTTCACCACGGCATAAGAACCCGCTACCGTCACGCTGATAGATGGGCTGGTGGCACCCACAATATTGATGCCGTCGCGCTCCCATTGATAGGCCCACTTCGGGTCGGGATCTGCCGATAGTGTGAGGGCGCTACCCTCACAAATTTTTCCATCCTGAATGACCTTCCCATTATCAGTTACTACGGCTGGTGGTGGTGTGTTGGGGGGACAGTCTACTACGGGAATCTGGAAATCGCGCCGGATAGACCCAATCTTCACCCCGTTGCGGTACTCGTCGCATTGCACCGTAAACAGAAAATACCCCACCTTCGAGGCTTTTACGGTGAGTTGCCCCGTGTTGGCATCGATTTGTAGGCCGGGCGAACCGGGAATGGCATTGCCCGCACTATAACCCGTTCCCCAGGTCACAAGTGGATACGTGTTCCGGGGGTCGGTGGTGCCGTTTAAAAACGTGGCGTCGGTGTAGCCCTGGTAGGGCGTCACCAACGAATAGCGCAGTTGGTCGCCGTCGGCATCGGTGGCACTGTAGGTGGTGGTAAAAAGCTGATTGAGGCAGATAAAATTGCCGTTGAGCGGGCTAAATGTCGGCGAGGAGTTGACAAAGGGCTTACCGCTCTGTGTCAGCGCCGGAAATTCCAGGTAAAAGACCATCCCCACATCGACGGAGTTGGCCAGATTGGCGATGTTATTATTCCGGCAGCAACGTTCCCAAACAACATAATACCCCGCCGGGTCGGAATAGGTATTGATGTCTAACTGAATATTGGCCGAATAGGCTACATTAAGCGTACTTAAATTCTGCGATTTGGCGCAAATGGCATTTTTGTAAACAATTTTCTCAATTGGTCGCCGACTCAGATCAAAACTACCCATAAGCACAGGGCTTCGTTTTCTGAAAATATTCACCGTCACATACTCGTCATACGTCGACTCGGCCGTAACGGCGTCTAGGTACTGATTAAGCTGTATTCGGTAGCTACCGGGCTTGCCCAGATACTGCATAGTAAGCTCACCGCCAATGACATGCTTGGCTTGGCCCGGCAACGCTATGCACAGCAGGAAGATCAGGTAGAACGCTTGTTTCATAGTACTGCAAAATTCTAGTATAACTAGCGATTAAATACCGTGTTTCCGATAAATACGTTGAAAAAAGTAGCACCGTTGATGCAAGCGGTGGGTGCAGGCTATATAGTATAGAGGCTGTGCTGCACCTAAGATTACTGTATCAGCGAAAATTATTGACTACAGAGATTATGACGGAAATTTCGTCATCGGTCAAATACGGATTTATTGGAAGGCTAACGACCTCTGCGTGCAGGGCATCAGACACGGGAAAACAGGGTGCAGGCCAGGTGGCGGCGTAGGCGGGCTGGCGATAGGGTGGCACAGGGTAATGCACTTCCGTAGCCACTCCCTGCCGCTGCAGATAAGCTCTAAACTCGTCGCGGCGGGGGTGGCGCACCACAAACAGGTGCCAGGCGTCGTTGTCTGGGGTATCACCGGGCGGCAGCAGCAGATTAGCCAGTTGAATATCAGCTAAATAACGCTTCGCTATAGCACGACGACGGTTATTTTCAGCATCCAGAAACGGCAGTTTTGCCTGCAATACGGCGGCCTGTAGTTCATCCAGTCGGCTGTTGTGGCCGGGCACTTCGTTTATATATTTCTGGCTCGACCCGTAGTTGCGCCATTGCCTCAACTGGGCAGCTAATTCGTCATCGTTGGTTGTAATAGCCCCGGCATCGCCCAGGGCACCCAAATTTTTCGTTGGGTAGAAGCTAAACCCGGCGGCGTGGCCCAGGCTACCTGCCCGTTGGCCTTGCTGGGTAGCGCCGTGGGCCTGAGCGGCATCTTCCAGTAGGAGCAGGTTGTGCTGTTTAGCCAACGCCCGCAGGGGGGCCATGGGCGTACAGCGCCCGTAGAGGTGCACTGGCAAAATAACGCGGGTGCGTGGGGTAATGGCCTCGGCCACGCGGTCGGCGGTGAGCAGATAAGTAGTCGGGTCGGGGTCAACCAGCATGGGTACTAGCCCTGCCTGCGTAATGGCCAGCACCGAGGCCACGTAGGCGTTGGCCTGCGTGATGACCTCGCTACCGGGTGGCAGGTTCCAGGCCCTGAGCGTCAGGGTCAACGCCTCCAGCCCGTTGGCCACGCCAATGCAATGCTTCACCCCCACGTAAGCAGCAAAGGCAGTTTCGAAATCCCGCACAGCCGGCCCCAGCACATACCAGCCCGACCGCGCCACCGCCAGCATGGCGGCTTCGATTCGGGCCATATGCGGGGCATTGAGCCGTGAAAGGTCGAGAAAGGGGATCATAGTGAAAGTGCGGCAAGATACATACCGGCGCAACGGTGAGCGTCGTAATTTTACGGACACATTGCTACTGCCTCCCTCTCCCCATGCGCAAACACCCCATTCTCTGGCTTATTCTGGCCGTTGTCGGCATTGGCGTTGGCTGGTTGCTGCTGTTGCCCAGCCAGCCTTCAACCGCCGCCGTTGACCCTGCCGCCTATCAGACCGAACTAGCCGCCGCCCGCCAGAAAAAAGATGAGTTCATGCGCAACAGCGCCGATTCGCCCATTACCAACAAAACCACGTTCAAGGGTCTGACCTATTTCGCCCCAGACCTCTCGTTCCGGGTCCAGGCCAAACTAGAGCCGTTTCCAGAAGGCAACCGGGAGAAACTAGTCATTACCATGACCGACGGGTCGGAAGAGGTGTACGAGAAATATGGTCATGCCACCTTCACCTTGGCCGGAAAATCATGTCGCCTGTTATTACTCACCTACCAGAAAACGCTAACGGTGCTGTTTCAGGATGCCACGTCGGGCCATGAATCGTATGGCGGGGGCCGTTACCTGGAGATCGCTCCCGAAGCGGTCAGCAACAATACCGTGATCCTCGATTTCAACGCCGCCTACAATCCCTACTGCGCCTACAACCCCACCTACGCCTGCCCCCTCCCTCCACCCGAAAACAAACTCGACGTGGCCGTGAAAGCGGGAGAACGGTATGTGGCGAAGGAGTGAAAGAGCGAATGGCGAAAGAGTGAAAGAGTGGCTGTCGCAAGGGTTTGATCTTGCGACAGCCACTCTTTCACTCTTTCGCCATTCGCTCTTTCACTATTTTTGTACATTAAAGCTGACACATGAACATTTCCTATAAGTGGCTTACCCAATTTATTGACCTTGAGCAGTCGCCTGCCGAGCTAGACCATATCCTTACCAGCACCGGCCTTGAAGTAGACAGCATCGAAACTGTAGAGGCTGTGCCGGGCGGACTGGCGGGCGTGGTTATTGGCACCGTACTGACCTGCCAGCGCCACCCCGACGCCGACAAACTAAGCATTACCACTGTTGACGTGGGGGGCGAACAACCCCTGAACATTGTGTGTGGAGCACCCAACGTAGCCGCCGGGCAGCGCGTGGTGGTGGCTACCGTGGGGGCTACCCTCTACCCTACCAACGGCGCAGGGACGCCTGCCGAACCGTTGCAGATCAAAAAGGCAAAAATTCGTGGTGCGGCTTCCGAAGGCATGATCTGCGCCGAAGACGAAATCGGTCTGGGGCAGTCGCACGCGGGTATTATGGTGCTCACTACTGATGTACCAAACGGCACCCCCGCCGCGCGTTATTTTCAGCTCGAAGCTGACCACCGGATCGAGATTGGCCTCACGCCCAACCGCGCCGATGCAGCCTCGCACCTGGGCGTGGCCCGCGACCTCCGCGCCGTGTTGGGCAAACCCGTCAAGTGGCCATCGGCCGAGGCATTTCAGGTGCATTCAACCGATTTCACACTCGACGTGCGGGTGGAAGACACCGAGGCTTGCCCACGTTATACAGGATTGACTATCAACGATTTAACCGTAAAAGAATCACCCGACTGGCTGAAAAAACGGCTGCTCAGCATTGGCCTTACGCCCATCAACAACGTGGTCGATGTGACCAACTACGTGCTTCACGGACTGGGTCAACCCATGCACGCCTTCGACGCCGACGCCATCACGTCGGGGGCTGTGGTGGTGAAAACGCTGCCTGCCGGAACGCCCTTCGTCACCCTCGACGGCACGGAGCGCAAGCTCACCGCCACCGACCTCATGATCTGCAACGGCGACGGTACCGAAGGCATGTGCATTGGCGGCGTGTTCGGCGGAAAAACGTCGGGCGTGTCGGAGAAGACCACGCGGATTTTTCTGGAATGCGCCTACTTCTCGCCTGCCTCTATTCGGAAAACGGCGCAGCACCACGGCCTGAAAACAGATGCCTCGTTCCGTTACGAGCGCGGCACCGACCCCAACATGCCTCCTTTTGCCCTGAAATATGCCGCTCTGCTGATTCAGGAAGTGGCCGGGGGCCATGTTTCGTCCGATATCGTAGATCTGTATCCCAACCCCATCCAGGACTTTCGGGTGGCGGTGTCGTACAAAAACATTGACCGACTCATCGGCATCAAAATCGACTACGAACGAGTGCACGAGATTCTCCACGCGCTGGATATTCAGACCGTCGACCTGACCGAAAACGGCTTTACGGCCCTGGTGCCCCCCTACCGCGTGGACGTAACGCGCGAAGCCGACGTGGTGGAGGAGATTCTGCGCATCTACGGCCTGGACAACGTGCCCCTGTCAGACCACCTCGCCGCCGATACCCTGTCGGACTTCCCGGTGGTAGACGCCAATCAGTTGCAGGCCCGCGTGGGGCAATTGCTGGCCGCCAACGGGTTTGTCGAAACCATGTCGCTTTCGATGACCCGCCCCGCCTACCACGACGCCCTGCGGCCTTCGCTACCGCTGGCCGACGTGCGGCTGCTGAATCCGCTGAGCGAGGAGCTATCCGTGATGCGGCAATCACTGCTGTTCTCGGTGCTCGATGCGCTGGTGTACAACCTCAACCGTCGGCAGCGCGACCTGAAGCTGTTTGAATTTGGCACCACCTACGGCCACCAACCTGCCACTGAAGGCAAGGCTGGCAAGTACGTTGAAAACCCCCGTTTGGCCCTCGCGCTGGTAGGCGACCAGACCGCCGAAACCTGGCAGCACAAGGCGCAATCTATTGGATTTCACGATCTTACAGCCATCGTAAAGCAGATACTCTCTGTGTTACGGGTGCAGCCTACGGGTCAGCAACCCGCCGACAGCACCGTGTTTCAATACGGCCTGACGTATACGCTTAATCAAAAACCGATTGTTACTTTTGGGTTAGTACAACCGAAATTGGCTAAGTTAGCCGATACAAAACAGCCCGTTTATTACGCCGACTTCGACTGGAAAGCCTTGCTGAAACAGTACCGCGCCGCGCTCGCCTACACCGAAGTACCCCGTTTCCCCGACGTACGCCGCGACCTGTCGCTGGTGATTGACAAGTCGGTCACGTTTGAGCAGATTGACAGGCTGGCTAAACAAACGGAACGGAAATTGTTACAACGCTTAACTGTTTTTGACGTGTTTGAAGGGCCACAGTTGGGCACCGACAAGAAAGCCTATGCCGTGAGCTTCACCTTGCAGGACCCCACCCAAACCCTCACCGACACCGTAATTGACAAAACCATGCAACGCCTCATCACCGCCTTCGAACGCGACCTGGGGGCGACGATAAGAAAATAAGTTTAGAGTTTTCAGTTTAGAGTTGGCGGACCGGTTAGCCAACTCTAAACTGAAAACTCTAAACTTCCTTTAAAATGGCCTCCGAATCGCAGATTTTCGTCTTACTGGACCACCTTGAACACAAGGTCTACGACTTGTCGACACTGGCCGACGAGCAGCAGCAGCGTATCCGGCAGTTGGAGGGCGACGTGGCGCGGTTGCAGGAGCTAAATCGTGAACAGGAGCGACAGTTGAAACAACCTAAAAAAGGCGGCGAGGCCATGGTTGTGGTGCCTAAATCAAAAGAATTTGTTAATCTTGTAAGTAGCAGCCTCCCAGACGCGGTTGCCCGTGAAGCAGTAAAGCATCAACTCGATGAGTACATCCGCGACCTAGACCGTTGCATTACTCACCTGAGTAGTTTGTCATAATACCCACACGATCATACGAAGTAAGCGTACCATATGGACGACCGGCTTTCCATACACGTCAAAATTGCTGACCGCGACTACACCTTCAAATCGCTGCCGGAAGAGGAAACCTTCCTGCGCGATGCTGTGAAGATGATTCGCGACCGCATCGACGTGCACCGGAGCCGGGGCGTGCGCGACACACAGGACATTCTGGCGCTGGTAGCACTGGATTGTTTAGTGGCGAGCCTGAAAACTGAAGATCAGGCCCGACGGGTGCAAAAAAGGATTTATGACAAAGTGTCCCAGATAGACCAGATTGCTGCGTCGCCTTCGGCGTAGCCATCTAGATGACCAATGGCCCGCTATCCGGCTTTACTGTAGGGCAATGCGTGTTGGCAAGAGGGTGCATAGGTGACTATGTTTAACTCAAACGATACACATTAATGACCACTACCAGTATACTACTAATGCTCCTGACCGGCCTGCTCGGTCTGGGCATTGGTGCGTTTTTTGGACGAAAAATGCTCCAAAATACGGTTGCCGGCAAACAACAGGAGGCTGAAGAAAAAGCCGCCGACATTGTGCGCAACGCCGAACTACAGGCCGAAAACCTCAAGAAAGATCGCATTCTGGAAGCCAAGGAGAAATACCTGAAGTTGAAAGCCGAGTTTGAAGATCAGAGCAATCAGAAGCGTATTTTGCTCCAGCAAAACGAAGCCAAACTCAAGCAGCGTGAACAGCAACTAACCCAGCAGGCCGATCAGCAGCGTATTCGCGAAGGGGAACTGAACCAGTTGAAAAACGACATCAACAGCCAGAAAAACGCCCTTGCCCAGCAAACCGACGCCCTCAACCGCCGTCGCGAAGACGTAGACCACCGTCAGGCCGAAGCCGACAAAATGCTGGCCGAACAGGTGTCGCAGCTTGAAAAAATTGCCGGTCTCTCTGCCGATCAGGCCCGTGAGCAGCTCATCGACACCCTGAAAGCCGAAGCCGAGACCCGCGCCTCAGCCTATGTGAAAAACATTGTGGAGGAAGCCAAACTGACCGCCACCAAAGAGGCTAAGAAGGTAGTTATCGACACCATTCAGCGCACCGCCACCGAACACGCCATTGAAAACTGCGTCTCGATTTTTAACATCGAATCTGACGATATTAAGGGTAAAGTCATTGGTCGCGAGGGGCGCAACATTCGCGCCCTGGAAGCGGCCACGGGTGTGGAAATCATCGTTGACGATACCCCGGAGGCCATCATCATTTCCGGGTTCGACCCTGTGCGGCGCGAAGTAGCCCGGCTATCGCTGCACCGGCTCGTGCAGGATGGCCGCATTCACCCCGCCCGCATTGAAGAGGTGGTGGCCAAAACTCGCAAGAACATCGAAGACGAGATCGTAGAAATCGGTGAACGCACGGTTATCGACCTGGGCATTCACGGCCTCCACCCCGAACTGATCAAGATGGTGGGCCGGATGCGATTCCGGTCATCCTACGGCCAAAACCTGCTTCAGCACTCCCGCGAGGTGGCCAAGCTCTGCGCCACTATGGCCGCCGAACTGGGCCTCAACGCCAAGCTGGCCAAACGCGCCGGACTGCTCCACGACATTGGCAAGGTATGGCCCGAAGAAGCCGAACTGCCCCACGCCCTGCTGGGTATGGAACTGGCCAAAAAATACAAGGAGAACCCCGAAGTGATCAACGCCATCGGCGCTCACCACGATGAGATCGAGATGACCACCATGATCTCGCCCATTGTGCAGGTGTGCGACGCCGTGTCGGGTTCGCGCCCCGGTGCCCGCCGCGAGATGATGGAGTCCTATATCAAGCGCTTAAAAGAGTTGGAGGAACTAGCCACCAACTTCCAGGGCGTAACAAAGTGCTACGCTATCCAGGCGGGCCGCGAACTCCGCGTGATGGTGGATGCTGACCATGTCACCGACGAGCGGGCGGGTACGCTTTCTTATGAGATTTCTCAGAAGATCGAAAAAGAGATGCAGTATCCCGGCCAAATCAAAGTGACCGTCATCCGCGAAATGCGCTCAGTAGCCTACGCCAAGTAGGTTTCAAGGTTACTGTCCAATGTCCAATGGGCGTTGCTAATTCGCGGAAGTGGATGGGTAACGCCCGTTTTTAGTATCACCTCCAACCTGATGCGTGTGTTGAACGTGTTCTTTTTCCTCTCACTTTTCTGTGGTCTGGCTCAGGCGCAGGCACCACAAAAACCGCCGCTCAGCGTTACGCCGCTCAGCGCCCAGGTATATGTTCATACAACCTATGGCGTGTATCAGGGCACCAGCGTTCCATCGAACGGGCTGATTATCAACACAAACGATGGCGTGGTTCTGGTAGATACAGGCTGGGATAGCGATGGCAACACCGACAACACGCGGCAACTGCTCCGGTGGATAGCCGATAGCCTGCGTCAGCCTGTGCGGCTTTGCATTGTTACCCACGCTCACGAAGATCGGGTGGGCGGTATAGGCGAATTGCGTAAAGCGGGGGTACGGGTTATCAGCACACCATTGACCGCCCGAAAATCGGTTAAACTGGGCTACGAAGCCCCCGACGGCATCTTACCGTCAGACACCACGTTCACCATCGGGCAGGAACCGATCCGTTGCTATTTTCCCGGCGAAGGGCACACCAGCGATAACATTGTTGTCTGGTTACCCAACCAGCAGATTCTGCATGGCGGCTGTTTTGTGAAAAGCGTGGCGGCCTTTGGCATGGGCAACATAGCCGACGCCAACCTGAAAGCCTGGGGTAGCTCTATTCGAAACGTGATGCGGCAGTTTGGTTCGGCCAGGATAGTGGTCCCTGGCCATGAAGAATGGGGCGACACCCAGTCGTTGACACACACGTTGCGGTTGTTGGAAAAGCACGCAGCAGCGAAACGGTGATCTTGGTCTCTGCTAAATAGTGGGTAGTTCTTGCCAGGGTGTATTGCTGACCGGTCCGCCGGTGCGGCGCGTCCCTTCGACAAGCTCAGGGTGACAGGAAACTAGAATCAAGTTTACTGAACTGCATCAGATGG
>NZ_JAFMYU010000028.1 GCF_017353255.1 Fibrella aquatilis | reverse complement strand
CTTCGTCATACTCACTGTGTGTGCCAACAAAACGAATGAAAAGGGTTCGTTTATCGAAGGAAATCATCGCCACAAGTCGGTATTGATTCCCCTTTATGTTGAACACGTACCGCTCATTGCCAACGTAGTCAACAGTATTAAACGCCTTTCGTAATGATAACCATTCAGAAAATAGGTTAGTCACGGCAGGAATTTCCAAATATGGATTCTTTTTTCGTAATCTGAAATATGCACACTCATGTCTGTCGGTTTGGGTAGGTCATAACTGCTCCTGCACTTATATCATTGGCCAGAGAATGTGTAAATTGTAGCCTGTTATTTTCATAAAATGCAACCCACCGCTTTCATGCGTACGAATACCCGTTTTCTGAGTCTGTGTGCCGTAGTGGGCCTTTTCATTGGTCTCGACGCCTGCCAGCTTGGTCAAAAACCGCTCTTTTCGCTCCTGCCCGCCGAAGACACCGGCATCACCTTCGCCAACCGGATTATCGACAATGACAGCATGAACATTGTCGACTTCGAGTACATCTATAATGGTGGCGGCCTGGCCCTGGCCGATTTCGACAATGATGGCCGTACCGACGTGTTTTTCACCGGCAACCAGGTGCCCAACCGGCTGTTTCTGAATCAGACCCAGCCCGGCACCCACGACCTGAAGTTTCGTGACATCACACCTGCGTCGGGTGTGGGGGGCGGGGGCAAATGGTGTTCGGGTGTGGCAGCAGTAGACATCAACAACGACGGGCGCATGGACCTCTACGTGGGGGCTACCGTGAGTAAAGATTCGGTGAAGCGCGAGAACCTGCTGTTTGTAAATCAGGGGGTGCGAAACGGTACGCCCGTCTTCCGCGAAATGGCCCGCGAATACGGCGTTGCCGACAACGGTCATACCACCAACGCGGCCTTTTTCGACTACGACAACGACGGCGACCTGGACCTGTATGTGCTCACCAACACCATTGAACAGGGCAGCCCTAACTCGTACCATAACAAACTGGCCGACGGGTCGTCTAAAACCACCGACCGCCTGTACCGCAACGATTTCGACGCGAAGCTGGGTCACCCGGTATTTACCAATGTCTCGAAGCAGGAGGGTATTCAGCTGGAAGGCTTCGGCCTGGGGATCAACATCACCGACCTGAACCGCGACGGCTGGCGCGACGTCTACGTGACGAATGATTACCTCTCTGATGACCTTCTCTGGGTTAACCAACATATTGGCAATCAGCACACTGGCTTTCGCGATGAGGCGGGTCAGTATTTCAAACACACCAGCAGTTCGGCGATGGGCAACGACGTAGCCGACATCAACAATGACGGGTTGATGGACCTGGTGGCGGTAGACATGCTGCCCCGCGACAACTTCCGCAAGAAGATGCTGGTGGGGCCAAACAACTACCAGACCTACCTCAACAATGAGCACTACGGCTTCAACTACCAGTATGTCCGCAACACCCTCCAACTGAATCAGGGACCCAGGCCAGGTACGCTGGGCCTCACCACCGGGCAGCCATTGATGATGCCCGGCCACGAGGCACCCATTCAGCGCATAGAGCCGGGGGCACCCCTGTTCAGCGAAATTAGTTTGCTGACCGATGTGGCCGAAACCGACTGGAGCTGGGCGCCCTCGCTGGTGGATTTCGACAATGACGGCTACCGCGACCTGCTGATTACCAATGGGTTCCCAAAAGACGTAACCGACCGCGATTTTACGTCGTTCCGGGCGCAAAGTTCGTCGGTGGCTACGAAACGGTTCTTGCTCGACCAGATTCCCGTGGTGAAAATTCCGAACTACGCTTTCCGTAACAAAGGCGTTTCGGATGCCAGCAACATTCCCAATTTCGACGACGTGACCGAAGCCTGGGGCATGAAAACGCCGAGCTTCTCGAACGGCGCGGCCTACGGCGACCTCGATAATGACGGCGACCTGGACTACGTAGTCAACAACATCAACGACTCGGCGTTTGTGTACCGCAATAATCTCATCGACAAGGCCGGGGCTGAGATTTCGGCGAAGGCGGGGTATTTGCGACTGACGTTTACCGGGCCGGAGCACAACAAAATGGGGCTGGGCGCTTTTGTCGAGTTGCATTATAAAAACCGCGCTGGCAAGGCTCAGGAGCAGGTTTATGAGCATAGCCCCTACCGCGGTTACCTCTCGACGGTAGAACCCATCGGGCATATCGGCCTGGGCGATGTGAGGAATATCGATGAGCTACGGGTGGTATGGCCCGCGCACGATGGGAAGCCAGCCCGGCAGCAAACCCTGCGCAACGTGAAGCCTAATCAGGTATTGGCCCTGCGCCAGACCGACGCCACCGAAACACCCACCGAAACCCGTCCTGTGCCGCCGTTGCTGCATGACGTGACCGATTCGCTGGGCCTTGCTATTACCCACGTCGAACCCGAATACATCGATTTCAACAACCAGAAACTGTTGCCGCACAAGTTCTCGCAGTTTGGCCCGGCAGTGTCGGTGGGGGATGTCAACGGCGATGGGCTTGACGACGTGTTTGTGGGCGGGTCGCGGCAGCACGTGGGGCAATTATTGCTGCAAACGGCATCGGGCGCTTTCGTGGAAAAAAAGGGCCTGCCCGCCCAAACGCCGGAACAGAAAGTGGAAGAAGACATGGGCACGCTCTTCTTCGATGCCGACGCCGACGGTGATCTGGATTTGTACATCGCTAGTGGCAGCGTGGAGGGCAATAACAACCCCACCGCCTATCAGGACCGGCTGTATATGAACGACGGCACCGGACAGTTTACGCTGGCCGTGGGTGCGTTGCCTGCCAACACCACTAGTAAATCGTGCGTGAAAGCCGCCGACTTCGACCACGACGGTGATCTGGATCTGTTTGTAGGTGGCCGCGTGGTGCCCGACCAGTACCCCAAAGCCACGTCGAGCCTGTTGCTGCGCAATGACCGGTCTGCCACAGGTCAGCCCCACTTCACTGATGTAACGGCCCAGGTTGCCCCCGCCCTGAAAGACATCGGCCTCGTTTGCGATGCCCTCTGGACTGACCCCGACAACGACGGCGACCCCGACCTCCTCCTCGCCGGCGAATGGATGCCCCTAACGCTTCTGGAAAACCAGCAGGGAAAACAGCTAAACAAACAAACCGACAAACTTCTCAACAGCAAGTTAGGCTGGTGGAACTCCCTCACGGCGGGCGACTTCGACAATGACGGTGATGTTGATTATGTAGCCGGTAACCTTGGCCTCAATGCCCGGATGCGGGCCAGCGAAAAAGAACCCATACGGCTCTACGCCGGTGATTTCGACAACAACGGTTTCTACGACGCCATCCCCACAGTGTTTATTCCCGACGAAAACGGTCAACGCCGCGAGTTCACGTTTCATGGCCGTGACGACCTCATCAGGCAGATGATTATGATGCGGGGCCGTTTTCAGCAGTACCGCGATTTCACTCAGGCCAGCATCGACAAACTGCTCAAGCCCGAAGAGTTAAAGCAGGCTACCGTATTGGAAGCCAACGAGTTGCGGTCGATGTATATTGAGAATAAAGGCAACGGCAACTTCGACATGCGCCCGCTACCCATGCAGGCGCAGCTGGCTCCGCTTTTTGGCATGTTGGCTACTGATGTAGATCATGACGGGAACCTCGACTTGCTGGCGGTGGGTAATGACTTCAGCGGAGAAGTGCTCATTGGCCGCTACGATGCGCTGAACGGTCTGTACCTCCGCGGCGATGGTAAGGGTGGTTTTGTACCGCAGCCCATGGCCCACTCCGGCTTCTGCGTGCCGGGCAATGCCAAAGGCTTTGTCACCCTGCCCGATACCAGGGGGAATCCGCTGTATGTGGCCAGCCAGAACCGGGGTATGCTCTGTGCCTTCCGTGGGTCAGTAGCCGGTAAGCTCTTTCGCCCAAAACCGACCGACGTGGCCGTGCTGCTTACCTTCGCCGATGGGCGCAAACAAAAAAACGAACTACCCTGGGGTAATTCGTTCCTGTCGCAGTCGAGCCGTGCGCTCTGGCTTAGTCCGCAGGTAAAGCAAATCGACGTGATTGATGTCAAAGGCCACGTGCAGACGCGCAGCCAATGACTAATCAATCCACATCACCTTATCGTAGGCGATTTCGTAGTCAAGCTCCTGGAGGGGCGTAGTGCTAATGAACCGCCCGGCGGCATCGACCCGGATGCCGTGCCAAAGGCCTGTAGCGTCGCGCAGGAGGAGCCGGTAGCCAAACAGCGGGTGGAAGGTGTCGTTTTCTTCGCGGTGGTCCCAGCCGGTCTGTAATTCAACGGCGAACCCTACCCGGTCAATCACCTCAGCCATTTGGTCGAGCAGGGTGCCTGTGATGCTCAGGTCTTCGATCCAGAGTACCCAGTTGTCGGTGCCCCAATCGAACTGAATGCGCGACGGCCGCACCGACATCAGGGCGGCGGTGAGGCTGGCGGTATCGGTGAGTTGCGTGCTTGTGTTCATAGACGTCGGAACCAGAAAACGGCCCTCTTAGTAGAACAAAAAGAGGAGCTAATTAGTCCATTAACCCGCTCGACTCCTGCCATTTTCTAAGCCAGAAACGATACTTTTTTTGTCCATATTCCACGAAGCCGGGAATAGACGTGGCATCGACGGCAAACAGCCGGTGGGGGGTCTGTTTCATCACACCCACAAGCACAAACCGGAACCGTTTAGTGGTGGCCCACTCGTTGTTGTCGGCATGGCGAAGGCTGTCGAGGTAAAAGGCCACCTGCCGGTCGTAGTCGTAATCGTAGCAGCTTTGCAGAAACTGCGCCTGTGTGCGAGCCGACGTGGTTTTGAAATCCATGATCAGCGCGTTCTGGCGTTTGGGGCTAGTGTAGACCAGATCGAGGCGGGCTTTGCAGGGCTGCTGCGTGGCGGGGTCGGTGAAGAGCACCACCCGCTCACGTTCACTCTGCCCGGTGAGCGACTGTGCATCGTCGAGACCCGTAAACAACCGTTCCTGCTGACTGGCCCACCGGTCGGCGTTGCGCAGGTAGCGGCGGCAGAACGAATCGCGCTGCACGGTTTTCATCAGCCCCTCCAGTTTCACCTGTTCGGTGGCCGTGAGGCGTTCATTGGCCAGGTCGGGCAGGAGTTGCTCCATCACGGTAGCCACTGACTCTGGCTCGAGCAGATGCTGGTGAAAGGCCTTGCCAAAACTGCGGGTACGTTCGGTAGTCCAGCGGGCGGAAGGCAATGCGCCCAGTTGCTCTTCTTTCAGCCGGGTAAGGTCGGAGTTAGAGACGCGGGGCAACGAACGGTAATCTACCGGCAACGCACGCCGAAGCGACAGCGCCGCCTGCGGCATCTGGTCGAATGATAGCGAAGAAAGCATGTGAAGTAAGTTTCGTGTCCAAGGTCTAAGGTCTAACACGGTCCGCCGCTGCGGTTGCTTCGCGCTCTGCTACACCACACGCGAAGCAACCGCAGCGGCGGACCGTGTTAGACCTTAGACCTTGAACGTTAAACCAAGTTTATTCTCCCGCCGTCAACAAGGCCGGAGCGGGTTCGTCGATGGCGTGGGCGAAGGGGTTGTAGTAGTTGAACGCCGTCTTGATGTTAGCGATGTCCGTGAGGGTTTCCTGGCGGAACACCTTATAGTCGCTTGCGTACTGCTTTAACTCGGCCGACACAGTGGGGTCGGCCATTTTGTAGCTGAAGTTGGCGATGTAATAGACGCCTTTGGGCTGGATCTTGTTATTCTCTTTTTTCTCGGCCACAGCCGTAATCACCACGTCGGCTAGGGTAAGGTCATCGTAATAGAGTGGTTCAATGAGGCGGAAGATGTTATCGACGGAATAGCCGTGGAACAACACCGCCGAGACGCAATTTTTTTCGTCAATGAAAAACAGTTCGGCCCAGTTCTTGGTGCCCATATTCAGGATGTTGTCCGTGAAAATGCGCCAGGCAATAGGCTGGAAGGTAAGGGTACGACCTACTTTCTCGGTGCCGTTAATATTGAACACGCCTTCTTTAGCGTCGAACCGATACTGGCGGGGGTGCCCCTCCAGGTATTTGTAACGACTCACCACCTCGCCTGTACCCTCGTGAAACTTTTGGTAGGGTTTCAGGACCTCCGCGTTTTGAATTGTCTCAATTGTGTTCTTGCTTTGCGTGTTCATTAGTATTTGTTGTTTACTGTTCGAGCAGGGGGTCCGGTTGAGACCCCTTTTGCCTTTTTAGGGGAGTTGTTTACTGAGTTAAAGATACGTTATTGTAGTCAAATACAAAAACATATAGGTTCGATTTTTTATACACCTACCCAGCGGCCCGTAACCCGAAAGACCATCGAAGAGTCCTCTCTGTAACTGGTTCATTAGTAGCATTTTAAGAGAATAAGGTTGGCTGGCTTTACAGATCACTTTCACCCCCTCCTGTCAACAGCTCATATGTTTTAGCTAAAACCTATTTACCGTATTCATAATGACCTTGTCAAATTACATATATACTCTGCATAACAAATAGATAATACTCAAAAAGCGCGCCTGAATACTCAAAAACAAAAGATGCTATACTTAGCTTAAATACTCAAACTAACATTTTAAATAATTGTATTTTTTGATGAAAAACAGGCCTATTATCTGCCTTTTATATAACTATATCTGAGATGATTTAAACTTGTTTGCCGTATCTCGCACAGTAGACTAGTTTGGTAAGGTGAAATCAGGACTGATTTCTCATTAACCAAATCACATATATCTCAAACGTATGTCAAAATTTTACTCAGTCACCAGGGCGCATCTTGGCTTGCTGCTGTGTCTCCTTTTGGTGAGCGTAACAGCATTTGGCCAAGGTACCAACCGAACAGGGCGCGTTACGGCACAGGCCGACGGCACGGGCATTCCAGGGGTAAACATCACCATCAAAGGAACTACACGCGGTGTGACAAGCGATGCGGGGGGTAATTTTCAGATTACAACGCCCAATGATGCCGTACTGGTCATTTCTTACATCGGTTTTAAATCGCAGGAAATACCGGTGGGGAGCAAATCGGTAATTAACGTGACGCTGGCAGAAGACGTAGCCAGTCTGAATGAGGTGGTCGTAACGGGCTATAGTGCCCAGTCGCGGCGCGATATTACGGGGGCGGTGGCAACCGTCAATACGAAAGATCTGCTCTCTGTACCTGCCACCGACGTGTCGCAGCAGTTGCAGGGCCGGGTTGCGGGCGTAACCGTGACCAACGATGCCACGCCGGGTGGTGGAGCCACCGTCAGGATCCGGGGTTTTGGCACTATTGGTAACAATGACCCGCTCTACATCATCGACGGGGTGCCCACGCAGAACTTGGGTACGATCAACCCCAACGACATCGAAACGTTTCAGGTGCTAAAAGACGCCTCGGCTTCGTCAATCTACGGGTCGCGGGCGGCTAATGGCGTGGTGATCATCACCACCAAGAAAGGCAAAGCCGGAGTATCGCAGATTACATTTAGCACCTACTACGGTTCGCAGCAGTGGGCCAGAAAAGGTGAAGTGCTAAATTCCGAAGAACTGGGCCGCTACTTATACCTGGCTGACATCGGCGCGGGCAAAACGCCAGCGCACGGGCAGTATACCTACGGCCCCAGCGGACAGGTGACTATTCCGGCTTACGTGTTCCCAAGCAAGGGAGCTGAAGGCACCGCCGCCGTTGACCCGGCCAAGTATTCGCTCACGCCGAGTAACATTTACCCCATTACACGCTCGGCCAACACCAACTGGTTCGACGAAGTATCGCAGACAGCTCCTATCCAGAACTACCAGCTCGGCGCTACGGGCGGGTCAGAGACCGGCCGCTACGCCTTGTCAGTCAACTACTTCAACCAGGAAGGTACGGTCAAATACATTGGCTACGACCGCTACTCGATCCGGGCCAACACGGAGTTTAATATAAAGAAACGCATCCGCGTGGGTGAAAACCTGACGGTGGCCTACAGCAGCCGGAAAGGTGGTTTCAACAACAACGAAGAGCAGAACGCCGTGTCGGGTGCCTATAAACACCACCCACTGCTGCCCGTTTTCGACATTGCCGGGAACTTTGCTGGTAGCCGGGGCCTGAACCTGGGTAATAACGAAAACCCGGTAGCTACGCTCTACCGGCAGCGTGACAACCGCTATAACAGCCTGCGCGTGTTTGGCAATGCCTACGCTGAAGTGGACCTGCCCGCTGGTTTCACGGCCCGCACGTCTATTGGTATTGATGCCAATGGCGATCGCGCCAAGTATCTCCGCCGGGCCAACCCCGAATACATCGAAGGTAACTTCAACCTGGAACTGAACGATCAGAACCGCTACAACTACCAATGGGTCTGGACCAACACGCTGAGCTATACCAAGACCCTCAACAGCGTTCATAAGATCGACGCCTTTGTGGGTACCGAAGCCATCCGGCAGTATCAGGAATACTTCGATGCGTTCCGTAGTGGTTTCTTCAACGATCAGCTGTCTATTCAGAGCTACCTCGATCTGGGCGCGCGGGCATCATCGGCCAACTCAGGCCGGATTGAGCAGGACTATTCGCTGTTTTCGATATTCGGCAAGGTGAACTACGCATTGGGCGACAAGTATTTGTTCCAGGCCATTCTGCGGCAGGATAAATCGTCACGTTTTCTGTCGGCCTCAAACAGTGCCTTGTTCCCGGCGGTAAGCGCAGGCTGGCGGATTTCGGAAGAGAACTTCTTCAAAAACGGCGTCACGTTTGTCAATGACCTGAAGCTCCGCGCCGGCTACGGCATCACCGGCAACCAGGCTATTGGTGACTATAACGCCTATACGACCTACCGCTCCGACACCTACCACAATGGCTACCCCATCGACGGTGGTACCACCACGCCGACGGCTGGTTTCAGCCCACAACGGTTTGGTAACCCCAACGCCAAATGGGAATCGACAGCCTCGACCAACTTTGGCTTCGACTTGTCCATGCTGAACAACAAGTTGGAAATCAACTTCGACGTTTGGAGCCGGAAGACCACAGACATGCTCTTCACCACGCCCTTTACCTTCACGGCGGGCGATGCCGATATTCCGGCCTACAACGTAGGTAGTATGCAAAACCGGGGTATCGACCTTGCTATCAGCTACCGCAATCAGGTGGGGGCTTTCCGTTACAACGTGACAGGCAACGTGGCCACGTATCGTAACAAGGTGCTTCGGCTCAACGACAGCGACAATACCCAGTACTTTGGCTATAACTCGCGGGTACCGGGCGGTGGCGTAACCGTTACGCAGGCCGGTCTGCCCGTCTCGTCGTTCTTTGGCTACAAGGTGTTGGGTATTTTCCAGACTGCCGACGAGGCTAAGGCATGGGCACCATTCGGCACAACCACCTACAACCAACCGGGTAAGTTCAAGTTTGCCGACATAAATGGCGACAATAAGATCACGGATGCCGACCGGACGGTTATTGGCAACCCGCACCCCGATTTTACCTACGGCCTGAACGTAAATCTGGGCTACAAAGCCTTCGACCTCACGCTGTTTGGCAGTGGTTCGCAGGGCAACCAGATTTTTAACTACACACGCTACTTCACCGATTTCAACACGTTCCAAGGCAACCGCTCGCGCCGTGCGCTGTACGATGCCTGGTTGCCAACCAACACGGGCGGCACCGTGCCCACGCCCGATGCCAACGATCAGGTGAGCAGTTTGCCATCGACGTACTTCATCGAAGACGGTTCGTACTTCCGCCTGAAGAACGTGCAGCTTGGCTACACCCTGCCCAGGACTGTACTGTCGGCGCTGGGCCTGGGTAGCTGTCAGGTCTACATTCAGGGGCAAAACCTGCTGACGTTCACCAAGTACACGGGCCTGAACCCCGAAATCAGCATCTCGAATAACTTCAACAGTGATAGAAACCGGAACCTCGGCTTCGACGGGGGCTACCTGCCCGTGTCGCGCACCCTGCTGATCGGTCTGAATCTGTCATTCTAATCTTAAACAACTCGCAACCAATGCAAGCAACATATAAAAAAATCGCTCTCTCGGCCCTGACAGTCACTGGATTGTTAATGCTGGACGCGTGCAGCACCGATTTCCTGACCCGCCCGCCGCAAGGGCAATACAGCCCGGCATCGTTGAGCAACAGTCAGGGTATCGAAGGGCTGCTGATCGGTGCCTACGGCATGCTCGATGGGCAGGGTATCGACGGGCAGGACCCTTGGAATAATGAAGTGCAGAACTGGGTATTTGGCGGCATTGCCTCTGACGATGCCTACAAAGGCACCGATTCGGGCGATCAGCCGGAGCAGTCGTTTATCGAACGCTATGATTTTCAGCCTACCAACGGACACATTCGTAACAAGTGGCGGGGGTTATACGAAGGCGTAGCCCGGACCAACAACGTGCTCGACGTACTGGCCGATGTGAAAGACATCACAGACGCTCGCCGTAAGCAGATCGAAGCTGAAGCCCGGTTCCTGCGCGGCTACTACCATTTCGAGGCCCGCAAAATTTTCCGGTACGCCCCCTACATCGACGAGAAGGTCTACGATATCAGCGACCCGAACTCGACGAAGGTGCCCAATGACAAGGAAATCTGGCCAAACATTGAGGCCGATTTTCAGGCTGCTGCCGCCGTGCTGCCCGAAGCGCAGGCGCAACCTGGTCGCCCCACGAAGTGGGCAGCCCTGGCGCACCTCGGCAAGACGTACATGTTCCAAGGATTCGACATTGCCACCGGTGCCCCTAACGCAGCTAAACTGACGCAGGCGAAAACCGTGCTCGACCAGATCGTGAACAGCGGCAAGTTTACCCTGGCAAGCAACTTCTCGCAGAACTTCGATTCTGACACGCGCAACAATGGCGAGTCTATTTTTGAGGTGCAGTATGCCAAGTCGGCTGCCGATGATGGTGCTGCCACGGCGGGTATGGGCCTGGCTCACCCCTATGCCTCGCCCTGGGGTTGCTGTGGGTTCTACCAGCCGTCGCAAAACCTGGTGAATGCCTATAAAACCGATGCCAATGGGTTACCCCTGCTGGATACGTTCAACGATGTAGACGTGAAGAACGATCAGGGTGTAGCTCTGGATGCCCCATACACGCCGTATGATGGTCCGCTCGATCCACGTCTGGACTGGACGGTTGGCCGCCGGGGCATTCTGTTCAAGGATTTCAAGATCCACAACAGCGATTTCATCCGCGACCAGAGCTATGCCGGTCCTTATTCGCCCAAGAAGCACGTTGCCTCGAAGAAAAATACGCTGCTGGGAACAGGCTGGCAGAACCTGACAGCCAATAACTACCGGCTCATTCGCTATGCCCACGTGCTGCTGTGGCTGGCCGAAGCCGAGGTGGAAGTGGGTACGCTGGCCCGCGCGCGTGAGCTGACCAATCTGGTTCGGGCACGGGCTGCCAACCCCGCCGATTTCGTGAAAAAGGCTACTCAGGGTGCCACCCGAGACGACTACACCGTTACGGAGGCCCCCGCTGCCAACTACGTGATCAAGCCCTACCCGGCCACAACCTTTGCCGACAAAGTCACGGCCCGCAAAGCCGTTCGGCACGAGACACGCCTGGAGTTTGGTATGGAAGGCCACCGCTTCTTCGACCTCGTGCGTTGGGGTATTGCCGCCGAAACGCTGAACGCCTACCTGGCCAAAGAAAGCCTGAAGCGCACCTACCTGAAAGTGGGAACATTTACGAAGGGGAAAAACGAGTACTACCCTATCCCCCAGACGGCTATCGACAACGCCTACAAAGCAGGCGCACCCACCCTGGTGCAGAACCCGGCGTATAAGTAAAGTTTAAAGTTTAAAGTATAGGGTCCAAGCGGTCCCCGCAGCGGCGGACCGCTTGGACCCTATACTTTAAACTACCCAAAAACATCTACAAGCGAGACCGGGTTTATACGCTACACATGTAAACCACGCAACGCTATGGCAACTCAATCACCATTCGACCCCGATAAAGTCGACGCTGAATTTTATTCAAAAGATCCCAACCAACACGGCACGTCCGATTACGGGCATGAGTCGGAAGGGGTAGGCAACAATGTGTACCACGACAGTACGTCGGGAATTGACATGGATGGTCAAAATCAGGTAGAGGCAACGCTGAGCAAAGCCGCCACCAAAGATGATAATAACCCCGACGCCCCCGGTGGCGAAAGCCTGGGTACGTATCAGGAGTGGGACATCGACCCCAACCAGTTAAACCCACAATCAGCCAGCCGACCCATGACCGACGCCGAGGCCAAGAAATTGGAATCGTTGCCCGATAATCCGTCTGATGAAGCTCTATTTCACCGAGCCGACGCTACCTATTTGGAGCAGGGCGATGACCCAAACACGCAGTACGACCCGCATAATGAGGGGTATAGCAATAAAGAGGGGAAAGAGGTGGATAAGGCGTAAGAAGTTGACTTACTACTTAAAAAAAGCGGGTTGCTCCATATTAGGGGCAACCCGCTTTTTTTATTCTCTACCGTTATAACCGACTACCCTTTAGCTTTATGCTACGACCGCGCAACGCAAATCGCTGTGGGTTTTTCTATGAAACAGTATAAACTTCCCGTGCTGGTGTTGCTGGCGCTGGTGCTCAACGCTACTCTCTCTGAAGCCGCCATGCCTAAAAAAGGCCCCTGGCAGACGTTATTCGACGGTAAGACGCTGGCTGGCTGGCACATCTTTCAAAAACCGGGTATACCCACAGACACTAAATGGGTGGTTGAAGACGGCGCCATTCACTACGTGACTGGTAGTAAGAGCGGTGGTGACCTGGTGACCGATAAAGACTACGGTAATTTTGAACTGGAACTAGAGTGGAAGATTTCGGAAGGGGGCAACAGCGGCATTATATACCATGTCAGCGAAGACCCCAAGTACAAGGCCACCTACCAGACTGGTCCCGAAATGCAGGTACTCGACAATGAGCGTCACCCCGATGCCAAAATGGGCCACGATGGCAACCGCACCGCCGGGGCACTTTACGACATGCAGAAGCCCATTACGCCTAATGCCGCCAAACCCGCCGGCGAGTGGAATAAGGCTCGCCTGGTAATCAACAAAGGCAAAGCCGAACAATACCTGAACGGTAAGAAAATTGCCGAATACCCCACCTCCGGCCCCGAATGGGATGCCATGGTAGCCAATAGTAAGTTCAAAGGCTGGGAAGGGTTCGGTAAATTCGCCACGGGCAAAATTGCCCTTCAGGACCACAGCAACCCCGTCTGGTTCCGCAATATTCGTATACGTGAACTGTAGAGACGCAAAATCTTGCGTCTCTACGCAGACAAATTACCCTTATGCAACGCCGAAACGCCCTCCGAAATTTGACTGGTACTGCCCTGACGCTGTCGGCGGTACCTTCACTCGCCAGCCAACTCATGCACGAGTCTGAACCTGCCACGCCCTACGTTGCCGCTACTACGGCGATGAAGGGTAATATTAACCACTCGGTTTGCCGGTGGTGCTATTCAAAGATTCCGCTCGACGATCTTTGCAAAGCGGCTAAAGCCATGGGTATCAAGTCGATAGACCTGACTGGCCCCGACGAATGGCCGACGTTAAAGAAATATGGTCTCACCTCGGCCATGCCGCAGGGGGCTGGCAAAGGTATCGTGGATGGTTTCAATGACCCTAAGCTCCACGATGAACTCGTAGCCAGTTACGAGGCCATTTTCCCGAAACTACAGGCCGCCGGCATGACGTCGGTCATTTGCTTTTCGGGTAACCGGAAGGGCATGAGCGATGCCGAAGGGCTGGAAAACTGCGCTAAGGGCCTGAAACGCCTCATGCCCAGCGCCGAGAAGCATGGCATCACCATGATTATGGAACTCCTTAACAGCAAGGTAGACCACAAAGACTACATGTGCGACCATACGGCCTGGGGCGTTGAGCTATGCAAGAAAGTAGGCTCAGACAAGTTCAAACTACTTTATGATATCTACCATATGCAGATCATGGAAGGCGACATCATCCGCACGATCCGGGCACACCATCAGTACATCGGGCATTACCATACGGGCGGTAACCCCGGTCGGAACGAGATCGATCAGACGCAGGAGATCTATTACCCGGCCGTGATGCAGGCTATTATAGCGACAGGCTACAAGGGATACGTAGCCCAGGAATTCATTCCCAAGCGTGACCCCCTCACCAGCCTCCGCGAAGCCGTCATGCTATGCGATGTATAAGTAGAAAAAGGGGTGGTTAGTTAATTCAAAAGGGTCTCCATCACACATTGGAGACCCTTTTTTCGTAATTATACTCAACGACAAAAAAATAAACATGTGAGCATGAGTATTTTTTACTCTATTTTAATCTAAATTTTAAGTTAATATTATAAATACTTACGCAATTTTATAAGTATACTGAAAATTAATTTGCATTTTTTAACGAAAAAAGAATGATTTGACGCGAATAAATATAATTATTTCTTCTATAAATATTATAGATATAGTAGACTCAATACACAAAGCCGGTTTTACGGAGGCAGTCATCACAGGCTGTCATAACCTATTCTCATACGCTATGGTAAACATGTGTATATCCAGACTACTGGGCCTTTGTCTTTTGCTGGGTTTGCTAGTCAATAGTGGGCTGGCGCTGGCGCAAGGCACCGCCCGAACCGGCCGGGTAACGGGCAGCGCCGACAAGGCAGGCATCCCCGGTGTTAACGTCACCGTAAAAGGCACTTCTCGCGGTGTCGTCACCAACGCCACCGGCGATTTCAGCATCACTGTACCCGACAACGCCATTCTGGTTTTTTCTTTCATTGGGTATACATCACAGGAGCGATCGGTGGGTAGCCAAAGCACAATCAATGTAGCACTCGATGAAGACGCCACCTCGCTCAACGAAGTGGTCGTGACAGGTTACTCGACTGATAGCCGCCGCGAGACGTCCGGGGCAGTGTCTACCGTGCAGCCGCAGCAACTCAAATCGGTGCCGTCAGGTAACGTAGAGCAGCAATTGCAGGGCCGGGTGTCGGGCCTGACGGTGATTACCAACGGACAGCCGGGCACCAGCAGTCAGATACGGGTGCGGGGCTTTGGTGCTTTTGGGGGTAACCAGCCCCTCTATGTGGTAGATGGCGTACCTACCCAAACCGTCGATTTTCTGGTACCCGACGATATCGAGACCACGACGGTGCTGAAAGATGCGGCTTCGGCCTCTATCTATGGGGCGCGGGCCGCCAACGGCGTCATTGTCTACACGACCAAGAAAGGGCAGCGTCGGGCGCAGAAACTCACCGTGTCGTATGATGGCCTGTTTGGTGCCACAGACCCTGGCAAGGGCCAGCCCATTCTGAACCCACAGGAACAGGCTGACTGGACGTGGCAGTCTCGCAAAAATGACAAGTATCAGGAAGGCGTACCACTGGGTCCCGACAGTTTCACCAACCTGGCGGGTGGTCAGTATGGCTCAGGACCAACCCCGGTGTTGCCCGAATACCTGCTGGTGGGTAACCGGTCTGGCGTAACGGGTGGCGTAGACCTGGCTGCGGAACAGAAGAAGTACAACGTGAACCCGGCCAACGGGGCTATCTACCTGGTCATCCCGGCCAACAAAGAGGGTACCGACTGGTATAAGGCCATCACGCGCACGGCACCGCTTATGCGCCACACGCTGGGCTTTTCGGGTGGGTCAGATTACAGCCGGTTCTACATTAGCCTGGGTATGCAGCAGCAGGCGGGCATTGTAAAGTTCAACGACTTCACGCGCTATTCGCTACGGGCCAACACCGAGTTCGACATTACCAAGAAACTGCGGTTTGGCGAAAACATCCAGTTTACCTACCTCTCAACCCGCGGTTTGCAAGGTGGTAGTGGTGGTCAGGGGGTAGCTTCCGATGAAAATGATGTATTGCAGGCGTTCCGTATGCCACCAATCATTCCGGTATACAACTCGTTTGGCGGCTATGCGGGTACGGCAGCGCCTGGCTTCAATAACCCTCGCAACCCGGTAGCCAACCGCGACGGGCAGCAGAATAACCTGAACGCCAACCTGGTGGGTTATGGCAACGCCTACCTGGAGTATGACGTCATTCCAGCCCTGACCCTGCGCAGCAGCCTCGGCGGCTCATACCGCAACTACTACTACAACTACTACAGCCGGGCGCAGTACGAAAACTCGGAAAACGGCACCAACTTCACCTACGGCGAAGGAGCAGGTTTCGGGCTGGCCTGGACGTTTACCAACACGGCCCAATACAAGCAGCAATTTGGTATCCACAGCATCAACGCGCTGGTGGGTGTCGAAGCGCTGAATACAGGTTCAGGCCGTAACGTTGACGGCTCAGGCTTAAACCCGTTTACGGTAGATCCTAACTACGTCACCATTAGTTCAACTACGCCGGGTGCTACGCGGCAGGTGGGTAGTGGCTACGGCCTTGGCGTTAACTTCTTTTCAACGTTTGCACAGGCGCGCTATGCCCTCAATGACAAATACATTGTGTCGGGTACGGTACGTCGCGATGGCTCGTCGCAGTTTGGTGCCAACAACCGGTATGGCGTATTTCCGGCGTTTTCGGCGGCATGGCGCATTTCGGCCGAGCCGTTCATGAAGAGCGTGCCCTGGGTGTCGGACCTCAAGATTCGGGGTGGCTACGGGCTAATGGGCAACTCGAATAACGTAGACCCCAACAACCAGTATAACCTGTTTGCCTCAAACGCGGGTAATGGCTACGACATTACCGGGGCAAACACCTCTGTTCAGTCGGGCTTCTACCGCAGCCGAATCGGCAACGCCGATGCCAAATGGGAAACCAGTATCACGTCAAACCTTGGTTTCGACGGTTCATTCTTCAACAACAAGCTGGAAGTAATCCTCGACGTGTGGCGGAAAGATACCCGCGACCTGTTGTTTCAATTGGGTTTGCCGGGTGTAGTGGGTGTGCGGGCCAATGCGCCGGCGGTAAACATTGCCCAGATGCGCAACCAGGGTATCGATATCACGGTCATTACGCGGGGCAACCTGACACCCAAGGTGGGGTATGAAGTAACGGCGGTTGGTAGCTTTCTGAGCAACCAGATTCAGGCGCTGGCTCCCGGCACTCCCTACTTCTATTCGGGTGGTACACGCCTGAGTACCAACGTGGTGCGTAACGAGCCAGGGCAGTCTATTTCGTCGTTCTACGGCTATAATGTGGTTGGTCTATGGCAGAGTAAGGAAGAGGTGGCGGCGGCCGACAAGATTGCCCTGGACGCTGCCAAAGCGGCATCCACAAATCCCGCCAGCGTTACCAGTGCTACGTATCAGAGCGGTGCGGGTCCGGGTCGTTTCCGGTATGCCGATACCAACGGCGACGGCAAAATTGATGATGCCGACCGCGCTTATCTGGGCAGCCCCGTACCGAAGTTTACGGGTGGGGTAACGCTGACGCTACGCTACGGCGGGTTCGACGTAAACACGTACCTGTATACGTCGCTAGGTAACAAGATCTTCAATAACTCGCGCTGGTTCACCGATTTTTACACGTCGTTTTCTGGCGCGGCGGTGAGCGCCCGGGTGAAGGATTCGTGGCTCCCAACCAATACCAATACGAACATTCCCATTTTCGAGAGCGCATCGAACTTCAGCACCAACACCCAGTCGAACTCTTACTATGTGGAAGACGGCTCGTTTTTGCGGATGCAATACCTATCGGCAGGGTATACATTTCCATCACGAATGCTGGGTGCCACGGGCTTGAGCCGGTTGCGACTGGGCGTATCGGCTACCAACCTGTTTACCGTGACCAAATACACTGGTCTGGACCCGGCGGTGGGTGGTGCAGCTGATTCCAACTTCGGTATCGACATCGGCAATTACCCGGTTACGCGGGGGTACAACTTCCAAATCAGCTTCGGTTTTTAAGACCTGACAACTACACATGAAAACATACATCGGAAAGGGAATGGTAGCTACGGCACTGCTGGTGCTGACTACGTTTGCCTGCAATGACAAGTTTCTTAATATCCCGGCAACGGGGCAGTTGGCCAGCAACCAGCTTACAACGCTGGCCGGTCTTGATGGGTTGCTGATCAGCAGCTATTCGCAGCTAAATGCCCGCGGGTTTACGCAGTCGGCCAGTTCAAACAACTGGACACGGGGTAGTATTTCGGGCGGTGAGGCCAACAAGGGGTCGAACGCCGGTGACTTCAACGCGCTGACGCCTTTTCAGCGCTATGAACTGTTGCCCAGCAGCGGTCAGGTTAATGACAAGTGGAATGCTATGTATGAGGGCATTAGCCGGGCCAACGCCGTATTGAGGGCGTTGAAAACAGCATCGGCAGAGGTGTCTGATGGCGACAAAACGCGTATTACGGCCGAAGCGCGTTTCCTACGGGGGCACTACTATTTCGAACTGAAGCGGTCGTTTAATATGGTCCCCTACGTTGACGAGACGCTGGACTATGGCAGCGGGATTGAGAAGGTAGCCAACGACAAGGACATCTGGGCTAACATCGAAGCCGATTTTAAAGCCGCTTATGATAACCTGCCCGCCACGCAGGGGGCAGTGGGTCGGGCCAACAAGTGGGCAGCGGCCTCTTACCTGGCCAAGACGTACATGTACCAGCAGAAATACGCCCCTGCCAAAGCACTTTTTGATCTGATCATTGCCAGCGGCGTTACATCAGGCGGCAAGAAGTACGCGTTGGTAGCTAAATACGCCGACGTATTCAACGCTGCCAGTGATAACAATACCGAGTCGATCTTTGCTATGCAGGCAGCCGCCAACACGGGTAGTTCAGACAACGCCAACCCCGATTTGGTGCTCAACTTCCCTTACAACACCGGCTCCAATGGCCCAGCCGGTTGCTGCGGGTTCTTTGCGCCCAGCTTCGAATTGGCCAACTCGTTCCGCACCAACGCCAACGGCCTGCCCCTGCTCGACGGGTCGTATAATGTGGGGGCCAACCAGTTGAAAACCGACCAGGGTATTGCCTCGAAAGATCCGTTTACACCCGATGCCAACCCGGTCGACCCGCGCCTCGACTGGTCAATTGGTCGGCGGGGTATTCCCTATCTCGACTGGCAGGTTCACCCCGGCCTCGACTGGATTCGTGACCAGGGCTTTGCCGGACCCTATTCGCCCAAGAAGTTCGTCTTCTACAAATCGCAGGACAAAACCCTCACCGACGGTAGCTCATGGACAGACGGTTATTCGGCCATCAACTACAACATCATCCGTTTTGCCGACCTGCTGCTGATGGCCGCCGAAGCCGAAATTGAGGTGGGTAGCCTGGCTACGGCGCAGACGTACATCAATCAGGTACGTGCCCGCGCTGCCAACGCCGATGGCTTTGTAACGGGTGCCGACGGTAAGCCCGCCGCTAACTACGTGATCAAACCCTACACGGCTCCCTTTGCCGATAAGGCGGCGGCCCGTACGGCGGTGCAGTTTGAACGGAAGCTGGAGCTATCGGGCGAAGGCCACCGCTTCTATGACCTCGTGCGCTGGGGTGTGGCTGGTCCGGTACTAAATGCATTCCTGGCCTACGAATCGCCCAAGCTGTCGGTAGGCTATGGCGGAGCCAAGTTCACGCCGGGCAAAGACGAATACATGCCGATTCCGCAAACGCAGATCGACTACCAGGGTAAGTCTGTGCTGAAACAGAACCCAGGGTATTAATTGGTTTCGCTTTAGTAAAAAAAGGCCCCTCAGCGTCTGCTGAGGGGCCTTTTTTTAGTTGGAAACATGAAGTATGGAAGCGGCCCAGCCTGACCGAAGGGTAACTAGCGCGGGGCTACAGTTGCCTTAGAAACGAACTAGTACGATTGCTCAACGCCAAACTGACGCTGACAATGAGTAGCCCCGAAGAAGTAGCGTAGAATACCTTCTAAAGCCGTCTTGCCTATCTGTTCGTTTTGTCGTAAATTGGTAGATTCACAACAACACGAATGGACTTTAAACTCACGTCAGATTTTCAACCTACCGGCGACCAGCCCAAGGCCATTGCCGAGTTGGTGAAAGGCCTGAAAAACAATGAACCGGCTCAGGTTTTGCTTGGGGTCACGGGGAGCGGTAAAACGTTCTCTATCGCCAACGTAATCCAGCAAGTAAATAGACCAACGCTGATTCTGAGCCACAACAAAACCCTGGCAGCGCAGCTATACGGTGAATTCAGGCAGTTTTTCCCCGAAAACGCAGTCGAATATTTCATCTCCTATTACGACTACTACCAGCCTGAGGCGTTTATTGCCACCACCAACACCTACATTGAGAAAGACCTGGCCATCAACGCTGAGATCGAAAAGCTGCGGCTGGCGGCTACCTCGCAACTGATGACCGGACGGCGCGACGTGATCGTGATTGCCTCCGTCTCGTGCATCTACGGCATGGGCAACCCCGACGAGTTTCGGGCCAGCGTGATCCGGATTGGCGTGGGCGAACGGATGGGGCGCAACGCCTTCCTGCATAAGCTCGTCAGCATTCTCTACAGCCGCACCGAAGGCGAATTTGCGCGGGGTAATTTCCGCGTCAAAGGCGATACCGTCGATCTGTTTCTGGCCTACGCCGACTTTGCCTACCGCGTGATTTTCTTCGGCGACGAGATCGAGAGCATCCAGCGCATCGACCCCGACACGGGCAAAAAGCTCTCTGACGAGAAGCTGGTGAGCATTTTCCCGGCCAACCTCTTTGTCACAGGCCGCGATACGCTCAACAACGCCATCCACGAAATTCAGGATGATCTGGTAGCGCAGGTGGCCTTTTTTGAGAAGGAATACCGCGAACAGGAGGCCGAACGGATCAAGGAACGCACCGAGTTCGACCTGGAGATGATGCGCGAACTGGGCTACTGTTCGGGCATCGAAAACTACTCACGCTACTTCGACCGCCGCCAGCCCGGCCAACGCCCGTTCTGTCTGCTCGACTATTTCCCAGATGATTTTCTGATGGTGGTGGACGAAAGTCACGTGACCATTCCGCAGATCCGGGCCATGTGGGGCGGCGACCGGTCGCGCAAGGTGGCCTTGGTGGACTATGGATTCCGGCTACCCTCAGCCATGGACAACCGTCCACTTACGTTCCAGGAATACGAAGACCTCACGCCGCAGACCATCTACGTGTCGGCCACGCCATCGGAGTACGAACTACGCAAGAGCGAAGGTGTGGTGGTGGAGCAACTTATCCGTCCCACGGGCCTGCTCGACCCCGAAATTTCGGTACGCCCCAGCCTGAACCAGATTGACGACCTGCTCGAAGAAATCGACACGCGGGTGAAGCGCAACGAGCGGGTGCTGGTGACGACCCTCACCAAGCGCATGGCCGAAGAACTGAGCAAATACCTGGAGCGGGTAGGCATCAAAACGCGTTATATCCACTCGGAGGTGAAAACGCTGGACCGCGTAGAAATCCTCCGCGACCTCCGCCTCGGCAACTTCGACGTACTAGTGGGCGTAAACCTCCTCCGCGAAGGCCTCGACTTGCCCGAAGTGAGCCTGGTGGCCATTATGGACGCTGATAAGGAAGGCTTCCTGCGCGACATCCGGTCGCTGATTCAGACCATCGGCCGCGCCGCCCGGAACTCGAACGGCAAGGTGCTCATGTATGCCGACCGCATTACGGGGTCGATGGCCAAAGCCATTGACGAAACCAACCGCCGCCGCGCCATTCAGATCGAATACAATGAGGCTAACGGCATCACCCCCACCACGATTTTGCGGTCGCGCGAATCGATTATGGGGCAGACCAAAGTGGCCGACTCGAAGGTGAAACAGTTCTATGTCGAACCCGAAGAGATCCGCATTGCCGCCGACCCTGTGGTGCAGTACATGGGCAAAACCGACCTGGAAAAGCTGGCCAAAGACACCCAACTCCGCATGGAACGCGCCGCCAAAGACCTCGACTTCATGGAAGCCGCCCGCCTCCGCGACGAGCTATTTCAGCTACGCGAGAAGTTGAAGAAGGAAATGGTGTAGGAGGCATTAGTGGCCTTGTTATCCTTGCAGGATGACTCGTAAACTTGGGTCTTGCATCTCCGTGCTGGGCTTGCTAATTCGTTACATAAGTATATTGTCGAGGTCAGTTCATTATATCTATATTGTGTATATGGACATAATAAACTGATCTCAACAATGAATAAACGGTTCTATTCCCAACTGGCTGGTTGGGTAGGCCTGCTCAGTTTTCTTGGCATGGCCACCTGCAAGCAGGATGATCTGGGGCGATTTACAGCGCCCCCTGTTCCGCCAATGCCTGTTCAGTCAACAGTGGTGCCAGGGCCTATACCCAAGGTGCTGACGGCAACTATACCAGACGTGCCCACTAAAAATATACTGATTGATACCGTTAACCGGAAAATAACGGTCACACTCCCCGAAAACTATTCAGTAGTAAAACCTGCCCTGTCGCTCACGTTTTCCTGTACACAATGCACGATAGGACTTAATAATCCCAGCCGGGATGTGGTGCTCTCGCTAACGGATACGGGGTTAAGCCGATACCGTGATGTGTATGTCGTAAATCCGCTCGATAATCAGTGGGCCTGGTACAAAATAGAACTGCAACACACAGGTATGTTTAGCGTGGTGTCGCCGCCCGTAGCGGTCACCGCCGAAACGGGTGATTACTCCGTTCGGCCTAGTATCGAGGTTCGCAATTTCTTGGACGGACAACGGACACAAGTGACATTGATCAATAGAGAGACAGGTTACGAGTATGCAACTTACCTGAGCTTTTGTCCAAGTGATTATCAACCCTGCACAGATGCCCGTGCCGACCGGGCGTATGTAGCTACCAGCGGGGCATTACCGGGTATTTACGACGTTACGGTGTCGAAAGAAGATGGGCGAACCATCTCTATTCCAGGATTGATTAATATGCTACGGGGTACGCCCCGCCTGGCGACGATCAGTTGGGATATCGACGAAAAAAGGTCGCTTGTTGTTCAGGGATTGAATTTGTACGACGAGTTTAAACCAGAAGTAGTGTTGTCGAATCGTAAAGGGTTTTCTGTGCGCATGCCCATCACTGATTTTGATGAACGTACCGGAAATGCGCGGATCACATTACCCACAAACGTGAAGCCGGGAGCCTATAAAGCAACATTATATGCAACAAAAGGCAGCGCCAGCACCATCAGCACATACATAAGGCGGACCGCCAATCAGCCCATCTTATTTGCCGTTGGGTACCCGGCTGACCTAGCTGATAATACACGTACATTAACAAGAGAAACAGTTTACCGCGTTGATTTAAATACTATATCACTAGCTAAAAAGGATCGGCTTGTGTTCACATCAATTACCCAGGGAGGACCTTCGTTTGATGTAGCTCTAAACATCCCAAGCAGCTTTTATTTGGCCGGACCAGATGGTGGTGGGTTTATCTCGTTTACCCTACCCGCTAATGTACCAACTGGACAGTATGTTGTTACCTACAGGCTATACACAAGCGAGACAGCCTATCTTGACAGTGAGCCTTATGATCAGGAAATAATTATTAAATAATCCATTTCAAGGCCTAACGGTCAACGTTACTTTTTGTGTAATTCTTCCAGTGCGAAGCAACGTTGACCGTTAGACCTCGAACATTGAATTCACCCTACAACATCGCGGCCCCGAACACCCCGGCGCTGTCGCCGAGTTTGGGGCGGATGATGGGCGTTTCGACCACGCGGTTGTTGAAGATGTAATTTTTGAGCTGCTCCACACCGTCGGTATATAGCTCATCGATGTTGCCCACGCCGCCGCCGAGGACGATTACGTCAGGGTCGAGGATGTTGGTGATAACCGAAATGGCCCGACCGAAGTAGCGCAGCAACCGTTCCATCGTGAGCGTGGCAATGGGGTCTGTGCCTGCGCGATGGCGTTCCACAATCTCTTTCATAGTGCGTTTCTGGCCGCTTTGCTCCAGGTAAAAGCGTTGCAGCGCGGGGCCGGAAATGACCTGCTCGTTGCAGCCTTTTTTGCCACAGTAGCAGTCGTAGCCGTTCTCTTCCAGGATGTTATGGCCCCATTCGCCGCCAATGCCCTGCTTGCCGTTGACCACCATTGCCTGCCCGTCCTGCCCGCGGAAGACCACGCCGCCACCTACGCCCGTGCCCATGATTACGCCAAACATGGTCTGGAAATTGGGCGCTACGGCGGGCACGGCCCCCAGCGTAGCCTCGGCCAGAGCAAAGCAGTTGGCGTCGTTGGCCAGGTTCACCTCCACACCCAGCCGGTCGAGCAGGGCCTGCTTCAGGGGCTGTCCGTTGAGGCAGGTGGTGTTGCAGTTTTTCATTGTCTGCGACCGGGGATCCAACGTACCGGGCGTGGCAAAACCGATCTTATCGGGGGTGTAGCCGGTTTCGGCTTTTAGCTGGTCGATTAGCAGCACAATCCGGTCAACAATGTGCTCATAGCCCAGGTGCGCTTCGGTGTCGATGCGTTGCCGAATCACGACGGCATCGGGTGATGGTGAAGAGAGAATGACGCCTTCAATTTTGGTACCGCCCAGATCAATACCCCAGTACGTTTGCATAAAAAATGGTTGGTTAATAGCCTACAGCAAACTTACTGCCTTTGCCTTCTTTGCGCCTACCTTTGCGGCCATAACCACTAAAATCGCCTAACAACGCAAGCATATGGCCCTGGAAATCGGACAACAAGCCCCTGCATTCACCCTGTTCTCATCGGAAAACAAACCTGTCTCGCTGAGCGATTACGCCCAGAAAAACGTAGTGCTGTTATTCTTCCCCATGGCCTTCACTAGCGTATGCACCGCCGAACTCTGCGAGATGCGCGACAACCTGCACACCTACGCCGACCTCAACGCCGATATCCTGGCTATTTCGGTCGATTCACCGTTTACACTGGCTAAGTTTAAGGCAGAGCAAAACCTGCCCTTCCCGCTGCTGTCTGACTTCAATAAAGAGGTGTCGGAAGCCTATGGCGCGCTCTACGAAAACTTCGTCATGAACATGAAAGGCGTAAGCAAGCGCGCTGCCTTCGTCATTGACCAAACCGGCACAATCCAATACGCTGAAGTACTCGAAAACGCCGGTAACGTGCCTGATTTTGAAGGGGTTAAGGCGGCTTTGAAGGGATTGAATTAAGAATCGGTCCGCCGATGCGGCAGAATTAAGAATTAAGAATGGCTTCACATCCTGCTCCTGCGTAAGCAACATTCTTAATTCTTAATTCTTAATTACTCTTCCCAATGCCCTGGTATACAGACTTTTTTCATGGCTTGCCGCAGGAGGCGTGGCGGGCGGCGCAGTCGGCGGAACAGACGCAGCATGAGTTGGAACTGCTGGTGGAAACGCTGGAGTTTGGCCCCGGCGACCGTGTGCTCGACGTGTTTTGCGGGTATGGTCGACACGCCATTCCCCTGGCCCGGATGGGTGCCGACGTGACCGGCGTTGACATTTCGGCAGAGTCTATTGCCGAATTGCAGCAGGAAGCAAAGCGTAAAAAAGTGCCTCTAACGACGATAGCGGGCGATTTCATGACGCTCGATGTCACTGCGCTGGGTGAGCCGGGCATTTTCGGGGCGGCGTATTGCCTGGGTAACAGCTTCTGCTTTTTCCCGCGCCCGCAGATGCAGGCCTTCCTGCAACGCATAGCTGATTGTCTAGAGCCGGGTGGTCGGCTGCTGGTGCATTCAAACATGGTAGCTGAGAGTTTTCTGCCCGACTTCCAGGAGTTTGCCTGGCTGCCCGTGGGCGATACCCTGCGCGTCTTGGCCGAGCATCAGTACGACCCCATGAACTCGATGGTGGAACAGCGCCTGACCTACTACCGTCACGCCGATAAAGGGGTTGATACCGCCCATCGTACGGCTCATTATTATATCTACACCATTGCCGAACTGTTGAGTATGATGGGAATAGCTGGCCTACAACCCCTGGCTTGTTATGGTACTGTATACGGTGACGATTATAAAGTTGGCGATGAGGGTATCTGGGTTGTTGCACAGAAGGAATCATAACTAGTTAATTGTCAGATACGTATAGCCTGACTTTTTATTTTATTAATCAATTGCGAACAGATATAATTTTTTATGAAAATGCAAAAAGCGATATATGAAATAGACAATAACCTATTAACTTTCAGGCATATTAACGCCGTTAACTAAAAATTGACCTAAGGAATCATGGAAGTAGTCGAGCGTAAGCAGCGCACCCGCGAACAAACGCGCGCGGGGATTCTCCAGACTGCCAAAGACATTGCCCGCCGCGAAGGATGGCAATCCGTATCGATCCGCAAGATCGCCGATGCCATCGAATACAGTGCCCCGGTGGTGTATGACTACTTCGATAGCAAAGACATCTTGCTCGACGAAATCCGCAATGATGGATTCCGTTACCTGCGCGATGAGTATGAACGGCTGGTACGGCTCTACCGTGACCCCGAAAAACTGTTGTACGAGATTTCGCTGATTCAGTGGCAGTTTGCTATGCAACAGCCCGAAATGTATCAGGTGATGTATAACCAGAACGGCGCCAACTGCCTGGCCCCCATCGAAGAATCGGCGGAGATCAAGTCGGTAAACGAGATCGTTTGCCGGATCATCTTCACATTCATCCCCAAGTCGGCCGAGAGCATCCGTCGGCTGTATTTCGAGTGGTGGGCCACCTCCCACGGCCTCATCAGCCTCAGCGCCCTGCTGCGGCACCAACAGCCGCTGGAAGCCTCCGAGCAGATCTACCGCGAAACCATGCGCCGCTTCGTGCGGGGGCTGAAGTGAAAGAGTGAATGGCGAAAGAGTGAAAGAGTGCCGGACCACACTCTTTCACTCTTTCGCCATTCACTCTTTCACTACTATTCCCCCTTCAACGCCTCTACGGGATTGATGAGGGCGGCGCGGAGGCTTTGGTAGCTGACGGTGAGCAGGGCCACGGCAACGGCCAGGAGGCCTGCCCCGGCAAAAATCCACCAGTTGAGGGGCGCGCGGTACTCGTAGTTATCCAGCCACTGATTCATGCCCCACCACGACAGCGGGATGGCCAGCAGAATGGCGACCACCACCAGCTTCAGAAAATCTTTGCTTAGCAGGGCTACAACGCCCGCTACGCTAGCCCCCAGCACCTTACGTACGCCAATTTCTTTGGTACGCTGCTCGGCCATGTAGGTAGCTAAGCCAAACAAACCCAGACAGGCAATGACCACGGCCAAGCCGGCAAAAACGCTCGCCAGCGTGCTGATTGGCCGAATCTGGTCGAATTTGCGCTTGTATTCCTGGTCTACAAAGCTCACCTCGAACGGAAACGCGGGGTTGTATTGCGCGAAAATTTTTCCTGCTTTTTTTAGGGCTACCTCGGTGGGCAGGGCGGGGTTGAGGCGGTAGTTGAGGGTACCAAACCAGTTTTCGCCCTTCACAAACATGGGCGGCACCTTGTCGAACGGCGACCCCCAGATGAAGTCAGAAAACACCCCCACGATGCGGAAATCCTTTCCTTCGTTTTTAATGATCTGACCCACCGGGTCTTTGAAACCCATGACTTTAGCTGCCGTAGCGTTCACCAGGCAGGCCAGGGTATCGTTGGGATAGTTGAGTTGATCCATGTCGCGGCCTGAGAGAAGCTTGACGCCCATGGTTTTCACGAAATCGCCCGCGCAGGTCATCTGGTCGAACGTGATTTTTGACCCCGGCTGCTTGCCTGTCCACTCCAGCCCCCAGGTGTTGCTATACGATTCGGTGATGGGGTTATTGGTTTTGCACACGGCCGTGGCTATGCCCTGCCCCAGCAACTCGCCCCGGATGACGGCGTAATTTTTCTCGATGTCGCCCGTGAATCGGCTGAACACCAGCTGGTTACGGTCGTAGCCCATGTCGCGGGCCTGCGTGTGGGCCATTTGCCGTTTCACCACCAGCGTACAAACCAGCAACGCCACCGTGATCAGAAACTGGAAGACCACCAGCGCCTGCCGGGGAGCCAGCTTGCCGCGCACGGTAGCCAGTCGCCCCTTCAGCACGCGCAGGGGCTGCATGGCCGACAGGAAAAAGGCCGGGTAACTTCCTGCCAGTAAGCCCGTTAGCAGCACCAGTGCCAAACAGGCCAGCCAGAAAAAGCCGCTGGCATAGGGTACAAACAGGCGCTTTTCGGCGAGGGTGTTCAAGGCGGGTAGGGCCAGTTGGGTAATCAGCAGGGCCAGCATAAACGAGAGCAACGTCAGCAGCATCGACTCGCCCAGAAACTGACCTACCAACGAACCTCGCCCTGCGCCAACCACCTTGCGGATGCCCACTTCGCGCCCCCGTTTTTCGGACCGGGCCGTGCTCAGGTTCATAAAATTGATGCAGGCCAGCAGCAAAATAAAGCCCGCGATATAGCCCGCCAGCCGCACGTAGACAATGCCCCCGCCGCTCTCGGCACCGTTCTCGAACCGCCCGTAGAGGTGCCACCGTTCGGCGGGGTAGAGAAAGACTTCGTTGTCTTCGGTGCCTTTTGAATTACGCTTGGTGATGTCGCGCACTTTGGCGTTGACCGCCGCCAGCGTGGCCGTGGGCGTGAGTTCCACAAAGGTGCGCACGTAGTTGTTGCCCCAGTAAGCCGCATCATCGCCAGTTTTGGTGAGGTAGGTCCACGGCAGCAACAGTTCGAAGTCGAACTCGGTGTTTTTGGGCAGGTCTTTCAACACGCCCGACACCACGAAGCTGTCTTTATTGTCGAGCCGGACCACCTTGCCAATGGGGTCGGCGGTGCCGAAGAGGCTGGCGGCGGCGGTTTGGGTCAGGACTATTGAGTTAGGACTGCCCAAGGCCGTTTTCACGTTCCCCTGCACCAGCGGAAAGCTGAACATGGTCAGAAAACCGGGGTCTACAAAGCTGCCTTGCAGGTTGATGCGGGTAGTGCCGTAGTTGGCCAGGTGCGGTTGCGCCCATAGCACCCGCGTGGACTCAACAATCTCGGGAAACTCGGCTTTCAGCGCCGGTGCCAGCGGACTGGGCGTGGTTGGCCAGCAATGAACATTACCCTCGAACGTGTTGCGGTTGAAGGCTTTGTAGAGCTGTGGTCCTTTGGCATGAAACTGATCGAAGCTTAGCTCATCGGCGATGTTCAGGCCCATCAGCAGTGCACAGGCCATACCCAGCGCCAACCCCAGCACGTTGATGAAACTTTGCGTACGGTTGCGCCAAAGGGTACGCAGCGAGACAAGGAAGTAGTTGCGAAGCATAGTAGAGCCAGGTTTATGGACCAATGCTATTCCCCGAACAAATTCAAGGCCACCCGTTTAAGTCGCTGATTACTAGATTGCTAAGAAGCTAAGTCTGTCCAGTTTCGGACATTTCGCGTTCGGATGTGGACGGGGGAAGGCGATAGTGAAGAATACTACTTTTCAGACGAAAAGAGGCTACCGCTTCTTGTTCGAAACCATGATTCTCTCTACCCTGCCATTTATGCTTATGCGGCTTTGTTCGGGCTTCGCTGAATTTCCAAAACGTAGTCGGTACTAACGCCGCTATATTCTGCAATCTCTTCAATGGTCAGTTTGCCAAGTTTTAATGCCCTCAAGACGGTTTGGGCCTTTACTGCCAGATTTTCCTCTTGCCGAGCTTCCTCAATCTTCCTTTGCTCGTTCTGTACAGCCAGGGCGTTTGCTGCCAGTGTCATTTCGTAAGCCATGCGCTTTTCGGGGGTCATCTGCCGAGTATCCAGCTCGTTAATGGCCGCTTCTAACCACTCCTCGTTCCAGAACTGTGGGAACTGTCTGGGCTTGGTCGTCCTGTGGGTCGTCTTCATGGTGTAAATAAGCTTGTCAAGGTCTGTATGCACGTTGGCTAATCGCTTTCTGAATTTAGCCAACTCTACTGTAATAAACACGGTCTGCTCGTCTATCAGTTCGCCTTTATCGTTCCTAAGAACCGCAACATTTTGGTAATCAGTGATATGCGGAAAAATGTTTGCCGCCAGAATACCGATGCAGTAAATTTTAGGCAAGCCTTCGAACTTATACCTGCCCTTGCGAATCAACGTGTTAAGACGGTAAAATGAATAAAACTTCATGCGTTGAATGAAATCGGGGTATTTACTCAACTGCATCTCGACGATGAACTGATTACCCGTCTCATCTACACAAGCGATGTCGTAGATGCCGCTACGGCTGTCTTTGGTTAAACCCGGAATCTCACTTTCGATAAACTCCACTTTAGCAATCGCTACCGGCGACTGGATAAGAGCCTGTAACGCCCTGCGTAGAAACCGTGTATCGGTCTCGTTGCCAAAGGTCACCTTGAAACCATAGTCAGAAAGAATGGAAATAAATCGTTCGCTGTCGTTGTACAAGTTCATACGGTAAAGGTATCCCACGAAGCCAAACCGCCAAGATATAAGGGCTATCTCCTCCTTGCAGAACCACCATAGTGGGGTAAAGAGAGAGTCACAATATGGGCTATTGTTTTCGTATGTGGTGGTGGGGCGTTAGTTGGCGAATACAAGCCTTGTTTGGCGCAGGATGGTGGTGTTTCCAAATGATTCCTGTCGCCCGGATCCGCCAAATTGCGGAGCCACTTATTTCCGTGGCCGATTGTACCATTTATACTCCTCCCAACGCTTCAGCTTACGCCAAGCAGGGTTATGGCCTTCAGTGGAACTGGATGATTGCTCACGCCCACCCAACTCGAACAGAGTTCTTCTCAGGGATTCAATGCCATACCCATCAACCGTTGATGATTCAAAACTCAAGGTGTTGTCATGAAGGCCTATGGGCACAGCATAGAATTTGATGATGTCCAATTGTAACTCCTTGACGTGGGCCAAACCACGAAGCTGTTGAAGTTGCTGATCTCGGAGAAGAGCCGCCTCTTCGTAGTGGCTGGGGTGCTGTAGAAGAAAGGTTTTTCGTTCTTGGCTCAGTTGATAAACTTTGTCGGCATCTTGACCAAGGGCAAGGCTGACTTCCTCTGACGAACACAAAACGGGTAAATGTACAATCGCTTTCAAATCGAGAAGTAGTCCTGTTTGTTGCTCAAACCGTTGTTTGAGGCTCAGAAAGGTTGGTAAGCCTTGAGCAAACGTGAATGAGTGAAAAATAAGGCCCATTGGTCAATTTCTTCAGGTACGTGGTATCGCCGCAAGTTAAGTGTCGTTGTCTGGCCAAACGCGAATGTAGGGTTGTTGGCTGCTTACTTCATAAGTATACGAAACTATATAGACTGTTGCAAGCAGCTTGCTGAAAGTAAGGTGATTCTTTGAGTGGTAGACATGTCGGCCGCGTAGCCGGTCCGGCGATCCGGCTACGCGGCCAATGTTCCGGTGTGCCGATTTACTGCGGCTTTTGGGCTATCACCCGTACTGGTCCCAGGAGGCCGGCGGGGAGGAGGGGGGAGGTGGCCTGGTAGAACGGCATGGTGGTGAAGGTGATCTTGTTGGTAACGTCTGGCTGGGCGTCGCCGATGAGGCGGTTAACCCAGGGGTTTGTTACCCGCACCTGCACCGTGTTTTTGCCGGGTTTCAGCGCACCGGTGATGTCGATGCGGAACGGCTTTTTCCAGACAATGCCCCGGCTCTGTCCGTTCACGATCACCTCGGCAAGATTCTTCACCGACCCCAAATCAAGCACGTAGGCGCTGAATTTGGCTACAAACGGCATCGTAAAGGTGTTGTCGTAGGTGGCGGTGCCGGAGAAATACTTGATCCCTGCGTCGGGGCTGTTGGTTAGCGATGTCAGCGCGGGCATGGCGGTTTGGGCGGGCGCACCCCGGCCCGGCTGGAAGGTGACGGTCCAGTTGCCACCCACCTGCGTCACCGTCGATTCGGTCACGGCGGGTTTAGCGTAGGTGAGCGCGGTCGTTTTTTCGCCGAAGACAATGAAGTAAGCATCCCAGGGGGCAAACCGCAACGGAATAATGGTGCGGCCCCCGCTCATCTGGTACGACACCCGCTCGGTCTTGCCCGTTTGGGGGTTCCACAGCATCGGTACGCGCCCCGCCACCCGGAAGCTCACCTCGGCGGCGTTGGTGGTGTCGCTGCGGCTGTTGAGCCAATAAATGTCCCCCTCGGTGGTCTGGCGGTGGACGTAGAGCACCTCGGCGCGATTTTTCGAGACGATCACGTCTTTGGCAATACCCATGCCGCTCAGTAAGGCGTCGATGGGTTTGTCAGATACGTTCGGGCTGCTCCAGATTTCGTCGGCGATGATAGTGAACTGGGCGGCGTCATCACCCAGGCTGGGCGACTGCTGGGGGCGGGTGCCGGTGAGTTTCATGCCCGCTTTCACCAGGTCGCGCAGCTTTTTCAGCACGGGCAGGGTCATGTAACGAACGTTGGGATCAATCACCAGCAGGCTGTACCGCTGACCGCTGGGGGCTACGATCTTGCCGTTGTCAACCTGGATTACATCGCGCAGGGTGGTGGCGTTAACGAAGTCATATTCGTAGCCTGCGGGCACGGCGGGCAGTTTTTCGGTGCAGAGCGAGGTGATATTCTGGTTTTCGCCGTAGTAATACAGCACGTCTACCACGGCCTTGCCCTGTTGCAGCAAATAGCAACTCCGGCCCAGGTAATCGACCCAGGGTTTGGCCTGCTCAGCCCAGGTTTCCTGCCGCCCAAAATACTGCCCGAACGGCCCTAGCGAGAAGCCGGGTTTCTTGTCGTCGAGGGGCTGATGCACCGACGTGTGCACCACAAACCGGTTCAGGCCCGACGCCATTTCCAGGTCGGCGGTGCGCTTGAGTTTTTCGGGGTGGAAGCTAAACGCGTTGCCAATGGACGTCATCGACTCCGCCGCCACCAGGTTTTGGCCGTAGATATGCGCCACCGACGCCGACTCGCGGATGTCGGCGC
Organism: Fibrella aquatilis; assembly: GCF_017353255.1. Lineage (GTDB taxonomy): Bacteria > Bacteroidota > Bacteroidia > Cytophagales > Spirosomataceae > Fibrella > Fibrella aquatilis. The sequence continues at coordinate 53,667 of NZ_JAFMYU010000028.1, read as the reverse complement.
GGCTGCGTACTTCTTCGTCATTGCCACCACCCAGGCTCCCCGGCGTCCACATGGCCGACATCGGAATATCGGCGTGGCGTTTCACGTCCATACCGTCGGCCAGGTAGATGCGCCTGTTCTCGTGCGACTCGGTGTAGCGTTTCATGCCCCGCGCGTGGAGGGCATCGCCGATGACGTCGTAGTGGTTGTCGGCAATCAGTTCACCAATGGTTTTGCGGAAGTCCCAGAGGAATTTTTCGCTGGCGTCGAGGCTCTGCACCACCCGGCCCGTGAGCACCGGAATCCAGGGTTTGAGGTCGTAGCCGCGCCGTTTCAGAAACTCGTCGGGCATGGCTTTGGTCCAGGTCATATGGCCCGCCTCGTAGCTGTCGAGGATCATGTATTGCAGCCCTTTTGCCCCCATCTGGCCTCCGGTGGCGTCTTTATACATGTCTAGGTACGTCTCGATGTACTTCTTCACGGCTACTTTATCCAGCTTATCGACCTCCAGGCCGGTGGCTTCGGGCGAGGCAGGGTGGTTCTGCCGACCCGTGAGCGAGTAGCCCAGCCGCACCACCATCCATTCGCCGGGCGGGGCGGTCCAGGTTAGGGTGCCGTCGGCGCTCAGGCGACTGGTCAGGTCCAATACGTCGGCGGGGGCGATGGCGTCGGTGGGTTCGTCACTTTTGGGCAGGGCTTCTTCTTTCCAGGGCGTAAAGCCTGCTTTGTCTTCAAACTGATCCACGCGGTCGGCGGTGTGCAGTACCAACTCGGCCACGTTCACGCCCACGGGTTTACCGGCTTCGGGTTTAGCCCCGGCCATGATGGCAAACACGCTCACCTCCGGGGCCAGCGTAGTGAAATTGATCCGAAAAAACCGGGCCGTAGTGGCGGGAATACGCACGGTATTCTGCGGCACAATACTGCCCGATACGGTGGCTACCTGCCGGAACGTTACGCCATCGTCGCTCACGCTAAACGAACGGTTGGCGGGTCCGCCGTTGAAATCTTCCAGGGCACTATGGCTGGCTCCGGCAAGCGAAAAGGCCCTCACCGTCAGCGGACTATCAAATTCATACTGAATCCACATCGGCTGCCCTACCTCCATGGGGGGCAGGTACCGGGCATTGGACAGATCACCGTCGGTCAGTTCCTGTAGGCTAAACGTCCCCCCGCTCGACGTGATTTTGGGCGCGAGTTGGGTGAGCACCCGGTCGGTAGCGGGCAGGCGGTAGGCCACCACCAGGGCATCCTGGTAGTAGGTGGGCAGTTCGCCCGTATCACCGCCGAGCATACTTGTTTTGGGCAGGCCCACCTGCTGAAATTTGCCTGTAGTAGCCTGTGGCTGAGGTAGTTTACCGGCAAACGGTTGACCGCCCGCTACCCGCGTTTCGGTCCAGACGTACTTCTTCATGGCGTCCTGCGGCTGCACCCACGGCCCACCCGTCACGCTCCACCCCGGCGACCCGGCAATGGCCATTTCGAGTTGTAGCTTCTGGGCCAGGTCGGTGGTGAAGCGGAAGGCGTCTTTCCATTCGGGGGTCATGAACACCAGCTTTTTGGGCACCACCTGCGGGGTAAACAGGCTGGCGTCGAAGTTCTGAAACCCGCCAATACCCACCCGACTCATCCATTGCAGGTCTTTCTGGATGCCGTCTTTGGTGACGTTGCCGTTCATCCAGTGCCACCACACGCGGGGCTTAGCGGCGTTGGGCGGGGTCTGAAAATTCTGTTGCAGGACGGTAGGCTGGGCTATGGTCAGCGCCGGTATCAGGAGTAAGGGCAGGAATAACTGCTTCATAAGTAGGAAAGGGATTATGGGAATAGGGGGTCATCATATGCATCCCTCAATGATACGCAGCCCGCGACCTATTTTGGCTTTTTACCGGAAAATACTAGACAAATCTGCCCAATTTTCTGCTGGCGGAAGCGGAACAAACCGGCAAGTACTATGCAGAATCCGGCAATTATCGCTACGCACTCATCCATGTCGCCCACTCGGCGCTTTCTTCCCGTTCCAGCAGCACCAGCCCGGCTTCGTCGTAGGTCATGCGCAGGCCAACGAAGGCCAGGTGGTCGTTGAGCAGGTCGTCGAGGGGGGTGGTGCCGGTAATGCAGGTGTCGAAATACCAGTCGAGGGGATCACCGGCTACGTCGGCCACGACGGCGCGGTAGTCGGCATAGGCATAGCCGATAAACGGTTTGCCAAATTGCACCCAAAGCTGCCGCATTACATCGTCGAGGGAGCGGGCGTGAGCCGTTTGGCGGCGGAGGTGCAGATCCAGAATGAGCGACACGATGGCGCCTTTGTGGTAAACTGATACTTTGCGGTCAGGTACGCCCTTCACGTAGCCGTCGAGCCAGAGATCGTACGACGATTCGGTGAGCGACAGCGCGGCGTGGTTAGCCTGCTCAAAATGGCGTTTCAGCACCACCAACAGCTCTTTTAGGTACGCCTCATCGTCGAAAACTCCAGCGCGGCGCAGCATCAGGTCGCCGTAGTAAGTGGTGATGCCCTCGGCCACGAAGCAGGTGGTGAAGTAGTTTTCGCGGGTGAAATCGTAGGGCAGCAACTCGGCGGGGCGGATGCGGCAGATGTTCCAGGTATGAAACAGTTCGTGCGAAGCCACGCCTAGCAGGTCGACATACAGGCCTTCGCCTTCGGTATCTGGCCCCAATATGAGGAGGGTGCTGTTGCGGTGTTCTACGCCGTGGTAATAGGCCACGGGCAAAACGACGGTGAGAAAATGGTAGTCGGCGGGTGGGAATTCGCCAAAAAGCCGGATCTGCGCTTCCGTAAACCGGGCAAAATCGTGGGCCATGCGGGCGGCGTTAAACGCGCCGGGCCAGTTCTGAATCCAGATGGTCATGGGCACCCCCGCCACATCATAATGCACCGCCCACACCGACCCCGACGCAATAAACGGACTATCGACCAACGCGTAATAGTCACTGGCAGTCAGCGTATTGTGTCCATTTGTCGGCAGTCCGCAGGCAACTTGCCAGCGGTCAGGAATGGTCAGCACCAGGGTGCAGGGTTCGTGCAAACGGCCTTCGGCATACACGCAGAGGTTCACCGGGTTCACGCTCCAGAACCGCTCGTCGGCATAGCTGCTGCCCGCGTCGAGTTTATGGTCGCCCGCCAACAGGCCGAAGTAATTGTAACGTGCCTCGATAGCCGTGGCTCCCGCCGTCTGCACCCGCCACCGGTCTTTGGTCACCTTCCGAACGGGCAACGGCTTACCCTCCTGATCCACCACGCCAAACGCCCGAATATTTTTGGCGAAATGCTGCAATTCATACCGCCCCGGCCGCCACGCAGGCAACTGCAAATCGAGCGTATCGCCCGCCACGTCCTCAACCCGACAGGTAACATCGAAGGAAGAGTCGGCAAGGGCAGTGAGGGTGTAGTGCATGAGGTAGGTTGCAAGTTCAAGGTCTAACGTCTAAAGTTCAAGCGCCCCTGATTAAAGTTGTTTCGCACATATGTCACTGAAGCGCGAAGCAACTTTAATCAGGGGCGCTTGAACTTTGGACGTTAGACCTTGAACTCTTTTTCAGTCCATGTCAATATAATACGGTTCTTCGGCCATCTCTTCGCGGGCGGCTTCGGCGGCGATTTGGTCATTGCCCAACTCGGTGACGTCGGCCTGGGCTTCGCGGATACGCTGTACAAAAACGCCCGCTACCGTTAGGGCCAGAGCACCCGAAACCCCCGCCAGAGTGCTGTTTCGGCCATATTGCTTGGCGGCCACGCCCGTGAAGCCCGCCACAAATGGCAGCAGGTAGTAGGGGTCGTTTAGCTTTTTCGACACGGCCAGACCAATACCGCCCAGAATGCTCAGCAGCCCCACGGCATAGGGTTCGGCTCGTTTGGGACTGACGCGGTAGCCCGCCTCGATGAGCAGGTTGGTAGTGGCCACGCCCGTGGCTACGGTGATCCAGCCCGCGTAGATGCCCACCGTGCGCTGAAAGGTGCGTTCGGGTTCGGCCACTTCGGTTTTGCCCACTTCCAGGGCGTGGTGCAGGGCCAGCACCGTAGGCAACTGCGCCACCGTGATGGCATTGGCCGCTACCCGCGCCGACTTTTCACCCCGCGAGAAGAACACGCCAAACAGGGCGTTGAGCAAATAGTTAACCACCAGCCAGGGGGCGGCTTTTTCGTAGCGCGGATTATCTACCTGCGACGGCAGCGCCTGATGCACCGCCAGGCCCAGGGTGCCGGTGTAGATGACCGGCCAGACGGCGGCGAAGGTACCGTTGGCGGGCGTGGCCAGGTTAGCGTCGAGTTCGCCTTTGAAGGCGGGCACCACATCGGTGCGTTTCTTACGGTTGCGGGGACCAGCGAAGAAGTACGTGCCCACAATGCTACTTACCACTAGGGCAGCCGTGGCGATGCGGCTCATTTTTACGTTTTCCATGACATAGCCGCCGAAGCGGAGGTTGAGTTCGTCAGTACGCTAACGTAACCCACCTCAGGCTGGCAATGTTGGGAATCAGCAATTCCCTTCCTTCCGCCCTCCCTTTCCTCCTTTCCTCCCTTCTCCTTATCTTCCGGCTTTGTTACCGATCGTCTACCCTCCGCTCATGCTTTCACCGTATCATCGTCTCTGTACCTTTCTCTTGCTGGCGCTAGGCCCAATGGCCGCCCCGGCCCTGGCCCAATCCGACAACGCCGCCTTCTGGGAAAACCCGAAAATCAGCAGCCAGCATACCGAGCCACCCCACGCCACTATCTGGCCCTACACCACTGAACAACAGGCCATTGCCGCCGACCGGAGTGCGTCGACCATGATGAAGTCGCTTAATGGCACCTGGAAATTCAAGTGGCTGAAGACACCGAAACTGGTGCAATCCAGCTTTTCAGACCCCGCCCTGAACGACGCCGACTGGGATAATTTGCCCGTGCCATCGAACTGGCAGGTGGTGGGTGCCCGCGAAGGCCGCGCCTACGACCGGCCTATTTTCACCAACATCAAACACCCGTTTCCGGCCAACCCGCCCCTGATTCAGGCCGACACCAACGCCGTGGGTCTCTACCGAACCAAGTTCACGGTGCCGGCTAACTGGTCTGACCGGGAGACGTTTATTCACTTTGCGGGGGTGCAATCTACCTGCCGGGTGTTTCTCAATGGCAAGTACATCGGTTACCACGAAGACAGCATGACCCCTGCCGAGTTCCGGCTAACGGAAGCCCTACGCCCCGGCGAAAACGTGCTGGCCGTAGAGGTCATCAACTGGTCGGATGCGAGTTATCTGGAAGACCAGGATTTCTGGCGCATTTCGGGCATTTTCCGCGACGTCACGCTGCTCAACAAGCCACGCGTACACCTGCGCGACATGCAGGTGGCCACCGATATGGAAGACCCCACCTACCGCAATGCCACGCTGAAACTGACCACCTACGTGCGCAACCTGACGGGGTCGAATATGCCCGCCTACATCGTGAAGGCCACCCTCTACGACCCACAGCAGAAAGTGGTCTACACCGCCAACCTGTCGTCGGCCACGGCCGTGGGGTCAGACCAGGAGAGCCTGATTCGGGTAAATCAGTACCTCAACAACGTGCAGCTATGGTCGGCGGAGACCCCGAATCTGTACACGCTGACCCTGCAACTGATGGGCATGGACGGCGTGGTGCAGGAGGCCGTGAGCCAGAGGGTAGGCTTCCGGGAAATGGAAATGCGCAACGGGCTACTGCTGGTCAATGGGCAGGCGGTGACGTTCAAGGGCGTGAACCGCCACGAGTTCGACCCTAACACGGGTCGGGTCATCAGCCGCGAAAGCATGGTGAAAGACATCAAGCTGATGAAGCAATACAACATTAACGCTGTGCGCACCAGCCACTACCCCAACGTAACGGACTGGTATGACCTCTGCGACGAATATGGCCTCTACGTGATCGACGAGGCCAATATCGAAAGCCATGAACTGTGGTACAAAGGCTATGACCTGGCCGAACGGCCCGAATGGCGCGACGCTTTTGTGGCGCGAGGCCGGGCCATGGTTGAGCGCGACAAGAACCACCCGTCTATCATTATATGGTCGTTGGGCAACGAAACCAGCATGGGCAAAAACTTTACCGACATGGCCAGCATCATGCGGCAGGTAGACCCCACCCGCCCCATTCACTACGAAGGCCGCAAGCCCTACACGCAGAGCACCCTATCGAGCTTCGACATCATTTCGACCATGTATCCGTCTGCGGAAGAGATGGTCAGGCTGATGGAAAAAGACCCTACCCGGCCGGTGATCCTCTGCGAATATGCCCACGCTATGGGCAACAGCGTAGGCAACCTGAAAGACTATTGGAACGCCATTGACAAATACCCGCGCCTTCAGGGTGGGTTTATCTGGGACTGGGTAGATCAGGGATTGATTTTGCGCGACAAAAAAGGCAAGTTCTACACCGACCATATCAACTACATCGACGGGGCCAACGCCTGCGACGGCCTGGTAAACCCCGACCGGTCGCCTCAGCCGGAGCTTAACGAAGTGAAACGGGCTTACAGTTACGTGAAGTTTGCCCTACCCGCACCGCTGTCGGCCACCGAAACGAAGGTAAACATTCGTAATACGTATGATTTTCAAGGGCTTGATAACCTGAAGCTGGTTTGTAAACTAATGCGCAACGGCGAGGTCGTGAGCACCGGCACAGTGGCTACGCTGGCGGCCAAACCCGGTCAGGGCGTGCAGGTGACCGTACCCTATGTTATTCCGGCTGCACGGGAGGCGGGCAGCGAGTACTTCCTGGTGCTCAGCCTGCAACTGAAACAGGATACGCCCTGGGCACTCGCCGGACATGAAGTAGCCGCCGAACAGTTTCCTATCCAGACCGACACGCCCATGCCGCCGGTGGTGGGTGTGGGGCGTATTCCGCAGTTGAAGTATGTGCCCACACCCAACGGCGTAGCCCTGCGCGGAGCCGATTTCGGCATCGTGTTCAGCAAGGCCGTGGGGGGCATCAGCCAGTGGCTCTACAAAGAGAAAAACCTCATGAGCAGCCAAACCGCCGGGGGTATTCTGCAACCCAGCTTCTGGCGCGTACCCACCGACAATGACGAAGGCGGTGGCGACAAAGCCTACGCCGCCCGCTGGCGTAAAGCCGGTCTGGACCGCCCCATGGTGTCGCCGGTAGACATGCAGGTCGAGCGGCTCATGCCAGCTGGTTCGCCCGCGGGTCCGCAGCGGGTTCGGGTTACCTGCGTCAACGACGTCATCATGAAAGGCGGCACCATTCGTCAGCGAACCGAATACATGGTCTATGGCACCGGCGACGTGATCGTGTCGACCACCTGCACCGCTCCCGCCAGCGCAACGTTGCCGCCCGTGGCCCGCGTGGGCACCCAGCTAACCCTGCCCGCCAGCATGAGCCTGCTTACCTGGTATGGTCGTGGACCGTTCGAGAGCTACCAGGACCGGAAAGAAGCCGCTTTTGTGGGGCAGTATACCGGCAAGGTGGCCGACCAGTATTTTCCGTATACCATGGCCCAGGAAAACGGCAACAAAACCGACGTGCGCTGGGCCTACCTGGCCGAGGCGGGCAACACCACGGGCCTGCTGGTGGTGGCCGAACCCTTTAGCGGCTCGGCGCTCCTGAACATCAACGCCCGCGACTACACCGACGCAGCGCTGATGGCCGCCAAAAACCCCCATGCCCAAACCGTAGAGCACGGCAACACCACGCTGCTTAACATCGACTACGGGCAAATGGGCCTTGGCGGTGACGACAGCTGGACACCCCGCACCCACGCCGAATACCTCCTCCCCGCTACCCGCACCTATACCTATTCCTTCCGCCTCCGCCCCACCGACGCCCGCACCGACCGCAAAGAGGTGGTGAGCCTGGTATTACCACGATGATATGACCTTCTCCGAATACCGCCAACACGATGCCCTGGGGCTGGCTGAGCTGGTCCGCAAGGGCGATACTACGCCGGGTGAACTGCTCGACCTGGCCATTGCCCGCGCCGAGGCCGTCAACCCCGAACTGAACGCCATCGTGACGCCCCTCTACGAGCAGGGCCACCGGATGCTGGACCAACTACCCGCCGACGCCCCGTTTCGGGGGGTGCCGTTTTTGCTGAAAGACCTGGAGCTTGAATGGGCCGGTACACCCATGAAATCGGGCAACCGGGGCTATGCGGGCCATATTTCAGCTACTGACAGCTATGCCGTGGCGCGCTACAAAGGGGCCGGGCTGGTGTTTTTCGGCAAAACCAACACCCCCGAATTTGGCCTTACGCCCTATACCGAGTCGGAGTTGTACGGCCCGGCGCGCAACCCCTGGAACCCGGCCTACTCGCCGGGGGGCAGCAGCGGAGGGGCGGCGGTGGCCGTGGCGGCGGGCATTGTACCGGCCGCGTCGGGTTCCGACGGGGGTGGCAGCATCCGTATTCCGGCCTCGTGTTGCGGGCTGTTTGGGCTGATGCCTTCGCGGGGGCGTGCCTCGCTGGGGCCAGGTTTTGGCGAAATGTGGCAGGGCGCGGTGCGTAGCCACGTGCTCTCGCGCACGGTGCGCGATAGTGCCGCCCTGCTCGACGTTTCGGCGGGCATGGCCCCCGGCGACCCCTACACGCTGGGTCCAACTGCCGACACGTTTTTGAGTCAGGTAGGCAAAGACCCCGGCAAGCTGCGCATTGCCCTCACCACGCAGCACCCCTTTCCGGGCCAGCAAACCCACGCCGAATGCGTACTGGCGGTGCAGAAAACGGCCAAACTACTCGAAAGCCTGGGTCATACCGTTGAGGAAATTGCTCTGCCTTATGACCAAACGGCGCTGAGCGAGGTGTTCCTGACCATGGTGCTGAGCGAAACAGGCGCGACCATCCGCGAGCTAAGCGACTACCTGAAACGCCCCGCCCGCCGCGACGATATGGAACTGAACACCTGGGCCTTGTCGCGCATTTCAGAAGCCTACACCGCCGTCGATAATTCGTACCAGAAACGGCGCTGGAACGCGCTTACAAGGCAGATGGGCAACCTCCACGAACGCTTCGACTTGCTACTTACGCCCACCATGTCGCGCCCACCCATCCGCATTGGTGAACTGCAAAACTCGGCGGCCGAAACCCGCACCATGAAGATGGTCGATGCGCTGGGTGGCCTGCGTTTTCTGAAAGGCAGCAAGCAGATTGACCAGCTGGCCGAAAAGTCATTTGGCTACATTCCCTACACGCCCATTGCCAACATGACCGGCCAGCCGTCTATGTCGGTGCCGCTCCACGTCTCTGCCAACGGCCTGCCCGTAGGCTCCATGTTCACCGCCGCACTGGGTAATGAGAACCTGTTGTTTCGGGTGGCCGCGCAGTTGGAAGAAAGCTTTACAGCTATCAGTGACCAATGACCGCCAAAAACTACTTTTCCAGCACCAGCATGCCATTGACCACGTAGCTACCCTGCTGCGTAGTGAGGCTATAGACGGTGGTGGTATACCGGCCGGTGGTGCCCGTACTAATCACGCGGTGGGATTGCAGTCGGCCATTTTCATAGCGGTAGACGGTTTCGCCGAGGACCACCTCGCCGAGGGCTTTGCGGCCGCTGGCGGTCAGCACGGGGTGATTATCGGTAGCTTCGAGCAGGCTGGGTGGGGTGAGCTGAGCCGTGCGGCTGGCGCTAAGTTCGGCTTCCGGAACGGTCCAGATGCCTATCAGGCCAAACTGCCCTTTGTGCCGCTGAACGCCCGTTACCTGGGCAGGCACTACCGCGTGAGAAGTTGATTCGTAAGCCATAATAGTCTCACCAATAGCTACTTGTGCTATAGGCTTGCTACTACCGTCGGCCAAAAGTACCGGGGCTTCGGCGCTGAAACAGAAGTTATATTCTTCTTTTTTCTTGCCGCCCTCGTCAATTTTAGCGCTACCACCACCCAGCAGCGTGGCCATTTCGCGGCTGAGCGCAAACGTCATGGCAGACATTAGGCCCGGCTCTTTTTCACCCACATATTTGAGGTCGTCGAGGTAGGCGTCCCACGCTTTGCGGTCGGCACCCACGCCGGGCACGACAAATGATTTCGACTCGCCGGTTTTGCCGTTCTGGTACAGGGCCAGCAGACCCAGTTCTTTGGTGTCGGCGGCGCTGTAGATTTTGTACAGATATACCTTCCGCGTGATACCGTCGCTGTAGGTGAATACGTAAGGAGGCCGGTCTTCATAGCGCTCCAAAATATACCCCCCAGATTTGAAGTAGGTGTCTTTGTCTGCGTTGGCAATTTTGATGGCTTTCACGGCCGTGGCCTGTTCGGCGGTTAGCGTACCTGCCGTGGCCTGCGCCATTGCTCGGTGCGAAAAGAAATTGGTAAATAGGGCCACGCCCAGCAGGAAGAGGTACGAAAGTGATTTCATGGAATGAAGTTTTTTGTTTTTATCCCACCCGTTTATGGATGGCTTCGACGGTGCGGCGGGCGGAGGTGAGTGCCCCGGCCATCCAGGCCGTCAGGTACGTGGTATGTTCGCCGGCGAAGTAAACGGGGCCGTCGGGTTCGAGCAGGGCGGGGTAATATTTGCGGCGGGTGGCGTCGTCGTACGTAGCCCAGCCGCCTTCCGAATGGGGAATGCGGTGCCACGCCAGCGAAAACGCGTTCTCAAATTCAGTAGCGTATTGCGGGTGAATCTGCTTACCCTGAGTAAGCGCTAATTGCTGCCGTTCGGCTATGGGAAGTGCCCCTACGGCCTCGGCACGGCCATAGAAGTTGTAATAGCCGATAAGCACACCCTTGGGTTTCATGAAGCCAAACGAAGGATACCAGATCTGGTTGATGTCCATGTTGGTGCGCGAGATGCCACCGTAGATACCATCGTCTTCCTCCCAGAACCGCCGCTTAAACTGCAACCCGATCTTGCCCGTTTTGATGTATGGCACAAAATCAGCCGCCCGTTTCACCGTGCCTGATATGTCGGATTCAATGTTTTTGAGTACCGGCAGGGGCAGCGTACAGACGCAAAATTCGGCCTGAATTTCGGCGGGTTTGTCCCCTTTCTGATACACCATCCGTACGCCGTTTTCAGTTTTGCGCAGTTCGGTGACGCGGGCATTAAACTGGATTTTGCCCGGCAGCCGGGCTTCAAATGCCTTCGGAATGGCGTCCATACCGCCCACAGGCTGCATCAGCGTGGTTTGCTGTTCGTAGATATAGTCGCCCACGTTGTAGAAAACGGGCTGCATAAACCCCGACCGCAGCAGGTCGGTGAGGCCGTAGGGGTCAACTGCTTCGCCGGGGGTGGGACCTGCGCCGGGCTGCGTTTTGTAGCCGCGCCGGTTGGTGCCTTTGTAGAGGTGGGCCGTATTGAGGTCACCCTCGTTTTTGAGAAAATCGACCAGCTTCTCCACGTCTTCTTTCGTCAGGTCCTGATCTAACTGCCCCTGATCCAGCGCTTTAGCAAGTAGCTCGGTGGTATAGCCGCGCATGTCGTTGTGGTACTCTCTGATCCGCATTCGCCGATTAGCCAGCGGCCCCGCCGAAGGTGATGCCACTCCCCCACTCGTGCCCGCCGATGCCGTCAGGCCCGAAGCCGACTGGTGGTTGTAGAGGTAAGCGGCCTCGTTGTTGCCGTTGAAGATTTCCAGTGGAATACCCAGCTCACGGCAGTATTGCAACGTAAGCTGATGATGGTGCGGAATGCGGGCTGCCCCGGCGTTGAAGTAGTTGCCTGGATCGAATTGACTGGTCTGCGGCGTCCCCCCGATCTCGGTCTCTGACGTGCCGCCCCGGATGGTCCACACGCGGCCCCCGGAACGGTTTCGGGCTTCGAGAATGGTGCAGTCGTAGCCGAGTTTGTCCAGCTCGTAGGCCGTAGCCAGACCCGCCAGACCCGCCCCCAGGATCACCACCCGCCGACCCTTTCCATCACCCGCAAAGCCATTGGCAGGCAGACTAAATGCCGCCGCCGGAGCCGCAGGCAGCAGCCCCCAGGCCTGTAAACCGGCATAACCAGCTGAGGTCTTGTTGATAAAATCGCGTCGAGTCATATGAAGAGGGAGGAAAGGGAGAAGGGAGGAAAGGAGCGGTCCGCCGGTGCGGAAGGGGGCACATTCACGGCCACTTGTCGGGCGTCAGCAATCCCCTTCCGCACCGGCGGACCGCTCCTTTCCTCCCTCCTCCCTTTCCTCCTTTATCCCACTACCTTCTTAAATGCGTCCATGAATATTTTCATCTCGTCCATGGTGCCGATGCTGACGCGGCAGTAGGGCTGCCGGTCTATTTCGCGGGTTTGAATGCCCACGCCCTGGCCGAACATCTGACCTTCAAAAGTTTGCGTCTTCATCTTAATCGGAAACAGGATGAAGTTAGCGTAAGATGGAATGGGTTCGTAGCCAATGTCCTTCAGCGCCTTCATAGTGTAGTCGCGGGCTTTGGCGTTTTCGGTACGGCAGTACGTTTGCCAGGCCTGATCCTGGTAGGAGGCAATGCCGCCCATGAGCGTGGTGATGCCTACCGCAAATTCGCCATTGGTGAAGGGCTTGATCTGCGCAATCGACTTGGGTTGGGCCATGACGTAACCCAGCCGCAGGCCCGCAAAGCCGTGAATCTTAGAGAACGTTCGCGCCAGCATCACGTCGAGACCTTCGGCAATGAGCTTGCCCAGCATGGGCCGGTCAGCGGGTTCGAGGAAGTCAATATAGGCCTCGTCGATGAATACGGGCACTGTCGGGGCCACGTCGCGGCAAAACTGCGCCAGTTCGGCGGGGGGGACAATGGTGCCCGTGGGATTATTGGGGTTCACGATGTAGACCATGCTCAGGCCGGGTGTGCTGAGGGCTTTGGCTTTCAGCGCGGCCAGGTCGTAGCCCAGGCCGGTGGTGGCTGGAACGGTCAGGATTTGGCCGTTTTGTTTGGTGGCCCGTTCCAGCAGGTCGTCGTAGGTGGGGCGGCAGGTCAGGATCGGGCCTTTTTGCGAGAAACGGACCGCCGCCGCCATCAGCACGTCTGATGAGCCGGGGGTGATCAAAATGTTTTTGGGCGACACCCCTTCGGCGTCGGCGATTAGCTTTTTCAGCTGCGCAAACTCCATCCAGGCGTAGCGGTTGCCCAGGGCCGTGGCTTTGTTGATGGCTTCTTTGGCACTACCCGCAATACCGTAGGGATTTTCGTTGGCAAACAGCCGCGCCTTTAGCACGGGCATGGTGTCGGGCGGGGTGTTGGTCAGCGCCACAAACTCGTTAAACAGCCGCTGCTCGGCGGCGACAGATTCGGGTACAAATGCCGCCTTGGCTTCCTGCCAGCGACCCAGACCGGTGGCCAGACCAGCGGTTACTAAACCGGTTGACTGCAACCAGTTTCGACGATTGAAAACGTGTGCCATGAGTTGCGAAATAGAACTATATCAATACAATATTTTGCGATAACGGCAAAAGCTCACTGTATTGTAGAAGTCTTTTAAAGGTAAACAAAATAATAATTTGATGAGCAGCAGTTAGACAGAATGATACAACTGTAGTATGTTGTTTCTGACCAGTAATTCTACCAAAAAAATGCCCTACTTTAATGGAATGCATATGCCAAAGGTTGGGACAGTACTAAGCTCAGCAAGCTTATTGATTGGGTGGCTCATTGTGACGTCGGTGAGTTGTTCGGCGCCGCCCCAAACGGGCGAAGCCCTGGCTAAGGTCTACTGCGCCAGTTGCCACCAATATGCCGACCCGGCCCTGCTCGACAAGAAAACCTGGCAAACGGGCGTACTACCCCACATGGCCCTACGCCTGGGTATCATCACCGACACCCTCGACCTGATGCGCCACCAGGCCCAACTGGAAGAGCAGGAAAAAGGCGTGAAGCTGGGGTACCTGCCCGCCGCACCCGTGCTGTCTGCTGCCGACTGGAAAAAGATCGTGGCCTTCTATGCCGCAACCGCCCCCGACAGCCTGCCTCATGCGCCAACGCCAACGGTGGCTGAACTCCCCCTGTTTAGTCCCCGCGCGCCGGCCGATTCGCTGCTTTCGCTGACGACCCTGTTACAGATAGATCCCGCCGCCCATACGCTGCGGGTGGGTACCAGCCGGGGCGATGTGTTCACGCTCGACAGCCGGTTGCGCCGCCTCGATTCACTGCATTTAACCAGCGCCGTGTCGGACCTGCGGCAGCTACCCGGCCAAAACAAACTGGCTTATTTGCTCATGGGCATTATGACGCCCAACGACCAAAAAGCAGGAAGTCTACGCCTGGCCGGGGCACTTAACCCGCTGATAGACAGTTTACATCGGCCCGTACAGCTAAGCACCGGCGATTTGAACCACGATGCGCAACCTGACCTGGTAATCTGCGAATATGGCCATAACGTGGGGCAGCTGAGTGTGTATACCCAAACGGGCGGCACCTACCAAAAAGCCTTTACCGACCCCATACCCGGTGCCCGGCAAGCCATCATCCGCGATGTCAACGCCGACGGTTGGGCCGATATGCTGGTGCTCTTTGCGCAGGGCGACGAGCAGGTAGCTCTTTATAGTAACCAGCATGACGGCACGTTCCAGAAAAAGACTCTGCTGCGCTTCCCGCCCGTCTACGGCTCGTCGTACCTCGAGCTGGCCGATATGAACGGCGACGGGCACCCTGACCTTATCTGCACCAACGGCGACAACGCCGACTATTCGCAGATTATCAAGCCCTACCACGGCATCCGGGTGTACCTGAACGATGGTCATTTTGGGTTCAAACAGGCCTGTTTCTACCCCATGCCGGGCGCAGGGCAGGTGCTGGCCCGCGACTTCGACCACGACGGTGACCTGGACCTAGCGGCGATCTCGGCCTTCCCCGATTTTAGCCACAACAAGCCGCAGGTGTTTGTTTACCTCGAAAACAAGGGTAAACTCACCTTCACGCCGCGCTCTTTTGCCGGTGCCGACGCAGGCCGGTGGCTGGTGATGCAGGCCGGTGACCTCGACGGCGATGGCGACGATGACCTTGCCCTGGGGGCCTACGTGCGCACCCTCTCCCCTACCCCTGCCGCCTGGACCACCCGCTGGCAAACCACTAAAGCCGGGCTGCTAGTGTTGGAAAACACGTTTTCTAGTAGGAAGTGATGCGTGATACTACCGGGCATGCGCCATGTTTCGGGTGGGCGGGACGGCGTGAAAAGGAAAATTGTCGATCACCATCTGCACCAGGTAGCGGGCCTGCTTATCTGGTTCGTCGACAGCGTGAGCCACGCGTTTAGACCGGTTGGTGTAGCCTTGCCAGATAAGTTTGTTCTGCTCCACGTCATAGACCTGCAACAATACGCTGCCTTTGGCCAGCCGATGAGGGCGAATGACCCCGTTACGCACGGTCAATTCGTTCTCCTGCATGCCGGCGTTGATGAGCCGCCACGTGGCCTCAAGGTCCACCAGGTCTATGTCGGTGGTTTTGTCGAACCGGTGGAAGACAACCATAAAATCGGGATGGCTGGGGTCGTGTTTGTAGCCCCGATAGGCAAGCTGCGCGGTCACGACCTGCTCAACGGACCGTCGAAACGGCACGTCGATTTCGTTATGAAGGCTATCGGTTTGCCGTATGAACGCAAACCGCTCATACCGTTGCCGTTTGTCGTAGGGCAACCCGCTGGTTTCGACGGTATTACGAAAAGTTGAGCAGCTCGACAGGGCTACAAGTAAGCCAATGATAAGGGTTCCGAGTGTGTAGCGACGCATGGCAGGGTTCAGTTTGTCGGTGAAAGGCAGTCTATCGATCAAACGGTCTGCGAACAGGCGTTGTTCGCCCTGGAACTCACTTCTAATCAGGCCCTAATGTGATCACCTCAAATTCGGCGCGGGGAGGATGGGGAGGCTTTCGTTGCCGTCGGGGCCGACGGCTTGCACGGCGAAGAAGTAGTTGTCTTTGGAATAGGGCAGCGTGATGCCCAGTTTGTTGGTGAAGAATTTCTTCTGCCAGTAGGGCATGTGGGTTTCGCGCATGAGCACATAGTAGCCTTTCACGGTGCCGGTTTTAGGGGCCTGCCAGTAGAGGGCGGTGCCGTTGGTGAGGTTGCGCACCTCAATAGTTACTTGCTGCGGCGTGGCGGGGGCTTTGGCCAGGTTAGCCAGCGTGGCCAGGTTGGCGGCGGTGTTTTTGCGGAGATAGTCGAAGTCCATGAACTTCACCAGGTCGCCAAATTCGGTGGGTTTGGGGGGCGTACCGGCGTTTTCGGTGCGGAGGTCCTGGTGCTGATGGTCGTAGTTTTCGTTCATCTCGGTCAGGCGCACGGCGGCAAATCCACGCTGCACATAGGGCGTATGGTCGCCGCCGCGCAGGTAACGGTCGTTGCGGTACACAGTCACGATCTCCAGGTTGTCGACGTAGCGTTCGCCGGTTTCTTTAAAGTAGCGGGCCAGGGTGCGGGCTTTGCCGTCGTTTTCACTGCCAAACTGCCGGATGGTCGCGGCGCGGTCGGTGGTTTGGTTCAGGGGCAGTCCTTCGCTGAATACCCGCAGGCGCGTGTTGTCGATAATGCGGGTTTCGGAGCTGTTGTTGCTGCCCATGATGTCGTTGTTGAGGACGGCCTCCAGGTTCCATTTTTCCTGCACGGCGCGTTCGCTGAGGTGGTCGGCACCCAAAAGGCCCTGCTCTTCGCCGGTGAGTGCCACAAAAATCACCGTGGCTGGAAACGACGCTTTGCTCATCACACGGCACAGCTCCATTACCGCCGCCGTACCCGAACCGTCGTCGTTGGCACCGGGGGCATCACTCTCGCGGTTCATCACGTTGGTCACGCGGCTGTCCATGTGGCCCTGCACCAGAAAAATACGGTCGTCGGTGGGATCTGACCCTTTCAGGGTGGCCATCACGTTGCCCATGTCGGCGGGCTTGTCAATACGCTTACCGTCGGCGGGAAGCGTCCAGGTGTCGAGGGTAGCCGTAAGCCTGCCCCCCGACTGCCGGGCGTACTGTTGGAATTTGCCTAAAATCCACTGCCGGGCCGCGCCAATGCCTTTTTTGGGGTCAGACGTGGTGCTGAGGGTATGGCGCGTGCCAAATCGAACCAGCCCCTCTACGTGCGCCCGCAGGCTATCGGGCGACACCTGCGCTACTAGGTCGGCAATGTACGGGTCGCGCTGAACGGTGGTCTGCGCCGAAGCGGCCACAGGTAATAGCAACAGAAGCGTGAGTAGTTGTTTGTGATGCATAGTTGGGGGGTAAGGGGTTTGTGGTTCGTAGTTTGTGGTTGGCTTCGCGCTCTAGGTTGCTGTCGCGAAGCCAACCACAAACTACAAACCACAAACCCCCTACCTCCCTTTTTTACCCGTTTCGACTCAACAATGGGTTGTTTATAATGAGTGAGAGGGCCATGCCTGCCACAACGCCCGACACAATCAGCACCCAGTCGCGGCGGCGGACGTGGAGGAATTGAAGGGCTAGCTGGGCTACCGTTAGGCTGAAGGCGACAATGAGCAGTTGGCCTAGTTCAAGACCCAGGTTGAATGCCAGCAGGGGTTGCCAGATGTCGGCTTCGTGGCCCAGCAGGCTGCGGAGGTAGTTGGAAAAGCCCAGCCCGTGGATAAGCCCAAAACCACCCGCCAACACATAGCGGCCCAGGTGGCGGCGGGGCAGGCGGGTGACAAAACGGCTAATATCTTCGCGGAAAAACAGGTTTACCACCGCCGTAATCAGGATTGTGATGGGAATGAGCAGCTCGATGACATCACTACGGAACGAAACCAGGCGGAGCGTGGCTAGGGCCAGGGTGATCGAGTGGCCCAGGGTAAAGGCCGTAACCAGTACCAGCACCTGCCGCCATTGCCGGAGTATATAGACGGCGCACAGGGCCACAATGAACAGTACATGATCATACCCGCCCGGGTCGGTTATGTGGTCGAAACCCAGGCCGAGGTAGATTAGAAAGTCATCCATACGCACGTATAATTAGTCGCGCAAATTACGGCATTCGTCGGAATGCGCTGTGCCGCTCAACAGCGCATGTGTAGGTTTAGCCTCCTGCTTTCCGCCATTAGCCATGACCAATTTTATTCACTCCACCGTCGGAGCCGTGCATTTGGGCGCGGCTTTGCTCTCGTTGTTGTTTGGCACCGGGGTGTTTGCCCTGCCCAAAGCCACGCGCCTGCACAAGCAAGTGGGCTATGGGTACGTGGCGGCTATGGTTGTGTTAAACGGAACGGCCTTTATGATCTACCACCTGTTCGGCAAGTTTGGCCCATTCCATTACCTGGCTCTTTTCAGTAGCCTGTCTATTGTGGCAGGAATGGCGCCCGTTGTCCTAAAAAAACCAACTGACGGCTGGCTCATCATGCACTACCAGTTTATGAACTGGTCGGTGGTGGGGTTATACGCCGCCTTCTGGGCCGAAACACTGACGCGCACCCTACCTATTCGCCAGTTTTGGCCGATAGTTATTGCTGCTACGACCGTTACCATGATCATAGGCAGTTACTTCATACGGAAGCATCAGAAACGGTTACTGGCAATGCGTTAACTGACCAAACGGCTCCTTCGCAGAGGCAATCATCAGGTACGGCTCAGGCTTTGGTGCATCCGCAACAAATACTGAATTGTCCAGCCAGAGAGGTTGTACTCGCTAAGCTGGGTAGCCTTCATATGCAGGGCGCGCTCAATGCGGCGCCGTTCAGCCGAGGGCAGCGTGGCTACCTGCTGGCTCAACTCACCCAGCGTAGTAGTTAGTTGCTGACTGGCCGTGGTCGACATCGAAAAATAGCTGGCCAGCCGGTCGATGTCGCCTTGTTTCCAGGATTGTGGTTTGTTGCGGCGGTTTCGAATTACGCCACTGCTGACGCCAATGGCAGCGGCCAGTTGTTCATCGTTCAGTGAACATTCCCGCAGTCGCCACATCACGGCCTGGTATTGGTTCACAAATGAATGGAGGTTGGTTCGTAGATAATCGAGCATAGGTTTCTGTAGTTGGCTAAGTAGGCCGGGCCACCTTCAGGGTGGCCCGGCTTTAATGGGTAAACAGCATAGTAACTGGCTGCAGGCGGTTGTCTATCGGACTCTGGTTACCGTAATCGGCACGCAGACTGACTTACAACCCGGCACAATCAGCGCAGCATCGACGGTGAGAATATCCCGCTTGGTGGGGTCTGTTGGCAGAATCGTGATAATCGGCGACTGCCCCGTGGTGGGGTCGGCATCACTGTTCAGCCCGTCGGGTACACCAGCCGCCTGGAAATCGGGCGAGAGGGCGCAATTGGCGGGTAGCAAGGCTTTCACAAACTCAACCACATACCGGCCCGCAGGCAGGTTCGGGAACAGGTACTTACCTGCTCCGTCGGTGAGGGTGGTCGAGACCAGCGACGTAGACACTACTGATGACCCTATTGGGCTGGTTACCGCCAGCAGCTTCACCGTGATATTGGGTACGCCCAGTTCAGTACCCGGGTCATACTTACCGTCCTGCGCTACCTCTTTCCAAACCAGGTCGCCAATGCTGCCCCTGGGTTCAGCACAGTCGATAGGCAGGTTGTTTTCTGATACGTACGGATCGCCACCTTTTGTGTTGAACACCAGGTAGTACGGGTTAGCCGCTGCTGAACCGTCGATTAGGGCCGTGGTGGTCGAGTTGGGTTTAGATCCCAGGCTTAACCAGCCGTTTACCACGCCGTCTTTATCCAGCGCACCCCCATCCTGCCCCGCCGGGTTGAGGGCGGTGCCCGCCACAGGACGCTGCACGGTAGCCACACTATAGCCATTGGGGTTACTGTAAGTCAGGGTATAGTTGCCCGGCGTACCGTCGGTCATGAACTGGTAGGCACCCGTTGAGCCATCGAGGCCAATGGTCACGCTGCCCGGTCCGCTCACGCTGATGGTGCCCCCCGTCAGGATCGTGTTGGTGCCATAGCAGTAGATGTAGCCCGTAGGGTCGTAGATTCTCCGCCGTACGCCCATATCGATAGTGGGGTTGTTTGCAGACAGGCCCGTACCGCTGGGGTTGATGCTCACCACCGGCGAGAGGCCCGTGAGCGGGTTAACGTCTGAGTCTTTGGTGTCGTCGCCCGCGTTGGGTTTGTCGGAGATGGCGCAACCTGTGGTCTCGCTGGCAGGCAGCGTAAACTTAAGCTGGTAGTCGCCCGCCGTCAGGCCCGTGAAGCTGTATAGGCCACTAACCGAGGTAACCACGGTAGCTACCGGCGTCATGCTTATCACATTGCCCACTACCGTAAACAGTTCGACCGTTACGTTGGCAACGCCCTGTTCATTCGTATCCTGTAAGCCGTTGTTATTCAGATCTTTCCAGACATAATTACCAATGCTACCTGTAGGCGCGGCCACCAAGGCGAGGTCAATCGTAGGGTTGTCGCGGGCGGTGCTACTCACTGGCTGCGACGGGTCAATGGTAACCGGGTCGCTCAGGAATGTGGTCGGGTTGAAATCGCTGTCGGTGCCGTCGGTGGCGCTGGTGCTATTCTGGTTGCTGCTCACTACGCAGGTAGTGGGGAACGTCTTGGTATCGACGGCCACCGTGTAGGTACCCGCCGGCAGGTTATCGAACCCGTACTTGCCGTTGGCATCGGTAAACTGGCAGGCCACCAGTTGCGCCCGTACCTCGCCGCCGGGGCTGGTGGTGGTATGCACGTTGACATACAGCTTGTTGCTCAGCAGCAGTGTTTCCTGCGCCGCCGTCAGCGTTACGCTGCCAACGAAATTACCCGCCTGAACGCCCGTGGGGAAGCCCAGCGGCACCAGATCTACAATCACCGGACCATTGGCCCCGGCCACACCCGTGTGGATGTGTGCCATGGTCACCGTGCCCGACAAGCCGTTGAATCCTAGCTGAATATCCAGCAGTTTAGCACCCGTATCGTAGGTGGTGTAGACTAAACCAGAGCCGCTGGTGGGGTTGGCGGGTACCTGCTGCGCACCGTTCAGCACACCCTGCACTACGTAGAGGTTGTCATTATCGAGCAGCTTCATGCCCACGCCCGGTACGCCCGTGGCACCGTCGTTTTGCACACCGTCATTGTTGGTGTCCTTCCAGACATAGTCACCAAGGCTGCCCAGGGGCGCGCACGTACCAACTGTAATGAGCACCTGATCCGTACAGCCGTTGGCCGCCCAGACTAATGTATACACTCCCGGCGCGGTGAGGCCCGTTACGGTGCTTGAGGCGCTCGTAGGGTTCGTGAATGTGACCGCAGCGGGCAAAGCGCCTGCCTGACTCCAGCTACCACCCGCAACAGCCGTGGCCGACAGAGTAGCGCTGGTAGGAACGGCCCCGTTTGTACAGGTCAATTCCTGATCGGCCCCGGCGTCTGGGGTGGCGTTGACGGTTACCGTCAGGCTTTTGGTCGAAATGCAACCCGCCGCGGTGGTGATGGTGACCGTAATCACGCTTGTGCCACTCAGCAGACCCGACACCGCCGCCACCGACGATGACGTTGGCGTGAACACGGCCCCGGAAGGACCACTCCAGGCGTAAGTATATGAGCCAGTTGGGCTAACCTGCGCCGTAATGGTGAGTGCATTGCCCTCACAAACAGCTGGTGCCAACAGCGTAACGGTGGGTGCTGAGGCAGGTGGGTTAAGCACGTAGGTCTGCGTAAACAGACAGCCGTTGGCATCGCGCACCGTCAGAGTATAGGTACCGGCTGGCTGGTTCATCAATGACGCAGTGGTGGCCAGCACCGTAGCGCCCTGGCTCCAGGTATAGCTATACGGCGCTGTACCGCCCGATGCCGCCGCCATGAGGCTGCCGTCGGCACCGCAGGTTGGCTGCTGAACCGTAACGGTAGCCGTTACCGGCGTAGGCTGGGTGAGGGTAGCTGTTTGCGTGAGTGAACAACCGTTGGCATCGGTCACCACAATCTGGTACGTACCAGCGCTAACCAACACCTGATCGGCCACACCACTGGCCACGCTTGAACTGGTCACGGCCAATACGCCACCGGTGTAATAGCTGATCGAATAGACAGGTGCGCCGCCGGTAACGGTTACCGAGAGCTTGCCCTGGGCCGATAAACAGACCGGATTGGTGCTCTGCAACCCAACCGCCAGCGGGTCAGGTGCCGCCAGCGATACCGACACCGGTACGCTAACGCAACCGTTGGCATCCGAGACAACCAGTGTGTAGCTACCTGCGACGGTGAAGGAACCCGTTGCGGCGTTGGAGACAACCCCCTGCCCGCCCCGTGTCCAGGTGTAGCTGTAGGGTGCCGTACCGTTGCTGACCTGTGTGCTCACCGTAATCAGCGACTGCCCGCCCGAGCAGCCTACTGTGGTGCTCGTGATAGCTGCTATGGGGCGTGGCAGCACCGTCAGCATGGCCGTGGCGGTGGTTGAACAGCCATTGGCATCGGTTGCCTGATAGAGGTACGCACCTGCGTTGGCTGATGTGACCGGGTTGAAAACGAGCGGACCACCGCTGGTACAAAACGTGGCGCAGGCGGGTGTTTTCCAGGCGGTTGTGGCGTTGGCGGGATTAACCGTGGCTGCCAGCGTGGTTGATTGTCCTTCGCAAACCGTCAGTGACGCCAGCGTAATGCTGGGCGGAGCCGTTACGGTCAGCGTGGTCACCGCCGTGGTAAAACAAGTGGGGCTGCTGCTTGCCGTTACTGTAAACGAATACGTACCCGGGGCAAGTGCTCCTGTGGTGGCAGTGGCCGTATTGGCTCCTGTCAGAGTGGCTCCTGCCGAAGCAACCCAGGCGTAGGTATAGCTACCCGCCGGGCTAACCTGCGCCGTAAGCGTGGCGGGTAGGTTGGCGCACTGCGTGTTGGTTGGTGCGCCGTTGACAAGCGCAGTCGCCGTGAGGCTGCACGCCTGCACAATCAGCGGGCAGCACGTACCAGCCGCACAACCGCCATTGGTGGCCGTAAACGTGTAAACACCACTTACATTGATTACCAATGAGTTGCCCGTAGCTACCGACACCCCATCTTTAAACCATTCCACCGCAGAATACGCCGATGGCACCGTGGCCGTATACGTTTGACTACCCGTCAGGGCAACAGGCACCGTTACGCAGGCCCGGTCAATGTTGTTGTTAGGGTTAATATCGCCTTCGGTTACACTCGATAGCGACGCCGTGTTGTAGCTGATGCCTTCCCGAATTACGGTGGCGGTCACGGTCAGGGTAGCACTGGCACCGGCTGTTAACGTACCCACGGTCCAGGCACCGGTCCCGGCTGTATAAGCTCCCTGTGATCCGGCACCGCTCACGCCGCTGAAATCAGCCGGAGCCAGCAAATCATTCACCAGCACATTGGTAGCCGGGGTGAGGCCGTTATTTTTCACTACCACCTTAAACGTCACCGCGCCGCCAACCGTACTCTGCTGGGCGCTGGTGCGCACTTTGGTCACCGACAGATCAATAGGTCCGGGTGTGAGTGTGCATGAGAACGGACTAACCACCACCACCTCGTCGATGTAGCAATCGTTGCTGCCATTGTAGAAACGTACCGTATACGTACCGCCCGCGTTGGGGGCGTTAGTGATGAGGTTAGCCGGAAAGGCGGTGGGCAGGGTGGTAGCGGTCGAGTAAGCGAAACCCGTAGTAACCGTACCCGAAACGACCGAATACCGGTTGGCATTGGATAGGCTGGCGGGCAGCGTTACCAGACCATTGTTCTGGTTTACCGTCCCGTTACACGTGGCAGGCGTGGTGGTGACGCTGCCGGTAAGGGGCAACTGACAAACCACCGCCGCATCGTAAGCATGGACGTTATCGCCCGACGCACCCAGCGTGAGGGAGGTGACCATATTGGCACCCACCACCGCAAAGTCATTGTCTGTTAAGTCATTACCTACGTTGGTGGGCGACGAGGCTACGTAGTTGGCCAGGGCTGGTTGTGCCGTGGCGATGCGCAGTTCGTACACGCCACCCCGGATCAGTGCCAGGTTTAGTTTGGCACTGCCGTTGGCAGGGTTGGTGCCCGTTGCCGACGAGAAGTAGTACTCCCCCTTGGCATTGGTCACTGCCGAAGCCACCAGCGTACCACTCTCGTAGAGGCCTACTGTCACGCTCGCAATTGGCGTTTCGGCGGGGTCCTGGATGCCGTTTTGGTTGTTATCGAGCCATACCCGGTTGCCAATCTCGATAGGAGCCGGGTCGCATAGGGCCACGGGCAGGCCCAGGCCATTGGCCTTGCCGTAGGTGCCCAGGTTGGCTGTTGTCGTTTCGTACAGTTGATATCGCTTGGCATCTACGCCTGTGGTGTTGTTATGCCAGATTATACCCCCCGACCAGGTGGTGAGCGGGTCCATATGAATACTTACCGTCTGGTTGGTACCTGGAATGATCACTGAGCCGCCCTGGTCGGTTTCTAGGTGCGTAGTCAGGTAGTTGTCGGCCCCGTAGAACTCCCCGCCGCCTGGCCCGTCGGCATTGCCGCTGCCGCTACCCGTCAGCGTGCCACCCACGTTAGTCACTTTGCCGTTGCTTTCTAGTAACCAGCCTCCGGAGGTTTGTTTACCCGCCCGCAGGATATCGCCTCCGATGTAGCCGTTGTAGATGTTGCCGTCGTTAGTGGTGGCTACCTGGCCGTAGCCCAGCTGGTGGCCGGTACGGTCCATAAGAGAGAGGACCATGTCGCCCGCGTCGGTAAAGTCGATGTCAGATAAGATCGGCTGGGGACGACCTGTGCGGTAGGTCACGCCAGAGAAAAGAGCCGTGTGCAAAGCACTAAAGCTCGATGTCCACGGCTCCCAGTTGGTACCAATGGCGTACGAGCCGTGCACAGGTCCCTTGGCGTAGGTCAGCGGCACACTCAATACGGGGCCCGCCGTGAAGGTCTGGGTAGCTTCATCCATTTCGTAGACCGCCGCGTTAAGGTTGGCCGCCACGCCTCCGCTGTTTTCGGCAGTACAGACCACCCCCACATAGACCTTACCCCGGTAAACGCTTACGGCGAAGGGCCGGGCCACCCCATTGGTACAACTGGTGGCGGGCAGGGCAATCTGGGTTAGGTCAGAGGCGGTAAAGCTCGTCTTGGCCGGGTTGCCGATCATCAATACCAGCAGTTGGCGATTATAGAGATCTACGATGTAGAGTTTGCGGCCATCG
Source organism: Fibrella aquatilis (assembly GCF_017353255.1). Taxonomy (GTDB): domain Bacteria; phylum Bacteroidota; class Bacteroidia; order Cytophagales; family Spirosomataceae; genus Fibrella; species Fibrella aquatilis. The sequence continues at coordinate 28,750 of NZ_JAFMYU010000028.1, read as the reverse complement.
TCGGAGATAGCCATGCTACCTAAACCCGCTTTACCCACCAGCGTGAAAGCCGTGGGGTCGGTGCTGGAACTGGTCTTGTTATTGGGAATGGTAGGGCGGGTACCTAATTCAGTTTGCCCCAGTGTGAGACTGAATGGGGCCGATTCGAGGTCCACGTACAGACTGCCATTGGTAGTACTGCCCTGAGCGTTGTTCGTTACGTAGACACCCCCCAACCCGCCAGTGCCAAGGCCCACGTGGCGTTTGAGGAAGGCGGCCGTAAAGAGTTTATCGGTCTCGCGCTGGTAGGCCATACCCCAGACACTACCCACCTGGCCCGCATCAGCGATGGGTGTGGGGGCAGGCGCGGTGTTGGCGGCTGAATAGGGGAAGGTCACCAGCACGTGTTCATTAGCAATGTTAGTACCATTTGCTTGCCCGCTGACAAAGCAAGGCGTAGCTAGCAAGGGTGAGGCGTTGCAGAACTCAGCGGGGTAATCAACGGCGTAGTTGGCCGCCGTGGTACTGGCCCCCGCGGTCAGAAACTGTACCGACGTGTTGGCCCCGCCCGTAGCGCCCTGGCCATAGGCTCCGCTGAATGCACCCACGGGCAGACCGGTAAACTCCAGGCGGAGCTTAGCCCCGGCAGCGGTGATGCCTGAATTAGGGAAGCTGTAGGAGCCATCTATCCCGGAAGTAACCGAGACGGGTGCTCCACTGGCAGCGTAAGCCGTGATGGTGATGCCGGGCAAACCGGGTTCGCCCGCAGCGGTGGCTGTTGAGGAAATGGGGGTGTCCTGGGTGCCGTTGGCGTTAAAATCACGGAAGACTTTGCCGCTTACCTGCGCCTGGGCCTCGGAGGTCAGCCATGACCCCAGCAACAGAACCAACAGGCCGCTGAGCACTGTCCGAATAAGCGAACTGAATCGACAGGGTGCTACGTAATTATGTGTCATAGTCTTAAGAAATAATATCGGAGACCGAAGTGGCTGTTGCCGAACGGTTGGTAAAGCGGTTGATGAGGGGCAGGGTAGCCCAAATACCACCCTGTCAGATGCTGCGTGGGACGTGTTCATGCTGGTGAGCTGTTTACTGCTTCAGACCCGTCATAGGAATACAAATCTGCGGGGGGCAGCTCGAGCACGATTGCACGGCAGTCGTCGTAAAAGTCGTTTTGCAGGTCGGCGTGTCGAGGTCACGCGCCGTTACCAGGTAGGTGCTGCTGCCGTTGGCCATAAACGTAATGGCCGTACCCACCGTGGCGGCGGTGCCGTAGGTAGTGCCACCCGCGTTGAGCACCGTACCGCCCGTACCGTCGGGGTTAGCCCCCAGTACCAGTTCGTATTTGTTCGACGCCCCACCACTGATGGCTGCGGCGTTAACTGTTACGGTGAAGTAATCGTCGGTAGTGACGGTTGGCGTACCATTGTCATTACAGGCCGATTGCACCGGCACGGCGGGATTCAGGCTGATTGAACAACCCACGCAGCTGATGGCCGACAGCGACACCGTAGCTGTGGTGAAACAGCCCGGTCCGCTAGTGACTGTGACCGTAAACGTTTTCAAGCCCGTGGTGAAGCCCGATGCCGTGGCCGTGGCCGTGTTGGCGCCCGACAAGGTTACCCCCGCCGACGCTACCCAAGCGTAGGTATATGAACCAGCCGGCGTAACCGCTGCCGACAACGTGGCCGTGGCGGTGGTACATACGGGACTTCCACTTGAGGTGATCAACACTACCGGTGGCACACATACGCAACTCTTGGGATCAACCACCACCACCTGGTCGATGTAGCAGTCATTGCTGCCGTTATAGAAACGCACTGTATACGTCGCGCCTGCATTTGATACACCCGTGGTCAGGCTCTTGGGGAACGTGGTGCCAATGGCGGTGGCCGTTGCGTAGGTAAAGCCCGTGGTAACCGTGCCCGACACAATGGCGTACCGGTCGCCGTTGGTAACCGACGTAGAGAGCACCACACTGCCGTTATTTTGGGGCGTTGTGCCGTTGCAGGTGGCAGGCGTAGCCACCAGGCTAATGCTGGTGGGTTGCAGGCAGGTCACCCCAATGTCGAGCGTGTGGTTGTCCTGCGTATATAGGCCTGTGGTGACCGGAATGGCAATCTTGTTGGCAAACGTACCCGCCGTTTGCAGCGTGGCGTCGGAGTCGTTCAGGTCCAGGTTGGCGGCAGCGCCCTGCCCCACATTAGGGGTGGTCAGCTCATAATTGATCCCCCCAATGGCCACCCGCTGCGGAATACCACTTACCTGCTGCCCATCGCCGAAGACAATGACGTAGGCCGTGTTGGGCAAGAGGTTGCTAAACAGGTATTCGCCGTTGGCACCCGTGGTCGTAGTCGAGATGGGTGAGGCCAGTGAGCCTGCCGACGCCAGATACAGTTTTACCGATAGGCCTGCCAGTACGGGTTCGCCGGGGTCCTGCACACCGTCGGCATCTTTATCAAACCAGGCCCGGTTACCAATTTGGAGGTATTTGGGTTCGTCGCAGTTGATTTCCAGATCACCCAAGCCCGCCGCTTTGCCCAGCGTACCCGGCGTGGGGCTGGCCGATCCACTGCCGTCGTCCTGGCTGTAGATGCTGTAGCCTGCCACGCGCAGACCAGTGTTGTTGTTCATCAGACGAATGCCACCCGCCCAGGCCGTACCGTCTTGAGGATCAATGGATACAGCCAACGTTTGACCCGAACCGGGGCGCAGGGCCAAACCGCCCAGCATGGCTTCGGCGTGGTATTTAGTCCCGTTGAAAAACCAGTCGTCGTTAAAATATTCGCCAAAACCTGGTCCCTGGTTGTTGCCCGCGCCGTAGCCTTCAAAGGGGCCAGCCTGTCCGTTATTTTCCAGGATGAAGATGCCATTTTTCGCGTAGGCTTTCAACACGTCGCCACCATTGTAGCTGGTGTAGAGCGTAGAGTTCTGCGGAATGGTCATCGGCACCACCGCACCCGAACCAGGGCCAACGGGGCTAACATTTTTCACGCCTGTTTGGTGGGCCGTGCGGTCACCGAGGCCCAAAATCATGGAGCCGTCAGTATCAAACTCGATATCCATCAGTATGGGCTGGGGATACACAATCTCCGTTGAAATCACAGTGTTCAGCAGGTCGCTGAAATTGTCGGTCCAGGGATACCAGCCCGTGGCGTCAGGAATGGAGCTATAGGGAAAACCTTTGGGGTACGTTAAAGGAAAGTCGAGAACGGTGGTAAATGCGGTGCCATCGTATTTGTAGACATAGGCCCACAGGTTACTCTTGCGCTGATTGGGCGTTGTAGCCCCAACGGCCGTGAGCGAGGCGTCGCAAACACCGCCGATGTAGAGGTCGCCCTGATAGACTTTGGTAGCCCAGGGCCGCCACACCCCGCTCACACAGCCGGGGTCAGGAATGGCGGTGGTGGTGAGTTGGGCAGCACTGTTGGGAATGGTGCCCGTGGCGTTGTAGTTCGTCAGGTCGAGCGACAGCAACTCCTTGGTTTTTAAGTTAATGGTATAAAGCGTGTTACCATCGTCAGCAATCTCCAGATCACCCAGGCCTTCTTTACCCACCATTGAAAAGGCAATGGCGTCGCGGCTGGGGCCGCTGGTAGCATTACCAGCCCCGTTGATGACAATGGCTTTTGTAGCGGGCAGATCGCGGTTGGCGTTGGGCGTAGCCCCACCCACAAACGAGGCGCTCAGGGGTACGTTGAAGGGGGCCGCGTCGAGATCAACAAACGACGTGGTCAGCGCCGTGTTGGCCGCCGTAGTGTTGGAGGCCACGCTGGTAACGTAGATGCCGCCAATACCCAGCGGGCCGAAACCCACGTGCCGCCGCAGAATGGCCGACTGAAACAGTTTTTTCTGCTGTTTGCTCCAGGCAAGACCCCAGGTAGCGCCGGTTTGGTTGGTCAGTGCCCAGTAGGCGTTGGCCCCACCCGTGGTAGCGGTCGTGAAGTTGTTGCCCGCCGCATTCAACGGCACCGACACCAGCGCCTCGCCCGTGCCCGCCGTGCCGCCCTTGGTGGGATCGCCGTTGACGTAGCAGGGGGTGAAAATCTTAGGACTGGTATTACAGTAGTCGGAGCTGGCATTTACGCCTAGGTTGACTGTACACGACGCACCCGTAATAAACTGCGTGGTGGTTCGGCTGCCAGAGCCGTTGGGCGTAGCCGAAGCCAGGTAGGCCGCCGGAATCTCTGTAAACTCCACCCGAACGGGATAGCTCATCGACTGTGTGAAGGCGTAAAAGCCGTAGTCGTCGGTTAAGGTGGTAAAGCTGTTGCCAGCGTTATCGGTAGCGGTTATACGTACGTCGGGGACGCCCTGCGTTTCACCCGACGTGACGGTGGTGCTGCCAAAGAAAATCGTGTTGACAATAGTGGTCGTAACACTGCGTACGCCGTCGGCATTGTAGTCGTTGAAGACGATGCCGCCAATAGCTGTGGTGCTACAAGGTGTTTTGGGGCAGGCGGCGGGCAACGTAGCCGTAAATGTTGCTTTGGTATTAGCTAGTGTGCTGGCGGTGTAGGTAGAAAGAAAACCCGCCAAATACCCCATCGTAGCCGTCAGCGTTACGTTGCTGGGGGCCGCCGTCAGGGGAAATTCAAGGGCAAATTCCTGGGGCGACACAATGGTGAGCGATGAGATGCCGTAGGTGCCCACGCCCGCCACAATGTCTTTGTTGGCCAGGCCGGTAGCCGTGATACGAATATTACGCGGGTTAGCGTTGGTGCTGGCCGTGGCGCCGTTGATACCCGACCAGCGGACTAAAAACCGAACGGTTCCTTTTGAATTAGTGCCGGATGCATCCAGGTAGCAACCGCTCACTTTTACATCCGTAATCTGGATGGTCTGCGCCCAAACGCCGAAGCTCCCCAACAGCATGCATAGCAACAACACCCAGCGAAACAGGTGGTTACCAGCGCACACTTGCAAACGAACCAAGGTGAGATGGTAAGGTAGAGATACGTAGTTCATAGACTATCAGCGATAACATACACCGATCGTCTACACTAAAAATGTGCCATTTACACTTTTATTACTCAAACTAAATTACTCACTGTATGCTATGTGTAGCGTTATTACTATTAGGCAGGTAAGATGATTAGGTAGATCGTCTTTTAATTAACGTTGTACTATTTACGCGAAAAGTTAGTTGAAAAGCACTGTAAGCACTACCAATTAGTATTTTCCATAGATGAATGCGCTGGTTTAGCCCGCAGTTAAGGGCGAAAATTTAGCCTTCCAAAAAAGTTATGTCACCGTCATCAACTTACTAATGAAAAGAAAAATAAGGAATTGCACACTTTTTGCAACAGTGTCCGGCCCCTCGTTCCAGGCTATACTAACGGGTATGTCTATACGGTTACTTAGAGCATGCGCCATGCTTAGTCTGCTGATCAAGCACGTAACTGGTACGCAACATTTACCGGGTATAAACAAGGTTTTTGAGTAGTTGACTGACCTAGCAGCTAGTCAATGCCTGGGCAAGTTGCTGGTTACTTAGTACCCCCAGGCCATCATGCCGCCATCAATAGATAACACCTGCCCGGTGATGTAGCTGGCGGCGGGCATGCTTAGAAACGCCACCGCCGAGGCCACCTCTTCTGGCTCACCCACGCGGCCCATGGGCGTGCGGCCCACAATGCCAGCTAGCTTGGCGGGGTTGTCGAGCACGGGCGCGGCCAGCGGCGTACGGATGTACCAAGGCGCTACGGCGTTGACCCGGATTCCGTCTGTAGCCCACTCTACGGCAAGGTTGCGCGTGAGCTGATTTAGCGCCGCCTTAGTCATGCCATACAACGACCCGCTGCTGGTATGCGTCAGCCCCGACACCGATGATACGAACACGATACTGCTTTGACCCGTGGCCTTCAGCATGGGATAAACCGCCTGCGTTAGTTCATAAGCCGACCGCAGGTTGGTATTGAGTACGTAATCATAATCGGTGGGAGCGTAGTCGGTGGTGGGCTTGCGAATGTTTGAGCCTACGTTGTTGACCAAAATCGTAACGCTTCCCCAGACCTCGCGCACGGTATTGGTCAGGGTGTGGGCCGCCTGTGGCTGACTAAGGTCAATAGATAGTCCTTCAACCACGTGGCCCTGCTGCCGGTAGTCAGTCAGTTGCTGTTGCAGAAGGTCGTTATCCCGCGCCACCAGAAAAACAGCCGCACCTAGTTGCAGAAACTGTTTCGTGATGGCTTCGCCGATGCCCCTGGTAGCACCGGTAACAAGAGCGCGCTGCCCCTGAAGGGTGAAAAGAGTCGTTGTCATTTGCGTTGGTTGAATGCCTCGAACAAACCTTTACCAAACACCAGCGTGGCCAGGCCCGGCAGTAGAATAGCCCCCGCCCGGAAACCCGCGCCGGTGAGCTTGTAGATACCCGAATTAAACTGTAACACACTGCTTACGAGCCAGTAACCAGCCAGTAGCAGCAGTATGGTCAACAGTAAGGTGCCCACCGTGCGACCCGCCCGGCTACCCGCCCAGGCCAGCACGACGGCCAGCCCCACCACCGCCGCCACGGTACCAAGCGCACGGGGGAAGGTTTTGAGGTAGTTGTACTCGTAGAAAAAAACGCCCGCCCGACCAATCAGGTTGGGGTGTGACATGAGCCAGCCGTCGAGGACAACCAGCACAAACAAGAGCACGTAGAAGAAGGGATTTTTCATTGCTGCAAAGCTTCACGCAATGGCCCATAAAAGCAACCCGCGACCTCAGTTTTACGTATAGTCATTGGTCATTGGTACACTCGCCGCATCGGTGGACCGGTCAGCCAATGACCAATGACTGTGCGTTGCCTAAACCGTTCCGACTAAACATATCATGCCTTCGTTTAGCAGGCGTAATGGTTCAATGCCTTTCTCTCACTTCTCTCAAAAACTAATTCCCATGAAAACGATCCTGTTACTCTGCTTGCTGGCCATTGTAGGGCTGGGCTGCACCAAAAACAACGTACCACCAGCCGACCCTGATCCAAAGGTGCCGGGTAGCTGGAAGATTACCTCGCTGATAGACAACAACGGCCGCGACCGCACCGCCCGCTATAGTACGTATACGTTCGATTTTATGGACAGCGGCGAGTTGCAAGTGAAACAGGGGGCCACGCTAATTAAAAAAGGCACCTGGAGCACCGGCTCCAGCTATTGGACCACCACCATCGTGATCAAAATAGCTAATGTACTGCCTGAAGAAGACTTGGGCGACCTGAACGAAGACTGGCGGATCATAACCAAAACGGACACCAAAGTGGACGTGCAGAACGGCGGTGGCAAAAAGCTAACCTTCGCCAGATAAAATCCTGCTCACACCCCCGTTCTGAACCAGCCTTAAACGGGTATTAACTTCGCGTGATGGTGTTTTACCGAAACAAACCCCACGCGCTATGATCACCCGACTCGTTACCGCCATTGCCCTTTTTGCAGCCCTGGCTTTTACGTTTCTGCCCACCCCGCCGGGCCGGAAAAAAGCCCCTGCCAGCGCCAACTGGGCTAGTTACCTGGGTGGCCCCGACCGGGCGCACTACTCGCCGCTGACGCAGATTACGCCCCAGAACGTGACCGACCTGAAAGTGGCCTGGTCTTACGCCGCTCCCGACGCCGGGCAGATGCAGTGCAATCCCCTCATCGTCGACGGCGTGCTCTATGGGGTCACGGCCACGGTACAGGCCTTCGCGCTAGATGCCGCCACGGGTAAAGAACTTTGGACCTTCGGCGACCCCTTACGAGCCTGGCACAGCACCAGCCGGGGCGTGGCCTACTGGCAAAACGACGCCGGTACCGACCAGCGTATTCTCTACACCATTGGCGGCTTCCTTTACGGTCTCGATGCCAAAACGGGCAAGGTTATTCCAACCTTCGGCGACAATGGCCGCATAGACCTGCACACAGGTCTGGGTGAGGCCAACCGCGACAAATTTATTATCTCCAACACGCCCGGCACGATCTATAAAAATCTGATTATCATGCCCGTACGGGTGGCCGAAGAGTCGGGTGCAGCACCGGGGCACGTGCGGGCGTTTGATGTGCAGACGGGCAAGCTGGTCTGGACGTTTCGCACCATACCAAACCCCGGCGAGGCGGGCTACGACACCTGGCCCAAAGACGCCTACAAAAACCCCGACATTGGCGGGGCCAACTGCTGGGCGGGCATGGCTGTAGACCCCAAAACGGGCCTGTTGTTTGTGCCCACCGGCTCGGCTACGTACGATTTCTACGGGGCCAACCGTAAGGGGTCCAACCTCTACGCCAACTGCCTGCTGGCGCTCGACGCCGCCACGGGCAAGCGGGTCTGGCACTTTCAGTTCATCCACCACGACATCTGGGACCGTGACCTGCCCGCCCCCCCTACCCTGCTCACCATTCAGCGCAACGGCAAGCCCGTCGACGTGGTGGCGCAGACCACTAAATCGGGCTACGTCTATGTGTTTGACCGTCGCACCGGCAAGCCCATTTTTCCCATCCGCGAAACGCCCGTGCCCGCTTCGGCCATGCCCGGCGAACAGGCCTGGCCTACGCAGCCCGTACCCACGCTACCCGCCCCCTTTGCGCGGCAATCACTGACTATTAACGACTTGAATGCCAATTCGATGGATCTGGATTCACTTAAAACCATTTTCAACCGGATTGATAAGCGGCCATTTGCGCCCATTAACCAGACCACCGGTACATTGCTCTTCCCCGGCTGCGACGGCGGGGCCGAGTGGGGTGGCTCCGCCGCCGACCCCGACGGCATATTGTACGTAAATGCCAACGAGATGGCCTGGATTTTTCAGTTGAAAGAGACACCCAAACAGGATGTCCTGGCCCACCTCAGTCCCGGCGAACGGGTCTACAGCACCAACTGCCAGACCTGCCACGGACCCGAACGCAAAGGCAACCCCAAAAGCGGCTACCCCTCATTGGTCGACATTGGTCAACGCCGCGACCGGGCCTACGTATCGCAGATTGTGAGCGGAGGCAAGGGCATGATGCCGGGCTTCACCCAGCTTGCTGCCGACGACAAACAGGCCTTGCTAAGTTTCCTCTTCGGCGACGAAAAACGGGAAGTAAGCGCCACCCCCACCAAAGCCGCCACCCGCCAGCCGTACCAGCCCTACAAGGTGTCGGGCTACAATCGCTTTGTCGACAGCAAGGGCCTCCCCGCCATTGCACCACCCTGGGGAACGCTCACGGCCATTGACCTCAACACCGGCCAACACCGCTGGCAAGTGCCCCTGGGCGACGTGAAGGCCATTTCGGACAAAAACGGCGGTACGCCCACTGGCACCGAAAACTACGGCGGCCCCGTCGTTACGGCATCAGGTCTGCTCTTCATTGCTGCTACCAAAGACGAGCAGTTCCGCGTGTTCGACACCAGAACGGGCAAGCTGCTCTGGCAAACTACGCTCCCCGCCGCTGGCCACGCCACGCCGAGTGTCTACGAAGCAGGCGGCAAGCAATATGTAGTCATCGCCTGCGGTGGTGGCAAGCTGGGCACGAAAAAGGGCAATCAGTTTGTAGCATTTTCATTGTGAAGTCGATAGTCGCTGGCGCATGAGTAGTTTTGCATAAGCATAGCTCGTGCGTAAGCTGCTTTTGCGTTATCGACTATTGACTGACGACTATCGACTTCATAATGAAACTCCTCCGTAACACCCTCTTAATCATTGCCGTATTAGCCCTCACAGGCTATGCCGCCACCTATACCAACCGGTTTTCGCACTTGCGGAATTTTGTGAGCTGGGGGCCGCACACGATTTATGACTTCCGTACGCACCCCACGCGGGTGGTGGAAAACGGCAATGCCCCCCAACCCTGGCCGCTCGATTCGAGCTATAACAAGCAGGAACTGCCCAAGGCCTTGCTCGACAGTATCGAGAAGCAAAAGACCATTGCGTTTCTGGTGTTTCAGGACGGCAAGCTGCGTTACGAACGGTACTGGAACCACGGCAAAGATTCGCTAAGCGGCTCTTTTTCAGCGGCAAAAAGCATTATTTCGCTGTTGGTCGGGGCCGCCATCGACGAGGGCAAGATCAAAAGCGTGGAGCAGCCCGTGGCCGATTTCCTGGATCATTTCAAAGAAGGCGACCTCAAAAAAGTGCGTCTGCGCGACCTGCTGACCATGAGCAGCGGCCTGAGCTGGAAAGAGTCGGACAAAGGGTATTTCAGCCTCAACGCGGCGGGCTATTACGGTGACGACGAGGCCTATATGGTGGATCAACTGACCGTGAAAGAAGCCCCTGGCAAAAACTGGGAGTACCGTTCCGGCGACACGCAGGTGCTGGGGCTGGTGGTAGAAAAGGTCTTCGGCAAGAGCATCTCCGAACTGGTGTCGGAACGGTTTGCCAGGCCTATGCACTTCGAGCAGGACGCGCTGTGGCTATTGGATGGAGCGAGTAAGCACGAAAAGGCGTTTTGCTGCTTCAACGCCATCGCCCGCGATTATGGCCGGTTTGGGCAACTGGTACTCAACAAGGGTGTCTGGAACGGCCAACGGCTGGTATCAGAAGCCTATATCAACCAGGCCATCACCCCCGCCAGCTACCTCCACGACCCTACCGACGGCGGCAAACCCGTTGACTACTACGGCTTTCAGTACTGGATCGTGAACCACCCCAACGGCATGAAGGTCCCGCAGATGAACGGCTTGTTTGGGCAGTACGTCTACATCATCCCCGAAAAGAACGCCGTCATTGTCCGGCTGGGTAATTCAACGGTGGTGAAACCGGTGCATCATTATCAACCCGAAAACTTCGCCTTCATCGACGCCGGGCTAGCCCTGCTGAAGTAATTTTGGGGGAAATCTAGTTCAAGGTCTAAGGTTTAAAGTCTAAAGTTGCTTCGCGCTGTAGTGGGCTGTCGCATAGCCCTTCGACTCCGCTCAGGGTGACAGGGCACTATATCAGGTTCTTGAGATGCTTCAAGGTGGTTGTCACCCTGAGCTTGTCGAAGGGCCAGGCGTCAGCAATACGCCACTGCGCGAAGCAACTTTAGACTTTAGACCTTAGACATTAAACCTGCCCCCACCTCCCCTTCCTCCATGGCTGCTATTTACTTTAAAGGATTTAACGGAGTGCGGTTCATTGCGGCGTCGGCGGTGATCGTTCACCATATCGAAGAGTTCAAATCCATCTACCTCTTCCACCGCGACGACCTCTGGGCGCGACCCTTTGCCTACCAGTTGGGGCGGCTGGGGGTGTCGCTGTTTTTTGTGCTCAGCGGGTTCCTCATCACGTACCTCCTACTGGCCGAAAAACAGAAGACCGGCCAGATCGCTATCCGCAAATTCTACGTCCGGCGTATCCTGCGCATCTGGCCGCTGTATTTTTTGGTGGTGGGGTCGGGCCTGCTGTTGCTACCGCACCTGCCCTTCCTCCACACGCCCCCCGAACTCGGCAATGTCTACGACAATTTCGGCGGGAAGCTGCTATTCTATGGTCTCGTGCTGCCCAACGTGGCCCTGGCCCTGTATGATAACGTGCCCCTGGTGTCGCACACTTGGTCTATTGGCGTAGAAGAACAGTTTTACCTCATGTGGCCCTGGCTGGTGATGAACCGCAACCCAAAGCGCCTGTTAACCATTGCGTTGAGTATCATTGCCGTGCTGGCCAGCTGGTTCATCTACGAGCGCTTCATTGCCCGACCAGTGTATCTGGACCGCAGTCAGGTAAGCCCGTTTTTCTCGTTCATCGCCTTTTTCCTGGCGCAGTTTCGCATTGGATGCATGGCCATTGGCGGGCTGGGGGCGTATCTGCTGTTCTCGAAAAACGCCATCGTACCCCTGCTTTACCGTCGCCCGGTGCAGTGGAGCGTCTATGCCGTGCTGCTGCTGTGCATTGCGGTCAGCTTCCGGCCCACGGGCATCAACTACGAATTTTACGCCTGCTTTTTCTGCTTCATGCTCCTCAACCTGGCCGGCAATCCCGACTCTCTGGTGAAGCTCGACAACCCCGTTACCCGGTTCATGGGCGACATTTCGTACGGCCTCTACATGTACCACCCGCTGGCTATTGCCCTGGTCATGAACCTGCTGATTAGTCTCTGGCCGTTAGCGCCCCAAACCGGCGGCGTGGCTAACCCGGCTTTTGTGGGGCTGCTTTATGTGCTTAGTTTCGGGGCTACCACGCTCATTGCCTGGCTGTCGTACACCTATTTTGAAAAGCCGTTCCTGCGCTTTAAAGACCGATTTGCCGTGGTAGCCTCCAGCCGTCGCCCCACCGACCAACCGACCGACAAGGCATCGGCGCTGTCGTAATCTGTACCTTTGCCGCCGGGCTATACCACCGCCCGCATTCACTACATGCTTATTATTCTGGTTAAAGCCGTTTCATCTCTGGTGCTGACGGTTGGTATTCTGCTGCTGCTGAGTCGGCAAAAGCAGGTAGAACGGTATCTGGACAGCGCGAGACTGCCCTGGAACGGCGTCTTTTTCGTACTGCTACGGCTGGCTCCATTTCTGCTTACTTACTTCGTGCTGGGCTTCGAGCCACAGTCTGACGTGCAGTATTTCTACAAGATCATCAAGTCGGCCATGCGGCTGGAGGTACCCTATTTGCGGGCCTTGAATCCCTACAGCCCGTTCTATGGCTACATGCTGGCTCTGCCCGTGTCTATCTACAATAACAGCCGCACCATTGTGCTGTCATTGCTGGGGTTTGAAATGGGCTGCGTCTGGCTCACGCAACGGTTTTTCGGGGCCGATCTGTCGCGGGGCGAACGCTGGTTTCGGTGCCTGATCTACTACATGCTGCCGGTGCCGTTTGTCTTTGCCATCTTCAGCGGGCAGGAGGATGTGCTGCTCTGGGGGGCGGTCATCGGGGCTTACTGGCTTTGGCAACGCACCCAAAACGCGTTTGTGGGGGGGCTGCTGATGGGCGCAGGCTTGCTGCTGACCAAGGCCATTTTTGTACTGCTCCTGATTCCGATTTTCTTTCTCACCCGCCGAAAAGTCTCGTTTGTGGCCGGGGCGGCGCTTATTGGCATCCCGGTGGTTATCTGGCTCTACCTCGTTACCGGCACCCGCTTCCTCGACCAGCCCCTACACGAAGGCGACTACCTGAAAGCCCCCAACTGGCGGTCGTTGCTGAACCCGTTTTTCTACGAATACCTCGGCGTAAACGGCAAGGCAGGCAAATGGCCCACGCTGGCCCTGCTGGTAGCGGTTATTGGGTTGGTGACGGCCTGGGTACGGCAGCGCGACAAGCTCATGGGCTACCTGCCTGCGGTCTACACGGCTATTTTTGCGGCCATGACGGTGCTGCAGCAGAGCGCCATCAGCGTCTACGCCTATGCCTTCATGCTGCCCCTCCTGTTTTGCCTCACCGACTTCCGCAACCGTACGCAGCTGGGTCTGTTGCTGGTGTTCAACATCCTGGCAGCTAACCACCCCTCTATCTGGTGGCGGATGCATCAGCCTTATTACAACAGCCTCAGGGCGTTCAAAAACCCCGCCTACCTCGCCGAGTATGCCCTTGAATGGGCCATAGTGGCCGGTTTTATCTGGATCGCCTACCGCGCTATGAAGCAGGTCCGGCAGGGGCCAGTGGCAACTACTCCAATGTCTCCACTACCTTAAATCGCCACTTGGCTTCCCGTCGTGAGAGGGCGTTGAAGTGCCACCATTCATAGGCGATGGGCATGAACCCGCCCGCCTGCATAGCCTGTCGCAGTAGTTGCCGGTTGGCTACCTGCGCCGCCGTCAGCTGCCCCGTTTTCAGTAGCTGGGTTTCCATTTTTGGGTAGGCTTTGGGGCCGAAAAAATCGTAGGGCGTACCCATGTCGAGGGCCTTGCCAGCCGCTGTGGCGAGGGTGAGGTCTACGGCGCAACCGTAGCTGTGGATAGACCCTTCGCGGGGGTCTGCCACGTAGGTACGACGCTGACGTTCAGTGTATTGAGGCAGAGCATTCCACAGTTTCACCTGCGCCGATCTGGGCCGGGCGGCGTCGTATACCAGCAGCCGCAGGTTGGGCTTTCGAGCCTGCAACCACCGGCTGGCCTCGGCCAGTTTCCGGGCCGCCATGGGTTGCAGGTACGCCTTTGTCAGATCGCCATACACGTCCTGCTTTACAAAATTATCGGTCGTCGAATACTTCAGTTCCACCAGAATAGACGCGTCAATTTTCTGTACGTCAACGAGTTGTGAAAGAGCGAAAGAGTAAGAGAGCGAAAGAGTGAAAGATAGTAAGGCAAGTCGTGTCATAGAAGATAAATTGCGTGAAGGCGTTCAGTGTCGTAAACTTACAGCAAGGGCTTTCGCTCTTTCACACATTATCTCTTTCACTCTTTAAAACATGGCCCTCAACTATATCTGGGTAGGTTTTTTCGTCATTGCGTTTCTAGTGGCCCTGGCCAAGCTCATCTTTTTGGGCGACACCGAAATCTTCAAGCTGCTGGTCGAAGGCCTGTTCGACTCCAGCAAATCGGCGGTGATGGACATTGCTCTGCCGCTGGCGGGGGTGATGACGTTCTTTCTGGGCCTGCTCAACATTGCCGAAAAGATTGGGGCCATCAACGCCATTGCGCGGGTGATCGGGCCGTTTTTCAATAAGCTTTTCCCCGAAGTACCCAAAGATCACCCCGCCAACGGGCAGATGATTATGAACTTCTCGGCCAACATGCTTGGCCTCGACAACGCCGCCACGCCTTTCGGGCTGAAGGCCATGCAGAGTCTTCAGGAGTTGAACCCCGACAAAGAAACGGCCTCCAATGCCCAGATCATGTTTCTGGTGCTCCACACGTCGGGCCTGACCATCGTTCCCCTCGGCATTATGGCGCAGCGGGCCATTTTGGGTGCCGCCGACCCGTCGGATATTTTCATTCCCTGCCTCATTGGCACCTACGTAGCCACCGTGGCCAGTATCCTGATTGTGGGTATCAAGCAGCGGCTCAACCTGTTCAATACCACCGTGTTGGGCGGCATTGTGGGCGTGAGTGCGGTGCTGGGACTAGCCTTGTGGGCGCTGGCTGGGCTGCCCAAGGAAAAGCTTGAAGTAGTATCGAAAATAATTGGTAACGTGCTATTGATGAGCATCGTCGTCACGTTTCTGATCGGCGCTATTCGTCAAAAAATCGACGTGTTTGGTACGTTTATTGAAGGAGCCAAAGCCGGGTTTGAGACCTCGGTGCGCATCATTCCGTACCTGGTGGGTATGCTGGTGGCCATCGGCGCGTTCCGCAATTCGGGGGCCATGACCTACGTCGTCGATGGCATGAAATACGTCATTGGCCTCACGGGCGTCAACACCGACTTTACCGACGCCCTGCCCGTAGCCCTCATGCGCCCCCTCAGCGGTAGCGCTTCCCGCGCCCTCATGATCGACGCCATGAAGCAGTTCGGCCCCGACTCGTTTGTGGGTCGCCTGAGCTGCATTTTCCAGGGTGCCGCCGAAACCACGTTCTACATCGTGGCCCTTTATTTCGGCTCGGTGGGCATCAAAAAAACCCGCTACGCCATCGTAGCGGGCCTCATCGCCGACCTCATCGGCGTACTGGCCGGCATCGCGCTGGGGTATTTGTTTTTTCATTAATAGTGGGAGGGGGTGGTTAGTGGTTGGTGGTTGGTGGTTGGTGGTTGGTGGTTGGTGGTTGGTGGTTGGTGGTTGGTGGTTGGTGGTTTTGCTGACGCGCGGCCCCTCGACTGCGCTCGGGGTGACAGGGAAATTGATTCAAGCTCCTAAGTTGATTCAAGTTTGTTGTCACCCCGAGCGCAGTCGAGGGGCCACGCGCCAGCTACTCCCGCGTCAGCAAAACCACCAACTACCAACCACAAACTCTCTTCCAACCCCAACCCCTATTTCCGGGTCATGGTGGCATGAAAAACGGATATTTCTTTCTCCTCTTTACCTTTGGCTGCCTCGTGGGTTGCCGGAAGGCAGACACCGTCGCACCCGCCCCCGATGGGTTATACAAACGCTGGAAAGACGCAAAAGCCGATGCGTACATCACATTCCAGCGAGAAGGTATCGTCTTGTATGGTGCCGATGGCACAGATGATTTCTGTTGCCTGTACGAGCGCTTTTTTCGTGTCGCTGGTAATAGGTTGGTATTCGAGGGCGCTTCGTCAAAGCCATTACCCAGCAACCTAAAACCCGTGGCTTGTGCCAATGTGAGTTGTTACAAACCCAGCACAATTCCCGATTGGCAAATTATCTCGTTAACTACTGATCGGCTTGTGTTGAATAGAGGCAACGGAACAGATCAAACCTACATTGCGGCTCCATAACGCTATGAAAACCAGCTACTTTTTTCTTTTCATCGTCCTCAGCTGTCTTATTGGCTGTGGTAAAACTGATGAACCCGCCCCTACTACTTTATACAAGCGCTGGAAGGCGGTGAACACCGATGCATACATCACCTTTCTGCGCGAAGGCATTGTGCTATACGGCAAGGACAGTACCGCAGATGGCTGTTGTTCATCACCTCGTTTCTTTCAAAGTAAGGATAACAAATTGATCTTTAAGGATATAGCACCAAAATCATTGCCCGTACAATTACAGACAGAAAAGCCCGAATGTGCCAATATTCGCTGTAGACCCCCAGAATATACCGATTGGGAAATCATCTTCATAACGCCTAATCATCTGGTGTTGGACGCAGAAAATCGGGGCCGTCAAACCTACGTCGCTGCGCCCTAACCAGAACCGGCGGGCGGGCTGGGGAGTTAGGGTGTAAACGCATGCTCTCCTAATGGCTCAACCCCGCATAATCTACGTTTACGATGCCCTCTGCGGCTGGTGCTACGGCTTTAGCCCCGTCATCCGCCGGTTGCACGATACCTACAACCACCAATTCACCTTCGACGTGATGAGCGGCGGCATGATGACCGGCCCCCGCAGCCAGCCCATCTCCGAGTCGATGGGGTACATCCGGTCGGCGCTGCTGATTGTGGAAGAGGCCACGGGTGTGCAGTTCGGGCAGGCCTACGTCGAAAATATCCTCGACCCCGGCACCTACCTTTCCGATTCGAACAAGCCCGGTCAGGCCATGACCTTGTTTCGGGTGCTGCAAACAAGCCGCGACGTTGAGTTTGCCGGAACGCTGCAAAACGCCCTCTACCGCGACGGCATCGACCTCAACGTAGACGCCAACTACGGCCCACTGGTGGAAGCCTACGACGTTGACCCCGACGAGTTTATAGCCCACCTCAACGACGCGGCCATCATTGACCAAACCAAACAGGAGTTTGCTCTGGTAGCCAAAATGGGCATCAACGGTTTCCCTTCGGTCATTGTCGAAAAAGGCGATGAACTGTTTTTGGTGGCCCGCGGCTACCTCCCCTACGACGACCTGGTGGCTAATATCAGCCGGGCTACGGGGGTGATTTAGTCATAAGTGAGGGGTGGGATTTGCTTTCGCGTATGGCCCCCCGCTCTAAAGGGCGCCCGCTGGCGCAATAACAGCTTCGCGTAAGCAATATATTTGCGCCAGCGGGCACCCTTTAGGGCGGGGGGCCATACGCGAAAGCAAATCCCACCCCTCACCTATGACTCCCCTAGCCTTCATCGGTGCCACCGGCCTTATTGGCAAACCCGTCGCGGAAGCGTTAATCCGTGCAGGATTTGCCGTGCGAATCATTGCCCGCGACGTAGTAGCCGCAAAACGCCTTTTCCCGAATGCCGACGTGGCCTTTGGCGATCTACAGAAGCCCGAATCATTGCCGAACGCCCTGGCAGGTTGTGCGGTGGTGTACCTGAGTTTGTCCGTCAAACAGACCGAAAAACCAGGCGATTTCCACACCGAAACCGACGGCCTGCGGCACCTGCTGGCGGCAGCAAAAATGGCTGGTGTCACGCGGGTGGCTTACCTGGCGTCTATCGTGATGCGCTATCAGGGCATGAACGGCTTCGACTGGTGGGTATTTCGCCTCAAGCACGAAGCTGTGAAGCTAATTAAAACGTCGGGGCTGGACTACAGCATTTTTTATCCGTCGAATTTTATGGAAACCATGCTGGGCACGCAGGCGATGGGGCCGCTGGTGTTGGTGTTGGGGCAATCGGCAGAGCGGCCGTGGTTTGTGGCGGCGCACGACTACGGGCGGCAGGTAGCGCGGGCGCTGCACATTGCCCAGCCCGGCGAAGCCCAGGAATACGTCATTCAGGGTCCCGAAGCCGTCGATCAGTTGTCGGCGGCGCGGCGGCTAGTGACCAGCTTGCCCGGCCCCAAACGGCGGGTTATAACCATGCCAATGGCTTTTCTGGCCCTGGGAAGGCACTTTTCGCAGCAGGCCGACTACGGCTACCATATCGGCGAGGCCCTGAACCGCTACCCCGAACGCTTCGAAGCCGCCCGCACCTGGGCCGACCTGGGTAAACCGACAATGACGATTGAAGCCTTCGCAAGTGCTAAAGAGGAACGCGAATGAGCCTGCGGGCTGCGGAGGGTCGCGGCTATTGGCTACTTTTGCGTAACGATACCATCGCAGGGCAGCCTGCTACACAATAACTTCTGATAGACATGAGCATCATTGACCGGTTGAAAGGCACCGTAAAACAGGCCCTGCAACCTAAACCAAAACCCGTTACCGAATTCGACACCCAGACTCTTCCCTGGATCGACAAGCCCAATGCCAACGTACAGGCGTTCAGCCAGCAGTTCGAGGCGGCTAAGAACCTGCCCTATGACCTGGCCGAAAAGCTTGAGTTTTGGCAAAAAAACGGTTATGTCATCCTCGAAAAAGCCATCCCGACCGACTGGATCGACATGCTCTGGGGCGAAGTGGAAACGGTGATCGACCACCACGAAGACTACAACCTTCAGGTGCGCATTGACCTGCCGGAGTACAAAAAGACGCCGGTTATGGCCGTGAAAGACGTGCCGCAGAAAGTGCTCGACGGACCATATATCAAGTACATGGATTTTCATAACGCCTCGGTGGTGGGCAAGAAAATCATGTTGCACAAAAACATCGTCACTTTCCTGGAGGCCGTTTTCAACGACCGCGTGGTGGCTATGCAGAGCCTGCTGTTCAAGTACGGCAGTCAGCAGCCCACTCACCAGGATTTCGCCTACGTCGTATCCGAAATTCCGAGCCACCTCGCCGCTGCCTGGATTGCCATGGAAGACGTCATGCCCGATTCAGGCGCGCTGTCGTACTACCCGGGGTCGCACAAGGTGCAGAAGTTCGATTTTGGCAACGGCATCTTCTTCAACGGTGAGTCGACGCACAACCCCGACGACTTTGCCAATTACCTCGACCGGGTATGTCAGCAACTGGGTTTGGAGCGCAAGACGCTGCTCATCAAAAAAGGCGACCTGCTGATCTGGCACGCGGCCCTCGCTCACGGCGGCGAACCCATTGGCAACCCCGAACAGACCCGCAAGTCATTCGTATGCCATTACTCATCGGAAAAGGCTTACCGCCACCACCGCTACCGGTCTACCGAAGAACCCATGCGCGTAACCATGAACAACGCCGACGTCTTCAAAAACCCCCTGCTGCTGGAGGAAGAAGACATTTTTAAGGCAGGGGAAGCGTTGTAATGATTTACGATGTACGATTTACGAATTACGATTTTTGCTGACCGGTCCGCCGGGGCGGCACTCCTTTGCTCTACGGCAAACCCATGCGTCAGCAAAAATCGTAATTCGTAAATCGTACATCGTAAATCATTACTTTTCCCTCAAAAGTCCCTCCAAATCCAACTGCCGCGTGTACATCTCGATGCTACCGTCGTGCAGGCGAGGCCATTGCTCGCGGGGGCGGTCCCAGTAGAGTTCGACGCCGTTCTGGTCGGGGTCGTTCAGGTAAATTGCCTCCGACACGCCGTGGTCTGAGGCCCCCGTGATGGGGTAGTCGGCATCCAGCAACCGTTGCAGGGCTACGGCCAAATCGCGGCGGGTGGGGTAGACAATGGCAGTGTGAAACAAACCCGCCGCCCGCGTCGGGGCTGGGGGTGCGCCTTTGCTGTACCAGGTGTTTAAACCAATGTGATGATGGTAGCCCCCCGCCGACACAAACGCCGCCTGATCGCCGTACATGGTAACTAGTTCAAAGCCCAGCAAATCGCAGTAGAAGGCCATTGCCCGCTTCAGGTTGGCCACTTTCAGGTGTACATGCCCAATGCGCGTTTGGGCCGGAATGGTGTATGGTTCCATAGTAGGGCTGTAACCTTAGCCGGGCGATTTTCGTTTTAGAGCGAAAGGCAGAGAGCGTAGAGGGCAGAGCAAACATCGCTCTTGGCTCTCTGCCCTTCGCTTCAAAGACATGGACTTCATCGATTACTACAACATTCTCGGCGTATCGAAAACGGCTTCCGACGACGACATTAAGAAGGCGTACCGGAAATTGGCCCGGAAGCTGCATCCTGACCTGAACCCGAATGATGCCGAAGCCAGCAAAAAATTCCAGCAGCTCAACGAAGCCAACGAAGTTCTGAGCGATCCCGACAAGCGCAAAAAGTACGATCAGTATGGCAAAGACTGGCAACATGCCGATCAATTCGAGGCCCAACGCCAGCAACGGCAATCGTACGCCCAGCAGGGTGGGAGCAGCAGTTTCGACGGGAGTAACTTCGACTTCTCTGATGACTTTGACGGCAGCAATTTCTCCGATTTTTTCGCCTCCATGTTCGGGCAGGGGAGCCGGGCGGGTGGTGGTCGGCAGGCGGCTTTTCGGGGCAGCGATTACCAGGCCGAACTGCATCTGGGGCTTCGGGAGGCCTATGCCACGCACAAACAGTCGCTGAACGTCAACGGCAAAACCATCGGCATCACGGTACAGGCGGGGGTAGAAGACGGCCAGAAAATCAAGCTCGCGGGCTATGGCGGCGGTCCCGCGTCCGGGCCGGGCCAAAATGGTGGCCCCAACGGCGATTTGTACATCACCTTTCTTATCGACCCCGACCCGCGCTACAAACGAAAAGGCAATGATCTGTACGTGACCGAAGAAATTGACCTCTATACGGCGGTGCTGGGTGGCGAGAAGGTGATCGAGACGCTGTCAGGAGCGGTGAAAGTGCCGGTGAAACCCGAAACGCAGCCCGGCACGTCGGTACGGCTGAAGGGCAAAGGATTTCCCCTTTACCGGAAGGATGGTCAGTTCGGCGACCTCTACGTGCAATGGCAGGTGAAGCTACCCACCAACCTCACCGACGCCCAAAAAGACCTCTTCCGACAACTCGCTTCGGCCTAATTGCTCATTCGTATGTTAACCAACTCGCCCATCCTGGTCCGCGATTTCTGCGTGTATCACCGCATCGACGTCACGTTTGTCGACGCTCTGGAACGCCACGGCCTGATTGATTTCATCCTGATCGAGCAGGTGCCCTACCTCCAGCCCGATCAGCTTACCCGCCTCGAACGTTTCGTGCGCCTGCATCAGGACCTGGCCATCGCCCCCGACGACCTCGACGTAGTGGCCAACTTATTAGACCAGATCGAATCCCTCCAAAGCCAGCTCACCCACCTCCAAACCCGCCTCCGTTTTTACGAATAAGAGGGGTCTTTTAGGATAGCGATTGATTTAACGTATTCATTGCATTTTTGGCTGGTTATACATTTTATAACTGGCCAAAACCGGTATAAAAACACTAGTTTTGGCCAGTTATAAAATGTATAGTTGGCCAAAACTACGTTTATGCTTATCGGACGTGACATAGAAAGAGCACAGTTACGGGAACTGCTGGCTTCGCCCAATGCCGAACTCCTGGCTTTATATGGGCGGCGGCGGGTGGGTAAAACCTACCTGATCCGGTCATTTTTTGCCAACCAACTCGTCTTCGAGTTAAGCGGCCTTCAGGATGCTCCGCTGACGCAGCAGCTCGATAACTTCGCCTTTTGGTTGTCAAGATCTTTCGCCGAAGGCATCATTCTACCCCGGCCACCTAGCTGGACAGCCGCGTTTCAATTGCTGATTCAATACCTCGAAGCCAATCCAAAAAAAGAAAAGCAGGTGCTGTTCTTAGACGAACTACCGTGGCTAGACACGCCTAAATCGGGCTTTTTGGGGGCATTTGACCTGTTTTGGAACAGTTGGGCATCCAGACAAACAAACCTGATCGTGGTCATTTGTGGGTCGGCGGCCTCGTGGATGATTCAGCATGTGGTCAACAACAAAGGTGGGTTGCACAACCGCATCACCCGGCGTATACGTCTGCTGCCTTTCACTCTGGCTGAAACAGAATCTTTCTTGAAAAGCCAGCGCGTGTTACTGGACCGTTACCAACTGCTGCAACTGTATATGGTCATGGGCGGCATCCCGCATTACCTGAAAGAAGTGCGCCCCGGCGAAAGCGCCACACAAACCATTGACCGACTGTGCTTTACGAAAGATGGCCTGTTGCAGGACGAATTTAAAAACCTGTATGCCGCCCTGTTCAACCGGGCCGACCGGCACGTGGCGCTAATCAAACTGCTGGCCAACAAACCGCAGGGATTAACCCGTAATGAGTTGATAGCCAGTGGATCGTTTCAGTCGGGGGGCACCGTGACCCAACTGCTGTCTGAGTTGTTCGAATCTGGGTTTATCGCCCACTATCTGCCCTTCGGCAAGACCAGCAAAGACGCCATCTACAAGCTGACCGACGAATATTCCCTCTTTTACCTAAAGTTTATTGACAACAGCCGGGCCAACGGGCCGGGTACGTGGCTTAGCAAATCGATGGGTCAGTCATGGACAAGTTGGGCGGGGCTGGCGTTTGAGCAGATTGGCCAGAAACATATGCCACAGCTTAAACAGGCGCTGGGTATTGCAAACGTCTACACTGAGCATTCGGCCTGGCGCTACACCCCAAAAAATGCGGGTGAAACCGGCGTTCAAATCGATCTCCTCATCGACCGGCAGGATCACGTTATCAACCTCTGCGAGCTAAAGTTTTCGACGAATGAGTTTGTCATTACCAAGGCTTACGCCGAAACCCTGGAACGCAAACGCAGGGTGTTTCAGCAGCAGACACATACCCGCAAAACCATCTTTTTAACCCTCATCACCACCTTCGGCGTGAAACCCAACCCCTACGCCACATCGCTCATTCAGAGTCAGTTAACGATGGATGCGTTGTTTGCAGTGAAGTGATGTCGATAGCCGAAAGGCGTTTTTTTGGCATGAATTTATCCTAGCCGCTTGGTGCGCCATTGGCTCTTGGAGCGGGCGGGGCCGACTGCCTGGGTTTGGCTTGGCTTCGCCGCCTGATTATTAAGCAGATACGCTGCGAAAACGGCGGCTAGTTCATTCTCTTCGGCGTTGGATTGGGTAGCTAATACCTCCGGCGTGAAGTATTGACTTACAAAACCGGTGTCGAATTGGCCGGAGCGGAAGGCGTGGTGGTTCATCACGAATCGGCAGAAACCAAGCGTGGTCTGCACACCCGAAATCTGGTACTCGTCGATGGCCCGGATCATCTTCTGAATGGCCGCCGCCCGGTCGTCGCCGTAGGTGATGAGCTTGGCAATCATGGGGTCGTAATAGATCGGGATGGCCATGCCCTGCTCGAAGCCGTCATCTACTCGTACGCCGTTGCCTTGTGGACGCACGTATGTTTCCAGCGTACCCACGTCGGGCAGGAAATTGTTGGCGGGGTCTTCGGCATACACGCGGATTTCTACGGCATGACCCTTTATCTGCAAGTCTTCCTGCCTGATGGTCAAGGCTTTACCTTCGGCAATGTAGATCATCTGCTCGACCAGGTCCACGCCCGTAATCAACTCGGTTACCGGGTGTTCCACCTGCAAGCGGGTGTTCATTTCGAGGAAATAGAAGTTCAGATTTGCATCGACAATGAACTCTACTGTGCCTGCGCCGTAGTAGTTGCAGGCCCGCGCCACACCTACCGCCGCCTGCCCCATCGCTTCCCGAATCTCCGGCGTGAGAATGGCCGACGGCGCTTCTTCCACCACTTTCTGGTGCCGCCGCTGCACCGAACATTCCCGCTCGAAGAGGTGAATGATGTTGCCGTGCTGATCGCCCAGCACCTGAATTTCCACGTGCCGGGGCGAGGTGACGTATTTTTCAATGAACACCGACCCATCGCTAAACGACGAGATCGCCTCACTCACGGCGCGGTCCATTTGCTCATCGAAATCGGCTTCTTGCTCTACTACGCGCATCCCTTTACCGCCGCCGCCCGCCGAGGCCTTAATCAGGATCGGATAGCCGATTTTGGCCGAAATCACTTTAGCCTCGGCCCTTCCTGAGGCGGACCCGTCGATGGCGCTGGGTGTGCCGGGCACCATCGGAATATCGTAGTCGGCTACGGCGGCTTTGGCGGCTAACTTGCTGCCCATCACCTCGATGCTCTCTGGCGAGGGACCGATGAAGATCAGCCCCGCCTCGCGTACCTGCCTGGCGAAATTGGCGTTTTCCGACAAAAACCCGTAGCCCGGATGGATCGCATCGACGCCCAGCTTCTGGCACACGTCGATGATGACGTCACCCCGCAGATACGACTCCGACGAGGGGGCCGGACCCACGCAAACCGCCTCGTCGGCATAGCGCACGTGCAGGGCATTGCGGTCGGCTTCGGAAAAAATAGCGACCGTTTTAATACCCATCTCACGGGCGGTACGCATCACACGCAGGGCAATTTCGCCCCGGTTGGCCACAAGCAGTTTGTTGATCTTCATGAAGGGCGTTTATTAGCAGAACGTGGCATTAATGTGTGGTATCTTGCTGATGCAGGACTAAGTTATGCCTTTGAATGCTCTTGAAGATGTTTTAAAGGATATAGTTTCATTTATATTTGTCGGTCAACATGAAAATTTTAGAATATCCTATGCAAAGCAGTCTACATAGTTTTATTCAAAATAAGAAACAAGAGGGAAATCTTGGTAAGCAAAGTGAAGAAGCCACGAAACAAGGTTTGATTCTACCGATGCTACAGCAGTTGGGATGGAATCCTTTTGACGTACAAGAAGTATTTCCTGAGTATAACGTTCAAAGTGGTCGTGTTGATTACGCCCTTCGTATAAACGGATACAATAAGGTATTTGTTGAAGTAAAAAAGGTAGGAGAAGACTTAGATAAACATCAAGGACAGTTGCTTAGGTATGCTTTCGATCATGGCGTAAAGCTAGCGATTTTGACGAACGGTATAATATGGTGGTTCTATTTGCCATTACAGGAGGGGACTTGGGAACAACGCCGTTTTTATACAGTTGACCTGTTAAGTCAGTCACCATCAGATATTACAGATAAGTTTTTTGCTTTTATATCTAAACAGGACGTAGTCAGTGGTCAGGCGATTACCAATGCAGAAAACATTTATAACAGCAGGCAAAAAGGCAAAATTATCAAAGATACGTTTCCGAAGGCGTGGCGTAAGCTTCTATCTGAAGAGGATGATTTCTTAAGCGAAGTGATTGCGGAGAGCGTTGAAAAGATATGTGGATACAAGCCTGATAACAAGGCCGTTATTCAGTTTCTGAAAGAAGTATCCGGAGAAACTTCGCTGCCGTTACTTAACAAAGCAAGCATACAAAAGTCACAGAAAACGGAAATTTCTGAAGGACAAACGAATGGTAGTCAAAAATCGAGTGATTCTAAGTTAGACACCTCGTTATATAAACCAATATCATTGTCGTTTATTAATAACACATACGAGGCAACTAATTGGGTAAATTTGCTTAAATTATTCGTTAACATATTAGCTCAAAATCACACTCAAGAAGAATTAAATAAGCTAACTACATTAGTGGGCAAAAAGAGACCGTATTTCACTACCAATAGTACTTTGCTACGTAAGCCCGGTCATATCACTAACACGAATTTATACTTCGAAACGCATTATAGTGCGGCATCAATCAAACAGTTTATTGGGCAAATCCTAAGCAAAATGGGATACCCAGTAAATGCTGTATCAATTAAGACGAACCACGATATATAACTGAATTATAAAGGAATATTTTCAAGCCATTTTCACCGAAGCAGCAACCGTAAATCAAAAAGAAAACCCGGTAGTGCGTCTCCGCCTGATAACGGTTGGCTGAACTGCGTGTGGGTTTGAATGCTACCGTCGGCCTGATAAATCATTACTTCCTGCCGTTTCATGTCAATCAGCCAACCCAGCCGAACACCTGCGTTGATGTACTCGGCCATTTTGGCTTTGGCGTCGGTCAGGGAATCGGTGTTGCTCATTAGCTCCACCACAAAATCGGGGGCAATGGGCGGAAAACGATCCTGTTCATCGGGGGTGAGCTGACTCCAGCGCGCATCGCTGATCCAGGCGGCATCGGGCGAACGGGTAGCGCCGGTGGGTAGTTTGAACGCCGTCGATGAGTCAAAAACCAACCCGCCGTAAGTTTCCGACCATATGTCGAGGCGGGACGTAATTTTAGTATTGCGATTTCCTGTTTTTCCCCCGGTATTGGGCATAGCTACGATGGTTCCGTCGGCATTTCGTTCAAACTTCAGGTGCTCATTCTGGCGGCAAAAGTCGTAGAACGCCCTGTCGTCCATCTGATAGTTCGCAAACTCAACGGTTGTGCGCTGTTCTTCCGGGATGTTGGCAATGCTGAGCGTCATAACGATACCGTGAAACGGAATTGGCCTGTAAGCAAATGTAAGTTTTTACCTCGTTATTTTTAGCCCATGAACGTCAACAAACCCATTCTCTGGCTCTATTTCGCCCTTGCTACTTCGGCGGTAGCGCAAACGCCCGCCACCAAACCACGCTACGCCGATCTGGGCCAAGCCCTGCGGTCGGGCGGGCAACTCGCTGGTTCGGCAGGGCCGCGCTCGGTCAACTGGATCGACGGTGGTAAACGCTTTTCGTACCTCGACAAAGGAGGCGTTATCAAGACCGTAACGCCCACCACGCAGCAGGAAACCGTGGCCTTCGACGGTGCGGGCCTGACTTTCCCCGGTACCACCAAAGCCTTTGATTATGAGTCGTTTCAGTGGTCGAAAGATGCGAAGAACCTGGTTTTCAAAACTAACTTCCGGCCCGTGTACCGCCGGTCGGGCGTGGCCGATTATTACCTGTATTCGGTGGCCGACAAGCAGTTGAAGCTCATTGCCAAAGATGCCCAAACCGCCGAACTCTCGCCCGATGGTAAGCAGGTAGGCTATGAACGCGGCGGCAACCTGTTCGTCTTCGACGTGGCCGGGTCGGGGGGCGAAAAACAGTTAACTTCCGATGCCAGAGCCGCTTTTTACAACGGTCGGTTTGGGTGGGCGTATGAAGAAGAGTTTGGCCTGGCGCAAGCCTGGGTGTGGTCGCCAGATAGCAAGTTTATTGCCTTCTGGCAAACCGACGAGCGGGCCGTGCCGATTTACCGCCTCACCAACTACAAGGGCTTCCGCGAAACGTATGACTCGCTCCCCTACCCCCGCGTGGGCGACCGCAACCCCGGCGTGCGGATTGGGGCCATCGAGGTAGCTAACGGCAAAACCAACTTTATGCAGGTGGAAGGCATAGGCGGCTACATTCCCCGCATTTACTGGACCGCGCAGGAAGGCAAACTGGCCCTGGTACACCTGAACCGGAAGCAAAACGAACTTACCCTCTACATGACCGACGCCCGCACCGGCGCGGCCAAATCGGTGATGACCGAGACGTCGAAAACGTGGGTCGATATCTTCGACTTCTTCGCGGGCGTGGACCATCTGTTTTACTTCCCCGAAGGCGTCAACGAGTACTACTGGGTGTCGGACCGCGACGGCTGGGCGCACCTGTACCGATACGATTACACTGGAAAACTGCTCAATCAGGTCACCAGGGGCAATTTTGAAGTCTCAACCATTCAGCACATCGACGCCAAAGCAAAGAAGGTGTACTTCACCTCGACGGAGGCCTCACCACTGGAACGGCAACTCTATGTGGTGGACGCCGACGGAAAAAACAAACGCCGACTGACCACCCCGGCCGGTCGGCACGCCATCAATTTCTCGCCCGACGGGCAGACGTTCATCGACCGGTATTCCAACATAACCACGCCTACGCAGGTGGAATTACGGACGGTGTCGGGGCAGTTGTTGAAGACCCTGGAAGACAACGCCCGCGTGCGTGAATACACCGCCGCCAACACTTATTCGCCAAAGGAACTCAGTTCGTTCACCACCTCCGACGGGCAGCGGGTCGAGATTTCGATTCTAAAACCGGCCGACTTTAACATCGCCAATAAATACCCCGTCGTGCTGGACATTTACGGCGGTCCGGGGGCGCAATCGGTGTATAACGAGTGGCACACGCAACCTTGGCAGCAGTATTTGGTGCAGCAGGGCTATGTGGTGGTGGGCGTAAACAACCGGGGTAGCGGCGGCTACGGCCAAACGTTTGAAAAGCAGGTTTACGAGAAGCTGGGGCAGTTTGAAAGCCTCGATTTCGCCGAAACGGCCAGGTACATGGCCTCGCTGGCCTGGGTCGATGGCACGCGGATGGCCATTCGTGGGCACAGCTACGGCGGCTACATGAGCAGCTACACCATGCTTACCCACCCCGGCGTGTTCAAGGTTTCGCTCGTGGGCGCACCCGTCACCGACTGGCGGTTGTACGACAGCATCTACACCGAGCGCTACATGGGTTTAGTGCCTGAGAACGATGCCGCCTACGCCAAAAGCGCCGTGACTACCTACGCCAAAAATCTGGCCGGCAAAATGTTCATCGCCCACTCGACTATGGACGAGAACGTACACGTGCGCAACACTTTCCAGCTAATGAACGCCCTGGAGGATGCCGGCAAAGATGCCGACCTCCGCATCTACCCCCCCGGCGCCCACGGCGTAGCCTACAATCAAACCACGTATCTGCTTCTCTATCAGCAGTATGTTGATTATTTGAAGAAAAATTTGTAGAGGATTTAGAATGTACAATGCACAATGAATAATGTACAATGGCTTCGCGTTTAGCCAATCTGCTTGCGAAGCCAT
>NZ_JAFMYU010000027.1 GCF_017353255.1 Fibrella aquatilis | reverse complement strand
AGGTCTGGGCGACCCCGTCTAAAGTTGCTTCGCCGGTCCGCCGGTGCGGTGCTATTGTAATTCGCGAAGCAACTTTAGACGGGGTCGCCCAGACCTTAGACTTTAAACCTTAAACGTTGCACTTGTCAATACCAGCGGTACGTCAACCCGGCAGAGAGCATCAGGTTCCGGGCACCGTTGATCTCGTTGTACTTATAGAACACATTCTGGTACTGCGCCTGAATCTCGCCACCCAGGCCTTTCTCGCGTTTACCGAACACTTTTACCCCAATGGTAGGTGCAATAGCCCCGGCAAACTTCTTGTCGGTGTCGGCCAGGGTGCCGTAGAAATTGGTGTAGTTCACAAACGCGCCGCCACCGGCCAGTTGCACATAGGGCCGGATCGGAGCCGCCGGGTCGCTGAAGTAATAGGCCGCCGTGGCCATCACGGGTGTCAGCGTCAGGGTACGGGTCTGCACCGCCGAGATCGTCTCGCCCGACGAGAAAGTGGTCAATTGCCGGGGCAACTGCTGCTGACTGTACTGATGACCCGTTTGCAGCCCCAGCGAAAAGTTTTGCGGAAACTGCCACTCCATCGTTAGCAGGGCGTTGGCGGGCGAAAGTTGCGAAATATAGTCCCGCTGCGTACCCATAGGCAAACTTACGCCATACCGCAACGCGGCATTGAACGTCACGTACCGGTTGTAGGTCGATTCCCGAATCAGGTTATAGGCATTCACGGTTGGTTGCCCGTAGGCGTCGCGGCCGGGTGTGGGCTTTGTCACGGCAGGTGGCGTAGTGGTGGCCCCGCCGCGCTCCGGCAGGTCCTGCGCCGGGGCAGACAGGGTGGCCAGCCCCAACAGGGCGGCCAACAAGATTGACTTGTTCATAAGTTATTGACAATTAACGCGTTGGCTTCAGGTAAGGCGACTGAGCAAAGGCGTCGGTGATGAGTTTGTTGATGGCCGAAGCGTCGAAAATACCATTACCACGTAGGGAGGCCTGGTAGATCACGCGCAACTGATTCTGTGGCGCATTGGGGTCGGTGGTGGGCGTAGTGATAGGCCGATTTTTCAGGTCGACGAGTTCAATGCGCCAGTACCGATCCGACACCTGGTAGTACTGGTAGTAGCTGGGGTAATAGGGCGAAAAGCCGCCAAAACCGCCATAACCCCAGTAATTGCCAAACCCTGCGTAGGGGTTAGTAGTCACGCCCGTATACTGATTATTCACCCGCGTTACGGCCACGCCTATGTCGGCGGGTTGCCCGGCTGCCACGCGCACAAAGCCCCGGTTGGTCAGTTCCTGCGCTACCTGCGTCACAGCCTGCTGTTCAATGGGCAAACTTGACTGTGAGTACCCGTCATTCGACTCGACCAACACCGAGTCGGGCAGGCTGAACGTTTTATACTGGCTAAAATTGACCGCACGGTCATAGTTGGTAATCAGTACGTTAGAATCTGCCGGGCTGATGTTATTCACGGCGTTATCGCTACAGGCCGACACGCCCAGACCGATGGCCAGTGCCAGCGAAGCCACCGCCAGCGGCCGCCGCAGCCGACCACTTATCTCACTTGTTTTCATAGGATTAACGTTGGATGTACACTACCTACAAAACGTGTAGGCTATTCCAAAAGTTTGTCCTGATTTGATCCTAATGGAATCCTAATGTGGGTTTTAAAAGGGTGTTTGCTTCGGCTTAGCCCCCCGCCCTAAAGGCGGTCCGACGGGTCGGTGCCCGCTGGCGCACAGATATTGCTGACGCGAAGCTTTAAATGCGCCAGCGGGCACCGACCCGTCGGACCGCCTTTAGGGCGGGGGGCTACGCCGAAGCCAACAGCAAACAGCACACGCCCCCCACCCTACACCCCGTTCAAAGCCTTATCTTTGCTGTTTGAAACGACCTATTTGACTGTGCTGTACACGGAATATAAAAACCTCAATTACGCCGCCCTTGCCGAGGGGGTATTGGCGCACTGGAAGGAAACGAACGCCTTCGAACAGTCGGTGGCCCTGCGCGAAGGGCGGCCCACCTTTACGTTTTATGAAGGCCCACCGTCGGCCAATGGGATGCCAGGCATTCACCACGTCATGGCCCGCACCATTAAAGACATTTTCTGCCGCTACAAGACGCTGAAAGGCTTTCAGGTGCCCCGCAAGGGCGGCTGGGATACCCACGGCCTGCCCATCGAGCTACAGGTAGAGAAAGAACTCGGCATCACCAAAGACCATATCGGCAAGACCATTTCAGTGGCCGACTATAACCAGAAATGCCGCGAAACGGTCATGCGCTTCACCGACCGGTGGAACGACCTGACCGAAAAGATGGGCTACTGGGTGGACCTCGAACACCCCTACGTCACCTACGAAACCAACTATATCGAGTCGGTATGGTGGTTGCTTAAACAGCTCTACGACAAGGGGTTACTATACAAAGGCTACACGATCCAGCCGTTTTCGCCCAAGGCGGGTACGGGCCTCAGTTCGCACGAGCTGAACATGCCCGGCACCTACAAAGACGTGAAAGACACCACGGTGGTGGCGCAGTTTAAGGTGAAACCCAACGGCAAGTCGGGCTTCCTTTTCTTCGACTCGGCCGACGCCGACGTGTAC
This sequence comes from Fibrella aquatilis, assembly GCF_017353255.1. Classification (GTDB taxonomy): domain Bacteria; phylum Bacteroidota; class Bacteroidia; order Cytophagales; family Spirosomataceae; genus Fibrella; species Fibrella aquatilis. The sequence goes on along the minus strand of NZ_JAFMYU010000027.1, from coordinate 84,159 downwards.
ATCCTGGCCTGGACCACCACGCCCTGGACCCTGCCCGCCAACTCGGCGCTGACGGTGGGCGCCAACATCGATTATGTGCTGGTGAAGACCATCAATCCCTACACGTTTATGCCCGTGCACGTGGTGCTGGCCAAGAACCTGGTGGGCCGGTGGCTGAACGAAAAAGGCCGCGTCGACAGCATCAACAGCCGCAGCGGCGGACCGTCCGCTTTTGATGCCTACCTCTCGACCGACAACCGGAATCGCAGCGGCGCACCGGCCGGAGCGATCATCCCCTGGGCGCTGGTGTCGGAGTTCAAAGGGCAGCACCTGGAAGGTATCGAGTATGAGCAACTGATGCCCTATGTGCAGCCCGATCCCGCCGCTGGCAAGCCCTTCCGCGTGATTCTGGGCGATTTTGTGACGACCGAAGACGGTACCGGCGTAGTGCACACCTCGCCCACGTTTGGGGCCGATGACTTCCGCGTGGCGCAGCAAAACGGCATTCCGGCTATTATGGTCAAAGACGAAACCGGCAAAGACGTGCCCATTGTGGACCGTCAGGGCCGTTTTGTAGCCGAGATCACCGACTATGCCGGACGGTACGTAAAAGAGGAATACTACAGCGACGAAGAACGCGCCGACCCCGATTTCAAACCTACCGACGTGCTGATTGCCATTCAACTGAAGGAGCAGAACAAGGCATTTCGGGTAGAAAAATACGAACACCCCTACCCCCACTGCTGGCGCACCGACAAGCCGATTCTCTACTACCCGCTCGACAGTTGGTTTATCCGAACCACGACCATGAAAGACCGGCTGGTGGAACTAAACAAAACCATCAACTGGCAACCCGAAAGCACGGGCACGGGCCGCTTTGGCAACTGGCTCGAAAACCTCGTAGACTGGAACCTCAGCCGCAGCCGGTTCTGGGGCACGCCCCTGCCCATCTGGCGCTCAGAAACGCGGGAAGAAGTGTGTATCGGCTCGGTGGCTGAATTGGTTGAACACGTACAAAAAGCCCTCGCTTCGGATGTATTGACAGAAGAGCAACGAGCTAACGATGAAGCGTTTATAGCCGCTCACGCCGCCGGAAACGTTGACCTTCACCGGCCTTATTCCGATGAGATTTACCTCGTCTCCGAGACGGGTTTGCTGATGCAGCGCGAGCCGGACCTGATCGACGTCTGGTTCGATTCGGGTGCCATGCCGTATGCGCAGTGGCACTATCCGTTCGAGAACAAAGACAAGTTCGCACAGTCGTACCCCGCCGATTTTATCTCGGAAGGGGTTGACCAGACGCGGGGCTGGTTCTTCACGCTCCACGCCATCGCGGGCATGTTGTTCGACTCGGTCGCGTTTAAAAATGTGGTGTCGACAGGGCTGGTGCTGGACAAAAACGGTCAGAAAATGTCGAAGAGCAAGGGTACCAGCATCGACCCGTTCATTACGCTGTCGGAGTATGGGGCCGATGCCACGCGCTGGTACATGATGACCAACACCGAACCCTGGGACAACCTGCGCTTCAACCTCGACGGTGTGGCCGAAGTGCAGCGGCGGTTCTTCGGTACGCTCACCAATACCTACAATTTCTTTGCCCTCTACGCCAACGTAGACGGTTACCGGATTGAGCAGTTCGACCGCGTACCGCGCGAAGAGCTGCCCGAACTGGACCGCTGGATTTTGTCGAAACTGAATACGCTGGTGCGCGAGGTAGAGGCATCGTTTGAGGCCTATAACCCCACCAAGGCTGGTCGGCTGATTCAGGATTTCGTCAACGACCAACTCTCGAACTGGTACGTGCGCCTCTGTCGGCGGCGCTTCTGGGCGGGTGCGGCCGACGCTTCGGAGATGAGCCACGACAAACGGGCGGCTTACCAGACGTTGCAGCACTGCCTGGCATCGGTAGCGCAGTTGATGTCGCCCATTGCGCCGTTCTATGCCGACTGGCTGTATCAGAACCTCACGGCGGCGGTGCGGGAGGAATCCATTGCCCGGAATACGCCGTTCAGGCACGATTCGGTGCATTTTACCGACTGGCAACCGGTGGCCGAAGACTGGATCGACACCGATCTGGAAGAAGCCATGGCCCTGGCGCAGCAGATCAGTTCAATGGTACACGCCTTGCGGAAAAACCACAAGCTGAAAGTGCGGCAACCCCTCTCGCGGGTACTCATCCCGGTGGTCTCGGTGGGCCAAGCCACGGGCACCATGCAGCGGCAAATCGAGCAGGTGGCACCCATTATTGAATCGGAGGTGAACGTGAAATCGGTGGAATTTGTGGCCGACGCCAGCGGGCTGCTGACCAAACGGGTAAAGCCCAATTTCAAGGCGCTGGGTCCCAAATTCGGCAAGCAGATGAAGGACGTTGCCGCCGCCATCACCGCCATGACGCCCGACGAACTGACCCAACTGGAAACAACCAATAGCCTGCAACTGGCTGGCTTTAATTTGCAACTGACCGACGTAGAAATTCTAACCGAAGACGTGCCCGGCTGGGTAGTGGCCGTAGATGGTCCGCTGACGGTGGCCCTCGACGTGACCGTGACCGACGAGCTACGCCGCGAAGGCATTGCCCGCGACCTGGTGAACCGGATTCAGAACCTGCGCAAAGACCAGAACTTCGACGTGACCGACAAGATCAACGTGGCTCTGGAGCGCAATAACGATTTGCTTTCTGAAGCCGTAGAGGCCAACCGCGACTACATTCAGCAGGAAGTACAGGCCGTATCGCTCGAACTCGTCACGGGCCTCAACGGCTCGGCGGTGGAGATCGAAATGGACGAATTTGTATTGAAGATGAAAGTGGAACGAGTGTAGCAAACGTTTTTAATCAATTTCATATATCGCTTTTGTTGCCTCGCTTCTGAGCCGGATTCTTGCAGAATCCGGCTCTATTTTTAGATCGTAAACCGATAGTATCGTCTTAAGCTTATTTTTTGTCAATTTTTTGTAGAAAAATTACAACATTTTTGCATAGTTCTACTCAAGTAATTATTATTATATCATTATTCACCTCTGCTGTAAATCTATATCATGAAAAAGCTCTTAACTGCTGCCTTTATTCTTACTTCGTTCGCGCCTACTTATTCGCAAACCTGCGGTAACAACGCCGTGGTGTCTAACTTCAGGCCCAACACCTCACCAAATGGGTCAGCTTACTGGGTCAATGTGTATTACCACATTGCCGTACCGGCATCTCAGCAGGGAGGATACCCATCCGCGCAACTCTGTAACCTGACATCGAAACTAAATCAGGACTATAACAAGTACGGCATTTATTTCAACGCATTGGGATTCGATTACATTGTTGGCGATAACTACTTCAACCTGAAAGAGAGCAACGGCACAAACGTCTTCACCGCGAATGTGAAAGACAATGCTATAAACATTTATTTGATCAACTCGTACACTCCAATAAATACAAATCAATTTGCCTACGGGGGATGCGCCAAAGACATACAATCCGATGGCTTTTGGGCACTCAACTCAGTGAATCCTCTTACTCTCAGCCACTAGATGGGACATTGTCTTGGCCTGTACCATACCTTTCGGGGTACTTCAACCACCAATGACCACGGAGCAGGCACCTGTGCCGAAAACGCCAACGGCTCGAATTGTACAAGCTGCGGTGATTATATCTGCGATACCCCAGCTGACCCTCAAGGCCAAATAGATTCTAACTGTCAATACATTGGCGGAAACGGCTTTAATCCCGATACACGAAATATTATGTCCTACTATACGGAGAACTGCCTGAATCAGTTTTCCATTCAGCAAGTATACGCTATGAAGAACTCGCTGGCAGGTGCTCTGTCAAGAGTGGTGGCAAGTTTACCTACTCCAATTGTTAGTGGTAACACCAATGTTTGTTCGTCAGCTACCTATAATTGTTCTTCCATCCCACCCGGTTATTCGTTAACAAACTGGTCTAGCACTAATACAGCGATTGCCACCGTTAGCGGCGGGGGCACCGTCAGTAAGGTTGCCAATGGCCAGATCAGCGTTGCGGCTACGTTGGCACAGGGCTGCACCTACTTATACCCATCCAAAACCATTTCAGTTGGTACGCCGGGCACGTTGACAGGGACATATAGCTATGGGACGTTCACCTACCCCGTCAATAATCCATCGACGGGCATTTCGGTCTCGAACAGTACGCCCAATATCACGATTCGCCTATTGCAAAATGACCCATCAGCCACATTCAACTGGGTCACCACATCAAGCAATGGCAATACGTCATTTTCGTCTAATGGTGGCAATGCTAGCGTATATCTGACCGGTGGGGCTTACCGAAACATCATCTGCGCTGCTGTCAACGTTTGTGGTAATGGCCCATCTAGTTCCTTCAATTGCTACAACTACAGTGGCAGTTTTCGGCTAGCCGCTTTCCCCAATCCAGCCACTGTTGACTTGAATGTGACCGCTGAGGAGGTATTGACGGAGCAGGAGGCTATAGACCTACTGAAGAGCAATCAGCTACTAGTTACTGACGATTTAAAAAAGATTGACTTACTGCTCTATGACACCAACGGCAGCGTGGTTCTGAACGGAAAAATTACCGATAAAAAGCTGAAACTCAATACGCAGAAACTACCCAATGGCATTTATTACCTGCACGCCGTTGGTGAGAATACCACTATCAAGCAACAAATCCGTATTCAGCATTAGAACTTACGGCCATGAAAAAGTATTTGTTTTTATGGCTGCTGTTAGGCAGCATTCAGTGCAGGAACAAACTGCAAGAAGTGGAAAAACCATTTTGCGACTGTCAAAATTTTGTGGAGACAGGCACTAAAGTTGGCATGATTAGAGGCTTGTTGAACTTCCCACAATGCTCCACTTGCCCTTACGTGCTTACTAACAGAGGTATTGAACGGCCAACCTTCGATGCAATCTGTCCCGATTCAACATTCATGGCTCAATTAAACAGTAAAAACATAACAGACAGCACAATGGTAGAAACAGAAGCTATCGTGCTGGGATATGCCGGTAGCACTACGCGGGTTCCTTGCATGTTTAAGTTAGGAGACATACAATCCATTGCCTATCCATTTCATGTCAAATCCATAAAAAAACTGTGAAGCCCAATGGCATTTACTACCTGCACACTGTTAGTGAGAGTTCCACCATCAAGCAGCAAATTCGTATTCAGCACTAGACTCAACGGCCATGAAAAAGCTACTCTTAGTCTGTCTATTGTTGGGCAGTATTCAGTGCCGAGAAAAACCGCCAGAAGTAGAAAAACCGCTCTGCGACTGTCAGAATTTCGCGGAGACGGGCACTGGAGTTGGCATTGATCAGGGTTATTTGCGCTTTCCACAATGTCCAACTTGCTCCTACGCCCTTGCCAGCAGTAGGGGTATCGATAGCCCGGTATTCGCTGCAATCTGTCCAGATTCAACCTTCCTGGCTCAATTGACCAGTGCGAACCTAACGCAGAGCACATTAATCCAGATTGGGGTTGTCCCGCTGGGGTATGCGGGCAAAACTACATTAGTGACCTGTGACCTTGAGTTGGGCAATGAACGCTTCAAGGCATATCCGTACCATGTCAAATTCATAAAGAAGTTATGATGCCCGACGGTGTTTGTCGAGAGGCTTGAATATATTGGCACGGTGTTTGTTAACCATTTACTACCCCATAAACGTGATAGGCAATTTGCCTCGTTAACACACACACAAGACTTGGTAAGCCCGGCTACGTTGTAGGCCGGGCTTCTTTGTTTTTTGGCCTCCTGCTTGCGCCAAAGCCGTTTTTTAGCCCCAAAATCACTTGGCCATCTGCGTAATTTTCGGTACATTAGCGTATGGAACAAGCAGCAAATACACTGGAAAAATTGACCCTCCCCATTCAGCCCGACGAGATGGAATGGCGGGTGCAGATGCAAACCAAAACCGGCAAACTGATCGTGGTGCCCTACATCACCAACCGCTGCGTGATGGACCGGTTCGACAAGCAGTTTGGCTGGCAGGGGTGGCAGAACGAAATCTCGGAAATACAGGGCGGCTTCTTCTGCAAAATCACCGTCACCATTCCCGGCGAAGAGGGCAAACCCGCCACCATCCTCTCGAAAATGGACGGAGCCAGCCGCACCGACATCGAACCCGTGAAAGGCGGCATCTCCGATGCCATGAAGCGGTGCGCCGTGCAGTTCGGCCTGGGCCGCGACCTCTACAACTACCCCCGCGTCTTTATCGACACGCCCGACAAGTTCATTCCCGACTGGGCGCATCAGCAACTGGAAATGCTCGTGAAGAAAATCAACGACGGCAGCTATAAAGGCGGCGAGATCGTTACACTCCGGGCCTCCTACCAGAAGGCGTAGCACCTGCCAACTCATTCAGTGTCCACCTAAACGCATTACTACCTGCGTTTGGGTGGACACTGTTTTTTTATTGTAAAAAAGGATACTGATTCCAACCCATGCAATGCGTCTTGAGTCTAAGTATCTGTATTAATATTGAGTATTTACTAAGTGACCGTTTAATCAATAAATATATAGTTAAAACCTTTAAACACTGTTTTGTTTAATATTTCTACCAATCTGTTAAACAAGAATCCCTTTCATACGTTTGTATGTGTACCAGTGCATCTACTTAATCATTCACAAACAAACACAGTCAAACGTATGCTGTTAGATCAGAAAACAAACCGTCTGCTGGCACTCTGCCTTCTTTTCGTGGGCTTCGCTTTTTTAACCTCCTGCAAAAAAGATCCCGACCCGGTTGCCACCAACTCGATCACTGACATTGTCAGCAAAAACAACGATTTCACCCTCCTGCGGGCTGCGTTGGTAAGAGCCAACCTGACCGAGACGTTTAAGACCGGCACATTTACCGTATTTGCACCCAACGATGCGGCCTTCAAAGCGTCGGGTATTGCCGACGTAGCTGCCGTAAACAACCTACCAGTAGCTACGCTAACCAACATTTTGCAGTACCACGTGTTGGGCAAGCGGGTAGCCGCCAGTGAAGTGCCAACGGCTGTAAACACGCCCCTGCAAACGCTACTGACCACCAACGGCACCGTCTACGTGTCTAAGATTGGTTCAACAGTGTCGATTAATGGCAAAAAAGTCATTACGCCCGATGTAGCCGCCGATAATGGCGTGATTCACGTGATTGATGGTGTACTGATGCCACCCTCAGGCGATATTGTCGCCACAGTACTGGCTAATCCGGGCAGCTACAGTTTGCTGGCGCAGGCGGTTACCCGTGCGGGCACTGCGGTGGTCACCGCGCTACAATCGACCACAGCGGCCACGGTGTTCGCCCCGACCAATGAGGCGTTTATCGCCGCCGGCTTTAACGCCGCCGCCATCGCTGCTGCTGCCCCCGCCACACTGGCCAAAGTGCTCTCATACCACGTGGTGCCAGGGCGGGTATTTTCTTCACAACTCACTGACGGCCTGACGGTTGGCACCTTATTGGGCGCAACGCCAACGTTGAAATTTGGCGTAGGCACGGGCGTTACGGTACTGGGTGCCAGCAATGGCACGTCGGCGTCAAATGTGGTCGTTGCCAATGAGGTAGCCACCAACGCCGTCATTCACCGCATCGACCGGGTATTGCTGCCCTAAGCCTGAATCGGCAACTGCCATTTTGGTAAAGAAGCCTCGTCTTTCCTGCATAGCTGCCTTTCGCGCTACGCCGGTCAGACGGGGCTTTTTTGCGTGGCCATGAAAGAAGAAACAGGAATCAAAACCCGGCAGGGGCTGTTCTATTTTTACCGTCAAAAGTAGTTGGTCACTGGTCATTCGCTACGCCGCACCCTGGCCTGTGTCCCCACAGGCCTACGGCACCGGAGGTAGACTGTGGCTCGCGCAAGCGTAGGCCTGTGGGGACACAGGCCAAGGTGCCAGACCGCAGCCAATGACCAACCACAAACTACCAACCGCCCTGTTTTATAATGGCCAACCCAACCAAGAAACTGTTTTTGCTCGACGCGATGGCGTTGATCTACCGCGCCCACTTTGCGTTTAACAAAAATCCGCGTATCTCCTCGAAAGGGGTCAACACCTCCGCCGTTTTCGGCTTTATGAACTCGCTGCTGGAGGTGTTGCAGAAGGAAAAACCCACCCATATGGGCGTGGCCTTCGACCACTCCAAGAAGACGTTCCGGCACGAGCAGTTTCCGATGTATAAGGCCACCCGGCAGTCGCAACCCGAAGATATTTCGGTGGCCATTCCTTATATCAAGCAGATCGTGGAGGCCATGAACATGCCGATGTTGATTAAGGAAGGCTTCGAGGCCGACGATGTCATTGGCACCCTGGCCCACCGGGCCTGCGCCGCGGGCGATTTTGAGATATACATGATGACACCCGACAAAGATTACGGGCAGCTTGTCAATAACTGCGTACACATTTATAAGCCTGCCTTCATGGGCAAACCCGCCGAGAAGCTGGGGGTTAAAGAGATTTGTGAGCGTTGGGGCATCGAGCATGTAGGGCAGGTGGTCGACATGCTTGGTCTGGTGGGCGATTCGGTCGATAATATCCCCGGCATTCCCGGTATCGGTGAAAAAACGGCCCAAAAGCTCATCGCCGACTACGGCAGTATTGAAAACCTGATTGCCAACGCCGACCAGTTAAAGGGCAAGCTAAAAGAGAACGTAATTCAGTACGGGCAGCAGGGGATTATGTCGAAAGAGCTGGCAACGATCCACATGGAAGTGCCGGTGCCCTTCGACGAAGAAGCCCTGAAGCTGTCGGACTATGACAAACCCCGGCTGGCGGCGTTGCTGGACGAGCTAGAGTTTCGGCAGATGAAAACCCGGTTGCTGGGTGACTTTGATGGTGCTGCTACTACCTCCGCTCCAGTGGCAAAATCGTCGAACGGACAAATGGGGCTTTTTGACCCTTCTCCGGCTTTCATACCGATGCCCACCGCCGTTGGCAACCCCAGCGGGGCCGACGATCTGCCCTTTTTGTTTGGTGACGAACCGGCCCCGGCTGCGGTTGAACCCGTGAAAAAAACGCGGGCAAAAAAGACCGCCGTGGTGGTTCCCGCTGCCTCTGGTGAAGCCTCTACCCCCAATGCCGTGACCGATACTGCCGCCGTGGAAGATGCGCCCGGTGCTGAACGCGTGGCTACATGGGGCGACGATGCCCACGAGTACGAGATCGACACGGCCTATTCGACAGAACGGCGCAAAGACATCAACTCTGTCTTGCATGACTACCGGCTGGTGGATACGTCCGAGCTGCGGGCCAGTCTGGTGGGCTATCTCAACGAGCAAACCCGCGTCTGCTTCGACTCCGAAACCACCGCCATAGACCCCGTGGAGGCTGATCTGGTGGGGTTGTCTTTCTCCTACAAACCGGGCGAGGCGTTCTACGTGCCCGTACCCGAAGACCGGGCCGAGGCACAGGCGGTGGTGGATCAGTTTAAGCCGTTTTTTGAAAATGAGGCCATCGAGAAGGTGGGGCAGAACCTGAAGTATGACCTGCTAATGCTGAAAAAGTACGGCGTGGTGGTACGCGGGCCGCTGTTCGACACCATGATTGCCCACTACCTGATCGAGCCGGAGCAACGCCACAACATGGACGTTATGGCCAGTATCTACCTCAACTACAACCCGGTGGCCATCGAGTCGCTGATTGGCAAGAAGGGGAAAGGGCAACTCACCATGCGCGAGGTAGACATTCAGCGGGTGGTGGAATACGCCGCCGAAGACGCCGACGTGACCCTGCAACTCCGCGATACCTTCGCGCCGATGCTCAACAAAGACGAGCTGAGCAAACTCTTCGACAAGGTAGAAATGCCGCTGGTGCAGGTGCTGGCCGATCTTGAGTTGGAGGGCATTACCTTGGATACCAACGCATTAGCCGAACTATCGGCCACGCTGGAGACCGATATGCGGCAGGTGCAGCAGGAGATCTACGAGATTGCAGGCAGCGAGTTCAACATCGGTTCGCCCAAGCAGCTCGGCGAGATCTTGTTCGACCGGCTCAACCTCGACAAGAACGCCAAGAAGACCAAAACGGGGCAATATGCCACCGGCGAAGAGGTGCTTTCGAAGCTGGAAGCCGACAACCCCATCATTGGCAAAATCCTGGATTACCGGGAGTTGATCAAGCTCAAAAACACCTACGTCGATGCCCTGCCGCTGCTGATTTCGCCGCGCACGGGCCGGGTGCATACGTCGTTCAATCAGGCCGTGGCCAGTACCGGACGGTTGTCATCGACCAACCCGAACCTGCAAAACATTCCCATCCGCACGCCGCGCGGACAGGAAATCCGCAAGGCCTTCGTGCCCCGCTCCGACGAATTTCTGATCATGTCGGCCGACTATTCGCAGATCGAACTGCGGATCATGGCAGCCTTCAGCGGCGACCAAACCATGCTCGATGCCTTCAACAACGGCATCGACATTCACACCCAAACGGCCTCGAAAGTATTCCACGTGGGCATTGGCGAGGTGACGAGCGAGATGCGGAGGAAGGCCAAAACCATCAATTTTGGTATCATCTACGGCATTTCGTCGTTCGGCCTATCGCAGCGGCTGAAGATTCCGCGCAAAGAAGCCGGGCAGATCATTGAGGAATATTTCCAGGAGTTTTCGGCGGTGAAAGCCTACATGGATCAGAGTATCGAGAAGGCCCGCGGCTGTGGCTACGCCGAAACGATTCTGGGTCGCCGCCGCTACCTCCGCGACATCAATTCGCGCAATATCACCGACCGGATGTTTGCCGAGCGCAACGCCGTGAACGCCCCCATTCAGGGCAGTGCCGCCGACATGCTCAAGATTGCGATGATCAAGATCCACGAGTTTATGGACCGCGAAAACCTGAAGTCGAAAATGATCCTGACCGTGCATGACGAACTCGTGTTCGACGCCCACAAGTCAGAGATGGAATTCCTGAAAGAAAACGTAGACCGGATCATGAAAACCGCCATCCCCATGGCCGTCCAAATGGAAACCGGCGTCGGCTTCGGGGAGAACTGGTTGGTAGCGCATTGAACCCAATCAGGCGGCTATGCGTGCCAAAAACGGGTATTTGCTCTACGATACGTTTAATAAATTTGCTAGAAAATGAAGGTGGCAGTAATGATCTTGTCAACACATTTATTTTACTGTATCGCTAAAAGCAATCTGCGAAACTATATTGTACTGGTAATCAAGCCAATATAGTTCCGCAAAGTTGCGTACATTAACTTGTTGGGCCTCGGCCATGTATGGCTCGCTCGGCGGCTTCGTACGACAGGATGAATAGTTCATTGCGAGCGTTTTTTACTTCCATTTCGCGCTTCGTGCGACAGGCCAAACTGGAGTCAAGGCAACGCACCTAAGTGTGTCGACAGCAGCGTTCGACAAGCCAAACTCCTCGTGAGGACAGTGTTTGCTTTGCGGCACCGTGCGACAAGCATAACTTGAGCGTCAGGAACGTACCTGAGTAAGTTTAAACCAGTTTACCATGCAACGTTACTACTTCTCTTGGGGCAAGAATAATAGCAAATCTTTTGCATGCTTGGATTCAAACTGGAAATTAGAAACAAGCTTTGGGCTTATTTTACCTAAAAAAGAGGAAGAATTCATTAAATCAAGAGGTAATCATGCAAAATATATCCAACTGGTTTTAAGTACTGATACATTACCTGAACCAACAAACGGCGATAATTTCTATTGGAATTATAATAGAAGAATGTTTGGCAGTATCTTTTATAATTTAAGTTTAGAGTATGATGCTACGAATGGAATAAGTATTTCAAGCTATTTTGATGATTTAAGGGCTAAAATTAGAAGCAAGTTTCTTGATGAAATTGAGAGTCAGCTTTTCGATGTTTCGATTAATTTTGAAGAATTTATTGAATTCAAAATCAAGGAATATATTTGCTGTGAATTTTGTCAAGGTGTTATGAAAAAAGAGAACTATGGTTCCCACTTAAGAAAGAAGCATGAAAAAACGAACTCTGAAATACGCATTATTGAAAGTAACTTTGACCAAGATAAATATAAAGTATATCTATATGAAAAGGCTTTGATGCACGCTCAACGTAAATTCATGCTTTTGTTAAGAGATAATTTATTTAGAGAGTTTAATCGCAAAATTACTGTTGAGGTTTTAGTGAATGAGATTGATGAGATATTTGAAACATACATACTAATGAAGAATAAAATGGAGGAGATTGAAGAGAGTAAGGTTTCTTTGAATAAAAGGTTTGAAAAAAACACAGTTCAGCTACTAAATCAAGTAAGTGATTTGAATGAGAAATTATCACAACAGAAGCAGTTTCAAAAAGAAAATCAGAACTCAGCAATTAAAAACTCCCTATTAATTGCTGATCTAAATACTGCCAATAATTACATAAAACAATTAACATTAGAAAGAGACGAGGCTCGCCAAAGACTAGAAAACCTTCAAAGGTTTCTTAAATCAGGTAATGGATATAAAGGTGAAATATCGAAAAAACTAAATATTGAGAATGATACCGACAAAGAAGATAAACATAGATTAGGCTCTCAACTTGATGGTTCTTCAGGTTTTTATGTTGAGCGTGAGAATGGACGTTTTGGCTCGCTCTCCTCATTTGATAATTATAGTGACGACTATAACGAGAAATTTGATCCACAGGATGATTAAAAAAGTCCATTTCCACGTTTCGTCGGACAGGCAGCATTCCTGAGCGCGACGTTGGAATACCCAACGAACTGAGTGTGTAAAGGTTAGGCAGGTATGTTAGTTTTGGTTATCTTGCTTCATCCATCAACACTCAGGGGCGTTAGGCCATTCTTAAGCGTAGATGGGTATTTCACGTACCGTGCGACAGGCCAAACGCCCATATTATGACAGCTTGACTGGTACGCCGGGTTATCTCGTCCTGAAATAGGTTTATTGAAGCTGAATGGGCGACAGACAATATAGGAGTTCCAGCCCATCTCTGAGTAGTTCTAGCTACTTTTACCGTATGGGTAAACAGGTTAGTCAGTACGATAAGATATTTAAGGAGAACATTGAGGCCGTCATTCCGAGTTTGATGCAAAATATCCTCCACATCACGGCGGTCGAATCCGAAGAACTGCCTGATGATGTGCAGCATACAAAGGAGCGCAAGCCCGACGTGCTCAAGAAAATCACGGACACGAAGGGTGATACCTACGTCTTGCAGATTGAGTTTCAAGTAGCCGACGAACCAGAAATGGTCTACCGCATGGCCGAGTATTACGTCATGCTAACTCGTAAGTATAATCTCCCCGTAAAGCAGTTTGTCATTTTCTTAGGCCCTGCCAAGCCTCAGATGGCTGCAAGTCTGACCAGTTCAAGTATGCAGTTTGACTATTCGCTTATTACGTTCTCTGACCTTGACTACCAAATTTTTCTACGTTCGTCACGGCCCGAAGAAGTCGTTTTAGGCATTCTCGGCGATTTCAAAGGCGATAGCACCGAGAAAGCCCTAAGCCAAATCATTCAACGGATTGATGAAACGGCGAAAGGCGATTTTCCGTTGAAGAAGTACTTCAAGCAGTTGCGGGTATTATCGCAGTTGCGTAAATTGGAAAAGTATCTAAAAGACCTGACAATGGACAGCATCAGCAAGTTTGTGAGCATTGAGCGCGACCCAGCTTACTTAGTGGCTCAGGAAAAAGAACAGATCAAGTTTGTTGTGTATCTGTTAAAGGATGGTAGCCACACCATTGACCAGATCGCAGACATCGCAGGAGTATCTGCTGAGTTCGTTAAGAACGTTGAGCAAAATCTGATAGATAATAAGTAACGCAGCGTCACCGGCGACAGGCAGCACTTGTGTATACCACGTTGGGAAACCCAACGCCCAGAAGGGCGTAAAAGCTCCTTCGTCGCTACTAACACCCGTGGGTATTGAGTAGACAGTAGAAGCCGTTCAGCACTCTAGCTTTCATGTGACAGGCGGGTTAGCAGCAAGGCTGAACATATATGACTCCAACGTTAAGCAGACAGCTATCTGCGTACTGCTTTTTAGCGTCAGTGCGCTGCCCAGCCTTGTTTTAACACCTCCTCCGCCGGTTTGCCTTGTGGGCTGAACATGTCGCGTTCCCTGTGTCCGTGGCGTTCGTTCATGTGCCATTTCCAGACGAAGCCCCCGGCGAACCAGGGTTGGGGCCATACGGCGGCGTGGAGGGCGGCGTAGGCGTTGGCCTGGGCGGTGGGGTTGGGCTGGCAATCGGTTTCGGATTCCCACGGTTTTTCGGCGGTGTGGTCGCAGGCGCGGTAGCCGAACTCGGTGAAGAGAATGGGTTTCTGGTGCTTGCCGCTTAGCTCGGCCAGTTCGGCCATTGGTTTTTTCCAGCCGCGCACCATTGCTTTTTCAGAGGGGGTTTTGGCATCGTCGAGGGGGAAATAAGCGTCGACGCCGATGTAATCAAGCTCCTTCCAGAACGGGATTTGGGCGAAGCGGTCCCAGTTGGCGGCGTAGGTGAGTTGGCCTTTATACACCTTCCTGACATCGGCAATGAGGGTTTTCCAGAAATCGGGGCGGGCCATCGAGAACTTGTCGAGTTCGGTAGTGATACAAAACAGGTCGATCTTGAGCGAGTCGGCGATGCGGGCGTTACCCAGCACGTAGCCCCGGTAGTCGGCCTCGAACGATTGCCAGTCGGCGGCCTTGTCGAAGGCCAGGTCGAGGTGCGAGCCGCCCATCATCCAGACGTGTGGTTTCAGCATCACCTTCAGGCCCTGAGCCCGCGCCATGGCCACCGTGCCCGCGATGCCTTCAGGCGTTTCGCCCCACCATTGGCCCATGCGCCGTTCGCCGGGGGGCGGGTTGCCGTGCCAGTAGAAGTGGGGATCGTCTTTTTTGCAGAAGCCATAGGGCACCACCGCCACCCAGGTGCCCCCATCGGCGCGGAGGGCCATCAGGGTACTGTCGTTGGGCTTTTGGGGCGGGGCCACGAGGTTGGCACCCTTCATTTTTTTGCCCGTATACACAAAGGGCACCGTCGATTGGCAGTTGGCCAACAGGGCCACTAGAAAAAGGCAGCAGGAAAACGAGAGTTGGCGCACAGGATTTGGGTAGCTTGCGTTCATACAGTAGCGTAGGGCAACTTACGCAATCTTCATCAGCGTTACGCACCTCAATGATCACCACCTCTGTTTTTGACCTGTTTAAAATCGGCCCCGGCCCGTCGAGTTCGCACACCATTGGCCCCATGAAAGCGGCCTACGACTTCGTACAGCGCATGTCGGCTCTCCCCATTGACCAGCTCGCCACGGCCACCCAACTGCACATTCATCTCTACGGATCGCTGAGTGCCACGGGCAAAGGCCACGGCACCGACCGCGCCATTGTGGCCGGGCTGCTGGGCTGGCAACCCGAAACTACCAACCCCGACGCCCTGCTCAACCTTCTCCGCGACCCTGCCGAAACGTACCCCGTTCAGGTAGCCGACAGGATCTTTCCAGTCAACGCGGCGTCTATCCATTTCGAGCGCGTCCGCTACGATTCGCCCTACGCCAACACGATGGTGCTGGCCCTCACGGATGGTGCAGACGGGATAGCGTCGGAAGAATATTATTCCATCGGCGGGGGGTTTATCATTCGCAAAGGCCAACCCGACGACAGCGCCAACCCCGTTTCGGTGCCTTACCCCTACTCGACAATGAACGAGTTGAAAGCGCACTTGACTGCATCGGGATTGCCCTTAGCAGAGGTGCTTTTGGCTAACGAGATGGCCGTTTCGGGCTTGTCGCGCAAGGAAGTAAACGCCCGCCTTGATGGACTCATCGAGGCCATGCACAAGGCCGTGCGGCGGGGCCTTAGGCATAAGGGTGTGCTGCCCGGCAACATTCGTCTGCGCCGTAAAGCCCCGGCCTTGTATCAGCAGGCACGGTCGCTGGTGCAGTCGGCTGATAGCTTTCTGATTTTCCTAAACGCCTACTGCTTAGCAGCTTCCGAAGAAAACGCGGCGGGGGGTATTGTGGTAACGGCCCCCACGTCGGGCGCGTCGGGCGTGATACCGGGGCTGACGTACCTGGCCAAAAACCATTTTCATTACGACAAAACCACCCTGCGCGAAGGCCTGCTGGCGGCGGCGGCCATTGGGTTTCTAGTGAAGCACAATGCCAGCATTTCCGGAGCCGAAATGGGCTGCATGGGCGAAATAGGCACGGCCTCGGCCATGGGCGCGGCGTTCCTGACGCAGTGCGCGGGACACGGCATCGGGGCCATCGAAGCCGCCGCCGAAATTGGCATTGAACACCACCTCGGCATGACCTGCGACCCCATCGGCGGCTACGTACAGATTCCGTGTATCGAACGCAACGCGATGGGGGCCGTAAAAGCTTACAACGCCTACCTCCTGGCCTCGTCGGGTTCGCCGGGTATGCAAAAAATCTCCCTCGACGCGGTCATCAAAGTCATGAAAGCCACCGGCCGCGACATGTCGACAAAATACAAGGAGACCTCCGAAGCAGGGCTAGCCCTGAGCGCGACGGAATGCTGAGGGAGTGGTGAGTGGTAAACGCTAAGTGGTGAGTTTGCTTCCGCAAGAGCAGTACGCTGGCGGAAGCAAACTCACCACTTAGCGTTTACCACTCACCACTATCTGACCGGGTTTTGCTTGAAAATCAGTTCGAGTTGCTCGAACAGTTCCGGGTGCTTTTGTTTGAGCAGGTCGGGGCGTTTGAAGAAATATTCGGAGACAACGGCGAAGAATTCGGCTTCGTTGGTGAGGCCGTAGGGGTTTATGTCGGTGCGGCCCGTTTCCATCTGCTGCATGGTTTCGTGCATGAGTCGCAGCCACGGTTGCAGGTGCTCTTTAGGAATCATCATTTCCGGTGCCCCGTCGATCTCACCATCGACTTTGTCGAGCAGGTGGACAAACTCATGGATGCCGGTATTTTCCTTGCTCGTCTTGTTCAGAAACCCATTCAGCAATGCCGATTTAGAGAGGGCCATGCTACTCTGTAACGCGCCGCCTGTGCCCACCAGCCCCATCGTGCGGCGGTCGGTTCCTTCCGTTTCGAACGTCTTTTCGTTGAAGGTGCTGTCGTAGAGCACCACGTTGGTCAGGTTGGGGTATTGCCAGTCGTCGAACGCAAATACGGGAATGACCGCGCTGCTGGCTACCAGCACTTTATCTATTTCTGATACCTCCGTTTCGACACCCTCAATCGTCACATTGGCCAGAAACTGATTGACGCGCTCGGCAAAAATCGGCTGCTTCTCTTCGGGCAGCGAGGCATAGTACGGCACGTTTTCGGCCAGCAGTTCCACCATGGTGGGGGGCAGTGGTGCCGCCGGCTCAACGAGCACTTTCCGGCGTTTTTTCAGGAAGAAAAACACGAGCAGGCCCGTAGCCAGCAAGCCAAGCAGTATTCCAATGACATAGCCCATACGCCTTAAAACGAAACGGGTGGAAGAAGGTTAGCAAAGTTGACCCGCTGGCTTGTTGGGGTGGCACACGCTAATGCCCCGCCCGGTCGGCTTATCTTTGCCGTATGATTGCTTTTCGCCTATTGGCCGCCCTGCCCTTTTTTATCCTCTACCGGGTGGCCGACTTGCTTTATGTTATACTGACGCATGTGATCCGCTACCGTCGGGCGGTCATTCTCGACAACCTCCGGCAGTCGTTTCCTGAACTAACGGAATCGGCAAGGTGGCGCGTTGCCAAAGCGTATTACCGGAACATCAGCGACGTGATTGTGGAGATTGTGAAGCTACCCGGACTATCGGCCCACGAGATGCGCCGCCGGGTGGTGTACACCAATCCGGAAGTAGCTTTAGACCTGCTGGCAAGTGGCCAAACAGCCATTGTGGTGGCCCCCCATCAGTGTAATTGGGAATGGTTGCCACCGGCCGCGGGCGTGTACGGACTAACCGTCGACAGTGTGTATAAACCGTTGAACAGCCCATTTTCTGAACGACTGATGCGGCATATCCGGTCGAGTTTCGGGCCATACATGATTCCCATGCAGCGGCTTCCCCGCGAACTGGTCCTGCGGCGGCAGGTGCCCCGGCTCATTGCTCTTGTGGCCGATCAGATGCCCAACCAGCCCGAAGCGGCCTACTGGACAGACTTTTTGCACCGCGACACGCCCTTCTACACGGGTATCGAGCGGCTGGCCCGTAGCCTGAAGGTTCCGGTGCTCTACGTAGATATGCTGCGGGTGAAGCGGGGCCACTACACCGCTACATTTTCGGTGCTGGCCGAGCCACCTTACATCGATGTGCCCGAAGGCGAGCTTATTGACCGCTACCGCGACCGCCTCACCGCCACCATCCGTCACGACCCCGCCAACTGGCTCTGGTCGCACAAACGCTGGAAACACCACCGGCAGGAGTATGCGAAGTTGTGGGGAAAACTAGAATGATGAAGGGATTTTGGATTGGGGATACTTTGATTTCGGATTGGGGATTGCGGATTGTTGCTGACGCATGGGTTTGCTCTGGCGTCAGCAACAATCCAAAATCCGCAATCCCCAATCCGAAATCATTACTGGTACTGAATATAAAGTGGTTTCGGGGTGAGGGAAAGCACTTCTTTAGGCTCCATCAGGTGGGGTACCTTCCAGCTTGAATTCTTGTCGACTTTTTTGAGGTCGTTTTTATAGAACAGTTTAAAGCCGGTATACTGCACAGGTTCCGTCTGAATGTAGTCGTGGTAGGTGTCACGCTTGAGCGAAGGCGGTCCCCAGCCATCCATGTGCATCACGATCTGCACGTTGGGGTCGAGCTTGATGTTTTTGTAGTTGGTTACCATGCGGCGGGTAAACCGGTGTACTACCAAAATCTTGGGTGGCAATTTTTTATCCTTCACAATACGGCTCAGAAACTGCACCGCCGAGTTAACGTCGGCGGCATCATACGTACCTATTTTCGAGCCGGGCCGGGCACCAGTTTTCATCGAAAATTCGGGGTCAATGCCCAGGTGAACGTAAGGTAATTCGATGTATGGTTTCAGAAATTCCATTTCGGGACCAAGCGGAGCCAGCCCCACCTGAATATCGAGGAAACAGATAGCATTGTGTTCGGCAGCCCAGCGGATCACTTTCCGAATCGTTTTGTCAGACATGCGCATGCTGTAATGACCATTCTTGCCGGGCGCACCTTGCGCCGAGATTGCCACCAAGTGCAGGGCTTTTTGGATTGGCGTTTTGGCCGAATCCTGTTCAATCCAGGGAATGGCCTGCTGGTCGAGCTTGCGGAGCATATCATCTTTAGGGTACTCGCCCAGAACACCCATTTTCTTTGAGTGTGGGTTGCCATAGAAGGCCAGAATACGCTTACCTGGCAAAATAGCTCCCGTAATTTTTGGTCCGATCAACCCTAATGAATCAATGGGCGACAGTGCTTTCCCCGCAGCTATGGAGTCGGGCAGTGCGGTGCTGGTACTGGCGGGTGCGTCGGTCTCGGGGGTGGCCGATGCCGACGTGGTGATAGTGGCAGTACTGTCGTTGGCGGTGGTTTCTTTGGCTGCTTTCGATTGGCAACCCTGTCCGGCCCAAAGCGCCGACAGCAACAAAATAGATAGAGGCAGTTTCATCATAAGGCGAAAATTACGAACACAGGCGGGTAATTCAGCGCAGGGCATGCGTTAAAATGGCCACTACTTTTTTTAGTCGACCGCCTAACAGGGCTAAACGGCTCACAAAGGCTAAAAAAGTGGCGGGATGGTTTCCTGACGAAGCGCGGAAAAATAAGTGGCCGACCGCAACAACCGGCTGCCATACCAGCTAAACAGCTCACCATCGACGAGCCGGATTTTCGCCTGCGGGCATAGCTGTTGCAACTCGGCTATATGTTTCGCCTTGAACGGGTACGGCTCCGACGACAAGAAGATCAAGTCCGGTTGCGCGGCCTGCCAGTCAGTTTCGGTAATGACGGGGTAACGCATCTGGTTGGCAAAGGCGTTGGTGAAGCCAGCCGCGGTCAGCATGGCGTCGATAAAGGTGTCGGCGGCGGCCACCATCCAGGGTTTGCGCCAGATCAGGTACGCCACACGAGGGCGTTCGGGCGGGGCGGGCAGAGCAGCCATGGAAACGGTTATCTGCTGAGCAAGTGTTTCAGCCTCAGTCGATTTACCCACCAGCCTACCCACATCGCGAATCATGGCGAGGGCATCGGGCAGGGTGGTTACGTCGGTAACGTGAACAGGGGCAATGGCTTGCAGGGCTTCTACGTTGACGCGGGTATTTTCTTCGCGGTTAGCCAGAATCAGGGTAGGCTTCAGGGCTGCAACGCGCTGACTATCAACATTTTTTGTTCCGCCCACCACGGGTACGCTGGCCACCTCGTCGGCTGGATAGATGCAAAATTTGGTGCGCCCTACCACCGCCGGACCGACGCCCAGATGGAACAGCAGTTCGGTCTGCGACGGCACAATGGAAACGATGCGAAGCGGATTCATGAAGACAAAGGTAGGCAGGCAACAATGGGCGTAGATTAACGACGAGAACAACTTATGTCCTTAATATAACTACCCTTACCAACTACTTTACATTATGATTCGCTTCTCCTTCCTTATCCTCTTTATTTCGCTCCAGCTACCTCTTTTTGGTCAAAATACGGCACAAAAACGGGCCGCTAAGCTGGGGCTGGGTATGAATTTATCTTATCTGGATAATTATTGGAACGGCTCCAAAGCCCGTCATTTCAGCGATTTTGCCAAGCCCGCCGACGTGGCCATTCGCAAACAACGCCTAGCCGACCTGGCCAAAGCGGGCTTCAAAACCGTACGTATTCCGGTCTGTTTCGGAGCTTGGGCCAGTGTGCAACCACCCTACAAGTGGGATACGCCCGACCAGCTTTACGCCCCCGATTCGCTGGTGAAATGGGCATTGGCCAATAACCTGAACGTATTGATTGACCTGCACCATGTTGAGTTTGACCGGAGTATTGCCGGGGCCGACACTACGGCGCGGGTAAACTGGCTCTGGCAGCAAATTGCCGAACGCTACAAAACTACCGACCCCGAAAAAGTCCTCTTTGAACTCCGCAACGAACCCAACGGCATGACCGCCGCCACCTGGCGCAAACAGGCCGACGTGCTCATCCAGACGGTGCGGGCCATTGCGCCCAATCACACGCTGGTGGTGGGTTTTCACGATTGGAACGGCCGCGACGCTATGCTCCAGTCAGAACCCTTCGCCGACCCCAACATCATCTATACCTTTCACTTTTACGACCCGTTTATCTTCACCCACCAGGGCGCTACTTGGGCCGGGCAGGGCATTCCCGACCTGAAGGGTATTCCGTTTCCGGCCACCAAAGGCGTTACCATCAACGTGCCCGCCTCAGCCAAAGGCACCTGGGTAGAGAGTGCCATTAACAACTACGCCAACGAGGCCACCTACGACGCCATTTACAAAAGCCTGAGCGCAGCAAAAGCATGGTCGGTGGCGAAAAACGTGCCTATTTTTCTGGGCGAATTTGGCTCGTACAACCTCAATGCCACCCCAACAAGCCGTTGCCAGCACGCCGAGGCCATCTACTACGCCCTCAGTAAGTTGCAAATCCCGTCGGCCTGGTGGGAATGGGACGGCGGGTTCAGCATGTTTGGCAGCAACAGTACCCAAATTATGCCCTGTATGCTGGAGGCCCTGCGCACCTACGCCACCGGCGAAATTCAGGTACTCAGCACCGATCCCGCCACCGGGCAGTCGTTCCGGGTGTTTCCCAACCCCAGCCGTGACCAGATACGGGTAGAGGCAGGCAACCAGCCCGCCCATAGCGTTCGGCTGGTCGATTCGGCGGGGCGCACGGTGCTGCAAACCACCGACGGTTCAGAGGCCATCACTCTCCACACGCTCGGCGCGGGTATTTATTTGCTTACGGCCTTTGACCAAAGCGGTAAAGAGTTGGGTACCGCCCGCTTATTGAAGCAGTAGGCTAGGTTGAGGCTTTTTTTCGTCGCCATGCAACGCTGGCCAACGCCGTAATTCTTTATACCATGAAACAGCACCTCCTGCTCTCGGCCTGCCTCCTGGCAGGTACGCTGGCCAACGCCCAAACAGCCCCCACGTCGGGCACGATTACCTACGAAACCATGCGCCGGATCGACCCGTCGAACATCCGCATCAACATCAACGGGCAGGAAATCAGGCCCGGTGGTACCCTGCCCGATGGCCGTAAGTTCGAGGTGCCCGAAACAACCGAAGGCGTGGAAAAAGTGGAATTTGGTGGGCAGTGGGCCAAAGCCGATAACGGCGGGCGCGGCGGCATACGCATGTTTCGCGGGGGGCCGGGCGGCGGTTTTCCCGGTGGCGGCGGCGACAGACCGGGGGGCGATAACGGGGGCGACCGCAACGGCGGGGGCGAACGTACGCCCGAACAGATGCGGGCCATGCAGCAACGCACGGGCCGGTTCAGGATGCCTATTGAACAGGCCACCCACACTGACCTGGCCACGGGCAAAAGCTACCAGCTAACCACACTCAACGTCGATTCGACGAAGAAAGAATATTACCAGACCGAAGTGGCCGCCACCCGCCCCGCCGACTGGAAAGTGACGGGCAAAACCAAGACCATTCTGGGCTATACCTGCCAGCGGGCCACCTGCACCATTAAAGAGCAGCCCTGCACCGTCTGGTTCACCACCGACCTGCCCTTTACCTATTCGCCCGCTGCCGACCTCACTCCCGACAAGGGCGTGGTGCTGTTTGTTGAAAGCGACGACCTCATGTACCGGGCCACTAAAATAGACGCAGGCGCAGTGAACGAAGTCGCGCTGAAACCCCGCGCCGATGCCAAAACCGTGTCGGCCGACGAACTGCGGACTATTCGGCAGAAAGCGATGGCCACCATGCGGCAACAACAATCGCGCGACTTCCCGATCAGAAACTAACCCAGCCATGCGCGTTATCCTGCTGGGGCTGTGTATGCTCCCACTGTTGTCGCTGGCTCAGACAAAAACGGCCAAATCGGGCCAGGCAAGCGGTTTTGTGGTCGATTCGGTCACAAAAAAACCCCTGCTGGAGGCTAACGTGTCGGTGCTGCTGGCGCGCGATTCATCGTTTGTGCAGGTGCAAACTACGGGTGGCGATGGCGACTTCACCATTCAGAATCTGGCCCTGGGGCGCTACCGGCTGCTGATTACCTACGTGGGTTACCGGCCCAAGTCGGTGCTGCTGAACCTGACCGCCGCGCAACCCACGGTTAGCTTGGATACTATTAGGGTCATCCCGCAAACGCAGACGCTCAACGAAGTGGTGGTGGTGCAGGAGCGCCCGCCCGTGAGCGTAAAAGGCGATACGCTGGAGTTCAACGCCGGGTCGTTCAAGACGCAGCCCAACGCGCAGGTGGAAGATCTGCTGAAGAAATTGCCGGGTATGGAAGTCGACCGCGACGGCAACCTGAAAGCGCAGGGACAAGACGTGCGGCGGGTGCTGGTAGACGGCAAACCCTTTTTCGGCAATGACCCCAAAATGGCCACCCGCAACCTCCCCGCCGACATGATCGAGCGGGTGCAGGTGTTCGACCGGCAGTCGGAGCAATCACAGTTTTCGGGCGTGGACGATGGCGAACGCGACCGGACGGTGAATCTCGTGACCAAGCGCGACCGGCGGCGGGGGGTGTTTGGCCAACAGTCGGCGGGGTACGGTGCCGACGAGGCCGGTGCCGCCCGGTATCAGGGTCGGCTCAGCGTAAACCGGTTTAACAATGGGCAACAGCTAAGCGGCGTGGGGCAGTTGAACAACATCAATCAGCAGAATTTCACCGGCGATGGCCTTGGCAATGGCCCCACTGGGGGCGGCGGAGGCCAGGGTGGTGGGCAGGGCGGTGGCGGTAACGTGCAGATCGGAGGAGGTGGCGGACAAGGGGGCGGTGGCAATGGTGGCGGCGGCAACGCGGGTGGAGCCAATGGCTTGTCGCCCACGGGCATCACGCGGGCGCTGGCGGGCGGGCTGAATTTTTCCGACGCACTGGGCACCAAAACCGACATCAGCACCAGCTACTTTTTCAACCAGACCAACACCCAGAACGAGCAGACCAGCCGCCGCGAGACGTCGCTGCCCAGCAGTGCTACGGCAGCGGCACAAACCAATTTCACGGACAAACAAAGCGGCAATAGTTTGGGAAACGGCGCCCACCGGTTTAACCTGCAATTGAACTACCGCCTCGATTCGGCCAACTCGATCCGGCTTATTCCCAACCTGAGTTTCACGAACAACCAGACCAGCAGCCTCGCCACGGCCCGCACCGTAGACGGGCAGGGTAACTTGCTCAACACCAGCAACAGCAACTATACTAACAACGCGCAGGGGGTTTCGGGCACGAACACGCTGCTGTGGATGCACAAATTCAAACGGCGGGGGCGTACGTTTTCGGCTAATCTGATCACCACCATCAACGACCAGAACAGCAACGGTATCAACCAGTCGCAGAACCAGTTTCTGCGGTCGGTGGGGGGACAGTCGAGCCTGTTTGCGTCGCGGATTGACCAGCAGAACACGCAGACCACCAACGCGTTAGCCAACAACCTGACCCTCTCCTACACCGAGCCGCTGTCGCTGGCCAAGTCCATCGAGTTTCGGTATACGATGTCCCATTCCAACAATAAATCGGACCGGCAGGTCTATGATTTCAACGAAAGCACCAGGACTTATGACCTGGTTAACAGGCAGTTGACAAACAAGTACGCCAACGTGTTTACCACGCAGCGCGGGGGAATCTCCTACCAGTTTCGGCGGGTAAAATACCAGTATACCATTGGCGTTGACGCCCAAAACGCCACGCTCCAGTCCAACAACCTGTCGCAGGATATTACACTCGACCGATCTTTCTTTAACGTACTGCCCAGCGCCCGTTTCCAGTACAACCTGGGCCGTAACCGCAACTTCACCTTCGACTACCGCACCCGCGTAAACGCCCCATCGGTGACGCAGTTGCAGCCCATTGTCGACAACTCGAATCCGCTCTTTATCCGGGTGGGCAACCCCGACCTGCGGCCTGAGCTAAGCCACGTGGTAAACCTCAACTACCGCACCTACGACCAGACCACGTTTCACAGTTTTGTGGCCTCGCTAAATTTCACGCAGACCCAAAACCGCATCGTGAACGCGACGACCATCTCGCCGTCGGGGGCGCAGCAGGTACGGCCCATCAACGCCAACGGCTACTACGCGCTGTTTGGGTTTATGAACGTTAGCAAGCCCGCCAAGTGGGGGGCACAAACGGTCAATGTGAGTTGGAACACCAACCTGCTGGGTAGTCAGAGCATGAGTTTTCTGAACGACCGCGCCAACACGGCCCTGAACCTGAGCGTGGGGCAGGGCCTGAGCCTGAATACGAACATCAACGACAAAACGGACCTCAATTTATCAGGCAACGTTACCTACCAGGTGGCTACGTATTCGGTTCAGCCTCAGCAGAATACGCGCTTTTTCACCAACACGGCTAACCTCCGCGCCTTCCACCGGTTTGGCAGTCGGCTATTTGTCCAGACCGATGCCTACTACATCGCCAATTCGGGCCGGGCGGTGGGGTATAATCAGCAATATGTGTTGCTCAACGCCAGCCTTGGGCAGTACCTCTTCAAGCAAAAACAGGGCGAATTGCGCCTCACGGCCTTCGATCTGCTGAACCAAAACCGGAGCGTAACCCGCACCACCAACGAGAGCTACGTTGAAGATGTGCAAAGCCTGGTGCTACGCCGCTACTTCATGCTGTCCTTCAACTATTCAATACGTTATTTCGCCGCGATGAAAATGTAAACTGATTGACGAATTACGATGTACGAATTACGATTTTTGCTGACGCCTGTCTTCACTTGCGGAAGCAAAAATCGTAATTCGTACATCGTAAGTCGTAAATCAGATCACATGCTGCAAGAACAACACCCCGCCACCATTACCGGCCCTGCGTCTGAGGCCGAGATTGCCTATGCCATTGAGCAACTGGAAAGCACAAAAACAGCCCTCCACGATGCGGTAAGGGGCCTTTCAGAAGCACAACTAACGGCTAGGCCCGACCCGGCGCGGTGGTCGGTGGCTGAGTGTGTGGAGCATATTGTGCTGGTAGAAGGCGGCATTTTTGGTCGGCTACAGCATACCATGCAGAAGGAAGAGAACCCGGCCAAACGGGCCGAGATTCAGGTGTCGGATCTGTATTTGACCAAGGCCCTCCGCAGCCGCAAAACTGGTGTACCCGCCCCTGATCCTTTCGTGCCAACGGGGCGTTTTGGCAACACGACGGCCGCGTTGGCCGCATTTGATGCACAGCGGAACACCATCATAGACTACGTAAAATCGGCACCGGGCAACTGGCGGACGCATTATTTCACTCACATGGTCTTTGGCACCCTCGACGGTTACCAGACCCTACTCCTCTTTGCGGGCCACTGCGAACGCCACCGCAAACAGATCGACGAGATCAAAGCCGCGCCCGGTTTTCTGCAATGACGGATGTGCCCTCGCCTGCTCAGCCGCTGGAGATTCTGTATCAATCACCTGAGATAGTGGCTATTAACAAACCGCATGGGCTTTTGGTACACCGGTCGCCGATAGCCGCCGATGCCCATGAGTTTGCTGTGCAGTTGCTGCGCGATCAGTTGGGGCAGCGGGTATTTCCGGCCCATCGCCTCGACCGGAAAACGGGCGGGGTGCTGCTTTTTGCCCTCAATGAAATCATGAACGCGGCCCTGCAACAGCAGTTTGCCGACGGACAGATGCACAAAACATATTGGGCTATTGTGCGTGGCTACACCCCCGACACTCTCGACATTGACTACCCCCTCCGGCGCGATGAAGACGGAGTCATACAAGAGGCCTTCACCGGCTTAAAAACGTTACGTCGGGCCGAGATTCCTTTGCCGTTTGGTAAGCACGACACCTCACGCTACTCGCTGGTGGAGCTGACTCCCACCACGGGGCGGATGCATCAGTTGCGCAAGCACATGGCCCACGTTTTCCACCCCATCATCGGCGACCGCCCCCACGGCTGCAACAAGCAGAACAAGCTGTTTCTGAGCCAGTTCGGCATGAACACCATGCTGCTCCACGCGCGGGAGCTGTCGTTTCAGCACCCGTTTTCCGGCGAATCTATTATCATCGAAGCCCCGTTGCAGCGCGAGTTTACGCGAATGTTAGGGGTGTTGTTTGGGGGTATGTAGCGCTATCTTTGAGGCTTTACTAAACCCTTCCTATGACAAATCGTAACGTACTCTACTGGTCGTTTGTGGTCGCGCTGGGCGGCTTCCTGTTTGGCTTCGACACGGCCGTGATCTCCGGGGCCGAACGCGCCATTCAGCAACTCTGGCACCTGAGTGCCTCCGAACATGGCTTCACGGTCTCCATTGCCCTCATCGGCACCGTCATTGGTTCCATGCTCGGCGGTATTCCGGCCGATAGGCTGGGGCGACGGGCCACCCTGTTCGGCATTGCCGTTTGTTACCTCGTGTCGGCTATTGGCTCAGCCCTGGCGCACGACTGGTGGCTGTTTCTGGCCTTCCGATTCCTGGGCGGGCTGGGCGTGGGGGCGTCGTCGGTAGCGGCACCGCTGTATATTACCGAGGTCTCGCCGGCGGCGTCGCGGGGGCGCATGGTGGCCATGTTCCAGATCAACGTGGTGGCCGGTATCCTGATCGCCTACCTGTCGAATTACCTGTTGCAGGGCATTGGCGAAAACTCGTGGCGGTGGATGCTGGGTGTACAGGCGGCCCCCTCGCTGCTGTTTATGCTGGCGGTGCTGCGCATTCCCGAAAGTCCCCGCTGGCTGGTACTCAACCGCGGCGACCAACACGGTGCTCTCCAGACGCTCCGCCTCATCGACCCCACCACTGCCGACGCTATCCTGGCTGCTATTAGCGAGGGCGGTCGCCAAACTGCCGCCAAACCAAAAGCGGCCCTGTTCAGCGCGGCCTACCGGTTTCCGGTGACGCTGGCGGTGCTGTTCGCCGTGTTCAACCAGGTATCGGGCATCAACGCCATCATCTATTACGCCCCCCGCATCTTCGAAATGGCCGGGCTGGGCAAGTCATCGGCCTTGCTGTCGTCGGCGGGGATTGGGTTGATTAACTTCCTGTTTACCATTCTGGCGCTCAACTTCATCGACCGGTTTGGGCGGCGGGTGCTCATGCTGGTGGGGTCGGCGGGGCTGGTGCTCACGCTGGGGTTGGTGGCGCGGGCGTTCTACGTGCAGGACTTCGGCGGCATCACCGTGCCCCTGCTGTTGTTTATCTACATCGCCTTTTTCGCCTTCTCGCAGGGGGCCGTTATCTGGGTGTTTATCTCCGAAATATTTCCCAACGAAGTCCGCGCGAGTGGGCAGGCGCTGGGCAGTTTCACCCATTGGATCATGGCCGCCCTGGTAGCTGCCACCTTCCCCATCCTGACCGAACGCTTCGGCCCGGCCACGCTTTTCGCCTTTTTCTGCGCCATGATGGTCCTGCAAGGCCTTTTCGTCTGGCGGCTCATGCCCGAAACAAAAGGCACCTCCCTCGAAAACATGGACACGACGGTGCTGGCACACTAATTGCCGCATTCAAGGAGTTTACTGTTTGGAGTTTACTGTTATCTGTTGCGCAGTGGCTTCGCGCGCTAGGCCCTTCCCATGAAACGCCTCTATCTACTCTTCGTCCTAGCCCTCACGCTCAACAACGCTGTATGGGCGCAGGCTCCGGTGGCTATGTCGCCGCCGATGGGCTGGAACAGCTACAATGCGTATGGGGCTACGGTGACAGAGGCAGAGGTGAAAGAGAACGCAGCCTACATGGCCGAATACCTGCGGCCCCGGGGGTGGCAGTTTGTGGTCGTTGATTTTTGCTGGTCATATGCCCATCCGCCCGCCAGCACCCAGAGCAACCCCAAGCAGTTCCGGCTGGAAGACGGCGCGCATGTGCCTTGGCTGAACATGGACGACCACGGACGGCTCTTGCCCGACGAGCGCAAATTTCCGTCGGCGCACCGGGGCGCGGGCTTCAAACCCCTGGCTGATTATGTACATGGGCTGGGGCTAAAGTTTGGCATCCACGTCATGCGGGGCATTCCGAAACAGGCCGTCTGGGCCAAATCGCCCATTCTAGGGGCCAACGGCATCACCGCCGACCAGATTGCCGACACCACGTCTACCTGCCCCTGGCTCAACCACATGTATGGCGTAGACATGAAAAAGCCCGGTGCCCAGGAATATTACAATTCGCTGCTGGACCTGTATGCCCAGTGGGGCGTAGACTACATCAAGGTCGATGACCTGGGCCTGGAACGGGTAGCCGTAGACAAAACCGGGCCGGAGCGGGTCACGTTTACGTATTATAAAGCCGAGGTCGAGGCCATCCGGTCGGCTATTACCAACACGCGGCGGCCGTTTGTGTTTAGCGTATCGCCCTACCAGCCGTTCAGCAACAGCGAACACCTCCGTCAATACGCTAACCTGTTCCGTATTTCCAACGACTTCTGGGACGAATGGCCGCAGCTAAAAAAACAGTTCGACTACTGCGCCGAGTGGGCCACCATTGGCGAACCCGGCCACTGGCCCGACGCTGACATGCTGCAACTGGGCAAAATTGCCAAGCGCGGTCCCGTGGGCAAGCCCCGCCTGTCGCGCTTTACCGAGGCCGAACAACGCACCCACCTAACGCTCTGGTGCATGGCCCGCTCACCGCTGATGATGGGCGGCAACCTGCCCGACAACAGCGTATTTGTCAACAACCTGCTCACCAATGAAGAAGCCCTGGCTGCCAACCAATCGGCCACCAACAGCCGTCAGGTAAGCCGCAACGGCGATTTGGTGGTGTGGACCTCCGATGCCGCCGATGGCCGTTCGCGCTACGTGGCCCTGTTCAACCTGGGCGACCAACCCGCCCCCATGACCGTGGATTTCGGGCAGTTGGGCGCGGGCAAAAAAGCCAACGTCCGCGACATCTGGCAGAAGGCTTACCGGGGTCTTTTTAAGAAAGAGTATTCGGTACAAATTCCCCCGCATGACGTTGTCTTTCTGCGAGTTACGGGCGCGTAGAACACACTAAAGCAGGCACCATTCCGGGCGTTGATCTGTTCTATAGATAACCAACTCAACCAACGTTATGTACTGCAATAAGTGTGGCAATGAGATCCCTGAAGGTCGTTTGAAGGCAGTGCCCAGCACCCGTACCTGTGTGCGTTGCTCGTCGGCCCAGCGCGTGGCGGGCTTTCCCATGATCACCGGCAAAACGGAATATTCGGCCCTGCAACTGATGTCGCAGGAAGATGCCCGCCTGCTTCACAAAATGGGCGACCAGCGTGGCACCGGTGCATCGACCTATATGAAACGCGAAAAGCGAACGTAGGGAATTAGGATTTACGAGGTACGAATTACGATTTAGGCTGACGCCAGCATACTCTGGCGTCAGCCTAAATCGTAATTCGTACCTCGTAAATCCTAATTCCCTTCTTTCCGGTTAAAAAAGTTTAATCGGTAAAATTGCTTACGAATGTAGAACTTAGGGGAATCCAAATAGCAGACGCTTTGCTTATGGCTCTACTCGACCCTGTTAAGAAACCCCTGACGCTGCAACAGGCAGCCCATCTGCTTCGCCGGGCCACCTTTGGCCCGTCGCCCGCTCAGATTCAGCAGTTTACGGGAATGACTCCGCAGGCGGCGCTGCAACTGTTGCTGGCCACTACGCCCACCCCCACCCCACCCGTTGACCCCAATACCGGCAAGCCCTTTAATACGCTGGCGTTTGATGCCAACCAACAGGGTAACTGGCAGTCGGCCACCAAATACTGGTGGGTGGGTCTGATGCTCAACGAGGGCACGTCGCTGCGGGAAAAGATGACGCTCTTCTGGCAAAACCATTTCGTCTCTACCTTCAATGAGGTGTCTGATGCCCGCTACATCTACCGGCAGAACACCGTGTTGCGCCGCCACGCGCTAGGCAGTTTCCGGTCGTTTGTGATCGACATGACCAAAGACCCGGCCATGCTGCGCTACCTCAACGGTAACCAGAATGTGGCCGGTAAGCCCAACGAAAACTACGGCCGTGAGTTGCAGGAGTTGTTTACCATTGGCCGGGGCAACTACACCGAAGACGATGTAAAAGCCGCCGCCCGCGTGCTGACTGGCTGGACCGAAACGGGCTACCGCAGCGCTACCACCGCCGACATTACGACCACGTTCAAAGCGGCTCAGCACGATACAACCGACAAAGTTTTTTCGGATTCGTACCAAAAAACGGTCATTAAGGGCCGCACGGGAGCCACAGCGGGCGATGATGAGCTGGGCGACCTGGTGGATATGATTCTCCGGCAACCCGAAACAGCCCGCTTTCTGGTGCGCAAACTTTACCGCTGGTTTATCAACGCCGAACTCACGCCCGACGTAGAGCAGAACTTCATTGAACCCCTGGCCAAGGTCTTCCGCGATGGGGGCTACGAGATGCGTACTGTACTCACGGCCATGCTCACCAGCCAGCACTTCTACGACGATGCTCTGCGGGGAGCCGTGGTGAAATCGCCGCTGGAACTGACCCTGGGTACACTCCGCTACTTCAGCATCACCGCCCCCGACCCGGTGGCCAATCCCACGGGTTTTACCCAGCTAACGGCCTATATCTGGTCGAAGAGCCGCGACCTGCAACAGGACATCATGGACCAGCCCACGGTGTTTGGCTGGCGGCCCTACTACGACACGGGTTTTTACGAACTCTGGATCAACAGCACGACACTAGCCCTGCGCGGCCTTTACACTGATCAGGTAGCGGCGGGCAACGTGAAATACGGAGCCGACAAACTCATGCTCGACCCCGTGGTGCTGGCCCAGCGCACCTCCGACCCCAGCGACCCCGTAAAGCTGATTGATGAATGGACGGCGCAGTTTTTCGCCATAGACCTCACCAAATCACAACGCGATTTTCTGGTCGATAACGTCCTGGTGTCGGGCCTGCCCCGCTACGAATGGACCGCCGAATGGAATACCTACGCCGCCGCCCCCACCGACAAAAACAAGCTGATGGCCGTGCGCACCAAACTCAACACCACCCTCCAATTCATGTTCCGCATGGCGGAGTATCAACTGTGCTAAAGAGTGAAAGAGCCGAAGAGTGAAAGAGTGATAGTCGCCTGTCATTCTTGCTCTCGTTTCGCTCTTTCACTCATTCACACTTTCGCTCTTTATGAATCGTCGACACTTTCTTCAGCATGCTTCGGCCTCGATGTTGTTGCCCGTTTTCATCGACGGGTTTGGGGCGAAGGCGTTTGGTTCGCCTACGTCGGCGTTCATGGAAACGCTGACCAACCTGGCCACGGCCACCGACCGGGTGCTGGTGATGATCCAGCTCAACGGCGGCAACGATGGCCTCAACATGGTCATTCCGCTCGACCAGATGAGCCAGTATAACACGCTGCGGAGCAACATTGCCCTGCCCGAAGCCAAAGTGCTGAAGTTGAGCGGCAATCTGGCTACTGGTCTGCACCCCGCCATGACGGGCCTGCAAAGCCTATATAACGAGGGCATGCTGTCCATTGTCCATAGTGTATCGTACCCTACGCCCAATTTTTCGCACTTCCGCGCCAGCGACATCTGGTTTACCGGGGCCGACAGCAACCAAACGCTCACCACGGGCTGGACGGGCCGGTACCTGAACCAGGAATGGCCGGGCTACCCCACGGGTTATCCCACCAAAGACACCCCCGACCCGCTGGCTATTCAGATCGGCTACATCACCTCTACGGCCTTTGCCGGGCCCGCCGGGCCAATGGCCGTGGCCATTCCCAACCCTGACACGTTTGCGCAGCTAGTGGGCGACAAACCCCAGATTGACGGAGGCACTGTAACGAATACGCCCGCGGGGAGACACGTAACCTACATCCGGCAGCAACAACTATCGTCGGTGGCCTATGCGGCGCAGATCAAGGCGGCAGCGGCGAAGGGTAAAAATCTGGCCACCTACCCCACCACCAACGGCCTGGCCGATCAGCTCAAAATTGTGTCGCGGCTGATTCATGGTGGTCTGCAAACGCGGGTCTATTATGTGAACATTGGCGGGTTTGATACCCACGCCGAGCAGGTAACGGCCACCGACACCACCGTGGGTACCCACGCCAACCTAATGCGCACGCTATCTGACGCCATCAGAGCGTTCCAGAACGACCTCAAGATGCAGGGTATCGACGACCGGGTGGCGGGCATGACCTTCTCCGAATTTGGTCGGCGGGCCGTTTCCAACGCCAGCCGCGGCACTGACCACGGCGTGGCGGCCCCCTTGTTTGTGTTTGGCAAAGGGGTAAAAAACAGCACGATCGGCAAGAACCCGAACCTCTCTGACCTCGACAATAACAACATCAGGATGCAGACCGATTTCAGGCAGGTATACGCCGCCCTCCTGACCGACTGGCTGGGCGAGGGAAAACCGGAGATGACGGCGGTGCTGCAACGCAGTTTCGACGTGGCCCCTATTTTCCAGCAGCCCATAACTGCCACCGAACCCACGCCCGTGGCGTTCCGGCTGTATCCCAATCCGGCATCGGATCAGGTGTTGCTCGAAACCGACGTCCATTCGGCGGGGATTGATCGGGTGGCGCTCTTCGACCCCAGCGGACGTGCTGTGGGGGTACCCGTCAGCCGCCTCACCGACCACGCGATGGGCATGAACGTGCAGACGCTGGCCGCGGGCACCTATATGGTGGCCGTAGAATCGGGATCGAAACGCCTCACCGAACGGCTGCTGGTGGTGCGCTAATTTGAGGCTTGAAAACACTATACGGCCCCGAATTTTGTTCTACTAGTAAGCCACTTGGTTAAATCAGTACGTTTACTAGCTTTACGTTACAAACAGTTCGATCAGACAGTCGCATGGAGAATCAGAATCAATCTTTTGTTCAAAACAGGTACCTCACGCCCGAAGACATTCAGCGCGAGCAGGCCGCCTTTATGTCGCAGGTATATGGCTGGATGAGCATAGCCCTGCTGATTACGGCGGTAGTCTCGATTTACACGGCTTCGTCAGAAACGTTGCTGACCATGATTTTCAGTAACCGGCTGGTTTTCTACGGGTTACTCATCGGCGAAGTGCTGATGGTGATGGGCTTGTCGGCGGCTATCAATAAACTGACGCCAACGGCAGCCACGGCTCTGTTTATTGCCTACGCGGCCCTCAACGGCCTCACCATGGCCGTTATATTCCTGCTGTACACCGGCTCGTCTATTGCATCGACGTTCTTCATTACGGCGGGTACGTTTGGGGCCATGAGTGCCTACGGGTACTTCACCAAAACGGACCTAAGTAGTTGGGGCAACCTGCTGTTTATGGGTCTCATCGGCCTGATTATCGCGTCGGTGGTGAATATTTTCCTGCACAGCGAAACGGTCTACTGGATTACGAGTTTCGTGGGTGTGCTGATTTTCACGGGCTTAACGGCCTACGACACTCAGCGCATTAAGGCCATGATTACTCTGGGACTAACCCCACAGGAAGAGCGCAAGGGAGCCATTATGGGTGCCCTCCGCCTTTACCTCGACTTTGTCAATATGTTCCTCTACCTGCTCCGTTTCTTCGGCAACCGCCGGTAGAAGTGAGTGCTAATTTTTACAAAAAAGGCCGTTCGGGATTTGCCCCGGACGGCTTTTTTTTATGTTTGCTGTTTTCTGTAAGCTACGCGCTCTAGGCCCCTCGACTGCGCTCGGGGTGACAGGCAAGTAGAGTCAACTTAGCTTAGCAGACTTGACTCTACTTGCCTGTCACCCCGAGCGCAGTCGAGGGGCCTAGAGCGCGTAGCCAACCCGCCACCCCACTCTCATCACACCCCTACTCCAACCACATCCGGTTCTACGAGCAGCGTCAGGTCCATGCCCTTGAGGTGTTGCAGGTGAATTTGCGCGTCTTTCAATTGCTTCCAGCCCCGCCGAAATCCCCAGTACGGCACGCCGCGCCGGTGGTTTTCGCGCGAAATACGGGCCAGCATCGCCCAGTGGTGCAGTACGATGTCATAGGCTTGCCAGAGCGAATGCCCATTCCCGTAAACATGATGCGGGGCGGCCCCGGCCCCGTTAAACTCCAGAATCGAGAAGTTGTGCCCCGCTTTCAGATCGGCTACCGACGTGGTTTTGATGTCGTACCGGCCAAAGTAAAACGCCCCTGTGTAATGGCTCAGGCGGTCGAAAAGGGCTAGCAGTTGGTCGTCTTTTTCGTGGGCCAGGCTCACCAACTGCCCGCCACGGGTCTGGTTCAGGGCGTGGCTTAGAGAGTATACCTCTCCAGCAGGCAACACTATATTAAGGCGGTTGGCGTGTTTCGCCTGCATTTCGGGCAGGCGATAGCGCACGGGGGCGTAGGCCTGCATCAGGGTCCAGAGCGTAGCGCGGCCATTACCCACCACGGCCAGTTCATCTTTGCGTACGAAGCCTGTGATCGTGCCCCGCTCCGCGCCCGGCATCCGGTAGTAAAACACGCTGACTTCAATGGGGTACGTAATCAGTTCCTGCACGATGTAATCCACCCCCACCTGCTCATGATACAGCCGCAACTCATGGGGTGACTGGATAATGCGAAACAGTAGCCCCATCATGCCGACGTTGGGTTTCACCGCCACCGGATACTGGCCAAATGTGCTTGTTACGAGTAGCGATATCCCGTCGAAATCGTCACTGGGGCTGATATACAAGCTTTTTGGATACAGATCGGGCGGGAGTTGCTCGTACATCTCGCGCTTGCCTTCGCCCTCGAAGCCACCGAACGTGAGCGTGGGATTCGACGGGGTGAAAAACCAGGGCGACCGGCTCCGCAGGCAGTGCCAGAACCAGATGGGCAGCAGCGGTACGAGTTTAATGCGGTAATCCCAGGTTTCCCAGTGGGTCAGGCGAAAGAGATGCTGTCGGAGGGTCATATTGGAGCGATGTAGTAAAGTAACGCACCCCACCACAAACCAGCCCTATAAACCAGTCACCGGCCCTCATCCGATACCGTGAATGTGTAGTTTTGTGGTGTTGTGTCTTCATCTTTCATTCCCCCTATGCCCTCTCCCCTACGCGTGCTGGTTGTTGGTTGCGGCAACATGGGCGCTTCCCACGCCACCGCCTACCATACCCTCGACGGTTTCCAGATCGTCGGCCTCGTCTCCACCGGCGAAAGCAAAGTCGTGCTGAACCAAAAACTCGGCGGCGCCTACCCCCTTTTCGACGACTACGCCACCGCCCTTGCCGACACCCGGCCTGACGCCGTTTGCATCTCGACCTACCCCGATACCCACGAGGCCTTTGCCATCATGGCCCTCGAAGCCGGGTGCCACGTGTTCATCGAAAAACCCTTGGCCGACACCGTGGCGGGGTCGGAGCGCGTAGTGTCGGCGGCGCAGCAGGCGGGCAAAAAAGTGGTCGTGGGCTATATTTTGCGGGTTCACCCCTCCTGGATGCGGTTTATCAGCGAAGCGCAGCATCTGGGCAAGCCCCTGGTGATGCGCATGAACCTGAACCAGCAAAGCCACGGCTACATGTGGACTGTGCACCGCAACCTGATGAAATCACTCAGCCCGATTGTCGACTGTGGCGTGCATTACATCGACGTGATGTGCCAGATGACCCGCTCGAAGCCCGTTTGGGTAAGCGCCATCGGTGCCCGGCTAACCGACGAGATCCCCGCCGACAATTACAACTACGGGCAGCTTCAGATGCGGTTTGACGACGGCTCGGTGGGCTGGTACGAAGCTGCCTGGGGACCCATGGTGAGCGAAACGGCCTTCTTCGTGAAAGACGTAATTGGCCCCAAAGGCTGCGTCTCTATCGTGGCGAAAAACGCCGGGGCGGGCGGCAACTCCGACAATGTGGACGCCCATACCAAGACCGAATCACTGCGCGTACACCACGCCCAACTGTCTGATACCGACGAGTTTACCCAGCCCGATACCTGGATCGACATGACCGACGAGCCGGATCACCAGGAGCTTTGCAACCGCGAGCAACGCTATTTCCTCCAGGCCATCACCGAAAACCTCGACCTCACCGACCACCTTGCCGACGCCGTTAACAGCCTCCGCATCGCCTTCGCCTGCGACGAAAGCGTACGCACCGGCGAAGTCGTGCGGCTGTAGCATAGAGAGAGTAAACGGCATTATGTGCTGTGTAACTGCCTGTTCAATGGTAAACTGGTCAACTACACAGTACATAATTCCTTATATTGCTAGTAAACTGAATTAGATATGAGCACTGTCTTGATTGAACTGATTCACCCCAAGGCGATCAACCTGCTCCGCACCCTTGAGGAGTTGCTGCTTGTCCGAATTATACCAACTGAAAAGCAATCCGACCAGGACGAGTTTCCTGCTAACGGAGGCGATATAATAGAACAACCAATTGCAAAACGCAAATTACAATGACCTACCTCAGCCGTATCACCGCCAATCACCAGGTCATGTTGGGTAAGCCCGTCATCAAAGGCACCCGCATCACCGTCGAACTCATCCTGCGCAAACTCTCTGAAGGAGCCACCCCGGCTGATCTGGTAACGATGTACCCCCATTTGGAAGAGGTAGATATATTGGCGGCAATTATGTACAAGCCATCTTAATTTATAATTTTTTAAAAAAATCTATAGCTATGAATACAGACCTTCAAGCTGAATTTGTCGATCTATACAAAAAATTAGGACTTGTAGATTATAGCAATCTGTTTATATCGGATGGCATAATAAATGACGAATTATGCAACAAGCAGAAGATAAAAATTCTTTTTATAGCGAAAGAGCACAATAAATTAAATCGTGAATACGAAGACAATCCCAGCTATTCTGATTGGTGGAAACAGCATGTTATGTACACCTTTTCTCATAGAATAAGTGAATGGGCTTATGGAATATCCAATAATTTTCCTCCTTACGCTGAAGCTCAAGATGCTGATAGAAAGCATGAAGCATTAAAATCAATTGCTTTTATTAATGTGAAAAAAGTATGTGGCGGGTCTTCATCCAACTCTGCTATAATTGGAGAATACATAATAAAAACCCGATCCTTATTACTTCGTCAGATACAGGAAATTGCTCCCACAATCATTATTTGTTGCTTTAAGTACAATTGGTTTGTAGAAGCTCTTTTTGGAGTTGAAAATGTAAATACGGCTTCAAATGATTGGGGTTTCTATACATGGAAAGGAATAAACATAGTAAATTATTTTCATCCGTCTAGCCGTAAAAGTAAGTTAGCACTTTACGACGGCTTGAGAGAAGCAGTACGTTTTTTAGATACATATTCGGGCGCAGAATAGCCCTGAGTTTGTGTTTGGTGATCTGATGCCCGATGCGCCGGAACTGGCCGTGCGGGAGACGTATTCCGTGGGGGTGCGGTCGCTGATGTTGGTGCATACGGCGCAGTGGGACGTACTCCACGCAAAGAATGGCGAGACGCCGCGCTACAACCGTCCGCTACCGGTGGAGATCTGGTCCCCCGCCAATATCCCCGCTGCCGTCAACAGCCTCCACATCGCCTTCGCCTGCGACGAAAGCATCCTACGGGCGAAGTCGTGCGGTTGTAGTGTGAACGAAATAAACAACATGGTGGCAGCAGGATACGGCAACCCGAAAGCCGAGTTTTAACTCATCTGGACTCTACATAAAAAAGGCCCTGTGAACGTTCACAGGGCCTTTTTTACGAAAACAGCGAGACGACTAGCGGGTCGCGGCGGCGCGGTCGCGGAAGCCCTCCATCGAGATGGGTTGCGCCTCAATCGTCACCTTCGATTTAATGTACTCCATCACTTTATCGTCATACACGCGGTTGAACGTAGCCGTATAATTCTGGCCGTTGTTCTTCTCGTCCATGAGGTAGTTGCGGGCAATTTTGTCAATGGTCTCGCTCATACCGTCGTCATCACTACCGGCGGCAAAACCAAACTGATCGCGCACCATCTGGCGGGTGGCTTCCAGCACCTCGTCGGGGTTCACGTTGATGTCGGCCTGTTCGGCAATTTTGTTTTTAATGAGCTGCAACTTGGCCGACTTGGCGAAATCGTCATACTGCTCCTCTACCTGCTCGGGCGTGAATTTGCCTTCGTTGATGGTCAGGAGCCAGTCTTTCAAAAACTCATCGGGCAGGCTGATGAGCGTATTGTCGAGCAGCGCTTTCTCGATGTCGGCACGAAGCATATTGTCAGCTTCACGGCCATAGTTCTGCGTGATGATCTCATGCACTTTGGTGCGGAAGGTAGCCTCATCTTCGGCAGCACCCACACCCAGCACTTTATCGAAAAACGCCTGGTTCAGTTCTGCCGGGGCGTGGCGCGTTACGTCTTCAATCGTGAACGAAAAATCGCCCACCAGGTTAGCCGCTTCTTCTTTCTTCACGCCCGTTGCCAGCGCGCGGTCCTTCTCATTAGGGAAAGCAGCGGCCATGTCGAAGGTGATCGTTTCGCCTTTTTTCTTACCAATAAAAGCCCCCAGTGCATCTGGAGCCACTTTATCGAGCGGCAGCGCCGTTTTAGTTTCCAGCTTGGTGGCGTTTTCGTCGGCGCCGGTCAACTGCACCAGTTCACCAAAGATGGTATCACCTTCGGCGGCTTCTTCGGCGTGCTGATGCTCATGGAAACGCTTTTGCAGATCAACAATGGTGCTGTCTACTTCAGCTTCACCGGCTTCGATTTCGTAGCGGGGAATAGCCCCCAGCGAAGCCAGATCAACGTCGAAATCAGAGGCCAGACCCAGTTGGTAGCTAAACGTAAACTCGTCCTGCGTGTCCCAGTCGATGGCGTCGGCCTGCGAGCGGTCGGGCACGGGGTCACCTACCACCTGAAGCTTGTTTTCGCGGATATAACTGCTCACCGATTTGCTGAGCATGGCGTTGATCTCTTCTACCAGAATACCCTTGCCGTACATCTTCTGCACCACGGCGGCAGGCACGTGGCCGGGGCGGAACCCCTTGAGCTGCACCTGCTTACCATACTGCTTTAGCTTCTTGTCGACTTCGGGCTTGTAGTCTTCGGGTTTCAGCGTAATCACAAGCGACGCGTTGGTGTCGCCCGCTTTTTCAAGGGATATATCCACAATTCTATTTGGTTTAAAATGAGTGAATGAGCGAATGAGTGATGGAGCGAATAGGCCGAAAAAGGCCGTTTTGTATTCACTCATTCACTCAATCGCTCATTCGCAATTAACTTCTGTACGGGCGGAGGGACTCGAACCCCCATGCCTTGCGGCACCAGATCCTAAGTCTGGCACGTCTACCAATTTCGCCACGCCCGCAGGTGGTCAACCGTGAACCAAAAACCGACGTACCGCTGTCGAGATTCACTGTTTTGGCCCGCAAAGGTACGCACGATTTTGTGGAAGGCAAACTGTAGTCATGATTTTTCACCGCAAAACCCTGAGCCACCCGTGCAGCCCAATCCGAATCACTTATTTCCGATCTAGACAGGCTGATTTTTTGTTTTTAAGGTGTACCTTGAGAATACGAGTACAACCAACAGAACAACGCACAAGGGAAACGACACCTACCTATGCACACAGCCGTAGAACCAGTCATTGATTTAGCGCAGGAACGGGACGAAATCCTGAAACGGTACCGCCGCCTTTTGCGGTCGGCCAAGCCGTACCTGAAAGAGAATGACGCCAAACTGATCAAGAAAGCCTTCAACACCTCGGCCGAGGCACACAAGGAAATGCGCCGCCGGTCAGGCGAACCATATATATATCATCCGCTGGCCGTGGCGCAGATTGCGGTGGAAGAAATTGGCCTGGGTACCACCTCTATCGTGGCCGCCCTACTCCACGACGTGGTCGAAGATACCGACACTACCATTGCCGACATTGAGCGCGGTTTCGGCAAAAAAGTAGCCCAGATCATTGATGGGCTGACCAAGATTTCGGGCATCTTCGAGTATGGCACCTCGCAGCAGGCCGAGAACTTCCGCAAGATGCTGCTCACCCTCTCCGACGATGTGCGGGTGATCCTGATCAAACTTGCCGACCGCCTCCACAACATGCGGACGCTGGACTCGATGCCCCGCGACAAGCAGTTGAAAATTGCCTCCGAGACGATCTACATCTATGCCCCCCTAGCCCACCGGCTGGGGCTGAACGCGGTAAAGACCGAACTGGAAGATCTGTACCTGAAATATGTGGAGCCGGAGGCTTACAAAGACGTGGCGCGCAAGCTCCGCGAATCGAAAACCTCGCGGGATAGATTCATCAACACGTTTATCAAACCCATTGAAGATGACCTCATTGCGTCGGGGTACCCGTACGTGATCAAGGGGCGGCCCAAGTCGATTTATTCGATCTGGAACAAGCTGAGCAAGTCGAAAAAGCCGTTTGAGGAGATTTATGATCTATTTGCCGTACGGGTGATTTTGAAGGTGCCCATCGAACAGGAAAAGGCAGCCTGCTGGCGGGCCTATTCTATCGTGACGGATCACTACAAGCCTAACCCCGACCGGCTCAAAGACTGGATCAGCACCCCCCGCGCTAACGGCTACGAGTCGCTGCACACCACGGTCATGAGTCGTTCGGGGCAGTGGGTGGAAGTGCAGATCCGTACCGACCGCATGAACGAGATTGCCGAGAAAGGCTACGCCGCCCACTGGAAATATAAAGGAAACGACACCCGCACCGGGGCTGGTATTGATTCGTGGATCGGGCAGGTGCGCGAGATGCTGGAGATGGCCGAACAGGGCGATAAAACCGCCGCTGTGGAGTTTCTCGACGATTTCCGCAGTAACCTGTACTCGGAAGAAGTATTTGTGTTTACGCCAAAAGGTGAACTAAAAGTGCTGCAAAGGGGGGCCACGGCGCTCGACTTCGCGTTCGACATTCACACGCAAATTGGTGCCAAATGCATGGCTGCCAAAGTCAACAATGTGCTGGTGCCCTTGAGCCACGTGCTGCACAACGGCGATCAGGTAGAGGTGATCACGAGCAACAAGCAAAAGCCCAACGAAGACTGGCTGCGGTTTGTAGTGACCTCGAAAGCCAAGACCAAGATCAAGGACCTCATCAAAGAGGACAACAAGCGCTACATTACCGACGGTAAAGAACTGGTAACCAAGCGCTTGAAGATTCTTCGCATGGACATGACCAACGAACTGGTCAATCAGTTGCGGGCGTATTTTGGTTCTAAAACCACCAGCGATTTCTATTACCGCGTGGGTAAAGCCCATATCGACGTTAAGGAACTCAACAAGTTTAAGGCCGAGAAGGAAGCCAAAGAAAACCGTGCCCTGAAGCTCAACACCGACACCCTGCAAGACGCCAAGGCGGTGGGCAAAGAGCTAAAAAAGATGCACGGCGAACGCACCGACGCCGACATGCTCCTTATTGGTGAGGACATGGACAAGATCGACTACACACTGGCCCGCTGCTGCAACCCCATTGCCGGCGACGACGTGTTTGGGTTTGTGACCGTGATGGAAGGCATTAAGATTCACCGGGTTAGTTGCCCCAATGCCGTTGAACTGATGTCGAACCACGGCAACCGGATCATTAAGGCCAAGTGGACGTCGCAGAAGGAACTGGCATTTCTGGCGGGGTTGCGCATCACGGGCACCGACCGCATTGGCCTCATCAATGACGTGACGCGCGTCATCAGCAACGAACTGCACATTAACATGCGCTCGGTGACGATTGACTCGACAGACGGCGTTTTCGAGGGTATGATTAAGCTATACGTGAATAACACAAGCCACCTCGACACCCTCATGCGAAAGCTGGAAAGCGTGGATGGCGTTTTTGATGTAGTACGGTTCGATTAACTACTTTTGCCCTATGGCAGCACCAAATCAAGCCAATATCGAGTCGGCGAAAACGATTCTGCGGGCGTACTTAGAGAATAAAGGCCTGCGCAAAACGCCCGAACGGTTCGCCATTCTGGAAGAGATCTACAACCGGCAGGACCATTTCGACGTGGACGAGTTGTATATCTCGATGAAAAACAAAAACTACCGCGTCAGCCGCGCCACGGTCTACAATACCCTCGACGTGCTGGTAGACTGTGACCTGGTAACGAAGCATCAGTTTGGCAAGAATCTGGCGCAGTATGAAAAGTCCTACGGCTACCGGCAGCACGATCACCTCATCTGCACCGACTGCCACAAGGTGATGGAATTTTGCGACCCACGGGTGCAGAATATTCAGAACATGGTGGGCGACATGCTGAAGTTCAACGTGATGCACCACTCGCTGATTTTCTACGGCTCCTGCCAGCGCGACCCCTGCGAAAACCGCCACGAGGCGGCCCGCAACAAAGACCGGCAGGGCGAAACAGCCGTACAAGCTTAACTTAATAGCATAAAATCACCGTCGTTACTAGCCCTCTTATGAACGTCTATGCTGATTTAATCGACCTTATCGCTCCGGGTGTCACCCCAGAACAGATTATTGATTTTAAGCCGTTAACCGAAGCACAGGATCGACTAAGTGAATTGCTGTTCAAAAACAGAACGACAAGGCTCAATGCGGAGGAGGAACGTGAACTTGATCGTTTTAGAGACATGGAACACATTATTCGTATAGCAAAAGTCCGCGCCCGTAAGTATGTCGAGAAGCGGTGACTGTATCTCTGCCGCAGCCCGCAGACAGGTTGGTGAGCGGTCTGGTTTTCGATATGAGTACTGCCTTATTGCTGAACGTGATATGAGATTCAGGCATTTTCGCTTAAATAACTTCCGCATTGAGCCGCTCACGCCTATTGGCGAAGCAACCGAATTTATTTTCCGCTTTAACGATGAGGACCGTATTAAAGAACGGTCCGTTTTATTTTGATTTCTGATGGTAGACGTATTATTGGGCCTCCAGTGGGGCGACGAGGGTAAGGGTAAAATTGTGGACGTTTTAGCGCCTCACTATCAAGTGGTTGCTCGGTTTCAGGGTGGACCAAACGCCGGGCACACGCTCGAATTTGACGGTATCAAGCACGTGTTGCACCAGATTCCGTCGGGGATTTTTCGGCCCGACGCGCTGAATATCATTGGCAATGGCGTAGTGCTTGACCCCATCGTGTTTCGGCGAGAGATCGACGCCCTGGGCAAGTTCAACCTGGACCTGCACAAGAACCTCATTATCTCCAAAAAAGCATCGCTGATTGTGCCCACGCACAGCCTGCTCGATGCCGCCTATGAACAAGCCAAAGGAGCCGCCAAAATTGGTTCAACCCTGCGCGGCATCGGGCCGACGTATCAGGACAAAGTAGCCCGGCAGGGCCTGCGGGTGGGCGATGTGCTCTCGCCGGATTTTCAGAAAAAGTACGAGACACTGGTCAATGCTCACAAGGTTATTCTGGATCGGCACAACTTCGACTACGCGTCGGCGCTGCCCGAATCGGAAGCCAAGTTTTTTGCTGCCGTCGAGTTTCTGAAAACGTTTACCCTCACCGACAGCGAGTATGATGTCAACAACGCCCTCACGGCAGGCAAGCGCGTACTGGCCGAAGGTGCCCAAGGGTCGCTGCTTGACATTGACTTTGGCTCGTACCCGTTCGTGACCTCGTCGACCACTATGACCGCCGGTGCCTGCAC
Organism: Fibrella aquatilis; assembly: GCF_017353255.1. Taxonomy (GTDB): domain Bacteria; phylum Bacteroidota; class Bacteroidia; order Cytophagales; family Spirosomataceae; genus Fibrella; species Fibrella aquatilis. The sequence goes on along the minus strand of NZ_JAFMYU010000027.1, from coordinate 39,852 downwards.
GGGTCTGGGCATTGCCCCCCGGCAGATTGGCGAGGTCTATGGCATCTTCAAGGCCTACTGCACCCGCGTGGGCAGTGGCCCGTTTCCCACCGAATTGCTCGAAGAAACCGGCGAGCGGATGCGGCAGGAAGGCCGCGAATTTGGCTCTACCACGGGTCGTCCGCGGCGGTGCGGCTGGCTCGATTTGCCCGCCCTGAAATATGCCATCATGCTCAACGGCGTAACCCAACTGGTAATGATGAAAGTAGACGTGCTCAATATCTTCGACACCATCCGCGTTTGCACTCACTATCAGATGCCCGATGGAACCCTGACCGAACAACTCCCCTACGACCTTTGCGACACCGACGTAACACCAATCTATAGGGACTTTGCAGGTTGGCAAACTTCGCTGGATGGGGTGCACACGTTTGATAAGATGCCCGCCGAGCTAGCTACTTATGTGCAGTATCTGGAAGACGAGCTAAGTCTACCCATCACGTTTGTCTCTACCGGACCAGATCGCGAAGCCCTGGTGCATCGAGAGGCAGTAGGTGTTTAAACAGCAAAAGCGGCTCCAGAAATGGAGCCGCTTTTTTTATGGAGGAAGATTCCGAAAGGGCGTCTATACACCTAACGTTCCACCCGACGTTGCATTGCCTGATGAACCTTCACGTCCTGGTGAAAAACCGGCCTGTTGCATAGGCTCACGATCGGTTGAGCCGCTACCGCTGTAGCTGGTTGTGTTATCCATGGCCGAACCGCTTTGGTAGTTGGCTCCGGCAGCATAACCAGACCGATCGCCACTGGTGCTTTCCGACCCTACCGTTGACCTACCGTTGTTATCATCTTCGTAATAATTAAGGCGATTTGGGCTTGAATAATTTTGGTCGTTTTTGCCCTCGGCTTTTGCCCGCTCGTTTACGAACGATTCGGCCAACTGAGTCAGTTTCTTGTCGGTGTTCTTTTCTTCCTGCAACGACTGCTCGATCAACTGAGCTGCTTCGGTGTAGCCCAGCAACTGCGCGAGGGCATGAAGTGATCCATAGGCGGCAATCTCGTGGTGTTCCACTTTCTGCGCAGCAATAATCAGCCCGGCGTCACGCGTCAGTGACCCCGATTCTGTGCTGCTGATTACCTCGTCGGCATCATCGGCAAGGCCATCGATAGCGTTGCATGTTTTGTCATCGGCTGATACGCCAATGCTATCGAAGATGCGTTCCAGACGGGTTACCTGACCGCGCGTTTCTTCAAGGTGGTGCTGAAATGCCTGCCGTACCTCATCGGTGGTGGCGGCATCGGCCATGTTGGGCATGTTGTCTACCAGCGCTTTCTCGGCGTAGTACATGCCCTGCAACTCTGAGACGAACAGGCCACGCAGGCCCTCATCATTGTCGGTGGTTGATCCACCAGCGAAAAAATCGGCAATTTGTTTTCCAATCGTTGCCATGATGTTGTAAGATTTGGGTTGTCAGTTTATAAGACTACCAACCTTATAGGCAACATGCATACCAATGCCTGATTATGTGGCTGTTAGCGTACTAAAGGGCACTTTCGCTGTGCATTATATTCTACAAAGTCAGTAGATTTTTACCCGACAGCTAAACCATTGCCCAGTTGACATCGACTGATTCAACAGCCTATTACATCGTTGGAATAAGTTCGGATAATGACTAGAATGGCTAATTTTGACCAAACTGAAATAGCCTTATGTTCACCCGTAACTCACTTTTCCTGGCCCTGTTAGTGGGCACACTCGCCGCAAGCTGTAACAGCAACAAAAAAACCGGCGACGGTCAGGCTACTACGGCCGTTACTGAAACGGCTGCTACTCCAGCTACTAGCTCTGGCACCGACACCAGCGCAACGGCCACCACGGCCCTGCCAACGGGCAAACTAGCTGACCCAGCCACGATCATTGCCCGCAAGCAGGTACCTATTCTATGCTACCACCAAATTCGGGAGTGGCGCGGCACCGACTCGAAAAGCGCTAAAGACTACATCTGCCCTACCAGCGTTTTTGTGCAGCAGATGCAGATGTTGAAAGATAGTGGCTACCACGCTATCACCGCCGATCAACTCTACGCCTACCTCACCACCGGTGCCGCCTTGCCCACCAAGCCCGTATTTCTGACTTTCGACGATGGCGACGAAGACCAGTATACCAACGCCCTGCCCATATTGAACAAGCACGGTTTCAAGGCCATGTTTGGCATCATGACGGTGGCCATTGGTCGGCATGGCAAGCAGCCTTATATGAGCAAAGCCCAGATCAAAGACCTCTCGGACAAAGGCCACGAAGTATGCTGCCACACCTGGGACCACCATAACGCCAAGAAATACACTGCGGCCGACTGGCAGGCACAGGCCGTGGAACCCCGGCAGTTGCTGGAAGAAATCACGGGTAAGCCGGTGAAGTATTTTGTGTACCCGTTTGGTCTCTGGAACCATGAAGCCGCCGTTGAATTGCAGAAGCTGAAGTACCTGGCCGCCTTCCAACTGGCCGACAAAAAACGCGATGAGCAATATCCCCTTCAAAGTATCCGTCGGATTATTGCCAGTGGTTACTGGTCAGCCAAGACGCTCCACAACAACATGGTGGGCAGTTTTAAAGGGTAATCAGCATATCACCAGCTCAGGCTGGTAGCCGAAACTTAATTGAGGGACTTCGTTGTACGTCTATGTTAGCCGTGCAGCGAAGTCCTTATTTTTAGCTGAACAGCTTTGATAGAAAAAATAGTATCATAAAACACACTGCTACAAAAACAACATTTAACATGTAATTTAGAACCGTGAGCGCTACAGTTTGCCACGTTTTTAGGCCATTGAAGAATTGAGAGTAGGTCCATAAGGTTAGCAGAAATCCAATCAGTATTTCTATATAATCAAGCGCATAGTTGGGGTTGTTTTTATTAATAAGGTATGTAATGAAGAGATATACAATGTGAACTAGTGTTGCCTGTCCTGACAGAAATGCGTTTAGTACTAGATGCTGAAAATAATTGTATTTTGACTTTATAAATGCTAAATAAGATGCCAGTGAATAGATTGGAATAAGTAGCAGACTGGTATATGCGTAGTGTGTTATTAACCAATTAACAGCCACGTAAGACGTTTTTTCTCCTTTGCTATCCGGTACTGATTTAAATCCCAACATGAAATCTTCCAAAAAAGAGTTGTCATTCAACGAATGACTTAAAAACGCATAAATAGTCGATAAAATCAATACAAAGGCTAGTGGCTTGAAATGATCTACCCGTTTTCCTCCAATATAGTCTCTGATTGATTCACCGGGTCTGGTAAACAACTCTTTGATGGTAAAAAAGAAGCCTCTGTCAACATGAATAACCCCGTGCTGAATTTCGTGAATGATATAATGCAGGTTAATGTCGTGCGTATGCGCAGACTGACCGCACGTGTTGCAAAAATTTCCTTCAAAACGATGGTGGCAGTTTTTACAAGTTACCATTGTCAATAGCACTCAATTAATAGTTTTAGTACAGCAACAGCGGTATAATGCAAGGGTAGCCTGCATTATACCGCTGTTGGAGCTAAATTAGCTTACTCGGGCATTACGGTGGCGTCGCCCTGCCATTGCGAGTGGAAAACGCCCTCTTTGCCGATCAGCTCGTAGGTGTGCGCGCCAAAGTAATCGCGCTGGGCCTGAATTAGGTTGGCAGGCATGTTGGCAGTCCGCAGAGCATCAAAATAACCAAGCGAGGTGGCGTAGGTGGGGATGGCAATGCCCGCCGTTATACCCGCCGCCACCACCGCTCGTATGCCAGCCTGGGTTTCGTCGATGAGGCTTTGTACTTCCGGGGCCAGCAGCAGGTGCTCCAGCGTGGGGTTGGCCCGGTAAGCCGTGAGCATGGTTTCCAGGAAAGCAGCTCGGATAATGCAGCCACCCCGCCATATTTTGGTGATCTCGGTCAGGTTCAGGTCGTAATTCATCTGGGTCGAGGCCGAAGCCAGCAGGTGCATACCCTGGGCGTAGGTGGTAATCATGGCAAAGTAAAATGCCTGCTCCAGTTTCGCCAGAAACGCGTCTTTATCTACGTTCAGCGTTGGCAGTTCGTTGCTGTAAAGACCAGCAGCGGCCACGCGGAGGGCCTTGTATTTCGAGAGGTCACGCAACGAAACGGCACTGTCGATAGCCGGAATGGGCGTGACAAGGTCCATGGCCACCTGTGAGGTCCATTTGCCGGTACCTTTGGCGCGGGCCTCGTCTTTAATCTGGTCCAGCAGCACCTCGGTTTGGCCGGGTTCGTGGAAAGCGAAGATGTCTTTGGTAATGTCGATCAGAAACGATTGCAGGCGACCCTCGTTCCAGCCTGTAAACACGGCCCCCATGGCGGCGTTATCCAGTTTGAGCCCTTTGCGCATCAATTCATAGGTTTCGGCAATCAGTTGCATGAGGGCGTACTCGATGCCATTGTGCACCATTTTCACGAAGTGCCCCGCCGCGCCAGGACCAATGTAGGTCACGCAGGGGTCGCCATTCACCTGCGCCGCCACGGCGTCCAGAATGGGCTTCACGTACTGATAGGCCTCTTTGTCGCCGCCGGGCATCATACTAGGGCCGCGCCGGGCACCTTCTTCGCCCCCCGAAATGCCCATGCCGAAGAAATGAAGGCCTTTTTCCTGCAAGGCCGCATCACGGAGCGCCGTATCGGTAAAGTGCGAATTACCCCCGTCGATGATAATGTCGCCCTGATCGAGCAGGGGCAACAGATCGGCAATGACGCTGTCGACAATCTTACCGGCGGGCACCAGCATCATGATGGCACGGGGGCTTTTCAGACTCTTGACAAACGGCGCTATATCCGTAAAGCCCTGCACGGTAGTACCCGGCGTGGCTTCCTGCTGAAGCAGCACCGACTGGGCGGGATTTTTGTCGTAACCGGCCACGGCGAAACCGTGATCGGCCATGTTGAGCAGCAGGTTGCGGCCCATGGTGCCCAGGCCAATCATGCCAAAGGCGTAGGTATTGGGGGGTGTTTGTGTATTCATATGCATTGAGGGAAATGCGGGTTGATTGATCTGATCTGGCCAAGTGGCTAACGGCAGCGAACGTGCTTAGGAAGGCCAAAGGTATAGATTCAGGGCCGATTCAGTTGCAGCAGAGGTGTTTCGTTCTTCAGGCTACACGTTCACAGCCAAAGGTAAACGCCCCTTCACCCGTACATTGTTGGCTCAAAGCCGTATTATTTTCTGGTTAAACAGGCCCAACCTTGCCACCGAATAATGCCTCACTCAAACCTGCCGGAGGCCAACCACGTATATTGACAGTACAAAGCAGCACAGCGCATGAAACGTATTGTTGACAATAAGCACCCCCTGGCAATCCGCTGGTTTCACTGGATCAACTTTCCCGTGCTGTCGCTCATGATCTGGAGCGGCCTGCTTATCTACTGGGCCTACGACCCCTACAAGATCACCGTGGGCGGCTACACGCTGCTGTCGTTTTTCCCCGACGGCTTCTACAAGGCCCTGGGCGTGCCCTTCCGGCTGGCGCAGGGCATGTCGTGGCACTTTGCGTTTATGTGGCTCTTCACCCTCAACGGCATCCTGTACGTAGCCTACACGTTTATTTCGGGCGAGTGGCGTTACCTGCTGCCCAAACGTAATTCGTTCCGCGAAGCCTGGCAGGTAATCCTCCACGACCTGGGTATCCGCAAGGCACCGCTGCCAGTAGAGAAATACAACGCCGCCCAGCGCATTGCCTATTCCAGCATTATTGTCATGGGCCTGGGGTCGTTGCTGACGGGTCTGGCTATCTACAAACCCACCCAGCTCTGGTGGCTCACCACGCTGCTGGGGGGCTACGAAATGGCCCGGCTCATTCACTTTGCCCTTACTATTGGCTATGTGCTGTTTTTCATCATCCACATTGCGCAGGTGGTGAAGGCGGGCTGGAACAATTTCAGAAGCATGGTGGCCGGATTTGATGTAGTCGACGAAAAAGCCTGATGCAAATGGATACCGAACAAACACCCCACATGCCCGAACGCGAGGCCCTGACTACCGAACAGCAGATTCGCCGCCGCACGCTGAAAGCCTTTGCCTGGTTTGGGCTAGCCAGCCTGCTGCCCGTTGGTATCTGGAAAGCGCTGACGGCCAAACCCATCGAACAGGGCGTTCCGAAGGCACTGCGGTCTATTCTAAACGCCAACGAAGGGCTGGCCAATGTCTTTTTTTCAAATCAGCATCTGGCCCCCACCTTCGCGGTGTCGAAAGCCACCAAACAGGTGGGCATCAATGGTATGGAAGGGCTGCGCGGGGCGGTTGACCCAGCCACCTGGCAACTCCAGATCAACCAGCCGGGCAAGTCGCTGACGCTCACGATGGCCGACATCAAGGCCTTGCCGAAGTATGATCTGGTGTTCGATTTCAAGTGCGTGGAAGGCTGGAGTCAGGTGCAGCACTGGGCCGGTGCCCGGCTGGCCGACCTGGTGGCGAAATACGACCTGGGCACCCGCACAGGCCAAAAACCCACCGACGAAGCCGATTTCTATAAACATCTGGGCATGGAAACGCCCGACAAAGGCTACTACGTGGGCCTCGACGTGGCGAGTGCGCTGCACCCCCAGACGCTGCTGGCCTACGAGATGAACGGTGAGGCCATCACCGCCCCCCACGGTGCCCCGCTACGGCTGCTGATTCCGGTGAAATACGGCGTAAAAAACCTCAAGCGCATCGGCTCGATCACATTCGCCGACGAGCGCCCCCGCGATTACTGGGCCGAACGCGGTTACGATTATTACTTAGGGCTTTAACAACAAACCAAATGAACCGTACCTTAATCATGCTGGCGCTGGCAGGCCTTTTTGCCGTGCAGGCGCACCGGCCCGAACCGTCTAAACCTGTGGCGGTAGTAGAGTTGTTTACCTCGCAGGGCTGCTCTAGCTGCCCCCCCGCCGACCGGTTGCTGACCGAAGTGAGCAGGCAGGCAGTAGCCAGTGGACAGTCCTTGTATGCCCTCTCCTTCCATGTCGATTATTGGGATCGGCTGGGGTGGCGCGACCCATACAGCGATGCCAAATACACCGCCCGTCAACAACAGTATGCCCGACAGTTTAAGCTTGGAAGTATCTACACACCTCAGGCCGTCCTGAACGGTAAGCGTGAATTTGTTGGCTCGAATCGCGCCCAAATGACGTCGCTGCTAGCCGACGCGCTACGTGAGACGCCGCCCGTAGCAGTTCAGCTTACGGCCAATCAGCAGGGGAAGACAATCACTGTCAACTACAAGTTAGCGGGTAGGTTGGCGGGCACGGTGCTCAATGTGGCGCTGGTTAGTCAGACCACAACTACGGTGGTGAGTCGGGGCGAAAACGCGGGCCACACCCTTACGCATAACAACGTAGTGCGGGCCTTTGCCACGGTACCCACCTCGGAAACCGGCCAGACAACCCTCACCGCCCCCGCCGATTTCGACCCCACCAACGGGGCCGTGATTGCCTACGTGCAACAGGCCAACACCTTAACCACGCTGGGGGCCGGTAGGGTAGCGCTAGAAAAATGAATGGAGTAGGGGCAGAATTTGTTAACCATTAAAGCAATCATCACATACAGTCACCATGAAACTAAGTCAGTTCATTGCCTTGAGTTTATCCTTGCTGGCCGGTTATGCCTCGGCGCAGGATATGGCCCCGGCCAAGTTACCCACACCCAAACCAGGCGAGGCTGTAGCGACCTTTGCGGGTGGTTGTTTCTGGGCACAGGAAGAAGCCTTCGATCAGCTGAAGGGCGTTCGGGAGGTTATTTCGGGCTATGCGGGCGGGCACACCAAAAACCCTACCTACCGCGAAGTGGGCACCGACGAAACCGGCCATGCCGAAGCCGTACAGGTCTATTACGACCCTAAAGTGATCTCGTATGATGACCTGCTGGTTGGCTTTTTCGCTGCCCACGACCCCACCACGCTCAATCGGCAGGGACCTGACCAGGGTCGCGACTACCGGTCGGTGGCTTTCTACCGCACCCCCGCCGAGAAAGCAGCCATCGAAGCCGCCATTAAAACCGTCAATGCCTCGAAGCACTACAATGGTACTGTGGTGACGGAAGTGGTGCCGTTTACGGTCTTCTACCCCGCCGAGGGCTACCACCAGAACTACTGCAAACTCCACCCCGAGCAGCCGTATATCCAGAGCGTGTCGATGCCCAAAGTAGCCAAGATGCGCAAAGCCATGGCGGGCAAACTGAAATCGGGCGTGTAAGCAGTATCACTTCACCAGGCTATGCTTGATCTCCCGGATACGGTCGTTGAAGGGAATATTGTGGAGGTCTTCGCCGGGGAGTTTGATAGCCCCCAGCAGGTCCATCACGGCGGGGTGGTGCTGAATACGCTTACCCGTTTCCACGCTAATGTATTTCGACGTGACCCAGAGCACATTTTTTAGCTGCTCTTTGCGGTCGTCGGTCATGTAATACTCGGTGATGGTGGTGTCTTCGCTGAAATACACCAGCCGCGACATGATCCGCACCCACTCGCTCACCAGGGCGGGGCGCACGTAGGCGATCTGATGCTGATACACCACCCAGCTGGTTTTCAGTTCGCGGAACAATTGCGCCGGGGCAAAGCCATAGAGCTTGGCCACCTGATCTTCGCGGGCGTTGAAATAATAATCGAAATACTTGGCGTTGTTGAGGTGTTGCAGCGGGTCGCAGTCCTGAAACCGGATAATCGTCCGCGATTCCGTCTCCGCCGGGTACGTCCGCGTAGGGTCGAGTTGAAACATGTTCTTTTCTAGGTTTAAAGTCTAATGTCCAACGTTTAAGGTTGGCTGACGCGAGAGTTCGCTTGCGTCAGCCAACCTTAAACGTTGGACATTAGACTTTGGACTACTCCTATAGCTTCTCCAAAATTCGCTCCATCGATACCTCGTGGCCGATGCGGGCTTTGAGTTCGGCGATGGGTACGCGGATTTGTTCGGTGGTGTCGCGGTAGCGGATCGTAACGGTGTCGTCTTCCAGCGTCTGGTAATCTACGGCAATGCAGAACGGTGTACCAATCAGGTCCTGCCGGGTGTAGCGTTTGCCAATGGCGTCGCGCTCTTCGGTAATTACCCGAAATTCGGACCGGAGCGACTTCATGATCTGCTCGGCTTTTTCGGGCAGGCCGTCTTTACGCACCAGCGGGAAAATAGCCGCCTTGATGGGGGCCAACGCCGGGTGTAATTTCAGGTACGTACGCTCCTTCTGCGCATCACCCTCCCCTACCGTTTCCTTCGTGAACGCATTGCAAAGCGTGGCCAGAAAGAGCCGGTCGGCGCCCACTGAGGTCTCTACCACATACGGAATGTAGTTGCCGTAGGGTTTGCCTGTGGCGGGGTCTACGTCGTTATCGAAATACTGCTGCTTCTTTTTGCTCAACTCCTGGTGCGCCTTCAGGTCAAAGTCGGTGCGGGAGTGGATACCCTCCATTTCACGGAAACCAAACGGAAACTTGTATTCAATGTCAACGGCGGCGTTAGCGTAGTGGGCCAGCTTCTCGTGGTCGTGGAATTTCAGGCGCTCAGTGGGGAGACCAATGGCCTGATGAAACGCCATGCGGCTGGCTTTCCAGGTGTTATACCAGGCCATTTCGGTGCCGGGGCGCACAAAGTACTGCATCTCCATCTGCTCGAATTCGCGCATACGGAACGTGAACTGCCGCGCCACAATCTCGTTGCGGAAGGCCTTACCAATCTGGGCAATGCCAAACGGCACCCGCATCCGGCCCGTTTTCTGCACGTTCAAAAAATTAACGAAAATACCCTGTGCGGTCTCTGGACGCAGATAGATCGTGCTGGCATCTTCGGCCAGTGACCCCACCTGTGTAGAGAACATGAGGTTAAATTGCCGCACCTCCGTCCAGTTCATATTGCCCGAAATAGGGTCTTTGATACCCTCGGAAATAATCAGGTTGCGCACGCCCTCCAGGTCTTCGGCGCCCAGCAAACGACCCATCTCCGTCAGCAGCGCCTGCGACCGGGCCTCATCGCCAGCGTTGGCATATTCTTCGGCTTTGGCTTCCAGCAGTTGGTCGGCCCGGTACCGCTTTTTCGAGTCGCGGTTGTCAATCATCGGGTCGTTGAACGAGTCGACGTGGCCGGAGGCTTTCCAGGTGAGCGGGTGCATGAAGATAGATGCGTCGATGCCCACCACCTCGTCGTGGAGTTGGGTCATGGCCTTCCACCATACCGATTTAAGGTTGTTTTTCAGTTCCACGCCGTTCTGACCGTAGTCATACACGGCCTGAAGCCCGTCATATATTTCGGAAGAAGGAAACACAAACCCATACTCTTTGGCATGGGCAATGATATCCTGAAGCGTAGTGGCCGGTGTGGCAGAATCGTTGCTCGTCATAATGGCCGCAAAGATAGGTTTTGCACCCATTACGGAACGCGGATCGGGCAGATTAGGCGAATTTACATTGATTATGAGAACGGTACGGCTTAGCTTGCGGCACCACCGTACCTAAACCATAACTACTTCGTGCTGAAACGACTACGCGCGTACGTGATCGACTTTTTCGCTATTGGGCACAACGAAGCCAAGGGCGTTATTCTCCTCATTTTTCTTACCCTTCTCTTCCTGGTATCGCCCTGGCTGTACCGCTGGCTCCGGCCCGAGGTGGTGGGCCAAACTACCCCCGCCGACCAACGTAAGCTCGATAGCTTGGTAGCCTTGATGAAGGTAGACGGCGAACGAGATGAGCAGCAGCGGTTCGGCAATGACCGGAGCAGACCCGGCGGGGGTAGTGGGCGGGGGCCGGGTGAGGCGCATTTGTCCGAACAGTATCACGAAGCCAAACCCTTTCCGTTCGACCCCAACACGGTGAGCGTGGCAGGCTGGCAGCAGTTGGGTTTGCCCCGCTGGCTGGCCGAACGGATTGATAAGTACCGGAGCAAGGGCGGGCAGTTTCGGAAGAAAGAAGACCTGCTTCGCATCTACGATTTCCCGCCCGAAGCCTATGAACAACTCGAACCATACATCCAACTAGCGGGCGCGACAAAGCCTGCTGCCAGTAATTACACGCAACCCTCCTCTACTAAACAGGCAAATGTCGCATCGTCGTCTCCCCTTCCCAACCCGCCTGCTTCGACTCCCGAACGATATGTAAAGCCAACCCTGCAACCCTTCGATATTAACACGGCTGATACTACGCAACTCATTGCCTTAAAAGGGATTGGCTCGAAAATGGCCAGCCGCATCATTAACCACCGCGATGGGCTGGGGGGGTTTCTATCGGCTGAGCAATACAAAGACATTTATGGTATGGATTCAATCAATCTGGCCCAGTTAACACTGTACGGACAGATTAGATCACCGGTGCGCAAAACGCCGATCAATACGGCATCGGCGGCTGATCTTGACCGGTTTCCTTTTTTGTCGCGGCGGCAGGCCGAAGTGATTGTCAACTACCGCAATCAGCATGGGGCCTATGCTACAATGGAGTCGTTAAAAGCTGTGCGTGTGCTGGATGCCCGCACGCTTGACAAGTTGGCCCCTTATTTATCTTTTTAGTTCACAACTCTGAAAACAAAAAACCCTGCCAACGAGGCAGGGTTTTCGCGTATCAATCTACGGTAGGTCAGGTAAGCTAGTTGTTTCTTTATACGTTTCAGGTTGGCAAGCTACGTGGTGGCAGGCTACTATTCAGTTACGGAGGCAGCGGAATCCATTAGATAAAACGAGGCACTACTTTCTTATGCGCCCAGAAATTGGGCAACCCGCTGGTCATGTACGCACCAATGGGCTTATTGGCTAGCAACTGAAACAATTTTTCATTAGTCACCGGCACACAACCTGCCGTGTGTTTCGACGGGTTTTTATACAATTCATCGCCCATGAGCGATGACAGCAGAACGAATTGATCAAGATTCATACGTAATTCTCAGTAGGTGTTATTAGGTAATGACAAAGATCTATAGACGTTGTTGACTTTGCAACTTTTGTGGGGAAAACTTTCCACACTACGTGGTCGGTTATACTTAAACTGATTGAACGGCCAAATTAAGTATTTTATCTAAGACTAAACCCCTCTGTTTACTAAGACGATGGCCTTTTTGCTAAGTAACAGGCCATTGTCGATTTTAATCAAAACTTTTTCGGGCCGCCCGTTGAGCAGGAAACCAGGAGGTCAAAACCGTCACCACAATAACTATGCCTCCAGTAATAATGACATCATTGGGTCGCACAGAGACGGGGTACGCATTGACCAAACCAGCGGTTGTACCTAATTCAATTAGTCCATAGCGTTGCTGAAGGTAGCATACCAACAGCCCCAGCAGCAAGCCAACACCGGCACCGGTGAAAGCAATGATCATGCCTTCGGCCAAGAAAATACGTCTGATGAACGAGGGCGTAGCACCCATGGCAAACATCACTCCGATATCGGCCTTTTTTTCCAGCACCAGCATAGACAGCGAATAGAAAATATTGATACTGGCCACCAGGATAATGAATGCCAGCGTGAGGGTCACAAATAGCTTCTCTACTCGGATGGCGCGAAACAACCCCCGATTGATTTCGTCGCGGGTTTGCACCAGCCAACTGGCACCGGCCATTTGTTGCAGAGCCTTCTGTACAGCAGCTTCGTCGGCACCAGGTTTTAATTTCACTTCCAGGCTGGCGTAGTCGTCTGGGCCGTAGCCCAGTAGCTCGCGCGCTAACTCAAACGGTACGATAACCAGATCACTATAGTTGGGCGCAGATACGAAAAACACGCCCGACACGGCTACCTGCTGCTGCCGGAAGGCACCGGGTGTGAGCGAAGAAAGGCGGCGGTTTCGTTCAGGAAACAACAGTTCGAGCGGAATCAGCGGGTCTTCCGGACTCATGCTCAGGCTGTTACGGATGCCGTCGGCCACGAGCGCGTAGTTAATGCCGTTCTGTTGCAATACCTGCCGACCCTCTACCATAGCGGTATCGAGGCGGTGCTGTTGCAGGAAGGTGCTGTCTACACCTTTTACCCGCACCACGGTTTGGCCGTCGGCATAGCGAGCCAGGGCATTGTCTGTTGCTACGGTCGTAATTACCTGAATACCGGCCAACCCGCGCAACCTGCCAAGCTGCTGAGGTACCATGGCCTGCCGTTTACCCTGCACAGGCGTGAGCGTCAGATCAGCATCGACCGACTTAAATAGCTGCCTGTTCAACTCTTCCATGCCATTGAACACCGACAGCACTACCACCAGTGCCATCGTGCCCACGCCCACACCCAGCATAGACAGCAGCGACAGGTAACTGATGAAGCTGCGTTTTTTCCGCGAAAAGAAATACCGACGGGCAATGAAGGCGGGGAGGTTCATGGGAGGTACGTTAATGAAGAATGAAAAATGTAGAATGTAAAATGGGCTGACGCGTCGGCGATGCAAACAGATGCGTCAGCCCATTTTACATTCTACATTTTTCATTCTTCATTATCTTCTGTGGCGGGTGGGATAACGATGCCGGCGAAGAGTTTGTCCATTTTTTCGGCGTATTCGGCAGTGTCATCCAGGAAGAATTGGAGGTCGGGCACAATGCGCAACTGATGCCGAACGCGCTCACCCAGCAACTGGCGAACGGTACGGCTTTTCTCCTGAATGGCCTCCATCAGCATGGTTCTGTTTTTAGCATTCAGCAGGCTCAGGTACACCCGCGCCACGCTCAGGTCGGGCGAGACGCGCACGTTGGTGACGGTGATAAATACCGCCCCACCACCCAGGCCGTTGAAGGCGTGGGTCAGGTCGCGCTGGAAGATCTCGCCAAGGTCTTTCTGTAGCTGGCGGGCTACCTTTTGTTGTCGTTTTGATTCCATAGAGCAAATATCCTCAACTTCGCGGGTGTTTTGGTGTCCAGCTAATAGGTTGCGGGCTGGTAGAGGCTAACAGCTGTGGGGGCCTTTTGGTGCAGAATGCACCAGGCCATGCCAAAAAGGGCGTAATTTCGCCTGTTAGTTGCCTATTCATTCGTCAAGATAATCGCCCTCCTTGCTTAGTTTTTTTCGCTCGTTCGCCCCGTATCAATATATCAGCCTGCTGGTAGTGCTGCTGTTGCTACGCTTACCGTTGCTCATAAAACCGTTTCCACTGCTGGTTCCCGAACTGAACTGGATGCTGGTGGGCGAGCAAATGCGTCAGGGCCATACGCTCTATCGCGATATCTGGGACAATCTAAGTCCGTTGTCGGCGGGGGTATATTGGCTCATTGATCTAGCCGTGGGGCGGTCGCAGGTAGCATTCTGGGCAGTGGCCACGGTCATTTCGGTGGGGCAGATGATCTATTTTAATTACGTGATGAACGCCCGCGAAATTTTTCCTGAGCGCACGTTCTGGCCGGGCCTGTTCTACACCCTTTTCCTGAATCTCTCCTTCGACTGCACCACCCTCTCGCCTACGTTGCTATCTACTACGTTTCTGCTGCTGGCTTTTGGCACCATTGTCAGGCAGCTGACGCAACGGCAAGGAGCCACCGACGAGGTATTTGAAGTGGGCGTATACGTAGGCATTGCGGCCTTGTTCTACCTGCCCTCGGCGTTGTTTATTGTCTGGGCGTCGCTGTCGCTATTGCTGTTTACCGGCGCCACGATACGGCAGCACTCGCTCACCATCTTTGGCTTTGCCTTCCCCATTCTGCTGGTGGTGCTCTACTATTATTTCACCAACTCGCTCGACGGTTTCAACCGAAATTTGCTCACGTCGGTGTTTCGGGTGCGGCAGTATGACCTGAGCGACCTAAAAACGCTGGCTTTGTCGCTGGTGATCCCGCTTACAGTGGGGGTGCTGGGGGTGCTCAGTCTGTTTAATAGCGCCAGCCGGTTTGTCAATTTTCAGCAGCGTTGCCAGCAAATCATGCTGCTATGGGCCTTCACAGCTCTGCTCACCATTCCGCTGATGCCTTTTCTAGCCCCCATGATGTTTATCTGCTTTGTGCCGCCGATGGCCTTTTTCGCAGTCCTCTACTTCGCCAGCCTGCGGCGCGTATGGCTTCGCGAGCTGCTCTTTCTAGGTGTGCTGCTCTGCATGGCCGGCATCTTGTATCAGGGTGCGCTACGCTTGTTTCCCTCTGACGTGGGTCAGCTGACCAACCTGCGCGTGAAACCATCAGCCTTACCCGCAACGGTCAGAAACCGATCTTTGCTTGTCATTGGCGACGACCTTAGTGCTTACCGTTATAACCGCCCAGCGACGCCCTACCTCAACTGGGGCCTGGCCAAATATGACCTGCGCAACCTGGATAATTACGAAGCCGTTATTCAGGTTTACGATCATTTCAGGCAAGACCCGCCCGACTATATTCTCGACCGGCAGCAGGTAGTGCCAAAGCTGTTTGCCCGCGTACCAGCACTGGCAGCGCAGTATCGCCCCACTGCCACTGCTGATCTATACGAGCGCACAAGAACCGGAAGACCGGCGAACAATTGATCGCGTTTTTGAACAGAATACCCCCTTTCCAGGGTTATTGATTTCCCCCGACACTCCTTGCGTGGCGGAAACGACCGCTGCCCGATGCGTAGTCAGGCTCATACTTACCGTTCGGGGGGCTCAGCCACTGACTGGCATCCAGATTTGTCGACCCCACTTTTCCCAACAAAACCAAACCATGGAAACAGTAAATCAGGCGGAGGCTGCGCAGGTAGCACCGACCGTAACGCCTGCGCCTACAGCGGCACAGGGATCAAAAGAAAACATTCAACGGTCTGAAACACAGACTACCCAACAAATCTCGAAAGACCTGACCAAGCGGGATGAACTGCTGCTCACGCCCGACGAGATGCGGATTAAAGAAGCGTTTCAGGACCGTAACTGGAATGAAGTAAAAACGGCCGACTCCTGGGTCATCTTCAAAGTGATGGCCGAGTTTGTGGAGGGTTTCGACAAGCTGGCTCAGATTGGCCCCTGCGTATCGATCTTCGGCTCGGCGCGGACCAAGTCAGAGAACCCGTACTACAAAATGGCCGAAGAGATTGCCGCCAAACTGGTGCGGCATGGCTACGGCGTCATCACGGGTGGTGGCCCCGGCATTATGGAAGCAGGCAACAAGGGTGCCTATGAGCAGGGCGGTAAATCGGTAGGGCTTAATATCAAGTTACCCTTTGAGCAGCACAGCAACGTCTATATCGACCCCGACAAGAACATCAACTTCGATTTCTTCTTTGTCAGGAAAGTGATGTTTGTGAAATATGCGCAGGGCTTTGTGGTCATGCCCGGTGGCATGGGTACCCTCGATGAACTGTTTGAGGCACTTACCCTGATTCAGACCAAAAAGATTGCACGGTTCCCGATTGTGCTGGTGGGCAAAACCTACTGGCAGGGTCTGATGGACTGGATCGTGAACGTGATGCTCAACGAAGAACACAACATCAACCCCGAAGACATGAAGCTCATCAGTCTGGTAGACACCCCAACCGAGGCCGTCAAAGTAATCGACGATTTCTACGACAAGTACCTGATGAAGCCGAACTTTTAACTAAAGAGTGAAAGGTGACGGTCCGGCACTCTTTCGCTCTCCGGAACGCCGGACCGTCACCTTTCACTCTTTAGTTGAAGAACGGAAACGACAGCGCCAGGTAGGGCATGCCGCCGGTACGGTTGCGGAAGCGGCGGTTGTCGTCGGCAACGTTGCGTACCGAGGTGGTGTATTCGGTGGTAACCCATTGGTAGCCCAGTTTCACGCCCAAGCGTTGGCCCACCAGTAGTTTAGCATATACTTCGGTAGCTAGTGTACCCAGGCTGTTGTCGCCCAATAGTTGCAGGTTTGCAATGGTAGGCTTTGCCGACTGTGGCCGGTTATCGACCCCGTTGGCACCCTTAACGAAAAACGCCGTTGAGTCACGTCCGGTAATATTACTTTTAACGGTGAAATACCCGTTTTGCGATAGGTACTGACCTACCCGCGTTCTGCCCAGGGTGAGGCCCAGAATATCGGCGCTGGCACCTAGTTCGAGCGGGCCGAAGCGGAGTTGCACCCTGGCCCCGAAGTTGAGCGACGTGCCCGATGCACCGCTCATTTGCAGTGTGTCCAGATTGGCTGCTATAACGGGTGCACCCAGGGCATAAAAGCCAGTTTTGCCCCCGCGCGACAGGTAAGCCGGGGCCGTGGTATAATCCAGATTGTCGGCGTAGAATGTGCGAAATGTGCTCGTCCAGCCAATAGACAGCATTTTATTGTTGGTTAGGTTCAGCAATTGGTAGTAAGTGGCCGAAGGGCTAACCACATTTGGCTTGAAGGAAGCCCCTATCTCCATTCCCGAGCTTAGACGGCTGGAAACGGGCGCCTGGGCAATGGCGCAGAACG
Source organism: Fibrella aquatilis (assembly GCF_017353255.1). Lineage (GTDB taxonomy): Bacteria > Bacteroidota > Bacteroidia > Cytophagales > Spirosomataceae > Fibrella > Fibrella aquatilis. The sequence goes on along the minus strand of NZ_JAFMYU010000027.1, from coordinate 22,605 downwards.
GTAGGCAAATGAATAGCAGGAACGTTAGTTTACGCATAGTCAGAAAAAAGTCAGAGACCAGTATGGCCTCTGACTTGGTTGGAAGTGGTGGCAAATATAGCGTAGACCACCGAAGAAACGCCCGACTTGCTACTTTACGGCCTCGAAGTGCGATGCCTGTTTGAGCGTCTTTTCATTGCCCGTTTCGGGATCGTTGTAGGTGTAATCGCCCACCTCAATTGCCAACCTTTTACCAACTAATTGGTTAGTATCAAGGTCTTTGTCGGCCTTCGCGTCAATACCTACTGCCCGGAAAAGCTCCAGCAGGATCGGCATACCAGCCGGTGAGGTATAGAAACGTTGATTGACAAACCCCTCTTCGTTTTCCATACGGCAGGCAAAGAAAGGCACCCCCTTGTACTCACTTGTTCCTTCATCGACGTGTGTAATTTCGACTTCATGGCGACCGTCTGGCAAGAATGCTTTGTCCAGCCCTTCTTCTACGTTAATTTTCATCAGCTTGTTGCGTTTTGCATTGTACTTTAGTAACACAATCTGGAGGGGCAGTGTTGGCGTTTTTATTGCGAATAATGCCTTTTTTCGTGCACCATGCCCTACGTAACCCCTGTTCAACAGTCTCTTTTCAGTAGCAAAATGCGTAACTGCCTGTTGTTCTGGGCCTTTCTGCTGGTAGCTGTATTGGGCTGGGCGCAACCACAGGCAACCGTGCCGACCTACCGTTTTGTGGTGGCGGATTTTCCGCCAAACACACCCCACGATGCCCAGCTTTTTGTGACGGGCAATTTCAACAAGTGGAACCCCGGTAACCCAGCTTACCAACTCAAACACCAACCCGACGGTACGTACACCATAGCCATCCAGACAAAGCTGGATAAGCTGGAATATAAGTTTACGCGGGGCGACTGGTCGTCGGTAGAGGGGCGCGAGAGTGGCAAAGCCCGTGTAAACAGGGTACTCTACCGGGCTGCAAGTGGCGTAGATCAGGAAATAGACGTTACGATTCAGTCGTGGGAAGACCTCTCCGGTACGTTCCATTTTTATTCGCTTTACGACCTTCTGATGCTTTTTGCGGCGTTTCAGGGGGTGTTGCTACTCATTGCTATTCCTGGCATTCAGAACAATAACCAGCCGGCCAACCGCTGGCTGAGTTTGTTGCTTGGGTTAACGTCAATAGTGATACTGGTGCGCACCGTGGCTGCCTACCGCGATGTAGCCCAGGCTTATACCAAACTGCTATTGCTGCCCGATTTTTTGCTGTTCCTGTACGGCCCCCTACTCTATATCTACCTCCGTAAGTTGCTTTTTAACACGGCCCGGCCTGCGTCGGGCTGGTGGCGGCATTTCGTCCCTGCCATTATACAGGCGCTGGTTTACATGCCGTTTCTGCTGACCGACAATAAGCTGCTACAACTTAAGATCGTGAACCGAGACCCGTGGCTACAGGCTGTTTTTCTGACGGTAGGTTTGCTGGCACTCGCCTACAACTGCTTCTATTGGTGGCTGTGCTGGCGGGCAGTACGTACCTATCAGGATCAGCATCAGATGAGCCAATCTACTGAACCACAGGTGCATTACCTCAATACGGTATTGGGCATCCTGGCAGTATGTCTGGGGCTGTGGGCCTTCTTTTTCGTGCTAATCGGCACTAGTAACCTGGCCGCCTTCGACACGATCTCGATTGCGGAAAAGTACGTCGACTTTATCTGGCTTACACTGTCTACTATCGTCTACCTGCTGGGCTACTACGCCATTCATCAGCCGGAACTGTTTAAACTACCCGATACAGAGCACCTTCCGCTGCTGGAAACTGCCCCGGTCTACCCGTTAGAGCCAGTACTCAATACCATTACCCATGTACCCCCTACTGCTACGCCCGCTTTGCTGACTACTGACGTCGATGATGCCCTACGTACCACCGAAGAGATCACAGCAACCAAGCGGCAGATTGACGTGTATATGCTCCGTCATAAGCCGTTCACCAACCCCAACTTAACCCTGGCCGAACTAGCCGCTAAGCTGAAAATGCCCCCACATGCGCTCTCGAAAGTGTTGAACGAAGGTTATGAGAAAAACTTTTTCGATTTCATCAACATGCACCGGATCGACGAACTGAAGATGCGGCTACACAACCCTCAGTTCCGCTCCTACACGCTGCTGAGTATGGCGTTGGAAGTAGGTTTCAATTCAAAAACAGCGTTTAATCGTTCCTTTAAGAAATTGACCAATCAAACACCCAGTGAGTACCTGAATGCTCATAGCGAACTGGAAAAATTGGAAGCGTAATCCAATAATTTTCGCCATTGCGTGCTTCCCTGCGTACCGTTTTCTTAAAATGGTACGCGTTTTTTTTACGTAAATCTCTGACAATCAACATAATATGTCAAATCAATAGACAGAGAACAGTCATATACACTTACACAGAAACTGGAACGACTACTCATACCGATTAATAGTAATTTTGTAAGATAAAGTTGTCTGTGCCGCTTACGTCCAGGCAACTTCTTGTCACATTCAACCAATTAATCGATCACAAATGAAGAACCTCTTTATCAGCAGGTTTTTGGGAGCGTTGACGATAGACGTCAATTCGTTGGCGGCGTTCCTTCTACTTATCGTCCTCGGCACTGGCCGGGTGATGGCGCAGGACCAGACTATTACTGGTGTTGTTACCGAAACAGACGGCACACCCCTACCCGGTGTTACCGTAGCACTGAAAGGCACCTCACGCGGTGCCAACACCGACGCTACGGGCAACTACCGGATTATGGCCCCCGCCACCGGCACGCTGGTGTTTAGCTTCGTGGGCAAAACGCCACAGGAGGTACCCGTTGGCGGCAAAACAGTAGTGAACATTACCTTGGCCGATGACTCGAAGAGCCTTCAGGAGGTAGTTGTGACCGGCTATGGTACGCAGCGCCGCAAAGACCTGACTGGTTCTATTGCCGCCATCTCATCCGAAGAATTTCAGAAGGGTAACATCGTAACCCCCGAACAGCTGATTACGGGTAAACTGGCTGGTGTGGCCATCACACCGCCAAGTGGTCAGCCAGGTGGTACTAGCCAAATCCGTATTCGGGGTGGTTCGTCGCTCAACGCCAGCAATGATCCGCTCGTGGTGATCGACAACGTACCCGTCGACAACACGAACGTTTCAGGTGCAGCCAACGCACTTAGCCTGATAAACCCCAATGATATTGAGACATTTACGGTGTTGAAAGATGCCTCGGCAGCGGCCATCTACGGTGCTCGGGCAGCCAACGGCGTCATTCTGATCACGACCAAACGGGGTGCATCGGGTGCTCCGCGTATTAGTTTTAGCACGTTGGGATCAGTGTCGCTGCTCACTAAAAAAGTGTCTGTTTTCAGCGCTGATGCCTACCGCGCTCTTATTAATGATACCTCGCCAGAAGCCAACTTCGCCACCGCCGATCAGCGCAAGCTGCTGGGCACAGCCAGCACCGACTGGCAGGATCAGATTTTCCAGGCGGGTATCAGCAGCGACAATAACCTCAGCGTGTCGGGGTCGATGAACAACATCCCCTACCGGCTTTCATACGGGTATACCACGCAAAATGGTATCTTGAAAACGTCGAACTTCCAGCGTAACTCGGTAGCCCTGAACTTGTCGCCGAAGTTTTTGAATAACAACCTGCGCGTTGACATCAGTGCCAAAGGTTCGATTATCAACAACCGCTTCGCCAACGAAGGTGCCATTGGTGCGGCGGCCGAGTTCGATCCTACCCGGCCCGTGTTTAGCGGCGTTGATACGTTCGGTGGTTTCTTCGAGTGGCTCGACCCCGCCACTGGTCGGCCCAATACGCTGGCCCCCCGCAACCCGCTTGGTCTACTCTACAACAAAGAAGATCGTAGCCAGGTAAACCGGTTCGTTGGTAATGTGCAACTCGACTATAAACTGCCCTTCCTGACTGGCTTGCGGGCTAACCTGAACCTGGCACTTGATGCCTCATCGTCGAAAGGTACGATTGTGATACCTTCCTACGCTGGTGAGCAGTATGCCCGGGGTGCCAACCGTCCCGGCATCACTGGCGATTTGAGCACCATCGGTGGCAGGAACAACCAGTATTCGCAGACGCGCACCAACAAAACGCTGGAGTTCTACCTGAACTACGCCAAAGACATCAAGTCGATCAACAGCCGGGTAGACGTAACGGGTGGTTATTCGTATCAGGATTTCATCCGCGATGAGCCTGCCTACGCTGACAATCTCTACGACGGTCGGCAGTTGAACCCGGCGGGTATTCCGTTCAATACGCAGTATACGCTGCTGGCTTTCTTTGGCCGCGCCAACTACACCTTCAACGAACGCTACACGGCCACGGCCACCATTCGTCGTGATGGTACGTCGCGTTTCGGGCAGGACGCCCGTTGGGGCTGGTTCCCATCGGTGGGGGCTGCGTGGAGCATTAAAGACGAGGCGTTCCTGAAGAATTCGACCACCATTTCGGCCCTGAAACTCCGGCTGGGTTATGGTGTAACGGGTCAGCAGGATTTGTCGGGTACGGGTGCCAGCAACTATGCCTACCTACCGCGCTACACAAGCTCGGACCCCACGGCGCAGTACCAGTTTGGCAATACCTTCTACCCCACCCTGCGGGCTGAAGGCTATGATGCCAACCTGAAGTGGGAACAGACCGAGTCGCTCAACGCCGCCGTCGACTACGCCCTGTTCAACGGCCGTATTTCGGGTAGCATTGACTTCTACGACAAGAAAACGAAAGATCTTCTGGCCGTTATTCCAGTGGCAGCAGGTTCTAACCTGACCAACCGGATTCTGACCAACGTAGGCAACCTGCAAAACCGGGGCGTTGAATTTACCATCAACACCACGCCTGTGAAGAAAGAAGACCTGAGTGTCGATGTGGGTTTCAACATCACCTACAACGAAAACAAGATCACCAACCTCTCGAAAGTACCTGACCCAAATAACATTGGCAACCAGACCGGCGACATTTCAGGCGGTACAGGCAATCAAATTCAGATTCAGTCGGTAGGATATCCAACTAACTCGTTTTTCGTAAACCAGCAGGTATACGGTGCCAATGGTCGTCCGCTGGAAGGCGTCTACGTAGATCGTAGCGTTGATGGCACGATCAACGTAAACGATCGCTACCGGTACCAAACGGCCAATCCTAAGCTATTCCTGGGCTTCACCTCGCAGGTGACGGCCGGTCGGTTCTCAGGTGGATTTGTGCTGCGGGGCAACTTCGGCAACTACGTCTATAACAACCTACAGTCTAGATTAGGTACCTACCAAACCCTGGTGAATTCGTTTGGTTACCTGGCCAACGGGTCGACCAACGTGCTCGATACGCGCTTCCGCAACCAGCAGTTTTTCTCTGACTATTATGTTCAGAACGCTGCCTTTGTGCGCATGGACAACCTGAATCTGGGCTACAATTTCGGCAATGTGTTTGGTGGCCGGTCGAACCTGCGGGCTTCGGCAACGGTACAAAACGTATTCGTTATTACGAAATACACCGGCATCGACCCCGAAATTTCGAATGGCATCGACAACAACTTCTACCCCCGCCCGCGTACGTTCTCGGTAGGTCTCAATCTTGATCTTTAATCAACGAACAAACCATGTTTAAATCAACCATTAAAGTAGGCTTGCTTGCCGCTACCCTCGCCACTGTGTCGGCCTGTGTCGGTGACCTCGACCGTACGCCTAAATACGATGTCACGTCGGCATCGGTCTACGCCAACCCGGCCAACTACAAAAGTGTGCTGGCCAAACTCTACGCCATCCTGTCGGTGAGCGGGCAGCAGGGTCCTGCGGGTAAGCCCGACATTTCAGGCATCGACGAGGGTACCTCCAACTACATGCGTCTGCTGTGGAAGTTGCAGGAGTTACCAACCGACGAAGCCAAGATTGCCTGGAACGACGCCACCATCCAGGACATCAACAAGATCACCTGGTCGTCGAGCGATGGGTTTATTACGGCCATGTACAACCGGATCTACTACATGGTGTCGCTCTCGAACGAGTTCATCCGCGAAACGTCGGATGGTAAACTGAGCGAGCGGGGTATCAGCGGGCAGGCAGCTACCGACGCCAAGGCCTACCGCGCCGAAGCCCGCTTCCTGCGTGCCCTGGCCTATTTCCACGCCATCGACATGTTTGGGGCGGTACCTTTCGTAACCGAAGTCGACGCGCCGGGTTCATTCCTGCCCAAGCAGGTTAGCCGGGCTGAATTGTTCACGTACGTAGAGAGCGAACTGAAAGCTATCGAAACCGAACTGGCAGCACCCAAAGCTGGTGAGTACGGCCGCGCCGACCGCGCTGCTGCACAGGCATTGCTGGCCCGCATGTACCTCAACGCACAGGTGTATACGGGTACGGCCCGCTACACCGACGCTGTTGCCTACGCCAAAAAAGTAATCGATGGTGGTGCCTATAAGCTGGATGCCAGCTACGCCAACCTGTTTTTGGCCGACAATAACAACTCGCCGGAGATCATCTTCCCGATCACCTTCGATGGTACCCGTACGCAAACCTACGGCGGCATGACCTTCCTGGTACACGCAGCCGTGGGCGGCAGCATGTCGCCCTCAACCTTTGGCGTAAATGGTGGCTGGGGGGGTATTCGGTCTACCAAAAACCTAACCGACCAATTCCCCGACGTAACGGCCACCGCCGACAAGCGGGGCTTGTTTTACACAGACGGGCAGGATCAGGACATTAGTAACCTGGGCGATTTCACCAAGGGTATTCCGTCAACGAAATATAAGAACGTAACCTCGGCTGGTAAGCCTGGTTCGTCAGACACCTTCGTAGATACCGATTTCCCCCTTATTCGCCTGGGCGACATGTACCTGACCTATGCCGAAGCCGTGTTGCGCGGCGGCACGGGCGGTGACCTGACCACGGCGCTCAGCTACGTAAACCTGCTGCGTACCCGTGCTAAAGCAGCCCCGCTGACATCGCTTAACCTCGAACAGATCTTGCAGGAACGCGCGCGCGAACTGTACTGGGAAGGCTACCGCCGTACCGACCTCATCCGTTACGACCGGTTTGCGGGGGGGACCTACCTTTGGCCCTGGAAAGGTGGCGTGAAAGAAGGCCGTGCCATCGACGCCAAGTTCAACCTGTATCCCATTCCATCGACTGACCTGGTGGCTAACCCATCGTTGAAACAGAATACTGGCTATTAATCAACAAACCAATGTTTAAACACCTACAAAAGTTAGCCCTGTTTGGCGTTGCCCTGGGGCTACTGGCTTCCTGCGAAAAAGAAGGCATAAATCCTGTTCTGGACACGACGGCCATTCCCGTTGTGAGCGTGTCGGCACCAACGGTGGTGCTCACCAAAGAAAACGGCGATAAGGGTACCGATGCCCTCACCGTAAACTGGTCGAAGCCAAACTACGGTTTCGATGCCCCCGCCAACTACACCCTGATGGTCGACAAAAAGGGCGGTGATTTCTCGAAAGCCGTGTCTATCAACCTCGGCACGGCCTCGACCAAGACGTTTAAAACGGCTGAACTAAATAAGCTGATCCTGGGCCTGGGCATTGCCCCCGCCGCCACCGCCGACCTCGACATGAAAGTGATGTCGGCATTGGGGGGCAGCACCGTGCTGTCGTCGGCACTGGCTACTGTTAAAGCCACTACCTACCTTGATAAGCTCGACCTGAGCACGATCTGGGGCGTGGTGGGCAGCGCCACGGCCAATAGCTGGGATGGCCCGGACCAACCGTTCTACAAAACGGCCAACCCCAACGAGATTGTGGCATACGTTGGCCTGAAAGATGGTGAGATCAAGTTCCGCCAGAATAATAAGTGGGACGTGAACCTGGGCGGCACACCCGCCAAGCTCACCCTCAACGGCGACAACATTGCTGTGAAAGCGGGGACGTACAAAATTACACTCAACCCCACGGTGCTTACTTACAAGATTGAACCCTTTACCTGGGGTGTGGTGGGTGCCGCTACGGCTAACGGCTGGAACGGACCCGATCAACCGTTTATGTACGATGCCTCCACCGATCAGTGGCGGGCTATTGTAAGCCTGAAAGCCGACGAGTTCAAATTCCGCCAGAATAACGACTGGGCGGTGAATTTTGGTGGTGGTGCCGGTAAGCTAGTCTCAGCTGGCGACAACCTCAAAGTGGCCGCAGCTGGCCTGTACCTGATTACCGCCGATTTCAACAAGCTGACCTACAAAGTTGAACCCTACAATAGCTGGGGTATTGTGGGTAGCGCTACTCCCAAAGGCTGGGACGGCCCCGACGTGAACCTCATGCCCGACTTTGCCAATGAAGGCGTTTACTTTGCTAACGGCGTGAAGCTGGTGGATGGCGACATCAAATTCCGCCAGAACAACAAGTGGGACGTGGAATACGGCGGAGCCAACGGAGCACTGGTAGCCAAGGGTGCCAACATCGCTGTGAAAGCTGGCACCTACGACGTGAAGTTCGATCTGAGTACCAACAAATACACACTGACGAAGAAATAGACATTCTTCGTCCGATTGCACAAAGAGGCCCGGCTAGAAGTAGCCGGGCCTTTTTTATTACAAATCGCACTTAAACGAAGGTCGTGCCAGTCGCGTAGCGACGTAATGTTTGTAGCCCGCAGGGATGGATGGGCCAGGTATGGGCAGCGTGCCGTAGGTACGCTACAACACAGGCGGGGTGGTCTCGTACCTACGGCACGCTGCCCATACGGTGCTCATCTACCCCTGCGGGCTACAAACATTACGTCGCTAACGCGACTAGCACGGCACAATTGCAGTAATGAATAGCTGGTTTAAGGTAAGAACCTTGAAAGAATTTACTGAGTACGTACGTTAACATCAAACCGACCGTTGGTAACAGAGACCGTTTTGCCATCAAGCGTTGCTGCTTGGAACTCAAACGTACCGGCTACTACGCCAGTGATAGTGTCAGCTTTGGTGAGGCTAATCCAGCCAGTATACTTAGACGAGGTAGCATATACGTCACCCTCGCTTGACTCATATAACCCATAGTCCTTTGGGTTAAGCGCAGCGTATAGCGCTGCTGGGACAGAGCCAGGGTTTTGGTTTAAAGCGTGGTTGCCAAGCTTGTAATTGTTCAGGTATAGTGAGAGGCGCTTTTTGTCTTGTGAATAACAGCGGACATTAATCCCTAATCTGAGCGGATTATACATCTGAAGAAACCCTCCGTTCACTGGTTTTATGCCCGAAAATGGCTTACCCCCATCGGGTATATACGCTTTGCCATCAATAAGACAGCCCAGCGTATTTTGCCCTGTCTGTGTACTTTGAGGCAGGGGGTCTTCCTTCTGACAAGTGCTGAAGAGCAAGACCGTAGCAATGAGCAACAAGTTGGTTAGCTGATTCATAGACGGTTGGTATGACGTTGTGCATAACGAATGTCGGGGGTTCAAGCCAATGAAAAACCGCGTATGTAAAATAGTTATTCTGCGAATAAATTGTCTGTTAAGCACCAAGGTGCTCCTGCGGAGTCGGCTTCGCGCTGTAGGTTGCTGACGCTTGGCCCCTCGACTGCGCTCGGGGTGACAGGGCATTATAACAAGTTCTTGAGTTGATTCAAGTTTGTTGTCACCCCGAGCGCAGTCGAGGGGCCGGGCGTCAGCCCACTACAGCGCGAAGCCAGCCCGCAGGATAATCTTGTCACCAAGCCACAACAAAAAAGCCCCGTCTGCATCCAGACGGGGCTTTCACTAAACGAATCAATCCATCCTTACCGGATATCCATCTCAAACGGCAACCGGGCCTGCACGCCGTTTTGCAGGGTTTGCAGCTTTTTGATCTGCTTTACATATGGTGCTAGCGGACCCAGCGCGGCTTGAACCCGGCTGTTGTTATCGTCGTCGCCACCGCCGAAATACTTCATGATCTTCTTGAACGAATCTTCCTGCGTGGGCAGGTAGCGGAGACGGTAGTCGCCGTCTTTCAGTTTGGCTTCGGAAGCGGCCACTTTCACGGCCTCGTCCAGCCCGCCAAGCTGATCTACCAGGCCAATGGCTTTGCCCTGCGTACCCGTCCAGACGCGCCCACCGGCAATGGCCCGTACGCTGTCGATAGGCAGTTTGCGGCCATCGGCTACTTTTTTGGTGAAGCCCGCATAAATACGTTCTACGCCGTTCTGAAGCACTTTCTTGTCGAAATCCGTGAGCGGACGGGTACCGCTGGGGAAGTCGGCGTGGGGGTTGGTGAGCACCCGGTCGAAGGTGATGCCGAGCTTGTCTTTAAACAGATCCTGGGTGTTGAACAGCAGGGCAAACACGCCGATAGACCCCGTAATGGTGTTGGGCTGCGCCACAATCTTGTTACAGCCCATGGCCATGTAATACCCACCCGAAGCGGCATAGTCGGAGAACGACGCCACAATGGGTTTCACCTTCCGGGTAAGCTGCACCTCGCGCCACATCACGTCGGAGGCCAGGGCACTACCCCCGCCCGAGTTGATGCGCAGCACAATGGCTTTGATATTATCGTTCAGCCGCGCCTTCCTGATCTCGCCCGCAATTTTGTCAGAGCCAATGCTATTGTCGTCGCCGTCGCCGGTGTTGATATCGCCCGATGCAATGATCACGGCGATCCGGTTGCTACTGAGCGCTTTGTCTTCGTCGTCACCTTCCTTATCATCTTCGCCGTCTGACTTGGCGTTTTTGTATTTCGACAGACCCACGAAATTGACCTTCTTTTTGTCACCCAGACCCAGCCGCGTTTTCATGTCGCCGTCTACTTCGTCATAATACCCCAGGTTCGTTACCAGCTTCGTGCGCAGGGCATCGGCGGGGTGCTGAATGGTGAGGTTATCGGCAAAGCGGCGGAGCGAATCGACGGTGATACTCCGGCTTTTGGATACGCCCGTCAGGAAGTGGTTGTTGATCGAGTTAAGGAACGAGCCATATTGCCGCCGGTTGGGTTCGCTCATGTCTTCGCGCAGAAACGGTTCCACGGCGCTCTTGTACTCACCCACGCGGAAGATTTCGGGTTTCAGGCCCAGCTTATCCAGGGTGCCTTTAAAGAACGACAGTTCGGCGCTGATGCCGTTCCATTCCATGTCGCCGGCGGGGTTGAGGTAGATTTTATCGGCCACCGAGGCGATGTAATAGGCCTTCTCGGTCATGCCCTCTGCATAGGCGTACACGAACTTTTTCGACGATTTAAAGTCGATCAGCGCATTGCGCACTTCTTCCAGCGTGGCCCAACCCGCCTGCGGGCTTTTAGCTTCAATATACACGCCGCGAATATTATCGTCGTTTTTAGCCCGCTTCAATACTTCCTTAATGTCAATCAGGCCCATGGCACTTTCCGGACCGCTGCCGCCGCCAAACCGGGCAAACGGATTGTCGGCACTGCGTTCCTGAATGGGTTCATTCAATTCCAGCTTCAGTACTGACTTAGACTCAATTTTAGTTTCGCCCTTGGAAGACGATGCCGCACCGATAATACCGGCAAAGATGATAACGCTGAGCAGGCTGAAAACAAAGAGACCAACCAGCACGGCCAATAAGAATTTCAAGAATTGTCGCATAACTCGTTTGCGTGAAATATATAGTTACTCAAAAATAATGGCCTACCCGCCGAGGTAAGCCATTATTAGGTTGAATGCGCGAAATAGGGGATGAATGGGGAAAGGGTAGTTTAAAGTCTAAAGTTCAAGGTTCAGAGTTGGCTGACGCAAGAATTGCTAACACGTCAGCCAACTTTGAACCTTGAACTTTAGACTTTAAACTCGCTTACAACGCCTTGTAATCTTCCATCGACGTGCGGATGACTTCAAAAGCTTCTTCGCGGCCGTAGATGCTGGCCAATTCCATGACCGAGGGTTGGTCGGGCAGGTTTTTGTAGGTCAGGAAGTAGTGTTGCAGACGGTCAACCACGCTTTCGGGCAGTTGGTCCAGATCAGTGTAGGCTTCGTACATGGCGTCACCTTTGAGCACGGCAATAATCTTGTCGTCGGCCTCGCCCTTGTCGATCAGGCGGAAACCACCAATGGGCCGGGCCTGCAACAGGATGTCGCCGTGGGTGATGGTGTGTTCGCTCAGTACGCAGATATCGAGCGGGTCACCGTCACCTTCGGCAATGTGCCGACCGGTTTTGTCGGTAGCCAGTTGCGCCACACCGGCTCCGCAATAGGTCTGCGGAATGAAGCCATACAAGGCCGGAATGAAGTTGGAATACTTCTGCGGACGGTCAATTTTCAGATAGCCCGTTTGCTTGTCGATCTCGTACTTCACCGTGTCTGACGGGACAATTTCAATAAAGGCCGTGAGCAGTTCGGGTGCCGCGTCGCCGGGGGTGATACCGTGCCAGGGGTGGGCTTTAAACTGGGCCTTAACGGTAGTTTCAATTTCTTTGGTTGAGAATTCAGCCTGCATAATTCGAGTTTGATAAAATTGTACTATTCGTCGAAACACACGCTCCGTCTAAAACGACGTATCCCGGCTTTCGACAACGGCTCGTGGGTGATACTCAACCGCAAACGATGCCATCGGAAAGGCCGGGATAACCGGGTCGGTGTGCTTACTGACTAGATAACACAAAGATAACCGGTTGGTTAGATCAAACCGTCACTACGTCCTGAAAACCTATCTTTCGGGCTATTTGGTATTCAGTGGTCTTGTTTGTTGCCTGCCGAATGTATAGCTCGGCCAGGAAGCCCGCCAGAAACAGTTGCACCCCCAGAATGATGGCCACGAGGGCAAAGTAAAACAAGGGATTATCGGTCGCGTTGCGGTAGCGTAATCCCTGGTAAATATTGTACAATTTCTGGCCAACGATAGTCAGCGCCATCATCGTTCCGAGGAAAAAGGACAGCGTTCCCAGCCCGCCGAAGAAGTGCATAGGCCGCTTGCTGAACTTATGCACGAAGGCAATCACGAGCATGTCGAGAAAGCCATTGACGAACCGTTCCAGCCCGAATTTGGTGGTGCCGTATTTGCGGGCACGGTGCTGCACCACCTTCTCGCCAATGCGACCAAAGCCGTTCCAGTTTGCCACAATCGGGATGTTGCGGTGCATATCGCCGTAGAGGTTCAGCGACTTCACTACCTCCTGCCGGTAGGCTTTCAGGCCGCAGTTGAAATCGTGGAGTTTCACGCCCGAAATCCAGCGTGCTACCCCATTAAAGAGCTTGGTGGGCAGGGTTTTGGTGATGGGGTCATACCGCTTTTGCTTCCAGCCCGACACCAGGTCGTAGCCGTCTTCGGTAATCATTTTATAGAGGCCGGGAATCTCGTCGGGGCTGTCCTGTAAGTCGGCATCCATCGTGATCACGACCTCGCCCCGGGCGGCCTGAAACCCCGTTTGCAGGGCAGCCGTCTTCCCCGAATTACGCGCAAACCGGATGCCCCGCACGTGCTGATTGATCGTGGCAAGATGCTCGATCACCGCCCACGACTGGTCGGTGCTGCCATCGTCCACGAAGATCAGTTCGTAGGAATAGTTATGTTCAGTCACCACCCGCACAATCCAGTCGTGGAGTTCGGGCAGCGATTCGTCTTCGTTATAAAGCGGTATGAGGAGGGTGAGTTGCATGCGCTTCTTGAATGTACAATGAACAATGCACAATGTACAATGGTGCTACGTAAGCCAGATTGCAGGCGCGAAGCTACTCCAAAGGCCTCATTGTGCATTGTTCATTGTGCATTGTGCATTTTTCTCGCTGGAAGATTTCAGAATACCAGATAATAGGGTTGCAGCAGGCGGCGAAAATCGGGGGTGTAGGTTTGGCCGTCGTGTTCGCGGATAGACAGCTCGGCAATTTGTGGGGCGGCGGCTTCGGCAAAGCGGAACTCGGTCAGGTGCCGGAACACGGGCTTCTGAGGCTGATGGCGCAGATAAAGTTGCCGCACGGGTTGTAAACCGACTTTCTGGGCTAGTGTCACCAGCCGGTCGGATTCTGGCGGGGGCAGCAGTACCCACCACGCGCCGTCTTGTTTGAGTAACCGATGAACCACCCTAATCAGATCAGGAAATGGCAGCTCGTCGCTGTGCAGGGCACGATTTACGGCCGCGTCGGGTGAACGCAGGGAGTTAGTATAGAACGGCGGATTGGTCAGGATATGGTCGTAGAACTGAGCAGGCATGGTGTCGGCAAATGCCTGAATGCTTGCTTGTGCCACAGTGACCCGGTTGGCAAACGGGCTGTTCATCACATTGTCACACGCCTGCTGAGCAGCATCAGCATCCAGCTCTACGGCATCAATCCGGGCATCGGCATTGCGTTGGGCCACCATGAGCGCCAGCAGTCCCGTTCCAGTGCCAATGTCCAGCAGCCTGATGCCCGTTGCCACCCCGCTCCATGCCCCCAGCACACAGGCATCCGTGCAGACTTTCATAGCCGCCCGCTCCTGCTGAATGGTGAATTGTTTAAACCGAAACATAGAACAAGTTTTCTGTCTTTAAAAGGTTGTCTTCTGTTGGCTGACGCGCCAGCATCTCTCGCGTCAGCCAACAGAAGACAACCTTTTAAAGACAGAAGACTCACTTTTTCTTCTCTTTGTGCTTTTTACGCCAATACGCAATGTCGGCGGTGAGGTTTTCGAGGTAGAACGACGGGCCGATAGAGATGTAAAACCCGCTATAATTGACCTGACTTTCAGGGATATCCCGTTTCAGCGTGAACCGATACCCACCCAGAATATTGAAGCCTGTCCAGTGCAGGGGTCGAAACCACTTCAGGGCCGGAAACTGATACGAGAGCGACAGCCCCGCCCCTGCCGGGATAAACACGCCCCGTGCCTCTTCGCCTTCCAGCGTCTGGTCACTCACCCGATTATATCGCGAATGCCCGTAGCCAATCTCCAACGGCACACTCACTTCAATGGCCTTTTTGCGGTACAGATACGGCTCGAAAAAGAGCGTGGCAATGCGCAGATGCCGGGTTATGGCCTCAGACGTGTTGGGCAACAGCCCCGGCCGGTTCAGCGTCTGGTTGACGAAGTAAAAACCACCGCCTGCCTTAAACGCCGCCCGCATACCACCGGCTTCCTGCCGTTCGGGGTGCCGCACGGGATATAAAAACCCTGCCCGCAAACCGTATACGCTTACCGGCACCCGCCTGCCATTGTCGTTGCGGGTGTCGCCAAAAAAGAAAAAACGCTGATCGGTAGAGGCCGTAAACGTGAGCGCGTGGGGCTTGCCTACACGCGCCCTGACCGAATCAGGCGAAGCGCCAGCCGTGGTGGAGAGTTGTGTTGGCTTATCGAGTTCAACCTTGGCCTGCGCCCTCACCGTCGACCCACACCCTAAGCCCATCAATACCAGTAAACAAATACACCATACCCGATTCATAGTTTTCGTAAACGTTGGAAATCATATAACCGGCAAGTGACGCAATGGTTAACACGCCCCTCGAAGCGCTCACTGAACACACCGAAAGCCGGTATGTGATAAGCCCGTATCCGGACTTGCTTTCATGCGGGCCGACGACCGGTAGCTGCTGCAATACGAGTCGTTGCAGAGAAACGAGCCGCCCCGTTGCACCCGTTTAGGTACCGTGGGGTCCTGTGGGTCATAGGGTTGCGCAGGGCCTTTAGGATTAATGCTTTCCTGGGTCTGGTAATAATCGGCTCCATACCAGTCGGCGCACCATTCCCAGACATTGCCCGCCATATCGTAAAGCCCGTAGCCGTTGGGGGCGAAGGATTTCACCGGTGCGGCACCGTAGAAACCATCCCAGCGTGTGTTCTGATCCGGGAAATGGCCCTGCCAGCTATTGGCTTTGGGGGTACCGGCCTCAACCGGTTCGTTGCCCCATGGATATAGGGCGTTGGTGCGCCCACCACGTCCCGCCCACTCCCACTCGGCTTCGGTAGGCAGGCGTTTGCCCGCCCAGGTAGCGTAGGCCTGCGCATCGTCCCAGGAGACCTGCACCACGGGGTAGTTGTCTTTACTGACAATAGAACTACCCGGCCCGTCGGGATGCCGCCAGTTGGCGCCGGCTACCCACTGCCACCATTGGCTGTAATCTGTCAGGGAGACGGCCTGCGAAGGAGATTTAAACACTAATGAGCTGGCAACCAGTAGTTTTTCGTCGGGGTGGGGCGTACCTGGGGGCAGTTGCTTGCGGAGTTCTTCCCAGTCTGGTTTACGTTCGGCGGTGGTGACGTAGCCGGTGGCTTTCACAAACCGGGCAAACTGCGCGTTGGTCACTTCGGTGGCATCCATCCAGAAGCTATCTACCTGCACCTGATGCTTCGGGTATTCGTCGGGTCGGCCCTGTTGCCCATCGGCCCCCATCGCATATTGACCCGCCGGGATACGCACCATGCCAGTATGATCAATATTGGCCGACCGGTTGGGTGAGCAGGCCTGAAAAGTGCCGATCAAGCCAATGAATAGGTAAAGCCGTGGCGCAGGCATTGTCATAAGCAGCTTTGACAATTCTTATTTACGGATTACTGGCTAGTAATGCGCGGGCTTCTTTATCGTTGTATTTGTCAATTTCCTGCGTGAGTCGACGCTTCAAATCGGCCGTTATTGTTTCATAACCTTTGGCACCGTATAAATTATGCAGGTTGTGCGGATCCTGTTTGATATCATACAGTTCCCAGAAATCTTTTGGCCCATAAAACCGGGCTAACGTATACTGCTCCGTTCGGATGCCGAAATGTGGATAAACGTGGTGGGGCTGCGGAAATTCGTAGTAATGGTAATAGGCTTCTTTACGCCAGTTGGTCTTTGCTCCGGTAAGCAGCGGCAGGAACGATTTACCCTGAATATAGCCCGGAATAGCCGTTCCGGTCAGGCTGAGTAGCGTTGGTGCCCAGTCGATATTGGAAATTAACTGGTTAATGTGGGTGTGCGGTTTTATGACACCGGGATACCGGATAACAAACGGTGTCTTAAGCGATTCTTCGTAAATAAATCGCTTATCGAACCAGCCATGTTCACCTAAATAAAAACCCTGATCAGAGGCATACACGATCACGGTATTTTTCGCCAGTCCCGTTTTGTCCAGGTAATTCAGCAACTCGCCAATGTTGCGATCCAGTGAATTGGCTACGGATAAATAATCTTTCAGATAACGCTGGTATTTCCACTCGACAAGGGCCTTTCCACTGAGTTTCTTTTCATCAAATTCGCGGCTGATTCGATCATAATAGGCAGCGAATATCTTTTTCTGGTCAGCAGTCAAGCGCTGATAAGCGCCCTGCTTTCTGGAATCGATGGGGGGCTGGGCCGTGGGACCATCGCTGTTGAAGTCGACGTGTACTTTCAGGTCTTCTTTCAGGCGCATGGTCTTGTCGATGGTCATGTCCTGATCCTGCGCCGCCAGCCGACCCTTGTAGTCATCGTAGAAGGTGGCGGGTAGCGGAAACGTCACCTTGTCGTAAGCCCCCAGGTCCGGCAGGTCGGGCAGCCACTCCCGGTGCGTTGCTTTATGCCCCACCACCAGAAAAAACGGCTTGGCCGGATCGCGCTGCCCCAGCCAGTCGAGCGACAGCTTGGTGATCACGTTTGTCACGTACCCAGGGTACTGCACGGTGTCTTTCTTCGAGTTGACAAACAGCGAATTGTAATAATGCCCATGCCCGGGCAGCACGTTCATGTAGTCGAACCCTTTGGGCAGATCACCCAGATGCAGCTTGCCAATCCAGGCCGTCTGGTACCCATTTTTTTGCAATTCTTCTGGGAACACCGACTGCCGAACGTCGAATACTTTCTCGTTGAGTTTATAGCCGTTCACGTGGCTGAACTGCCCCGTAAGCAAGGTGGCCCGGCTGGGTCCGCAAATAGAATTGGTGACGATGTTGGTATGCAGCATCGCTCCTTCGTTGGCAATCCGGTCAATGTTGGGCGTTCGGGCCAGTTTGCTCCCATAGGCGCTGATGGCCTGATGGGTGTGGTCGTCTGAAAAGATAAAGATGATGTTGGGTAGTACGGCCTTCCGATGGGCGGCGGGCGGGGGTGTGGCCGGTTGCGGGGGTATGTAGCCGATGACGATCAGCAGGAGAACGGGCAGGCCAATCAGAATCTTTATGGAGTTAATCATACCGTTGTTGAGATGCGTTTACGTCATAAACTCGTTTCCCGGACGTGAATCGTGCTTTGCCGCAGCCGCAGGTAGGTACCATCGCGACCCGAAAACGAAGCCCGGATCTCAGCCGCCAGCGACAGCGCAATCTCTTCGGGCGAAACCGCGCCAATGTCCAGGCCCACGGGGGCATGAATACGCACCATGTCAGCGTCGGCAATGGGGTGGCCTTCGTCGGCGAGTTCGGCCCAGATGCGTTCCGACCGTACCCGTGGCCCCAGCATACCGATGTAAGGCGCCGACGTAGCCACCACGGTGGGCAGGTTGGTCTTGTCGGTTTTGTAATCGTGCGACATCAGTACTACGGCCGTATGCTCGTCGATGACGATGTCGGAAAACTGTTCAGGCACCACGATGGCATCCACCAGTTCGGCAATCTTCCGGTTGACTTTCAGCGGATTAGCTACCACTGTGATCCGCCAGCCGAGTTCTTTCACCAGCCGCGTGAGGGGATACACGTCGTATTGATGCCCCCACAACACCAAATGGATTTCGGGCGACAGTATTTCCACAAACGCCTCCAGCACCTCGCCCGCCAGGCCCGTAAACCGGAACGGAGCCGACACGCCTTTAGCAATCCGCTGCTGTACTTTTTCGTCCAGTTGCGCCTGAATAGCGGCATTATCAAGTCCAGCCAGGCTATCAGCCGATACGTACCGGATCACGTCGCCTTCCTTACTGGTTGGCCAGCTACCTTTCAGGCCAGTGATGGTGATGAGGACGTGGGTTTGGCGGCGTTCGTTCATGCAGTGTTTAAGCACTTCGACGGGGTTATTAGGGTCATCAGGGTTCAGGGGCGTAAACAGCACGTCGATGATGCCGTTGCAGCCCAGGCCCACGCCAATCTGATGTTCATCGTCGGTGGTGGTGTCATACGTAATTTTCGAGGGGGTAGCTCGGGCAATAGCCAGCCGGGCGCGGTTGAGGGCGTCACCTTCCAGACAGCCGCCGCTGATGCCGCCAATCCAGACGCCGTTGCTCAACACCAGCATCCGGGCACCGGTGCGCCGGTACGACGACCCCTCTACCCGCACCACCGTAGCCAGCGCCGCCTGCGTGGTGGCCCAGTCGATCTGGTCATAGCCGGCAATGATTGCTTTTATCTCTTTCATACCTTCATGTACTTGGCAGGGTTGGCATCAAACTTCACCTTGCAGCCGTCACAACAGAAGTAAACGGCCTCTCCTTTATACGCAACAACGTGTTTGGGGGCCGTCTTGTCTACAGGAATACCACAAACAGGGTTGATGTAAAATTTCTCCTCGCCGGTCAGGTTCTCCGGCAGGCTAGGCGGCGTGGACTGGCTCCTGATGGTCTGAATGATTTCGGCCAAAATGCTGATGGCTACCTCGTTGGGGGTGGCCGCTTTAATGTCCAGCCCGGCAGGGGTTTTGACCGTAGCCAGTTCATCTTCCGTCACCCCCGACTGCCGGAGGTAGGCAAACACGGCATCGCGCTTTTTGCGGCTCGCCACAAATGCCAGATACCGCAATGGGGCCTTCAGGGCGGCTTTCAGGGCCATTTCGTCCTGCTCACCCTGCGTGGCTACTACCACAAACGTGTGGTTGTTGATGGGCGTTTTCGACAGGCTGAACGCCATTTTGATCTCATCGACGCCCGCAAACGCCCCCTCCGGCACACCCATGGCCATCACCGTAACGCGGTAGTCGAGCAGTTTAGCCGTGGCCGCCACTGCCTGCGCAATGGCCGATTTACCCATGATAATGAGGTGCGTTTTGGGCATAACGGGTTCAATAAAAATGTCGACGCTCCCCCCGCTCTGGCAGGTCATTTTGTATGCCTTTACGCCTGTCTGCGGGGTCATATCGGGGTTGGGGCTTACCCGCACCAGGCGCGATTGCCCCTCCTGCATGGCCGCACTGGCTTCTTTCAGCATAATGCCTTTGGTGCAACCGCCGCCCACCCAGCCCCAAACATCACCTCGGCTGTCGATGATGGCGCGGTCGCCGGCATGGCCCGAACTGGGGGCTTCGCGCCAGACCACGGTGGCCGTGGCAAACAGCTCGTTTTGCTGACGGCGGTGGGCATATTGGGTTAAAAATTCGTCAAGCATGGGCTAAGATGGTTTCAAGTTCAAGTAAACTACGCAGGTTGTGGGCCGACCGAAATTCGTCGACGGAAGGCAGGGCGGCGGCCATGCCCCGCGCTGTGGGTTCGTAGCCCTGCATGCCTTTCAGCGGGTTGAGCCACACTACCTTTTTGGCCCGGCGCTGAATTTTCTGTAGCTGCCCGGCCAGTTTTTCCACGCTGCCGGTTTCCAGGCCGTCGCTCAGGATAATGACCGTGGGCGATCCATTCAGGGTTCGCTTGCCATACTGGTCGTAATACGTTTCCAGGCAGTCGCCAATTTTTGTCCCGCCCGACCAGTTGTCGGCCTGTTTGGCCAGCACGTCCAGCAGGGTTTCAATGCGGTTGGCCTGCACGGCTTTGCTGATGCGGATGAGCGTGGTGCTAAACACGAAGGCTTCCAGCTGCCGGAAGTGTTCGCGCAGGGCGAAGATGAACCGCAGCAGGTAAAAGCTGTATTTGTCCATCGACCCACTGACGTCGAGCAGGATCACGAGGCGTTGTTTTTTGGGGTTGCGCGCCTGCCGAAACAGGTCGAGCGGTTCGCCGCCGTAGCAGAGGCTCCGCCGGATGGTGCGCCGCAGGTTGATCTGCCCCGCTGTTTGGCTGGCTTTCATCCGGCGGCGGAGGCGCAGGGCTATTTCGTGGAAAAGCCGCTGGGCAAGGTCTTCCAGCTGCTTGGCTTCTACGGCGCTTACTTTGGAAAAGTCCGTTTGTTGCAGCCGCTCGGCCTCGTTGGCACCAGACACGCTCTTGGCTTCCTCCACGGCGTCGGTGTTGTTGCCCTGCCCCAGCATCACCAGGTGGCTGTTCGCCTTTTTATTAATCGACCCCTGAATGGTGGTTTTGTTCCGCTCTTCGTGCAGGTCAATCGGGTTGGTATCCCAGTACAAACTGAACAGCCGGTCGTAGAGCAGCCGTTCTTCAGGTGAGGTACAGAAGAGGGCTTTCAGCGAAAATTTTAATGATAATCGACTGACCAACAGCCCATTACCAGCCGCCAGCAGAGCCTCCTGCGTTTCCTGAATGCCCACGTTCAACCCGTGACTTCGCGCAAACTGGGCAAAGGCAACAATGGCCTCGGTCAGGCTATTCGTAGCGAACGCTTGCTGCTTCA
The DNA here is from genome assembly GCF_017353255.1 of Fibrella aquatilis. Lineage (GTDB taxonomy): Bacteria > Bacteroidota > Bacteroidia > Cytophagales > Spirosomataceae > Fibrella > Fibrella aquatilis. The sequence continues at coordinate 1,376 of NZ_JAFMYU010000027.1, read as the reverse complement.
TGGTGTACCAGTCGGATATCATCGACCGATTTTAACAGGCTACCCATCGTCTGGCGGACGGCCTGCTGACTTAGTTCGCGATGCCCCAGCACCAGCAGCGATTCGGCCCAGTCGATGGTTTCTGAAATGCCGGGGGTTTTCAGCAGTTTCTGTTGCCGCAGGTCCTGCACAAACGCCACCACCTGCGTCAGCAACTGGGTTTCGATCTGAGGCAGTCGTTTCTGCACAATGGCCATTTCCTTTTCCAGGCTTGGGTAGTCGATCCAGTGGTAGAGGCACCGCCGTTTCAGGGCGTCGCTCAACTCGCGGGTGCGGTTGGAGGTCAGGATAATGTAGGGTTTGTGCGTGGCCCGGATCGTTCCCATTTCGGGAATACTGATCTGGAAGGCCGACAGCAGTTCGAGCAAAAACGCTTCAAACTCCTCATCCGACCGGTCCAGCTCATCAATCAGCAATACCGGCGATTGGCTCTCGTGCGTAATAGACTGTAGCAGTGGCCGCTTGAGCAGGTAGTCAGGTCCGAAAATATGTTTCTCCTTATCCCCCACCGACAGGCTGCTGCCCTCCTGAAGTTTGATGCCCAGCAGCTGCTTCTGGTAGTTCCATTCATAGACCGCCGCGTTCACGTCCAGCCCTTCGTAGCACTGCAACCGGATTAATGGTGTTTGCAATAACTCACTGACTACCAGCGCAATTTCGGTTTTACCAACCCCCGGTGGCCCCTCCAGCAGGAGGGGTTTGCGGAGCGCCAGCATCAGAAAAAGTGCCGTCGCCAACTCATCGTCGGCGACGTACCTGTGCGTCTCTAAAGCCGCGAGGATATCAGAAGAGTTTTTTAAGGAATCCACCAATACCCGTTGTTGATTCGTCTGTTGCACTCTCGGCAGTGGCGGCACCTGCGCTGGCTAACTTCTTTTTGAAATTGCCCACGAACTGATCGAACACCTGGTTCGAGACGTCGTTGATCAGCCGGGCGCCAAACTGCGCCAGCATCCCCGTAATGCTGATATCCATGGTAGCTTCCACATGGGTATGGCCGTCTACTTCTGTCAGCGTGGCGTTCATCAGCATCTCTGCCGAACCTTTGCCCTTACTGTCCAGGCCCAGGCCCTTGAGCGCCATTTTCTTATTGACCACATCACGCTCTACGAACGTAACGAGGCCATCGTAGCCCGCTTTCACGGGACCGAATTTTAGCCCGACATAGCCTTTGTAATTGTCGGCATCGACCTGCTCGGTCAGCGAAGCCCCCGGCACGCAATCCACGATTTCGGGCGGGTTGGTCAGCGTGGCCCAGACCAGGTCTATGGGCTGCTCAACATCAAATGATTTGGTAAGGTTGGTTGTCATGGGATTGGGGATTTTGGATTGGGGCG
>NZ_JAFMYU010000026.1 GCF_017353255.1 Fibrella aquatilis | reverse complement strand
ATGCTTTCGCGTCCTACTACTCTAAAGCAAGCGCCATTGTACATTATTCATTGTACCGCGTCGGCGGACCGATTGTACATTAAAAACTGATCACTGAAAAATGGCTCTCTTCAACCTGCAAATCAATGGCCGGACTTATCGCGCCGACGTTGATCCCGATACCCCGCTGCTGTGGGTACTGCGCGATAACCTAGGCCTGCTGGGCACCAAATACGGCTGCGGCATTGCCCAGTGCGGAGCCTGCACGGTTCACCTCAACGGCGAGGCTACGCGCTCATGCGTGCTGCCGGTGTCGGCCATTGGCAAGGGTAAAGTCACGACCATCGAAGGACTGGCCGCCACGGCCGGTGGCGGTACCGATCCGGACAAACTGCACCCCGTTCAGCAGGCCTGGAACGACATCGACGTGCCGCAGTGTGGATACTGCCAGGCCGGGCAGATTATGACCGCCGCGGCCTTTCTGAAGCGTACGCCCAAGCCAACCACGGCCCAGATCGACGACGCCATGAGCGGAAATATTTGCCGCTGTGGCACGTATCACCGCATTCGGGAGGCCGTAAAAGTGGCCGCCAACATGCCTGCGCCTGCCAAAACCGGTTCAGCTAACCCCAAAAAGTCATGAAAGCGATCACACACGCCAGTCGCCGGAATTTCCTGAAACTGGCCTCTGCGGCCGGTGGAGGCCTGTTGTTGGGCTTTGGCTGGTCAGACGCCGTCGGGGCTACCGAAGTGGCCGCCGACGGTACGGTGCTGGAAGCGGCGGGTGCCCTGCCCCCCGCGCCGGGGGTTGGGTTCAACAGCTACCTGTCCATCAACCCGCAGGGCATCATCACTATCCTCTCGCCGAACCCCGAAGTGGGGCAGGGCATCAAGACCGCTTTCCCGATGGTGGTGGCCGAAGAACTCGACGCCGACTGGACCAGCGTAGTGGTGGAACAGGCCCCGCTCGACACCAAAAAATTTGAGCGGCAGGTGGCGGGCGGTAGTGGGTCGATCCCCCACTCCTGGACGCGCCTGCGGCAGGCTGGTGCCACCGCCCGGCTGATGCTCATGGAAGCCGCCGCCAAACGCTGGAACGTGCCCGTTTCAGAATGCACCACCGCCACTGGTTTTGTGTTGCACACGGCCACCAACCGCAAACTGAGCTATGGCGACCTGGCTACTGAAGCCGCACAGGTGCCCGTGCCGAAAGACGTGAAACTGAAAGATCGCAAAGATTTCAAGCTGATTGGGCAGTCGGTCAAAAACGTCGATAATGCCGGTATCATCACCGGGAAGCCCCTTTTCGGGCTGGATGTGTACCGCGACGGCATGTTGTTTGCCATGATCCAGCGGCCCGCTTTTGGCTATACGCTGAAGTCGGTCAACGACGCGGCCATCAAAGCCATGCCCGGCATCACCGACGTGCTGACGTTTGACAACAATGTGGCCGTGGTGGGCAAATCGACCTGGCAGGTGCGGAAAGCGAAGGACGCGTTGAAGATCGAGTGGACCAAAACCGACGCCACCGAAAGCACCACCGACCATAACCGGATTTTCACCGAACTACTCGGCGCCCCCAACGCCACCGTGCGCCGAAAAGATGGCGACGTAGACGCGGCGTTCAAAGGCGCGGCCAAGGTAGTAGCGGCCGAATACCAGTGCCCGTTTTTGCCGCACAGCCCCATGGAGCCGATGAACTTCTTCGCCCATGTGCGTCCCGACAGCGCGGAACTGATTGGCCCTACCCAAACCCCCGAACTGGCCCGCAACGAAACCGCCAAACTGCTGGGCATTGCCCCAGACAAGGTGACCGTGCAGCTAACGCGCATGGGCGGCGGCTTCGGGCGGCGGCTCAAAGCCGATTATGTGGTGGAGGCCGTGCAGATTTCAAAGCGGGTAAACGCCCCCGTGAAGCTGATCTGGACCCGCGAAGACGATATGACCGGCGGCAGCTACCGTCCAGCCGTGCGTTACCGGTTCGAGGCGGCGCTCGATGCGCAGGGCAACCTGATCGGCTACAAACTGCGCGGGGCCAGCATCAACGCCGGCAACGCCACCCGCGAAGACAATTTCCCCGCCGGGGCCGTGGATAACCTCTTGATTGACAGCGCCGACCACAAATCGGCGATCACGACGGGACCGTGGCGGGCACCGATCACCAACTTCCTGGCTTTCGCCGAACAGTCGTTTCTGGACGAAGTGGCCCTGGCGGCGGGTAAAGACCCCGTGCAGTTCCGCCTCGACCTGCTTGATAAGGCCAAAGCCAAGCCCGTAGGGGCCGTCAAGTACGACATCGACCGGATGAAGGCGGTGATCAATTTGGCCGTGGAAAAATCGGGCTGGGGCACGCGCAAAGGGGCCGACGGTAAACCCGTAACCCAGGGCTTCAGCGTCTATTTCTCACACCGGTCCTACGTGGCGCAGGTGGGCGAAGTGGCCATTAAAAAGGGCAAACCCGTCTTGCAAAAGGTCTACGCCATTGCCGACTGTGGCATTGTGATCAACCAAAGCGGCTCGCGGCAGCAGGTAACGGGCTGCACCGTAGATGGCATCGGCCACGCCATGTACGGCAATATGACGTTTAAAGACGGCGTGCCCGACCAGAGCAACTATAACAACTACCGCCTGATTCGGCTCAACGAAATCCCGGAGGTGGAAGTCCATTTCGTCGACAACGGCATTGACCCCACGGGCCTGGGCGAACCGGCCCTCCCCCCCACCGGTGCCGCCGTAGGTAACGCCCTCTTCAAAGCCACCGGCAAGCGCATCCGCAGCCAGCCTTTCGTGGAAGATCCGGCGTTTAAAAGCGTTTCGTAGACTACCCTTTCGACCCACAAAAAAGCTGCAACAGCAGAAGCTATTGCAGCTTTTTTTTAGCAGGCAGGTATCCCCTCAACAAGTAAAATGTGGGCTGGATTACACCTCGTATAAATATTATTTACCGTTTTTGCTTCACCAACTGCTGTTCTAGTTTTTCAATGCGCTTTTGTTGTTCAATCACGTAAAGGGTCAGTTCTTCGATCTTCTGAAGCAGCTTAGCATCCATCGCACCCAACGCATAGCCATCTCGTTTCACTTCCATCTCGGATGGAATGCCGGGTAGGTGTTTATTGGCGACTATGTGCGCCTCAACAGATTGTAGCGAGGGCAGCTCGTAATTGTTGGCGAAGACAAAGTCAGCCCAAGCACCAGTTTTTACTTCTACTTCCCGCGCCCCAACTATCCCTTCTACCGCGAGTTTATAACCCCCTGGGTTTGTTGTACCGATGCCTACATTACCATCCCCCCGGATGTACATCAGAGCTAACTTAGACTGTGCGCCGGTCATCTGCCAAAACGAAAAGCCCTTATCACCAGTCGCTATATTGCTGTTTATGAGTGATAGGTCTAGCCTGCCTCCAATATAGTTTGCCCCAATAGACAACTGACCAGCTCCCCCCGGTGTATTTATCGCATTTGCTGGATAGGCACCATCAGTGTTTCCAGAATATATACTGCTGAAGATGCCTGCTGTAGTCCGGAAATTGCCATTCACATCCAGCACCGTACCGGGCGCTGTATTACCAATGCCAACGTTACCGTTCGCGTCGACTACTAAACGCTCGGTATACTGGCCGTTAGGGCTTGTTCCGATGGATACACCATTCCAGCCTGTCAATTGTGTTCGAGCACCAAATACGGAACCTACCCAGTTAGCTGGATGACCCAAAAAGACTCTAGCTTGAGTACCAACACCACTAAAATTTCCCACACCTGCTATTAATGCATCTCCGTTAGCTACGTGAAGCGGTTGAGTTGGCTCGCTGGTGCCGATACCTACTCTACCATCTTTATCCCAAATACCATTTGGCAATCCAATATTGGCTGCACCCCAGCCACCGTCATAGCCAAGTTGTATGGTCCTTTTGCCAGTACGAATAAAGTCTACTCTACTGCCTGAATCATGAAATCCAATAGTTGAATAATCAAGGCCATTGAGCAACAGCATAGTCTGTGTCCAATTCTGTTGTGTTGGGTTTGAATCCACTGAAACATCACCTATGCTAAGAGATCCATCAGTGAAAGGAGGGTTAGGTACGTTACTGCCTATAGTAACGCCACCGTTGCTCACATGCAGTTTAGAGCCTGGTGCGGTGTTACCAATACCTACATTCCCATCACCACGGACGTACATGAGAGATTGTTTTGTATTGGCACCAGTCATCTGCCAGAATGAAAACCCCTTGCCGCCACTGCTAAGTGGGGCGATGTTGCTATTGATAAATGATAAGTCGATTTGACCGCCAACCCAGTTACCGCCTATTGATAATTGAGCAGCTCCGCCGCCGGTATTTATTGGATTAGTGGGATAAGCACCGTCCGAGTTTCCTGAAATGATGCTGCTAAACCGACCTGCCGACACACGAAGGTCGCCGAGTACTTCCAGTTGAGAATTAGCAGATACATTTCCGTTAGTGCCCACCAAAACTTTGCCTGAAAACGTCACATCACCACCGGGCCGAAATTGAGTTTGGCTACCAAAATTCCATGCACTATTAGGCCCAGGTGCAATAAACAATGTTCCACGCCCATCATCTGGATTATGCAATAGCCATCTATTACCTGGCCAGCCATTGTCGATGATTGTGCCGAGACCGTTCACCGATTGCGCCTGCGTTGTTGGCGAATGCACCATTAAGCTAGCAGTGAACAAGGCGTATAAACTTATGTAGTATTTCGTTTTCATGTGGCTGACTTTTATACAGTGAATTAATTGCAAGGACCATTGTAAGCGCGGAAGGAGGCACCCGGTTTGACTACGAAGCCGGGTTTGAGTTTGATGGTGGTTACGGCTTTAAGCGTGAGCGAGGCACTTGGGTTTACCACCACAGGCTGCACTGTATCGGTTTCCATAATGTTTATGGCGTTTATATTTACCGCTGTTGGTGGTGAGTAGGTGCCCGTCACGATTCGGAGGTCTGCTCCATTGCAGTAGCTGACTGTTAAGAAGAAACTAACGCTCGTAGATAATCCGCCTGGATCAGTAGCCGTGAGTGTGACGAATGAGGTGCCAGCAGTAGCTGAACTGCCAGAAACAGTCCCGTTAGCGTATGAAAAACCAACTGGCAGGCCACTTATCGAATACGTTAAAGCCTGCCCTTCTGGGTCTACAAAGAGGTTGGCTGGCAGAACATATGTGAACGGCTGGCTAAGTGGAGCATATTGGTTGACCAATGCGGCCGATGTGGTGGGAGCTTGATTGATTACAATGCCTGCACCTTGGTAGGAGTAGGCGTATTCCTTCACCTTTTGCTGATTATTATCTCGGATGAGACTCAGCCGACCGTGGCCATCATATTCCTGATAAGTGACAATGTTTGCCGGATTAGACGTTGACTTAGCGCCAAATGCAGGATCATAGGTCACTGTTGAAACCAACGCACCTGATAAGCCAGATCGTACAGTCTGGATAGCTGCCCGCACAACATCACCAGTAGGATACGTCGTGTTGACGGAGGCTAAATCAGCCCCCGTACCTGTTACCTGCCCATAGGAGGCATTACGAATCTCAGCCACGGGCAGTGTGCTTTGGTAACCCCACACATAGCTGGTGGGTACACCATCTGATGGGGTGGATGTGATGAGGTTATTAGCGGCGTCATATGTCATAGTTATACGGCTAACATATGGTTTGCCTGCTGGTATAATAGTGGTACCGTTGAAGGTCCAATCTGGTAGTGGCGAAGCCGTTTCGAGTAAACGAATGTCTTTAGGCTGGCCGATGGCGTCGTAATACGTGATCTTGCCCCCAACCACATTACCAGCATACAGCTGCTTTTCTTCAATGACACTGTTGAGCACGAAGTTGTCCTGTAAACTGGCAATAGATGCATCAGCAGTGCGCTGATAATCTAAAGGATACGTGTAAGTAGTAGTTGCAAAGACGTTATCCCGGCTTGTTGACTTTGTTACTTTGGCTGTCAGGTAATTGAGTGCGTTATACTCATACGTTGTAGTAGTTGCTGTGCAGCCCGCATCTGAACTACCACATACCTTCTCTTCGGTTGTTTTTAGCTGAACCCACTCTGCATCGACAGCCGGGTATACCGTTTGCGAAATGCCGCAATTGTTAGCGTAAGTGAGGGCGTAAGTAGATGGCAGCAACTCTCTTCTGCTACCTAAGTAGATCTGCCGATTCACTGACAGATATGAATTATTAACCTCTTTAACTACTTGATAATCTGTTGATGATATTTTCTGGTAGTCCGTTTGCGACATAAGCAACCCATTTCGGTTCGACGATAAGGTTGGTACGCCTGCTGCCCGCCGGTATGAGTACTCAAGAATAGCGTCTGATTTATTTTCGTACTTAAAAACGCTCTTGCCATTCTCCCCATTTTCTCCGTAGAGCACCGTTACCTGATCATACGCAACAACAGGCCCGGCTGTTAAGGGGGTGTAACTGTTGGAGTTGAAGAGCAGATTAGCACAAGATTCTGTCACCCTGCCCACTATTGTTTCTGTGGTGTTGTAGCTGTAATCATAAACCATATGCAGCGGCTTAGCCATCCGCCGACCATATGAATACTCTTTTAAGCCAGTACCATTTTTATTTTCCTGGTAATGATAATTGAATGAGCGTATTTTAGAATTACTAACGCCGTCATTCTCAATGATTTTCTTGATACGCAACCCACCCGCATACAGAAGAGGTACAGTTGCACTTGTTGTTCCCTTATCAGTCCATTTAAACGTACCAGTTATATTATCTAAATTCTGAACGCTTGGCTTTATATAGATTCGCCAGTTAATAATCTGATTGACAAACGCTTGACATACCTTGTATTGGATTACCTGCACATTACTTTGCGAGTTGGAGCGATACATGTAATCTACCAAATCAATAGTTTGAAAGTCAGCCCCTCCTGGGTAACTAAATATCAAAGCAATATCTCCGTTACTGGCAACTAAGCCTTTGCGTCCATTTTCTGCCCTATACTGATCGGTAAATCGAATGCCTAAGTTTATGTCTACGATTACTGTTTTACCATACACGCCCGTGCCAAAACCCTGAGTTAAATTTATCGAACCCGATTGTGAGGCGTTGGATGCAGGAACTTGTACCGTAATTGGTACCAAGTCTGAGGTATTACGTTGAATAGAATAGTCCCGCTGATTAGAATTTTCAGGGTCATAGTCATGCGTTTCATATTGAAATTCCGTTGCACCACCCGTTGGATAAAGGATGCGCTTAAGGGTCATCTTTTGCACAAGCGATACATCACTATTTGCCTCCCTGTCAGATCCGCCCGATGGATAAAAATAGGGGGTCGGGTACAGATACAGAACGGAAAAATTAGGTATCAAGGAGGCGTTTTGTGTACGACCGTTGTAGTAGCCGTGGTAGTCGCGGGCGAACGAGATTTTTGTTGGAATGTCTGCGTAATTATTGTTGGCGTTGCCCTCATAGTAATCCAGAGCTGTCACCTTGGCTGTTTCATTGGGAGCTTGTTCGCTCATACTCAGCAGTTTTAGCCGCTTGCTGAGTAAGCTGGGGTTCATGCCTCCCGTTGGTATTGGGGGGTTGGGTGTGGTGCCGCTGCCAACAAAGTACCCATAGTTGAAGGCCACCGTTTTAAACGGGACTGCCTCAGTACCTCCCCCTGTTAGGCGGCGGTAGATCTTGACAGCCGTGAGCCGCCGCCCCCAGGTAACGTCTTCACGAACCTGGTCTGTAACGAACTGAACCTTGCCCGTTTTGTAATTGATCTCAGTCAAGGTCAGAATTTTGTAGCTGCGCCGTTGGTCATACACAGCACCCGTATTAGGGCCAGCGGGACAGGGAGTGGTTGGAAATCCACTAATGTTATAGGTGGCGGCTGTTTTTACCTCAGATATAGAAAACTCAGACGCCATAAGCTGACTGTCTTTAACATAAGTCAGCGTGATGCTTTCACCCTTGGGCGAACGGATATTGGTTAGGTACCAGGCTGTTTTTATGGGTATGCCTGCGCTGTAGTAACCGTCGGTGTTTTCTTCGGCTTGGTCAAATGAGTACGTGGCCCCGTCTATGGTGGTAACTGTCCAGGTGGCAGCCGTGGGGTTGTAGACGATCTTTATCTTCTGCTGGTTAACCAGAATGGCCTCGTAGTTGCGGTTGAGCACAAACTTGCCCGAATACCCCAGGAAGTTGAATGAATACGTATCGGGCTGGTAGTCAATAGGTACGGCCACGCCCGTGTTCATTACCGACGACAGATCTACGGGGACGACAGTGTTGGTGGCGGGTGAATAATACTCTAATGTACAGCCCTCCTGAAACCAGTTTGTTTTGGTCAGCAACTGCGCCTCATCTGACGGGCCGTTGATAGGCACTACCGGGAAAGCAGGTACCGATGGGTTGAAATAGACCTGCCCGCCGTTGCTTTTGAAATCATCTTCGCCGTTGACGGTGCGGGTGATGGCCCCGCCCGCGCTGAGGGTCCAGCCGAGGCCGGTCATGGTGGCTTCTTCGTTGACCCGGATGCCCGACGCGTGGTAGTCTAAGCTGATGGGCAGGGCCGCATCGCGCACCTTGATCTGGTAGATGGGCAGCGAAATGGTGGGGATGCCCGTGTAGTAGCCCACGGGTACGTCGCCATACTTGCCGATGCTGGCGGCCTCGGGCGAGGGCGGCAGCACTTTGGGAGCCAACTGACTGGCGGGCGTTTGGGCCAGGCAGACGGGCAGTTGGCTAAGCAGGGTCAGTAGCAGCGCAGAGACGCCGAAACGAGGTAGCCAGGAAGAGCGGTAGAAGTGGTTCATCACGCAGCAGATAACAGGGCCTATTGAAGCGGCCCATACCCAGTGGGGGTTTCTGAGCCGCGACTGATACAAATAGACGCTGTTACGGCTGCTAAATCAATCAGGGCAATCCCCCATTTTAACTAGTGGTTAGCCGCTATTTAACTACTATTATTCGCTGATGATGCTAGTACAGTACTTTGTTAATCATTATACAATGATTATTGCAACTAATAAGCATTTATAATGTGTAGTAATTATGAATAGTACAACTTATGTCTTTTTATGGTGTAAATTATAAATTAAAAATTTTATCAAAAATGAACAAAAATAAAATATCTGTGAAGACATCTTAATTCAAGTATAACTTATTCAAAATATACAATGTAATTAATTATCTATGACAAGTGATGCTGTATCTTTTCGTGGCTTATATGAGGCAGTATCAAGAAGAACAATCTGTAGAGTGTCACCTGACCATTTATGTTGACCAATTGATTGATACCTTTCGAAACTTTTAATAATTACGAAAGAATTATTAGAAATAATTTTTCGTACTTGAATATATTCTTGTTGTGTTGCATTGGATGGTATATAACATACTGCTACATCGTTTTTAGAATTAACTCGTTTAAAACGAGTTAATTCTAAAGGTGCATTATCGAACAATTCAAAGTCAGCGGCTATATATACGGCAATTGCCAGTAGTATCAGCACTGCGATCAACAGCATTTTCTTGAAATTTTTCATTTTATTCGTTTTGATGCGTGTTGTAATATTGATAGCCTTCTTTAATGTATGATTGATCACGAGGATCATCACCATACGGAGCTAACATGGGCTTGGCATAAACTGGACCAGCGGGAGTAGACCCTACTATCTGTTGAGGACCGTATATTTGCCATTCCGCTTTTGATGTTCCACTTGACATTTGAGCTATACCAGCCTGCTTAAGCGCAAACACTTCACCAAATCCATACGCATTTGCTACCGCTCCAAAATGGTGATTTCCAATATCTTGAGCCTCCATCGATTTGCCTTCAAACAAGAACTGAGTCTTGCCATCGTTGCCAAGACCGTATATTGTCTTGTTGTTTACTTTTAAATCCCAGTCGCCCTTAGCTTGAACAAGGTTTTTGAAAGTGAAAGGACTGTAAATCCCTTCTGCAATCTTCATGTTCTGTTTCAACAAGTTTCTGTATATATAACCTATGTTAATTTTTTTACCAAGTTCACCCAAGTACATTAGCTTTCCTTTGTTGCCTTGAGCAAATACTAGATTATCTTTTTTGTTGTTACTGATTACAGTACCAACTTTGTTGACAATGATAGTGTCTCCTAATGGATCTGCATTTATGATCGGATTGCCATTTGCAGACCCATACGTAGTGTGTGATTGAGATGGCTTAGGATCAACAGACCACCAACGACTGATAGAAGGATCAAAACTTCTGTATATCGCCATGTAGGTTCCTAAATCACCTTGCTCCTCAATGCCATTATAATTGAAGCGCACAACAGGCTTAGCTGTGTTGTTTAGTGGTAGTAGACTACTCAACGTTGATAAATTCAAACCCCAAGGATCATAATGTTGCTCTTGTACCACCTGCGGAGCAAAGGCTTCCGCTGGGGTGGCTTCGGTGGTTTTTTCGCCGCACCGGCAGGCCACCCGCAAATTACCCAAATGATCTTTCAACTGGTACTCGTAGCGGTAAAATTTGTTGGTCGCCGTTACGTCGGGCTGTCCAAGTACTTTTGTGGTCGTTTCAGCCCGGCCCGGTGGCAGCACCCGCCCTTCGGCGGTGGGGATGAACTCCAGGCGGTCATTTTCATACACCATGCCGCCCACGTAGTCGTACCTACGGGCCGGGGTGGTGCCCACCGCCGGGAAAGCCGCTTTCAGCTTCTGCCCACTGGCGGCGTAGGTGTAGGTAATGTTGCCCCCCGTGCTGCGCGTAATCTGGCCCGGCAGGTTGAGGTAGTTGTAGTCAATACCCGTGATGTTTTTGGCAACGTCGCCCGTCAGGTTGCCGTTGGCATCATAGCTATACTGCGAGGCTTTGGCAAAGTCGGCAGTACCCCCGTCATCCGTAATGCGCTCCAACTGGTTCGACTGCCCGCTGTTCTTGTAGGTGTAGGCCAGGTTGTCTACCACCGTGCCCTGAAGGGTGCGTTTCAGGCTTTGGATGTTGCCGTTATCGTCATAGTTCATCAGGCCGTTATCCGCCCCTCCTAGCCGGAAGGCTTCGCCACTACCGTTGTTCAGTACACCCGATGTAAGCCGATTTAGCCTGTCATAGGTAAAGCTATAAGCGTAGGGCAGGCCAGGCAGTATGGTTGTAGTATTACCTGCGCCGTACTGGGTTTGGCCGTTGCGGTAGTTCCACTGGGTAATATTGCCCACGGCGTCGTAGGCCAGGTTCATGCCAAAGAAATCCTTGTCTGCCGCCAGGCTGGTGGGGTTGTTGATGCCCGTAAGCCAACCCCGCATCTGGTAGGTATAGTCTACTTTTTGCACGTTGCAGCCCAGGGTTTTCTGCATCAGTTCGCCAATACCGTTGTAAGTATGGCGGGCAATGGGTTCCCAATAAAACCGGGTGGCGTCGCTGGCCCCTGCTACGGCAGAGGGCTGGTTGTCGCTCACCTTCTGGCAGACGGCTTTCACCCGTCCCCCCCGTTCATAGGCCGTGCGGCTGTCTACGGTCAGGGTGGTGGTGCTGTTGGCCGTGGTCAGTTTGGTTTCCAGGGCGCGGCCAATGTAATCCAGTTTTGAGGAAGCCCGGTCTAGTTTGCCCACGCTGTTGTCGGCCACGGTCTGGATCACCCGGCCCAGGTCGTCGTAGTAGGTGGTGCTGGTCAGGTAGGTACCTGTACCCAGCACGAGCGTTTTGGTGCTGGTGAGCATTCCCTGCACACCCGCCCGGTTGGTAACGCCATAGGCGTGAGTTGTATCAAACCCTTTGGCTTCGCCCCCGTATCTATCATAAACGTTTTGGGTGAGTAGGGTGCCGCCCTCTTTGGTAGCCGTTACCCGGTCGAGGTCGTCATACTCGGTAGTGATCACGATGTTTTTGGCATCGGTGGTGGTCACCAGCCGATCACGATTGTCGTAGGTCATGGTCATCAGGCCCGCGCCGGGTACTTTTTTGCCTGTCATGCGCCCGCGGGCATCGTAGGTGTAGACAAACAGCAGGTCGTTAGCGGCGGGGTCGGCCAGGGAAGCAATGGCTCCACTGGCAAGCGGCGGTACCACCACCCGCAACCGCCCAAAGTCGTCATAGCCATAGAGCGTCTTGCGGCCCGATACGTCTTTGCAAACCACGCGGCCTTCCTTATCCTTATACTCGATGGTCTTGTTGGTGGCTTCGTCGGTAGTTTCGGTCACGTAGAGTTGGTTGGCCGAATACGTACCTACCGTCAGGGCAGTAGCCCCCACGGTTAGCTGTTTCACTTCCCCGGCTGTGTTGGTGCGGTAGGCCATGCTAACGGCTGCCGTAGCACCAGGGGCAGTCTGGGTTAAGACCCGGTTCAGCGGTGATGATTCGTAGGTAAGGCTGGTGAAGGGATTACCCGTCTTGGTGGCAATAGGGGTATAGTAGCCCGTCACGTCAGCTTCTGCTGGTGTACGGAAAGCTCCATTGGCTGCGCCAACGGCAAAAGGCAGGTATTTTTTAGGCTCCCGGCCAAAGTCATCGTACTTCATGATGGCATACACGTCGGCAGCTGCTGTGCCGCCACCGGTACCAACGCTTACCTTCTCCTGGGGCCGACCCAGCCCGTCGAAGTAGGTGATTGTCTGGGCTACACTGCCCCCACCAGCATCCATATAGACGCTTTCCTGCACAAAGTTTTTGCCCGTTGTGCCCCGGTTCGTAGCGGGAACCACCGGATTTTCGGTATCCTTCACACTGGCAAGGTCACAATCTTTACAGGTGCAGGAAGCGTCAATAACGGTAATGACCACGCTGGCCGTTGTTTCGCAACCAGTGCTGTTCTTTACCCTCACGGTGTAAGTACCTGTCATCGCCACTGTAGCAATCGGAAAATCGATTGTAGACGTAGTAACGTTAACACCGTCTGCACGAGTCCACATATACGTATAAGTCACGTTGGCAGCCGGGGCAGGTACGATGGTTGGCGTAATTACCAGTGGCTCTCCAGCATTTATTTGCCGGGCATCACCCAGCGAAACGGTGGGATAGTCGACAACGTTGACTATCACTTCATTATTTGACGTGACGGCACTATTATCATTATCTGCACTTCGCCGACATGAGGCTTTGTACTTGGCGTACTGACTAGCTGTCACGTTTATCGATTTGGTTATGACATCGCCTGCACCCACAAACACTGGCTGACTACTAGTTGTATTATACCACAAGACAGTGCCGGCGCAACAGGCCGCAGTCAGCGCGACGCTACTGTTTTTGCAGACGGTAATATTAGTCGCATTATTGGCAGATATTTTAAAATCGGTCACAGTTACGGTCACCGTAACTGTTGCCTCACCGCTTAAGCAGTTATTTTTCTCACACTTGGCAGTATAAGTTGCGTTGGCAAAAAGCTGAGACGTTGTGAATGTACTTCCAGTGGTTGTAGTGCCGTTCCAGTAGATTGTTCCATTGTCGCAACCAGTAGCCGTTATGGTGGTTGTCCCGCCAGGACATATAGATGCCGGTGACGCTGTCAGGACAGGTGAGGGGGTCTCATTGATAGTGACCGTGATAGTGGCCTTGGGGCTTTCACAGCCACTGACGGTCTGAGTGACCTTGTAGGTGAGTGTGGCAACTGTGCTGGTGGGGGGCGTGGGGGTAGTGCTTAACGAGGTACCATTGCTGTCGTACCACTTTAAGGCTGTGCCCGTAGCCCCCAAAGCTGAGGCTGTCTGGTCTTTGCAGTAGCTCACATTACTAACCCCTGGGGCAGAGGGAGTCACGTTGATGGTTACTACAGCAGGCTTCCGGTCTGACTCGCAGCTACCATCTACACTGGCTACATAATAGGTTGTTGTGGCGGTTACGTAGAGCTTGTAAGGCGTACCTTGGTATAGCGAACTGCCACCTGTAGAAGCTGCGTACCAGCGATAGCCGCCTGGTCCTCCTGTAGCTGACAGTATCACATCACCTGCATCGCAACGCGTATCCCCTAGAGGGATAGGTAAGTCAGGAGTAGTAACAGAGACCGATATCTTAGCCCTTGGCCCTTCGCAGGCACCCACCGTCTGGCTTACCCAGCGTTCAATGGCCGAGGATGTAACATTGGCTGTAGAGATTGAGGCATTGGCCGCGTCGGCTGTGCCATTTGTTGCCACGGTATACCAGTTGAGGCTGCTATTCGCATCGCCTGTTGCGCTAAGTGTCTGGACCTTGTTGACACCGCTATTCTTGCAAAAGGTCTGTGTCGCTGTAACACCTGGTGCAGCAGGGCCACTTGCTGCCTTTACTTCGCTAGACTCTTGGTCGGACTCACAATTAGAACTGCTATTTCTAGCTTTTACAGTGTGTACCCCTAAACTAGTGTTGATGGTACTCCCGGTCAGTGTAGCAAAGCTTCCTGCATCAATTTTGTATTCAAGGCTAGAATCGAAATTGTCAATTGTAATGCTGCCTGATGTGCCTCCGCAAGAAGGACCAATAGGGGTTAGCTTAGGTTTAGCGGGCTTACTAATAACGGAGACTGATATCTTAGCCCTTGGCCCTTCGCAGGCACCCACCGTCTGGCTTACCCAGCGTTCAATGGCCGAGGATGTAACATTGGCTGTAGAGATTGAGGCATTGGCCGCGTCGGCTGTGCCATTTGTTGCCACGGTATACCAGTTGAGGCTGCTATTCGCATCGCCTGTTGCGCTAAGTGTCTGGGCGTTATTTGAGCCACTGTATTGACAGACTACCTGATTTGAAATGACACCTGGAGTACCGGGTACAGGAGAAGCATTGACATTCTTGCCTGCGCTCTCTGTGGAGGTACCACAACTGTTGTTGGCCTTGACCGTGTAAGTAGCCTTAGCCAGACTGCTCCAGGAGGCGCTGCTGCCTGCTACAGCATTGCCATAGGCATTGCCGTCCTTGTAAAGTTGGTAGGTGTAGGCGTTGTTAGCCGACTGCACACTAATACTACCCGTACTGTTGCTACAGTCAGGCTGAGTAGGATCGTCGAGCGTGGGTTTATCAGGGGCGGCGTTATCTGAGCTTACTGTAGCGTAATCGCTCACATCTGCTTTGTTTGGACAATCTGCCGAATTGCATTCTACATAGTATTTACCTGGATAAGTTACCGTGAGAGTTGTACTGGTTTCACCCAATAGTTTTGTAATGCCCCTATACCATTTTATATCACTTGCACAATTAGTCACTGTAAGAATGACAGAACTTGGTGCTAATCTGGCACGAGAGTCTACCGCAGGGCAAGCTATCGTATAGTCTGAGGGAGATATCGTTATATAATTTTCAATATTACAGTCTGTTATTATAGCTGCGCCATTATCATTCTTAAGTGTCGCAAGGTTTCTTAAATCGTAATTCACTCTTCGTACACATGAATAATCATTAGCCGCTCTGATATAGTAGCGTCCACTTTTAGGCATTGAGGTGAAGGCGTTGCTTTGGCTATATGTTATGCTATCTGTACTAAATTCATAAGTGGCACTTTTGTCCTTGATACTAACAGAAAAAGAGATCAATGACCCATTGACCGACTTAATCAACATAGATAGAGGTGATTTTAGCAGCAAACATACTGCATTAGACCCTTGGCCTACCCTTGCTGCTGATAAGTTGGTCGCATCAAGCTCATTAAGATTAATTGTGATAGCCTGTTTCTTTTCAAATGTGCCAGTGCTTGTACTGTTCTCAATGCCGCGTAACAGTGTGAAAGTAGATTGGGCTACAGACCTCGATAAATAGCCTTTCAGATTATATACTATAGCACCACTATTGCTTTGGGTGAATTTGTTACTAATATAATCAGTGTAATCGCCCCCTGTTTGTACAAAGCCCTCAGGCATTAAGACCTTAAGACTGAAGCCTTTCTGCTCCTCGAAAAAGAACATACTTGCTGAGCCAATAGGCAGCAGTTCGGCCACTATGGTGATTTCGAACTCCTCGCCAACCGCTACCGTATTCTTAGACGCACGCATGGTAAACCGGATGGGGTCTGGCCCCAGCGTTTTGGGCTTTGTGAGCACAACCTTACGGATCGGCGTAATGGGTTCTATTCCTGCCGGAGACAGCACTGGTCCTTCGGGCAGCCTGGCTTTTGGCAATGCCGTTTTCCGGGGTGTGGGTTTCGTTGGCTCGTCGCCTTCGTTGCCCGCCCATGCAGGCTGATGCATAAACAACACCAACAAAAACCAAAGGAGCGTGTAGAGTCGTAACATAAGAAGGGCGGTAAACCAGTCTATCAGTACCAGATCGACCAGCTACACAGCCAATTGGCCTGTGGTCTCTCTGCTTACAAATAGACTGGCTAACCGCCCGTCAATCAATCACGGCATGCCGCTATATTGGGTAGTGGTGATCCCCTATTTTGTGGCCGAAGCGGCTACGGCAGCGTAACGCACTAAACTCAGCCGCCCCGATAAAGCCAGTTTCTTCTGGATATTGGCCCGGTGATTCTCGGCCGTATGAATACTGATAAACAGCTTATCGGCTATTTTATTCATCGACAACCCCTGCCTGATCAGGTCAAAAACTTCGAGTTCCCGTCGGCTTAGCTTGCTTAGCTGAGCGGCGGTGGTGTCGGTGCTTTCCGGTCGGCCAATGGTTCGTAATAATTGCCCCGATATGTATTGCCTGCCCAGTTCTACCTGGTGAATACAGGTCAGCAGTTCATCGGCATCCGATTGGCTGCACAAGACACCACGTACGGTTTTGGGAAGGTCTGCACCAGGCGAGAACCCGCTGCTACAGTCAACAAGCCAGATAAGATCGGTCTGTGCTGCAGTCGGCCAGGATTGCATCACGTCGTCGGTGATTACCGTAAGCCGGTCGGTGGTTGGTTGGATAGCGTAATTAAACTGCCTCGGTTCGGCAGTCTGGTAACCTTGTTTGTCAAGGTAATACCCTATCAGCGATTGCTGAAAGGCGTCACGTAGCGCAATGAGGATCATGAACGTGCTGGTTAGTCGATAGGCAAATGGTCGTTAAGGTGAAAATTCATTCATGGGATTGGTAAAGACCTGATACTACACTTGAACGGGGAAGCGGCTAATAATCAGCAGATAAACGCCTATTCTGGTAATAGCTAGGCTGCTAAGTAAAATCAATCAAATTTGTTACCGATTACGTGATTGCTGCAACAGGTTATTGCTGCTCTTATTAGACAATTGGTCAAAGTAAAGATACTTAAAACTGTAAGTCAACAAATCGGTGTTCTTTCTAGATACACCAGTGATTAGACGAGAGAACGGTTTCATATATACGTTTGATAATCAGTGTGTTAATAGATTTTATGAAGAACGCCTCAGTCAAAATTAATGGTCAACCACTAGTCTAATTAGTGGTAGTCCCTTGAGCTGTTACCATAACGCGCTGCTTTTCTTTGCTAACGGATACCCTTATAGGTGCTATCCGTCTTATTGCTCAGCTTGTCTACTTAATGTATTATGGTCCGTGCCCTACAGTTTGTACGTATAGTGACTCTACTCGGCATACTCAATTCTGGAATAATGTTGACAGCCAGAGCCAGCCACATTTTTGGTGGATGCATTGGCCTGCGTCCAGTCACTGGGTCGGCTAACTACCAGCTCTATTTAAACCTATACGCCGATTTGGAGAACATGTCAGCGCAGGATTTAGATGATATACGTTCCAACCCAAACTATATCAAGCTATTCCGCAAGCGCGACAACAAGGAGGTATATGTGGCTACACTCACCACCAACACCATACGCGATCTGATTTATGACAATCAGGCATGTGCTAAAAAACTACGCTTCCGGACTCGTGAGTACCGATTCGTCCTTAACCTTCAACTCCGCGAAGCCGATTATGCCGATGCGGGAGGGTATTATATGGTCTGGGATCGTTGCTGTCGGAACGGGGCCGTCTCTAACCTATCTGATCCCAGAAATGCCAATATTCTCCTCTACTCAGAGTTCCCGGCGTTATTCCAAAACGGCCGGCCCATCACGTATTCAAGTCCTGAATTTTCAACGCTCAATGGCGATTATGTTTGTCTGAACCGGACGTTTACTTTCGATTTCTCGGCCGCTGATGCCGATGGTGATGAGCTTCGCTATAGCCTGGTAACACCCTATGAAGGCATATCTACGCTGGCTTTTCCCTACGAAATACCAGAGGCTGGGCCGTACCCGCTTGCCAACTGGGCACCTGGCTATTCATTAGCGTCTATCATTCCGGGACCGGTTCCACTTCGTATTGATGCTCGAACCGGGCAACTCACAGTACGGGCCAGTCAGCTTGGCGTTTTCGTGTTTGTAGTGCAGGTAGATGAATACCGCAAGGGTCAAAAAATTGGTTCGGTTCGCCATGAGTTTCAACTGCCTGTTATCGACTGTCCAAAACAAGCAATAAGTCCGGCCGTGATCACCTACCTGGGGCAACCGGTAGAACAACTAACCATTTGCCCTGGCCAAACTATCACCTTAGAGACGCTCAATGATCCTAGCTGGGCGTTTCAATGGCAACAAGATGGCGACAATGCCAAAGGGGCAACAGCCAGCAAATTGGTGGTAGATAAGCCAGGGCAATATGTTGTTGTGAAGAGCTTAGCTACGCAATGTGCGGGCGACACTGCCTCAAAACCTGTGGCCATAACCATTATGCCTGCCAACACCAGACTATCGATAACGGCACAGGCAAAAGGCTTCTGTGCAGGTGATTCCGTTTTGCTTACTGCCCCAGTCGCCAATTCAATTGCCTACGAATGGTACCGAAATGGCGAATTGACCGCTACTGGGCCTAAGCTTACAGCCCGTCAATCGGGGATATATAAGCTGAAGGGAAAAGTTGGCACCAGCACCTGTGGTCTACTATCAGACAGTGTCAGTGTAGACAAATGGCCTTTACCCGTTTTGCCGTTGCTGGGTCAAAGTATGATTTGTCCAAAAGATTCGATGCGCATAACCACTACAGAAAATGCCGACTGGCGTTATCAGTGGATGCACAACGGGAAAATTGTGGGTACAAAATGGTCTCTGATGCTTCGTGACACGGGCAGTTATTACGTCAATGTTTTTTCGGAACATAACTGCCTCACCCGCTCTAGTATGCAGGTGGTTAGCTATAATATTGACTGCCCGACAGATCGATTATTTATACCCAACGCGTTCTCGCCCAACCATGACGGCCTCAACGACCGATGGGAGATTATTAATATTAATCGTTCGCCCGGTTGCGAGGTATATGTCTATAACCGCTGGGGTGAACTGGTTTTTCAGTCAACTGGATATGACTCGCCCTGGGATGGCACGTACAGAGGCGAAGTCGTTGCCGCAAACGTCTACAGCTACGTGATTGTGCAACCCAGTTTACCTCACCGCTACAGCGGAACGCTAACTGTGCTCAAATAAATTTGGTCCATTTCGTCGACAACGGCATCGACCCCACGGGCCTCGGCGAACCAGCCCTCCCCCCCACCGGTGCCGCCGTGGGCAACGCCCTCTTCAAAGCCACCGGCAAGCGCATCCGCAGCCAGCCGTTTGTGGAAGACCCAGCGTTTAAAGGGGAAGTTTAACGTTTAGCGTTAGCTAGCTCGAGTGTGTGCCTTGACGTTTTTTGTCATCTCCTCTAATTTGTATGGATGACAAAAAACGTCAAGGCACACATTTGAATTAATCGCATTTCCTGCTAGCAATCTACTGATTATCAGACATATGAACGTAAAATTTCAAGCAAATACAGTATCTACTGTTGAAGAGAATGAGGTTCTTACAGTGGGATTTGTTGATAACGAACAGCAACCGGCTGAGCAATTTATGCTTCAAAGTTCTCACTTCGAAAAGTCAGATCAGCCAATTTATTGTGAACGAAACGACCAAATCCAAGGATGCTATGATGGTGTTGAACAGGTTGTGATAGAGCGAACTCGCATTCATATCTGGTTGAATAAGGCAGGTACACAAAATTTAGAATGCGCTGAATTAGAAATCTATTTTGATATTGATGATACCCGTTTCGGCCAATTGGTACTCACGCTACAGCAGATACTTGCTAAGTCAAGCCTTGTAATAAATTCCAGATAGTCCAGTTTTTTTGTGCGCACACGAGTACCATTAGTGGCTCCACTGACAGGCCAGCCAACTAAGTAATTTGACTTAGTTTTGCTATATGGAAACTGGCACAGGTATATACATCCCGATTATTTCTGATTATGGCTTCAAGGCTACATTTGGCAAAGAAACTGATACACTCTTTCTACGTACAGCCCTACAAGCCCTTATTAAGTCAGACGTGCCTATCAAAGAGGTAACGTTCGACAAGAACGCCTTTGAAGCACTGACCATCGATAGCCGTTCTGGTATATTTGACCTTTCCTGCACCGACGAGAAGGGTAGCCAATTTATCGTTGAAATGCAGATAGGCTATGCGCCACACTTCATTCAACGAATGAACCGCGGCGGCGGACCGCTTTTACGCACTTCACAAGTTCAATACACTAGTTGAACGAGGTGAGTTTGACTACGCTGGCCTACCAAAGATTTACGCTATTGCTTTTCTGGAGAAGAATATTCTTGCCACAACTCATTTCCATACAGTGGCCAACTTACGAAGCGAGGCCGGTGAAATCATTGATAGCCAGATGTCGTTCATCACAGTAGAGTTAGCTAAATTCAATAAGTCGGTAGCGCAGATACAAACCGACTTAGACAAACTGGTCTACACTATGAAAACGCTGCATACCACTGACCCCACACAGTACCCCGCCTTTTGGGACGAGGAATGGCTGCGCCGCGCCATCGATGAATTGGATACCCGCAAGATGACACCTGAGGAACGCGCCTACTTTGCTCGTGTCACCGCAACAAATGCCGAAGCAGCCAATGCAGAGAAGCAACGGATTCTAGCTGTGAAAACTGATACCATTAAGGAAGCACTAGCAATGGAACTTACAGTGGCTCAAGCGGCCAGGTTAGCCAATGTGACAGAAGAGTTTGTTCTCGATGTTCAGCGCAAAATAGCTTAGGGCAACTGACGCTATCGTTTCCAGCCGCTATAACCTAATCTCCCCTGTAGGTAACGCCCTCTTCAAAGCCACCGGCAAGCGCATCCGCAGCCAGCCGTTTGTGGATGACCCAGCGTTTAAAAGCGTGCCGTAACGGTATTGGTGGCCGATTTGCTTAGCAGATCGGCCACCAGTCCGCTAATTAAGGTCTTTTGACGTCCGTTATGTCGCCGGATTTGAATTTTTCCAGCAGCTCGGCTTTGCTGTAGCCATCCTCTTCCTGGCTGTAATTTTTATCCTCGTCAATCTTATACAGCTTGTAGCTCTTGGCAATCTCGTATTGGTTGGGAAACACATAGACCGAGTCGCGGGTGACGCGGGCTACTTTCAGGATAGAATAGGTGCCGCCCGCCAGTTTGTACTCATACTTGTCGCCCACCATGGGCGAGGCCATCAGGGCGGGCTTTTCCTTTTCGTGCTGACTACCGCTGATACTGCTGAAGACAATGATAAGGCCCATGAGGCCCAGCCCGGCAAACGTCCATTTAGGGGTGTTACTGTCTGACTGAATAGCCAAAGCAGCCGTTTTGAGCCGTTCGGGCATTTCGTCTTTGGCCAGTGTTTTTTTGCAATGCTCGCACTCGGCAACGGTCACTTTTCCAATGGGAAAGAACGGTATCCAGAAAACGTGGGCATAGCGGGCAAACACGCTGGCCAAAAACGTGCGGTTATCGCCACAGGCAGGGCAAGTGGCAAAAGGAATTTGCGCCGACGTGACGTGCGTGGCGCGCGAACCGTAAATAATCATGACTCGGTAAAAGGGTTTGATGAATGGTACAAGCTAACAGGCCGACAGGCACCTTAACGCTAAGCTTACCGTCGGAATGGCAATCTGGGTAAGATCTTTCAGAAAAAAAAGGTAGCCTTATTTTCCATATCGTGTGGCAGTTTGTCCCATCGGGACATCACAGCGCAGCGTCGGTAGCTACAGTGTAGGGTTTGCCTATCTCAGCGTGCCGTAGGTACGCTACAACCAGCTAGTTGGTCGCGTACCTACGGCACGCAGGACCGATTCAGGGCCGATTTTCTACCGACGCTACGCTATTAAATCCCTACGGGATAAGCAGTTAGACAAGCTTAAAGTGCGTCTCTTACCGCCTGTGCTCTTGATTAAACGACGGACTCATCAACCGGCACTAGGTAATGATTTGTCAACTCACCCTAACCTCTTTCTTTTGCCGCCGCCCATTCGGCAAATCACATATACACCCATGCATTGACACGGCGCTGATAACTATTCACCCATAGTGCCATTAGTACATTAAATAGTATTATTCCGACCACAACCCCGTTTTCTAGCCATAACAGCAGGGGTTGGCTATCACTTTTTTACTAGTTTTTAATGTCTCTCTCATACCGTTATAATCTCACGGGTGGTGCTTTGTCTTGCTCTATTCACACGCCTGGCTAGACAAGACATTCAACAAGAGATATGAAACGAATACCCCTGTTCCTCAGCCTGTGCACCGTGTTGTGGGCCACAAGCTGCGCGAAAAAAGAATCAGCCAAAGAAGAAGTAACCGAATTTCTGGTAACCAGCCCACTGAAAAAAGATACGACCGTAGCCAAAGACTATGTGTGTCAGATTCACGCCATTCAGCATATCGAGATGCGGGCGCTGGAAAAAGGCTACCTCCAGAAAATCTACGTAGACGAAGGTCAGTCAGTGCGGCAGGGACAACCCATGTTTCAGATTATGCCCCTGATCTACAACGCCGAACTGCAAAAATCGCAGGCAGAGGCCAACTACGTGGGCATTGAATACAAGAACACCAAGCAACTGGCCGACAGCAATATCGTGTCCAAGAATGAGCTGGCGCTGGCCAAAGCCAAGTTCGATAAAGCCAAAGCCGACGTGTCGCTGGCACAGACGCACCTGAAGTTTACCTCGATCAGTGCGCCGTTCAGCGGCATCATGGACCATTTTCAGGTGCGGCTGGGTAGCCTCGTCAATGAGGGCGACCTGCTAACAACGCTGTCGGACAACAGCAAGATGTGGGTGTATTTCAACGTGCCGGAAGCCGAATACCTCAATTTCAAGACCCACACCCAGAAAGACAACATGACGCACGTGAGCCTGGTGATGGCCAACAACGAGCTGTTCAAGCATCCCGGTCTGGTGCAGACAATTGAGGCCGATTTTAACAACGAGACGGGCAACATTGCTTTCCGGGCCACCTTCCCCAACCCCGAAGGGCTATTGCGCCACGGCGAAACGGGTAACGTGCGCATGACCGTGCCACTGAAAAATGCGCTCATTATTCCGCAGAAAGCGACGTTTGAAGTGCTGGAAAAAAAGTACGTCTACGTAGTCGATAAAAACAACGTAATCCGGTCGCGGGAAATCACGATTGCCGCCGAATTGCCACACATTTTCGCCATTAAAAGTGGACTGAATAAAGACGACAGAATTTTGCTGGAAGGCCTGCGTCAGGTAAAAGAAAATGAAAAAATACATCCCAAGTTTGAAAATCCTGAAGCGGTTATTTCTCATCTGAGTTTGTATGCTGAGTAAAAAATAATATACAATGTATAATGCACAATCGGTCCGCCGATGCGGTACAATGAGCTTTTGCTTCGGATTAGTGTTTTCCAAGTCATTGTACATTGTTCATTAATTAACAAAAACGTTATGTTCTCAAAATTCATACGCAGGCCGGTATTCGCGATTGTGATATCGGTCATGATTGTCTTTATCGGTATACTGGCTATTAAGAAATTACCTATTTCGCAATTCCCGGATATTGCCCCCACCACGGTAAACATCTTTATTGCTTATCCCGGATCAAGCGCCGACGTACTGGTGAAGTCCACGCTGATTACGCTTGAACAGGCCATCAACGGGGTGCAGGATATGCGCTATATCGCCACCGACGCCACCTCTGCCGGTGAGGCCACCCTGCGGATCATTTTTGAACCCGGCACTGACCCCAACGACGCCGTAATCCGGGTGAAAACGCGGGTTGACCAGGTGATGCCCCTGCTGCCCGAACTGGTTCAGCGTGAGGGGGTTATTATCACGCCCATTCAGCCTAGTATGCTGATGTACGTCAACCTCTATTCCAAAGAAAAAAGCATCGACGAAAAATTCCTGTTCAACTACGCCACCGTGAAAATGATCCCCGAAATCCAGCGGACGCGGGGTATTGCCCGGGCGCAGATATTGGGTAGTCGGCGGTATGCCATGCGCGTTTGGCTCAACCCCGAACGGATGCGGGCCTACAGCATTTCGACAGAAGAGGTGATGAAGGCCATTGGTGAGCAAAGCATCATTGGTCGGCCCGGACGGATTGGGCAAAGCTCGGGTATTGCGGCGCAGTCGCTGGAATACGTGCTCACCTACAAAGGCCGGTACAACAAGCCGGAAGAGTACGAGAGCATCATTGTCCGGGCCAATGCGCAGGGCGAAAGCATCCACCTGCGCGACATTGCCCGCGTTGAACTGGGCAGCGAATTTTTCGACATCTACTCTAACCTCGACGGTCACGCCTCGGCGGCTATTGTGCTGCGGCAAAACTACGGCAGCAACGCCAGCGACGTGATTGCGGAAGTAAAGCAGAAGCTGGAGGTGATGAAAGCCTCGTTTCCACCGGGGGTAGACTATAAAATCAGCTACGACGTGTCGCAGTTTCTCGACGCGTCTATCGAGCAGGTAATCGACACCCTGCGCGACGCCTTCATCCTGGTGGCCCTGGTAGTATTTATCTTCCTGGGCGACTGGCGGTCTACACTGATCCCGATTCTGGCCGTGCCGGTATCGCTGATCGGGGCCTTTTTCGTGATCCAGGCGTTTGGGCTGTCCATCAACCTCATCACGCTCTTTGCCCTGGTGCTCGCCATCGGTATTGTGGTCGACGATGCCATTGTGGTGGTCGAGGCCGTGCACGCCAAGATGGAAGAAAAACCGTACATGACGCCCTTTGGCGCGGTTCGGGAAGTGCTTGGCGAAATCAGCGGGGCCATTATTGCCATTACGCTGGTGATGGTGTCGGTGTTCCTGCCCATCTCGTTCATGTCGGGTCCGGTGGGTACGTTCTACCGGCAGTTTTCTATCACCATGGCCAGTTCCATCGTGATTTCGGCCCTGATTGCCCTCACGCTGACGCCCGTGCTGTGCGCCATGCTGCTGAAAAATCACCACGGTCACGCTCGCAAAAAGAACATCCTGGCCAGAGGCATCGACAAGTTCAACCAGGGTTTCGACAAGATGACAGGCTGGTATGTGGGCCTGTTGCGGCTAATCGTGAACCGGCGCGTAGTCACGTTTGGCGTTCTGCTGGCGTTCTGCGCGGGTATCGTGCTGGTGAACAAAATCCTGCCCGCAGGCTTCATCCCGAACGAAGACCAGAGCACGATTTACGCCATTATCCAGACACCGCCAGGGTCTACGCTGGAAAAAACCAACGAGGTGTCGCGGCGGCTCCAGAAGATCTGCGAGGGCGTTCCGGGTATCGAATCTATCTCATCCTTAGCCGGTTACGAGATCATGACCGAAGGCCGGGGTTCCAACGCCGGCACGTGCCTGATCAACCTGAAACCCTGGTCAGACCGTGACAAGAATGTGAAGGAGATCATGGAAGAGCTGGAGGAGAAGTCGAAGGGGCTGGGTGCCACCGTCGAGTTCTTCGAGCCACCCGCCATTCCTGGTTTCGGTACGTCTGGGGGCTTTTCGATGCGTCTGCTGGACAAAACCACCGACACCGATTACCGCGAGTTCGACAAGATCAACAAGCAGTTTATGGACGACCTGGGCAAGCGCAAAGAGCTTACCGGCCTGTTTACCTTCTTTGCTGCCAACTACCCGCAGTACGAACTGGAGATTGATAATAACCTGGCCATGCAAAAAGGCGTGTCTATCGGCAAGGCGATGGACAACCTGAACATCCTCATTGGCAGTACCTACGAACAGGGCTTTATCAAATACAACCAGTTCTTTAAAGTGTATGTGCAGTCGGACCCCAGTTTCCGGCGGTTGCCTTCTGATTTGCTGAAGCTGTTTGTGAAAAACGACGCCGGCGAAATGGTACCCTACTCGTCGTTTATGACCCTGAAAAAAGGGCAGGGACCCAA
Source organism: Fibrella aquatilis (assembly GCF_017353255.1). Taxonomy (GTDB): domain Bacteria; phylum Bacteroidota; class Bacteroidia; order Cytophagales; family Spirosomataceae; genus Fibrella; species Fibrella aquatilis. The sequence continues at coordinate 62,401 of NZ_JAFMYU010000026.1, read as the reverse complement.
TGAAATTACGCGGTTCAACCTCTACAACTCCGCAGCTATTCAGGGGCTTCCGGCCAAAGGCTACACCACCGCCGACGCTATTCAGGCCATTCGGGAGGTGTCGGCCAAGACGTTACCCAAGGGCTACGACATTGCCTTCGAGGGGCTTTCGTATGACGAATCGATCCGGGGCAACGAGTCGCTGTATGTGTTCCTGATCGTGCTGGCCTTTGTGTATATGGTGCTGGCCGCGCAGTACGAGAGCTTCATTATTCCGTTGGCGGTCGTGTTTTCGTTGCCGGTGGGGGTATTTGGTTCGTTCCTGCTGCTGAAGCTTATGGGGCTGGAAAACAACATCTACGCCCAAATCGGCCTGATCATGCTGGTGGGTCTGCTGGGTAAAAACGCCGTACTGATTGTGGAGTTTGCGGTGCAGAAGCGGCAGCAGGGAGCCACCATTATAGATGCCGCCATTGAAGGGGCCAAAGTCCGTTTCCGGCCTATCCTGATGACCTCGTTTGCCTTCGTGGCCGGTCTTATTCCATTGATTAGCGCCACGGGGGCTGGGGCCATTGGCAACCGAACCATCGGCGCATCGGCCATGGGGGGTATGCTGTTCGGTACGTTTTTCGGGGTCATCATCATCCCCGGTCTGTACGTCATATTCGGCTCACTAGCCGACGGCCGAAAAATGATCCAGGACGAAGAAAGTGATTCCCTGACCGAGAATCTGGCTCATCAGTTAGACACGTTTCCACAACCAGAAGAAGTTGACATTCATGAACAGTAAACAAGTGGGTAGCTGGACCGGGTCCACGCTCATAGCCCTGTCCTTTGCCGCCTGCACCGTGCCCCGGCTGGTGCAGAAAACAGAGAATAAGTCAGTGCCAGCCAGTTTTTATGCCGTGCAGGATTCGACTAATACGGGCAAATTAACCTGGCGGCAGTACTTTACAGACCCCAACCTAACGGCCCTGATCGACACGGCCCTGTATAATAATCAGGACCTGAACATCACGTTGCAGGACATTCAGGTAGCCAACAACGAAGTGCTGGCCCGGAGTGGTGCCTACAAGCCCTTCGTTACGCTGGGCGGAGCCGCCGGTATTGATAAAGTGTCACGCTACACGAGTCAGGGAGCCGCCGATGCCGCCACCGAAATACGCCCCGGCGTGGCTACGCCCGACATTCTGCCGAACCTGTCGTTTGGCCCCACCGTGAGTTGGGAGATAGACATCTGGCGCAAGCTGCGGAACGCTAAAAAATCGGCCATTTACACTTACCTGGCTTCGGTAGAAGGAAAAAATTTCCAGGTAACGAATCTGGTAGCTGATATTGCCAATAATTATTATTCATTAATGGCTTATGATAATCAATTGACTATTATTAAGAATAACATTGTGATTCTTAATAATGCATTATCGATTACGAAGCAGGAAAAAGAAGCCGCTAAGGTGACCGAACTGGCCGTGCGCCGGTTTGAGGCCGAAGTATTTAAAACGCAAAGTCTTCAATTCGAAATTCAGCAACAGATTATAGAAACCGAAAACCGAATTAATTTTCTGGTGGGCCGTTATCCGCAACATGTTCAGCGAAATTCGGCGCGTTTCAGTGAGTTGATTCCGGCTAAAATCAATCCGGGTCTGCCAACGCAATTATTGGCCAACCGGCCCGATATTAAACAGGCTGAGTTAGCGCTACAAGCCGCTAAACTGGACGTGACCGTGGCCAAGGCTAACTTTTATCCGTCGCTCACAGTATCGGCGTTTTTGGGTTTCATAGCCTACAACCCGCTCTATCTGGTGTCTGCCCCCGAATCGCTGGCGGCGTCGTTGCTGGGTGGGTTAGCAGGTCCGGTCATTAACAAAAACGCCATTACGGCCACCTACAAAAGCGCCAATTCCCGGCAGATTCAGGCCGTTTATGCCTACGAACGAACGGTGCTGAACGCCTATATCGAAGTGCTTAACCAGCTGTCGAACATGGATAACCTGGGCCAGAAGTATGTTCAGAAGAACAATCAGGTGCAGGCGCTTACCCAGTCGACGGGTATATCGCTTAAGTTATTTACCTCTGCTAGAGCCGATTACATGGAAGTACTACTCACGCAACGCGACGTGCTGGAAGCCCGGATGGAGCTGATCGACACCCGGATGCAGCAGTTCCACGCCCAGGTCGATACCTACCGCGCACTAGGCGGCGGCTGGCAATGAGAAGGCCATTGGTCATTAGCTGCGCAGCTAATGACCAAAAAAGTACGTCAGGTTTAAGCGGGCGAAGAAGGGGGTGCCGGGCGTGAAGCAGATTTCCGTCACGGGGGCCGCCTCGCCCCGCAACCGGCTCTCAGTGGCGAACTGCGTTTCTTTCCAGCGCACGTTGAACAGGTTCTGCACCGACAGGCCCAGCGCGTAAGCCTTGCGGGTGTAGTTGGCCTGCAAATCAGTCACGCAATAGCCTTTTGCAACAATGCTATTATCCTCGTTGGCGGGCCGGTCGGCGATGTAGCGGTAACGCAATGAGCCACTGAATCCGGTTTCGGTTCGGAGCGAAAGGCCGCCTGTGGAGGTAAAGGTTGGGGCCAGTGGGAGATAGTTTTTGCCCGCTTCCTCGCCAATGGCGCGGGGCGTGGCGGTGTTAAGATCGAGGTCGGCGAAGAGGTGGCGGGTGAGTTGGTATCGCGCCGACACGTCTACGCCATACCGCCGCGACCGCCCGCTTGGCTCCACCACGTTCTCGTCGCCCACAAACACAAACTCCTGCGCCAACCATAAATACCAGGCGGCGGCGTTGATGAGCAACTTTGGTAACGGCTTGACGATCAGACCTAGATCGGACCCATAGGCCGCTGGCAGGATTTGCCTGCCCCCCTGCGGCACCACCACCCGCGCATCGTTGGAGTGGAAGCCCTTACCCGTGTTGAGGTAGAGTTGCAACCGGGGGTTGGCCGTGTAGTAGAGGTTCAATTTGGGCGACACGATGGCCGCATCGGCGTGCTGTTTGGTCAGGGGCAGGGCCAGCAGGTCTTCGTACTGGCTCCGAAAATAATCGACCCGCAGTCCGGCGTTGACCGTGACGCGGTCCGTGAGCTGCACCAGTTCGTCCACATAGGCAGCGGCGTTGATTTCGTTGATGTTCCCGTAGTTTTTCTGTTCCAGCGTGATCACCCTGTCTTTGGTGTGCGACAGTTCGGTGCCCCTGGTCATGTCCTGCCGGTATTGCACGCCCATGGTAGTAGTCCAAATGGTGCGGCCCACATTGGTCTGGGTGGAATAGCTGCTGGTATAGCCAAACAGATTGCGTGCTTCTTTCTGCCGAATCTGGTCGCCGTTGAGGGTGTCTTCTTTGAAGAATGTGAAGTTGGAATACAGTTCAAAATTATAATTACTGTAGTACAACTGATGCTTAATCACATGGTTACGCGGCGTAACGGTCACCAGTTGGGCGTTGACGTTAGTGCGGCTCGTTTCGCCGCCTTCGGTGGGGTCTATGGAGCCAAAGAAATCGGTCAGTCCCGATTCAACGGCCCGGTCGGGAATCTGACCGGAGTGGTTCCATTTGCTGTAGAACGTAGAGCCGGTCAGGGTCAGGTTGGTATTGGCGCCCAGGTGGCCGTGGTACTTCCCCACTATGTTCAGCCGCCTGAACCGCTGCGGGTTGTCGAAGTAGGAATTGGTGTAGGAATATTCCGAAGCCAGGTAAGCCGACTGGTTGGTGGCCCGGCCTTTTGCGCCCAGCAGGTCGATACCCGCCACGGTCCGGTAGGTGTCGTACTGCCCCGTTTCGAGCTTCACAAAGCTTTTGTCGAGCGCCGTGCGGGTGCGAAAATCGACCCAGCCAGCGGTGGTTAAATTGCCCTTGTCAGCCTGGTATGGCCCTTTCTTGAAGTCGACGCCCTCCACCAGTTCCGGAATTACGAAGTGCAGATCGGCGTAGCCCTGCCCGTGTGCGTGCGACACCATGTTGACGGGCATCCCATCGACGGTGAGCCGGATATCGGTACCATGGTCGAGGTCGAACCCACGCAGAAAGATCTGTTCGGCCTTGCCCCCACCCGCGTGCTGACCGATGAACAGCCCCGGCACGAGCCGCAAAATCTCCTGCGAATTGGTAATGGGCCGCACCTTGATGTCGAGGCTGCTGATGAGTTGCTGATCGTGGGAACGGGGCGACGAGATCACCACTTCACTTAGTTCCAGCGGTGCGTTGACAAGCCCCGTTTTCACCGTCGTGGTCTGGTCGTCCTGCACGAGAACAACCACCGTTTGCGCGGCAAACCCCACATGCGACAGCGTGAGGTGATACGACCCCGGCACGAGCTTATCGAACTGATACTGACCCAGTTCGTTGGTCTGGGTAGCCCGGCCCGGCTCGGTCAGTTGCACCGTCACACCAGCCAGTGGCAGCCTCGTGAGCGGGTCATACACCACCCCCGCCAGCTTACCCAGGTGCGCAAATGCGTTGGTCGTGATTAGCAAAAAGAACAGGAAAAATGGCTTCATAACGGTGTTGGTAGACCGCGTTAAGATAAAAATCTACTACCGACGCTGCGCTGTTGAATACCTGCGGGATAACGTCCTACAACACAAATTTAGGGTTCGTTTTGCGGGCCTCCGCCATGAGCTTATTACCCTGACCAGCGTTACCCAGGGCTAGTTCAATGGCACCGGCCTGTTGCAACAACTCTGGGTCTTTGCTACCTGTGCGCAAGGCCACCTGCATATGCTCGTGGGCTTTTTTGGGGTTGTTTTGCTTGAAATATACCCAGGCCAGGGCATGGTTTACGTCGATATTTTTGGGCCGTTTGGCATACTCGCGCTGCCCATACACCATGGCCGAATCGAGCTGACCAGTGCGGGCGTAGAGCTTGCATAACTCCAGGTCGACCACGTGGCCCGACCGGGCATCGTCGCCCAGCATGGTCACCACGTCGGCGTATTTAGCTTTGGCTTTTTCGGCCTCTCCCTGCAAAGCGTAGATCCCGGCCATCTCTTCGTGGAACGAAAATTCGGGCATAATCTTAGCCGCTTTGTCGAGTTCGGTCAAGGCCTTGTCGTACTGCTTTTGTTCTTTGTACACCTGCGCCTTGCCCCGCAACGCAAACGCGTAGCTGGGCCTCATGCTCAGAATGCCGGTATATTGCTCATCGGCTTTGGCCAGTTGGCCGGTGGTTTCGTAGAGATGCCCCAACGTATGTTTGCTCCAGCATTGTGGCTCGGAACCAGGCAATCCCGCCTGTACGGCCAGCTTCATTGCCTCGATAGCGCCGGGATAGTCGCCGTAGATCTCGCGGAGGTATGAGGCCCGCGAATACGACTCCAGCGACGGCTTCAACTGCTGCATCTTGTCCGACATCGCCACGGCCTCTTCGTAATTACCCAGTTCCACGTTGGCATCTACCAATACGCCATAGACGTAGGCATTATCGGGGTTTATTTGCTGTGCGGCCATGGCTATCGTACGCGCCTCGGCAAACTGGTGTTGCGACATTTTCACCGATGCCTTAAAGGTAGTGGCCTCGAAGTTTTTGGGGTCTATGGCCAGCACCCCGTCCAGCATTTGAAGAATGGCGGGGTAGTAGTACGGGTGTTCGCCAGTGATGCGCGCCTCTGACAAATAGATCGTGACCATCTGCAACCGCGACTTCACATCGGATGGGTCTTTTTTGATCTTTTTCGTCAGCTCGGCCACTTTCTCCTTCGTGCGGGGCCATTCGGCGGCACCCGCCAGCTCGCCCGTCCGCTCATACAGGGCGGGCATGTCATAGCTGCGCGTTACCTGCGCTGTGCTGTCTTTTTTAGCCTGGTTACAGCTTGATAAACAGGCGATTATGAGTAGAGTGAGGATGATGTATTTCATGGGGGGAATAGGGAGTTTTAGCGGTTTGCGTTAGTGTGCGGCTTCGCGCTGTAAGCCGCACACTAGCGCAAACCACTAACCTATTTTTCTAATGTTTCAACAGCTTCACCGTCGTATACGGCTTGTCATTGACCGACAATGTAGCCAGGCACAGCTGGGGAGCCAGTTGGCTGCCATTCCAGTGTACGGTATAGCTACCAGCAGTCTGATACCCCTGGTCGAGCAGGTCAATTTGGCGGCCGTTGCTACCCACCAATTTGATCACCACATTGCCGTCGATGGTCAGTTTGTAGCGCAGCGACACCGACGATTGGAACGGGTTCGGACCGGCCACCATCACGGCTTCGGGCGTTTTCAGGATGGTTGGTTCTACCGCCGTAATCACCGATGGGCCTTCGTAGCCGGGGCCGTTGAAACCGCGCCAGGGGCTTTGCAGGTACGGGAAATTGGCCTTGAACGTGGTGTCGTTTTTAGTCACGCCGCCGTTGAACGTCAGGGTGCTTACCAGCTTGGGCGTAACCGGGCTGGGCGATGCTGTCGTATAATCGTCATAAAAAAGCCCGATGGCTGCCAGGGCTACGCCGCCCACGGCCTGTAGCTCAATGGTGGTCACGTCATCTTCCAGGCGGCGACCATTGGGGAAACCGTCCATGTTCGGGATCATCTGAAGCGTCGTCGAGCCGTTGTAAAGCGGATCGGTCAGACCCAACACGGCCGCCTGCACAATACCCAGCGAGCTGAACTTGGGGTCGTTACGGGGGGTAGCGGGCACGGCCATATTCAAGCGCAACATATCGCCCAGTGTGGGTAAGAAGTTGTTAATGAACGGCTTACCAACCGCCAGCGGGTTGCCATTTTTGCCTGTAGCCAGCTGGTACGGAGCCAGGTTGGGTACACCTGTGTAGAAAATGGGCAGGATATCTACGGCGCGGGGGCTGGTGGCATTAGGGAGTAACACCCCGCCAAAAGCCGCTTCGGCCAGGGCCGTACCCGCCACGGCAGGGGTGCCTTTGAGCGAAAAAAGACCCGACTTGGTGTTCCGAAAATCGAACGAACCAAGCGATTTGGTCTGAATGCGCAGGGCAGAAAGCCCCGGTACGGCCCCGCCAAACTGTGAATCGTCCATGTACAGGGCCAGCTCAGGGTTGCTGAAATACTGGGCAAACTGCACGTCGTCATAGGGAGCTGAGGCGTTCCACTTGTCTTTCATGCCAATGGGAATGATGGCCTCATTCACCAGCGGCATACCCAGCCGCGACACCTGAATCCAGTTGCCCGACACCATCGAGGCGGTGCCGTCGGTGCTCAGCGTGGTAATGGCCGGGCGACTTGCCGACGCCCATACGCCAATCACGTAGTCGGCATCCAGAATGTTAGCCGCCTGCGCCACCGTCTTGTTGCCTTTCTGTAACATCGACACGGGCACTTCGATCACGATAGAATGGCAGTTGAGCTTAGCCAGTCCGTCACGCGCCGTTGCTGCCGACCGGAAACCGCCCACGTCGAACGCGCCGCCGAGGTCCACAAAGAACGGATCATCAGACGGGCCGCAGAAAATCTTCTCGCCGGTGCTGGCCGTAGTAATGGCCTGTTGGGCCAGCGCATCATACGAAGCCGCACCCAGACCCACCGTCTTGTTCTCGATAGACCGGGGACCGATGTTGTTGGCCGGTACTACACCGTTGGCAATGATGGTGGCAAAGCTGCCGCCGCCGTTCGTGCTCTTTTCGCAGATGTACGTGGTCTTCTGGTTCTGCTTGCCCAGCCGGATGTTGAAAAACGTGGTTGGGTCCTGGTTGGTGGTCGTAAACGTAAACCGGTAGATGATATCGTCGCCTTTGGTGGCGGTGTTGTTATCTACGTGGATTTCGTAGCGGATGTTCTCGCCAAACGTGTACCAGTTTGGGCCACCAGCGGGGTGTTCAAACGGGATGTAGTTGGCAATGAGCACAATGTTTTCCGCATTGACCGGGCTTTTGAAGGCATACACGTCGGTGTTGTCGGCCAGGGGGTCATTGGAAATCAGGGGCGCTTCGCGGTGCGACGACGCCAGGGTCAGTGATGGGCGAAGGCAACCCATTGCCACCACTGCCATCAGGTATAAAAGACGGTTCATCTTGTTCATAATTGTAACAGTGAGGGATCAGAATCTGGCTTTCGGCGTGTAGTTGGTACCCCTCCACGGAATTTGCACGTAGGGGAATCCAGCCCGGAAGGTGGTGTCGTTTTTGGTTGGCCCGGCGTTGAAGCTCAGCACATTAACCAGCTTGGCCGACACCGGCTTCACCGTGGTGGCATCGTCGTAGAAGAGGCCGATAGCCGCGAGCACCACACCCGATACTGCCTGTAGCTCAATAGTAGTCACGTCATCTTCCAGGCGACGACCATTCGGAAACCCATCCATGTTCGGGATCATCTGAAGCGTCGTCGAGCCGTTGTAAGCGGGATCGGTCAGGCCCAACACGGCGGCACCCACCAGCCCCAGGGAACTAAACTTGGGGTCGTTGCGGGGGGTAGCGGGCACGGCCATGTTCAAGCGCAACATATCACCCAGCGTGGGCAGGAAGTTGTTAATGAACGGCTTACCAGCAGCCAGCGGGTTGTTGTTCTTGCCCGTAGCCAGCTGGTACGGAGCCAGGTTGGGCACGCCCGTGTAGAAAATGGGCAGAATATCTACGGCGCGGGGGCTGGTTCCGTTGGGGAGTAACACCCCGCCAAAAGCCGCTTCGGCCAGGGCCGTACCGGCTACCGCAGCCGAATTTTTCAGACCAAACAAGCCTGCTTTCTGATTCCGAAAATCAAACGAACCCAGCGAGTTTTGCTGAATACGCAGGGCTTTCATAGAGGGCACCGCCCCACCAAACTGCGAGTCGTCCATGTAAAGCGCCAGCTCAGGGTTCGAGAAGTACTGGGCAAACTGGAGATCGTTGTTGGGCATGGTGGCGTTCCACTTGTCTTTCATGCCCACCGGAATAATGGCCTCGTTGACCAGGGGCATCCCCAGCCGCGACACCTGTACCCAGTTGCCCGAAAACGCCGCGGCACCGTTGGCATCCAGCGTTTTGATCTGCCGCCGACTAGCCGATGCCCACACGCCGATGACAAAATCACCGTCGAGAATATTGGCCGCCTGTGCCACGGTCTTGCCGTCTTTCTGCAACAGGTTTACCGGAATTTTCAGGGCAATAGAGTGCACGTTAAACCGCGCCAGGCCGTCTTTGGGGGCGTTGGTCACGTTGCCCTCCGGGCGGAAGTTACCCACGTCGAAGGCACCGGCCAGATCGACAAAGAAGGGATCGTCGGAGGGGCCGCAGAAGACTTTTTCGCCGGTAGTGGCCGTGGCGATGGCCGCTTGTGCCAGGGCATCGTAGGAGGCTGCCTTCAACCCCAGCGTGGGGTCTTCAATAGAGCGGGGACCGATGTTGGCCGGTGGTACCACGCCCGTGGCCACGATGGTGGTGAAGGATACACCCCCGTTGGTGCTTTTCTCGCAGACGTAGGTGGTTTTCAGGTTCTGCTTACCCAGCCGGATGTTGAAAAACGTAGTCGGGTCTTCGTTGGTATTCGAGAACGTGAACCGGTACGTAATGTCGTCGCCGGTAGTTGTTGTCCTGTTCTTGATGTGAATCTCGTAGCGGATGTTGGGGCCGAAACTGTAGTAGTTAGGGCCACCTTCGGGCAGTTCGAACGGTATGTAATTCGCAATCAGGGTGATCATGTTCGGATCATCCGGGCTTTTGAAAGCATACACATCGGTATTGTCGGCCAGGGGGTCGTTAGAAATCAGGGGAGCCTCGCGGTGGCTCGACGCCAGACTGAGGCTGACGATGCGCAACAGGAGGAACAGCGCAAACAGTCCCCGCAGTAGCAATGGGTATAGTCGGTTCATGAGTAAAACGAAATAGAGTGAGTTGAAAAACGGAACAGAGCAGTTTACCGTGTGGTCAGGGTATACCGGTTGGTGAGGCCACCCGTTTTCTGGCTGACGGTGGCCGTTGTAAGCACCAGTTCAGTAGCCGAAATTGAGACGATGGCAAATTCCAGGGTCCCGTTCGTGCCCGACGGCTGGGGCGTAAGTCCATTGAGGATCAGCCGCTTGTCGTCAATAACCTGCCAGCTGCTGGCTACAAACGTGTTAGCGTCGAACTCGCGGTAGGTAGCCATAGGTGGCTTACTCAGGTCGAGCAGAAATTTGCTGTAGCCGGGCCTGATGTTATTGGTACTGCCGCGTGTGTAGACGGTCACGCCGTTCTCATCCGCGGATCGGAGCGTGAACGACTGGGCGATTTGCGCCAGCACCGATGGTGAGGCGTTTCGGTGGTCGGTGCAGCCCAGTAGTGTTCCCACTAACAAGGCCGATAGCAACGCCCACCCAAGAGTAGCGTTCTTTTTCATACGTAAAAGGAGATTGGTTTGTATTGGTTAAAAACTATCCTCATCAACTGGAATGACCCTTTCTCGGTATAAATCAGACGGGTTCGTTACCAGTGTATTTACTCAGTTTTACCTATAGGTATAGATACAGTTCAGTCGACTGTATCCACAAACGGCGCTCGAATTAACTTGCTGTAATTCAGTAATTTATCTGAGATTTTGTACGTACGCTCTTTGCTGACAGCTGGATTTAAAAAGATTCGCTAACGGCCATTAAAATTTGCTTAAGTACAAATTGACCTCTGCCAATAATGGCATTTATGCCCTTTCTACCAGCACTGAGGCTGTTTTAGGCAATACGCACAGCCATCAATTTTAATGTGAACGAGGAGGTAAATAACCTACCGAACCAGTATCAGTTTCCCACTACCGGTAGCCGTGGTCCCGTCGCCCACTGAACGGAGCTGTAACTTGTAGATGTACAGCCCATTGGTGAGCGTGCTGCCGCTGCTGCTGCGTCCCCAGCCGGGAAGCACAAAGGGCGTTGGGCAGTTGGTGCACGGCCCCTGGGTTTCGCTGATAAGCTTACCCGCCGCGTCGAACACCACCAACGACCAGTCCAGGCTTTCACCGGGGCGGTTGTGGGTGGCGCTGATGGTGGCTTTGTCAGAAAACGGGTTGGGGTAGGCCGTCAGCGATTGCAGGGTTAGCGGTGGTTTATCGGTTACGACAAAGGTCAGCGTGGCATCGGCAGCGTTGTTGCTCAAATCATAGGCCGTCACGCGAATCGTGTGGGTACCATTGTCCAGGCCAGTGATCACGTATCGCACGCGCCCCTGCCGCCCGTCGGGGGTGGTGGCGGTGTAGTATTGGCTCAGTAGTACCGGTTCGCGGCTGTCGAGTTGCCCGCTCATGGCGTGACTTTTCACCGACTGTGACAAATTAACACCCTCGTTATCAGCTAGTTCGATCAGTAACGTAACGTCTGGGCCAGCCACGGTTGGCAGCGGTTTGGTGGTCAGCGTATCGGCCAGCGACAGGCGGATGGAGGGTGGTTGCCCGTCAGCAATAGGTAGGGCGGTCACGCCACCAATGGGCAAATCGGCGGCTCCAACTGCATCAAGCAGGCCATCGTTACGGAGGGCATAGGCGTACAGTCGGCCCGGCCCCACGGTGAGGTCGAGGTCTTTGGGCAGGCTCAACTGCACCTGAAATTGTCCGTTCAGCACCCGCACCTGCCCGGAAAAGAGCAGGTTGGTGTAGGACCGAAACGTCATTTTGGCATTGCCTTCAACCCCCAGCGTGGTCAGGCTGGCGGGCTTGTCGTAGAGCATGATCTGCGCCGTTCCCGAAAAATCGGTCAGGGGTTGCCCACTACCGGGTTGGCGGACTTCGCCCGTGAGCGTTACGCGCTGAAGTGCCCGCAGGGTGTCGGTGGCGGGGGTTGCCAGCGGGCGGCCGTTCAGTTGGGTAAGCACTACGTCGGCGCGGGGGTAAGCCAGGCGCATAGACGGGTCGCCGAGGAGGGCGAAATTCCGGTTTTGCACCCCCGCCAGGCTACTGTCTTTGGTGGCCCGGATCACGTCGCCGAGCCGGGGCATCCGGCCTGCTTTCGGGCGGAACACGGTTCGGTAAAACGCCTGATTCAGCAGCAGGTTTTTGTCGGCAAACACGGGCCGGGTGGTGGTCAGCAGCCCGATACCCCCGCCCGTAGAGTTCAGGAGGGCAATTTCGGCTCCCGAATTGCTGGTGGGGTCGTCGTAGCGGCCAAACTCGCAGGTGGCCGTCACGAACAGGGGCAGGCGCGTGGTGGGGGTAGTCAGGATGTCTTTCAGGGTCAGCACCTGCTCCTGCGCCCACTCCCGAATGCCCCCGTGACCAGTGTAGTTGATGATGAGCCGCCCGTCTTGCATGGCCTGCCGGAGCAGCGCGTTCACACGCGGTGATTTGGGCACCAGTTGCGTCCCCACGGTGTCGGTGGTGCGCGGAAACTGGTCGATAAACAGGCGGTCGGGGTGATAGGCCGGGGCGTGAGCTTCTACGTAAGTGGCCAGTTGGTCGGCATCACGCTGATGAATATTGTCGTCACCATCGTCGGCCACGAGCAGCAGCTGCGACCGCCAGTTGCCGAGCGTGGTTTTGTCCGTGGCGTAGCGTATTAACTTGTCAACCAGTGCCTTAGCTTCTTCAGGCGACTTAACCGGCAACCGACCCACGCCGATATCGAGCCGTTGGTCGCCGGTGAAATTCTCGGCCCACTCGCCGTCGGTATCTTTCAGAAACCCAAAATAATCGTCGGACGAAAAGCTCAGCAGCGGGTGCAGCGACTCGCTGCTTTCATAGACAGGCACCGTGTTGGCCTGCTCGGCGGGCGACAAATACGCTTCGATGTTGCGGTAATCGTAGGTGGCATCGCCAAACAGGAGCAAATAGTTGAGGCCCTGCCCAACGGCCGTTGGTGGGTTTTTCCGATAAAAATACCGGCACATATCGCGGATAGCCGTGGGGTCGGGCTGACCACTGCCAAACTCGTTATAGACCTGTTGCGTAGTCACCACCAGCACCGACAGGCTATCGTTGGTTCGCCGAAATTGCGCCAGCCGTTCGGCTTCGGCCCGCCACGCCAACGGTGTCACAATCAGCAGGTTAGGCGTTGGTTGGCCGCGTAGGTTCTGGTTCGCCAGCGGCCTGACCGATGCTGGTAGGCCGGTTTGGGCATCGGTAAAAAGCAGGTACGTCTGCCGCGCCGCACTATCCGACGACCAGGTGGCCGCTGACCCCGTCAGCGCGTAGGCCTGCTGCACAGGCCGCAGGGGGTTGGTTATGTCCCAGATGCGCAGCGCGGTCGTGGCCTGTTTCGCCAAAAATCGCCCTCCTCTAGTCCGCACCACCGTGGGTTGTTCATACTGCCGAAGTTCGCGCTGATACTGAACAGACACGAAATCGAGGTAGCCCGACGACCCTGCCCCACCCTTTCGGCTCGACGTGAGCAGGACGGAAAGCTGCGGGTCGGCACCCGTCGGTGTGGTGGTGAACGTGCTGGTGTTGAGCATCCCCCGCGTAGTGTAACGCGTGAGGGCATCGGCTACCGGCTCTACCGTTTGGCTGCCAACGTTGGCGCCATTAAGCTGCAAAAAATATGTAGTCGACGCTGTTGAGGAAGCCATCACCGCCGACCGCACCACCACAGGCGTATTGGGTACCCGGCCCGGTGCAGCGAAATCAATAGTCTGACGCTGAGACAGTTCCCCCTGAAATGCTTCGCCCAGCCAGAACCGCCCCGACGGCAGCGGCTTCACCCGTTCAGCCTCGTGAAACAGGTAGTCGTCGTAGGTAGAGATGGGGGTGCCGATGGTGCTACCCACTGCCCGGTTGGCTACCCGCAGCCCGGCAGAGGTACCGATGGTTAGAAAATAGAAGGTAGTGTCGGCGTAGGGGTTGAGTTGATGCGTGAGGGGTTGGCCGGCGCCGTTGTCGAGAATAGTGGTGGTGCTTTGGCCAAAAAACAGGACTGCGTCGGAGGGATCGAAACGGCCGTCGGCTTCGCCCGTGATTTGGATGGCGTTTTCCAGCAGATCGACCGGGCGGGGGGTGGCGTTGGGTTGCGGCAGGGGCGCGCCGCCGTTGCCATAAAGCCGAAACAGGCGCGGGTCGGCCGTGGCGAAGGCCCCATTAACCCTGGTCAGCAGCGCCTGATCAAGCCGAATAATTCCCGTACCCGTCACGCCAATTTTTACCCATACCCCCGTTTGCAACACCGACGACCCCGGCTGCGCCCACCCCGCCACGCTGCTAAACAGCCCGACCAGAATCAGGAGGCAACGCCGCTGTAGAGTAGGTCGGAGCACGTAGGAATGTAGGTAAGGGTGAGAATTACCACTTACGTAAAATGCTCATGCTCAGATTGGAGCGTAGCGGAAATAAGTAGTCATTGGTCATTGGCCATTGGTCGTATCCAGCTACTGAATGACCAATGACTACTAACCAACTGCTTCTTTCTTCCGCCGCCGTTCATACACCGTCAATAAAAAAGCGGGGAGCAAGACGAGGTTGGCGGTCATGCCCATGAGCAAGGTGATGGAGACCAGGATACCCAGCGCCACGGTACCCTGAAAAGTAGAGGCGGTGAAAATGGCGAAGCCCACGAAGAGAATAAAGGCCGTGTAGACCATACTGACGCCCGTTTGGCGGATGGTACGCGAAATAGCCTCGGCTACGGTGGCCTGCCCCCGCGTGAGTTCGTCGCGGTATTTGGTGATGAAATAGATCGTACCGTCGGAGGAAAGGCCGAAGGCGATGCTGAAAATCAGGATGGTAGACGGCTTGAGATGAATGCCGAAATAACCCATCAGCCCCGCCGTCACGATCAGTGGCACCACGCTTGGCAAAATGGCAATCAGGCTCAGCCGCACGTCGCGGAGGAGGATCACGAGCACGATGGAGACCAGGAAAATGGCCAGCAAGGTGCTTTCGGCCAGGTTGCGCAGCAGGTACTGGTTACCCCGTTCAAACACCACGCTGTTGCCCGTGAGGTTGATGGTATACCGGTCAGCAGCGTCCACCCACTGACCGGTATCGCGGTTGTAATTGAAGATCGAATCGGCGCGGGGTTGCAGTTCATCAATGAGCGTGTGGAGGCGGGCGGTGCCCACGTCGGCCACCTGAAAACTTACCCGCGTGTAGCGCCGCGACGAATCGACGTATGATTTCAGGCTTACGCTGCCCGACCGCGAGGTGCCCGTGCCCATTTGGCTTGTGTAGCGTTGCAGCTTGGCCATCTCCAGCGCGGGCGGCAGGATGTAGTAGCGCGGGTCGCCCCCCCGGTAGGCCTGGTAAAAAAACTTCACCGCCTCTACCACCGACAGCGGCCGGGCAAACTCCGGGTGGCGGGCAAATTCGCGTTGCAGCAGCTTGATTTTGGTCAGCGTCTGGGGTGTGAGCACCCGCCCGGCCCGGCCCGCGTCGATGCTTACTTCCAGTGGCAGCACGCCGTGGTAGGTCTTTTCGAAGTACTTCAGGTCGGTATAAATGGGGTCGTTTTTGGGCAGGTCATCCACTACGTAGCCAACGGCTTTCACCAGGCTCATACCCACCAGCCCCAGCACCACAAATGTACCCACGAAGGTATAAATGGCCGGGCGGCGGTGGTGTACGAGGTGGTCTACCCAGACCAGAAAACGAGTCAGCAATGGCTTATCCAAATGGCTGCGCTGTTGTTCCGTCGGTACGGCTAACCGGCTGAATGCCAGCGGGATGAGTATGAGCGAAATCAAGTATGTGCTCATCACCCCCAGCGAGGCTACCAGTCCGAATTCGAGCAGGAGTGGGCTGCTGGTGAAGTAGAACACGAAGAAGCCGATGGACGTGGTGACGTTGGCAAAAAACGTGGTCTCACCCACCTTCGTAATGGCCACCGTGAGGGCGTCGTGCTGCGACAGCCCCCGGCCCAGTTCGCTATGGTAGCGGTTGAGCAGAAAGATGGCGTTGGGCACCCCGATCACGATGATCAGCGGCGGAATCAGTCCCGACAAAATGGTGATCGTATACCCAAACAGCGACA
This sequence comes from Fibrella aquatilis, assembly GCF_017353255.1. Classification (GTDB taxonomy): domain Bacteria; phylum Bacteroidota; class Bacteroidia; order Cytophagales; family Spirosomataceae; genus Fibrella; species Fibrella aquatilis. The sequence goes on along the minus strand of NZ_JAFMYU010000026.1, from coordinate 46,632 downwards.
TGTAGCCCACCGTCCAGACCACGCCCACCGTAACGACCACCATGGTGATGCCCACCACCACCCACGACCGGAAAAAGAACAGCAAAATGAGGGCCGTAACCAGGAATGCCAGCCCAAAAAACAGGAACATTTCGTTGCTTACTTTGGCCGTAAACTCGGTGCGGATAAACGGCAGTCCCGACATGTGGGCCGTGAGTTTATGCCGCTCCCCGAAAGCCAGGGCCAGCTTTTCGATCTGCCGCACGGTAGCAATGCGCCCCTTGGTGTTCAGCTTTTTTTGGTCGAAGGAAATAGCCATCAGGTGCGCCCGCCCCGACGAATCAGTTACGAGGCCCTGGTAGAACGGCAACCGGCTGATGGTGCGCTGCAAACTGTCTGCTTCGACCTGACTAACAGGTAGTTGTGTGCTGATGGGTTTGAACTGAAACTGGTCGGTGCTGTCGTTGAGCACAATGGTGTAGAGGCCTGTATTGGCCACCACGTCGCGGATACCGTCGATGGCTTTGATCTGCCGGGTGAGCTGTTGCCAGTCGGTCAGGAAGGGCAGGCGGTACATCGAATCGGTCTCGATACCGACTACCATCACGTTGCCGTCTTCGCCAAAGCGCTGCTTAAACGCCTGATACCGAATGTAATCAGGGTCGATGGTGGGTAGGATCTGGGCGTATTCGTAGGAGAACTTCACGCGCGAAGCCCGGTAGCCCATAAACACCGTACCGACCAGCACGATCAGCAGCAGCAACAAACGATTGGAGAGGATAAAGCGGGCAATGCGAGACCAAATCATAACGGACGTAATTCAGGGCGCAAGTTAGCGCATGAGTGGGAAGGGAGTGGTGAGTGCTGAACGGTGAGTGGTGAGTTTGCTGCCGCAGGCGTATTGCTTTCGCGTAGCCCTTCGACAGGCTCAGGGTGACAATGACCTTGAATCAACTTGTTGAGATTGCTCTACTGGCGTGTCACCCTGAGCCTGTCGAAGGGCCACGCGAAAGCAATGCCCTGGCGAAGGCAAACTCACCACTTATCACTTACCACTCTCTTCAAATCATACCGCGCGCTTTCAACTCTAAATACTTATTAACTGTATTGGCGGTGAGGTCTTGCGGGGCGGTGAGGATACTGGCGATGCCGTATTGCTGTAACTCCTTGACAATCTGACGCTTTTCGTAGGCGAATTTCTCGGCAATCGTTTTCATGTAGACGCCCTCGGTGTTGGCGGCGGGGGTGTCGAGCAGGCTGCGGAGTTCGGTGTTGTCGAAGAAAATGACCAGCAGCAGGTGGTCTTTGGCCAGGCGGCGGAGGTAAGGCAACTGACGTTGCAGGCCGTTGAGGGTTTCAAAATTGGTGAACAGCAAGAGCAAACTCCGTTGCCGCACCTGCGTACGCACGGTTGTGTAAAGCGCCTCGAAATCGGTTTCCAGGAAGCGCGTTTTCTGCCGATACAGCACCTCCAGCAACTTCTGCATGTGGCCGGGCCGACGTTCGGCGGGTACCACCTGCCCTATTCTTTCCGAAAACGTAATCAGCCCGGCGCGGTCCTGTTTCATAAGCGCAATGTTGCTCAGCACCAGCGACGCGTTGATGGCGTAGTCGAGCAGGGTAAGCCCCCCAAACGGCGACTGCATCACGCGCCCCTTGTCTATGAGGCAATACACCCCCTGCGACCGTTCGTCCTGGTAGGCGTTCACGATCAGGCCCGCCTGCCCCACGTCGGCGCGGCGGGCGGTGGCTTTCCAGTTGATGCTCCGCAGGTCGTCGCCCTGGGTATAGGGCCGGATCTGCTCAAATTCCATGCTGTGGCCCACACGCCGTATGCGCTTGATACCCAATTCAGTAAGCCGGTTCGACACAGCCAGCAACTCGTACTGCCGCATTTGCAGAAACGACGGATATACCGGCACCATTTGCCCCGTTTCGAACTGAAAACGCCGTTTCAGGAGCCGTAGCGGAGTCATCACAAACACATTGATGGCCCCGAAGCTGTATTCACCCCGGCGCGTGGGACGCAGTTCGTAGCGGATGGCGCGGGCCTGATTGGGGGTCAGTTGGGCAGTAAACAGCACGTCGCGGCGCTGAAACTGCACCGGAATCTCGTCGATGATCTCTACCGGCGTAGCAAACGGATAGCGGCTTTCCAGGTAGAGCGTAACGGGGTTGTCGTCGCCGTTCGACAGCCGTTCGGGCAGTTCGCGGCGGGCAAAAAATACCGGCTGACTGCCCACCGTATTCTGCCGGAACAACAAAAACCCTTCGATCAGCAACAGCAACAGCAATACGACAAAGGCGATCTGCAATACCGGAAACAGGAGCGGAAACGCATAGGCTACCACAAATGCCAGCACAAACCCCAACAGCAGCAGCCACAGACGCAACGAGACAAACAGAGCACGGAAAACTTTCATACGGCAGCGTATCAGGGTGATTTGGGTAAACTAGCCAGGGCCGTGTCTACCTGTTGTTCATAAACGGCGTCCTGTTCTTCATAATAGCGGTCCTGTTCCACGGTCGAGTTTCGAAGCCACAGCAGGGCATCGTTATAGGCCATACGAGCCTCGACGGGGCGATTTTGGGCCTGCAACGCCCGGCCTTTCCAGTAGCTCGATGCGGCGCTGCTGGGGTTGTTGGGAATGGCTTTGTTGAAGTCAGCCAGGGCATCATCGACCATACCCAGCGCCAGCCGGGCCTGTCCCCGCGCCAGGTAGTAGCGGTAGTTGACCCAGCTGGGGCCGTGCTTGTCTTCAATGAGTGCAATGGCTTTGTCATAACCCGGCAGAGCCTCGGCCGGGCGACCCATAAACCGGTAGATTTCGGCCCGCAGGTAGCTCACGGCATGGTCGCCTTCGCGGTCGTCCACGTCGGGAGTTAGCGCATCGTAGGCGTCGTAGTGAGTCAGCGCGCGGGGGTAGTCGCGGAGGATATCCAGGTACACCCAGCCCACGTAGCCGTGGTGCTTGGGTTGCTGCCGACAGGCCTCTTCTAGCAGTGGCACTGCCTGGTCGTAGGCCCGTTGTTCCAGCAGCGAAAGACCTTTGTAAAACGTATGATCGCCAATGTCTTTTCCCCCCGCCCGGATCGTGCTGTCGAGCCAGTTGTGGTAGTACACATACCCCCACGGGCGGCTGTATTTGGCCGTTTCAGTAAGCCGACGGGTGAGTTGTTCCATCAGCGCACTTTCGTTTTGGGCCTGCGCCAGGTTCGCAAGCAGCAGCAGCAAACAAAGCAGTCGGAGCATCATGGAAAAACGTCGGTTATGCGCCCCTCAACAAGGCGGATATTAATGATGGCCACGTAGTCGAGCGGGCGGGTTATGTTGCGCACCCTACCGGGTTGCCAGCCCGTGGCGAAGTGGGTTTGCAGGATACGCAACAACTGATTGGCCGTTGGCCCGTTGCGAGGCAGTAGCTGGTAGTGGGGGCCGTAGGTTCTGACCGAAAAACGCCCCGCCTCTCCTTCGCAATTCACCACGCAACGCACCTGCACCACGCCGGTTTGGCCTGCTTCTTCACCTGGCACATAGGCAGCTTGAAGCCGTTGCCGGATAGCGTAAAAACGCCCGGCAGGGCCTTTCTTATCCAGTTCATTGGCCCGCTCATTGACTTCGTAAAAGCAGGAACTACATACCTGAAAACCAACCGGTTCGCACGACTTATGGACGGGCAACGTACCCAGCGCCATTAGATTTACCCTGCTTACTTTATCAGAAAACTCGTTGACGGTCAACGTATTGGCAGTCATTTTTTCCACCAGCATGGGCGCGTCGTAGTTCCGTGAACAGTCGATTCGGTTGCCTTTCACGATAATGAAAATCGCCCCATCCCGCCTCACCACCGACCAGCAGCGGATGGCCCGGTCACGGCTACCCACAGCTTCCACGCAGGCCTGCCCGCCGTCGTGAAAATGGTATCGGACGATACCTTTCTGCCAGATTCGGTTAGTGAGCCACGCCTGCACGGCGGTTTCGGTCAGGTCCGTATTGGGCACCACCGGTACGCGCCGAAACAGCATGGGACTGCTGCCCGTCAGGCTCAGTTCAGTATCGGTCAGGCGCACTTGTTTTGGGCCAAACAGCAGCGTGTCGAGCCGTAGCCCCTGCCCGTTCATGGCCCAGGTAGCGCGAGGGTTGCGGGCCGCATTGTCGATCAGGCTAAGCGTATACGTACTGTCGGCGCGGACATCCAGATACAGCGGCAACGGACAGGCAAACCCGCTGTCGAGTTCCATCCTCACCCCCACCCAGGCACCCTCCAGCGACTGTCCATGAGAAGAATGTACAATGTATAATGTACAATGTACAATGAGCCACAGACAGCGTAAGCAACATTGTACCACCGTAGCGGGCTGATTAATCATTGTACATTATACATTATTCATTGTACATTACCTTGGCACCTCCACTTTCTGAATCAGTTGGGCAATGACACCGTCGGGGGTGATGCCTTCCATTTCGCGTTCGGGGGTGAGCTGAATACGGTGGCGCAATACCGGCGCGGCCAGTTCCTGAATGTCTTCGGGCGTCACGAAATCACGTCCACGGAGGGTGGCGAGGGCTTTGGCGCTGTTGAGCAGGGCCACCGCTGCGCGGGGCGAAGCCCCCAGGTAGAGCGATTTATTGTCGCGCGTACCCCGCACAAGTTGGGCGATGTAGGTAAACAGGTTTTCTTCTACGTGCACCTGACTCACCTTCTCGCGGAGTTCGGTCAGTTGCGCGGCGTCGAGCACGGCGTTGATGGCTCCCAGCGCGTCGGTCAGGTTTCGGCGCTGGTGATGTCCGCGCAAAATGGCCACTTCCTCGTCGGCGTCGGGGTAATTCACCACCACCTTAAACAGAAACCGGTCTAGCTGGGCTTCGGGCAGGCGGTACGTACCCTCCTGCTCGATGGGGTTTTGTGTGGCCAGCACCATAAACGGCGGCGGCAGCGGGTAGGTGATGCCGTCGTTGGTGACCTGCCGCTCTTCCATCACCTCAAACAGGGCCGCCTGCGTCTTGGCCGGGGCGCGGTTTATCTCGTCAATGAGGACGATGTTGGCGAAAATAGGGCCGGGCCGGTAAGCGAACTCCCCCGTCTTCTGGCTAAACACCGACGTCCCCAGCACGTCGGCGGGCATCATGTCGGGTGTGAACTGAATACGGCTGAACTGCACGGCCAGTGTTTTAGCCAACAGCTTGGCGGTGAGCGTTTTGGCTACGCCCGGCACACCTTCAATAAGGACGTGTCCGTCGGCCAAAAGGGCCGTGAGCAGCAAGTCGAGCGTTTGGTGCTGCCCCACAATCACCCGCCCCACCTCCGAACGGATAGCATCTACGGCAGTGGTCAGGGCCTGTAAATCAAGGCGGGTCTCAAAAGGTTGTTCCATGCGTGGAAATTTGGTCAATAGTAGGTTGTTAAAGCGCGGCGGACGGTAGCTCCTCCGCCTGCTGCTGCCTGAAATTTTTCGATGGCGGCGTTGATAGTGATGAGGTCGGCTTCGTTGAGGCCGATGGCGCGGTTGGCCTGATTCAGGATCAACACCAGTTGCGCCACCACCTGGGCATCAACGCCACTTTTGCGTGTCAGCGTATCCGTCAATTCGTTATCTAAGGTACTGGTATCCAAAGCATAACGTTCGCGGAGGCGGGCCAGAAAATACCGGATCTGCTTGCGCGCTACGTTGTCGTGGTTTCCCTGCTGAAAGTACACCCGCCCCACCGTCTGCACAAAATCGAGGGTGGTGTTTTTCAGCGGCTCGGCCACGGGGATGATGCGCTGCGTACGCTTTCCGGCAAAGATGGCGTAGAGCAACAGGCTCCAGACCAGGATGTAATAGCCCCACGTTAGGGCCGGTTGTTTCAGCACATACCGCAACAGCGACTGCTCTTCGGCGCTAAACCGGCCCTGCTTCTGGTACTCGTCCCAGTAGGTAGGGCGGGCGGGCAGGTACGACAGCGCCCCGGTGGCCTGCGTGGTGGTGGCACTGTCGAGGGCGTAGTAGTTGGTGAACGCCAGGGGCAGGTTATGAATGAAAAACGTGCCCTTGCCGTAGGGGATGCGCAGAAAAATGGCCTGCTGCCGGGCGTTACGGGCCAGCACCCTAATGGGACTATTGGGCTGCGTGACCTGTAGGTAGTTGCGGCCATCGTCGTGGCGGACGTTGTAGCCGTTGGGCGTGCGCAGGGCCGGGTTCACGAAGTTGGTGCGCAGGGTGCTGTCGGCCAGGCTAAATGGGCTGAGTGGTGCTCGGAAATGCAGGACCTTTTCCAGCGTGTCGGGAAACGAATAGGCCGAAATAAAGGCCGTATTACCCCGTTTCACCCAGGCCAGCAATTTTGTCTGGTCAAGGTCGTCTATGTCGAAATCACCCTGCACAAATAGGTAGTTGCTGTTGGCGGGCAGGGTTTCTTCGGTGAGTTGGTTGTATATCGGCTTCCGTACGTTCGTCACCGCAGGCTGCTTCACCAGGGCGGGCAATAGCTCAAACATGGCTTTCGACCCCAGCGGCTGCGTGTCGGTGTTGCGGTAGGTGGCATCCCAGTTGATGGTTTTTGGCCGGAAATACTCCATCAGGGTATACACCACCACCATGCCCAGTAAGATCAGCAAGTACTTGTTGGGCTTTTTCATGCGCGGGAAAAGTTACTGTCGAACGCCTGACTCTGCTCTCGAATCCGTTCGTACCGAACATCATCGACTGGGAAATCGCCGTACCAAACGTACTCAAACTGGGTGGTCAGGGCTTCGAATTCGGCGCGGGCGGTGCTGTTGGCGGGTGCGTTGGTGGCCAGTTCATACACATACTGCCGGTTGGTTTTGTCGGCCTGCCAGGCAATGCGGCCTGCGTCGGTGAGGCGTTTCAGGGTTTGCAGATACAACAGGCGCACGGCCATGCGGTAGTTGCGCTGCGCCACGGCATCGCTGATGCGCTGACTGAAGTCGATGACGTGAATATTTTCGTCGAGCACGTCATAGGGCGTAGCCACGGCCCGCGGTTTGGCCCAGGTAAACACGTCGGCCAGGATGTCGGCTTTGTAGAGCAGCCAGACGGCCAGCCCGCCAATGACCAGCAGCACCAGGTACTGCCCCGCCGCGCCATAGCGCTGCACCGAGAGAATGGTGCGGAGGTGGTCAAACAACCAGCGTAGAAACCGCTCAACCACATTCTCCGACGGGTCGGTCAGGTCGGTACCATACTGATAATCACGGCTTAAGCGCAGATCGTGAAGCTGACTAGCGTCGAACGAGCGAGGTGTCAGCGTGGCGTTATCGTCGGCGGCAGGGTAGTGGATGGTGTCTTTGGGGTTGATGGCATCTTCATCAAAGTCCTCATCGTCGCCAGTCGAATCGGGGGGCACCACTACGTTCTTATCGTCGGGTTGGCGGCCATCCAGCGAGTCGGGCTGTTGCGCCCAAGTTGGCCCGGCCAGCAGCAACAGCACCGTCAGCAGGCAGGCCAGCCACCGGGTTGGAGTTGGGGCGGGTAGCAGAAAAAAAGGCGGCAGCTTAGTACGTTTCGGCATCGGGCGTAACGGGGGTGTTCATGCCGATGGTGGCAATGCGGGCAATAAGGCCGGGGTGTTCACGGCGTTCGATCAGGCTGAAATACTGAAAATTGACGGCAATGATGATGATCGACGCAATGACGGAAAACGCCAGCACGCTGAATGAGGCAAAGAGAATAGTCACGAACGTTGGTATCTCGAAAAAGCCCACCAATGGCCGGATGACCATTACCGCGATGTAGGGAATAAACAGCAGCATGAGCAGATTGTACACCACACCCAGCATCACCGCCACCAGCCCGATGGTAGATAGCACCTTGCCACCCACCAGACTAAAACAACGGCCAATGGTGTGGCCTACGTCGCCCCGCTCAAACACAATGATGGGCGTAGTTAGCGACAAAATAGCCGCCGTGGCATAAACGGGTAGCAAAAAAAGCAGGCTCAGCACCGAGGCTACGTAGGGATTTATAAGCCGGAAAGCCGCCACCGCAAAGCCAACCAGCATGGTGCTCAGCAGCATTACCAGCACCATCATGATAAACAGGACAATGTTCACCAGCAACGTAGTACCCGCCGACGCCCACACTTCGGCCAGCACGGCGCTTGTTTCAACGAGACCACCGTTTTCGCGCTCGTAAACTTTCATGTGCGCACTGAGCACCAACGGGACCACCATAAAAGCAAAGAAGTATGCAAAAAACGACAGTACACTCGCCATCGACACGCCTACCCACGACCCGCCGCCAACGCCGCCCCTGATCATGCCTACACTGATGGCCCCCAACAGCAGCAGTGGGCCGCTGATGTACAGCAGGCACCGGAGCAGGCTGCCCAGGTTGGCAGTGATGTATTGGAACGTAGCGTTGATTTTTTCGCTGAACGTTCGCTCACGCTGTAAGTCAATCATAGTTTGGGCATGGGTCATTTCGCTTTATTCAACTGAATAGGATAAAACACAAAATACCAGCCGATAAACGCTGCCGATACGCCAATAATGAGCATACTGACCGCCGGGGGCAGGGTTTGGCGCGTCACGAAACTTTCCAGGAAGCCCGCCACCACAAACACCGGCACCAGCCCGATCACGATTTTCATGCCCTGTTTGGCCCCCCGTTTGAACGACTCCAGCCGACCAAAGGTGCCCGGAAACAGGATGCTGTTGCCGATGGTCAGCCCGGCACAGCCCGCAATCATGATGGCCGAAATTTCGAGTGTGCCGTGAATCCAGATCTTCAGTACCGAGGTCAGCAATAAGTCTTGTTCGTGGAAAAATTCCTGGAAAGCGCCCAGCATCACGCCGTTGGAAAACAGGAGCAAAATGGTACCTACCGACGCCATAATGCCCGCCACAAACGCCATAAACGACACCCGGATGTTGTTGAGCGTGATATGCAAAAACATCTCCGAACTGTCGCCGGAGCCGTATACGCCCAGGGGGTTACCTTTCTTGATGTTTTCGAGGGTCATGTTCACGTACCCGTCGCCCAGGATCAGCCGCACAAACGTGGGGTCGTGCCGGGCCGACACCCAGCCCGTGATGCAGGCCGCCAGGAAGATCAGGGACGACACCAGCAGCAACCGGTGCGACTGGTAAAACAGCGTGGGCAGTTCGTGGGTCCAGAACGTCACAAACCGGCTTAGTTCTTCGCGACGGTTGCGCATCAGGCCCCGGTAGCGCGTGGCGGTGAGGTCGTTGAGGTAGCGCGTCAGGTTCGAGCCGGGGTAGAACGTGCGGGCGTACGACAGGTCGTCGGTTAGTTCAATAAACTGCTCCACCAGCTCGTCGGGGTCTACACGGTCGCGGGGTTCGGTGCTTTGCTCCTCAATGAGCTTCCACCGGGCTTCGTGCTGTTTCACAAACGTTACTTCGCGCATAGAAAAAGAAGATCAGGAACGGGCCAGTGGGGTGTGGTTGACAGGCCCGGTTCCTATGGTCCAAATTACATAAAACAGGCTACAAGCGCGGTTTTATGACCTTATTTTTTCATTTTTAAGGCTATTATCGCCAACGAGTTGCACCATGAATGTCAGTATCCAGACTGCCCAGAACGTTAGCCTTCAGTACGAAACCGCCAGCATCGGCGACCGCATGGTGGCCCTGCTTATCGACTACGTTATTTTTCTCGGATGGTTTCTGCTGACGGCCCTGTTACCCAGCCGGTTAGGCTTTTCGTTGAGCAACTACTACTATATTTTCGTGGTTACCATGCCCGTTGCCTTCTACGACCTCGCGTGCGAATGGCTGCTTAACGGGCAAAGCGTGGGCAAGATTGCCATGAAAATCAGGGTGGTTATGCTCGACGGCTCACAACCCACCCTGGGGGCCTACCTGCTGCGGTGGGTGTTGCGGCTGCTCGAAATAAGCGCCCTGCCCGCCATTGGCCTCATTACCATGGCCATCAGCCACCGGGGGCAGCGCCTGGGCGACGTGGCGGCGGGCACTACGGTGGTGGTGGTACGCCAGAAACTCACCTTCAACGACCTGAATTACAGCAACCTGGACGATGACCAACCCATACTCCTGCCCGAAGTAGCTCAACTCACCGACCGCGACATGGCCACCATCCGCGACGTGCTGGCCCTTAACAGTACCATGCTGATCGTGAAAACGGCCGACCAGCTTCGCCAAATCCTCGACCTACAAACGGCGCTGCCTTCGCGTGAGCTACTGCAACAGGTCATCCACGACCATCAGCAACTGGTCACGCCGGTGCAATAAGCGGTATCTTTGGGGCCGTTACCGTCTCTTTTCCGTTATGTTGGAGCAAATCCAATCCCTGTCGCGCCAGTATGCCGCCGATGCTGTTGCCGCCCGTCGCCACCTGCACGCACACCCTGAATTATCCTTTCACGAAGAAAACACGGCCCGGTTTGTGGCCGAACAGCTCACCGCCCTGGGCCTCTCGCCGCAAACGGGCATAGCTAACACGGGCGTCGTAGCGCTTATTGAAGGCACCCTCACGCCCTCGTCGCGGGTGGTTGGCCTCCGCGCCGACATGGACGCCCTGCCCATTACCGAAGCTAACGACGTGCCCTACAAATCGACCGTCGATGGGGTGATGCACGCCTGCGGACACGACGTACACACGGCCAGTTTACTCGGTACGGCTCGAATTTTGAACCAGTTGCGCGACCAGTTTTCGGGAACGGTGAAGCTCGTTTTTCAGCCTGCCGAAGAAAAAGCACCGGGTGGGGCGTCGCTCATGATCAAAGACGGCGTGCTGGAAAACCCTCGTCCGGCGGGTATGATCGGGCAGCACGTAGCGCCCAATGTGCCGGTGGGCAAAATCGGTTTCCGCGAAGGCATGTACATGGCCAGCACCGACGAGATCTACATGACCATCCGGGGCAAAGGAGGCCACGCCGCCATGCCCGACAACCTCGTTGACCCGGTCCTGATTGCCTCGCACATCATTGTCGCCCTGCAACAGATCATCAGCCGCAACCGCCCGCCCGCCAGCCCATCGGTGCTATCGTTTGGGCGGTTCATTGCCAATGGCGTCACCAACGTCATTCCCAACGAGGTCACGATTGAAGGCACGTTCCGGTGCATGAATGAAGAATGGCGCGAAAAAGGCATTGTCCTGGCCCAGAAAATGGCCGAAACCATGGCCGAAGCGATGGGTGGCCGCTGCGAATTTACCCGCGTGAAAGGCTACCCGTTCCTGAAAAACCACCCCGAACTCACCCGCCGCCTACGCACCCAAACCGAAGCCTATATGGGCCGCGACAACGTGGTTGACCTCGACCTCTGGATGGCGGGCGAAGATTTCGCGTTCTACTCGCAGGTGGTCGATTCATGCTTCTATCGCCTCGGCACCCGCAACGAAACACGGGGTATCACCGCCGGTGTCCACACCCCCACCTTCGACATCGACGAGTCGGCCCTGGCCATTGGCCCTGGCCTCATGGCGTGGCTGGCCGTGCAGGAGTTAGCAAAGGAATAGTTGATAACAATAGTTTTTCAGCTATTCCCAAATGCAAAAAAGCCTGCCTCTGAAAAGAGGCAGGCTTTTTTTATGTCGAAAACGATAGTGACTAGGCCAGTGTGCGTTTTACTTCTTTTACTTCGAACCCTTCGATCACGTCGCCTACTTCAATGTCGTTGAAGTTCTTGATGCTCAAACCACATTCGTAGCCGGTACGTACCTCGCTGACGTCGTCTTTGAAGCGTTTCAGGGCACTGATCTCGCCGGTGTGGATCACAATGAAGTCGCGGATGATCCGAATTTTGTGGCTCCGTTTCACCGTACCGTCGGTGACGTAACAACCGGCCACCGTACCAATCTTGCTGATCTTGAACACCTCGCGCACCTCGATATTGCCGGTGATGACCTCTTCCTGCGTGGGGGCCAACAGGCCTTCCATCGCGTCTTTGATCTCGTTGATGGCATCGTAGATGATCGAATACATCCTGATCTCGATCTGCTCCTGCTCAGCCAGTCGCCGGGCGTTGGCCGAGGGCCGCACCTGGAAACCGATGATGATAGCGTCGGCAGTCGAAGCCAACAGCACGTCCGATTCAGAGATCTGACCTACTGCTTTGTGGATGATGTTTACTTGCACTTCCGCCGTCGAGAGTTGCAGCAGCGAATCGGACAGGGCTTCTACCGAACCGTCTACGTCACCTTTCACGATCACGTTCAGTTCTTTAAATGACCCAATCGCTTTCCGCCGACCAATCTCTTCCAGCGTAATGTGCTTGCGGGTCCGCAGGGTCTGCTCACGCAGGAGTTGCTCCCGCTTGTTGGCAATTTCGCGGGCCTCGCGGTCCGTTTCCATTACGTTAAACTTATCACCCGCCTGTGGCGCACCAGGCAAGCCCAGAATCTGCACCGGCATCGACGGACCAGCTTCTTTAATGCGTTCGCCGCGGTCGTTGGTCATGGCGCGAATACGGCCATAGTGCGCACCCACCAGCATGATGTCGCCTTGTTTCAGCGTACCATTTTGCACCAGTACGGTGGTTACGTAACCCCGGCCCTTGTCGAGCGTGGCTTCTACTACCGTACCCGTAGCGCGGCGGTCCGGATTGGCTTTTAGCTCCAGCACTTCGGCTTCCAGCAACACCTTCTCCAGCAGATCGTCGATACCCAAACCTGACTTCGATGAGATCTCCTGCGACTGGTATTTACCACCCCAATCTTCCACAAGCATGTTCATCTGCGACAGTTCGTTGCGGATCTTCTCCGCATCGGCACCGGCCTTATCCACCTTCGAGAAAGCGAACACGATAGGTACACCCGCCACCTGTGCGTGGTTGATGGCCTCGCGCGTTTGGGGCATGATGCTGTCGTCGGCGGCAATCACGATGATAACCACGTCAGTCGCTTTGGCACCACGGGCACGCATGGCCGTAAAGGCTTCGTGACCGGGCGTATCTAAGAACGTAACCATCCGGTCGTCCTGCGTTTTCACACTGTAGGCACCAATGTGCTGAGTGATACCCCCGGCCTCACCTGCGGCCACTTTCGTGCGCCGGATATAGTCAAGGAGCGATGTTTTACCGTGGTCAACGTGACCCATGATCGTCACGATGGGGGCACGGAGTTGCAGTTGTTCTTCGGTATCGGGTGAGTCGACCAGGCTGGCTTCTACCTCCTCTTCCGCAGATACGAACTGTACGTCATAACCAAATTCGTCAGCGATAAACGTAATTGCTTCTGCATCAAGCCGCTGGTTGATCGACACGAACATACCGGCGCTGAGACAAACCGAAATAACTTCGTTGATCGACACGTCCATCAGCGATGACAGATCGTTGGCCGACACGAACTCGGTTACCTTCAGAATTTTGGCTTCTTCGTTCTCCTGGTCCACCCGTTCGCGTTCGCGCTCGGCGCGGTCAGCGCGGCGATCACGACGACGGTCGGCGCCACGGTTGGTACGCGTATTACCACCGGCAATACGGGCGTTGGTGGCCCGGATGCTGTCCTGCACCTCGCGTGTGGTGGGTGCCTCGCGGCGGTCAGGTGTACGGCGGTTCTTGTCGTTGCCACCACCTGGCCGTGGACCATTGCTGTTGCGGTTTTGGTTGTTGCCGCCAGCGCCACCACCTGTACGGTTTTGGTTGTTGCCGGTGTTGCCAGTTCCACCCGTGGTAGCAGGCCGGTTCTGGTTGTCGCCGCCAGCCGTTGCAGGCCGGTTTTGATTGTTGCCAGCGTTGTTGTTATTCCGGTCACCACCCTGATAAGGCGGACGGTCTCCCTGTGGGCGACGATCTCCCTGACCCTGTTGGTTGCGGTCGTTACGCGGCCCGTTGTTCTGCCCACCTGCTTGGGGTTGGCCGGTGCCAGACTGCTGTTGTCCCGGCGCACCACCCTGTGGTGCAGGGCCACGGCGGTCATTAGGGCTTGGCAGGCGCTTGCGTTTACCTTTTTTGTCACGACCAGCTGCGCCACCACCCTGCGGTCGGTTAAACTGCGTCAGGTCGATGGTGCCCTTTACGGTCAGGCCTTTTAGTTGCACACTACCCTCTGCCCGAATCGTTTCTACAGGACCAGTTGGCTCTGTTGGTGTTTCAGGGGCAGCAGCGGGTGCCACCGCGGGGGCAGGTGTAGGTTGCGCCGCCTTTGCTTCAGGCACAACGGGTGCGGCTGGTTTGGGAGCAGCAGGCTGGGTCGCGGCTGTCGGAGCTGTTGCTGGTGCAGCCGCAGTCCTGGGCGTTTCAGCAACCGGGGCCGGAGCCGGGGCAACTGGTTTCGGTGCCACAGGCGGTGCGGGTGCCGGAGCGGGTTGCACCGCTTTAGGTTCGGGCTGAGCAACAGGAGCAGCGGGTTGTGTCGCAATGGGCTGCGCTGCCACGGGAGCCGGAGTTGGCGTTGGTACCGCTACGGGGCGAGGTGGTTCGGGCGCTTTTGCCTGCGGCTGTGGAGCAGCCGGGCGGGGAGCGTCTAAGTCAATTTTGCCCACCACCTTGGGACCAGACAAAATAGTTGTTGGTGCCCGCTCAATAGTGGGGGTAGGTTTTGGCGCCTCAGCGGGGCGCTCGGCAGCAGGGGTGCTGGCCCGACCTCTGTCATCCCGCGAGTACAGCGGCAGGTCGTCTTGTTCCCGACGGGCAGGTGCCTCACGGTGCGAATCGGCCGAAGGAGCCTCGGCCGGTTTGCGTGCCCCGTTCAGGAGATCGGTTGATTTGAACTCTTTCGCTAACACCTCCAACTGTTCCAGGTTGATTTTGGTGTTAGGGTTAATTTCCACCTTGAAACCTTTGGCAGTAAGCGTACTCGCAACAGAGGTTAGCCCTTTGTTGAGAATTTTTGCCACTTGGCTCAGGCGCATTGACTTATCTTCTGCCATACGTTCGGTTTAGACCCGACAAAATTAATGGTTGTTTATACAGTGATAACAACAGTTAACGGATTATAAATTCCTCTTTTCTGTCTTCTGTTTACCGTCTTCTGTCTTCTGTTGGCTGACGCGTCAGCAATACTCGCGTCAGCCAACAGAAGACAGAAGACGGTAAACAGAAGACTGTTATTCAAATTCCTGGCTCAGGATGCCTACTACCTCGCCGATGGTGTCATCTTCGAGGTCGGTGCGGCGTACGAGTTCTTCGCGGCTCAAGGCCAACACGCTCTTGGCGGTGTCGAGACCCACGCGGCGGAACTCGTCGATGATCCACTCGTCGATTTCATCGCGGAACTCACCAAGGTCCACGTCTTCGTCATCTTCGGGGCCTTCGTTTTCGCGGTACACGTCGAGTTCCAGATTCACTAACCGGCCCGCCAGCTTAATGTTCTGACCACCTTTACCAATAGCCAGCGACACCTGGTCGGGCTTGAGGAAAACTGCCACGCGGCCCGCCTCCCGGTCGATGTTCATCGAGCTGACTTTGGCCGGGCTGAGGGCGCGGCTGATGAGCAGTTCGAGGTTTTCGGTGTAGTTGATCACGTCGATATTCTCGTTACCCAATTCCCGCACGATGGAGTGAATCCGTGATCCTTTCATGCCCACGCAAGCCCCCACCGGGTCAATACGCTCGTCATATGATTCTACGGCTACTTTGGCGCGTTCGCCCGGCTCTCGCACCACCTTGCGGATGGAGATAAGGCCGTCGTAGATTTCAGGAATTTCTGATTCGAACAACCGCTCCAGAAATACGGGTGAGGTACGCGACAGGACAATTTTAGGTGTCCCGTTGTTCATGTCGACGCGGTGGATGACCGCTTTTACCGGATCGCCTTTGCGGTAACGGTCTTTCGGAATCTGCTCGTTGCGGGGCAAACTCAGCTCATTATTTTCTCCATCTACCAGAATGATTTCGGCCTTCAGAAGTTGGTATACTTCCGCCGAAACCAGGTCGCCAACCTGATCAATGTATTTCTGATACAGCAGTTCTTTTTCTAAATCTTTAATACGCTGAATGAGCGTTTGGCGGGCCGTTTGCACCACCCGACGCCCAAAATCGTCTAGTTTGACCTCTTCGGCCACTTGTTCGCCCACTTCAAAGTCAGCCTGGATGAGGCGGGCTTCGGCGAGGGGTATTTTGTCATAATCCCAGATGTCTTCTGAGTTGTCGTCTACGATTTCACGGGTGCGCCACATCTCCAGATCCCCGCTTTCGGCGTTGATGATCACGTCGAAGTTTTCGTCGGTACCATATTTCTTACGAATCATGGTGCGGAATACTTCTTCCAGAATGGCGATCATGGTAGGCCGGTCAATGTTCTTCGACCGGGCAAACTCAGCAAACGATTCGATGAGCAGGCTACTGCTCGACGGCTGGGGCGTTTTAGTCTGGGTTTTCACGTTAGTTAGTGGGGGTTCAACGGGCGGCCAACGGGTTTAGGGTTGACCAACACAGGCTTAAAATATAATTTCTACGGTCGCTTTCTGAATCTGGTCCAACTGAACAGATTGTGGTCCTTCAGGTGGCAATTCCGTCATCGTTTTGCGTTTTGTTTTACTAATCTTAGCCGGGGGCACGTCGAGCACCAGGCTGTTATCATCGACAGATTCGAGCTTGCCAACCAGCGTTGGCCCGTCCTTGAACTGCACCTTCAGGGTCCGGCCCACGTTTTTGGCAAACTGCCGGACCTGCGTGAGCGGAAAATCGACACCGGGCGACGACACTTCGAGGTTGAAGGGAGCTTCCCCAAAGAAGTTTTGTTCGTCCATCTGGTTGCCCAACTGCCGACCGATGCGGGCGCACTCTTCAATGGTGATGCCTGCATCTGAATCCAGCAGTACCGTTACTTTCAGCGTCCCCCCCTGCCGACCAGCCACCTGAATATCAACGATGTAGAATTCGCCATCGTTCAAAAACGGTTGCAGTAGGGCGGCAATATGGGTTACGTCGTTCATGCTTACTACCAACTAAAAAAGGGAGGTGCCCTCCCTTTGCTATACCAGTTCTGATGTTGCTAAGTGCCGCAAAGATAGCACCTTATTCCGCGAAAAGCAACCTCCGGACGGCGGCGGGGCGGGGGGCGTGTTGTAGCTTTGCAGGCAAGGTTTTGATTTACGATGTACGATTTACGAATTACGATTGTTGCTTACGCGTCTATTTACGCCACAGCAAGCTGACGCGTAAGCAACAATCGTAATTCGTAAATCATACATCGTAAATCACTACATGTCTATCATCACTCGTATTGGCCGCTTTTTTGGGTTTATAGCCAGGTCGCTGGCTTGGTCGGTGCACATCGGCGTGTTTTTCTATACGCTACTGGTCTACTACCTGCTGGCCCGGCTTCCGCTCGAACACTGGTCGGCGAGTATGCTTATGATCTCGTTGCCGGTGGCCTGGGTAGCGCTCATTGTGCTGGGCCTGATGTGGCTGTTTTCGAGGCCCTGGCGCAGCTTACTTAGTGTGGTGGCTCTGTTGGCAGGCTATTGGCTCTGGCCCCGCACGTTCTCCTTCGACCACCCCGACCCTGCCGCCCCCGGCCAAACGACCTTTTCGCTGTTGAGTTACAACGTGTCGGTGTTTGGGCTGGAAGACCTCTACAAGGACAAGCTCAAACGCGAACCCCGCAACTCGCGCCTGCTGACCGACTGGATAATCAGGCACCCGGCTCCCATCAAGTGCTTCCAGGAATTTTATACCGGCACCGAAGCCCCGGCCTTCGACATGGCCGGGCGACTGGCTAAGGCGGGCTATACGTACACCGCTCTCTTACAGCCTGTTACGGCCAAGTACATTGGCGTGGCCACGTTTTCACGCTACCCTATCGTGCGGCAGGGCCACCAGCAATTCAACTCGTTCAACGGCCTGGTCTGGGCCGACATTGTGGTAGGCACCGACACAATCCGGATCATCAACGTGCATTTGCAATCGATGGGCATTCGGGTGCGGCGGGTGTTTGAAGAAGATCAGATGGCGGGCGTAAAGGCCGAAACGCGGTCGGTGTTGGGGGCGCTAAAAACGGGTTTTGTGTCGCGGCGGGGTGAAGTGCAGGTGATTGAAGACTTGCTAGCTACTACTCCCTACCCTGCCATTGTTACCGGCGACTTTAACGACACACCCTACAGCGTAGTCTACCAGCGGCTACGCAACCGGCTGCACAACGCCTTTGAAGACGCCGGCCGTGGTTTTGGCCTGTCGCTCAACCGGGCACCGCGTTTCATCCGCATCGATAATCAGTTCTACACCGCCGACCGCCTCCGCGCCACCAACTTCCTCACCCACAACGAAATACCCTACTCGGATCACTTTTCTGTGGAAGCGAGCTATGTGGTTGGTCAGTAGTCATTGGCAGTAAAGCTTAGTCTATTGTTTCAGCACCCGATAGGTCATTGTTTGTCCGCCCGCCTGTACCCGCAGCAGCAGCAAACCCGTCGCCTGTCCGTCGAGGGGTAGCAATGTGGTGGGCTGGCTAGTGGGTTGCCGATGCGTGACCAGCCCGGCCAGGTTGACCAGTTCAAGCGTGGCGGGCCGGGTGAGCAGCGCCGGGTCGATGTGTACCGTGAGGCTGGCCGTGGCGGGCACCGGAAACACCGACACCCCAGCCATCAGCGGTTCGGTAGCCAAAAGAGGGTTTACCGTAATCAGCGCCCGCGCCGGAGAAGCCGTGCTGGTACCGCAGGCATTACCCACCGACGAAATTTTATAAACCACTGTCTTTGCGGGCGTTACGGCAAGGGTGTAGGAACTGGTGCTAGTCGTGATCGTCTGTCCGGTGCCTGGTATGTCGGTGCTGTCGCGGTAGGCAAACGTCCAGGGGCCAGTGCCGCCTAGGGTCACCACGAGCTTGGCAGACTCACCCGCCAAAATGGTGGCGGGTGTGGCCGAGAGCGAGGCCGTAGCCGTGCCCTGCACATTTAGCAGCGTGGGGCTGATACTGCCGTTGATGGGTATTTTAGGGTTGGTGGCTACCACCCGCACCCAGTAGGTCCCCGCCGTAGCCGTGGCCGGAATGGTGCCCGAAATCTGGCCGTTGCCCGCCAACAGATTACTTAGGTCGACATAGCTGGCACTGGCCGTATCCGTCACGGGGCGGGCCATTTGCAGGCGGAACGTACTGCCCGCGTTGAATGAGCCGGTGGTCTGGAAAGTGGTCAGCAACGAAGCTCCCGCACACAGGCTGTTGCTACTGAGACCCTGCGTACGAATGGTAGGCACCAGCACGGTGATCGTGACGGCACTGACGGGCAGTCCCGTACCGCAGGTGTTGCTTACCTCGGTTACCTGGTAGGTGGTGGTTTTTTCGGGCAACACCGAAATGGTAGTGTCGCGCTGGGCGGTGCTGCTGAGGCCGTTCGAGAGCTTGAAACGGTACGGTCCTGCCCCCGTGAAGGCGAGCTTGAGGGGTACCTCCTGCCCCAAATTGGCCGTGGCACTACCCGTAAGAGCCAGCGTAGGAGCCGCCTGCACCACCACCCGAATGGCCAGCCGCTGACTAGTACAGCCGTTGGCATTGGGTTGCACCACATAGTACACATCGCCGTCGGCAGTTTTCGACACGTTGACGGTGGGTGGTGTGGGGGCGGCGGTAGACGTGACGCCGTTGGGGTCGGTCCAGATCAGGTTGGCGCCCGTGGCCGTCAACGACGTGGCCGTAGCACCCCGGCACAGGTCTATGCGGGTGGCCGACGTGGTAGGCGTGGCGGCGGCGGGTGCTACCGTCACCGTGACCGAGGCCCGTGGCCCCTCGCAGCGGTCGAGCGATTGCACGGCCTGGTATACAAACGTGCCGGGCTGGTTGGTAGCGGGCAGGGGGCTGATGCCGCTGAGGGCCGTGCCGTTGGCATCGTACCAGGTCAACTCAGCACCAGGCGTGGTAAGGCTGGCCGTCAGGGGGTTAGGCGATTGGCTCTGGCAATACGTCACCGCCGTGGTAGCCACCGACGGCAGCGCAGGGCGGGGTTTTACCTCCACCACTACATAGGCTACTGAACTGATTTGTTCGGGCGGATTACAGCCTTTTTTATCGTCCATCACCACATACCGGACATTGTAAACGGCTTTGCCAGGCTGCGTGGGGTTCAGGGTGGGGGCCGTAAACGACTTCTGAGCCGTGGGGGCCAGCCCGGTGCCTACGTCATACTGCACCCGGTAATTGTCAGGAGCGGCATTAACCAGGTCTGACAACAGCACGGCCTTGTCGTTCTGGCAGAAGGTATACTGGTAGGTGTTGGGCGATACCAGTTGCAGGGCCAGCGTGGGCGCACCGGGCTGGGCACGCACCGTAAGTGTGGTGCTACTCACCGACCCCACCACAATGGGGCTACTGGCCACTACCCGCACCCGATAGCCCCCCCCCGCCGTGGCCGACGCGGGCACGGTGGCCACCAGGGTATATTGCCCCGTGGCGGCATCCAGCGTGGGCGCGGCAAGGCTGCTCAGGTTAGTGTAGTCACCGCCGCTGCTGAGTTGCGCTGTGTAGATGTTGCCAGCAGTTAGGGTGCCGCTTTGAGTGAAGGCAATACTAAGCGATGCCCCCGCGCAGACACTGGTAACGGGCAACGGAAGCGTAGTGAGGGTGGTTTGTGCCTGGATCGACTGACAAAAGATCAGCAGAAAAAAGGTTAGTAGACAAGGTATACGGTGTTTCATAAACAACATAAATGGGTATTGAACAGGCCCGGGATGAGCCTCGCTGGCTTCAGTTAGTTATGACGTAGAAAGAAGACAAAGGCAACCATTTTCATTTGTAATAATGTGGATACGCCTTCTGCCAAACTAGCTATAGACTACCCATGTGCAATACATAACATTGGCTTAATCTACATCTGAGAGAGAGCCAATACCTTTGCAGCAAATTACGGTAATCTAAAAAAAGTCATACTCTCGACTTTGCTTGCCTAACCAGTAATTGACACCAGAATTAGTTGATAATCAACTATTTTTACTATGAAAAAATACATCTGCTGCTTCTTTCTAAATGTCAGCTGTCTTTTATTTTCACTAGTTTCTCAGGCGCAGACGCCGGGTATTGTGAAAGGGCAGATAACAGACCTGCTGACCAAAGAAGCACTGATTGGTGCTACTGTCCTGATGAAGGGCACTACCCAGGGGGCTGCCACCGACATTGAGGGCAACTTTGTCATCAACCGGGTACCGGCGGGCACCTACACTATCGTCATCTCGGCTGTGGGCTACAAAACGGGCGAAGTGGCCAACATCACCGTCGAGCCTGACAAAATTACCCTGCTCAACACTACCCTGGCCACCGACCAGCAAAACCTGATTGAAGTGGTAGTACGGGCCTCGCGCACCAGCAACACCGAAGTGGCCGTTATCTCGCAGATCCGACAGGCGCAACAGGTAGTCAGCGGCGTATCGGCCGAACAGATCATTAAGTCGCAGGACCGCGATGCTGCCGAAGTAGTCCGCCGAATTCCGGGTGTAACCATCGTCGACAATCGGTTCATCAACATCCGGGGCCTGAATGACCGTTACAATACGGTATGGCTGAACGATGCCGTGGCCCCTTCGTCAGAGACCGACCGGAAGGCGTTTTCATTTGATATCATTCCTTCGAACCTGCTCGACCGGGTGCTGATCTTCAAAACACCGGCTCCCGAACTACCCGGCGATTTCGCAGGGGGTATGGTGAAAGTATACACCCGCCAGCCCAGTTCTACCGAACGGTCACTTAACATCTCGTTTACGGGTGGCTACCGGGCCGGTACCACATTTAGCGATTTTACGCAGGATGTAAAGTATAGCAAAGATTGGCTTGGCTTCGGTGCCGCCGACCGACAGTTGCCCGCAGTAACGCCCGATGCCAACGGTGTAATCCCCACGGCACAGGCCAAAGCATTCCCGAACACCTATCCGCTCACTACCAGCCCGGCCATGCCCGATTTGCGGTTTAACCTCAGCTACCTCACGGGCCTGAAACTGGGCAACCGGTCGTTGGGGAGTCTATCAGCCATTAGCTATTCGAATACAAACACGTCGTTCAACATTGACCGGCTTGACGTGTTTCAGAACAACGTGTTCAACCGCGACCGGCAGTTTGGCAATAATGTGCGTCTGGGTTTGTTGCAAAACTTTGTCTTCTCGCTGGGCAACGGCTCGAAACTAGAGTTCCGCAACATGCTCAACCAACTCTCGCGCAACCAGGTTACGCTACGTGACCAGTTTGACGAAGAGGGCGTAAACCTGACCAAATACAGCTATTCGATGGGCTACCAAAGCCGCCTGGTGTATAATGGGCAGCTGGCAGGTAATCACAACATCAACTATAAAAGTGGCCTCTCTATCGACTGGGTACTGGGCTACGCAATTTCAAACAAAAAGGAGCCTGACCTGCGGCGGCAGGAGTACAACGCCACCAGCAAACAGGCTATTTTGTTTACCAGCGGCGTGAACCTGTTCTCTGGGTCGCGGCTGTACCAGGACCTGAACGAGAACATCTACAGCCTGAACCTGAACCTGAAACAGAAGTTCAGTGACAAGTTTGAACTGGCGGCGGGTACGTACATAGAAAACAAAGACCGGCAGTTTGTGGCGCGGTTGTTCGGCTACTCGCTGTCGAACCTTAACCCCAACTACAATACGCTGCTGGCCAAGCCCATCAGCGATATTTTCAACACCGCCAACGTAGAGCGCGGCTCTGGGTTTGGCTTTGAAGAAGATGGTGCCAGTATCTCGCTCCGACCAGGCGTGAAACCCAACTATTCGTACGACGCGGCCAATAAACTGGCTGCCGGTTACCTCTCTGCTAACTACACCACCGACAAAGTAAAACTCTTACTAGGTGCCCGTTTCGAGCACAACGTGCAGTCTATCGTGGCTGGTTTAAATGGCGAACCCATCAACCGGTCTATTACAACCGATAAGCTACTACCGTCAGCCAACTTAAGCTATAATCTGACCGAAAAAGCCCTGATCCGGGCAGCCTACGGCCGCACACTGAACCGGCCCGAATTTAGGGAATGGGCACCGTTTGTCTATTACGATTTTGACTTGAACGCGCTGACCTACGGCTCTTTATACAACCCGGCTAGTGGCAATGGTACGCCAGGCAATTTGCTCGAGGTAGCCGACATTGACAACTTCGACCTGCGGTATGAATACTATCCGTCTGATGGCGAGAACGTCCATTTTGGTGTATTCTATAAGCATTTCGCGAACCCTATCGAGTCGAGCATTGCTAACACCACTAACCTGGCGTTTACGTTTATCAATGCGCCCAGTGCCTACGCAGCTGGCGTGGAACTCGACATACGCAAGAAGTTGAACTTCCTGGGAGGACGGTTTTTCTCTAACGCCACCCTGCTCTTCAACGGCTCGCTGATTAAGAGTGAAGTAGCCGTAGACGGCAAAGCGTCGTGGACGCCCAACAGGCAGTTGCAGGGACAGTCACCCTATGTAGTGAACACCGGACTGTACTACAACACTAAAGGCTGGCAGGTGTCGGCCTTATATAACGTGTTTGGCCCGCGCATCGTGTTTGTGGGCAGTGGCACCAACCCGCCTTATTCAGAAGTGGTGGAAATGCCCCGCCACACCATCGACCTCACCATTAGCCGCGACATTACAGAACGGCTGTCAGTCAACGGAGGTGTATCGGATCTGCTCAATCAGGCGGTGCTCTACCTACAGGACGACCCCAATAAAAAAGACCTCAAGTTCGACCGCGCCACCGACCCTAAGTTTATGAACTACCGCCGGGGTAGCTATTTCACGCTGGGTCTGCGCTACCGGTTATTTTAGACAGATTTGAGCTTACTGCTGATCTCGTACAGCACCAAAAAGCCGCCCCCATTCAGGAGCGGCTTTTTGGTGAGCCGTAGTCGGGTCAGCCTATGCTATAAGCTACCCACGAGCTTTCACAATTCGGTAATATTGAAACCGGCCAATAGGCCATGCATGGGCCAACAGAAAGGGAAAATGGCCCATTTTATATGTAGTATCACTGGTGACAAAGTCTTTTTGTTTAACAATTTCATAACCGATTGCATCCCTCTTGTTCGCCACTACTTAGTCAACTTTGCGGGAGAATTAACCAATTCATTTCACCAAATGATCCGTATTCAAACGTCTTTTCGCCACGCTCGGTTTGTGGTGAGCCTCCTGATGCTGGGCAGCCTGTTTATGGCATCCTGCAAAAAAGATCCCGACCCTGTTCCCGATCCTGTGTTGGCCATTACCAGCATTTCGCCGGGTGCCGGTAAAGCAGGCGATGCCGTGGTCATCAACGGTACTGCCTTCGATGCCACGCCTGCAAACAATAAAGTGACTTTTGGCACAACAGCTGCCGATGTGATCGGCGGCTCTACCACCGCACTGACGGTAAAGGTACCAGCGGGTATCACAGGCAACTTTCCAATCACAATTACGAATGCTAAAGGCAACGTAACGTCTACAACGCAGTTTAACGTGACGACCATAGTGACGAAAGACAACGTGAACGTGACGGGCGAAATTACCGCCAACACCAATTGGACGGCCAGCAAGATCTATTTGTTAAACGGCTTTGTCTACGTACGTAGCGGGGCTACGCTCACTATTGAACCAGGCACAGTTATTAAGGGCGACAAACTCTCAAAAGGTACGCTGATTATTGAGCCAGGTGCTAAAATCAACGCGCAGGGTACAGCCGCCCAGCCCATCATTTTCACCTCGAACTTGGCCCCTGGCCTTCGGAACCTTGGCGACTGGGGTGGGGTGGTTATCTGCGGAAAAGCGCCGCATAACCTGGCCACTGGCTTGACCAACGCAGCTGATCTTCCTAAGGTAGAAGGTGGGCCTACTACGGCCGTTTCTGCACTGGCACCTGACCCAGCCGATAATTCAGGTGTGCTAAGCTATGTACGGATCGAGTGGGCTGGTGTAGCCCTGTCGCCAAACAACGAAGTCAACGGTTTATCACTGTACGCCGTTGGTTCAGGCACTAAAATAGACCACATTCAGGTGTCATACGCCAACGACGACTCATTCGAGTGGTTTGGTGGCAACGTAAACCTGAACTACTTGATTGCTTATCGGGGTATTGATGACGACTTCGACACCGATAACGGTTATTCAGGCAACGTACAGTTCGGTATGGGTGTACGCGACTTAACCATTGCTGACCAATCGGGTTCAAAAGGTTTTGAGTCAGACAACGAAGCCAATGGTGCTTCTACCACGCTGAAGCTACCCCAAACGTCGGTTGTGTTCTCGAACATGACCTTAATCGGGCCAACCTCCACTACGCTGAGTGCAACAGTTGCTGGGGCCTATGTGGTGAAAGCTAATGCGGCCAACCCAGGTGCCTCTGCTCCAAGTGCCAACTATGTAGCGGGTGTCCATACCCGTCGTAGCTCGGCCCTGAGCCTGTTCAACTCTATTGTGATGGGCTGGCCCGCCGGTATCCTGATTGACTACAGCGGTACAGCGGCCAATTTTGCTTCGGGCAAAGCCGTATTCGCCAACAACATCATCGGTGGCAACCTGACGGGGACGGTTAACAATGTGGCCAACTTTAACCGCGATATTCTGTACATCAGCGGTGCTGGTGCTGGTAGCCTTACACCGGTCAACGCCCTAGGGCCAGATTCAACGGCGTTTGGCGCAGCCGTTGGCCCTATCACTTACTTCCGCACCAACAACAACCGCCGGTTGCTAAACACCGATGCCTTTGGTTTGACAGACGCTTTCGCCCTGAAAACCAACGCCGTACCGGCCACGGGCTCACCGGCCTTAACGGGTGCTGCGTATACCAATGCCAAGTTAGGCGCTGCCTTCATCGACAAAACGCCCACGTTTGTAGGAGCGGTTTCGGCTGAGAAGAACTACACGACTGAAGCCTGGGTTAATTTCGACCCACAGTCGGTGGTTTACCAGTAACACAACCTGATTCTAGTAGCATCAAAGCCTGGGCCTTGTGTTCAGGCTTTTTTGTATTCCAGCGTAATTTTGCCCTTATGAAGTACTTCCTTTACGGCCTCTGCATGGCCACTACGCTAGCCGCCTGCACAGGCAAAAAAGCCCCCCAAACGCCCGAACAGCCGCAGGTGGCCGCGCCACGCCCACTTTCCGATTCAATTGATCAGGTTATTGGCCAGTTTGACCGGCGACTCGACATCAAGATGAAGCGGAAAGTGTACGAACCAAAGCCGGGCAACCTCGTCACGTTACAAAAATGGTTTGAACATGGCGACACCACCCTGCTGGTGAAGCTCCGGGAAGAGATTATCACCGGCACCACCAAGATGGAGGTGATGCAATACCACTTCATCAATAACAAACTGGCCGAAATCCACGACTACGTTTATGATAAAGCGTGTGGTGGTGGGCAGAAACAATGCATGACTGAGGCCAAATATTACTTCGCCTACGACACACTGGCTAAGGCACTGCAACGCACCACGGAGGGCACAGCCGCCAAGCCCCCTGTAATCGAACACGCCACATTCGCCCCGTTTGTACCCGCTAAGCAGGTACTCATGGCGCAACAGATCAGGCTCAGTGCCATTAACAAAAAGTACGCGGCCCTGCCCTACCAAAAGCCCCGCCAAGAGCAGGGTGCGCCGGTGCGCTGAGCATATAACGGCAGATCGTAACCAAGCCGTAATCTGACCATAACACGGGGGTAACACTGCCACCGTACTTTCGTCGTGCTATTCAATCTCCTTCTCTTTAGGTCTTAAATAGTTCAATTCATATTGGTGTCGCAAAAAAGACCGGGGGCCTTGCTTCCGGTTTTTTTATGTCAAATGCAGCTTCATGCCTTCGTGTGAGGCAACAAACCCCAGCGACTCGTAGAAGCGGAGGGCGTCGGGGCGTTTTTTGTCGGTGGTGAGTTGTATCAGGTGTGCTCCGCGCTCTTTGGCCCGGTTGATGGCATACCGGAAAATGGCCGTACCCAGGCCCTGCCCCCGCGCGGTTGCCTTCACGCGCACGGCCTCCATCTGCGCCCGGATGCCGCCCTGGTAGGTGAGGTATTGAATGAACGTGAGTTGAAACGTGCCCACAATCTCGCCCTCCTGTTCCACTACCGTCAGTTCCTGTTGGGGATCGGTGTGGATAACCCGGAACGCCTGTTGATAACTCTCTGGTAGGGGTAGTTGGAAGGCTTCGCGGGTAGTACCCAGCGCATCGTCGGCCAGGAGTTGGATTATGGCGGGTAAGTCGGCTTCGGTGGCCAGTCGGTAGGTCAGCGTCATAATTGGTTGGGAGGGTAGCTACCAAACAGCCACTCTTTCGCTCTTTCACCAGTCACTTGTTCACCCTTTCGGCAGGTAGACCGAAAACGTCGAGCCTTTGCCGGGTTCGCTCATGACCGAGATACCACCCCCGTGGGTTTCCGTTACGCGTCGACAAATGGCCAGGCCTACACCGGTGCCAGTGTATTTGTTTTTGCCATGCAGGCGCTGGAAGACCTCGAAAATACGGTCAGCATATTGCTGGCTGAAGCCAATGCCATTGTCCTGCACCTCAATCTGCCAATATGCTTTGTCGCGGGGCAGATCGTCAGGTAAGTGATCGGGGTTGGCGGGCTGGCAGCGCACAGCCACCATAGGCGGGTTGTTGGGTGCCTGAAACTTAAGGGCGTTGCTGAGCAGGTTCTGAAATAACTGCCGCAACTGCGTAGCCGACCCTGTCACCACGGGCATGGGATCTATCTGAATAGTGGGGCGGGTTTCCTGAATGCGCAGGTCGAGGTCGGCCAGGGCCTCCTGCATAACCAAATCCAGCTTCACAGTCCGCAAAGCCTCTTTATCGGTCGACAGGCGGGCGTAGTTGAGCAGGTCATGAATTAGCGCCGACATGCGTTGGGCCGACGACTGCATCCGGTTCACGAGGTCGGTACCCACGGGGCCAAGCGGCTCGGTAAACTGATCGGCCAGCATTTTCCCGAACGACTGCACCTTGCGTAGTGGCTCCTGCAAATCGTGGCTGGCCACATAGGCAAACTGTTGCAGGCTTTCATTGCTGCGGGCCAAGTCGCGGTTCATGGTTTCGAGTTGCTTTTGCTGCTCGGCCAGGCGCGTCACGTTCACAAACGTAAACAAGACACCGTCGCCCTGTTTCAGGTAGTAGCCATCGAAAGTGCCTTTTACCCCGTAACGGTCATATGTAAACGTGTTCTGTACGGTCTCGCCAGTGTTGGTCACCTGCACCAACACCGAAAACAAGTCGAGAGATTGATAGCCGGGAAACAACGACGAAATGGGCCGCCCCGTCATCTGTTCGACGGTAAAACCCGTAACCTTTGCGTTTAATTCGTTGGTGATCAAGTACTTAAAATCCTTGATTTCACCTTCAGCATCCCGAATTGCTTCGAGCAGCATCATACCCGACGGTGCATGATCGACCACCAGTTGCAGCAGTTCGGTTTGAGCCTTGGTGCGTTCGGCAGCCAGGTGAATGTCGTGAATATCATAGAACGACATCAGCAGGTGATTGCCCACCCGCGAGGCCGAAATATCGAGCCAGCGATGCATCACCGGGTGCATCATCTCGCGCCGGAAGGGGGTATGGCTGGTGAAGACGTTGGCGAAGATGGCAAACTGCCCTGACTCCTTAAACTGAGAAACAATTTCGCTCACCAGTTGCCCCGCCAGGCTGTCGTTGTCGCGCTTGAGGTAATTGGCGGCGGCAGGGTTGATAAACACATACCTGAAATCGACCAGTTCACCAGCCTCATCAAACACCGGTTGCCAGAGCGAATTGGCCGACGCTGTATGTTCAACAATGGCACGAAGCAGGTCAGCGGGAACGTCGGTAGTAGACACAGAGAGCGGTGGTGGGGCGGTAGCAGACAAAGCAGACATGTATGTTTTCAGTTACGACGGTAAGTAAAGATACAGCTTCCGACCGTACGATGACCCCATAAACCTGTCAACGGTTGGTTTCGAGGCTACCAGCCTGCATAGGTAGATAGACTTAGTCAGCTGCTTACTTACCCGTCAGTAATCATGATCAACTACGCGCTTTGTGGCATCACGTTTTTCGCCTTTCTGCTGCCCGTGGCTGCACATGGTCAGGAGCTGATTCCCAACGGCGGATTCGAGCTGTTTGACCATTGCCCCCGCCAGGACAACCTGCTGTCGGAAGCCCGCCCCTGGTACAACCCCAATAAGGCCACACCCGACTTTTATCATACCTGTTTTCCAACCGATCAGATTGAGCTGCCGCCCCACTCCGGGCAGGGGTTGGCCCGCCTGTTTATGGACGCCGGCTGGGCCGAATACCTGGCCACGCCCCTCAAACAACCTCTCGACGCAGGCGAGACCTACCAACTCGATATGTACGTAAGCTCGCCAACGCCCAATCGGTACCCGGTTGGCTCGTTTGGGGCCTATTTGTCGCCGCAATCCCTCATTACCGCCACTCAAAAAGACCTGCTCCTCACGGGCGAAAAACCGCAGGTGATCGACAACAGCCCGCAACGGCTTACAAAGCGCTACAGCTGGGAAAAGGTAGGCGGCTGCTACACGGCCAAAGGCGGCGAAAGCTACCTGACCATCGGCAACTTTGTGGAATTGCCCGTTACGCTGGGCTACTATTACCTGTTTATCGACGATGTATCGCTCTTGCCCGTCCGACTCGACCTGGGCCGCGACACCACCCTCTGTGGCCGAAGAAGTACTTACTTGCTAAACGCCAAAACGCCGGGTGCCACCACCTACAAATGGAACACGGGCAGCACCGCCCCTACCCTGCTGGTGGCTAAACCCGGCACCTACTGGGTAGAGGTGGTGACCCCCTGCAAGGTGCTGCGCGATACAATTACGGTGAAATACCAACTCGATTTCAGCCTTGGCCCCGACACCACCCTCTGTACGGGTGCCACGCTGACCTTACGCCTGCCCACCGTTGGCCGGTGGCAGGACGGTAGCCAGCAGAAAAATTACGAGGTAGGCCAAAGCGGCCGTTATACTGTGCAGGTTAGCCAGGGCAGTTGCACCGTTAAGGACACCATACAGGTCCGCTACGTGGCGCCGCCCCAACTAAGCCTGGGGCCTGATAAACAACTCTGCGGTGCCGAAACCTACACCATACAGCCCACCTACGCGGCCGGCGTGTTCCGGTGGCTCGACGCCTTCACAGATAACCAGCGGACCGTAAGCACATCGGGGGTGTTCCGGGCGGCGGTTACGAATGACTGCGCCACCTTAGTCGATTCAGTAACCGTAGATTACAGTGGCTGCTCGTGCACGATCTACGCCCCCGACGCCTTCTCGCCCAACGCCGACGGGCTGAATGATGTTTTTGCGCCCGTGGCGTGCGGCGACATCACGATGACAGCACTTCGGGTCTACAATCGCTGGGGCGAGCTTATTTTTCGCACCAACAGCCTGCCGTTCAGCTGGGATGGCACCTACCGGCACCAACCCTGCCCCGCTGCGGTGTATCATTGGCAGATCGACTACATCCGGCAACAGCCCGGCAAGGCAAGTGTGCCGAAAACAACGCAAAACCGGCTTATGCTGGTCTATTAAGGTTATTCTTCAAACGCCAGCTTGCGGAGGTCATCCAGGGCGATGTAGTGGAGTGCCCGTTCGTGGGTGCTGGCCAGCAGTACAGGTGGTGCTACTCCGGCATCGTGGGCTTCCTGCCAGCGGAGGGCACAGAGGCACCAGCGGTCGCCGGGTTTCAGGCCGGGAAACTGGTATTCGGGCCGGGGGGTAGAGAGGTCGTTGCCCTGCGACCGCGTAAACTGAAGAAACGGTTCGGTCATGATAGCGCAGACTACGTGCCGCCCCTGGTCCTGTTCGTCAGTACGGCAAAACCCGTCGCGATAAAAGCCCGTCATGGGCTGCGTGCAGCAACACCCCAGATTGCCACCAAGTACGTTCTTAGCCATATTGATAAAGTCGTTTGTCAAAAACAGTACGTACCCCAACCCCTATCCTTCAGTGTCCACCGTATAGTGATCTTAACTGCACACTATCACGGTGTTGCATTCACCCAAACGTCGCCGTCGTTGAAGCGTTCTTTTTTCCAGATGGGCACAGTCTGTTTAATCGTGTCGATGATGTAGCGCGTGGCCTCGAACGAGTCGCCCCGGTGGGGAGTCGAGACACCAATGAGCACGGCCATGTCGCCGATGTAGAGCGTGCCGGTGCGGTGAATGATGATGTACTTTAGCACCGGCCAGCGGCGGCAGGCCTCGTCGGCAATCTTCTGCATTTCGCGTACAGCCATTGGCCCATACGCCTCATAGTCAAGCAGTTCGACCGATTTTTCCTGGGTGTTGTTGCGTACCACGCCAAAGAAAAAATTGATAGC
Source organism: Fibrella aquatilis (assembly GCF_017353255.1). GTDB lineage: Bacteria > Bacteroidota > Bacteroidia > Cytophagales > Spirosomataceae > Fibrella > Fibrella aquatilis. Next base: position 15,535 of record NZ_JAFMYU010000026.1, on the reverse strand, counting down.
CCCGGCCTCCCCCGCCTGAATATGCTGGTAAGCCGCGTTGAAATCGATAGGGTCTTGGGTCAGAAAAATCATAAAGCTGCATACTGTAATTACCCTCCGCTGACGGGGGGAATGAGGGCGATTTCGTCGGATGGGTTGAGTAGCTGATCGGTGTCGGCGTATTCGCTGTTGACAGCCACCAGGATAGACTGAATGCCAGCCAAAGCGGGGTATTGCTCATGGAGGGTAGTCATCAGATCGGCCACGCGGCTATTGGCGGGCAGCTGCACGGCCACCCGATTTTGCCCCACCAGGTCGCGGGTGATGCCGAAGAGCAGGATGGTATGTGGTTGCGTCATGGGTACAAATAAACGGGCGAACTCGTTACCGGTCAACGCACAGGCCATCGGGTTGGTTGGCGTGTGTTCGGTTTTTCACGAAAAAAGGCCAGATACCGCAGCATCTGGCCTTTCTACACTATGCGTATTTCGCTCGCCCCAACATTAGTTGGTCACCTTGCGGGCCGTGCGTTTCACGGTGCGCTTAGTTTTGCGGGCGGCGCGTTTTACGTCCTGTTTTGCCTCGCGGGTTTCCTGTTTCACGTCCTGCTTGGCTTCAGTGGCCTCGCGGTCAACTTTATCACCGGCCGCGTTCATCGTTTTCTTCGCCGAACGGCCCGTTGCTTTGGCATTTTCTTTCACGTCCTGCGCCTGGGCAGCCGTGAAGGTAGCGGTCACTACGGCCAGCATCAAAAGGGTCTTTTTCATAGTCGTTGTGTAGCCGACGGGATAAGTCAACTGTAGGCTATAAACTGACGCCCGCCAAGATTGTTGGCAAAATGGAATTATAAGACCGTTAAATGCTATTAAAGCCGTTTGTCAAACGAATAACTCAGCCGCTTCAATCGCGATTCATAGCTGGCTAAATAAGTTGTTTTACCGTCTTCGCTCAGAAATGACCGCCCAATCAGGGCACGTACAAGTGGCTGATCCTGCTGAAACGGAGCCATCTGCTGCCGGATGCGCTTTTCCATCATGCCAATGCGCAGGCCAAAATCCAGAAAATCATCGAAGATATGATAGCCATAAACTTCGCTGCCCGGCATCGTATAGTCGTCAGCAAAGAGGCCGTCTTTCAGGGCCATGTCTGAGTCATGTACGTGCAGGCTGGTGTTGATGAGGTCGTAGGCGGGACTGAGCAGGAAATCACCATCGGTGGTTTCGAGGATGGAAAAGTTTTTTAGATGTGCGTCGCCGTTAGAGAATAGGTAGTTGAACAACACCAGCCGGAAGAGTTTTTCAATCTCGACGCGGGCAGCGGGCAGGTATTGATGAATCAATCGCGCTATCTGTTCATAACTACCCTCATACTTAAAATCAGGCCCCGCCAACTGTCTCGTCCGGCCCGATAATGACGCAAAGTCTTCCTGCCGCCGTTTGCTGCCGTCAGCAGTGATGTCGAATCGCCGGACCAGTAAGGCTACTTCGCCATCAGCAAAGAAAATCAGGCCATTCGCTGCCGTTACTATACCATACACCTGACTCGCCAGTTGCATGGTCAGGTGCTCATTGGCGGGCACATCGGTTGGATTATCTAAATCAATCGGAACGGGTTTCAGGATGTATTGGGTCTGTTCGTTGCCGGTCGGCAAGCGTAATACGGTTTCCTGACGGACCAAACCATATTTCTCCTGAACGCCCGAAATAGACAGTCGCGGCACACGTTGCCCGGTTGACAGAAGTATACCTCGTCGGATCTCCCTGCGTAGCAAGGGGAGCGTATGACTTACGTTTACGCCATCAAAAAGCAGCTTCCGCGCCTTCGGGCTGTAGGTGCGGAGGTTGGGCAGCAATAGAGAAGGACATACCGTTAGGTTCATAACTCAGGTGGATCATTGGCCACCACCCGAACCGCTCCGATAGTATCGGTATGGGCAACGGCTAATAGGAGACTAAAATCGTCGTTTTCGTCAATCTTCAACAAGCGACATTGCACCGACCGGTTATAGCCTTCGGGTAGCAAACCGACAAAAAACGGAAATAAATAGGGTGACAAATAAACTGCCGTAGCTAGTGGGAGTGTGAGGCTGATTGGGCGTACACCGGGCGTTGTCAGAAACTGCGCACTGTAACAAAATGAGTAGCCAGTTGCTTCTTCGCGGAGTTGCCCAACAGCGGTATTATATAATAGAACCGTTGCGCTTCTCATGATTTCATGACAAGGGTTAGTTCCATGCCCAATACGTCAGCGATTTTTGACAAGGTCTCAAAAGACGGGTTTGCCGTTCCCCGCTCAATGGCAATCAGCGTACGGAGGCTGACGTCTGCCAAAACAGCAAGGTCAGCCTGACGAATACCGACCCTTCTTCGCCGACTAATTATTACGGTACCAAGATCAAGAGTAGTCAAGAATTTGCTATCCAAGTGTTTTTGCAGATATATCTACCAATGTGCAATATAGTGCATATTATCGGACATAAATTTGGTGCCATTTGCACAGATTTGCGCGCATTTGCACAGACTTGATGTCATTTGTACAGATTTTATGTCATTTGTACAGATTTGCGTACAATATATGAAATATGCACAATATTGCACAATCACAATCGATCCTCAAGTAGCTTCAGAACGCGTTTGTACTTGTTTATCCAACTGGTGGGTTCCACAAAACCATACTCAAAATATAATAGCAGTAGGCTTTACTACTTCCTGCATAAGCAACCCACGAAGGCTCAGGTCAGCGTCCAGGCCAGGCCAATGAACACCAGTTGCTGTTATTATGTAGTCACTTAACTGCTCATCAGAAGCTAGTTGCAGCGTAGGAAACAATGACAGGGGCTGCGTTATAATACGCCGGTTTGACAGCACAAATAGAAACAGATCCAACTCACGTACCCACAACACTTTGATAATGCGCAGTTGCTCACGGTCAATGAGCTGGTCAAACTCATCTTTCATTATCGAAACAGGTTCGCTTTCCTCTGCTTCCAGCAGATCTTGAAGACGATTACTAACCAAAGGTTTGCTTCCAGGCATCGATGAAATGCTCATAACGGTCTATGATGATGTTGACGATTTCTCGAATTTCATTTCGCTTAAAGCCACGGCAATGAGTCATATCAATGACTGGTAGCAAGTCGAAACGGGCTTCATTACCAGCTTTACTAACATGGATATGAATAGGCTCGTGCTCGTTCATGTAGAAGAAAAACCGATACCCATTAATTAGCAAAACGGTTGGCATAGCTCGTAAATATACAGAGTTATAATCGCTCTTCGAATAGCTTCAGGATGCGTTTGTACTCGTCCATCCAGCTGGTGGGTTCTATAAAACCGTGGTCTTCGACGGGGTAAGGAGCTAGCTCCCAATTTTCTTTTTTCAGTTCGATAAGGCGCTGCGTGAGGCGCACGGCATCCTGAAAATGAACGTTCACGTCGACCATGCCGTGGCAGATGAGCAGGTGATTTTTCAACCCGGCGGCGTGGTAAATCGGCGACGACCGGCGGTAGGCAAGCGTGTCGGCGAAGGGTTCGTTGAGGATGTTGCTGGTATAGCCGTGGTTGTAGGCGGCCCAATCCGTTACGGGGCGGAGGGCGGCACCGACCTTGAATACGTCGGGCGTAGTGAACATGGCCATGAGCGTGATAAACCCGCCATACGACCCGCCGTATATGCCTATCCGTTTGGCATCCACACCCTGCGTTTTCACCAGCCAGTCGGCGGCGTCGACGTGGTCGGTGAGGTCTTTGCCTCCCATGTACCGGTAGATGCCCGTGCGCCAGTTGCGCCCGTACCCCGCCGACGCCCGATAATCGATATCAAGCACAGTGTAGCCCTTGTCTACCAGTAGGTTATGAAACATATATTCGCGGTAGTACTGGCTCCACCACTTGTGCGCGTTCTGCAAATACCCCGCCCCATGCACAAAAATGACGGCCTTGCCCGTTACTCGGTTCCCACCCGTCACAGGCGCATCGGCCGCTGGTTTATAGAGCCGGGCGTAGATCAGTTCGCCGTCGCGGGCGGGTATGGTCAGCACCTCCGGCTCCCGCCACCTATACGCCCGAAACGCCTCCGTCGTACTGATCGTGAGCTGAACAGGCCCCGTTCCCCCGCCAGCAAGTGAGGCTTGTATCCGACCTCTCTTACCAGCCGGATTCTTCATTCTTAATTCTTCATTCTTAATTAAAAACAGCTCCCACGGCTTGTTGCTGGCCGAATAGCGGAAGGCAATCTGGGTTTCGTCGGGCGAAAGGGTGGCCTCGTTAGCCCCGGTCATTGTCGTGATTTTGGTGCGCTCCCCTCCAGTTACGGCCATGCGGTAGAGGTGCTGTTCGCCGGGGTGGGTTTCGTTGGTGGTGAGGTAAAACGTTTGCTTATTGACCGACAGCACCACCTGCTGCACTTCAAATTTGCCCTTTGTTAGCTGCTTCTTCTCACCCGTCAGCACGTTCATCGTATACAGATGCGAATAGCCGTCGGCCTCCGACTGGAAATAGATCGTTTGCGCGTCGAGCCAGCCGAGCGTACCTGCGCCCCCACCCCCACCAATACCCGGACCACCCACCCAGGCCTCGTCGCGCTGCCGGTCCAGGAGTTTGAGCGCGGTGGGTTTTTCGGTATCGAGCAGCATGATCCAGCGGTCTTTGTTGTCGACGGCCCGCACCACCAGCACGGCGTAATGGGCACTGGCACCTTCAGCCCAGACCGGCGCACTCACAAAAACAGCCCGGTTGGCCGCCACAGGGGCTTTTTTGACCGAAACCCGCTGCGTGGTGTCTTTCGCGTTAATAGCTCCGGCGACCTTTTCGCTGGTGGCTGCCGACACTTGCCCCGCCACCGTGGCCGAGGCGCTGGTAACGGCGGCGGGCATCAGAAAATCGGGTTTGTCGGTGATGCCGGGCAGATTGGCCAGGCTCACGGTCAAGGCGGTATCGCGGGCAATATCATACACCATCAGTTCCATAGCGGCCAGCGGTGCGCCTACTTTGGTGCGGGCGGGCAGATCTTCCGTATAACCCGATTCGGCCATGTAGTTGGGCACAATGGTGGTTTTGGCACCCGTGGGGGCCTTCATCAGGGCGTATGTCACCACGCGGCCGTCGGGGCTGAGGCTGGCGTTGGTTACGGTGCGCCCGTCGGTGTAGATGGTTTTGGGGCGGCGCGGGGCTTCCGATTTGGTGCTACGTTCGGCCTGTTCGCGTTTGGCTTTCCGCAGCCGGAGCACATCAAACAGGGCCAGCTGGTCTTTGCGCAGCCACGATTCCTGGTCATTCGCTTTGGGGTCTGGCTTTTTGGCAGCGGGATCGAAGTTGGTAAGCTGATCAACCAGGCCCGTGGTCAGGTCGAGGCGGTAGAGGTTACTGGCGCGGGTGTAGAGCACGGCCGTTTCGTCGCCCGAAAAAATGGGGTTGCTTTCGCGCTCAACGGTGTTGGTGAGGGTCCGAATGCGCCCCGTCGGCCGGTCGAGCAGGTAGAGATCGCCGTATTTTTCGTAAAGCCGAAGGGACCGGGCGCGGTTGTAAAGGGGGTTGCCCTGATCGCCGGTGGGCAGCAGGCGCCGTTCGGCAATGGATACTTTCACGGGCGTACGGTTGCCCGTCAGGCTGATTTTGTAGAGTGAATCACCCAGCGCTTTTTCGCCCGAAGCAGCCGCACTGGCACTGGCCGGATTCCAGTTGAAATAGATCGTCTTTGAGTCGTCGCCCCAAAACACGCCCGACGGTGCCGTGCCGACCCAGCCTTTGGGGTCCTGCATGATGGTCTCGATGGTGAGCGCGGGCGATGTGGTGGTTTGACTCAGGACAGGCGCTGCGGTCAGCAACAACAAACTAACGAAGAGGTGTTTCATAGGCTACAAAGCTATGTGATACAGCTTTATCACAAGTAGCGCCATTTACGGCTACCCGCGATACTTCATCCGGCCAAAATAGTATCTTGCCAGCCAACCCATGCCTTAACGCCCTATGCAGTACCTCGTTCATGCCTACGACCATACCGATTCTGACGCTCTTAGCCGCCGCATGGCCGTCCGTGCCGACCACCTTGCCGGGGCTGCCCGCCTGAAAGCCGGTGGTCAGCTTATTCTGGCTGGCGCACTACTAAACACTGACAATCAGATGATTGGCTCAATGATGCTCTTCAATTTCGAGACCGACGAGCAACTCCGCAACTGGCAGGCCAATGAACCCTACATTCAGCGCGGCGTCTGGGATAAAATCGACATTAAACCCTTCCGCGAGGCTGTTTTGTAGACAGGTAGAAGCAAGAGGTGAGAGGCAAGAAGCGAGAAGAAAGAAACAAGAAACAAGACGTTTGAGTAGCTTCCCATTCTCGTTTCTTGTCTCTCGTGTCTTGTTTCTCACCTCTTGCTTCTCTCAAAATGAAACCAACCTTTACCCTTTTTACCTTGTCGGTGGTGCTTTGGGCTTGTCAATCCCGGAAGAATAGTCCTCAGGAGGCCCAAAAGCCCAAAATACCCGCCAGCGTGCCCGATGCCCCCGTCGACAAGCCTCAGGAATCGCCCGATAACTTTGTCATTATTCCCGGTCAGCAGGCCGGACCCGTGCGCGCCAACTCGACCGAGGCCAGCCTGAAAAGCCTATATGGGGCGAAGCTGGTGGTGCGCGACACGGTCTATATGGGCGAGGGCGAATTCGAAATTGGCACCACCGTATTTAAGAACACAGCCGACCAGATCCAGATTCTGTGGAAAGATAAACAGGCCTTCGCCCGCCCTGAAATTGTGTTTATCCGGCCTGCCTACGACGACAATAACCAACTTCGGCCCGGCACGGCGGGTAAGGAAATACAATGGACAATCAGGTCGTCTGATAGCCCTACCGACAGCACCCCTGACTTTATAAAAATTGGCACCACCCTGCGCGACGTAGAAAAAGCCAACGGCAAGCCCTTTAAGCTCTATGGGTTCGGCTGGGACTACGGCGGCACCACGGCGGGTTGGGAAGGCGGCAAACTTCAGGCTGCCGACAAAAAGTCGTATCTCTCGCTCATATTCGGGTTCGATGCCGCTTTTTATGAGGCAGAGAATAAGTTATACGACACTGTCATGGGCGACAGCGAATTTTTGTCGAACAACCCGGCCATGCAACAACTTAATCCTACGGTTCAAACCCTTTCTGTTTCCTTCCGATGACTGCTTCTACTCCCTTGACAATCTACCAGCTCGACGCCTTTACTGACCAGCTTTACGCGGGCAATCCCGCCGCCGTGGTGCCCCTCACCCACCTGGACGCCTGGCTCCCCGACGCGCAGATGCAGGCTATTGCCACCGAAAATAACCTGGCCGAAACAGCCTTCTACCGCCGCACCGAGGCCGGTTACCACATCCGCTGGTTTACGCCCACGGTAGAAGTAGACCTTTGCGGCCATGCTACCCTGGCCACGGGCTACGTGATCTTTTTCCTGGAAGACAAGCCGTCAGCCGACCATATCACCCTCGACTCAAGGAGTGGGCCACTGCGGGTATGTCGGGGCGAGGCCGGCTGGCTGACACTCGATTTCCCCGCCGACGTGCTGCTGAAAGCCTCTGTCCAACCCCCCGCGCTGATGGCCGGGCTAGGTGGCCCCAAACCGCTGGAAGTACACCGCGGCAAAACCGATTTTATGGTTGTTTATGCCACCCAGGCCGATGTGGAGGCCCTTACCCCCGATTTCCGGGAGTTGGCCAACGTACCGGCACGGGGCGTCATCGTGACCGCCCCCGGCACCGACGTCGATTTTGTATCGCGGTTTTTCGGGCCGCAGTCGGGCATCGACGAAGACCCCGTAACGGGTTCGGCCCACACCACCCTAGCACCCTACTGGGGCGAGCGGCTGAGCAAAACAGAGTTGACCGCCCGTCAGCTGTCCAGACGCGGCGGTTACCTACGCTGCAAACTCCACGATACCCCCACCGGCCACCGTGTCGACATCTCCGGGCAGGTGCAGTTGTATTTGAAGGGGGAGTTGGTATAACCTGCCCACTGCCACTCCTTCTTTATCTTTGTCTATGCGTATTCCAGAGGACACTGTAGAGCGGATTCGGCAGGCAGCCGATATTTTGGAGGTGGTGGGCGATTTTGTGTCGTTGAAGCGGCGGGGGTCCAATTACATTGCCTGTTGCCCGTTTCACAACGAGAAAACGCCCTCCTTCAACGTCAACCCCGCCCGGCAGATTTATAAGTGCTTTGGCTGCGGCAAGGCGGGCGACCCCGTGCGGTTTGTGATGGACGTCGAGAACCTCGGCTATGGCGAGGCATTGCGGTACCTGGCCAAGAAGTACAACATCGAAATTGCCGAACAGGAGGTCACGCCCGAAGAGCAAAACCGCCAAACCGAGCGCGAGAGCCTTTACATTGCCCTCAACTACGCTAAAACGTTTTTCCAGGAAAACCTGCTCCAAACCGACGAAGGGCGTGGTATTGGCCTGAGCTATTTCCGCGAGCGGGGCTTTTCAGACCCCACCCTCGCCGCGTTTGAACTGGGCTACAGCCCCGACCAATGGGATGCCCTGCTCACCGATGCCACCAAAAAAGGCTACAACCCCACCGTGCTGAGCAAGGCCGGGCTAACCATTGTGCGCGAAGAGTCGGGAAAAACCTTCGACCGGTTTCGGGGGCGGGTCATGTTCCCGATCCACAACGTGTCGGGGCGGGTGATTGCCTTCGGGGCGCGGATTCTGAAAGCCGACCCCAAGGCACCCAAGTACCTCAACTCGCCGGAAACGGACGTTTATCACAAAAGTCAGGTGCTATACGGCATCTTCCAGGCAAAGCAAACCATTCGGCAGGAAGACGTCTGTTATTTAACGGAAGGGTATACCGACGTGATTTCGCTGCATCAGGCGGGTATCAAAAACGTGGTGGCCTCGTCGGGTACGTCGCTCACGATAGAGCAGATTCGGCTCATCAGCCGGTTTACGCCCAACGTCACGATCCTGTATGACGGCGACGCGGCGGGCGTGAAAGCGGCTCTGCGCGGACTTGACATGGTGCTGGAAGAGGGCCTGAACGTGAGCGTGGTGATGTTCCCCGACGGCGACGACCCCGACAGTTTCGTGCGAAAAGTGGGTGCCGAGGCCTTCAAAGCGTTTATCAAGCAAAACGCACATGACTTCATCACGTTTAAAACCGACAACCTGCTCAAAGACGCGGGCGACAATCCGTTCAAACGCGCCGAGGTCATCAGCGAGATCGTGGGCAGTATTTCGCGCATTCCCGACCCCATTAAGCGGCAGGTGTTTTTCCAAACCACAGCCCGCCAACTGAAGGTAGATGAGCAAACGCTGATTTCGGAAAGCAACCGCCTCATCCGCAAACAGCGCGATCAGCAGATAAAAGAACACGACCGCCAGCAGGAGCGTGACGCCCGCAACCGCCCGGCCCCCCAATCAGGCTCGTCGGCCTCCTCCAGCTTTGGCCCCCCCGATTTTTCCGACGGTCCGCCCGACGACTTCTTCAACGACCTTCTTGACGAAGCCGGCATTGACCCTGCCCCAGGCGAAGTCCAACGTCCAGCGTCCAACGTCCAACGTCCAGCAGGTAGCGAAAATCGACCTCCGCTAGCTTACCAGGAAGAAGAATGTATTCGGTTATTGATGAACTATGGTGCCCGCGAACTGGAACCGGGCGTGTCGCTGTGCCACTATATCCTGAGCGAACTGAACGACATCGATTTTCAGCACGAACCATATGGCCAACTGCTAACCCTATTCCGCGACTCGTTTAGTCAGGGCCGGGTTCTGATGGCCGACGATTTCATGCATCAGCGGGTAGACCTGCCTACCGAACAAGCCAATTCGTTTCAGTATGAGGCTATTAGTCTCACTACGCAGCGCTACGAAATCAGCGAAAACTGGGAAGAAAAGCACAAGATCTTCGTACCATCGGAAGAAGACACGGGCGTATTGGCCGAAGCCGCCTATGGGAATATCCTGCGCCTGAAAAAGCTCTTGGCCGAAGCCCGAATGCACGACCTGCTCCAGCAAATCCGCATCACCACCGATGCCGACGAATCGGACCGCCTCATGGCCGACTATATGCATTTCAAGCGGGTGGACGTAGAAATCGCCCGCCTGCTGGGAACGGTTATTTCGGGATGAAAGGATTTACGAATGACGATGTACGATGTACGATTTATTGCTGACGCCAGCATACTCTCGCGTCAGCAATAAATCGTACATCGTACATCGTCATTCGTAAATCCCTTCACTCCCTCAGGCTTTGAAACCACTCCAGCGACCGGCGGAGGGCGATAACGTCGATGGGGATGTGGTAGCCGGTTTTGAAGGAGACCAGGTTCAGCTTTTTCGAGCCATTTTTGGTGAGGGCGTTGTAGACCTGCTGCGTGGTCAGGTACGGAATAATCTCGTCTTGCTGGCTGTGAATCAGGCGCGTAGGTGTCTGTGTGCTCCAGCTTAGAAGGTCATTGTCGGCCAGCGCCTTACCAAAGACTGAGGAATTATTTTGCACGTCAGCGCGGAACTCGTCAGTGCAGATTTTGTCGAAGCTGACGGTAATCCTGCGGGCGTTGTCCAGCGAGACGCCAATTTGCTCAGCGTAGGGCGATTTGAAATAATAGCTGATCGGCTTGTTGACGTTGTAGATGCTGTTGTACGACAGCGTTTGCCAGGCGTAAATCTGGTTAGCTACCCCGCCCACGGTTGGCTTGTGGGTGACGTAGTCAAAAAATGCCGACATAGCATAAGGCCCCGCCCCGCAACTCGACCCGGCCAGGTTAATCTTGTCGGCATACTTTTCTTCGATCAGTTTCTGCGCTGCCAGGCTGGCATAGCCTCCTTCCGAATAGCCCGTCAGGAATGTCTGTGGTGTAGACTTAATGCCTTCATTCGCCATAAATTCCTGCGTAGCTAGGAGCATGTCTACCGTAGCTTGCGCCAGCGTTTGGCGGTGCTCATACCGGTGTGGTAATTGCCGCCGGGCTTCGCCGTAGCCGATGTAGTCGGGGCAAGCCACAATATAGCCGTAGGTGGCGTAGAGGAGGGGGTACGAAAAAGCCGCAACAGCCAGATTACTGTTGGCCAGTGCGTCGCCACTGGTAAATGCAGTTCCGTGCTGAAAGCTCAATAGAGGATAGGCCTTTGCCGTGACGCTGAGCTGTTTAGGCACACATACGATGCCCGATGCCGTTACCTGAATACCGTCTTCAAGGGTTGTTTTGTAAACCAGTCGATATACGGTTATCTCGTAATCACCCGGTCTGTAGATCAGCGAGTCGTTAGAAGATTTAAGGCTTTTGAGGGCCGCATTTGTATAAAAGCCAACTTTGGTGGCGCTACTCAAAATAGTATCTGGTTGTGGATCTATGGGCTTACAGGCAACGACAACTAAATAAAGCAGACTCGCAAAAAAACGTTGTAAGGGGGTACTCATATAAGCGTGTATAGGGTATGAACAATGACAGCGTGGTAACCACTACCAACAGTAATGGTAGGGCAAAAATGCAGCCAAAAAGACTAAGTAGTTTAACTAGTTATCAGCCGGTTGCTGGTCAGCCACCTTATTATTGACCAGCATACCAGACCTGATGTCACAAAAAAGCCGCCGAAAAGCCTTTTCAACAAAGCGGCAACGACGCGGTTTAGGTGGTGGTAAACAAACCTCAACGTACAACATGATTCGTTATCTGATCTCGCTCGGCCTGCTCGCCGGCGGACTGGCGGCTTGCCAGCAAACCCAAAAAACCGATACGGCCACTAACGGGACCGCGCAAACCGCCGATTCGGCCGCCTCGGCTACAGACAGCACTGTGCCCACAGTGGGGTCGCCGGTGCTGATGACTACGCTGCCCGCCAAGTATAACACCCCCGACGGCCTGGTCCTGGCTCCCGATGGCACCGTCTATCTGTCGATACCCAATCTGGCCAACAACACCTATCCGGGTGTACTGGCCAAGATCGTGGGCGACTCGGCGCAGTTTGTGAGCAGCCTGCCCGCCCACCCCGACACCAAACACGCCTGCCCCATGGACCTGGCCTTTGGCCCCGACGGCAATCTGTACTATGCAGACAATCAGTACGAAAACAGCAAGGACTTCAAGTCACGGCTGATGCGGATCGAGATGAAAAATGGCAAAGTGGGGGCTGTCACGCCGGTCGTTACGGGCTTCGGTTTGTCGAACGCGGTGGTGTGGCGCGGCAACACGATCTACGTTACCGACAGTAAGTGGAACAGCAGCCCCGGCGACGACCTGGGTAGCGCCGTATTTCACTTCAAACTGGCCGATCTCAATAAGGGTGAGATCAAACTGAAGCCCAACAGCATGGACCCGCACGTGTTGGCTACGTTTAAAACAACCGTCAACGAAACGGGTGTCACCAATGGAGCCGACGGGTTGGATTACGACGAAAAAGGAAATTTCTACACCGGCTCGTTCGGCGATGGCACACTCTACAAGTTGACCCTGAAGCCCGACGGCTCGTTGGCTAGCAATGAGAAATTGACCGTGAGCAAGCCCGTGCCCTGCGTGGATGGCCTTATCATTGACCGGACCACCAACACCATGTATCTCTGCAACTCACGCGAAAACGCGATCATGACGGTCAACCTGACTAACGGCACTGTGGCCACCCTGGCCCAAAATGGGGACACCGATGGCCACGACGGTCGCCTCGACCAACCCGCTGAGGTACTCCTCAAAGGCAAGCGCCTTTACATCTCCAACTTCGACAAGCCCGAAAAACACTTCGTCAACACCAAAGCCGACGAGGTCCACACGATGTCGTATGTTGATTTGAAATAGCCAAGAGCAGAGAGCCAAGAGGTAAGAGTCAAGAAGCAAGAAAGGGGCTGACGCACAAGTATGCTCGCGTCAGCCCCTTTCTTGCTTCTTGACTCTTACCTCTTGGCTCTCTGCTCTTGGCTATAACTCCTTCAGTACCAGCTTGCGCCAGCGGACTTTGATACCGCCGCCGTCGTGGATTTGCAGGGCGATGGAGCCGTTGGCGGCCCCGATTTTGGCGTCGTGCATATCCACCATCGGCTGCTTGTTGAGGAACGTCTGCACGTGGTCGCCTTCTACCCGGATGCGGAGCGTGTTCCACTCGCCGGGTTTCAGGATGGTCTCTTTTTCGGGCGGAATCTGCTCCAGCCAGCCCCGGCCATACGATTCGTAGATGCCGCCCGTGTCATGGTCTTTGGGGGCCACTTCCACCTGCCAGCCGCTGATTTTGGTGCCTTCTATACTCGACCGGAAAAACACGCCGCTGTTGCCGTTGGCTTCCTGCTTGAATTGCAGCGACAGGTCGAAGTTTTTGTAAGGAGCCTCCGTAGCCAGGTAGCCGTACTGTTTGTCGGGGCCACTTTCGCACACCAGCTCGCCACCGTCGACGTACCATTTCTCGGTGCCGTAGATCTTCCAGCCCGTCAGGTCTTTGCCGTTGAACAGGGTTACTTTCTTAGTAGGTGCGGCGCTGATGAGCAGGCCGGTAAGGGCAATAAGGGGGAGTAATTTGAACATGAGGGGGTTGAGTTTACTGCCCTGAAATAACACAGACAGGGGAAGGAATTTTAAGTTCGTGGCCGGTGGGGGTGAGCAGGCCCGTTTTGGCATCGCGGCGGAACGAAACCAGGTTGTCGGTCATTTGGTTGGCCACAATGATGAATTCGCCGCGGGGATCCATCCAGAAGTTGCGGGGCGTTTTGCCGCCCGTGGGTGTGTGGCCCAGCAAGGTCAGCTTACCGTCGGCTTCCACTTGCAGCACCGAAAGCGCATCCAGCCCCCGGTTCGACTGGTATAGAAAACGGCCCGACGGGTCGAGGTGAATGTCGGCGGAGGTGTTTTTACTCCTGCCCGTAAAGCTAACTGGCAGGGTCTGCACACCGTCCTGAAGCAGCGTCAGATTGCCCGTTTTGGTGTTGCGGCTAAAGGTGGCCACCGACGAGCTAAGCTCTTCAACCAGGTACGCAAACTTGCCGTTGGCGCTGATAGCCATGTGGCGCGGGCCAGACTCGGCTTTGACCGTCACAAAAGCAGGATTAAGCGGCGTTACGGGTGTTTTCGAGGAGGCATCAATCGCGTACTGATATACCCGGTCATTGCCTAGATCGCAAACGTAGACCGTCTTGCCGTCGGGCGAAACCGTAGCCGAATGGGCATGGGGGGCATCCTGACGGGGATTGGCCGCGTTGCTGCCGTGGTACATCTCGGCTTTTACCGAAGGGCCAATCTTGCCGTCGGCTTCTACGGCAAAGGCGTTAAATGCCCCGCCCCCATAGGCCGCTGTGAAGGCGAGCTTGCCCGTTTTGTCGAGGCTGATGTAGCACGGACCGCCGCCTTGGGCGGGTTGCTGGTTCAGTAGGGTTAGGTTGCCCGTTTTGGCATTGATTGCGTAGGCTGCCACGGCGTTAAGGCCCTTGCTGCCTTCGTTGCCTGCATACAAAAACCGCTTGGTGGGGTGCAGGGCCAGAAACGACGGATTCAGGTCATTTTTCGCTGACCCCGTCTGCCGCAGTTCGCCCGTTTGTCGGTTCAGCTCCACCACATAAATGCCCTCGCTGCCCCGGGTGGAGTAAGTGCCAACATACAGTCGGTCGGTGGGGGGAGTGGATTGGGCCATAGCCGTAGTACCGATAACTAAAAGTGCACTAAGTAAGGTGGGTATATTCATGTAGGTTGCGTTACTAAAACGCGGTTAAATTGTCTCTACGCGGTAGGTATTGCCAAAACCTTTCGGCAATATCGTTGCACAAACCATCTTGTCTATGACCTACAATCAGTTTATTCATCCCGTAACCGTGCTGGCATTGCTCCTTACAGGTACGGCTTATGCTCAATTGCCCGGTTCGGTGCCCAAAGCACCCACCACTGTGCCTCCTAAACCAGCGTCTATGCCGGCCCCAGCTGCTACAACCGCCCCGGTGCCTGCACCGACTGCCACCATGCCCGCCAGCGCCACGGCCCCAATATCGACCACTATAGCCATGACTACTGTGGCCACCCCCGCCGATTCGGCCGCCACCACGCTTGATCAGGCCGTGGCTGCCAGCGATAAGGGCGACAAAAGTGCCGCTGCCAGTGCGCTGAAAGCTGGTGCCGATGCCGCCGAAGCGCAGGCCGCCACCAGTAAAGGCGATTTCAAGGGGAAACTCATGAACCAGGCCGGTAATTTGCGTAAACTGATTCCTGGTGTGCAAAGCGGCCTGGTGAAAGGAGCGGTGATCAGCAAAGCTGTTTCGCTGGTGAAAATGGCTCTCGGTGCCAACCAGATCAGCAACCTGCTGGGTGGCGGGGGTAGCCTGCTTAGCTCGGCGGGGGCGCTCACGGGTGGCCTGAACCTGCTGAAGGGTGGTCTGCCCAGCCTTGGTGGTGATGCCGCCAGCACGGGCGGTTCGCTCATCAGCGGTGCGCTGTCGGGGGTAAGTAGCCTAAGCGGTGGCGCTGGTGCCGCCGCCGAGCCCGCCGTGCGCAATCAGCTGGGCGGCGTACTTAACTTCGCGAAGGGTATTTTGTAGAAATAGGATACAACAGAGAGCGGCCCGGCGGCATACCAGATTGGTATGCCGCCGGGCCGCTCTCTGTTGTAGTGGCTTCGCGC
>NZ_JAFMYU010000025.1 GCF_017353255.1 Fibrella aquatilis | reverse complement strand
CTGTCACCCCGAGCGCAGTCGAGGGGCCTAGCTAGCGAAGCAACCGCGACGGCGGACCGTTTAGACATTAAACCTTAGACCTTAGACTCCCTCTAGTTTGCCGACTGCGTGATGACGCCGTTGTTTCCGATGCCGATTTGGGTGACGTTGGCGGTAGCGGGGTTGCCCATGGCCCCTGTCTGGGTTACGTTCAGCGTGTTGAGGTTGCCCAGTTGCTCGGCTACATCTTTGATAATCATGCCGCTGTTTACGCCTTTCAAGGTACTGTAACCACGCTGCGTCACGGTAGCCTGGTTGCCCACGCCACCCTGCTGTAGTTTGGTTACGTTGACGTCGTTTTCCTGGCCAACAGTTGCCGTGTTGTCGTCGCTGATGACGGGGTTGCCCGACACGGTTGATATACCCCCCGCGAAGCCCTGTGTTACCTCAGCCTGGTTACCAATGGTGCTACCCGTAGTCAGGTTTTGCTGAATGTTCGCTGTATTGCCCGTGAAGGTAGACGTGCCAGCCCCTGCGCCATCATAGGCGTACGTTTGGTTGATCACCGCCGAATTATTAGTACCGCCTACGCCCTGGAAAATGGCACCTACGTTGTTTTTGGACTGTGTAGTCTGACCAATAAATGCGGCATCGGTAGTACCGCCCTGCTGGATGTTGGCTACGTTATAAGCGCTAACATCAGTTTGGTATACGGTGGCGTTACTACCACCGTTAGAGGCAGCAGTTTGAGTTACAGTAGTAATATTGCCTGTAGCATCATTGTTTTGATAGACAGTGGCGAAGCCATTGACACCCAACTGATCTACCTGGATGTTATTCTGGCTACTCACAAAACTTTGCTGAACGTCGGCGTTTTTGTTGGCGCCTTCCTGCCCAACGCGGGCGCGGTTGTTCTGGCTGTCGTTGTTTTGAATAATCGCCGCGAGGTTGCCCGTTGCGCCACCCGATACCGCCCCCTGCCTGATGGTCGCCTGGTTGCCAACCGACAGGTTAGACTGTTCAATAGCCGTGCTGAGGTTAACGTTGCCCACCTGCTGAATCTGCGCCATGTTGCCCTGGCTGCGGCCCAGCGCACCGGCGTTCTGCTGCACCGTCGTTTGGTCATTGCCGGCCCCAGTCTGCGTTACGGTGGCTACGTTACCGCCTGTCAGGGGCGTGTTTGGCATGAGTAGGCCCGTGCCGCCGCTGCGAAAACCATTGCCCCCCTTCTGTTCAATAAACGCTTTATTGCCCGACCCCACCGTTTGGGTGATGGTAGCCTGATTATAGTCGGCCCCGTTGATCTGGTCAATAAACGCCTGGTTTTTGGTGGGTAGGGTAGCCGTGGCATTCTGCGTCACCGTAGCCACGTTACCTACGTTGACGGGGCTGCCCGTGCCGGTGAGTTGCCGGATGGTGGTTTGGTTGTTGCTGCCCGTCTGCGTAATGGTGTTGGTCTGACTGTTGCCGCTTTGGTTCACCGTCGACGTATTCTGCGCCTGCAACGTGGCTGCGAAAGCAGCCAGTGCGATACCCGTGAGAATAATTCGTTTCATGAGAAGAAAAGGAAAAGATCAGGGCTTGATGACTTTAACGCGCTGATGTTGGTTGTTAGAGATGGCTTGCAGTAAATATACTCCAGGTAGCAAGACACTGACCTCCCATGAAACGGATTGTTTCTGAGCGGTATACTGCCACGTCTCCTGCCTAATCATACGCCCCAGTAAGTCTACTAACTGCACGGTAAGTGGCTGTCCTTCTGCGCCGGTTATGGTAGCCTGTAGCTGGTTGTTTTCCAACGGGTTAGGGGCTAAGTTGATAGCTAATGGTGGGGTGTTTTCCACTTGACCTATCCGTCCGTTGGCACAGTTGCCAATCACCAGGGCAAAGGGACCCGACCAGCTAAAGCTGCCGTCGGCGGCGAAGGTCTTGGCGTAGAAGCTGGCGTTGGTCTGTACACTTACCAGCGTGAGGCTGCTGGCGGTGGTGCCCCGCTGTACGCCCAGCACGTCGAGTAGCTTGTTGGCGGCGGTCTGCCCGTTTTTGTACCACTCGTAGCGAGTGCCGCCTGGCAAGACGGGTAGCACCACCTGACTGCCCCGGCAGAGCGTCTGACTGGCGGGGGGTAGGGGTGAGAGCACCGTCAGGCTGAAGACCGCCGCCGGGCTGGTGCAGCCTTGTGGCGAGGTCTGAATGGCCGAAAACGCTTGCACCCCCGCCAGGCTGATGTCGGCGTTAGGTGGGTTAAGCGGCCCGGTTGTGGCCAGAAAGGCCAGTATGTTGGGTGGCGTGGCGGTGGCATAGGCCGTCAGCGAGAGGGGGGTGCTGCTCACCGGCACTGGGCTGTTGGTTCCGGTTAGCGTAGGCGCGGCGGGTTGGGCATTAACCGTGACCGAGCGGGTAGCCGTGGCCGTACAGCCGACCACGTTGGTCACAACTACCGAATACGTTCCTGATTGTGAGACAATTGCTATGGTCAAAACTCCGCTCTGGCTCAGGCTCGGCCCAGCGAACGCGTAAGTTGTGCCGCCGCCAGCCGTTAGGGTAATGCTCCCCGGTGCGCATACAGCCGCGTTGCTGGCGGTGAGCGTAGCCGTGGGGGGCGTGGTGTTGCTGGAAACGGTTGTGTTGGTGGTACTGAAACAACCGTTGGCCGAGTTTGTCGCCGTGACCGAATAGGTGCCTGACTGGTTCACCACCGCCGTGCCCGCCACGGCATTCTGACTAATGAGGCCCGGAGTGGATGCTCCCGGCCCGGCAAATGCGAACGACGTACCCGACACGCTGCTCGTAGCAGTGAGCGTGAGGCTTTTAACGGCGCAGGTCAACATACCTGATGCGGCTAAACCCACCACGGGCGCAAGGGTGTTGCTGAATACCTCCGTCGTGGTTGTGCTGATACAACCTGCCGCATTGGCCGCCACGACCGTATACGTACCCGGCGCATTGACAACCGCCGTAGCGGCCAACGCGTTTTGGCTAACTAAACCAGTCCCGACGAACGAGTAGGACGTACCCCCTGTCGCCGTAAGCGTTAAACTGGTTTTAGCACAGGTCAACGTAGCTGATGCCAGGAGCGTGGGGGCTGGTAAGGTATTGACCGTCAAGCTAAAAGCGGTGCTTGTGACGCTGTTGCACGTACCCACTGCCACAACCGAATACGTACCCGCATCGCTCACCCGAACGCTGCTGAACGACAGGGCCGACGTGCTCTGCGCCGCCCCCAACGATAATCCCTCTTTATACCATTGGTACGTTATCGGTCCCGTTCCTGATACGCTGACGGGGACGTTCAGGGCCGTACCCACACAAAGAGCCGTAGCGGCTACCGGTTGAGCTGTGATGGCAAGCGGCAGGATTTTTACACCCTGATACTGCGCCGCCCCCGCGTCGAGCCGCGCCCCCACAAAACGCGGGTTGCCCGTCAGGTCGGTAGCTGGCCCCGCCACAATGGCGTTGGTATAGCTGGTCACGTCGGCCAAGCCAACAGCTTCGCTGCAAGCCGCCGTTTCGACAGAGGTTGTACTCACAAACGGCGACGCGGTGGCCGTGAGGCTGTTGGTGGCGGTGTAATTGCCCCCGCCCGACTCCAAAAGGCTGTTTGTGACCAGTATCTTGCCGTTGTCGCCGCTCTGTGCGCCCAGACTTCCAGCCCCATTTCCCCAAAACGCGCTGTTGATGACATACAGGTAAGCCGAGCCAAAATTGAACTCACCCGCCCAGAGTGCGCCGCCTGCCACTGTGGCCGTGTTGCTTTGAAACGAACTGTTGACAAACGACAGCAACGTGGTGCCTCCGCTCTGTGTGCTACCCAGCCCGCCACCATACTGCGCCCTGTTGCCCACAAAGCCGCAGTTGATCCACTGCCCACCAGCCACCGACCGGGCCACCACGCTGGGTAAGGAGGCAAACACCCGGATTGCCCCGCCCATGCTAGCGGCCTGATTGTCGCGAAACAGGCAGTTCACGAAACGGGGTTCGGCATTACCGGCTGCCGTAAGGCCCACATTATTGGCGTTATACACAGCACCCCCGTCGGTCTGGGCGGTATTCTGGCTGAATGTACAGTCTGTGAAGGTTGCCTTAACGCCCTCTTTCCCCCCTATTACGTCGGCACTTAGGTTCGCCACGGCCCCGCCGTTGATGGCCGTATTTTGTCGGAATACGCAGTTGCTGAACGTCGGCGTAACGTTGGCATAGCTGCGATTATCGACGTTGGCGACCGCCCCGCCCAGAGGGGCATAGTTATTGATAAACAAGCAGTTGTGTATACTGGGGTCCATTGTTGGCTGGCCGGATACGTAGGTGGCATAGTTCAGCAGACCCCCGCCAAAGTCGGGTGCATAGCCGCCCGTAATCACAAAGCCATCGAGCACCGCCGACGAGTTGGTGCCGATGGGGTGAAACACCACGTGGAAGGCGTTGTCGGTGGTGCTGTTAGGGTCGCCGATTTCACCACTCAGGATACTCCCCGATGCGTTTCCGGTACGGGGGTTCACGGCGGGGCGTTGGCTGATATCGGTTTCGTTTCCCACAAAACCCCCCAACACACTCACGCCATTGAGCGCCTGAAAATAGATGGCTCGGTTGGTTGTTTGGGTGGGTTTGTACGTACCCCGCGCCACCCAGACTTGCCCACCGCCGCAGTTCAGTTTTTCAAACAGGGCGGCCTGTAGGTTCTGGCCCGCCACGGCGTTGGCCCAACTGCTGCCATCGCGCGTTCCGGCCCCGGTTTCGGTTACGTGCAGGATGGTGTTGCAAGGGAGAGGCAGCACCGTAACCGTAATGCTGGTAGTATTCACGATGCCCGATGTGCTGCGACCCGTTACCGAGTAAACCGTTGTTACGGTGGGGTAGTCCACGATCTGGGCGGTAGTAGCCCCGGTGCTCCAGGTATAGCTAGTGCTGCCCGATGCCACGAGCGTAGTCGGCGCGCCAAACGTGACGGTGGTTGATGGCAGGACAGTAATATCAAGATCAAACTCGCCCCGCACCGTTACGTTACTAGCCGTACTGGTGAGGCTGCACCCGTCGGCGCTCGTCACAACCACCGAATAACTGCCTGCATCGGTCGTCTGGCTGCTGGGAATCGAGAGCGTAGCCGACGTTTGGCCCGACAGTACAGTGCCGTTTTTGTACCACTGGTACGTCATGCCCACCGTGCTGGTCGAGCTCATAGGCAGGCGTATGGGTGCAGGGGCGCGAACAATCGTGGCGGCAACGGGCTGACTCACGATGACAGGCCGCGCTCCGGCGGCTTGCTGCAATTCAAACGCCCCCGCATCGAGCGGGCCGCTGTTAAAATAACGCGGATTACCCGCCGCGTCGGTCGTGGGGCTGGGTGGCACTCCGCCGGTTACGGCGGTGTAGCCATTCGGGTCGGCGAGGTTGACGGCCTGGGCACAGGGATTAAGCTGAAGGGTGACCGTACTGCTAAACGGATTCGTCACCTCAACCACGTTGCCCGTGCCATTGATGTAGGTTGTGCCGGGTTCAAGGGAACTGTTGTAGACGAACGGAGCCTGCCCGGAAGCGGTCATCGAACCTGCCCCCCCGTTGTTCCAGAACGCGCAGTTGTTGAATGTGGGCAACGTTGTCCCCGGCGTGAAGAACTGCGCCACCGACTGATCGTTGTAGTTGACGTTGCTATTGCCGAAGAATGAACAATTTACATAGGAGGGCGACACCACGCCCACCAACCGGGCGTAGTTGTAGGCCACCCCGCCCGTTGTGGTGGCGGTGTTGTTTTTAAAAACACTATTGATAAGTACGTAGTTGGCTTCCCCACCCGCGTCACCGTTGCTGTAAATAGCCCCGCCCTGCATCGCCACGTTGCGCTCGAAGCGGCAGTTGACGGCCCGCCAGTTGGCATTGCCATAGTTGTAGGTGAAGTTCATGATCGCCCCGCCAAGCGTGGCCGTATTGCTCACGAACGATGTATTTTCGAGGTACGGGTTGGTTCGCCCCTGCACCCGCGAATCGTTGAAAATAGCCCCGCCGAGGGGCGCGAAGTTATTGGTAAACAGTACGTTGCGAATGGTTGGGCTGCATACCCACCGCGCATTGCTGAGGGTAACTTGGTTGGCATTGTTGTACATGCCGCCCCCCGCATCGGTTGCGTAGCCGCCGCTCACCACAAACCCGTCGAGAATATCGGTATTGGTGATGCCGTTGCCGTTGAGGATAACGTGGTAGCTATTATCGGTGGTGGAGTTGGGGTCGCCAATTTCGCCCGATAACGTGCTGCTGCTCACTTGCCCAAGCGTCGGGTTCAGGGCGGGGCGTTGACTGAGGGTCGTTTCGGTGCCCACAAAGCCGCCGTATAGTTTCACGCCGGGGCGCATGCTGAAGCTAATGGCCCGGTTCGCGTCTGAGCGGTCCGGCGTTCCGGTGGGTTTGTACGTACCCGAAGCCACCCACACCTGCGCGCCGCAGCCCTGCGCCACGTTAATGGCGGGTTGCAGGTTCCGCCCGGCGATGGCATTGGTCCAGTTCGTGCCCGTTTGGTCACCCGCGCCGTTCGGCGTTACGTAGATAATGGACTGACAGGGAATCGGTACCACTGTGATTGTTCGGGTAGTTGACCCCGTAAAGCCGAGCGCGTTGGTGCCCATTACCGAAATGGCCGTCGTTGCAGTGGGCACGAAGACGAACGTGCTGCCCTGGGTGCCGTTGGCCCAGGTGTAGCTCGTGGCCCCCGACACGGTCAGCGTGACCATAACCCCCGCCGTGACGGTAGCCGAGGGGTTGGTCGTGATCGTCAGCACGGGGTTGTTAGACGGGGCGATGGTCAGTTGCAGGGCCGTGCTGGTGGTGCTGCACCCGCCCGTAGCTGACACGCTAACGACATGCGTACCAGAATCGGTTGTTTGGGCTTGCGGGATACTCAGCGTGGCCGAGGTTTGGCCGCTCAACACGGCCCCGTTGCGGAACCACTGGTACGAAAGAGCCGCGTTGCTACTCGCGCTGATGGGCACGCTCACGTCGTCGCCCGCGTTGAGGGTCAGGCTGCTGGGCGGTTGGCTGGTGATGGTAACGGCCCCGCCCAACGTGCCCACGAACTGTTGCGCCCCCATATCGAGTACACCACTACGCAACCGGGCATTGCCGACCCAGTCCGTGCCGGGACCACCTGCCGCGTTATAGGCGGATATATCGCCCGCGCCGATGGCCGGGGCACAACTGTTCAGCGATACACTGCCGGAAGCCGTAAACGGCGACGCACCCGCCACGAAGTTGCCCGTGCCGTTGGGTACGTTCGCTTCGAGCAGCGAGGTGTTGGCTGTAAACGTCGAAGCAGGCGTAAGTGCGGCGCTACCACCCGGACCGCCGGCCGCATTATTCCAGAGCACGCTGTTGGTCAGCACCGTACCAGCGGTGCCGCTGACGGGGCTGTTAAAAATGGCTCCCCCGCTACCTGTAGCTGTGTTACCATGAAACGAACTGTTTACCACCGTCGCTACAGCCCGGCCACCGCCGAAGCCGATGGTAAACATGGCTCCGCCGCGGGTGGCTGTGTTGTTGATGAAGGCGCAGTTGAGCAGCAACGGAAACGCCCGTCCGCCGTTGTAGCCGTTGTTGTAGATGGCCCCGCCGTCGGTAGCCGAGTTGTTCACAAACCCGCAGTTGATAAGCGTCGCGCTCGTGATGCCGCTGGGGTCGGGTTGGTTGTAGAACGCCCCGCCAAGGGCCGTGGCCAGGTTGCGCTCGAAGTACGTGTTCTCGAACCGTGGACTGGCCACCCCCGTGTTATTCGCCTGATTCCAGACCCCACCGCCATAAATAGCCGCGTTGTCAATAAACGAACAGTTGCGGACCGTGGGGCTGCACATATTACCTGCGCCCTGCCCGTTGTTGAACATCCCGCCGCCAAACACGTCGGCCCGGCCCCCCGTCACCACAAACCCGTCGAGCACCGACGTTGGCGTTAGGCCAGGGTTGTTGAAAATAACGTGGAAACTATTGTCTGCCGACGTACCCACCACGCCAATATCGCCCGACAGCGTACTGCTCGACGGTTGCCCGTTATTTGGGCCTAAGGCCGGTCGTTGCGATAGTGACGTTTCCCCACCCGCAAAGCCGCCGTAAATCGCCACGCCGGGTTTCATCGAAAAGCTAACGGCCCGGTTATTGTCCGTCGTGGGTTTGTACGTACCCGAAGCCACCCACACCTGCCCGCCGCAAGCTTGCGCGGCATTGATCGCCAATTGCAGGTTCCGCCCCGCCATCGCGTTGGCCCAGTCGGCCCCGGTTTGTGCGCCTGTGCCGTTTTCGGTCACGTAAATGGTTGATCGACAGGCCACGGGAACCGTTGTGACGGTCAGGCTCGTAATGCCGCCGTTGATGCCCGTCAGGCCCGATACAGAGAAGACAGTGGTTGTATTGACCGGCACGATTAGCGGGTTGCCCACAAAGCCCGTGCCCGTTGGGCCACCCCAGGTATAGCTGGTCGCCCCGGAGGCTGTCAGGGTGGTAGTTGTGCCCTGCGTCACGGTGAATGAAGGGTTGGCAGCGACGGTTATGTTCAGGTTGTAAACGGGCAGCACATTGAGCTGGAACGCCGTGCTGCTGAGACTACAACCGCCGCTCGTGCTGGCCACTGACACGTACTGCCCCGTATCGGTAAACTGAACAGTGGGGATACTCAGCGTGGCCGAGGTCTGTCCAGATACCAGTGCGTTATCCCGATACCACCCATAATTAATCGCTCCCACGCTCGTCACGCTGAACGTAGCCGACACGGCTGTGTTGACCGTCGCGACCGTGCTGGCGGGTGGCTGACTCACGAGTGTAAGTAGGGCAGTCAATGCCCCGTTGTATTGTCGCGCGCCCATATCGAGCGTGCCAGAGCGGAAGCGGGCGTTACCCAACTCGTCGGTTTGTGGGGCGTTGGCCATCCCGCCAAATAAGGTTGCGTATGAGGTAACGTCGGCATTGCCAATGGCTTCTGAGCAAGGAGTAAGCGTGGTAGCGGTGGTGCTGGTATAGGGTGATGCGGACGCGTAACGAATGCCGGGTCCCAACAGGGCCGCCGCATCTGACCCTGGTTCGAGCAGGCTGTGGCTTAGGACTGGCTGGGCGGCATCGTAATACGTAAAGGCCCGACTTCCACCGTTGTTCCAGAACACGCTGTTGGTGATGGTGGCCCCCGTGTTGGGCGAGTTCATGAAGTTGGTCACGCCCACGAAGCCGTCGTTCACCGAACTGTTGCCCTGAAACGAGCAGTTCATGAACCGGATCGGTACGCTGCTTTCGTAGTACACCCCACCCGCCTGCGACGAATTACCCTGAAACGAGCAGTTAGTAAAGCCCGGCGAGCCATTGCTCGAGTACACGACCCCACCCTGGCCTCCGTCGCCAACCGTACTGTTATTCGTGAAGGTGCAGTTGATAAATCCGGGGTTGCCACCGGAATTACCAATGGCCCCACCGTAGCCATAACAACCGTAGGTGCCGCAGCCCCCCGCCCGGTTTCCCCGAAACACGCAGTTTTGAAACAACGGACTGTTGTCGCCAACATATGCGGCCCCGCCCTGCACGGCCTGAAGCTCCGTGTCGATGAGGGCGAGGTTGGCCGCGTTGCCACCCGTTAGCTCAAAGCCGTCGAGAATAGCCGAGGTGTTTATGCCCAGACCGTCGGGTAGGAAGAAGATGTGGTAGCTGTTGCCCGCCAACGTGCCGTCGTTGTCGAGGTCGCCGCTGAGGGTCGTGGTGTGGGTACGTGGATTGCGTTGCGCCATCGTGGGCGACCCCGTAGCCGGAAAACCACCCAGCACGGTCACGCCGTTTTTCAGCGCGAAACTGATAGTCTGGTCAAGGTTGGCCGAGCCGCCGGGCTTATACTTACCTGCCGCTACCCACACTTCATCGCTCGCCGCACTGGCGTTAATCGCCCCCTGCAAATCGGTGGTGCTGGTGGCCCAACTCGTTGTGGCCGAAGCTGGGGCGGAGGTGCCGGTGGGCGTTACGTAGCGAATGATCTGGGCCTGAGCAGACCAACTGGCAAGTAGCAGTACAGCGGTGACAAAGAGGGTACTGACGGTGGTAAAAAAGCAAGTAGCGAATGGTCTCATAGGGGAGGTACTGTACCTATAGGTAGGTATCGCAAAAAAAAGCGAATGCTTTTTATTTGCCAATACCTCTTTGGAGGTAGCCCCGCCATTGGCCGTGCACGTTCCAACCGCTGACTTATCCTACCAACCAATTAGTAAGATAAGTCAGCGGTTGGAACGTGCCGCCGTTGCAGTGAATTATTCTTTCAGCACTTTCACCGTCTGGCTTTGGCGGTCGGTGGTGGCGCGCAGCAGGAGCATACCTGCTGGCTGCTGGCTCACATTCCACTCTACGGCCTGCTGCTCGGCGGCTTCCGGCCAGGTTTGCTCCAGCACCGGCTTGCCTTGCAGATCCAGCAATTGCAGCGTTAGCCGTTGCCCACCCGCCCCGCTTACGGTGGCCCGTAGGGTATTGGCAATCAGTGGATTGGGGGACATCCGGACTTGTAGAGAAGCCTCCGTTGTTTCTGTCCCCACGCGGCTGCCGCAGTTACCAATCACCACCGCAAAGGGACCCGACCAGCTGAAGCTGCTGTTGGCGGCGAAGGTCTTGGCGTAGTAGGTGGCATTGGTCTGCACACTCACCAGCGTGAGGCTGGCCGTGGTCGTGCCCCGCTGTACGCCGACTACGTCGAGGAGCTTGTTGGCCGCCGTCTGCCCGTTTTTGTACCACTCGTAGCGCCCGCCGCTGGGCAGCACGTTCAGCACCAATTGATCGCCCCGGCAGAGGGTATAGCTGACGGGGGGCAGGGGCGAGATGACCGTTAAACTGAACGGCGTGTCCGGGCTGAAACAACCAAACGCGCTGATCTGCACCACCGAGAAGCTCTGGATACCCGCCGTGCTGACGTTGGCGTTGGGCGGGCTGAGCAGCCCCCCCATACTGTAGAAAGCCAGCGTGTTGGGTGGTGTGGCAGGTTGCACCAGCCCGGTCAGGTCGAAGGGGGTGGTGCTGTTTAGGGTTGTAAACGTAGTCCCCGGCGTAAGGGTGGGGGCCGAGGGGCGCGGCTGAATCGTTACCGACGCAGTGCCGGTGGCCGTACAGCCGTTAGCTCCTGTTACTAGTACGGTGTAACTGCCTGATTGAGAAACGACTATGCTGTTGTTGCTGCCGTTCTGGCTGAAACCACCCGGCCCGCTGAAGGCATAGGTAGCTGCTCCGGCGGTGGCCGTCAGCGTCACACTGCCGGGGGCGCAGACCGAGGTACTGGCCGGCGACAGTATAGCCAATGGCGTAGCGGTGTTCTGGCTAATGGCGAGGGTCGTGGTGCTAAAGCAGCCTGTGGTGGTGTTGGTCACCGTAACTGAGTACGTCCCAGCGGCATTCACCACTGCTGTCCCGGCCAGCGCATTCTGGGTCACGATACCGGCCCCGCCACCCACACGGCTGAAGGCATAGGCTCCGTTGCCCGTCGCCGTGAGCGTAAGGCTGGCCTGGGCGCAGGTGAGCGTGGCCGAAGGGATGGCCGTGAGCGTAGCACCGGGCGGTGTTCTGTTTTGGGTAATAACCACACCGGCACTGGCCGTGCAGCCACTCGCACCCGTTGCCACCACCGAGTATGTACCCGGCGCATTGATGATGGCCGTTCCCTGTGTGGTATTCTGGCTCACGATACCGGCCCCGCCGCCCAAGCGGGTGAACGTGTAGGGCGCGCCACCGGTGGCCGTGAGGGCGATGATGGTCTGGGCGCAGCCGAGTACAGAACCCGGCGTGGCCGACAGCGTAGCGGCAGACCGGGCATTCACCAATAGCTCAACCAGACCGATGTTGACCAGGGGCGTGGGGGTGGTAGCATCGGCTACGAGTACCGTCAGCGTTTGCACACCCGACAGGCCGCCCCCCACAGAAGCCGATACCGCCGAGGTAGACGTACCTGACAAGCTGATACCCGCCGGAGCCACCCACGTGTAGCTATAGGGAGACCTACCCTCACTGGCCGTGACCGATAGCGCAACAGTGCTGCCCGCGCAGATGGGGTTGGGATTGGCGGCGGTCAGTAAAGAAAGGGTATACTCAACGGCCCCCATATCGACCCGGTTCTGCACAATGCGGGGGTTACCCACCAAGTCGGTAGTGGGCAGAGCAAGTGCTGAGTAAGGCGAGCTGGCGGTGGTAACGCTAGCGGGGTTGCCCACGTTGATGGCCGCCGAGCCCGCCGTCAGGGCTATGCTGGTGGTATTCTTGAAGGGCGAGGCGGCGGCATTGGTCAGGTTGCCAGTACCGGCGTTGTAGCCCGTTACTGCACTCTCGAACAGGCAGTAGGCGGTCGTGATGCTGGCTTCATCGTTCGAAAACGTGTTGGTTCCCCCGTTGTTCCAGAATACCGAATTTGCCAGGGCTGGTCGGCTCACACCAGTTAGTCCCCCCTGGTTGTGTATGGCACCGCCAGTGGTAGCCGAATTAGATTGAAATGCACAGTTGGTCAGTTGGGCTTCACTGAGGCCACTGAGGGCATCGTTATACATTGCCCCGCCGACGCTGGCCCTGTTCGCCAAAAACCCGCAGTTGGTCAGCACGGGGCTGCTTCGTCCCTGCGCTCCTAAGTTATAGATTGCTCCGCCCGACGTGGTGGGTACAGACACAGAGGGTAGCGCGATATTGGCCCGAAACAGGCAATTCGTCAGCATGGGGCTACTCGTGCCAAAATTGCCATTGTTGAACAGTGCTCCGCCAGAGGTGAACGCGGTATTGTTCTGAAACAGACAGTTGGTCAGCTGCGGACTCGCCGTACCCTGTCCATAGCCATCGTTGCCCATACCCGCCCCAAAGAGCGCGAAATTGTTCTGGAACAGGCAGTTGCGGATGGTGGGGTTGCAGGTTCCTCCAAAGGCTCCGTTATAGATCCCGCCCCCGCTGTTATTTAAATCGTCATTGGGGTTGCTGGTGTTGGTGGTTACAGCATTGCCTGCGGTGATTACGAAGCCATCCAGCATAGCCGTGTTCGTTAGTCCCGTCTGCGTGTTGCCCCGATTGCTGATGACGTGGAAGCTGTTGTCGGCGGGGTCGCCGGGCGTGCCAATATCGCCACTGAGTATAGTATTCGATGGTTGGCTAGTCACAGGGTTTACGGCGGGGCGTTGGTTTAGAGCCGTTTCATTTCCCCGAAAACCGCCATATATCGCCACCCCGTTTTTCATCGAAAAACTCACCGTTCGGTTGGTTGTGGCGGTGGGTTTGTAGGTACCCGCCGCCACCCAGACCACGTCGCCCGCGCTGCTGACGTCGATAGCCCACTGCAAGTTGTTGGTGCTGGTGGCCCAGCTGAACGCGGTGACCGGATCGGAGATGCCGGTGGTGC
The DNA here is from genome assembly GCF_017353255.1 of Fibrella aquatilis. Classification (GTDB taxonomy): domain Bacteria; phylum Bacteroidota; class Bacteroidia; order Cytophagales; family Spirosomataceae; genus Fibrella; species Fibrella aquatilis. Next base: position 83,361 of record NZ_JAFMYU010000025.1, on the reverse strand, counting down.
TCACGTAACGAGTTACCTGGGCGAGGGCGGTTTGGTAAGTGCTGGCGGTCAGAAAAGCAACTAGCAGCACGGCGGTGGTCAGACGTAGAGCGTGTGTCATGAGTAGGGGAGAATAGGGCTATTTGGTAAGACTAAATGAGCCATTTTCCGCCTGCCAGGCAAGTTCGGGGCGTGGACAACGCGTGGACAATTCGGGAACGGTCGACCAATGCCTGCCCTACTCCAGCAAGTCCGACAGCGACGAGGCTCCTTCAACCCCCAGTTTTTTACGCAGCCGGTATTTGGCCTTGCGGATAGACTCCTGTGAGATACCCAGCATGTGGCTCATACGGAGGGTGTCGATATGAAGCTTCGAGAGGGCTAGTAATCGCTCTTCGGCCGGGGTAAGGTCGGCAAACTGAACGCGGAGCTGCTTGAAGAAAGCGGGGTGAACGCGCTCGAACCGTTGGCGAAACCCGGTCCAGTGTTCATTGGTCAGCAGGGAGGTTGTGCTGAGTTGGTTGTTCAGTTCGTCCTGCTGAAGCTGTTCCAGAAACTGGTTCAGCTCCTGTACGGCCCGGTCGAGTTCATCGCTCACGTGTTGCTTCTCCCGTTCGAGGCGTTGTTCCCGTTCGGCGTTGGCGCGGGCCTCCTGCTGCCGACGGCGCAGGCTGGATCGATATAGCCAGCCCAGCAGCATGGCCAGACCAACGCCTGCGCCCAAGAGCAGCCATTGCGTCAGGCTGCGGCGCTCCAGACTGGCTACCTCCGCTTCGTATTGCTGCACCAATAGCCGCTGCTCGGCCAGGGCCGCTGCTTTCGACTGGTGCCGTTTGCCAACCCGTGCTTCGTACACCAGCAGGCTGTCGGTACAACGGGCCAATTCGGGCAGGTTGCCCATGTGCTGATGGTATTTTCGGGCCACCTTATAATACTGCTGCCAGAACAGTTCCCTCTGAATCGACTGGCTGTAGTCGAATCCAGTGTTGAATTGGGCGAATCGGCCTGCTTCACCGAGGTAAACCCGGCAGCTGTCTAACTGCCCCAGTTCGTAAAACGCATTCGCCATGTCGATGGCCGTGCTCATGGGGTAGCCCAGTTGGGAAGCCGTCGGCATCTCTAGCCGATAGTCAAGGCGCAGGGCGTTCAGTGCGGCCTGCCACCGCCCCTGCTTGGCGTACAAACTGCCCAGATTACCGGTGGTGATGCCCATCCAGACCGAATCGCGGTAGGCTACGGCCAGCTGATACGCCTTCTGGTAAAATTGCTCGGCCAGCCGGTTGGCTACAACCGAGTCTTGCCGTTGGCGCGTATAGGCCATCGCCAGCGTATTGAAGGTCTGGATGTGCAGGTTGGGGTTAAACGGCGGGTAGTTGGCCGCTTCGGTCAGCAGGGCAATAACCTTCGTGTCTTCGTAGAAGTGGTAATAATTGAAGGCCAGTTCGTAGAGATAGCGGTGGATTTCGGGTACATTGGCGTAGCCAATTTGCCGGAACCGCCCGTTGGCCGACAGCAGGTACTGGAAGGCTTTGCCGTAGTCCTGACCTAGGTAATAGTACTGCCCGGCGAAGTGTTCGGCCACCCCGGCTATCTGCTCATCGCTGTCGGCTTCCGCTTTCCGGGCAATCGTCAGAAATAGTTGGGCATTCTGGCCGGGGCTGCGGTTGGGGGTGTTTTTGGCGTAGCTATCGCGCAGGAGCCGAACGTAGCGTCGGAGTTGGGTATCGCGTTGTTGCAGCCCAAGTTTGTCTAGTTTGTCGAGCACCCGGAAAGCAGCGGGCTGGCTCTGCACCACCGCCCGACAGGTATCGAAGTAGAACAGCGTCATCCGAACACGCTCGGCAGGTGATGCCCACTCAAGCTGTTGCAGAAAGGGCTGAGCGTGAAGGCGCAGGGCGAGGCACAGACCACCAACAAGGAGGCCTATGGCTCGCCCCGCCTTCAACCAGGGGTATGAGTATTGGTTACTACATAGCTGCATAACCGGCTGACCGTACGGAGCGGTTTGGTAAACAGGTGCTGGTCAGCAAGTTGAAAGATACGCATAGCTGAAAAAAAATAAGTGCATACATTGGGTGAACGGATATAGGCACGAGTCACCCCTCACTCCTTCAGCACTTTCACCGTCTGCCTTTGCCGTTCGGTGGTGGCGCGCAGCAGGAGCATACCTGCTGGCTGCTGGCTCACATTCCACTCCACGGCCTGCTGCTCGGCGGCTTCCGGCCAGGTTTGTTCTATCACTGGCTTGCCTTGCAGATCCAGCAATTGCAGCGTTAACCGGTGCCCACCTGCCCCGCTTACGGTGGCCCGCAGTGTGTTGGTGATCAGCGGGTTTGGCGTTACCTGAATCTGTAAGGTGGCCGCCGCTGGTTCCGCCGCTGCCACGCGGCCGCCGCAGTTGCCAATCACCAGGGCAAAGGGACCCGACCAGCTGAAGCTGCCGTTGGCGGCGAAGGTCTTGGCGTAGTAGGTGGCATTGGTCTGTACACTCACCAGCGTGAGGCTGGCCGTGGTCGTGCCCCGCTGTACGCCGACTACGTCGAGGAGCTTGTTGGCCGCCGTCTGCCCGTTTTTATACCACTCGTAGCGCACCCCCGTCGGGAACACGTTCATCACCACCTGACTGCCCCGACACAGGGTCTGGCTGGCGGGGGGTAGGGGCGAGAGCACCGTCAGACTGAAGGGCGTGGCCGGGCTGGTGCAGCCAAAGCCATCGGTCTGCGTGACCAGGAAGTTGAAGACGCCCACCACCGAAATATCAGCATTGGGTGGGTTGAGCAGGCCGTTGGCTCCTGAGAAGCTGAGCGTACCCGTGGCCACCACAAAGGGGGGTAGAGGGATGGTAGCCGCCGGGGCGGCTACGGCCGTGCGGCTGGTGGGCGAGAGGGCCGGGGCAGCCGGGCGGGGCCTCACAGTGAGCACCATAGTGCTGCTGCTGGCCGATCCACAGGCTCCCGACACGACCACGTAGTAGCTGCCCGCGTCGGCGGGGGTGCTGGCCGGGAAGGTCAGGGTGTTGGTGGTTTGGCCGGGCAGGGGCGTAGTGGCTTTGAACCACTGGTAGGTCAGGTTGGCCCCGTTGGCCGTAACCGTCAGGCCGCTGGGCCTGTCGCCCTCGCAGACACTCACACTGGCGGGGAAGGCGTTGGTCACGGCTGTCACCACGACGGTACTGACTGAGATGCTGGCCGTGTTGGTACAGCCGTTGGCGCCCGTCACGGTGACTGAGTATGTACCTGTCGCGTTGACGGTGGCGGTGTTGCCGCTGCTGCCGCCTAGCTGGGTGGCCCCACTGCTGAAGCGGTAGGTAGCCCCGGTGCCCGCCACAAGTGTCAGCGCCGTGCCATTGCAGAAGGTGAGGCTACCCGTGGCAGCGGTCAGGCTGGCCGTGGGCGTAACGATGTTTTGGCTAATTGTTGTCGTGGCAAACGCTGAGCAGCCATTACTGCCGTACACAACCACCGTGTAGGTTTCGGGCACGGTGATCACACGCTGAGGACCATTCGTAGCTGGTAGTGTGGTGGTGCCATAAATGAAATACGTTAGTCCATCGCCGGTGGCCGAGGCGTTGAGGGTCAGGCTGGTTTGCGCACACGTCAACGTGCCGCTTGGGGTGGGTGTCAAGGTTACACCCGTTGGGGCGGTTGTGCTTTCAAAAATCGTTTTGGTGGCCATTGCCGTGCAGCCATTCGCCCCCGTTACGATAACTGAATAAGTACCCCCGGCCGAAATAATGCGCTCCGTACCTGTACCAGGCAGCGTACCAGACGGACCTTTGAACACATACGTCAGAATCGGCGATTGGGTGCTGGTGGGCGTGGCCGAGGCGGTGAGCGTCAGGCTGGGTATGGCGCAGTTGATGATATTTGGCCCAACAACACCCGCCAGGCTCGACGTGAGGGATACACTGGCTGGGGCGGTCTGGTCGCTGCTGATGGCAATGGTGGTTTCGCTACGGCACCCCGCCGCGTTGGCCACCGTCACCGAATACGTACCAGCGGTATTTACCACCGCTACGCCCGTTGTGTTGTTCTGGCTGAACCCGCCCGGCCCGGCAAAGGTGTAGCTGTTACCCCCCGATGCCGTGAGTGTCAGGCTGGGTACGTTGCAGGTCAGCGTGGTAGATGGGCTGGCCGAGACGGTGGCCGTCACCGATTCAATAGTGATAGCCACGCTGGTCGTTGCCGTGCAGCCGCTGGTCGCCGTTACGGTGAGCGAGTACGTACCGCTGTCTATAGGTTGTAAATTAACGAGCGGGGGGTTCGACACGGCGCTGCTAAAACCGTTTGGCCCTGACCACCTAAAACCAAGCCCCCCCGCCCCGATCAGCCGGAGGTTGGCACCCGCGCAGAGCGTGGTCGTGTTGGGGTTGGTCGTGATGCTCGGAATCGGAATCTGGGCATTGATCGAGACCGTCCCGCTGGCCGAGCAGCCACTGCTGTTCACCGCAATGACCGTAAAGGTGTACGTGCCCGACGGAATGCCCGTTAGTGTAGTGGTGTTCGACGTACCCACAGCCGTGATACCCCCCGGCCCAATAAAGGTATAACTTGATAACCCGCTCGTAGCGGTGAGGCTTACGCCCGTGCCACAGACAACCGTTCCCGCCAGCGTGACTGTTGGCGAAGGATTCACTATGGCCGACGTTATGGCCGTGCTGCGGCAACCACCGGGCGACGTACCTGCTACTGTGAAGCTATACGTGTTTGCCACCAGCCCAGTTACCTGGGTGCTGCTCGCGATACCGGTGCTGGTAAACCCGTTCGAACCGGTGTAGGTGTAGCTGCTGAACCCCGACGAGGCCGTGAGCGTGAGCGCGTCTCCGGCGCAGATGGCCGGGGCGCCAAGGGTCATGGCCAAGGGATCGCTGACGGTCACCGGGGCCGTCGCGGTGTTGCTACACCCGTTACTGTTGGTAGCTTTGACCGTGAAACTATACGGTCCCGCCGTAAGCCCCGCCACCTGCGTGGTGTTGGTGGTGCCGGTGCTGCTAAAGCCATTGGATCCGGTGTAGGTGTAGCTGGTCAGGCCGCTGGTGGCAGTGAGCGTGACGGAGGCTGGTGTACAAACGTTACCGGTGGTCAGCGTCACGGTTGGCAGCGGGTTTACCGTCAGGGTGGCTGCCCCGTCGGAGGTGGCCGAGGCGGGTTCGGTGGTTTCGGAGGCAATGACGCGGTAGCGGATGCCGTTCAGGCCCGTTGGGTTCAGTACCGTTAGTGTAGCCGAGGTCACGCCACTGTACACTGCCCCGTTGCTCACGTTTGTCCACGTGCTGCCGGTGGGCGACGATTGCCACTGGTAGTTCGTCGCGTTCGTGGCCGATACCGAGAACGTAGCCGTCTGGTCGGCGCAAATTACTTTACTGACAGGTTGCTGCACGATGGCCAGTTCCAGTACTGTGAAGGTGCAGGTACTGGGCAGGAAACCCGCCAGCGACGTTTGTGGGCAATTGTAGTTGGTGGTAGGGTCGTAGAAGAAACCCTCGCACGAGGTACCCAGGTTCGGCACCGTCCACTTGGCTTTCGTCATGATGGCGTTGCGGAGTGCTCTGGGGAAGCCCGTCGAGATATTGCCTGGTGCGGCGCAGTCGTACTTGGCCGCCGCCGGGTACTGGTAGTGGTTTACCTCAATGGCGGCGTTCATGCCGTTGCTCGTCAGCGAGGTCGGCACATCCGACACCGCCGGGTTGAATTCGGTACCCGTTGTCGCTGCCCACAGTCCGATGAACCGCACGCCCGTCAGTACGGTGGGGTTTGCCGCCCGCGCCGAGGTGGCCTGGTAGGCAAACAGTTCGTCGCCATTGGTAGCGGTGCCGGGGGCCGGGTCGGGCGATTCGGTCATGTTCAACCAATAGGGTCCCGTGCCGGCGGGTGAGGTGTTGAAGGGCGTAATTTTCTCTTCGCCCGTAACGGTCCCGATGCTGGCCGAAAGATTGTATTTGCAGGTAATACGAACTACCGTTCCCGCCGCGAGGCTCGTGGAGGTTGTCCAGCTAATGATACCGTCGTCGGCAGAGCCGGTACCACTGCCGTTGTTTTGCGGTCCCGCCAGCCACGATGGCTGAAAACCACCGGCCGTCTTCCAGCCGTAATCGGTAAAGTAGATCTTAGTGTTGGCTGTGACCTTCTTCAGCAGCATAAACTGAAACTGATCGTCCTGAATTGACCCCGGCGTAATAGGTACGGTCGTCGGCCCAACCGGGTTGGTTGGCCCTAGTCCCCGGTCGTCAGAGATGTTGAAGGCCACGAACACTACGTCGCCCGGCGCGAGGGTAGTTTGTGCCCAGGCCAGTTTAGGTAGCAGCAGGGCAAAAAGGCAGAGGGTGTATAGGTGTTTCATAAGCTTAAATGCACAAATACGTATTGAACCAGTTAGCGTAGGTGTCGAGTTGGCCCTGCGCCAGCAGGTGCTCTACAGGATCGTTTGTCGAGATCGGTTCGCCGAGGCTGAGGCCCGAATGACCGCTGCTGTTGGCAACCATGGCGGCCGGGTACATCGGGCCACTGGCGTAGTGGGTAGTGGCGTTCATCGTGATGGTGCCACGTGGGCTATCAAACGTGAGCGTGGCGAGTTGGTCGATAGTGCCGGGGCCGGTCAGGTAGCGGGGGAGGAACGAAGCGGCTTCGTAGGCCAGCAGCGAAAACAAATTAGGGTGCCGCCCCCGTCGTTTCAACGCTTCTATAAATCGGCTATTTGCTTCATTGTCAAGGGTTTGTGACCAGGCTACGTAGCCGCGTATACCCGGTGTCTGGTAGCGAACGTTGGCCAGCGTCTGTTCGTCCAGCAGCATCGGCCCGCCCCAGATGGGTATGGTCTGGTGCTGGGGCAGTTGGGCGTACAGGTTAAAAAATTGCTCGGCCATGTCGGCGGCGTAGAGGGCCACCACGCTCTTGCCCGTTCCTTGTTCAATGCCCTGTTGCAGCGCAGCCAGCGTAACGTCGGCGGTCTTCAGCGCTGTTACGGCCCATTGACCCACCTCGCTGCCCCCTGCTGCCACACCCTGTGTAAAGGCATAGCCCTGCAAATAGCCCGCCTCGTAGTACGACGCCGCCTGAATCACCGGCCCCGATGCGGCGGCGTCTCGCCCGGCCAGCCACGTACCGGCGCAGGTCTGCAATGAATGCACCCACACCTGTGCTGGTAAGGGTTCGCCCGCGAAAAACTCGCCGACCACATCCAGCACCAGCAGCAGGCGGTTGGCCGCGGCAAACGTCGGCGCAAGGGCATCGGCCACCCGGCGACTCACCATCCCGATCACTACGTCGGCGCCTTCCTGCAAGAGCAGCTTCTGCGATTTGCTCTGCACGGCCTGTGCATTGGTGCCAAAGTCGATGCCCTCCATTACCAGTTTCGCGTCGGTAATACCAACCTCGGCCAACCCCGCACGCAGTCCTTCCACCAGGTCGAACGGCAACGTGGCGTAGAGCGATGATTGGGGCAAAAGCAGGCCGATGGTCATGGAAGGAAGGGGGCATTGGTCATTACGCTTCGCTGTCATTCAATGGTCATTCATTGTCTTTGCTATGAATGACCACCGAATGACAGCGAAGCGTAATGACTAATGACTTTTTTTAGGTTCTACTTGGAAAGGCGCCCGACAACGCCATGCAGCAATTCAGGACGAGGTAGGGTTGCATGACCGAAAACGGTTGGCTACCGCCGGCAACGGCGGTTTGGGTATTGGTTGCGGTGACACCCATATTGGTATTGCCACTGGTGCCGTAGCTGCCACCGGGGGCGGGGTAGTTGCCCGTTGGGCTGTTGCTGTTGGCGGCGGTTTTGTTGGCTGGTGGTTTGAACGTGAGCTGATGCGTGTGTGGCGGTATCTGCTGCGCCGATAGCGCCTGTGTGGCAGACCCCGCCCGTTCGCCCTGGGTGTGTCCGTTGCCTACGCCCATGGCTGCCCGTCCGCGCAGGTCGGGCAGGGCGAAGTTGGTGGTGCCGTTGCCGCCATAGGTTGTGCCCAACAGCGCGAACAGGGCCTGATTCTGGTTGATGGGTAATAGCTGCCCGTTGCACTGCGCCCAGCCTTTGGGGGCGTAGTTGAACGAAAACCACATCATTTCGCCCATCAAAGGGGTTTCTCCAAATAGAGTCGCCATAAGTTATAAGTGGGGTTAACCGCGGGGTGGGAAAATACCCTGCGTGGCGATACAATAGTTAATAGTCAGGTACGGCTGCATCACGCTGATGGGTTGGCCCCCGCCCGTTGGCGACAGCGTCAGCGGATATTGCGCCATGAGCGCGTCGGTGGTCGTGGCGTAGCGGTTGGCCGCTGCTGCTGCCGGTACGGCCCCGGTAGGGTCGCCGGTCGAGGCGTTGGTGGTCGAGGCGGCTTGTGTGAGCGTAGGCCCGCCGCCGTGCGTGTGGGCAGGCATCTCTGACCCGAGCAGCGTGATGGTTTCCACTCCCCCCGTTTCACCAAGAGAGAAGTCGGGGAGGCCCGGCCCCTGCCCAAACCCGATGGGTACGCGCCCCTGTAAATCGGGCAGCCCAAACGTTGATCTGCCGTCGCCACCGTAGTACGTACCCAACAGCGAGAACAGCGCCGTATTTTGCGAAATGGGCAGCAGTTGCCCGGCGCAGGTGGCCCAGCCTCTGGGCGCGAAGTTGAAGCCAAACAGGCCTATTTCGCTGACAAAAGGTTCCATAAAAGTGCAGGGCTAGTTTGGGGTTGGGTAAATACCGAAGAGCGAGATGACGTAGTTCAAGACCAGGTAAGGCTGCGCAATTTGAATCGGCTGATTGCCGCCCGCACTTGACGTCTGCGCCAGTGTTGTTACGTTGGCCATCTGCGTATTAGCGTTGGCAAGGGGTTGATAGAACTGCCCCCCCCGCCCTGCACCCGCCGCGAAGAAGCCATTTTCGGGGTTGGTGGCGGTGCCAGCCCCCAACTGCGCCAGCGGTTGGTAGGTGTAGGGGTGGGTGTGGGCGGGTAAGTGCTGTACCGTAAGCGTCTGCTCAAACGAACCCGCTGCCTGGCCGATCGTATAGTTGGGTAAACCCGGACCTTGCCCCATATGGATAGGCACACGCCCCCGCAAATCGGGGACACCGAAGGTGCTTTGCCCATCGCCGCCGTAGGTGGTGCCGATGAGATTAAACAGGACTTCGTTTTCGGAAATAGACAGCAGTTGACCGTTGCAGATGGCCCAGCCGTTGATGGCGAAGTTGAGGCCCACGAGCCTGATTTCGCCTACGTAGGGAGTGGCTCCTGTGAACGTATTTTCCATGATTTAGGCAGATTGGTGGGTGGTGAAAGCGGACTGGTGCAGCACCTCGCCTGCGAGATTGAGGTGGGTGATGGTGTCGTTGGTGCAAGCCACCACGCCCAACGTACCCAGCAGTTGGTTACGGCGGCGGGGTGGCGCGTCGGGCATGTTTATGCGGGCCAGCACCTGGCAATGTACGGCCACCCCGCCCAACTGGAAGCTGTGCCCAAACGACCCGAACGGATCTGCCGAGGCGTTGGCAAAGAGCGCGTCGGTAGCCAGGTTGGCTTGCAGTGCCTGCCCTGCTGCGGTGGTACTGGCCGCCGCCGCCAGCCGGGCGAAGTCGTGCCGAATCAGGTTGGCCAGATCAGCAAGAGAGGTATAGCCAGGGCTGTAGCTATAGTAGCACTGAAGTTGCTCGAGCGCACCGAGTTGCGCCACGAGCTGCTGCAATTGAGCGGCCTGCGCTGAAGCAGTTGGGCTTGTTACGGACGTAGCTGCGCCCAATACCGCGCCCGGCACCAGGGGAAGCAAAAAAGCCGACAGCGTTTTGGTGATAAATACACGTCTCTGCATACCTGTTGGGGTTGATGGTAGATAAAAGGCACCCTGACAATCTGAGAAAACACCAGGTTTTGGCCTAATATTCGGACAGGGAAATGGCTTAACCAATACTATTTACTGAGGGGTAAGTATACTTGCTGAGGAGACTATGACAAAGTCTACTACTTCAATGAGGTTGAGTACTTTCCGAGTATTTTATGGACATATGTAATGTAATTTATAACTATAGGTTAGGGGTATAAAGAAAGCCCCCAATGGCTGTTGGGGGCTTTTTAACTACTAACTCCTTTATCGTTTCTTATTCACCCAGGCCGTCTTCAACCCATCGCCTGATCACGGCGATTTTGTCTTCCGACAGGCGGGTGCCATTCCGGGGCATCATGCCCGCCGCCCCCTGCGCCCGGCTCACGCGGTCCAGAATAGCGGCACCAATACCCTTAGCGTTGGCGTAGTTATTTACATGCTTCACCCGCGCTGCAAAGGCAGCACCACTGGTTTCGGAATGGCAAAAAGCGCAGTTGGCCACCAGAATGGGATTCACGTCTTTGGCATAGCTGGTTTGTGGCCGGAAGCCCGCATCCAGCGCCGTATTCACGTGCAGGGTGTCGGTCAGATTTTTCGATACGTCGATGGTGACGGTGCGGGTCCAGCCCAGCTTGTCGGCATCGCTGTTGGTAAGGCCACTGCCCGTACCCGTCAGCGTAGACACCATGCCCGCCGGAGCCACAAACCGCAGCTTATAGTTGCCAGCGATGAGTTTGTCATACAGATATGCCCCCGCCGAACTGGTAGTGGTACTGTCGAGCTTAAGGCTGCCAGCCCCATCGTAGAGCACTACTTTCACGCCCGCAATAGGTGCCTCGCCCGCGTCCTGCTGTCCGTTAGCGTTGGCGTCGTTCCATACTTTGTCGCCGATGGTGCCATATTGGGCGGGGGGTGCTACGTCGGTGGTGCTACAGCCGTTGAGCAGCAGCAGGGCTGTGGCTGCGCTGAGCAGGGTCAATGTTTTCATGGTCGTGACTGGTTAGAGAAGGTTTGGAAAACGACACGTTTTCCGGGATCAACGCCAGTACGGACAGCTACCCGCATAGGTTGCGTATAACTCACCAGTAAATTGCAGGCTACTCATCAGCCCATCCTATACCCAGCCTATCTATTGCTAGTTTGAGGCAGCAAATGTCTCCAGAAATGACCTCACCTGATTATGAAAATGCTCGAAACTACGCGACTGATTAGCTAACTCATCATAATCGGCAACCAGAGCAATTTTTTCAGCAATAAGCTCCATTGCCGCGCCGTCGCTTCTGCCTTTATAGAGCAGTTTCTTAAGTTCTTTTTGCGAGATTCTTTCTAAACTATTCGCTGAATATTGATCAGATCTTATTGCTCTGTACGCTTGATAAGCAATCCATTGCTCAATAGCTTGAACTGGAACAAAATGTAAAATAGCTGCTTTTCCATTAATTGTTTTACCAAATGAATTGATTAGTGTGCGGCATTGCTCTTCGTGCTTAGGTTGGTTTTTGTCATGATCGGCAGTATCCAAATCAACACCAGCGATGAGTAATTGATTTCCACTTGTTAAAGCTGATGTAAAAATACTGGATACTTCTTTTAGAACTCTGGTTTTGCCAGCATCGCCTCCTTTAAAGCCGAGTTTGCTTCTAACAAGTTGGATACCTTGCCGCTCTGCCATTATTCTCAGATAAATTGGAATGAAGGTGTATTCAGCATAGCCTTCTGCAACAAGTGTGTAGTCTAAACGAGTAGGTCGTTTCATAATTCATCTGAAGGCACGCCGCCAATCAATCCATACATCCAGGATTCGCCTAAATTCGAAGTAAAGTCAATTTTGTCTAATCCTAATTCTTCACTCTTTTTATGAGATGGTTCAATAATATCACGTTGAAGATTTTGCACGAAAGTAGCTCCTTCAAGATCTTTGTCGAACACAAAAACAGCTTCAGGCATCGATGCAAATGCGTTGACAACGTGCTCATTGTGCGTTGTTAGGATAACCTGAATGTCTTTTTCTTCAGCAAGTTGGAAAATAAACTTCATTACCTCCCAAATCCGGCGTGGGTGAATGCCCTTTTCAGGCTCTTCAAGTAAAAGTAGTTTAGGTGGGTTGGGTTGATTGATGATGCAGAGCAGGGCAAGAAAATACAGTGTGCCTTCTGAGAGTTCATCTGCCCAATAAGTTATATCTCTTTCAATATTAGCCAAGCCAATTCGTTTAAATGACCTATCACCAAACAACCTTCTAGTTTCTTCTGTAACATCAAATACATCTTCTATTTTAATTTCGTTAAACTCTGGAATGCAAATATTTATGTCTGATTCTATACGAACAAATACGTTTCTACGATATTTGCCTAACATTAAATCTAAAAACCCTACGATGTTTGAAGCATCTGCTTTAACTACTTCTTCACCATTGCCTACTATACCAGGATAAACAATTTTATTTGGATCTGGTCTGTAAATAGTAAAATTATCATACTGATCTCTTAAATAATCAACATCTGGATATCCATTATTGTCTCTGCTAATTTCTATCGCATCTTTCGTTATAAGTTGATATGACGGACTCTCATGTTTGTTTTGAAAAGATATTCGACGCCCAAAAAGAATGTGTTCTTCATGTCGACGGTATGTTAGCTCTAAAGAGACATAACTTGAAGAGCGCATAAAACTATCATTCAGTATCTGCTCTAGAGAGATTGAGGAATTTTGTAGGACATTTTTATTAAAAAACTCCAGCGCCTTTAAAAAATTCGTCTTGCCGGAGTTGTTGGGGCCGATGAGGAGATTGACTTTCTGGAGGTCGAGCGTAACGTCTTTGAGGCTCTTGAAATTCTGGATCGAAACGCGCTTAAGCATAATCAGCAGGTAGTCGGTTTTGGCGCAATACTACGGTTTTTTTAACCACCTGACTGACCGCGTGGCGGTCAAATGTTTGTAGCAGGGCGATACGCACAGTAATCACTACGCTCAATCCATATTAACCAAAAACGTTGCCGCGCGTTTTATAGCAGACAGTAAACACAATACACATGAACATACTGAAAATAGGCCTGATCGCGCTTAGTGGCCTTTCGTTGCTGGGCTGCTCGAAGAAAAAATCGGCCAACGACCATCCCGTTACGGTGCAGACCGCTATTGGGCCGCTGGAACTGCCCGCGCCCTACAGCACAAAGTCGGCGGTGGCATTTAGCAAGGTGGTGGGCTGGCCAGATGGGCAGGTGCCCACGGCCCCCGCGGGGTTTGTGGTGACCGAATACGCCCGCGACCTGGTCAACCCGCGCTGGGCCTACGTGGCCCCTAACGGTGACGTGCTGGTTGCCGAATCGAACACGGAGCAGAAAGGGGTGAAAAAAGCGGTGTCATCAATAACGGGGCAGGCAGGTTCGCAACGGTTCGATGCCAGCGCCAACCGCATCACACTCCTGCGTGACACCAACCACGACGGCAAACCCGACCTGCGCACGGTGCTGGTTGGTAAACTGAATCAGCCCTTTGGTATGCTCGTGTTGGGCAACTACTTCTACGTGGGCGACACCGATGCGCTGCTGCGATTCCCGTACAAAACCGGCGACACCAAACTGAGTGCCCCCGCCGACACGATCCTGAAACTACCCGCCGGTGGCTATAACAACCACTGGACCCGCAACCTGCTGGCCGGCCCCGACGGCAAGAAAATTTATATCTCGGTAGGGTCAGGGAGCAACGTGGCCGAACATGGTATTGAGCACGAAAAACGCCGGGCTAACATTCTGGAGATCAACCCCGACGGTACGGGCGAACGCGTCTACGCCAGTGGCCTGCGCAACCCCGTAGGCATGGCCTGGATGCCCGGTACACAAACCCTGTATACGGCTGTGAATGAGCGCGATGAACTCGGCGACGGCCTCGTGCCCGACTACCTGACGAGCGTGAAAGAAGGTGGTTTTTATGGCTGGCCTTATAGCTACTATGGCCAAAACGAAGACCCGCGCCGGGCCGGCGAAAGCCCATCGTCGGTGCAGAAGGCCATCATTCCCGACGTGCCGTTGGGCGCACACACGGCCTCATTGGGCCTGGCTTTTTATGACCCAAAGACGGGCGGCAAGGGTTTCCCGGAACGCTACCGCAGCGGCGCATTCGTTGGCCAGCACGGCTCGTGGAACCGGTCGCAACTGGCTGGTTATAAGGTAGTTTTTGTGCCGTTTGCTAACGGTAAGCCCGGCAAACCCGAAGATTTCCTAACGGGCTTCACTGCCAAAACCGGCGATAACGACGTCTACGGACGCCCCGTTGGCACCACCATGCTCCCCGATGGCTCACTCCTCGTCGCCGACGATTCCGGCAACCGCATCTGGCGCGTGGCGGGGAAATGAGTTTTCAGTTTAGAGTTGGCTTTAGCGTAGCCCCCGCCCTAAAGGCGGTCCGACGGGTCGGTGCCCGCTGGCGCACTGGTATTGCTAACGCGAAGCTAATCGTGCGCCAGCGGGTACCGACCCGTCGGACCGCCTTTAGGGCGGGGGCTACGCTAAAGCCAACTCTAAACTGAAAACGCTAAACTCCTTTAAACTGAAAACTCTAAACTGAAAACTTCCTAATAGCCCGGATTCTGAATCAGCTTGGCGTTGCGGTTGATTTCGTCGCGGCTGATGGGCAGGTAATACATCTTGTCGAGCCAGGCGCGGTTTTCCTTGCCGGGGTCAATCTCCACCACCCGATACGTGTAGTCGTAGCTGGTGGGGTCATAGCGGTAAAGTGACACCGACTTGCCGGGCTTGAGTGTGCCCGTGATGCTGATGGTGTTGGCTTTGCGGCCCAGCGTGGTGGGAGCAATCATCCAGCGGCGGGCATCATGGTAACGCTGCTCTTCAAACACCATCTCCACGCGCCGTTCGTTGCGATAGCGTTCGCGCAGGGCGGCACCGGTTTCAGTGATGGCAGGCATACCAGCCCGGAAACGGATCTTGTTGAGCCACGCTTTGGCTTCGGCATCCTGACCCAGTTCAATGCAGGCTTCGGCGTAGTTAAACACGGCTTCGGTATACCGGAAAAACGGCCAAGGGATCTGCTGGTACGTGTTTTGGTCGACAATGGCTGGGTTTGGGTCAACAAACTTGCGCATGTAGTAGCCCGTGTAGCTGCCGTTCCAGTCTTCTACGGTGCTCTTGCGGGTGTCCAGACCGGCTACGGATACCTTGCCGTTGGCACCCGTCACCTCATACTGTCCCGTCTGGATCTGGTTGACCGGATCTTTGGCGGCTACGTCGGCGGTGCGGGGTTTCCAGGGGGCACCATCATAGAGGATAGAACCGTACAGACGAGGGTCGCGGTTGGCGTAGGGCGTGGTGGCTTTGGCCGGTTCGCTCCAGCTAAACTTGCTGCCGTCCATCATCTCGTAATCATCGACCAGCAACGAAATGGGTGTATTGCCCGCCCAGTTGTGATACCCGTTGGGGCCGTTGAACAGGCCCTGCTGACCACCTGCTTCCTGCTTACTGTTGATGAACGACCGCGTGAAGATCAGGTCTTTTTCGCCGCCATTCCGCGCCAGGGCAATGTTCATGTAATTCTCTGTGCCCACCGTTGGTGTTACTGGCGCTGCCAGGTTCAGTTGCGAACCGTAGTTGGTGAGGTCGAGCACGGCTTTGGCCGCCTCTTTGGCCTTCTGCCAGCGGTCGGTCCGGCTGCCGCTCACGTAGCCCAGCAGTTCGGGGTTGGCAAAGGCAGCGTGGGCGGCCGATTTGGCTTTGGCCGTGGGGGCATCGTATAAATCGCTGGCGGCGTAGATCAGCACCCGCGACTTCAGCGCCAATGCGGCGGCGTCGGTGGCCCGGCCTTTGGCCATGGTCAACCCCTTGAGGGCCGCTGCCGCGTCGTCGCAGTCTTTCACGATGAAGGCAATGCATTGCTCCATGGTGTTGCGCGGTAGGGTGTAGTCGGCCTCACCCAGGTTATACGACTTGTCGATGATGGGCACACCACCATAGTACCGCACCAGCTGCTGGTAATAATAGGCCCGCAAAAACTTAATCTCGCCCGTGAGCCGGGTCACGGCGGCGGGGTTGTTGAAACCCGGTTTGGCCAGGTTATCCAGGGCCAGGTTACAGGCCCGGATGCGCAGGTACATATTATTCCAGTTGATCGTCTCGTTGACCCAACCCGCATCGGCGGGGTTCGAGCGTGACTCTGTAATGGTGGTGATACCCCGGCCAGGGTGGGTAAAGATAGTTTCGTCGGTGAGCGAAGCCAGTTGCTGCTCGTTGAAACCGCCCTGCCCCAGGCCGGCGTAGATACCCGTGACGAACGCTTCGGCCAGCGAGGCATCGGTCCAGACGGCTGTACCCGCCACCTGATCCAGCGGCTGGGTATTCACAAATTCGTCGTTGCAACTCATCACCAGCGCCGAAGACAGCAGAAGGGTGAGGCTTACGGTTTTAAAATGTCGTGTCATGTTGAGTAACAGGTTAGAAGCGAAGTGATAGGCCACCGTTTATGATACGCGACTGCGGGTAGTACTGCCCGGTGGCGTTGTCGGCTTCGGGGTCATACGAGCCTAGTTTGTTCACCAGGGTGAGGGCGTTGAGGGCGTTGACGTACAGGCGCAGGCTACCGACGCCCACTCTCCGGCCAATGGCCTCGGGGACGGTATAGCCCAGCTCGAAGTTTTTCAGCCGGATATAGTCGGCCGAACGGAGCCAGTAGGTGTTGCCGCCTGAGAAATACTGGTCGCTACGGTTGGCAATGCGGGGGTGTACGCTGCTGGGATTGGTCACGGTCCAGCGGTCGGTATAGATCTCCTGCAAATAGTTGCCAATATTACCCGACTCGCCCAGGCTGATATACTGCTGCGCCCCGGCCGACCCCTGGAACAGGATCGTCAGGTCGAAGTTTTTGTAGGTAGCCCGTGCGTTCAGACCACCCTGAAACAGGGGCAGGTTGGTGCGGTTGCCACGTACCTGGTCGTCGGGTGTGATCTTGCCATCGCCGTTGATGTCCTTGTACTTCATGTCGCCGGGGCGGAGCGTCTTCACGATGGCCGAATAATCGAGCGTTTTGGCGTCGATGTCGGCTTGGGTAGCAAACACACCATCATACTGGTAAGCCTGGTAGGCATTGATGGGGCGGCCCGTAGTGCGCTGCCATTCGGGTGCGCCGGGGGCTTCGTCCCAGAAGATGATTTTGTTCTGCGCGTAACCACCGTTGATACCCACCGTGAACTTCAGGCCACCGGCTTGTCCGTTATAGTTGATCTGCCCGTCGAAACCGCTGTTGCGCACTTTGCCGATGTTTTCGGGCGGCAAAATCAGGCCGGTAGTGCGGGGTACCGAGGCGTTGCGGGGATACAGAATCGAGGTCCGGAGGTTGTTGAAATAGTCGAACTCGAAGCTGATCTTGCCGTTGAACAACTGTCCTTCCAGCCCGATGTCGGCGTTGTTGGCCACCTCCCAGGTAATGTTGGTGTTGGGAATCCGGCTTTCCGAGAGCGTCTTTTGCTGGGCATCGTTGATGATGTACGTGTTGAAGCCGTAGGTAGCCAGATACTGATAGGTGGCCAGTACGTCGGTGCCGGGGAAATAAATCTGGTCATTACCCAACTGCCCATACGACGCCCGGAGCTTCAGGAAACTAACCACTGGCGCGGCCCCTTTCCAGAAGTTTTCTTCCGAAATAACCCAGCCCGCCATGATGCCGGGGAAAAAGCCATAGCGCGTGGCGGCCGGGAACATGTCGGAGCCGTCGTAGCGGCCCAGCAATTCCACCAGATACTTGTCTTTGTAGTTGTAGGCCAGCCGCCCGAAGTAGTTCAGACGCGCCCGCTCAAAAGCTCCACCGCCGTTTTCTTTGCTCAGATCACCCCCCGCAAAAAGCTGGTCGATAGTCGGCGAAAGGAAGTAGCGTCGGAAGGCGTTGAAGTTATCGCCCGAAATGGTTTCGCGGTTCACCCCCGCCAGTACCGTGAGGCCGTGATCGCCAATCTTACGTTCGTAGGTGGCAATACCGCCCAGCAAAATATTGAGTTGGGTGATGTTGCCCAGCGTCAGGCGGGGTTCGGCCGGACCGCGTACGCTGGCCACCAGGTTGGGGTTGCCGTTGGCATCTACGCCCGTACCGCGCTCGTAGAGAGTCCAGGGTGTTTCCCAGCGTTTGTTATTCCGGTTCAGTTTGTCGATAGCTGCCGTAGCCGAAATCTTTAGCCCCTCAACGCCGGGTACTTTAAAGTCCAGCTGCCCGTTGGTCTGGATGTAGTCGCGCTTGTCGCGGTCGTAGCCCGTGGCGTTGGTGGTGATCACCACCGGGTTTTCGCCGTTTTCAATATCGGGGCCGGGCCGTCCGTCGGGCCAGAAGGCGGGCTGGTTGGGCTTGCCGCGCATCTGCATCCTGAAAATGGCCCCGGCAGGCCGCGTGGGGTAGTAGCGGTACTCTTCGCGCCCCAGTATGCCCATCGACACGTGCAGGTACTTGTTGATGTTGCCGTCGAGGTTGATGCGCAGGTCGTATTGTTTGTAGCCCGTTGCCGAGTTCTTGTAATAGGCGTCCTGGTTCTGGTACCCCAATGAGGCGATATACTTGAAATCGTCGGTGCCGCCCTGTAGCTGCAAATTATGGCGCGACTGTGGCGACCAGGTTTTCAGCGTCGACTTATACCAGTCGGTGTTGGGGTGGCCCCAGGGGTCTGAGCCGTCGGCGTACTTGGCCAAATCGGTCGGCGAGTAAGGGGCCGTGCGCACACTACCATCGGGCCGGGTATACTTGCCCGACTCCTGGTAGGCTTTGGTTGCAGCGGCCCACTCAGCCGTTGGCAACTCGTAAATATTCAGGTCATTGAGCATGGTGGCATACTGTGCCGCGTCGGCCAGCTTGGGCACCACCGTAGGTTGCGCAAAGCCCTGATTGAACGAGTACGACAGCTGCGGTTTGCCCGATTTGCCCCGTTTGGTGGTAATCAGGATAACCCCGTTGGCCGCCCGCGACCCGTAGATAGCCGCCGAAGCATCTTTCAACACCGAAATCGTTTCAATGTCGGCAGGGTTGATCCGGTCCAGGCCACCTGCCCGGTCGGGGATACCATCTACCACAATCAGGGCGTTGTTATTGCCCAGCGTGTTGGTGCCCCGAATCCGGATGGCCGAGCCGTCGTAGCCGGGTTCGCCGCTGCGGTTCACGGCCGTCACGCCCGGTAGCCGCCCCGCCAGCGAGTTCGACAGGTTGGTGGTGGGCGACTTGACCAGTTCGTCGCCTTTCACGGCTACTACAGAGCCAGTTACGGTTTCTTTGCGTTGCGTACCATACCCCACTACGACCACTTCGTTCAGGGCTTTTTCATCTTCCAGCAGGGTTACGCTGACGGTGCTTTGGCCTTTCAGGGTGATCTCCTGCGAGACGTAACCGATAAACGAAAAGACCAGTGTGGCGTTGGCATCCGATACGTTGACCGAGAAATCGCCTTTAGCATCGGTAACGGCACCGGTCGAGGTGCCTTTTACCACGATGCTCACCCCCGGCAGACCTTCGCCGGTTTGGCTCACCACACGCCCTTTGATGGGCACAAAAGCGGCTGCATTTTTAATTTGAGGCAGGCCACGGCCAGCTGGCAGGTTAGCAGACCGGGCCAGCGTTTGGGCTTGACCGGGTGGCTGACTAACCAGGAGCAAAGTCAGTACCATGCCGAATGACTTCAGCGTTAAGTTGACGTTTTCCATGAATGTAAGCGTTAAGTGAGGGAAATTGGTTTGAGTAAAAATCTTGGTAATATTCAGCAACTACCTAAAAACCATTTAAGTATATAGTTTAAAAAGAGATTAATAAAAAGGACCTACTCTTGCCATAATTCAAACCAAAGGAGTTTTTGTGCCAAAATCGTGATCAGCCTGTTTGTCTGCCCGCTTCTATACCCCACATACGGTAGAAAGTGGCCATGCCATTAGCTTGATTACCAGCTTTTTCTATAACCAGCTTGGCAGTAGCGCCGACAGCCCACGTACCTCCATATACGATGTGCTTAATCCGATAATTGGTAAGGGTCTATTTGACGTATATAGGTGTTATAATGCATGCTTTTTTAATAAGACGCTACTGAACCACAATACGATGGAAACTAATCTGATATGGGTTAAGCCCCCGTCTATAAGCTATAATTTCACCGTTTTGTGTGGCTAATACGCTTCGTACTCAAATCGGTTGAAGCCACTGCTTTCCGAAACAGGGTAACCCCGACCGTCATAAACAAACGGACTGGCAATTGACGCTGGCAATGGTGCGCCCTGTATGTTTTGCCCATTACTATATATGTAGGTGCTACTTGAGGTAAGCATGTTATTACGGCTATACCGGCGCACGGGCGTAATGTCGGGATTGTAGATGCCTTGGAGTGGATTTGGGTTCGCGTCGTAGAGGTAGTCTGTGGTCAATTCGTACTCATTATTTTTAGTCTTCACACGCACCAGATTACCGCCTGCGTAGGTATACTCGCTTGTTTCGGTTGGGTAGCCCTGTTCACTTAAATACAGCTGCGAAAAATCATACTTGTCAGTGAGTTGCCTTGAATAGCTCGTAACAAGGCCATTGGCTAAAGTATAACTCCCCTTCTTAAACAATACGCGCTGCCCACCCTTCTCCAAAAAATACGATTCGCTGGTGATGAGCGCAGGCGTGTTAGTAAACACCGTCAGTTCGCCGGTGCGACCTTTGCTGGTGGGCCTAGCGTAGCGAAAATCATAGCTGGCCAGTTGGCCGTTTGCCTCATACGTATACAGCGCCACAGGTTTGCCCGTTGGGTCGGCACCGCTAAGATATTCGGGGTTATTGGCGAAGGTGCACTGCTGTATTTGCTTGCCAACGCTATAGTCGAAAGTGGAGGTGATGCCAATAAAAACACCGCTGTTTTTATAAAAAAGTGTTTTCAGCCGGACCTTTTCGGCCTCCTGCCCGACGTACGTATAGTTGCAGCTTTGCAGCAGAAAAAGCCCTGCCAGGCAGAGCAGGCGAAGTGGCGAAATCATGGGCGTACGGATCAACGGGGTTCGTATTGAAAGGTCAATGTGCACCCTTTGTTGGCGTCTTTCTTGGTTAGTGGTAGCCCCTGCTCGTTGTAGGTGTAAACGGTTTTAAACTCATTAGTGTACACCGTGCCACCAAAGGCTGAAACCGATATTACGTTGATCACATTATTTCGGCTGCACCGGAGTATAGGGTCCAGCACCGTCTTCTGCCCGAAGTAAGGGTTTGGCTTATTGTCGTATGTGTAGGTGTACTCGTACGTCTGGTTGTTACCCGTGTAAAGGGCCTTGGTGATATTGCCATTGGTGTAGGTGTAAATGCAACGGTCAGTCCTTACACTAGTTTGATTTGGCCCGTTGGCATAGGTATAAGCTACCTCCGTGATCAGTCCGTCGACCAACGTATATACCGTATTCGCCCGGTTGCTGGCACCCAATAACCGTGACCCATCGGCCCGCAGCTCATCATTTTGAACCCGGATTGACGTGGGCGTAATGGTGTACGATATAATCTCGCCCACGGCTCCTTCATTGGTTGGTGCTGTGTACTGCGTTGTACGTGACACCAACTGACCACCGGCGTCGTAGTTATATTGGCTGATTCCGTCTTTTTGGAACAGCGTTTCGCGGGCAGCCTTGTCTTTTAGCAGTCGACCAGTTGGGTCATAGTCAAATACGATATCCTGATAGTACGGACCAAGGCCAGAACAGTCGCCGGAACTGACCACCTGCTTAATGCGAGCCAACGCATCTGCGGGTTTAGCGGTGAGGGGTGCAACCGGATTGAGCGATACAAAATCAGGTTTACAGCCAAAGAGCAGTGTAATAAATACCCAAATCAATTGCCTATTTATACGCAGTCGAGCTATCATGGTAGTACTTAGTTTTTCATAAGACACTGATTCATTGCCTAAGGTTATAAAAAAAGTCAGCAGTAGCAATCTTATTTATCAAACTGCTTGTACAGTAACCGTTTGGAGGGCGGACTATAGGATAAAAAAATCCCCAGCAGACTGCATGTGAAGCGCCTGCTGGGGATTTTGCGTAGGCTAAACTTACTACGTTGTCAACGTGGGCATTCGTATCGGCTGTTAGAGAATGCCCAGCACGGAAGCGCTACCCAGCAATAGCGTAAACGCAAGGCTATATAGCACCGCAAGGCCTACAAACTTGGCTATCGTAAGCCCCCACGACTGCCGATATACCGTGCGCAACGAAAGCAGAAAATACAAGGCCGGACCAGCCGCAAACAACAGCAGCAGTACACCCCCCTTCGGGATGTAGACAAACAGCGGCGTGTATTCGAGAAGCAGCACCAGTATAATCGTCAATAGAAAGAACACCGTGTGCAGGTTAACCGAAAAAATCAGGTGGTCAACGTAGTAATACGCCTTATTGCGGCGGTAAAACAGGTACAGAAACAGGGCCACCAGCGGCATCAGCAGAAAAAAGCTGTACGATATGTATTTGATTACTTTGCTGGATTGCGCTTCCTCAATTTCTTCCTCCGACTTGCCGAAGTCCTGCACGTAGCGATTCAGGGCCTTGTTCACATAAAGCGCTTTAACAAAGCCAATCTTGGCTTTTTGTTGTGGCGTAGCCCCAACGCGCGTCATTAGTAATGCCATGCGTTCATCGGACGTCATCTCGCGCATTTGGTCGACATCGGCACGGGCGGCTGCTTCGGTGGTGTAGTTGAGGTCGGTAATGGTGCCATCGCCCTTGGCAAAACTGAACTTGATAGGATTACTAGCCGACCGGACGGTCAGGCTATCAATGAGCCGGGAAAATTGGCTGCTCGTCGTCGAGTCTTCACTGACCCTATGAAACGAGACCACCGACGCATCGGTCACTTTCTTGACGGCATCATTGACGCGGCTGTAGAGCGTCCGTTGCTGAGGTGAGAGGGCTTTGAGTCGTGAAAACAGGGCTGCGCCGAGGGTATCGTCGGGCGCACAGCGCAGGGATATGGCCAACATCGTGTCGATACCTGCCTGCTTTTTGGTTGATTTATCAATCAAAAATTCCTTTGTATTGGCTGGTTCGAGAAGGGGTAGCCACGGCAGTTGCGGGGGCAGGGCCGCGAGGGCTATCCGCAGGCAGTTGCGCAGGGGGGCATAGGCAATGGGGTTGTTGAGCCGTATTACCGAATCGAGTTGGGCATTCGTGAAATGACGCCACCGACGCAACGTGCCGACTCCCGTGCTGTCGGCTATCGGAAACTGGAGCATGATGTCGCTTACTGCCCTGGTATCGGGCGTGGGTACGTCGCTCATCGTGAAAAGGGCTTTCAGGCTACTTTCACGATAGCGCTGGTCAGGGCCGAACGTAGCCGCCAGACGGTATTTGCGCAGGGTGCTACGTTTCAGTGCACCGTTGCTGATGATCCCAATCAGCAAAAACAGAAAAAAGCTGACGAAGATATACAGCCGGATAGGCGGCACGTGGCGCATCCGTCGGCCTTCGATAAAATCGAGCGGGACGCGACCGGGGCGAGTGAAAATATCGCGCAGCGTTACCCATAGCTTGCCGTCGAAGTGGGTAAAACCTTCCACTACTTCGTAAACGACATGGCCGAATGGCAACCGAAGATCATGGTTTTCCTGCCCGCACTTAGGGCAGAAATTGTCGGTAGGGGTGAGTTTGTGCTGGCAGTTTGGGCAAACAGGTAACGTACGGTGGGTCTTATGCGCCATTTTCACAAAGGAAGCGTTTTCCAAAGATAACACCCCGCCGAAACGGTTGCCGTGTCTGCTTGTACGATTTTGGGAGAAACACGTTTGATGGTTCTTCGTATGCGAACAGCCCCAAAGGTGCTGCTAATCCGAAAGCAAATACCGGTAGTTGTAATCGTCGATAATGTAATCGGGATCACGCTTCTCCCAGCGCTCAAGCGCTATTCGGCGTGCGGCGCAGTGGCCTTTGTCGTTCAGATTAAACAGCCTTCTGGTGACGTCGGCACGGCGTTGATTATCGAGGGTTGCCAGCGGATTGACTTCGATTTCGTGGCTTTGGTAATTGTATATGAAATACCGACTAAACGTAAAGGCCACGTCGTCGGGCCTTAGCAAATCGGCATCGTATTGTTCTCCTTTACTTTGGCAGGTGGGACAACTTAAGTATAGATTTTCCCACTGACATACATTGGCATAAAATTGTGGGTTCGACTTCGGAAGAAAATGGTCAATACTTTCTTCAGGCTTACGAAGCGGGTACAAATCGCAGTAGGCGCAGTGACCATCTGTCAAGGCGCGAAGGGCGGGCAATAAATGCTGATTTAATGGCTTACTATGGATGTCAGGCCATTGAAACTGATGTCCGGGATTAGCAGCCCTATTTTGGGTATAACGGTCACCATATACTTGCCAGCGAGGTTGCTGATTTGGGCCAACCGGTTCCAGTAGAATAGCCGGGGTGGCAGAACGGGTAAACTGTCGCATTGCCTACTCGATAAATGATTTTTGCGTAAGGCGTTGCAACTGGTTCAATTCCATACCCAATAGGCTATCAAGCTCAGTAGATTGCCCACGAAGCTCATCGATAAGTTGACGAAAACGAGATTCGTCAAACGTTTCGTCACGTTTTAACAATTGCTTTTTTAACTGTTGAAATTCAGTTAATCTTTTCTCAACCTCAATGCCGAAATGTTCTTTTATACCAAATATTTCTTCCAAAATATATTCGTAACTACGGGCATCTTCCGATAAAATAGGTGGACCATCTAACACACTACGAGTTCCTTCCTTTTTGAAACGATGCACCCACGCCCCATCAACAGAACCCACTACAAACGGCGAATGTGTAGATACAATGACCTGCGCATTAGGGAATAAGCTTTGCACCATTGGCAGAATCTTCCGTTGCCAGGCAGGATGTAAATGCACATCAATTTCATCCAACAGCAGCAGGAAGGGCCGTTCCAATACAGGAATGTCGTTATCCCACTGAATCCGATCCATCCGCATCAGTAGATCGCCAAGCCAGCTTACCATTGACTTCAAGCCATCAGGAATTTGATTGAAATTAAGTAATTGCCTATCTACATTAATCTTAGGTTGAAAATTTTCCTCGTCTACATCAAAAAACAATTCGGAGTCTACAATTGTTGATAGTGCCTGCTCTAGTGTTTTTAAGTTTTTCCGCTGTTGATTTGCTATACCTTGCTTGTTTTTGGCTTTAGATACTAATTCTCTTGTGCGGGTGTTTACTACCCATTGTAAAAAATCTTCAAAATTAATTGATGATTCGAATTCTAAAGAATCATATAGAGGAAATCTAGTTTGTTCCTGTGTTCCACGAATATATGTGTCTTTAAATTGACGATTCCCAGAATAAGCAAATCCGCAATACTTTGTTTTTCCATCTATTGCTTCTTCAGTAATGGTTCCAGAGAAAATAGTAGAGCTATTAGATGGACTAGTCCTGTCAAAAAATAATGATATATTAGAATATATGCACAGATCTATTCTACTCATTTCGCTCATTTTGTCTAATACTAGCCTTTTAGAATTGCCCCCAAATATAGTCGCAATTGCCTCAAGCACACTTGTCTTGCCTGTACCGTTTTCTCCCGTTAATATATGCACCTCTGCTTTTTCATTTTCTGGTGTTACAGGCAATACGAGTTCTAGCTCTTCGAAAGGGCCAACTTGCGTAAGGTGCAGCGATTCAATACGGTATGGGTTCATAATAGGGAAAGGGCTAGATCAGATCAAACTAGTAATAAACCTATAAGGACTGAAAAGACCTTATAGGTTGCGCCACAGCAATTTACGCCGACTCAACCTATAAGGTCACCTTAGTCCGGGGACGCCGAGTCTTATAGGTTTAACAACACCCGCCCCTGCGCCAGTGCGGCATCCAGCCCCGTTACGTCGGTGCCGCCCGCCGTGGCGAAGAAGGGCTGACCACCACCGCCGCCTTTGATGTGCTTGGCCAGGTCTTTGACTATCTGACCGGCGTTGAGGCCGCGCGACTTGATGAGGCTGTCGGGCAGCATCACGGCGAGTTGCGGTTTGCCGTTGATGTCGGCACCCAGCACCAGGGCGATGTTGTCTACTTTGGCTTTCAGGTCGTAGGCCAGTTGCTTCAGTGCATCGGCGTTGGGCACGGTTACGCGCTCCACTAAGAAGCTCAAAGCTGCTTCTGTTTTTCCTGCACCAGTTGGAGCTTCAATTTCTGAATCTTTTACGAAAATAATTTTTCCAAGCAACTCATTTTTAAGCTGTTGTATCTTTTCGTTCTCCAGCAACTCCACCTGCTTCTGCAACGCGGCCCGTTCGTCCAGCAACGTCTGCACAGCCTTGACTACGTCTTTGGGAGCCTTCAACAACTCTTTCAGCGCGCTATTCACGGCTAACTGTTCATTGATAACCGTCCAGGCGCCTTCCGACGTTTTAGCCTCGATCCGGCGAACGCCTGTTGACACCGATCCTTCCGAGGTGAGTTTGAACAAGCCGATTTGGCCCGTACTGGGTACGTGGGTGCCGCCGCAAAGTTCTACGGAATAGGTAGGGTCGAAGGTGATGACGCGGACGAAGTCGCCGTATTTCTCGCCGAAGAGGGCCGTGGCCCCCATAGCGCGGGCCTGATCGATGGGCACATTGCGCTTTTCATCGAGGGGAATATTCTGCCGAATGCGCTCATTCACAATAGTTTCCACACGGTTGATTTCCTCGTCGGTCATCTTGCCGAAATGGCTGAAGTCGAACCGAAGGGCATCGGGACCTACGTACGAGCCTTTCTGCGCTACGTGCGGTCCCAGCACCTCGCGTAGGGCCGAGTGCATCAGGTGCGTAGCCGAGTGGTTGTCGGCAATCAGTTCGCGGCGGTGGGCGTCTACTTCGGCAGATACACCGGCCGCGTGCTGTCCGTCGGCGAGTTGGAGCAGTTCGTCCAGGCCGGGTTGATCGGCCAGGATATGGATAGTCAGGTTGTTTTCTTTGCGCGTATCGAGCACCGGCACCGAGGTCATCTCGCCGCCGTTGTCGAAGTAGATATCGAACCGGCCTGTGTCGCCAATCTGCCCGCCACTTTCGGCGTAGAAGGGCGTCTTGTCAAGCACCACCTGCACCTGCGTACCCTGCTTGTTTTGCACCCGCCGGTACTTCACCACCTGCGACCATGAACTAAGCTGGTCATAACCCACAAACTCCACTGTATCCACGTCCTGCAACTCGATCCAGTCGCCTGCTGAGTAGGATGCATCTTTGCGCGAACGCTGTTTCTGGGCTTGCAGCGCCGTTTCGAAGCCCAATTCGTCAATCGACAGCCCCTTTTCGCGGGCAATGAGTGCGGTCAAGTCGGCGGGGAAACCGAAGGTGTCGTTCAGTTCAAAAACCGTTTCGCCGGGAATCGTTTTGGCCCCGCCAAGTTGCTCGATGATCTGATCCAGCCGCGTGAGGCCTGTGCCCAGGGTGCGCAGGAAGGCCGTTTCCTCTTCGCGGATGACCGTGGCTACAAACTCCTGTTGCGCGTCCAGTTCGGGAAATACGTCGGCGAATTGGTCGGCCAGTAAGGGCACTAGTTTGCACATAAACGGCTCAGTGAAGCCCAGGTACGAATAGCCGTAGCGGATGGCGCGGCGCAGAATCCGACGAATCACGTAGCCCGCCTTGGCATTGCTCGGCACCAGCCCGTCGCCAATGGCAAAGCTCACCGCCCGGATATGGTCGGCAATGACGCGCATGGCCACGTCACTCTTCTCCATCTTGCCCGTGTAGGTACGGCCCGATAGCTGTTCAATCAGGTTGATCGTGCCCGAAAACACGTCGGTGTCGTAGTTGCTCTGCTTGCCTTGGATGGCCATGCACAGCCGCTCGAAACCCATGCCGGTATCGACGTGGCGGGCGGGCAGTTCTTCCAGGGAGCCGTCGGCCTTGCGGTTGAACTGCATGAACACGTTGTTCCAGATCTCGACAACCTGCGGGTGGTCGGCGTTCACCAGTTCCTTGCCCGATTTTGCCGCCACCTCTTCCGGCGAGCGCAGGTCGATATGGATTTCAGAGCAGGGACCACAGGGGCCGGTGGCACCCATTTCCCAGAAATTATCTTTTTTGTTGCCCAGAATAATCCGGCTGTCGTCCGGTTCGCCGGACCGCCCGATAATGCCTTTCCAGATGTCCCACGACTCCTGATCGAAGGGTACGCCGTCGGTTTCGTCGCCCTTGAAAACGGAGACGTAAATGCGGTCTTTGGGCAGCTTGAAAACGTCCGTTAGCAGCTCCCACGACCATTCCAGGGCCTCTTTTTTGAAATAATCACCAAACGACCAGTTGCCCAGCATCTCGAACATGGTGTGGTGGTAGGTGTCGAACCCCACGTCTTCGAGGTCGTTGTGTTTGCCACTCACGCGGAGGCACTTCTGGGTGTCGGCTACGCGCTTGGCGGGGGGCGTACCGTTGCCCAAAAAGAAGTCTTTAAACTGCGCCATCCCCGAGTTGTTGAACATTAGGGTAGGGTCGTTTTTGGCCACAAGCGGGGCCGAGGGGACAATGAGGTGGCCTTTCGAGCGAAAGAAATCGAGAAACTGGCGGCGTATTTCGGAAGAAGTCATGTGCGAAGAAAGTGACCCCACCCCCAGCCGAATCGTCGGACCGCCCTCCCCCTAAATACAGGGAGGGGAGCCGTACACCCTAGTATTTTAAGTACAGAGCCGACAAGGCGAAGCTCTTGTAGAACGGCTCCCCTGTATTTAAGGGGAGGGCGGTCCGACGATTCGGCTGGGGGTGGGGTACCACAAAATTACGCTATTTTCGCCTTTGGGTTGGCATCCACAGGCTGTAAAGGCCGTCAAATCATAACGTAACGCAGGTATGGAATCGGGCGAAAAGCGGTACTACAGCATTCGGGAAGTGGCCGATATGTTCAACGTGAACATCTCGCGGCTGCGGTATTACGAAAAAGAATTCCCGACGCTCAGCCCCAAAAAAAACCGCTCCGGCGACCGCGTGTACACCAAAACGGAGATAGACCACCTGCGCGAAATTCTGGATCTGGTTGAAAACCGCGGGTTTAAGCTCCAGGGTGCCCGCGAGTACCTGAACAAAAAACAGGGCGTACAAAACGAAACGGCGGCCGTGCTCGACAAGCTCAAAGAAATCCGTCAGTTTATGGTCAGCCTGCGCGGGCGAATGAACGACTGACCCCAGCCTTGCCCTTTGCAACTCAACGAATAGATGAAAGCCTTTTACTGCATCCTGCTGCTCACGCTGTCTAACATCTTCATGACGCTGGCGTGGTATGGCCACCTTCAGCTGAAACAGTACCCCACGCTGGCCAAACTCTCGCTCTTTGGCATTATCATGCTTAGCTGGGGTCTGGCCTTTTTCGAGTACATTTTTCAGGTGCCCGCTAACCGCGTCGGCTCGGTCGAGACGGGCGGGCCGTTTTCGCTGTTTGAGCTAAAAACCATCCAGGAGGCCGTGTCGCTGACGGTCTTTACGCTTATTACGGTCTATTTTTTCAAAACCGACAAACTGGCCTGGAACCACCTGGTGGGCTTCTTCTTCATGGTCGTGGCCGTGTTTTTTATCTTCAAAAAGTGGTAGGTGCCCCGCCAGCTATGGCAGTTGCTCGGCGGTATACCGTTTAAACACCCGACCAATCCGCAAGGTCTGCGCTCCCACCTGCACATGATCGGCGTCGAGTCGCTGAGCCTGGGTCAGGTTAACAATGTGCGACTTACTGATGCGGACAAACTGATCTTTGGGTAATCGCAATTCGGCCTCCTTCAGCGTCATCCTGACCACATGCATCTGGCCCGCCATGAAGATCTTGATGTAATTCTCCAGCCCTTCCACATACCGGATGGTCACCACCGGAATCTGCTGCGGCACCCCGTTGACGAGACATGACAGATACGTTGGTTCCGTTGGTAGCGGAGTCTGCGGCGCAATGGATGCCGGAGGGTTGGCAGAGGTGGTGGTTAAGTAGCGGTAAGTCACGTAAACGCCCAGCCCCGTTACGGTGTCGGAATAATAGCGCAGCAGGTGCGGCACCACGTTATCAACACCAAATAGCTGCCGAAGAATCAGCGTCATGTTGACCGTGCCAACAAGCATACATAGCCCCAGCCAGCCGAAGTAAGCAACGCGGTTGCCACCCAGAAACAGCCGCTCGAACAGCACACGGTTGTGAAACACAATCCAGCCGTACATCAGCACAAGAAACAAGTAAGGAGCGTAGTCGGTCCAGTCGGTGCCGCCATGCAGTATATACTGGTCCACAAAATTATGAGCAAGCAACAGGGCCGATAAGCCGAGCAAGTTGCGCCCCACAAACGAAAGCCATTTCATCTTGCTAAAATACGCTGCTAAACGCCTGCCCTGCCGTGGCATCTGCCGGGATGTGACAACCGGCTTTTGTCAATAACCACCGCCCAACGTCACACAAAACGGCCGCAATTGGATTGGTGAGTCGAGTTTTGTCTGTCGCCGGGCCAACACCTCCCGGTGCCATAAATAGCGATGCACTGGCTACATACGGTAAACATAGTGATTCATGTCGCCTGCGGAACGGCGGCGTTAGGGGTTGGGCTGGTGGCTCTTTGGCTCAACAATCGGCCAGCCGCACACAGGCGTTGGGGGCGGTTGTTTCTGCGGTTACTCGTGGTTGTTATTGTGACGGCAGCTTTGGGGGCCGTTGGCTTCAAGCCCAGGCCTTTTCTGATTATCTTGACCGCTTTGGCTGCCTATCAGGGCTATTCGGGTTATCGGGTGGTGCGTCGGCGCGAGCAACGGATGGTTCCTTTCGACCGATGGCTGGCGGTGGCCGTACTTACCTGCGGCGTTGGCTACGGTGTCTTGCTGCCGCGCTCGGGCGTGACCTGGTCACCCACCGTTATCTACTCCACTATTGGGGGGCTAGTGGTAGTGGCCGGCTATGACAGTGTGAAGGCCTTTTGGCTGCATGAACGGTTGAAAAGGGGCTGGCTCAACGAGCACATCTGCAAACTGCTTGGTGCCCTCGACGCACTCACCTCAGCCTTTGCCGGCAATGTGTTACCTGCCTACCAGCCCTACAGTCAGCTTGGGCCAACACTACTTTTTCCGCTTGTCATGGTCTATTTCATACGGCTCCGCCGTCGCCAACAACCACATCAGTCCTCGCTAGTAAGTTGCACAGACAGCCTGCTGGAAATAAATATACCTGCGCGTTTCGCTGATAAATCCGTCGATGACAATAGCCGATCTGATTGGTTTGCCGGCCGCAATTGACGAACCGTTGCAGATAGTTTAACAAAAATGCCCCAGACGCTTGTCTGGGGCATTTTTGTTAAACTATCTGCAACGGTTCGTTAGAACAGTCGCCCTAGAAAGATTAGTACCACAGCCCCGCCGAAGGCGATGAGCAGGTTCATAAACAGGCCGTCATTTTCGGGGTCGTTGCCCAGGCGCTTGGCAATGAAGCCGCCCACCAAACCACCCACAATACCCAGGATGATGTTGACCAGCATCGTGTTGTGACTGCCCATGAAGCGGCTGGCCAGAAAACCGGCGATGCCACCAATGATAATTGAATACAGGAAACCCATGTGTGTAGTTGTTTTAGGGTGAAAGGAAAAATGCTACTTGCAATGAACTAACTTACGAATGCTGGAATATGGCCCGAAACTTGAGCAAACGGCCTGATTTTGACTAACTTGCTGTGGCTGATATACCTACCAACGATCTGCCAAAGTAATGCATAACGTATTAATCATCAATCAGTTGTTTTCCCTCGTCATGAACTCACGTCTTTGGTATATACCCTGCCTGCTATTGCTTGCTGCCCCGGCCGTGGCCCAGCCCGCTATGCAGAAGAAAATCCAGACCGACCTCATTATGGTCGAAGACGGGGCCACGGTAGATCTGCCTGCCGGGACGTTTTCGCTAGCCAGCAGCCTATCCTTGCAGGACAAGAAGAACGTGACCATCCGGGGGGCGGGCGTGGGTAAAACCGTGCTGTCGTTTAAAGGGCAAACCGAAGGGGCTGAGGGCCTGCGCGTGACCAACGGCACCAACATCACCATCGAAAACATGACCCTGCAGGATTCCAAAGGCGACCTCATCAAGACCATGAACGTAGACGGTATCACGTTCCGCAACCTGCTGGTCGAGTGGACCGGCGAACCCAAAACTACCAACGGCTCGTATGGCCTCTACCCGGTGCAGTGCCAGAACGTGCAGATCCTGAGCTGCACCGCTGTGGGCGCCTCCGACGCAGGCATCTACGTGGGGCAGTCGCGGCAGATTGTGGTTCAACATTGCACGGCCTGGCACAACGTGGCGGGCATCGAAATAGAAAACTCTATCGGGGCCGACGTCTCTGAAAATCATGCCTACGAGAACACCGGGGGCATTTTGGTGTTCGACCTGCCCGATCTGGTGCAGAAAAAAGGCGGACAGGTGCGGGTGTTCAACAACCTGGTGGAACACAACAACCTCGACAATTTTGCGCCGAAAGGCAACATCGTGGCCCGCGTACCGGCGGGTACGGGTATGATGATTCTGGCCACCAACGACGTCGAGATTTTTAATAATCAGATCATCGACAACAAGTCGCTGGGCACGGGCATTATCAGTTATTTTATCACCGAAGAACCCATCCGCGACAGCCTATACAACCCATACCCCACCAATATTGCCATCCACGACAATACCTACAGCCGCCTGCCGGGCTACCCCACCCGCAAAGGGCGCATGGGGCTGATGTTCCGGTTTAAACTGCGCTTCGGCAAAAACGTGCCCGACATTATCTGGGACGGCATAACCGACGACAAAGCCCCTGCGGGCCAGCGTACTGTCTGCCTGAAAAACAACAAAAACGCCACCTTCGCCAACATCGACGCGGCTCATAATTTCAAAGCCATCTCGCGCAATGCCGCCCCGTATACGTGTGATCTGCCCCCGGTAGCGGGAAAATGAGTGGAGAGGCGACACGGAGTGGGTTGTTGTCGCACGGCCCTTAGACAGGCCGTGGCTGTGCCAGATTTGCAATCTGGCACTTTTTAACAGCGCGTTTGTAATGCGCGTTATGCAACAGCAGTTGTTTTTAGCAGTAAATCAACGCGCGTTACAAACGCGCTGTTAAAAAGTGCCAGATTGCAAATCTGGCACAGCCCCAATCTATGCAGACTAAAAAAACCTTATTGCTGGCTTGCTGCGGCTTGTTTCTGGGGATCGCGCTGTTGTCCATGCGCCACCGCCCAGCACCCACAGCCGTGCCCGACCGGCTATCAGCTTACGGTTTTTTTGCGGGCAACATCGCCGATCAGCGGCCCGCTGAAGGTGTGGTACCTTACCGGCTTAACACGCCCTTATTTTCTGATTATGCCGAGAAACTGCGTTTTGTCAAACTGCCCGCCGGACAGGTCGCCCGCTACAACGCCACCGAGGTCATGGACTTCCCGGTGGGCACCACCATTATTAAAACCTTCTATTTCCCCACCGATTTCCGCGATGCCACCAAAGGCCGACGGCTGATGGAAACCCGGCTGTTGGTGCGGAACGAGGCCGGTTGGAAAGCCCTGGAGTACGTCTGGAACGACGACCAGACCGATGCCGTACTGGAGGTGGCGGGCGACCGGAAAACGGTGGCCTACACCGATGCCGAGGGCCGTAAACACGAGCAAGAATACGTGATGCCCAACCTGAACCAATGCAAAAGCTGCCACAACCGCAACGAGGTCATGACACCCATTGGTCCCTCGGCGCGGCAGCTAAACGGCCTATTGGATTATGGACAAGCGGCTGAAAATCAGTTGACTGCGTGGCAAAAACGTGGCCTCCTGACCGATCTGCCCGACCTGGCCAGTGTGCCCAGGGCACCCGTCTGGAACGACCCCACCACCGGCACCCTGACCGACCGCGCCCGGATCTGGCTCGACATCAACTGTGCGCACTGTCACCGGCCCGAAGGCCCCGCCGGCACCAGCGGCCTGAACCTGTCTGTGCACGAAAAAAGCCCCGCCGCCCTGGGTATCCTGAAGACACCCGTGGCAGCGGGGCGTGGGTCGGGCAACCGTCGGTATGACATCGTGCCTGGCCATCCCGACCAATCTATTTTACTCTACCGTCTCGAATCGACTGACCCCGGCGTTATGATGCCCGAAGTGTCACGGAAGGTGACCCACCGCGAAGGCGTGGCGCTGGTTCGGGAGTGGATTCAGTCGTTAGACTGAGCCAACTATTTGGGCATCAGTACACTGTCGATAGCATGAACAGTACCGTTGGTGGCCTGAATGTCGGCAGTGGTCACGGTGGCCGAACCACCTTTGGCGTCTACCAGCATCACGGCACTGCCCTGCTTGCGCACGGTAAGTGTACCGCCCGATACCGTTTTAATTTTCTGACCATCTTTCAGGTCAGCAGCCATCACGTTGCCAGATACCACGTGGTAGGCCAGAATGTTGGCCAGCTTGGCCTTGTTGGCGGGCTGCGTCAGAGTCTGCACCGTACCGGCGGGGAGCTTGTCGAAGGCGGCGTTTGAGGGCGCAAACACAGTAAACGGACCAGCTTCTTTGGCGTTGCTGCTTAAGCCAGCGGCCTGTAAGGCTGTTTGCAGGGTTGAGAAATCGGTGGCAGAAGCCAGGCTACCCGCCAGGTCTGTGCCGGTTGATTTTGAACTCATACCCGATTGGGTGGGCCGATTTGCCGAATCCGACATAGTCGTTGACGGCGTTGAACCTACCGGCGTTGGGCGGTTCATGGTGTTGGTCTGGGCCAGGGCCGAGCCTGCCACGAGCGTAATAGCCGAGAGGGCTACAATGTTCAGGAGCTTTTTCATACACTTAAATTCTATTAAATCTATTGAGTTAATTTACTGTGATTATAACTAGCTCATTCCTAAGATTGTTTGCCTTTTTTTGTTTTAGCCACAGCACCAGTACAAACTAGTCAGCACGTCGTTAAATCAATAGTCGACAGGGGGTAGGCCCTTTTTTTTACCTTTGGCAGGGAAGTATTTCTATATACAAACCCGGTTGTCATATGCGCTCACACGTTAGATCATTGTTTTTTGGGGGAATGTTATTGGTAGTCATGCTGTTTGGCTGCAAGAAACCCACAGACCCGGTAGGCCCCACCATCCCCGACCCCATTACCCCCACGCTGGTAGGTAACTGGGGCATCACTGCCATCACGTTCAGCCCCGCCTGGGTTGAGTTTACCAACGCAACCCCCGTTCCTGATTACATTCCTTACCTGACTGCCAAGGGCCAGACGTGCCTTACCGACTTAACCGTGTCGTTTACGGCGGCAGGGGCGTACACCACCAATTCGGCCAACTTGCCAGTCTGCGGGAACGTGCGCGATTCTAAAATAATACTGGATTATCTCTTTGGCGAAGGCCGAACGTTCACCGAAACCAACACTAGTGCGGTGCTCTACGCAAAAGATAAAGCCTCGTCGATTCCAGTTGTTAAGTCAGGTACAAACCAGGTGCTCTCACTCCAGTTTGTGAACGATCAGGACCTGAGTGGGCAGGCGGTGAAGACCACCTACACCGTTACGCTGACCCGCCGATAGTGGCACCTTGCGCTGTTTGCCTCTACAGCGACTTTAGAAACGCTACAATGGCTTTTTTCTCAACTGATGTCAGGTTCAGTTTGTCACTGGGTAGGGTCTGATTGGGCAGGTTGAACCCCAGTCCCACACCCCCACCCCGGTCATAAAAATCAACCACCTCGGCTAGTGACTGGTACACGCCGTTGTGCATGTAAGGGGCGGTGTTAGCCGTAAAACGAACCGTGGGTGTTTTAAACGAATGCCGGTGCAGGTTGATGTGAGTGTTGCCAAACTTGCCCAGATCGGGGTCGAGCGTTTGGTTGGCGGCTGTGGCGGGCGTACCCAGCACTTCGCTTTCCGTTTTCTGAAATGTGGGAGGCACCGTACCGTTGAACAGCGGATAGAAATGGCAGGTACCGCATTTGGCTTTGCCCATAAACAGGTTAAAGCCCAGTTGCTCCTCAGCCGACAGCAGGGTTTCCTGCTCTCGTTTGTCGGTGGTGCGCATGGCCCGGTCAAGGCGGGTGTCGAGGCTGGTGAGCGACCGGATATAGCTGGCAATGGCATTTTTCAGGTTTCGCTCGGTCACGCCGTCGGGGTAGGCCCGCACAAAGGCCGCCCGGTAGGTGGCGTTGGTCTTCAGGGCGGTCACGGCCCTGGGCAGCGAGCCGTGCATCTCGTCCTGATTCTGAATTACGTCGCCTGCCTGATCTTCCAGAAACACCACCCGCGAGTCGGCAAACTGAGCGGCCTGAAACGCTGCGTTGAGCACCGTGGGTGTGTTGCGCCTCACCTGCCGACCACCTACGGCGAGGTGTTTGGTTTGTCCGTCGGTAAACGTGTTGGCGGGCTGATGGCAGGTAGCACAACTGCGGTTTGGCGCGCCCGACAAAATTGGGTCGTAGAATAGCTGCTTGCCCAGGGCCGTTCGGCTGGGGGTAGCGCGGTGGGCCGTGGCATCGACAAAATAGCTGGGGTCGAAAGCGTCGGGGTCGTTAAGGGTACGTGCAGCTGCCGACAGCAACCTGCTTTCCTGAAATACCGGGATAGACAGGGCTTGCTGGGCGTCCAGTAGTTTGCTGCTCAATACGTTGGCGTGATGCTGGATAAACGTCAGCCGGTCGAAGCGGTTGAAAGAACTGGCCTGGTTCAGGTAGGTTATGGCCCCGGAAAACGCCTGTTCCAGTTGCTGCGTCAGTGCACTGTTGTGGTCAGGCAGGGGATAATAGGCCAGGTGCCGTTGCATACTGGCCAGGGCCTCGGCGGTTTCGGGCAATGACGTGTTGGCAATGGGCGCATCAAAACCCGTAATCCCCAGCGTAATAAGCCGGAAAACCTCCAGCCGCAGCGCATCGAACACGTGGCTGTCGGTCATGGGATTACTTACCGACACCTTGTGCAGCCGCCGCACCGCCGATTGCAACACGCCCGCCTGCTGCACCAACTCGGCCCGATTGACCGGATCGTAGGGAAATAGTCCCTCTTCAAGTACCTGTAGGCCAGTGCCCTGTAGTTCGTTTTGCAGGCCGTCATCTTCCTCTACTTCAGCCAGGGCCGGTCCGTTAATGGCCTTCGACGTTTCGGGATTATACACCTCGGCCAGCCATTCAACCCGTTTCCAGGCCAGCCGGGTTTGCCTGAGAGATTGTTGCAACGCCACTGCCGGTTGGTTGGTAGCCAGCAGACGGTGCAGTTGCGTAGTGGCCGAATCGAGCGCGACAATGTCAGCCAGGTACTGTTTCCGCACCTGCTCAAGTGGGGTAGGAGTGGGGTGTGTATAGCGGTACAGCCCAGCCACGGCAGCCACGAGCATACTAACCCGTAGCCACCACGACTGGGTGCGCTGAACCCGTTTCGCTTCTATTGGCGGAAGCGTTTGTTCCATAACTAAATACAAAATCCTGATAATGATGTGTTTACCATTTTATCTAGGCAAGCCACGCACTAAAATCAACTGGCTGGCCTGCTGATTTGATACATCACTCGTGCTTTTCACCGAGCGTAGCTTACCGCCATCTGGACCCAGGTACTGGTCGCCGATCCAGGTGTGGGGCTGGAGTGAAATGATGAAGGAGTCAGGTACGCCAATTGTCTCCGACACGTCGATCATAGCGCCGTATTCCCAGGTACCAAACTTCGACAGCCCCCCTACGTTATACTTGGCGGCATCAGTAGCGGTGCGGCGGTGGTCCAGGATGATGGCGGGCTTCAACGCGCCCGTAGCCAGATTATACTGGTAGATGTATGAGTCGTGGGTTTCGTCGCCGTAGCTGTTGGGGTCTTCCTGCACATAGAGGTAATTAGTGCCCACATAGATGTTGTCGACGTTCTGAAACGTTTTGGCAATGCCGTTGCGGTCATCGCCATCCAGAATCACCTCCAGCGAGCCTTTCAGCGGGTCGTTGGCATCCATGGTGAGGCGGTATGTACGGCCATATTTAGAGCGTGAATAGTCGGCGTTTACACCCGTATTGGCTTGTCCTGTTACGTTGAAAAACACTTGCCGGTTATTGGCGGCGCTCCCTTTCCGGTAGTCGATATCTTCCACCCGACCAAATTTGATACCTTTCAGGTCATTAACCAATGCGTTGATCTGCGCACCCGTCAGGGTTTTGTGGTTGGCGATCTGCACAAACTCAACGTCGAATTTGGTGCCCGCTTTCATGTCCATTTCGCGGGCGTTACCGTCTTTCCGGCGCAGCATATAGAGCGATCCGTTTTGCAAATCGCCCACGGTGTTGGTCAGGTAGAGGGCCAGTTGACCACCGTTGGCACCGCTGTCGTCGTCGCCGATTAGGATGGCCGTTTTGCCAGGGTAGGCGTTTTTGTTCAGCGGAACGGCGTTTTCGGCACTCCAGCGGCCCAGCCCCTCCAACTCACGGCTGATGGCGTTCTGGCTGGCGTCGCCGTAGGGGTTCACGGCGTGGGTACGCGATTCCTGCCCACTCTCGCCGCAAGTGAGGTAAAGCGGACCAAAGCCGTGTTCGGCGGGGGTAGCCATCGTGGCCGAGCAAAGCCGCCATTGCCCCCCGTCTGAGTTCAGAATGTAGTCGCCTTTAACGGGCTTCAGCGTTTTGTCAAACGTAAGGCGCGACACGGAAAAATTGTCTTCGTGGTTCACCAGCATCGTAAACGTGCCGTCGGCATTTTTCAACAGACCCGACCCGTCGGCCGATCCGCCAAAGACAAAGTTCGGCGACTGGGGGAGCTTGTCGTCGCTGCTGATGAGTGAGTACACATTCGCCGATTCGAAACCGGGCATTGTCTGGGCCAGTACGGGGTTCACCGACTGATTCACTAGCTTGATGTCCAGATTGGGATTCTGGGGCCTGTCGAGGTGGTCGCAGCTTTGCAATGAGAGCAGGAGCGCGGTGGCAGCTACTCCGTAAAGGGAGAAGTGGCGGTTGTACATGTGGGGAGTCTATAAGTTTTGCCCTCAAAGTACGCCCCCAGTTGTTAACCCCATTTTAATGTCAGATTACCATATGGTCAAGTTAATCAAGCCAAGCTAATGTATAAGTTATGTTAATATAACATATAGATAACCGTCTGATTATATGGCACTTACTATCTATCTCATAAGATAAAATTAATGAACTGACTGGCAGATAAATAGCGATAGTAAGCGATGTATAGACGGGCACAAAAAAACCACCGCCGTCTGCTAACTAAGCAGCAGGTAGGGCGGTGGCGTTACGGGTCGGGGTACAGAATCGGCACTTACTTGGGCATTAACACACTATCGATGGCATGCACGGTGCCGTTGGTAGCCTGGATATCGGCGGAAGTGACCATAGCCGACCCGCCTTTAGCGTCGGTCAGCATCACGGAGTTACCTTGTTTGCGAACCGTCAGCGTACCACCACCCACGGTTTTTAGCGTTTGGCCGTCTTTCAAATCGGCTGCCGCAAAACTGCCCGACACCACGTGGTTGGCCAAAATTCCGGCCAGTTTAGCCTTGTTGGCCGGTGCCGTCAGCGATTCCAGGGTGCCAGCGGGTAGTTTATCAAACGCCTCGTTCGACGGGGCGAAAACGGTATACGGACCCTGTTCTTTAGCTTTATCGGCCAGGCCAGACGCGGTCAGGGCCGATTGTAGGGTCGAAAAATCGGTAGCACCAGCCAGACTACCGGACAGATCTTTATTGGTAGCTTTCGCTGATGACTGGCTGGCAGACCCCGCCGACGCAGATTTGATCGTGTCGTTTTGGGCATAGGTGCCACCCGCTACCGCCAGGAAAGCCAGCAGGAGAATAGGCTTGAGTTTCTTTTTCATTGGAAAAGTAGTTTAGTCCTATCAACAATATCGTCTTATTCTAAAAACTGCCTGCCTGCATTTAAAGTATACCGTTAGATAAGTGGGACGCTGGACATTGGATGCTGGATATTGGATGATGGACGTTGGACATTGGTAGATGATTTGGCTCAGCGTCCAATGTCCAGCATCCAATTCTTTTAGCAATTCAGGGCGGAAATGCATATGATTGTAGATCAGGATTTTCCACCGTAACACCGCTCGTGCCTACCTATAATATCCACCAGATTGCGCTCTCGCTGGTACCCGGCGTGGGCGGCGTACTCATCCGGCAACTCATCAGCTACGGTGGCTCAGCCGAGGCTATACTGGCCATGCCCCCGGCCCGGCTCATGAAAATTCCGGGCATTGGCGAGGTCACGGCCCGCGCCATCCGCCAGCCAAACCTGCTCCCCGATGCCGAAAAGGCCGTTCGGCTGCTGGAAAAAACGGGCACGTCGGCCCTGTTCTACACCGACGCCGACTACCCCGCCCGCCTGAAAACGCTCTACGATGCCCCGGCGCTGCTCTACAAACTGGGCAACGCCGACCTGAACGCACCGCGCACCCTGGCCCTGGTAGGTACCCGGCAAGCCACCGACTATGGCAGGCGCATTACGGAAGAGATTGTGCAGACCATGCAGCCCTACGGTGTCTCCATCATCAGCGGACTGGCCTACGGCATCGACATTGCGGCGCACCGCGCCAGCCTCGCGGTGGGGTTGCCTACGGTGGGAGTAATGGCCAGTGGCATCGACATTATCTACCCGGCCACCCACGCCCGCACCGCCCACGAGATGCAGGAACTAGGCGCTTTATTAACCGAACACCTGCCCGGCGTAAAACCCGACCCGCGCTTTTTTCCCGCCCGTAACCGCATCATCGCGGGCTTGTCCGATGCCATTGTGGTAGTAGAAGCGGCTGCCAAAGGGGGTGCGCTGATCACCGCCGAATATGCCAACAACTATAATAGGGAGGTATTTGCGGTGCCGGGGCAAGTGACGCAGCAGTTCTCGGCGGGCTGTAACAAGCTCCTCCGCGAAAACAAAGCCCAGATCTACACCAGCCCCACCGACCTGATCGAAACTCTGAACTGGGACGTAGACCCCGCCCAGCAGGTAGCGGCCAAATCGTCGGCCTCCACGCCGCTGCCCCTCGATTTCACCACTCAGGAAACGCAGGTGGTGTCGTTGCTGCGCCAGAACCCCGCCATCCACGTTGATGAGCTAAGCTGGCAGTCGCAGATTCCGATGGGGCAACTCGCCTCGCTACTCCTCAGCCTCGAGTTTCGGGGCTACGTGCGCACCCTGCCAGGCAAGCGCTATGAGGTGGTGTATGTGTAAATAAGTCCCGCGTCCGGGCCAGCCGTCAGCCACTACAGCGCGAAGCCACTTACGACTTTTTTACGACTATCCCTCCACGTCAATATCCTCGTAAACTGCTGTCATTGATAGCGTTACGTCAATGTTGGTGAGCGAAATTTGCGTGTCGATGCCTTCATAAATGCGGTACGCCCAAAAGTCGGCAGCGCGTTCGTAGACTTCCACTTTATAGGCATCCTGATGCACTAACAGGTAATACTGGAGCGTGGGAATTTTAAAATAGTGCAACTGTTTTTTGTGGTCATCATCGGCCCCCGTCGAGTCCGATAATACCTCGATTAGGAGGCATGGGCTCGTAATATAAATACCCTGATCGTCTTTCAGATCGTCCGGCTCGCAGGTGTAAATCACGTCTGGATAAACGTACTTTTCGCTCGCTGGTAGCCGCATC
Organism: Fibrella aquatilis; assembly: GCF_017353255.1. Lineage (GTDB taxonomy): Bacteria > Bacteroidota > Bacteroidia > Cytophagales > Spirosomataceae > Fibrella > Fibrella aquatilis. The sequence continues at coordinate 42,054 of NZ_JAFMYU010000025.1, read as the reverse complement.
CGTACGTTCTCAGAAAAGGCTTGACAGCCGCTTCTACGGGCAAACGCTCGGAGACTGAACGTGACATTTTGCACCAGCACGTTATGCCTCTTGGTGGCTCCGGCCATAGCGACAACGTCGCCATTCCAAAACTCATAGCGAATACCTTCTGCGCGTTCCAGCGCCAGGTATTCATCAAACGTGTACTTCTTTTTCGGAATGGCTACCATACTGGATTGGCTTGGATGGCGAAAAACAATTCGGCTCGGGCGGGCACGACCGATTCGGCCCGGCCCGCCCCTACGGTTACCGCTGCGTGTAATCTGACAACGGCATGGGGTCAGCGTCTTCGTTGAGGGCGTCGAGCATGCGTTCTACTTCCTGCATCCGCACCTTGTCGCCGTTGCGGTCAAAGGAGAGCATCAGGTTGCGCAGCGTACGGCGGATAATATCGACGTTGGAACAGGGCTGGTAGAAGATAGGAGCCGGTTTCAGGTTCAGCTGGGCAATGTAATGATCAATGTCTTTGGTCGAAAACACCAGGCCGCGGTTAAATACGTTGATATAAAACTGCACACCCGTGGGGGCTTTGTAAGTCAGTACAAAGAGGTTGGGCAGGTTGACGCCGTAGATGGGTAAGCCCAGTTTCTGGGCAATCATCATGTAGATCAGGCAGAGCGAAATGGTGTTGCCCTTCCGCGTTTCCAGCACCTGATTAATCATCGAGTTGGCGGGCGAATGGAAGTTTTTGGTGTTGGGCGAAAACTTCATTTCGTTATAAAACACGTTGTTCAGCCCCTTCACCTGATCGGCCGGATGCACGTCGGTGCGCACCACCAGCCAGGCATCGTAATAAAGCTGCTCCAGTGTTTGCCGAAGTTTGTCGAGCGACAAATCGGGGTATTGGTAGGTGGCCACGATCCAGAGGCCTTCCAGCAGGTCCATGCCGCCGGTTTCTTTCCAGGTCAGCAGCCGTTCCAGTACGGTGGTATATTGCAGGTCGTGGATCAGTTCCTCAATGCGCTTCTGCAAAAAGGGGTTAAAACTGGTTTCCCACTCGGTTTCCAGAAACGGAATGGCCGAGTGCCCAAGCTGGCGAATGCGGCCTTCCACGTGCTGAGTTACTTCCTGATCGTCATCGTCGAGCAGCGAGACGAGGGCTTTTATTTCGTTATCGTTCATTAGCAATGCGCGTAGGAGAGAGGGCCTTACACGAAATTAAGGTTTTCCAATCGTTGCGTTTTGGTTAGTTTTGCCCCACTTTTCGAGGCCTGCCTGTTGCAAGTAACAACAGAAAATTACAAAAAACGATTTGGATTCCCAAGCCACAACCACCCCTAAAATTATCGTAACCGGCGGGGCCGGATTCATTGGTTCACACACCGCCGTAGCCCTGGTCGAGGCGGGTTTTGAACCGATTATTGTCGATAATTTTTCCAACTCCGAGCCATCGGTACTCAGCGGACTGAAAACCATTTTGGGTCGTGAACTGACCACCTACCAGATCGACTGCAACGACCGCGCCGCCATGACGCAGGTGTTCGAGCAGCAGCAGGTGGCCGGTGTCATTCACTTTGCGGCCTCCAAAGCCGTAGGCGAATCGGTGGAAAAACCGCTGATGTACTACCGCAACAACCTCGATTCGCTGCTGCTGTTGCTGGAACTGATGCCGCAGTATAACGTACCGAGCCTGGTGTTTTCGTCGTCGTGTACGGTCTATGGTCAGCCTGAAAAACTGCCCGTTACCGAGCAAACCCCCCGGCTGCCAGCGCAGTCGCCCTATGGCAACACCAAGGCCATTGGCGAAGATATCATCCGCGACAGCGTAACGGCTAAACTGCCCGTTAAGGCCATTGCGTTGCGGTATTTCAACCCCATCGGCGCGCACCCATCGGCCCTCATCGGCGAACTACCACGGGGCGTACCGGCCAATTTGGTGCCGTATCTGCTTCAGGTGGCGGCAGGCAAACGCGCCAACCTGACTATCCACGGCAATGACTACAACACCCCCGACGGCACCGCCATCCGCGACTACATTCACGTGATGGACCTGGCCGAAGCCCACGTAAGTGCGCTTACCCTGCTGAACAACAGCGCTGAAACGTCGCTGTACGATATTTTCAACATCGGTACGGGCCGGGGTGCGTCGGTGCTGGAACTGATAAACACCTTTGAATCCGTTACGGGCATCAACCTGCCTTATACCCTCGGTCCGCGCCGGGCTGGCGACGTCGAGCAGATTTACGCCGACGTCACTAAAGCCACTACCGGACTGGGTTTCACCACCCAACGCTCCCTCGCCGAAGCCCTCACCGACGCCTGGCGCTGGCAGCAGAAAATCAGTTCAACGTCCAAAGTCTAAGGTTTAACGTTGCTCCGCACGTTACAGTAGGGTGCGGAGCAACGTTAAACCTTAGACTTTGGACGTTGAACAGCAAGCTATGAAAACAATCACCATTACCGGCGGGGCCGGGTTTATTGGGTCGCATGTGGTGCGGCTGTTTGTGAACAAGTACCCCGACTACCGCATCGTCAACCTCGACGCGCTCACCTACGCGGGTAACCTCGCCAACCTGAGCGACATCGAAAACGCACCGAACTACACCTTCGTGCGCGGCGACATCACCGACGCGGTTTTCCTAAGTCAGTTTTTCGCCGAATATCAGCCCGACGGTGTCATTCACCTCGCCGCAGAGTCGCATGTAGACCGGTCCATTACCGACCCCATGTCGTTTGTGATGACCAACGTGGTGGGCACTGTTAACCTGCTCAACGCCGCCAAAGCTCACTGGCAGGCTGGCAGTGGTTTTGATGGAAAGCGGTTCTACCACGTCTCGACCGACGAGGTGTATGGATCGCTGCACAATGACAACGAGTTTTTCACCGAAGCCACCGCCTACGACCCTCAATCGCCGTATTCGGCTTCGAAAGCAGCCTCGGATCATTTCGTGCGGGCCTACGGCAATACGTACAAACTGCCCGTGGTACTGAGCAACTGCTCGAATAACTACGGTCCGAATCACTTCCCTGAGAAGCTGATTCCGCTCATGATTCACAACATCCAGACAAACAAGCCCCTGCCCGTATACGGCAAAGGCGAGAACGTCCGCGACTGGCTGTATGTGGTGGATCACGCCCGCGCCATCGATGTTATCTTCCACAACGGCAAGCCAGGCGAGACCTACAACATCGGCGGTTTCAACGAGTGGAAAAACATCGACCTCGTCCAACTGCTTTGCCGGATTATGGACCAGAAACTCGGTCGCCCCGAAGGCACGTCGGCCCAATTGATCACCTACGTCACCGACCGCGCCGGCCACGACCTGCGCTACGCTATCGACGCCCACAAGATCATGAACGAACTCGGCTGGCAGCCCTCGCTCCAATTCGAAGAAGGCCTTACCAAAACCGTCGACTGGTTCCTGGCTAACCAGGACTGGCTCCACAACGTCACGAGTGGTGCGTATCAGGGGTATTACGAAGGCATGTACGCGAATCGTTAACTGCGAAAGGGTGAAAGACTGAAAGAGTGGTCATTACTTCTGCGGGTCATCACCTAGGGAGATAAGAACCACTCTTTCGCTCTTTCGCTCTTTCGCTCATTCACAATCATGAAAGGAATTATACTCGCCGGCGGTTCTGGAACTCGCCTCCACCCGCTTACACTGGCTGTGTCGAAGCAGCTAATGCCGGTTTACGACAAACCGATGATCTACTACCCGCTGTCTATTCTGATGCTGGCAGGCATTAAAGACATCCTCATTATTTCTACTCCCCACGACTTGCCTCATTTCGAGAAGCTCCTCGGCGATGGGTCGCGCATTGGGTGTACATTTACTTACGCCGTGCAGCCCGAACCCAACGGACTGGCGCAGGCATTTGTGATTGGAGCCGATTTTATTGGTACCGATAAAGTGGCCCTGGTGCTGGGTGACAATATTTTCTACGGGTCAGGCCTCTCGAAGCTGCTACAGGCCAACAACGACCCCGACGGTGGCGTGGTGTATGCCTATCAGGTGCAGGACCCCGAACGCTACGGCGTGGTCGAGTTCGATGCCGATTTCAACGTGTTGTCGGTAGAAGAAAAGCCAGAGAAGCCCAAGTCGCACTACGCCGTGCCGGGGCTGTACTTCTATGATAACGACGTGGTGGAGATTGCCCGGAATATTGCCCCATCGCCCCGTGGTGAATATGAAATCACTGACGTAAACCGGGTGTATCTGGAGCGGGGAAAGCTGAAAGTAGGCGTGCTGGACCGGGGTACCGCCTGGCTCGATACTGGCACGTTTGCGTCGCTGATGCAGGCGGGGCAGTTCGTGCAGGTTATTGAAGAGCGGCAGGGATTGAAAATCGGGTGTATCGAAGAGATTGCCTATCGGATGAAATTCATCACTAAAGAGCAACTGATCGACATTGCCAAGCCGTTGGTGAAGAGTGGTTATGGGCAGTATTTGCTAAGCATTGTGTAACCATTTGTTCCACTGAGGTTCCAGCCCAGAAACAACTATCCCCTGCCAATCAGAACGTTAGCAGGGGATAAGCTACCTAACCTATGAGATGAGAAAACTTGTACGCGTAGAAAAAACTGTTGCTGGTGTGGATGCAGCCGGATCAGTTATCCGCTGATTGTGAGACAAAGGTAAGTGACCCTGGCGGGCAGCGTCAGCGCATTATTACCCATTTTTCTACAATTGTAAACAATGCGGGTTTACCCGTACTCGAACACGTAGTTCTACGTAACCGATTAGTTAACGGGCAATAAATCAACCGCATAGTCAATCCATTGGATGGTCATTATTGAGATTGAGTCGGTTTAGGTAGCTTGCCACCTAAATCACAATGTAACCTTCCAATGACCGACAGAAAAGACAAATTCCACGGCGACGTGGGTAGTTTCATTACGGGCCACGACGCTCGTGCCCGCACTACGCGCTTCAAAAAACGCAAAGAAGAGCAAGGCTACAAACCTGACACGTTCACGCGTGCTGAGTTTTTCGGTAGCAACCGCATCAATCATCTCTTGGGCCGCAAAGACTGCGTAGGGATTCGAATTTACTACGGCAAACGCCACGAAGACGCCGACGAAAATCCCGTTGGCGATGGTGAAGGCGAGCTCAAATCGCGCATGGTCATCGTGGGCGTCCGCGCCGACGGCTCCGATATTTTCGACGACCCCACCGGCCTCAAAGACGGCGGCGACGGTGATGCATTAGCCGATGGAAATACATGCCCTCGGCATTGTCCAACACGTTAACCGACAATTATGACAGAGCGGCTAATCCACTTTTTTCTCAAGTATCCGTTCGATTTTATCAGTAATATTTTTTTGCTTCTGCCTGTATTTATTGGTATATACAGGCAGAAGTATCTGACCACTGTGCTTAAATTATTTTTGATTGTTTTCTTGGTACGTTTTGTCGAAGAAAGCGTTTTAATTTATGCTGCCCTGGCCAATGGAACTAATATTGCTGAGCAAAAAGTAATCATGCTGATTGACGTTTTACTGATTTCAATACCATATCTATTACTGTTCAGACACAAACCATCTTACCTTAAAATAACCTACTTCATTGGTGGTATAGTTGAAATAGCACTGCTGGTATATGTCATTTTTTATGAACAAACTGGCCTTAGTGGATCAGTGATGCGCCTTTTTATCATTGTCATATCCTTACTTTACTATAATCTTATTTTGGCTGAAAATAAGATAAAGAACATACTGCATCATAGCATGTTCTGGATCAACGCCGGTATGCTAATATATGCTATGGGTACCTTTATGACTTTCTTATTTATTGATTACTTGTACGATCCATCGAAAGTGTCGGATCAAAATTTTGATATATTCTGGAACCTAAGTCAGCTCATTGTTTGTATACAATGCATTTTGACTGCCGTTGGTATGTATTTCGCCAAAGAAGAACGTACTAATCAGCTTAGTAGAATTTAGAAATGAGAAGCAAGAAGTGAGAAACAAGAAATAAGAGGCACGTCCACAGTTCCTGTTCCTTGTTTCTCACTTCTTGTCTCTCATTTCTTGATTCTCACCTCTCAAAACGCTACTGCTTTCAGACGCAATCCAGCATCTTCAGGGAGGCCGAAGACGAGGTTCATATTCTGCACCGCCTGCCCCGACGCGCCTTTGGTGAGGTTATCGATAACGCTGCTGATGAGCAGCTGGCCGTCATGGTGTTCCAGGCTCAGCAGGCACTTGTTGGTGTTCACCACCTGCTTCAGATCAACCGGCGCACCGCTCACGTGCGTGAACGGGTGGGTAGCGTAATAGTCCCGATAAAGCTGCTTAGCTTCGTCGAACGTGCCGGAGAACGGGGTGTATACGTTGGCCATAATGCCCCGCGTGAAATCGCCCCGGTAAGGCACAAAATTGATGGCCTCGCCGAAGGGTTGCAGACTGCTTAGGCTCTGGCGAATTTCGGCCAGGTGCTGATGCGTAAAGGCCTTGTAGATAGACAGGTTGTTGTTGCGCCAGGTGAAGCCTGTGGTGGGCACCAATGCCTGCCCGGCACCCGTGCTGCCCGTTACAGCGCTCACGTGCACGGCATCAACCAGCCGCCCGGCATCGGCCAGGGGTAGCAGGGCCAGCTGAATGGCGGTGGCAAAGCAGCCTGGGTTGGCAATACGCTCGGCCTGCTGAATGCGTTCGCGCTGTAGTTCGGGCAGGCCATAGACGAAGTCGTTGCTCTCGTCGCGGAAATCGGTGCTGAGATCAATAATCGTAACGCCATCGGGCACCTCGTTTTCGGCCAGAAACGCCGCCGACTGCCCGTGGCCGGAACACAAAAACAGCACATCCAACTCACCGTCCAGCAGGGGTTGTACGGCCCCGCCCGCAAACGTCAGGTCGGTGTCGCCCAGCAGGTCGGTGTGGGTAGCCCAGACGGGTTTACCGGCCTGACTTTGGCTGTGGATGAAGGCGATAGACACAAACGGGTGGTTGAGTAAAATGCGGAGCAGTTCGCCGCCGGTATAGCCCGCGCCGCCAATAATACCTGCGTGAATGGTCATGGACTGGTCAGTTTTCGGTATAAATCAATGTGTTGGCGGGTGTACTTTTCCCACGAAAACAGCTTCGCCCGCCGCAACGAATCGTCGCTCAACTGCTTCTGCAACGTGGTTGACTTAACCACCCTGAGAATGGCCTGACACAGCGCGTCGGCATCAGTGGGGTCAACAAGCAGGGCGGCATCGCCCACCACCTCGGGCAGCGACGACACGTTGGACGTGATGACGGGCACGCCACACTGCATGGCTTCGAGCGGGGGTAGGCCAAAGCCCTCGTAGAGCGACGGAAAAACAAACGCGGTGGCGGCAGAATACAACGGGGCGAGAGCTTCGTCGGGCATATAGCCGGTGAAAATAATGCGCGCCATCACTTGTTGATCTGTCTTTAAGTCGCTAAGCCAATCAGCTGTTTTCCAGCCTTTTAAGCCCACAAGTACCAGCTTCAGTTCGGCTGGTAGCGCGTTTTCGGCTACCAGCCGCCCGAAGCAACGGATTAGGTGGCGTATGTTTTTGCGGGGTTCCAGGGTGGCAATGCTCAGCAGGTAGGGTTCGCCGTGCAGGCCATAGCGTTCCTGAGTTTCCTGAAGCCGGCGGGGGTCGGTGACGGGGTAAAACAACTGCCGCGAGGCTGCCAGGCAAATAGGCACCACCCGGCCGGGGTCAACACCGGTATATTCGCAAAACTCGTTTTTGGTCGCCTCCGACACCGTCACCACGTGGGCATCAGCAGAGAGGGTGCTGATGGCCTGCCGCACCGCCTGTTCGCCCGACAAAAACCATTCGGGGTGGTGAATGGGAATCAGGTCGTGCACGGTCAGCACCTTTTCAATGCGCCGGTCGGCCCCGATGTTGGTGGGAATGGCAAAAAATGGCGAATGGTAGATGGTCCGCGCCGGGTACCTGTCGAGTACAATCTTTGAGGTGTCGAGCCGGAGCATCCAGCGGCCTTTGTAGAAAAACCAGCGCAGTATTTTCGACCCTATACTGCTCTTGTCGAGTCCCTGAAGCAGTTTTTTCTCCACATCGGCCACTTTCATTTCCAGCGGATTGTTGGCAAACGGCAGTCTGTAGTCGGGCATTACGTCGTGTGCCCAGCTCAGGGTTTCGCTCAAGTGCGATGGAGCCGCTAACGACAGCGTCACGTCGGGCGAGTCGGCCAGGCCCCGCACCAGGTGCTCGGCTACGCGGTTAACGCCCGTTCGCGCCTGCGGGTGGTACTGGCCTAAGCCCAGCAAACTGGCATCAAGAATGACGTTCAAAACTTGGGTAGATGGTAGATACTGGATGTTGGACGTTGGACTGCTTTCCGACATCCAGTATCCGACATCCGGCGATCTTGTTAATTATCTGCTTTTACTCGTTCGTAGATCATCACCTGGTTAGAGGCTACCTTCGAGAAGCCGCGCACGTCGTCGCCGGTCCAGGCGTTGTTCATTTCGCCATACGACCCAAACTTCGCCGACATCAGATCATAGGGTGATTCGATGCCCAAGACCATAAACCGATACGGCGCCAACTGCACGTGTACTTTGCCCGTTACGTGGCCCTGGGTGTCGGCCAGGAACGTTTCGATGTTGCGCATTATGGGGTCCATAAACTGCCCTTCGTGCAGGGTGGTGCCGTAGAAATTGGCCAACTGCTCTTTCCAAGCCAGTTGGCTTTTGGTCAATACGTGCTTTTCCAGGGTGTGGTGGGCTTTTATGATAATCAGCGGAGCGGGTGCCTCGAAGCCCACCCGGCCTTTGATGCCAATGATGGTGTCGCCCACGTGGATATCGCGCCCAATGCCATACGGACCCGCCAGCTCGGTCAGGCGTTGGATAGCTCCCACCGGATTCGGGAATTTTTCGTCGCCATAGGCCTCGCTCCTGATGCCTTTCAGCTCACCGTGGGTGAAGGTCAGCGTGATCGTCTCCTCGCCCGACTTGGTCACCGGCGTTGGCCAGGCCGATTCAGGCAGGTATTGGTTGGAGGTAAGCGTTTCTTTGCCTCCTACCGACGTGCCCCACAGGCCTTTGTTGATAGAATAGGCCGCTTTGTGCCACTCCTGATCCACGCCTTTGCTTTTGAGGTACTCAATTTCGGCATCGCGCGAGAGGCGCAAGTCACGGATGGGGGTGATGATCTCGGCTTCGGGCATGATAATCCGGAAGGCCATGTCGAACCGCACCTGATCGTTGCCCGCGCCGGTGCTCCCGTGCGCAATGGCCGACGCCCCAATCTGCCGGGCATATTCGGCGGCGGCAATGGCCTGAAAAATCCGCTCGGCCGATACACAAAGGGGGTAGGTGTTATTTTTCAGGACGTTACCAAACACCAAAAACTTGAGGCAATCCTGGTAATAGTCGTCGGTTTTGGTCACTACCGCGTGCGACACCACGCCCAGCGAGTAGGCCCGTGCTTCGATGGCGGCAAGGTCGTCGGCCGAAAAGCCGCCCGTGTCCACCAGCACCGAGTATACATCCATACCCCGACCGCCCGCGGCCCGATCTTCGGTGAGATATTTTACACAAAACGAGGTATCGAGACCCCCACTAAATGCCAGTACAACTTTTTGCTTATCAGCCATCTACAAAACAATTAATCTTACTCCCCAATGCGCTTTTCTGCCAATGACAGCGGATGTTTTCGACCAACCTGTTGGTCTGAATGAATGGGCAAATATCGGGCGCTTAGGCGGATAATCAGCCCCCAACGACCAACAATTGCCCCGTCGGTCGGGTTGACTTACCAAAATGATCTGACACCATCATGCACCGCACGTTCAGCGTTTCGCTGCCCAGTAGCCATACCGATCGCCTGCTTGACCAACTGCGCCCACTTGCCTACGTGGTTGGCTTAAGTATAGAACGGGGTTCGTCTATTAAACCCCCCGGCGACGTGCTCACGATACAAGTGCTCAACCGAGGTGCCGACGAGGTGCTGCGCTGCGTAGCCGACGTGTGTCAGCAGCAGTCTTTCTCCGTTGCCACCGCTGAACTTGCCAGCCTGATTGACCTGGAAAATCACGCGCTGATTGAAAAAGATTATGACGAGGCCGTTTGGGAAGAAATCGAGACAGGCCTGCGGCACAACGGGCGCTTAACCCCAAACTATGTGGCGCTGATGGGCATTGGTGGCGTAGTGGCGGCGGTAGGGCTGGTGTCTGACCCCGCCCCGCAGGCCGTAAGTATTGTGGCGGCGGCGGTGCTTGCCCCCGGTTTCGACCCGCTGGCCAAAGTGGCCCTGGGGGTGCTCAATCGTCGGAAACAGCTAATCTTAATGGGCTTGCGGAATACGCTTATTGGATACGGCGTACTCATTCTGTGTGCGGGGCTATCGTTTTGGCTTATGCGCCTGACGGGTGCTACCACGGTAGCTGATTTCATCAACAACCCAGAAGTAAAGAGCTTGTCTGACCCCGACATGAAGCAATACCTGATGTCGATTGGTGGTGCTATTGCGGGCGGCATCATCGTGGCTTCCTACCGCGACAGTTTCATTGCGGGCGCACTTATGGCGATGGCTTTCATTCATGCGGCAGCCATGGTTGGGGTCAGTTTGGTAGCGGGCCAATGGCACTACGCCGTGCAGGGCCTCGAACGATTTGGCCTGGATGCCCTGTTCATCGTGGTAGGGTGCTACCTGGTTTTTGGGCTGAAACAGGTGTTGGTACACAACCGGAAGCCTATTGTCTAACGCAAAAAAGGCCCGAAGGCCTTTTGCTGTCAAATTAGTGTAGCCCCACGCTCCCTAAGCCGTTTCCAGTTCGCGGTTGCGCTTTTTAGGAATGGGGCGGTCGGTAAAGCGGAGCAGGACGCGCTCTTTAAGACGCTGCCAGCGTTCGTACAATTTCGATTCTTTAAGGAAATTCCAGTGCGGCTGTTTCTCCGGCTTTTTCTGCTCGTCGGGGTCGTAGAGCATACCCGTGCAGAGGCAGTGTTTGCGCTCGGTGCGGGTCAGGATATCGTAGTTCACGCACGTCTGGCAACCCTTCCAAAAAGCCTCGTCGCCGGGTAACTGATTGAGGGTCACGGGCTGATACCCCAGGTCGCTGTTAATTTTCATCACGGCGAGGCTAGTAGTGAGGCCAATGATTTTGGCGTCGGGGTATTTTGTGCGTGACAATTCGAAGGCCTTGGCCTTGATGCGCGTGGCAATACCACTCTGGCGATAATCAGGGTGAACGATCAGCCCGGAGTTGGCCACAAACCTACCGTGGCTCCAGGTTTCGATGTAGCAAAAACCAACCCATTTGCCTGACAAGGTCTGGGCAATGATGGCTTTGCCTTCCAGCATTTTTTCGATCAGGTACAGCGGCGATCGCTTGGCAATGCCGGTGCCGCGGGCTTTGGCGCTTTCGGCCATTTGCTGGCAGATCGTATCGGCCAGGCCAATGTGATCCTGGCCGGCCACCTGAACAATGTACTCGTCGTTAACTATTTCGTGCGTGATCATCGTCATTTATTGAACGCCCGACAACGGGTCGGCGGCGGCCTCAAACGGAGACGTTTTTTATCCGGTGAAAAAAAAGATGAGCTAGAAAGAAAGGGGGTGTCGAGAAGGGCCTGCTACGAGGGCAGGACAGCGTTATAGGGTCCTCACGGACCTGAACCGGAAGGGCGTCGTGTGGCACATTGCCTGTATGTAGACGAACTGGTTCATATGCTGAAATTAACGCGGGCAATATTCGACAAATTGCCCGGTCTGTGCAATGAATAAACAGATTATAATTGTAATCGTTCAGCAACGTTGAGGCTGTGGCCAACGGAAAAGCCTGTTTGTCAGGTAGAATAAGTGGCAAACAGCCGTGGCCGCTCACCCATACATCAACGTGGCTCACAGGCTTATCAATTCGTTAACAGGCACTTGCGCCTCAGGCCCTTGTTTTCTATATATTTGTGATACAACGCATCCCTTTCGGATAATCATGAATAAGCTGACTGCCGACGATCTTATCTATGGCTACATCAACGGCATCTTCCCGATGGCCGATGCCGACGGTACGCTCTACTGGTACTCGCCAGACCCCCGCGCCGTTATCCCAATTGGGGGATATAAACCGTCAAAGTCGCTCCGGCCAACGCTCAACAAGCAGCAGTTCGATATCCGGATCAACGCCAACTTTGAACAGGTGATGCGTTACTGCGCTACCCCCCGGTCTATTGACGACAGCACCTGGATCTCCGCCGAAATTATTGAGGCCTACACTGACCTCCACCAAATGGGCCTGGCCCACAGCGTAGAGACGTATATAAACGACCGGCTGGTGGGTGGGCTGTATGGCGTAGCTATTGGCGGCGCTTTTTTTGGGGAATCGATGTTTCACCACGTACCCAATGCGTCGAAAGTGGCGTTTCATCACCTCATCCTGATTCTGCGCGAACAACAGTTTTCCCTGCTCGACACCCAGTTTATCAACGACAACGTGAAGCGTTTCGGGGCCATCGAAATCAGCAAGCGCGACTACGCCGACCAGCTCAAACGGGCACTCAAACAAAAAGCCCGCTTCTCTGAACCCGCCGTCGAACATTTGTTTAGAAGCCACGCGGGGGATTAGTGAAAGAGCGAATGGTGAAAGAGCGAATTGGCGCTGCTTAGGAAGGTAGCTTTACCTTTGCAGTACGCTCTTTCACCATTCACTCTTTCACCAAATGCCCCGCCCTGTTCTTGTTCTGAAATTCGGTACTGCGTCTATTACCAAACCCACGGGTGAACTCCACGAACCGGCGCTGGTCGATATTGCCCGGCAGGTGGCGGCCCTGCGCGACCGGTATGACGTAGTGCTGGTGTCGTCGGGGGCGGTGGGAGCGGGGCGGGGTACCATTCGCGATTACCGGGGCGAGATTAGTCAGCGGAAGGCGGCGGCGGCGGTGGGTAACTTGTTGCTGCTCAACGTGTATAGCCGGTTTTTTGGGGTCTACGGCGTCACCATTGCGCAGAGCCTGTGCGAACGCCACCACTTCGCCAACCGCGATCAGTTTCTGCAACTCAAGGACACTTACGAAGAGCTGTGGGCCAACGGTATCATCCCTATCGTGAATGAAAACGACGTGGTCAGCAACCGCGAACTGAAGTTTTCGGATAACGACGAACTAGCCACCCTGCTAGCCGTGGGGTTTGGGGCAGAGGTGCTTATGCTCTGCACGTCGGTGGGTGGGTTGCTGGACCCCGACGGTAACTTGATTCGCTACGTTCCCCGCCTGACAGAAGCTGTTTTTGCCGTGGTCCGTACCGACAAATCATCGATGGGGCTGGGCGGGATGGCTTCGAAGCTGACCTTTGCCAAACTGGCCACGCGCATGGGTATCCGGGTGGTTATTTTTGGCCTGGCCGAACCCGACAGTATCCGTAAAGCCCTTGACGGTGAGTTGGGTACGCAGATCGAACCGCAGCCCATTACGATGTCGGCGCGGAGCCGGTGGCTGGGTAGTGGCAGCCTGGTGGTAGGGCGCGTGCGGGTTGATGCAGGTGCGGCGGCGGCCCTGCAACGACGCAGTAGCCTGCTGGCAGTGGGTGTCAGCGAGGTGCTGGGCGAATTTTCCGCAGGCGAGGTCTTCGAGATTGTCGATGAGGCCGATGTGGCCGTGGCCGTAGCGCGGGCCAAACTGTCGTCGTTTGACCTGAGTGCACTTAGCAGCCGCCAAAACGTGGAGGTCGCCAACGCCAACGATATCGTACTTTTGTGAGCATGACGCCCATTACGCCCCTCCTGCAAGCCACCAAACAAGCCGCCGCCGCCGTTCGCCGACTGAGCAGCGACGAGAAAACGGCTCTCCTGAATCGCCTGGCCGATTTGCTGTTGGCTGAAGTTGAAACGGTACTGGCTGCCAATCAGTTGGACTTAGATCAGATGCCCGCAGCCGACCCTAAAAAGGATCGGTTGCGCCTAACGCCCACCCGCGTGACCGATCTGGCCGCGAGTTTGCGGCAGGTGGCCGTGCTGCCCGACCCGGCGGGGGTATTGCTGTTGCAGCGGGAGATTGAGCCGGGCCTGACCCTGAAAAAACTCGCCGTGCCGCTGGGTGTAGTGGGGGTGATCTACGAGTCGCGGCCCAACGTAACTATCGACGTGGCGGCGCTCTGTCTGCGGTCGGGCAATGCGTGCGTGCTGAAGGGTGGCAAAGAGGCTGACCACTCAAACAGGGCACTGGTAGGCCTGATTGGGCAGGTACTGGCCGAATTTGGCGTACCTCAGGAGGCGGTGTTGCTATTGCCACCCGACCGCGCCGTGGTGAACGAACTGCTCACCGCCACCCGCTACGTAGACATCCTGATTCCCCGCGGCTCGGAGTCGCTGATTCAATACGTGCGCACTCATTCGCTCATTCCAACCATTGAGACCGGCGCGGGTGTTTGCCACACATATGTAGAAACCTCGGCCGATCTGAACATGGCTGCCCGCATTGTGATCAACGCCAAGGTATCGCGGCCTTCGGTCTGTAACTCACTCGATTGTGTGCTGGTGGATGCCGCCGTAGCCGCCCATTTTCTGCCCAAACTAATGCCCGATTTTGGGCAGTATAACGTCGACGTCTTTGCCGATGAAGTGGCCTTCGACATCCTGCAACAGGCTGGCTATCCCAACCTATACCCCGCCAAACCCGCCGATTTTGGCCGCGAGTTTCTTGATTATAAATGTGCCATCAGGGTAGTCAATACCTTCGATGAGGCACTGTCGCACGTACAGGCCTATTCATCCCGGCATTCTGAAGCTATTGTCTCCACAAATCCGGCGCTGATCGAGCAGTTTCTGAGCGAAGTGGATGCCGCCGCCGTCTATGCCAACGCCTCTACCCGATTTACGGATGGCGGTTGCTTCGGGCTGGGAGCTGAAATTGGTATTTCCACTCAAAAGCTTCACGCCCGCGGCCCGTTTGCGCTGGAAAAACTCGTGACAGAGAAATGGGTAGTAGCAGGTAACGGGCAGGTTCGTTGAGGTCACTATCTCCACGGCAATTCATTTTCCAGTAAAGCAGCTTTCTACGTATATAATTAGCGACTGAAGGGGAATATAAACTCTGCACCGGTACCGATAGAACTATTCCAATATAATTTTATACGCAGAGTAATATGTGGGAGTACTTTCCTTAGTAGTTTTAGGCAACAGCTTGTTCTGAGTTGCTATTTCTACTTAACTCCTAACGTAATCTCTCTATGAAAATTCTACCTCAAGTGACCACTTGTTGTGGGGTGCCTGTATCCAGAAGGGGACGGTACCTTTCCCATTGGCTGGCGCTCTTGCTTGTCGTTATCTCGTTCACGACATCTTTAGCAGCCAGGCCCGTTGATATAACGATCAAGGGTAAAGTGACAGACGAAGCCGGGGCCACGTTGCCAGGCGTTAGTGTAGTAGAGAAGGGTACTACCAACGGAGCCAACACTAACGTCGATGGGCAGTTCACGATCAATGTGAGAAGCAACAAATCGGTGCTGGTGTTCTCATTTGTTGGTTACAAGGCGCGGGAAATAACGGTGGGGGCCGAGACAAACCTTAACGTGTCTTTGGAGCCTGGTACGGCCACCCTTGATGAGGTGGTGGTTGTGGCCTACGGGACGCAGAAAAAGGCGACTGTAACGGGGGCTGTGGTGGCCGTGCAGGGCGACCGGTTGGTTCAGGCACCTGTAGCCGAACTGGGTAGCGCACTGGCCGGGCGCTTGCCAGGCCTGGTGGTAGTACAGACAAGCGGTGAACCTGGTCGGGACGCCGCCGCTATCAACATCCGAGGTACCAATACCCTCGGCAACAGCAGCCCGCTTGTGGTTATCGACGGTATCCCTGACCGCGACGGTGGGCTTAGCCGTCTGTCGCAGTTCGATATCGCGTCGATTTCGGTGCTGAAAGATGCCTCGGCAGCTATTTACGGTGCCCGCGCTGCCAATGGCGTAATCCTGGTGACGACCAAGCGCGGCAAATCGGGTAAACCGACTATTAGCTACGACTTCAACCAGGGCTTTACCCAGCCAACGGTGATTCCGAAGATGGCAAACTCATTCGAGTATGCCAACATCATGAACGAGTTGCCAATCTACAAGTCTATTCCTCCGGGCGAATGGACTGCTGCGCTGAGCGCCATCAAATCGACGGGTACGTACACCTCACCTACGGCGGGTATTACGCCACTGAGTGCCAACTTCAGCCCCGAAGCCGTGAAGAAATTTGCCGACGGCTCGGACCCCTGGCGGTATCCTAATACCGACTGGTTTGGCGATGCGTTCAAGACATGGGCACCCCAAACGCGGCACAACCTGAGCATTTCGGGCGGGTCCGAAACTATACGATACGCCGCATCATTGGGCTATATATATCAGGATGCTGTGTATAAAAACTCGGCAACCAACTATAGCCAGTATAACCTTCGGGTGAACGTGGACGCCAAAATAAACCAGTATATCTCGGCCAATATTGGTGTGATGGCCCGCCGCGAACAACGCCGCCTCCCGACGGAAGGCTCTGGGTCCATTTTCAGGATGCTGATGCGAGGCCGCCCCGGCGAACCCGAAGTGTGGCCCAACGGCCTGCCCGGCCCCGACATTGAGAACGGTCAAAATCCCTACGTGATTACGACCAACGCCACAGGATATGTTGATAACCCAACCGACTACCTCCAGACCAACGCCGCCCTCGACATCACGAACCCCTGGGTTAAAGGGCTGAAATTGACGCTCTCGGCAGCCGTCGATAAGAATAATCAGGTGTATAAGACCTGGCAAACACCCTGGAAGCTGTATTACTGGGATAAGAAAACGTTTGAAACGGATGGCGTCACGCCAAAACTCGTGGGTGCCACCCGGTCGAACTTCACCGACCCCCGTCTGCAACAGGAATATAGCGACGTGCTCAACACCAACCTGACGGGCCTGCTGACCTACGACCTGAACTTCGGCGAGGGCCAGAAAATCAACCTGCTGGCCGGGGTTACGAAAGAAAACTTCAACGGTTCTAATTTCTTAGCCTACCGGCGTAATTACATCTCGCCCGCTATCGACCAATTGTTTGCGGGCGGTACACTCCAGCAAAACACGGGCGGTAGTGCCTACAACCGGGCGCGGCTGGGTTATTACGGGCGGGCGCAGTATGCTTATAAAGAGAAGTACCTCGCTGAGTTCCTGTTCCGCTACGATGGCTCGTACATCTTCCCTGAGTCACAGCGGTTTGGGTTCTTCCCTGGTGTATCGGTGGGCTGGAACATCAGTCAGGAGCCGTTCTTCAAGGTACCAGCCATCGACTACCTGAAACTGCGCGCCAGCTACGGGCAGATGGGGAACGACCAGGTAGCGTTTGACCGCAATAACAATGGCGTGATTGACGCGGGTGAACTACAGGAATATGCGTACCTCTCGACCTACGGCTTCGGGCAGTACCCCATCAATGGACAGTTGGCAACAACACTACGCGAAACGATTTTGGCAAACCCCAACTTCACCTGGGAACGGGCCAACAACTATAACATCGGTCTCGACGCGACGCTGTTGAACAATATGTTCGACCTCACACTGGAGTTTTTCTACAACAAGCGCGACCAGATTCTGATCCAGAAAACAGGGTCAACGCCTGCTTCGTCAGGAATTACATCGTTGTTACCGCCCGTCAACGCGGGCCGGGTTGACAACCGGGGCTTCGAGTTTAGTCTGAACTACAACCATAAGACAACCAGTGGCCTTTCGATGCGGATGGGTGTCAACGGTGGCTACGCCAAAAACAAGGTCGTCTTCATGGACGAAGTTCCCGGCGCACCCGACTACCAGCGGCAGGAAGGCAAGCCTATTCTGGCTCCGCTCGTATTTCAGGCCGATGGGGCTTTCCGCGATCAGGCGGCCATCGATGCCAACAAACTCGATTACAGTGGCGTAACGGGTAAATTGTTGCCCGGCGACCTGCGGATTAAAGACACGAACGGCGACGGTAAAATCACCGCCGACGATGCCGTGCGAAGCGACAAGAACAGCACGCCGACATTCAACTTCGGGGCTAACTTCGATTTCCGCTACAAAAACTTCGACCTGAACATCCTGTTTCAGGGTGCAACGGGGGCTATCTTATTTATCCAGACCGAGTCGGGCGATATTGGTAACTACCTGAAATACAGCTACGACAATCGCTGGAGTATCGATAAGCCGAGCGATAAGTACCCACGTTTAGCCAGCCGGGGCGATACCTACTATACGGGTGGCAATTTTGGTACGAATACCAATTTCATGTTCAGCAAAGACTACGTTCGGTTGAAAAATATTTCGCTGGGCTACACGCTACCAAATACGCTGATCAGCCGCGTTGGGCTAAGCAACTTGCGGGTGTTCGTGAGCGGGCAAAACGTGCTGACGTTTGCGGCGCAGGACATCTATGACCCCGAAAACAATGTTGGTAGCGGACAGATTTACCCGCAGCAACGCATTCTGAACACTGGTGTTTCGGTCAGTTTCTAAATCATTCTCAGACTATGAAAAGAATAATCAATTCAACGCGGGTCCTCATTATTTCGACCTGTGCGCTGGTGGCAGTGGTGGTATCCTGCAATCAGAATTTTTTGAATACGCAACCCTTAGACAAGATTTCGAGCGATGCAGCTTGGGGCGACGGTGCCCTCGCACAAGCGTTTGTCTTCAATATCTATTCGTTTCTAGGCTATGGTGGCTACGAAGAACAAGCTCTCGCAGCCTACACCGACGAGGCGATGTTTACGCACGCAGGCCGCAACATCAATACCTTCACCGAAGGCACCGAAACGCCCGGCAACCTTGCCTGGACAAGCGCGACCTATGAGTGGGGGAATATGTACCTCGCCATCCGGCAGGCCAACGTAGCTCTCGATAAACTCCCCAACTCGTCGTTTGCCGATAAGGGCCTGCGCGACCAACTGATGGGCGAAGCCTACTTCATGCGCGCCTATTTCTACCAGCAGTTGCTGCGCTTCTACGGTGGTGTTCCGCTCATTAGCAAGCCCTACGGCCTCAACGAAGACTATGCGGTGGCCCGAAATACGTATGACGAATGCGTGAAATTCATTGTCGCCGACCTCGACAATGCCGCCAAGCTGCTCGACGGCAAGAGCCCGGAGGCGGGCCGCGCTACGAAGCTCGCTGCCCTGTCGCTGAAGGCCCGTGTGCTGCTCTATGCCGCCAGCGACCTGCACGATGCCGCGAAGGCCAAAGCAGCGATACCGGCCCTTGCGTCGGCCACGAACGCCGAGTTGTTTGTCTATACGTCGGGTGATCAGGCTTCACGCTATCAGGCAGCCCTTACGGCTTGCAAGGCAGCCCTCGACGCGGGCACCGGCCGGGGGTACAAACTGGGCCTCACGGCACCAGCAACGGCTTTAGACGGGCGCAACAACTACGTTGCTATTGCGATGGGTGGGCAGAGCGGCGCAGCAGATGCCTCGGCAGCGTCGGAACTGATTTTCTTCCGCACGTTGTCGGCTCTCTGGACGGCAGAAAGCAACTGGCCGCTGGGCGGGCTGAACTACGGCATCAACAACGGCCCGAACGGCTATCACAACTGGGCTGGCAACACACCCGTTCAGCAACTCGTAGACGACTACGAGATGATGGACGGTACAAAGTTCGACTGGAACAACGCAACACAGAAAGCCGCGCCCTTCACGAACCGCGACCCACGTTTCTACGCCACCATTCTGTACGACGGAGCCGACTGGAAACCGCGCCCCTCAGACGTAGCGGGTCTCGACCCGGCGAATCAGGTGCAGACGGGTTACTACGACGATGGTAAAGGCGGTACGGTGAACGGCATCGACACCCGCGAATCGGCCGTCGAAAACTGGAATGGCACCCGCACGGCCTATTACACCCGGAAGTTTATCGACCTGAATCCAGCCCTGCCCGACAACCAGTCGAACACGCAGGTTATTCCCTGGCCGTTTATCCGATACACAGAACTGGTGCTGAACTACGTAGAGGCGGCGCTGGCAACGGGCAACGAAGCCGAAGCCCGGACGTGGCTCAACCGCATCCGGTTCCGGGCAGGGATGCCCGCCACCACCGAGTCGGGAGCTGCCCTGCTGGCTCGCTACCGCAACGAACGGCGTATTGAACTTGTCTATGAAGAGCACCGCTACCACGATGCCCGCCGCTGGCTCATTGCCCCTACCACCGTAGGCCGGGGCATCAAGTCGATCAATACACGGGCTAAGTTGAAAGCTGGTGCGGTGGCCAATAGCCCATATAAGTTCGACCGGACGAAGTACGACTACACGTATACTGTGGTCGACAATACGCAGAATGAAACGCGGAAATGGGTCGATAAGATGTATTATCGGCCTGTAAGCCGCAACGAAATGAACCGCAACGCGAAACTGACCCAGAATCCAGGATATTAAGGTAGTTTAGAGTTTTCAGTTTAGATGGAGTACGCTTGCGTCAGCCAACTCTAAACTGAAAACTCTAAACTGAAAACTCTTTTTCTTTAAAAGACGCTATTTCCCGATATTGGGGGGTAGCGTCTTTTTTACTTGTACTATGCCCACCCTATTTAGATTGATACGTCTTGTATTGCCTCTTTTTGCCCTCACTATACTGCTGGCCTGCCAGGATAAACCTAATGCCGATGCCGGTGAGGCTGGCGATGCTGCCTATGATGGCCCGACCTTATTTGCGGCACTACCCGCTGAACAGACCGGCATCACCTTCCAAAATACCCTTACCGAAGGCCTCAATACCAACATCTTGCTCTACGAATACTTCTACAACGGCGGCGGCGTAGCTACCGGCGACTTCAACGGCGACGGCTGGATCGATGCCTATTTCACCGCTAACCTAAGCGACAACAAACTGTATCTGAATAAAGGCAAAGGGCAGGATTCGCTGCAATTTCAGGACGTAACCGACGCATCGGGCGCGGGTGGGCGGCCGGGGCCGTGGAAAACAGGCGTGACCGCCGTAGACATCAACGCCGACGGTAAGCTAGACCTCTACGTCTGCTATTCGGGCGCGTTGCCTCCTGAAAAACGGACGAACCAACTCTTTGTCAATCAGGGCAATGACGCTAGCGGTATCCCCCATTTCGAAGAGCAGTCGGCCCGTTATGGGCTGGACCAGCCGGGTTTTAGTAACCAGGCTTATTTTCTGGATTATGACCGCGACGGCGATCTAGATATGCTGTTGCTGAACCACAACCCCAAAAACCTGCCGATCCTAAATGAAGCCAGCACCGCCGAGTTGCTGAAAACCGACGACCCCGAACGGGGGATGCGGGTGCTGAAACAAACCGCCGGGCATTTCACCGACGTGACGCAGCAGGTGGGCGTGAACGGGTCGGCCTTGAGCTACGGGCTGGGGCTGGGCATTGGCGATTTCAACGACGACGGCTGGCTCGACTTCTACGTCTCCAATGACTATGCCGTGCCCGATTACCTCTACATCAACGGGCAAAACGGCACCTTCCGCAACGACGTGCAGCAGAGTATGGGCCACACCAGTCAGTTTTCGATGGGCAACGACGTGGCCGACGTCAATAACGACGGTCGCCCCGACATTTTCACGCTCGACATGCTGCCCGAAGACAACCACCGGCAAAAGCTCCTGCTCGCCCCCGATAATTTCGCCAAGTTCGACCTCAACGTGCGGAGCGGTTTTTATTACCAGTATATGCGGAATATGTTGCAGGTGAATACAGGGGGAGGAAGGGGAGGAGAGGGACAAAGGGGAAGAAAGGGATTGCTGACGCGTGATCAAAAATCCCCTTCTTCCCCCTCCTCCCCTTCTTCCCCCTCCTCGCCTCTTTTCTCAGAAGTGGGCCAACTGGCGGGGGTATCCAATACCGACTGGAGTTGGGCGGCGTTGCTGGCTGATTTCGACAACGACGGCTGGAAAGACCTCTACATCACCAACGGCTATTTCCGCGACTATACCAACCTTGACTTCATCAAGTACATGGACGATTACGTGCGCAGCAAGGGCCGGTTGCAGCGCGAAGACGTGCTGGAGATCATCAGCCACATGCCCGCCTCGAATGTGGTCAACTACGTGTTTCAGAATCAGCAGGGGGCTTCGTTTGCCAACCGCACCCAACCCTGGGGCATGAACACGCCTTCCAACAGCAACGGCGCCGCCTATGCCGATCTGGACAACGACGGCGACCTCGATCTGCTGGTCAACAACATCAATCAGCCCGCGTTTGTGTACCGCAATGATGCCGACAAATTAGCCAAAAGTCACTACCTGCAAGTGCGGTTGAAAGGGGCTGCGGGCAACACCCTGGGCATTGGCACGGGTGTGACAGTATATGCTAATGATCAGCAGCAGAGCCAGCTACAATCACCCACGCGGGGGTATCTGTCGTCGGTGTCGCCGGTGTTGCAGTTTGGGTTGGGAGCAGTAAGCAAGGTTGATTCGGTGGTGGTGACGTGGGCGGGTGGTAAGCGCCAAACCCTGCGCAACGTACCGGGTAATCAGGTGCTGGACCTCGACGAAAGCAAGGCTAACGAACGTCGAAGTACGGCCCCAATTGCTCCTGCGCTGGCTCAGGCGGTGCCCTCGCCGGTGGCGTTTGAGCAGCCCGTTCAGCCAGTGAATGACTTCGACCGGCAGCCGCTGCTCACGCGGGAACTGTCGCACGAAGGGCCGTGTCAGGCGGTGGGCGACGTAAACGGCGACGGGCTTGCCGACCTGTTTGTGGGGGGTACGCCGGGGCAGGCCGCCGCGCTCTTTGTGCAACAGGCCGGTGGTCGATTTGCCCGGCAGAACATACCGGCACTGGAGGCCGACAAAGCCCATCAGGATGCTGCCGCAGCCTTTTTCGATGCCAACGGCGATGGCACTACCGACCTCTACGTGGCGAGTGGCGGGTATCATAACCTGACCCCCACCGACCCTTTGTTACAGGATCGGCTCTACCTGAACGACGGGAAGGGCCACTTTGCCAAAAGCCCCAATGCCCTGCCGTCGATGCCGACGAGCAAAGGGTGCGTGGCTGTGCAGGACATCAACAACGATGGCCACCCCGACCTGTTTGTGGGTGGGCGCGTGATACCCGGCCGTTACCCCGAAACGCCTACAAGCTACCTGCTCATCAACGACGGCAAGGGGAAGTTCACAGATCAAACCGTTCAATTAGTCCCTGATTTACAGCGAATTGGCATGGTGACTGACGCCGCCTGGTCCGACCTTGACGGCGATGGAAAAACGGAACTGGTGGTAGTGGGCGAGTGGATGCCGGTGTCAGTATTTGGCCGGACAGGTGCCAAGCTGGCCAACAAAACCACCACCTACCTGGGCAAAGCCTACACTGGCTGGTGGAACAAACTGACCCTGGCCGACGTCAACGGCGATAAGAAGCCCGACTTGCTGGTGGGTAACTGGGGTGAAAACTCGCAGGTGCGTGTCAGCCCCACCCAACCCGCCGATCTGTACTACGCCGATTTCGACAAAAACGGCTCGGTCGAACCGGTGTTGTGTTGCTACGTGCAGGGCAAGAGCCACCTGTTCCTTACCCGCGACGAACTGCTGAATCAGATTGGTGGCTACCGCGCCCGCTACCCTACCTACGCGAGTTATGCCGACGCCACGGTGAGCAACGTGTTCGAGGGTGATGCATTGTCGGCGGCGGGGCATTTAAAAGCTAACCGTCTGCAAACCAGCTTGTTTCTGAGCAGCGCAACGGGCAAGTATACGCTGGGTACGTTGCCCGCAGAAGCCCAATATGCCCCCGTACACACGATCACGGTGCTCGACGCCAACCACGACGGGCAGTCCGACGTGCTGTTGTGCGGCAACGACAGCCACGCCAAAATCAGGCTGGGCAAGCTGGATGCCAACTACGGGGTGTTGCTAACCGGCGATGGGCGGGGTGGGTTCAGGTACGTGCCGCAGCCACAGTCGGGCTTTGAGATCAAAGGCGACGTGCGCAGCGTGACCTTGTTCAATAACCTGCTCCTGTTTGGCATTAACGAACGCAAAATGGTTGCCTATACACTCAGAAAATAGCTGGTTATGAAGCACTTATTGCTTTGTTCTCTGCTGGCGGTGCTGCTTGGGGCAGGGTGTTCGGCACCCAAAAAACCACCGCTGACCGACTCCGACGTGGCCACGGCCTGGGCCGATATGACGCTGCGGCTCACCAAAACCACGCCCGCCAACACGCCCACCTACGCTTCGCGTTGCCTGGGCTACATTGGCCTCACGATGTACGAATCGGTGGTGCCGGGCTACCCTGCTTACCGGTCGCTGGAGGGGCAGCTCAATGGCCTCGACAGCCTGCCCAAACCCGAAACGGGCAAGCCCTACAACTGGGTGCTGGCCTTGAACGCCGGGCAGGCCTACATCCTTCAACACATCTACAACCAAACCTCCGACGAGAATAAACACCGCGTCGATTCGCTGGCGCAGGTAGTGGCGGATCAATTTGCGGAAGATGTTGATAAAGAGATTATTACGCAGTCTGTTGAATTTGGGCAGGCCGTGGCCGAGCGCGTGTTTGCCTGGTCGAAAACCGATGGTGGGCACCGGGGCTATCTGAAAAATTTCGACAAAACCATGACGTACCCGGACCACCTGGGTTGCTGGAAACCACCACTCTATGCGCAGTCGTTCAGCCACTACCCGCTGCACCCGCACTGGGGCAAAAACCGCACGTTTCTGGCGCAGGACGCCCGCATTCCGGCCCCGGCCCGCATTCCCTACAGCACCGACAAATCGTCGGCTTATTATCAGCAATTTCTGCAGGTGTATGAGAAAGAGAAGACACTCACTCAGACGGAAAAAGAGATTGCGATCTGGTGGAGCGACGACCCCGACGAGACCTTCACGCCACCCGGTCATTCGTATTACATGGCCACGCTCGCTGTCAGGAAAGCGAAGCCAAGCCTGATTCGCGCTGCCGAAACCTACGCCCGCGTGGGTATGGCCGTGGCCGACGCGTTCATCGACTGCTGGAAGTGGAAATTTCAGTTTTTCACCGAACGACCCAACACCTTTGTGCCGCAACACATTGATCAACAGTGGGATTCGTTCTGGCCCGACCCGCCGTTTCCCGCCTTCCCGTCGGGCCACGCCATTCAGGCCGGGGCCACCGCCACCGTGCTTACCGACCTCTACGGCAACCAGTTCGCCTTTGCCGACAGTGCCCACGTGGGCCGCAAACCCGACCGCCTGCGGCAGACCAAATTCAAAGCCCGACAGTTCACATCCTTCCGGCAAGCCGCCCAGGAAATCGCCGATTCCCGCTTCTACGGCGGCATCCATACGCCACAAGACAACCAGGCCGGTCTGGAGAAAGGCGATGCTATTGGATTGAATATCAATAGGTTGAACTGGAAGAGGTAATTTTTGAAAATGTTGACCTGATGTTAATCTGATATGCACTACCACCCTAGCCTGCACACCCGCACACCCTGGCCTGTGTCTCCACAGGCCTGCTCTGGCGCAAGCAATATGAACGCGTAGGCTGACGCGAGCGTAGGCCTGTGTCTCCACAGGCCAGGGTGCGCGCTGACGCGTATGGTTTCGCGTGCGGGCCCCACCCATCCCCAAAACCTACCAAACATGAACCCCAAACCACTACTCATAGCCCTACTTTTCCTCTCCACCCTTGCCAATGCTCAGACGCCGTTTACCGACGTGACGCAGGCGGCGGGGATCAGCCACCAGTTTCGGGTGTTCGAGGGCATGTTTGGCGGCGGGGCCTGCGTGCTCGACTTCGACAAAGACGGTTTTGAAGACGTCTTCCTGACCGGAGGTATGAACGACGACATGCTGTATCGCAACAACCACAATAGGACCTTCACGAACGTCTATGCCAAGTCGGGCCTGACCGGGTCGCGGGGATTTGTGACGCAGGGGGCTACCGCCGCCGACGTAAACCGCGACGGGTGGGTGGATTTGTTTATCACCACGATTACGACCAAAAACAAACGCCAACCGCGCGGCGGACCGTCCATTCCCCGCGCGGCTAACCTGCTGTATCTCAACAACGGCAACGGGACCTTTCGTGACGTGACTAAAGAATACGGCCTCGACCAGTTGCAGTCGTTCAGCACCGGGGCCAGCTTTGGCGACGTGAACGCCGACGGTTATCCTGACTTGTACGTGGGCAACTATTTTCAGGAGTTCCGGGGAGAGCTGAGCGTGATCAGCGATGCCACCGTGGTAGGGGCCAACCAAATTGCCAAAGGGTACCTGCTGATTAACCAGAAAGGCAAGTCGTTTGTGGACGCTTACGAAGCTTACGGCCTGACACACAAAGGGTTCGGTTTCGGCGGCGTGTTTACCGACTTCGATAACGACGGTGATCAGGACCTGCTTATCAACCACGATTTCGGCTACAAACGCACGCCCAACCTGTTGCTGGAGAATGGGTATTCGTCGAAGAAATTCGTGGACGTGGCCGAAGCGCGGAAGATGGATCTGGGCATCAACTCGATGGGTACGGCCGTGGGCGACTACAACAACGACGGCTGGATGGACTACTATTTCACCAACATCCGGTTCAACCAGTTTATGGTCAGCGGCGGGTCGGGCAAGCCGTTTTTGAACAAAACACAGCAACTAGGCCTGATGAATTTTGCCATCAGTTGGGGGGCTAACTTCGCCGATTTCGACCACGACGGCGACCTGGACCTTTTCGTAGCCAACGGCGACCTGAACCCCAACTGCGTTCCCATGGCCGATTTCTATTACGAAAATACCAACGGCCACTTCACCGACAATGCCCGCGCCGTGGGCCTGAATGACTATGGCATTGGTCGTGGGTCGGTGGTGTTCGATTATGATAACGATGGCGATCTTGATCTGCTGGTGGTCAATCAGACGCCCGTTCTAGCCTATCCCACGCACTCGGTCACGCACCTCTACCGCAACGATATGGCCCACGGCAACTGGCTAAAAGTGGCTCTGCGCGGCGTGGAAGCTGAATCGCATGGTATTGGCTCCCGTATTGAGGTGGTGGCGGGTGGTCGACATATGACCCGCGAAATCGATGGTGGCGCGTCGAGCCATATTTCGCAAAACTCCACCATCGCCCATTTCGGTCTCGGTACCGCGACCATCGCCGACTCCATCATTATAACCTGGACAGGCGGCAACCGGCAGGTGCTGACGGCCCAGAAAATCAACACGCTGCTCACTATCACTGAAGTCCCCGCCCCAAAAATGCCTGTTTGGGTTTGGGGATTGCTGGGGTTGGCGGTAATGGGATTGGCGGGGTACTGGTTCTGGCGGCGGGGGAAGGAGTAGGGGTGGCAGTAGGCAGTGGCAGTGAGCAGGCAGTCCCGCGTCCGGGCACGTAGCGCGAAGCCTGCTCACTGCCACTGCCTACCGCCCCCCCCCCCTTTACTCCACCAATAACCGCCCTTCTACGGCCCCCTTTGGCGTAATGATGCGGTAAACATAGATGCCTTTGGCCAGCGATTGTAGGGCTATGTCGGCTTGTTGCTGGAAATGGCGGCGGAGGCGTTCGCGGCCCAGCACATCATACAAAATCACGTCGTGGGGGCCGCCCAGGCTGGTTTCTACCCGAACGGTCTCGCTGGCAGGGTTGGGCAATACCGTCACAACCGGCCCGGCGGCGGGGTCAACAGCCAGCAACGGAATCACTGTGATGGTTTGTTTACTCGATACTGTACCTACGCCGCAACTGTTGGCCACGGTCGCTACGGCATAAGTGGAAGTTTGGTCGGGCTTGACAGTCAATTCTTCGGTGGCGGCGTTGGCTACACCGGCGGTGCCATTGGTGAGCGTGTACTGAAACGGGGCCGTGCCCGTAAACGTAAGCCGAAGGCGGGCGGTGCTTGTCTGCACAATACTCGAATCGCCCACCGCCGCGATGGTGGCCGTGGGTTTCACATTGATGGCGAAAGCCGGGCCGGGCGTGGTCTCCACCCGTTCGGCGGTGTTGCCGACCACCCGCAGTCGGTAGCCAGCCCCAGCGCTCTGCCCTTCGGCAATAGAAAACGACAGCGGGCTAGTGGCACCAGAACCCACCACTGTTGGTGCCGCAAAACTGCCCGATGCGTCGGAAAGCTGCACCACGTAGCTCGTCGAGCCGTTAAATGTACCACCCTGAGCGGCTGATAATGAGCCGGTTTGCCCCGCGCAGATGGCGGGTAAAGCAAAGCCTGTAACGGCCAGCGTAGGAATCACCACAACCCGCACGTTCCCCGTAGCCGTGCCATTGCCGCAGACGTTACTAACCGTCGTGAGCGAGTAGGAGGTACCCCCCGTAGGCGATACCGACCGTACCACGGGGCTTGTTGTTGTGGTGCGCAGGCTGTCGCCGTTGAGGCTGTACGTCCACGGGCCGGAACCGCCAAAGCCAATGGTCAGGCTAGCCGACTGCCCAAAAATAACCTCGGCAGGGCCGTTGATCCCGCCGTTGGGCAGCGTCAGCACAGAGAAGGCCGCCGAACTGTCGGCGGTGGCGATATTGTTGTTGCGCAGCACCCGAATCAGGTAGCCCCGCCCCGCCGATTGACTGGCCGGAATGGTGACCGAAGCCGACGTGGCCCTAACGGTGGTCAGGGTTTGGGGGTTGGCAAATGACCCGGTGGCGTCGGAGAGCTGGACGCTGTAGTTATTGGTGCCGCCTGTGCCTTTCGACACCAAAAAACTCACTACCAGCGCTGCCCCGGCACATACCTCGGTCCGGTTGGTGGCCAGCGCCGACACCTGTCCCACGGGCACGGCCAAATCGGCCTCCCACACGCCCCGGCCCTGCGTGGCGGCCTTCACTTTGCCACCGCTATAGTCGAGCCGCAGGTCATAGACGGGGGCGTTAGGCAGGGCGGTACCGTAGCGTATCCATTGCTGCATACCGTTGTCTTTGTAGTAAACCCCCTGATCCAGTGCCACATACAGGCCGTCATCGGTGCCTTCTTGGTAGGACATGGCGTTGCTGGCCAGGCGCGGCAGGTTGCCGTTTATCTTGGTCCAGGTACGCCCACCGTCCGCCGATTTCATGATGTAGTAGTAAAAGTCGGTCACGTCGTAGCGGCAGGCCCAGAGCGTTTTGGGGTCGGCGGGGTGGATGACCAGGGCCGTCACGTAGCCGTCGAAGCCATCGCCAAGCACTTTTTCCCAGTTGGTACCACCATCCGTAGAGGCATAGACGCGGTAGTTGTTGACCGAATTTTTAAACTGGTAGGTGCGCACGTAGATCGTTTTCACGTCGGAAGGGGCCACCCAGACATCCTGAATAATCTCCTTTTCATCGAACGTATATACCTTTTCCCAGGTCGACGAGTAGCTGCGTTCGTCTTTTCGCCAAAGGCTGTTGGAGCCTAGAAACAGTGTTTTGGTGGCCTGGTGGTAGTCGAGCGGGCTGTAGAAACTGGTGTTGTCGGACGTTACGCCAGTGGGAGTAATGTAGCTCTGCGCGCCATTGACGGTCCGGTATAGCACGCCGTTTTGCGACGTCACGTAGAACACGTTTGGGTTGGTGTCATCGATAAGGCAGCTGATGCCGTCACCACCACCCACCTGTTGCCACTCAGTGCCGGTAAACAGTTTGGTGCCGTTATCCTGCAAGCCGATCACCATCCGATTGGCCACCGTAGCCGACTGCGCCAGGAAATAAATCTGCGACACGGCGATGTTGTTGAAAAACCGAAACGCCGCGCCTTTCTTACCCGTGGCTGCGTTGAGGCCCCCGTCGGAGGTGACAAACAAGCGGTTGGTGCCGGGCTGAAACTCAATGCTGCTCACGTCCGAATGCACGTCGCCCGACCGGTTGGTAGCCCATCCGTGGCGATATTCCCAGCTTTTGCCCCCGTCGTAGCTCGACATCAGCGGGATCATGCCCACGTGAATTTCGTTGGTATCGGCGGGCGAAATGTTCATACTGAGGCAGTAATACAGTTGCGTATCGTCGCGGGTTTGCTGGCTGGTGGCGAAGTTTTTACCCCTGGCTACCACCACGCGCAGGTCGTTGGTGGCCGTATTGAGCCGGTACAGGCCGCCGTGGCGCTCGGTGCCCATGGTGGTGAGCAGGTACAGAAAATCGGGTGCCGCCGCCGACACCGCCAGTTCCACGCGGCCTACCGTGCCTACCTCAACGGCATCGGGCAGCGGCAGTTGCGTAAACGTTTTACCTCCGTCTGTCGAGCGCAGTACCTGATCTTTGCCCGCCCCCCCCACATACACCACCGAAGGGTCATTGGGCTTGAACTCTACGTCCCAGTAGTCGGCCAGCCGGTCGGCGGTAGAACTGGTAGATTTCTGCCACACCTGTCCGCCGTCGGTCGAGTACATGATAGCGCGTGAACAGAGGGCAATCAGGTGCTTATCGTCGGTGGGGTCGATAAGGATATTGGTGGCGCGGGGCACGTTGGCTTTGCTGCCCGTGGCGTTGGTTTCGTACTGAAGTTTAAACGAGGTAAACACCCAACTTACCCCGCCGTCGTTCGACTTGAACACGCCGTAGCCACTGGCCCCGCCGCCGGTGGTCGAGGCCCCAAAATAATTGCCGGTGGCAAAGACCGTTTGCGGACTTTTGGGTGAAACGGCTACGTCGGTCAGCACCATGTGTTTACCCTCGTCAAAGAGGGGCGTCCAGGTGGTGCCACCGTCGGTAGTGCGCCAGAGACCCCCGGCGTTGCTGCCGCCCCGGCCACTGGCAATGACGTAGATCGTGTTGGCATCGGTGGGGTGAAAGGCCACCGCCCCCAGCCGTCCTACGTTGTAGCCCCAGAGGTAGTTGGCGTTATTGTTGGTAGCCGTGGTTTGGGTCGAAAACGGCCCCAACTCCTTCCATTGGGGGTTTGCCCGCCGGGCGTTGGGCTGCTGAACTAGCTGCGTGGTCGGCTGACTTTTGGCAAAACGGGCCAGTTCTTCTGGTTCGCGGGCGGGGTCGAAACGACCGTTGGGACCCAGGTGCCGGAGCATCCACTGTTCCCAGCGGTAAAACTTGGCTTCGTCTTCGTTCTCCTCAAATTCAGGTTCGGGCAGTCCCCGCCGCCGTGCCTGCCGGATGGCTTTTTCCTGCGCTTTTTCTTCCGCCGCGTGCTCTTTTTCGAATGCCTTTTTGACATCGATATACCGCACGTCGGGGTCGTTCATGAGTAGTTGGTAGGGCCGTCGCTGAGCGTGTGTGGGTAGCGCAACGCACACATTAAATAGCCAGCAGAGTAGCAGAAAATGCTTCATCGAGTAAAACCCTTCAGGGCTGGTAGACGCTGTGAGCCTGCAAGGTAGCCCATTCGGGTTATTCGCTAAAATGAGTTGATTGACCGTGTGAACTGTTACAAAAAAGGGCGTTCCCGTCATGGAAACGCCCTTTTTTATGGGTAAGCGACCATTAGTTCCAGCCGCCCTGCACGTCGTTGGCCAGCACGGGGTTGGTATCTTTTTCCAGTTGGGGAATGGGTAGCAGCAGGTTTTTGTCCTGGAAAGGCTGCGCGCCAATCTGTAGCTGTTTCTCGGCGTTGATCACGGGCTTGATGGTACCCCAGCGCAGCAGATCGAAGTAGCGGGCCTGTTCGCCGGTTAGCTCCAGCCGCCGTTCCAGCATCAGTTTATCCATCGCCTGCGTCTGGGTGCCCAGGTTCGTGTAGGGGAATGCCTTCACCCGCGCCCGAACGGCATTGACCAGGGGGAGCGCGTCGGCTGCTTTGCCCGTGTTGATATAGCATTCAGCCAGCATCAGCAGCACGTCGGCATACCGGATTACCTGCGAGTTTACGTTGCTTTGGGGCTGCGTGCTCTGTTCGGCGGTCTCGTAAGGCTCATATTTGCGGAACCGGTAGCCGTTGCTTTTGTCGAAGGGGTAATTGAATGCTGTAGTGCCGTCGGCCAGTTTGATCTGTTTGTAGCTGGCCCCCGTCACGGTAGGCTGGCCGGTGCAGGTGTTGCAGAAATCGGTGTCGCCGCCGCTGGCTGCATCGCCGTAGAAAGTCAGTTTTGCCCGCGGGTCGATGTACTTTTTCCCGGCTTCGTCGGTGTAAGTAAAGGCTTTCACGGCGGCGTCGGAGATGAATACGTTGCGCCAGTCATTCCAGCCATACTCCTGCGCCCGGCCTGTGTGGGTAGCCTTGCCACCCCAGGCTTCCTGCCCGCCAAACATATAATAGGCGTTGCCCTGACCCCAGCCACCCCAGAAGTGGGGCACGTCGAAGATGGTTTCCGGGCTGCTGCCGTTCGTTTCCGAAAACTGGTTGTCGTAGCTCGGATTCAGCTTGTAGGCAAATGGGGTTTTGGTCAGCTTCTCGAACTGCGCGGCGGCCTCGGCGTATTTTTTCTGAAACAGCAAAGCCTTGCCCAGCATCGCTATGGCAGCTCCCTGGGTAGCCCGGCCCCGGTCGGCGTCGGCATAGGTCAGGGGCAGATCGGTGGTGGCCGCCGTGAGGTCAGCGATGGCGGCTTTCCAGCCATCGGCCACGCTGGCACGGGGGGCGAAATAGTCATTAGCGCTGGCGTAGTCGGGCCGGAGCGGTACCCGACCCCAAAGTGTCACAAGCATCATTTCGGCATAGCCTTTCATAAAGCGCGCCTCGGCCACATACTGCTTTTTCTTGGCGGCGTCGTCGGCCAGGGTGGCGTTCCATTGCGCGGCTTTGTCGAGCACCAGGTTGGCCCGGAGAATGATTCGGTAGAGCCCTTGCCAGAGGCTGGTAATCTGCTGGTGGCTGGTACCGAAACTGTAATCATGCAGTTGCAGCAGATCGCCCAGAAGGGGTGCATCCCGTTCGGCATCATTGCCCATCAGGTCAAACAGGAAATAGTAATCGCGGGAATATAGGCCGTTACCAAGCAGAGGAGCATAGGTGGCAATGACCGCCTCGTTAAACTGAGGGGCATTTTTGAAATACGTGGCGTCGCTGTACTGACTCTGGTTTTGCAGGTTTACGATGTTTTCGTTGCACGAACTGACCGACAGCGTCAGGGTGGCTAGCAGCAGGGGTAATCCATATCGTTTCATAATGATTGTTGTTGAAAGCAGTGGTTGATTGATGCGTGTGGCTTAGAAACCCACCTGCAAGCCGAAAATAAACGTCCGGGCCTGGGGATAAGACCCCTGGTCGATGCCCCGGTTGAAGAGAAAGTTGCTACCACCGTTGTTGTTGGGATCAATAGAGCTTACCTCCGGGTCGTAGCCGCTGTAGTTGGTGATGGTGAGCAGGTTCTGCGCCGTAACGTATAGCCGCAGGTTCGACACGGTGTTGTTGGTGAGTTTGCTCAGCACCGGCACGGGAAGGCGGTAGCCCAGCGTCACGTTGCGAATACGCATGTAATCGCCGTTTTCCACAAACCGGTCAGAAGGCCGTAGGTTCAGGTTGCCATTGGCGTTTTGCCCGGCTTTGGGGTAGACAGAGATGTCGCCCTCTTTGCGCCACCGACTCAGCAGGGCCGCCGAACTATTGAAGGGGCGGGTGGTGCCTTCGGTCCAGTACTTCAGGGCATTCACGATCTGCACCCCACCAACACCCTGAAGCGACAGCATAAAGTCGAAATTCTGGTAGTCGAGGTTGAGGTTCAGGCCGTAGTTCCAGGCGGGAATGGGGCTGCCCAGAAAGGTCTGGTCTTTCTCGTCGATCTTTCCGTCGGCATTCAGATCTTTGAAGATAATGTCGCCCGGCAGCAGTTTATCCTGGTAGGTCGAGTTGCCTTTGTCATCTACGCCATATTTGGCCACATCGGCTTTATTGATGGCTACGTGGTCTACTTTGTAGCCGTAGAATGACCCAATAGGTTGGCCAATGTCGGTACGGGTAATGGACGCAACGCCCTGAAAGCCCCCCGCAATGATGGGTATGCTGCCTTCGCTGCCCAGCGACGTGACCTGGTTTTTGTTGTACGACGCATTGGCACCCACGCTGTAGCGCAGCCCGCCCGCGTTGCCATTCACGCCCGCCGTAATCTCGAACCCCCGGTTATACGCCGACGCCGCATTGGTGGGAATGATGCCCGTGCGGTCGTAGGGGCCACCAAAGCCGGTCGATAGCGGAATGTAGACGTTGGTGAGCAGGCCGTTGTTCTGCCGGTTGTAATAATCGAACGTCAGCGTCAGCCGATTGCTAAACAGGGCCGCGTCGATACCCACGTCGGTCTGGACGGTCTCTTCCCAGCGAATGTTGGGATTAATGGCCTGGTTGACCGTGCTACCCTGCACGTAGCCTTTGTCTGGCCCCAGCGAGTAAACGATGTTGTTGGCAACCCCTTTCCATACGTTGGTCGAGGTGCGGAAATAGCCGATGTTGTCGTTGCCTGCCTTACCATAGCTGGCCCGTAGCTTCAGTTCCGAAACGAAGGGAATCTCTTTCATGAATGCCTCTTCGTGCAGTTTCCAGGCTACACCCACCGCCGGAAAATAGGCATTGGGGTTGTTGGGAAACGCCGGGCTGCGGTCGCGCCGGATACTGGCCGTCAGCAGGTATTTGCTCATGAACTGATACTGCACCCGGCCGAAATATGACAGAAACGCATCCTGTCCCACCGAGCCACCCTGAATGCTACTGCTGGGTGCCACAATGATGGCCTTGATGTCGTCATTCGGGAAATTGCTGCCATTCAGGTTCACGTTGCGGTACAGGGCACCGTCTTTATAGGTATTGCCCGCCACAATGTTGAGGTGGTGCGGCCCAAAATCCCGGTTGAAGGTCAGGAAGTTTTCAATTAGCGGTGTCACGCCGAAGCCGTAATACTCACTAATGCCGTTGGGGTTGGTGAGGTTGCCGTTCTGGTTGGCCTGTTTATAGTTATAGTTGCCGTATGACGAGAATGTGAGCGACCCCTGGGTGCGAAACGTTAGCCCTTTGGCCAGATCTATTTCGCCAAAAAGCTGCACATAGGTCAGGAAATCGCGGTCGCGGCGCTCGCTCAGGTATACGTCTGTGAGGGGGTTGTAGGCATCGTTGAGGTCATTGATGGTTGTCACTTTCGCGAAACCACCCAGGTTGTTGGCATCGTAGATGGGCGCGTAGGGTGGCATCCGGGTGGCGGCAATGAAGTCGGGGGTATTGCCATTATTCACCTGGTAGCGGAAGTTGATGTTCTGCCCCAGCCGAACCCGGTTGGTTTTGCCTATCTTTTCTTCCAGTTGAAAACGCAGGTTCGACCGTTGAAAATTGCGTCCAATTACCGTGGCATCCTGGTTGGTGTACCCCAGTGAAGCCAGGTAGGTTACCTTCTCGGTGCCGCCGTTTACGTTCAGGTAATGCTCCTGCCGCTGTCCATTGCGGAAAACGGCATCCTGCCAGTCGGTCCGGTCAATGAGCGCATCGGGCGATGAGAGCTTGGCGGGCAGCGTGGTCTGTTGCGAACTGGCAATGTCTTTCACCAGGTCGACGTACTGGGCCGCGTTCATGAGGTCGAGTTTTTTCCAGGGCTGAGCAAAGCCTACGTAGCCGCTATAGCTCACCCTGGGGGCACCGGTTTTGGCCCGGCGGGTGCTCACCAGCACAATGCCGTTGGCTCCTTTAGCCCCGTAAATGGCAATCGATGAGGCATCTTTCAGCACCGTGATGCTCTCTACGTCCTGCGGATTCAGGGCGTTGAATACGCCGCCGTCGCTCTGAATCCCGTCGATGACGTAGAGTGGATCTGAGCTGGTGAGCGACCCCGTGCCCCGGATCACGATCTTGGTGCCTGAGCCAGGCAGGCCATCATTATTGACCACCTGTACGCCCGAAATCTTGCCCTGGATGAGCTGACTGGCGTTCTGCACGTTTACGTTACCGAACTCTTTGCGGCCCGCAATGGCCAGCGAACCAACTACATCCTGCCGCGAGGCCGTGCCGTAGCCAATATTGATCTGTACTTCCTGAAGCGTTTTCACGTCGGTAGCCAGCGTCAGGTTCACCACCGACCGGTTGCCTAAACTCACTTCCTGTGGTACGTACCCGATATAAGAGATAATCAGGACCACGTTGTCGCCGGGTACGCTGATCGAGTAGTCACCGTCGGCGTTGGCCGACGTGCCCCGGCTGGTACCTTTCACGGCGATGGTGGCCCCCGCCAGACCAGCCCCATTCTCGTCGGTAATGCGCCCCGTAACGGTTCGGTCCTGTACGAGCGCATTAACAAACAGGCCCGCCCGGCTAATGCGGCTTTCGAGGTTCGGACTGATAGGTAAGCTGCCGATGGCCTGACCGGTGCGGGCGAAATCGTTTCCCCCGGCGTTGTCGCCCGATAGGCCCGCCCGCTTCAACTGGCGTAATGTTTTGTCCTCTTTCTGTTCTTTCGACCGGATGATGTAGAAGTCAGCGCGGACCTTTTCGAACGTCAGGTGATTAGGCTCCAGCAGGTTGGTCAGGTCTTCGTGCAGGTGCCCGGTCATGGCTGGTGGAGTCAGCACGCGCATGTCTACCAGTTCGCTCCGGTAGATGAATGATATGCCATGCCGTTTCTCCAACTGAGCAAGGGCCAATTTGAGCAGACTTTTGGTGGCATTGTCGGTGGCCGACACCGGAGACGGCTGCGCGACGGGTTGCGCCCGTTGACCAGCGTGCCGACTGGTCGAGGCCAGTACCTGTGCCTGCGCGGGCAGGGTCATCTGGCTGCTGACTGCCAGGCTGATAGCGATGAGTGATAAACAGTTTTTCATTGAGTTTAGCGCGGTTAATTGGTTGCGTTAATAAAGATGGTGTTGCCTTGGCGGCGAATTGTCAACCCGAAAAGCCGGGCCAGGCCGTCAGTCAGCATAGTCACGTTGTTGTTGGGCACCGAGCCCGAAAAGCGTTGCGTCAGCAGGGCCGGATCACTCACCACCACCTCCAGGCCGTAAGTGTCTTTTAGCCGCTGTACCATGTCGGCCAGACTGGCGTTGTCGAAGGTGAGTCTGGTGGTTTGCCATGACGCGTCAACGGCCGGATCGACCCGGCGGCGGCTGACGTGTTGGGCCTTACCGTTGGTTTCTACCAGTTCGCCGGGTTGCATGTCCAGTTGCTGACCCGATGCGTTGGCCAGCCTGATGTGCCCGCTGCTAAGCACCACCCGCGCCCGGCTTTCGCGCGCCATGACATTAAATTGGGTACCCAGTACCTCAATATTTAGCTTGTTGGGTAAATGCACTACAAACCGCTCATGGCTTTTCTGGTGCCTCACCCGGAAAAAACCTTCGCCGTCGAGCCACACCTGCCGGGTTTGGCCGCTTTCCCAGTGTGGACTGTAGCGCAAACGGCTGTTGCCATTGAGCGTCACCGTCGAGCCGTCGGGTAGGGTTAGCGTCTGTATGATGCCAAAAGCCGTTTGTTGTAACACGTCGGCAGGGTAAACCTGCCGATAGGCAACGTAAGCCCCCGAAGCCAGCAGCAGCGTACCCAAAAAGGCGGCGGCCCACCGCAGTGGTTGCCACCGACGCAGGCTTGGCGTGCGGTCAATGCTGAAAGGTTGCGCTCGTTGCCGGATGGCGGCCAGCAGCCGGTCAGGGTCGGGCGTAGGGGCATTGGGCGGGGCGTGCCAGTTGGGAGCGCCCAACTGTTTGTCGAGCCGGTGGTTTAAGTAGACCTGACCAGCGTCTGTGTCGAACCAGTCCAGCACGTGCCGGGCTTCCTCAGGCGTGGTTTTGTCAGCAAAATACCGGTTTAGTAGTGCTTCGGTCATGGGTGTGCGTGGCTTGTTTGCTCACTATACACCGCCCAAAGCGAGAAGTATTACCGGAAATGAAAAAATAATTCAGGGTTGTGTCCAAAAAATCCCCAGCAGGAGCACCATGGTCTCAATACCGGCATAGTCGCGGAGGTATTCGCGCAGGAAACGACAGGCGTGGTAATAATGCACTTTCACCGTGCTGACGGAGAGTTGCAGTTGCGCGGCCACCTGCTCGTTGGTCAGGCCCTTTTCCGACCGCAGCGTAAACACCAGGCGTCGTTGAGCGGGTAGTAACCGTAGCCCATGGCTTACCACGGTACTGTAGTCATTGAACGTAAGCTCATCTTCGGTGCTGGTATCGGCATCGGGCCGCATGGCCTGATGGTCGATGTGGCGCAGTACGGCCCTTTTGTCGTGACGGAGTTGGTTAAGCACCTGATGCCGCATGGCCATGGCCAGGTAATTTCTGACCGACTGCCCTTCATCTATAGTTTCCCGACCTGTCCATAATTTCAGAAATACGTCCTGAAGGGCATCTTCGGCCAGAGCCGGGTCTTTTACATACTGGATTGCCACCGAATAGATGTACCGGTAATGCCGCCGGAACAGTTGCTCGAACGCCACCTGATCGTGGTGTTTCAAGCGAAGCGTCAGTTCAGCGTCTGTCGGTTCCATGCTGGTAAGCAGGCATTTAGAGGGCCCTTTCCGTCAAATGTAGAAAAGATTTGTCGTAGCCGGAAAACGCTATTTTTTATTTATTCTGTGCAACATACAGCCTGATTTGGCCGTGTGCTGTTTTCTGCCCAAGGCTCATTCCCATGGATCTACATCGACTGCTCTATTTGCTAAAGACCCAAAAAAAGGGATTGACACGCCTTATCAGTGGCGCATCAATCCCTTTCTACTCCGAATACGGTTCTGTACCTTACAACCGCACAATCTCGGCACCGATGGCATTTAACCGGGTATCGATATGCTGATAGCCCCGGTCGATCTGCTCGATGTTGTCAATGATGCTGGTGCCGTTGGCCGAGAGTGCCGCGATCAGCAGCGACACCCCCGCCCGGATGTCGGGCGACGACATCCGGATGCCGCGCAACTGCATCTGCCGACCCAACCCCACCACTGTGGCGCGGTGAGGATCGCAGAGGATAATCTGCGCGCCCATCTCGATGAGCTTGTCCACGAAAAACAGGCGGCTCTCGAACATCTTCTGGTGAATGAGCACCGTGCCGCTGGCCTGAATGGCCGTTACCAACACAATACTGAGCAGATCAGGCGTGAAACCGGGCCAGGGTGAGTCGGCTACGGTCATCATGCCACCGTCCAGAAACGTGTCAATCTGGTACAACTCCTGCGATGGAATATGGATGTCGTCGCCCCGGAATTCTAGCTGAATACCCAGCCGCTTAAACACGTCGGGGATGATGCCCAGCTCAGGGATTTGGCAGTTTTTGATTGTCACCTCGCTCTGCGTCATGGCCGCCATGCCAATAAACGAGCCGATCTCGATCATGTCGGGCAGCATGGTGTGGTCAGTGCCGTTTAGCTCCGACACCCCCTCGATGATGAGCATGTTAGACCCTACACCCGCGATCTTGGCCCCCATGCGGTTGAGCATCTTGCTCAGCTGTTGCAGGTAGGGTTCGCAGGCAGCGTTGTAGATGGTGGTGGTGCCTTCGGCCATGACCGCAGCCATTAGTACGTTGGCCGTGCCCGTTACCGAGGCCTCGTCGAGCAGCATGTACGCACCCTTGAGGTGTTCGCCTTCTACGCGGTAGAAATCGCCGTCGAAGTGGAAGGTGGCACCGAGTTTCTCGAAGCCTAAAAAGTGCGTATCCAGCCGCCGACGGCCAATTTTGTCGCCACCAGGCCGGGGAATGCGCCCTTTTTTGTACCGCGCCAGCATCGGCCCCAGCAGCATCACCGACCCGCGCAGGGCGGCGGCTTTACTCTTGTAGGCGGGCGTGTCGAGGTAATCCAGGTTCACATCCGACGCTACAAACCGGTACGATCCTTCACCGATTTTAGTCACCCAAACGCCCATATCGCCCAGCAGGTCGATGAGCTGATTGACGTCGCGGATGTTCGGGATGTTGTGAATGGTGACGGGTTCTTTGGTGAGCAAAACGGCACACAGAATCTGCAATGCCTCGTTTTTTGCCCCCTGCGGCACTAATTCGCCCGACAGCCGCCGACCACCCGTAATTTTAAAAGAAGCCATTTCTAGGAATTAAGAATGCAGAATTAAGAATTAAGCTGCTTCGGCCATTGACCATTCTTAATTCTTAATTCTTAATTGATTTTACCTCCCCCGTCGCCGGTTGTTGCCGCCGCCGTTGCCGGGGTTGTTGCCGCCGCCCCGGAATGGGTTGCGGTTGTTGTTATTGGCATTGTTGCCGCCACCGCCCCGGAACTGCGACCGGTTATTGTTGCCGCCACCGTTGTTGCGGTCCTGCCGGTTGCGCTGCTGCCCGTAGTTGTTGCTGAACCGATTGTTCTTCTGCGCCGTAATGCGTTGCGGCTGCTCGTCGGCCCGCTCGATGGGCGAACTCTCGATCAGGCCCTCACTGCGAATGAGCGCAATGTCGGGGGCGAGCTTACCTTTCGAGATGTCCAGGATGCTTTGGTAGATGGTCTCATCTTCTACGTTTTCCTTATTCCAGGTCGTGTAGAAGGTACGCATCAGCCGAACAAGGTAGGAGACAAACGCCCGCCGTTCGTCGGCATCGTCGGTGTTGAAGGCGCGGTCGATGAGCAGGTTTATGTTCTGCCCAAAGTGCTTGTACTTCAGATTATGGTACTGATAACCAACCTTTTGGGGTTTCTTACCCAGCACGTCGGGTGAGGGGGGCGGATACGGGCTGTCTACGTCGAGCTTAAAGCCGGAGATGATGTAGAGGTCGTCCCAGAGTTTATTATAGTAATCCTGCCCGTCTTTCATGGCCGGATGAAGTTGCCGCATCAGTTCGACCAGGATGTGCGCCTGACGGGTGCGCGTGACCCGATCTTCGATGGTCAACAGGTAATTGACCATCTTCTGGATACTACTGCCGTATTCTTTCAAGCGATGAGTGGCTTAACTGTAAAAAACAAAGGTAGGGAAAATGGGGGAGGAAAGGAGAAAAGGGAGAAAGGAGGAGGGGGAAGAGAGGGAGAAAAGGGACTGTTTACCTTTGCAGCCCAGTGCCCTTTCCCTCTCTTCCCCCTCCTCCTTTCTCCCTTTTCTCCTTTCCTCCTTCTTTTTATGACCCTCCGCGCCAACCTAACTGATACGCTTCGCCTGAGTATTCCCATCGTGATTGCTCAACTCAGCACTACGCTGATGGGGTTGACTGATAACCTGTTTGTGGGGCGGTTGCTGGGGGCGGTGCCACTGGGCGCGGCGGGGCTGGCCAATTCCATGTCGTTTTTGCTGTCGAGCATCGGCATCGGGGGGCTGTCGGTGGTGTCGGCGCTGGTAGCGCAGGCGGCGGGGCGGCAGGCTGCGGGCGAGATCAATCAGCTCTACCGGGCGGGGTTGCGGGTAGCCGTGCTGCTGAGCATTGCGCTGGGTTTGGTGGTGGCGGTGCTGGCGCTGAACTTCCAGTGGCTCGGCCAAACGCCCGAAGTGAACGTTATTGCCCGGCCGTTTATGCTCATTCTCAGCGCCTCAAACATCCCGCTGTTTATCTTCATTGCCGCCCGCCAACTGTGCGACGGGCTGCGGTTGCCGCGGGTGGCCATGACC
This sequence comes from Fibrella aquatilis, assembly GCF_017353255.1. GTDB lineage: Bacteria > Bacteroidota > Bacteroidia > Cytophagales > Spirosomataceae > Fibrella > Fibrella aquatilis. The sequence continues at coordinate 869 of NZ_JAFMYU010000025.1, read as the reverse complement.
ATCACCATTGCGGCACTGGTGCTTAATGCCCTGTTCAATTACGTTTTCATCTTGGGCATTGGCCCATTTCCAAGGCTCGGTGTACAGGGGTCGGCGCTGGCCACGCTGCTGTCGCGGGTGTTTATGGCCGGGGCTATACTGGTTTACATTCACCGGTCGGGTACGTTCGGCGCGTACGTCCAGGCTGCTTTCGCCTACCTGCCAATCCGCCAGCAAGTACTTGATATTCTTAGGATTGGCTTACCTAGCGGGCTGACGTTTTTCTTTGAAATAGCCCTTTTTACGGCCGCCATGGTCATTATTGGCTGGCTGGGCGACGACCGGCTGGCGGCACATCAGATTGCCATTAACATGGCCTCAAGCACCTATATGATGGCTACGGGCATCTCGTCGGCGGCATCCATCCGGGTGGGGTCGGCGCTGGGGCGCGGCGACCGCGACGGGGTGCGGCGGGCGGGCCTGGCGGCGTTTCTGTTGTCGGCCCTGCTCATGGGTACGGCCGGGCTGGTGTTTATTTTATTTGGCACTACGCTGGTCAACCTCTACATCACCGATGCCCCCGACGTGGCCCGCATTGCGGCCACGCTGGTGTTTCTGGCGGGTTTCTTTCAACTTTCCGACGGCATTCAGGTGGTAGGCATTGGTGCCCTGCGCGGCCTTTCCGACGTAAACGCCCCCACGCTCATCACCCTCTTTTCTTACTGGCTCGTGGCCCTGCCTACGAGCTATCTGCTGGGGTTCACCTTCGGCTACGATGCCGCCGGTGTCTGGATGGGCCTCCTCGTAGGACTCAGCGTAGCGGCGGTGTTATTGACGGTACGGTTTTTCCGCTTGGCAGGAGCCGCGGCTAGTGGTAAGTGATGAGTGCG